>CAWFGJ010000001.1:0-39369 GCA_963815355.1 uncultured Alphaproteobacteria bacterium
CCGCGAGGGGATCAACGCCCACCTGACCGGGGCCATCGCTTTGGCCGAACGCTCGCCTGCGGGGCTGATGATGCCCAACCAGTCGCTGCTGTATACCGGGCGGGTGCTGGCCTGCTCGCAACTGCACGAGATGATGCACATCGCGCGCGAACTCTGCGGCGGCCAGATCTGCGTGACACCGGATGCCGCCTCATTCGCGCATCCCGAGACCAAGCCTTGGCTCGACAAATACTACACCATCAACGACGAATGGGTGGCCGATGATCGCCGCAAGTTGCTGGCCTTCGCGCGGGACATGCTGAACTCGGATTATGCGGGCCATCGGCTGACCTTCCAGCTTTTCGCCCAGAGCCCGCCCTTTGCGCATCTTGCCGCCGTTTACCGCAACTTCGACTGGGACGGCCCGCTGGCCTTTGTCAAACACGCGGCGGGCTTGTCAGACCGGGTGCTGGGCACAAAGACCTTGACGCGGGGCGACAGCACCATCTCCAAATGGTTCGCAACCGAGGCCCCAAAGGCCGCCGAGTAACCGCCCCCAACCGGAGTGCTGCCCATGACCCGCCACCAGCCCCTGACCGCCGCCGCCGCCCTGCATGCCAATGTCTCGGTGCCCTTTACACAAGCACATGCGATGCCGAAAGCGGTCTACACCGATCCCACCTTTCTGGCGCAGGAACAGCGGCACGTGTTTTCCCACGACTGGCTGTCGGCAGGCCGGGCCGACGCCCTGCCCAACCCCGGTGACTATCTGACCATGGACATCGCCGGAGAGCCGGTGATCGTGCTGCGCGACCGGGACGGGCAGTTGCGGGCCATGTCGAACGTCTGCCGTCACCGCATGTCCAAACTGCTGGAAGGACGCGGCAATACCCGCTCTATCGTCTGCCCCTACCACGCCTGGACCTATAACCTGGACGGCACCTTGCGCGGGGCCCCCGCGATGGCGCTGAACGAAAGCTTCTGCAAGGACAAGATCGCGCTGCCGACGATCCGCTGTCAGGAATGGCTGGGCTGGATCATGGTCTCGCTGAACCCCGATGCGCCCGATCCCTACGTCGCGTTGAAGGACGTAGAGGATCTGGTCGGCTATCTCGATATGGCCAGCTACCGCGAAACCTTTCGCGAAACCTTCCGCTGGAACACCAACTGGAAGGTGCTTGCCGAGAATTTCATGGAAAGCTACCACCTGCCCGTCTGCCATTCCGGCACGATCGGCGGCTCGGTGGACCTGCTGAAGATGACCTGCCCCGAAGGCTCGCCCGCGTTCAACTATCACTTCATCTACAAGAACGACACGATCCCGCTGTCGCTTGCCCACCCGTCTGACACCCGGCTTACAGGCGACCAACGCCGGATCACTTGGCTTTTGTCGATCTATCCGTCGCTGCTGATCACCCTGACGCCCGGCTACTTCTGGTATCTGTGCCTGACCCCGGACGGCCCTGACCATGTCAACGTGCTCTATGGCGGCGGGATGAGTGCGGCCTGGATGACAGACCCCGACGCCGCGGCGCATCTGACCACCATCAAGGCCCTGCTCGATGACGTGAACATCGAAGACAAGGGCTGCGTGGAGAAGGTCTATCAAGGCATCGTGGCAGGTCTGTCCGCCCCCGGCCCGCTGTCGCATCTGGAACGGCCGAACTTTGAATTCGCCCAATACCTTGCCAGCCGGATCCCCGCATGACCACCCTGCGGGATGACTTCCTGCGCGGCATGAGCCACGCGGCGGCCACGGTCAACATCATCGCCACCGATGGCCCGGCGGGGCGCGCAGGTGTCACCGTGTCGGCCATGGCCTCGGTCTCGGCCGATACCGAGCAGCCGACGCTGCTGACCTGCGTGCACCACCTGTCACCCGCAGCCCAGCGCATCATCGACAACGGGGCCTTCACCGTAAACGTGCTGCGCGACGACCAGTCCTATATCTCTGACACCTTCGCCGGGCGCTTCAAGGATCAGGTCGCCGATAAGTTCGACTGTTGCGACTGGCGCCCGATGGCCACCGGATGCCCGCGCGTTGTGGACCCGCTGGTGGCCTTTGATTGCAGGGTCACCTCTTCCGAACGTGTCGGCACCCACCACGTCTTTTACGGGGCTGTGCAAGAGGTGTTCACCGGGCCCTTCGGCTCACCGCTTCTCTACGCCCACCGCGCCTATGCCAGCCACTCGCGGATCGAACCTGCAGGCTCCATCATCGCAGGCCGCGCCGCCCAAGCCAAAAAGCTGCACATTGGCTGCTTTCACACCTTTGGCCCCTATCTTCTTCCCGAAATGCTCAAGCGTCTGATGGCCGAAGACCCCCAGACCGAGGTTTCGCTGATCGAAGGCGACCAGCGCCGCGTCACCGAGGCCCTCCGCGCTGGTGAGGTCGAGTTGGCGTTGCTCTATGATCTGGACCTGACCGACGATCTGGCCACCCTGCCCCTGATGGACCTGCTGCCCTATGTCCTGCTGCCCGAGGGCCACCCGCTTGCCGCCAAGACCACCATTGATCCCGCCGATCTGGCCGACCTGCCGATGGTGCTGCTGAACGCGCCCCCCTCGGCCGATTACTTCCCCCGGCTTTTGCGCGATGCGGGGGTAGAGCCGCGCATCGCCTACCGCTCGTCGTCGTTGGAAACGGTGCGTGGGCTGGTGGGTCAGGGCTTGGGCTATGCGCTGTTAGCCACCCGCCCCGCCGGGGATCGCAGCTACGACGGCCACACCCTGATGGCCCGCCCGCTCAGCATCAACGCGCGGCCTTCGCGCGTGGTGCTGGCCACCCGGCGCAACGTCGCCCTTTCCCCCGCTGCCGAGCGTCTGGTCTGGTTCTGCCGTGACCACTTCGCCACCGACGGCTAACCCCTTCCCTTCCCCTCGACAGGCCGAAAGAACCCACATGTCCGATCCCCACACCCGCTATCGCAAGTTCAATACCAAGATCACCTACCCCGAGCAGAACCTCGATAACGACCTGTCGCACCTCGTGGCCACCCGCCCCGGCACGACACTCTATTTTCGCGGCGCCTGCCCACAAGACATCGACAGCGCCGTCAACCTTGGCAGCCACGACCCGGCAGAGCAAACCCACAAGGTCATGCAGAACATCAAAGAGCTGCTGGAAGAGGCCGGTGGCCGGATGGAGCATCTGGTCAAACTGGTCGTCTACCTGACCGATGTGCGCCACCGCGAACCCGTCTACCGCACGATGGGCGAATACATCAAAGGGGTGCATCCCGTCTGCACCGGCCTGACCGTGGTCGCCTTGGCGCGTCCCGATTGGCTGGTCGAAATCGACGCGACCGCCGTGATTCCGGACTGAACGCCGACCTCCCCGCCCCCGCTGGGATGGGGAAGAAACCAAGAAGATCGACGGAAGATCGAAAGAAGACGCTTTCTTCCCCCCGTTTTCCCTAAAAAGGCCCCCGACATGACCTTCTCCCTCGTCGCACGCTGCGCCCGCACCGGGCAATTCGGGATGGTGATTTCCTCCTCCTCTCCCGCCGTCGCTGCGCGCTGCGCCCATGTGCGCGCAGGTGTGGGGGCAGTGGCCAGCCAGAACATCACCGACCCCGATCTGGGGCCGCTGATGCTGGACTTGCTGGCGCAGGGTCTGGGGGCCCAAGCCGCCCTGAAATCCCTGACAAATGGCCGACAACATATTGATTACAGACAGATTCTTGCCGTTGATGCTACTGGTGGCGTGGCGATCCATTCCGGGGGCCAAGTGCTTGGCCTCTGGGGTGAGGCGCGCGGCACCGACTGCGCTGCGGGGGGCAATCTGCTGGGCGCCGACACCGTTCCCGCCGCCATGGTCGCCGGGTTTGAAACCGCAACCGGCCCCTTTGGCGACCGCCTGATGGCCGCCCTGCACGCCGGTTTGCGTGCTGGGGGCGAGGCTGGCCCCGTCCACTCTGCGGGCCTCAAGATCGCCGACAAACAGGCTTGGCCCGTGGTGGATCTGCGGATCGACTGGTCCGACACCCCCATAGAAGCACTTGAAATCGCTTGGCAAATCTACAAACCCCAAATGGCCGCCTACGTCCAGCGCGCTCTTGATCCGACCCAGGCGCCGTCCTACGGCGTGCCCGGCGACGAATAGGAATCCCGATGTTTACCCATGCCGAATGGAAATCCCGCGCCGCCGCCCTGCGGTTTCGCAACCAATGCTGGATCAACGGACAAGCCGTCCCCGCCACCTCTGGCGCGCGCTTTGAAACGGTAAACCCCGCGACAGGTGCGGTCCTTACCGATGTCGCAAAGGGGGGCGCGCAAGACATTGATCTTGCCGTAAAATCCGCGCGTGACGCATTTGAGGATGGCCGCTGGTCCCGTCAGACGCCCGCCGCCCGCAAAGAGGTTCTGTTGCGCCTTGCCGCACTGATCCGCGCCAATATCCCCGAACTGGCACTGCTGGACAGTCTGGACATGGGCAAGCTGATCAAAGACGCCGTCACCATCGACGCGCCCGGCTCCGCCCATTTCTTTCAGTGGCACGCCGAGGCGATCGACAAGATCTACGACGAAATCGCCCCCACCGGGGCGCGCGATCTGGCGATGATCCGCCGGGTGCCGCTGGGGGTTGTGGGCGCGGTTGTGCCGTGGAATTTCCCTTTGGACATGGCCACTTGGAAACTTGCCCCCGCCCTTGCGGCTGGCAACTCGGTGGTGCTTAAACCCGCCGAACAAAGCCCGCTCTCGGCCTTGATGCTGGCCGAACTCGCGGCCGAAGCGGGGCTGCCGGACGGGGTCTTGAACGTGGTCCCCGGCTACGGCGAGGATGCGGGCCAAGCGCTTGGGCGGCACTCGGATGTGGATTGCCTCGTTTTCACTGGATCAACCGCGATCGGCAAAATGTTCCAGCGCTATGCCGGCGAAAGCAACATGAAACAGGTCTGGCTGGAGACGGGCGGCAAAAGCCCGAACCTTATCTTCCCCGATGCCGATTTGCCCGCCGCGGCCGATAGCGCGGCCTTTGGTATTTTCTTTAACCAAGGGCAGGTATGTTCTGCCAACAGCCGGATGCTGGTGCACAGCTCGGTTGCCGAAGAAATGACGGCGCTGATGATCGCCCGTGCCAACGCCATGCAACCCGGCGACCCATTGGACCCGGATTCAACCCTTGGCGCGATGGTCGATGCGCACCATGCCGATACGGTCATGGGCTTTATCGCCGCCGGAAAGGCAGAGGCGCGGCTGGTCGCTGGGGGGGAACGGGTTCGGATCGGCGGCTCCGACGCTTTTATCCAACCCACTGTTTTTACAGGCGCTTCCGGCGATGCCCGCATCGTTTCCGAAGAAATCTTCGGGCCGGTCCTGTCGATCCAAACCTTCGACGACGAGGAAGAGGCGGTCGCCATGGCCAACAACAGCCCCTATGGGCTTGCAGCGTCCGTCTGGACCCGCGATCTGACCCGCGCCCTGTCCGTGTCAGACCGTCTGTCCGTTGGCACCGTGTCGGTCAACACCGTCGACGCGCTGTCAGCGATGACGCCCTTCGGCGGGGTCAAGCAATCCGGCTTTGGGCGGGACTTGTCGCTGCATTCCTTCGACAAATACACCGCGCTAAAAACCGTCTGGATCAAGTACTGACATCTCGTTAGCCTGATCCTAAGCCATTAGCGAAAGTTGCCACACCATGCCCTTACGCTTTACGCTTCGGCATCTGGAATATCTGGTCGCGGTCGGCGAATGTGGGTCCATCGCTTTGGCCTCCGAAAAGGTCAACGTCTCGTCGCCCTCAATCTCGGCTGCGATCTCACAGCTAGAGGCAGAATTCGGCCTTGCCCTTTTTGTGCGCAAGCACGCGCACGGGTTGTCGCTGACCCAAGGCGGCAAGCAGTTTGTTGCACAGGCCCGCCAAGTGCTGGCCGAAGCGGGCAAGCTGAACGAACTGGCCAATCAGATCACCGGAAAGGTGCGTGGCCCCCTGTCCGTCGGCTGCCTTTTGACCTTCGCGCAGGTGGTTCTGCCGCAACTGCGTCGCAGCTTTTCAGACCACTTCCCCGAGGTCGATTTTCATCAGTTCGAGCACCATCAGACAGAGATTTTTGCAGGTCTGCGCGCGGCCACGCTGGATGTCGCTCTTACCTATGATCTTGATATTCCGTCCGATCTTCAATTCATCAACCTCGTCTCCTTGCCCCCTTATGCTGTCATGGCAGCCAGTCATGCGCTGGCCCACCGTGAAAGCGTATCGCCAAAGGAACTCGCGGAATATCCGATGGTCCTGCTGGATCTGCCGCTTTCCTCGGAATACTTTCTCTCGTTTTTCAGCAGCATCGGCGCCCGCCCCAAGATCACCGAACGCACCCGCGATATGGGGGTGATGCGGTCGATGGTGGCCAACGGTTTTGGGTATTCCATCGCAAATATCCGGCCCCTGACCGATACCGCTCCTGACGGCCGACGGTTGCGCTACGTGCCATTGACCGGCCCGGTTCGCCCGATGCGGCTCGGCCTTGCCCTGTCCGAAGGGGCCGGCATTTCGTTAACCGTCCGCAGCTTTATCGATCACTGCCGTAGCCATATTACCGCCGAGGCAACCCCCGGCCTCCAGCTAAAGTTTCCCGGCCAGACGCGCGATTTCTGAAAGGCTTCGTGTAAGCCTAACTCCGGCTTCCGGATTGCTTCATTTACGGCGATGCCGCCCTTCGCAAGACTGCGGAACGGCCTATCCCTTTTGCACTGGACCCACCCCTTGCCCGACAACCGGTATGACGTTCTTTTCAAGCCCATGGCGATCGGTCCACTGACCGCGAAAAACCGCTTCTATCAGGTGCCCCATTGCAACGGCGGCGGCTACCGCGACCCGTCAGCGGCAGCAGCGATGCGGGGGATCAAGGCAGAGGGTGGCTGGGGCGTGATCTTCACGGAACAGACCGAGATCCACCATACCTCTGAAATCACACCCTTTATAGAGCTGCGCCTCTGGGAAGACCAAGACATTCCCGCCCTGCGCAAGATGTCCGATGCGATGAAGACCCATGGCGCATTGGCAGGTATTCAACTCGCCTATTCTGGAATAAACGGCCCGAATTTCTTCACCAAAGAAGTGCCGTTGGCCGTCTCACCCGGCCCGATCCGCACCTTCACCAACGATCCCGTGCAGGCGCGCGGGCTGGACAAGACCGATATCCGCAACCTGCGCCGCTGGTTTGTAAACGCGGCCAAACGGTCCGAGCGGGCGGGTTTCGACCTTATCTGTCTCTACGGCGCGCATGGGTTCGGCATATTCCAGCATTTCCTCAGCCGGGCCACCAATCAGCGCGGTGACGAATATGGCGGCAGCCTGGAGAACCGTTCGCGCTTTGCCCGCGAAGTGATCAGCGACATGCGCGATGCCGTCGGAGACCGTATGGCCATCACATTGCGCGTCTCCTTGGATGAAAACATTGGCGACCTTGGCTTTTCCAACGCCGAGCTGCGCGATTTCATCGCCATGAACGGCGATTTGCCCGACCTGTGGGATCTGGCGCAAGGCACGTGGGAGGATTGTTCTGGCCCGTCGCGGTTCAAGGACGAGGCCGCGCAAGAAGTGCTGGTCAAGGGCATCAGAGAGTTGACCTCTCGCCCCGTCGTGGGCGTGGGCCGCTTCACCTCACCGGATGTGATGGTGCGGATGATCAACTCGCGCACGCTCGATTTCATCGGCTGCGCACGACCCTCGATCGCCGATCCCTTCCTGCCAAAGAAGATCGAAGAAGGCCGCATCGACGATATCCGCGAATGCATCGGGTGCAACATATGCATTACCGGCGACATGACCCAAAGCATCAGCCGCTGTACTCAGAACCCGACCTTCATGGAAGAATGGCGCAAGGGTTGGCATCCCGAAAAGATGAACCTCAAGGGGGATAGCCAGTCGGTTCTGGTGGTCGGCGCAGGGCCTGCCGGGCTGGAGGCGGCCCGCGCATTGTCACTGCGTGGGTACGACGTGGCCTTGGCCGAGGCGAGCGAAACCTTGGGCGGGCGGGTTGCAAAAGAGCGCCTTCTTCCCGGTCTTGCGGCTTGGGGCCGGGTGGCCGATTACCGCATCTATCAGATCAGCCAACGCGCCAATGTGCAGACCTACCTCGCCTCTGCGTTGACCGCTCAGGACATTATGAGCTTTGGGTTTCAGCATGTCGCGATTGCCACCGGGGCCAAATGGCGGGCAGACGGGGTGGCACGGCTCCACGTCTCGCCGATCCCTGCAGACACCGCCCTGCCGGTCTACACCCCTGATGACATCATGGCTGGCCGCTTGCCCAAAGGCCGCGTCGTGGTGTTTGACGACGACCACTACTACATGGGCGGCGTGCTGGCCGAACGGCTGGCGCAACAGGGCTGTGAGGTGCAACTGATCACCCCCTCTGCCTATGTCTCGGATTGGACGCTGAACACGCTTGAGCAAGCCTCCATTCACCGCAAGTTGGTCGCAGCGGGGGTTAAAATAACGCTAAATCAAGGTGTTGTTGCCCTGTCGCGCGATGGTGTGGAGGCTGCGTGCAGCTACACCGGCACCCTTACCCGTCATGAATGCGACGCGGTTGTGATGGTCACGTCGCGGATTGCCGATGACAAGCTGTACCAAGACCTCAAGGCGCGCGAGGCGGAATGGCCCGATGCGGGCATCTTGTCGGTCAAGGTCATCGGTGACGCCTGCGCGCCCGGTCCGATTGCATGGGCAACCTACGCCGGCCACCGCTACGCGCGTGAGTTGGACATGCCCGATATCGGCGATGCGCTGCCTTTCCGGCGCGAAATCACCGCCTTGCAGGAATAGCCCATGACCGGACCGATGTCACAACGCGGCAAAGCGATCGAGCTGCACCATGTCTCGAAAGATTTCGGCAGTTTCCGCGCGCTGGAAAGCGTCAGCTTTGACATCTACGACAACGAGTTTTTCACTCTGCTTGGCCCCTCTGGTTGCGGCAAGACCACCCTGCTGCGGATGCTTGCCGGCTTTGATGCGCCCACCACCGGCACTATCCTGTTGCACGGCAAGCCGATCCTTGACCTGCCGCCGCACAAGCGCCGGGTGAACACCGTCTTTCAAAGCTACGCCTTGTTCCCGCATCTGACCGTTGAGCAGAACATCGCGTTCGGGTTGGAAAACCTAGGCTGGGGCAAAGAACTCCGGCTGGCACGCGTCGCGAAAATGCTGGAGATGGTGCACATGTCCCCCTTCGCCCGGCGCCGCCCTGACCAGTTGTCGGGTGGCCAGCGGCAACGCATCGCGCTGGCGCGTGCCCTTGCCCCCGAACCAGAGGTGCTGCTGCTGGATGAGCCGCTTTCGGCCCTCGACCTGAAACTGCGCCAAGCCATGCGGGACGAGCTACGCTCCTTGCAACGTCAAACCGGGATTACGTTCGTCTTCGTGACCCACGACCAAGAAGAAGCCTTGGACATGTCTGACCGGATTTGTGTTTTGGGCAAAGGGCTTATCCAACACATCGGCACGCCGAATGAGATCTACGAAGATCCCGCCAACCGCTTCGTCGCCGATTTTATCGGCGAGACCAACTTTCTGCCGGTCGAAGTCCTGAACGTTGACGGCGATCAGGCGACGGTGCGCACGCCGATGGGGTTGGATTTGACGACCTATCACAAAGGGGCCGTCGCCGGGCAAAAGGCCACGCTCAGCCTGCGCCCCGAGAAAATCGGCATGGAAGATCAAGCGACGGATGAAGTGATGACCGGCCGCGTCACCACCAAAAACTACATGGGCGGCTACACCCACTACACCGTTGACGTGGCAGGAACCGAGTTTCGCGTCTCCAAACGCAACGCCATTTCCCACAGCCAAAGCTATGAGATTGGCCGTAAGGTCACACTGGGCTTTCGTCACAACTCCGCGCGGGTCCTGGGGCAATGACAGGACACCGCCTGCCCGATTTCCGCACATGGGGGCTCTTGCCGGCGTGGCTGATCATGGGCTTTGTTCTTATCTTGCCGATTGGGATCATTGTCGCTGTGGCCTTCGGCACGCGGGGGGCTTATGGCGGTTTTGACTGGGGCTTTTCGGGGGCTTCCTTTCAACAGATCCTGTTCCAGACGGGGTGGACAGACGCGCTGGAGTTCAATCCGCAATACCTTGAAATCATTGGCCGCACGTTGTGGCTTGCGGGTCTGACCACAGCGATTTGCGCGTTGTTGGCGACGCCCGTTGCCTATGCCATTGCCTGCCAACCGCCCCGGCGCCGCGCCGTGCTGGTCTATCTGGTCACCCTGCCCTTTTGGGTGTCGATGATCGTGCGGGTCTATGCCTGGCTGATCATTCTGGGCAACGACGGGGTGATAGAGAAATCCTTGCGCGCGACCGGATTGGTGCAGGACATCGACAGCCTGCTTTTCAACAACACCGCGATGCTGCTGGGCATGATCTATAGCTATATCCCTTTGATGATCCTTCCGGTTTTTGCCTCGATGGAAAAGCTGGACATCACGCTGATCGAGGCATCGCACGATCTGTACGGCAACCGCTGGGTCACCGCCCGGCGGGTGATCTTGCCACTGGCGTGGCCGGGCATTTTGGCCGGATCAATCCTCGTGTTTGTGCCCTGCCTTGGGGCCGTGTTGGAGCCGATCCTTTTGGGGGGCGGCAAACAGATGATGATGGGCAACCTTATCCAGACCCAGTTCGGCGGGGGGCGCAACTGGCCCTTCGGTGCTGCGGTGGCGGTCGTGCTCATGGCGCTTGTGGTACTGGTCCTGATGATCAACGCCCTGCGCGCGCGCCGCGCGGAGGGTCGGGCATGAGCCATGACATCCGCCGCTATCCCGGCCTGTCCCTGCTAACGCTGGCCTTCTTCGCCTATCTTTACCTGCCAATCGCCGTGGTGATCGGCTTTTCCTTCAACGAAAACCGCCTCGTTTCGGTCTGGACGGGGTTTTCGACCAAATGGTACGCAACGGCGCTGCACAATGATGCCCTTCTTGACGCCGTCCGAACATCGCTTACCGTCGCGCTTATCTCCACGACGGTTGCAACTTCGGTTGCCTTGATGGCGGCGCTTGTCCTTGTGCGTGGCAAAGAGGTGAAGGCCCGCCGCCTGTCAGAGACAATCGTCAACCTGCCGCTTCTGCTGCCCGAGATTGTCGTGGCGGTGGCGGTGCTGATCCTGTTCAGCCAGATCGGGCTGACCGACGGATTGCTGAAACTGGTGCTGGCCCATAGTGCCTTTTGCATCCCCTTTGCCTTCTTGCCGATCCGCGCGCGGCTGCAAGGCATGACACCCGACTTTGAAGAGGCCGCGATGGACCTCTACGCCAGCCCCTGGGTGACCTTCCGCCGCATCACCCTGCCCCTGATCCTACCGGGGGTCTTTGCTGGGGCGATGCTGGCTTTTGTGATGTCGATGGATGACTTCATCACCTCCAACATGCTCGCATCGGGCGGCAATACCACTTTGCCCGTCTATATCTTTGGCCTGATAAAACAGGGCACCACGCCCGAATTGAACGCAATCTCAACCCTTATCATCGCGGTTTCTCTGATCCTTGCCACCCTCGCCCTAAGCCTGACTTTTCGCGGCCGGGCTAAACACTGACCTCAACAGGAGTGCTCCAATGACCCTAAGACGCACACTTATGGCCGCCACAGCCCTTTCGGCCCTCGCCAGTGCCGCTCAGGCAGAGGGCGATTTGCACCTCTACATCTGGGCCAATTCCATCGCGCCCGAATTGATTGCCAAATTTGAGGAAACGACGGGCACCAAAGTCACCGTTGACGCCTATAACTCTAACGAAGATCTGCTGACCAAACTGCAAGCCGGATCAACGGGCTATGACATCGTCATGCCGTCGCAGCATTTTGTGCGCATCTTGATCGACGAAGGCCTTTTGGAGAATTTCGGCGCAAGTGGCTCCGCCGCCGCCGCGCAGGTAGACCCGAAGTGGAAGGGCCAATGGTGGGATGAAAGCGGCGACTACTCGGTGCCATTTGCCTACGGCACCGCCGGATACACTGTAAACCGCAGCCAGTATCAAGGACCGGTCGATAGCTGGAAAGCGTTCTTCGAACCGGGGCCGGAACTGCAGGGCAAGATCGCCTTGCTGTCTTATCCAGATGAGGTGGTCGGCGCGGCGGAGCTTTATCTGGGCGTGCCCTTTTGCTCCGAAGACCCGGCAGAGATGAAAAAGGTGCTGGACCTCCTGATGGCCCAAAAGCCGTTCGTGGCCGCCTACACCTCTGATAACATTGAAAACCGTATCGGCGGCGGCGAAGTGGCTGCGCATTTCTGGTGGGACGGAAACTCCATGAAAACCCGCGCCAACGATGGCGCGCCGATCGAATACGCGATGCCGAAAGAGGGGTTGGTTGGCTGGCTTGACAGCCTTGCCGTCCCCAAAGGTGCGGCCAACATCGACAACGCCAAGGCCTTTATCGACTTTGTCTCCACCCCGGAAAACGCGACCATCCAATACAACTACTACGGGCACGCTTCACCGGTCGCCTTGGAAACGGCGAACATGAAATACACACCCGAGAATGCGCCCGAGCTTTTCCCGACTGTAAAAGTGGAATTCTCACGCGCCTGTTCACCGGCAGCGCAGGATCTGGTCACAAAGGTCTGGACACAGCTCTTGCAGTAACCAAACAGCTTAGGGCGGGAATTTGTCCCGCCCTTTCCGTCCCTGGCGCGTATACTTTGCGGCCAAAATCCAGCTGTGCAAAATTTCTTCGAAGTTTTGCAAGATTCACCAAAGATTATTGCGCCCATAGGTGAAAACCAACCCAACTTCGCCAGCACCTTCTTTTGCACCTCGGCTATGGCATGCTTCAGGAAATTGAACAGTCTGGGGTCGGGCATGAAAATCGTGGTTCTTGGGGCGGGCGTCATTGGTGTCACCTCGGCCTGGTATCTGGCCAAGGCGGGCCATGAGGTGACGGTCATCGACCGCCAAACCGGACCAGCGCTTGAAACCTCTTTCGGCAACGCGGGTGAAATCAGCCCCGGCTATGCGTCGCCCTGGGCTGCACCGGGCATTCCGATGAAGGCCATGAAGTGGCTGTTCATGCGCCACGCGCCGTTGATCATCCAACCGCTTCCCGATCTGGCCAAGATTTCCTGGGTCGCCAAGATGCTGCTGAACTGCACCTCCGCAGCCTACGGCGTTAACAAAAGCCGGATGGTGCGGCTGGCCGAATACAGCCGCGATTGCCTGATTGATCTGCGCCGCGACACGGGCATCACCTATGATGAACGGACCCAAGGCACGTTGCAGTTGTTCCGCACCCAAAAGCAGGTTGATGCGGCAGCCAAAGATATCAAAGTCTTGAAAGCAGACGGCGTTCCCTTTGAGGTGTTGGATGCCGATGGCTGTATTGCTGCCGAGCCCGGGCTTGCTCCCAACCGCTCTAAAATTGCGGGCGGATTGCGTCTTCCGGGCGACGAGACCGGCGATTGCTTTAAATTCACCAATTCCTTGTCGGCCATGGCGGCAGCGGCGGGGGTGACCTTTCGTTACGGGGTGCAGATCACCAAGCTGGAGACGACCGCAGACCGTGTTACCGCCGTGCATTGTTCCGAAGGACGGATCACGGCAGACGCGTTTGTGTTGGCCCTTGGCAGCTATTCCCCGCTGCTGGCACGCCCCTTGGGAATCAAGCTTCCGGTCTATCCGGTAAAGGGTTATTCGATCACCGTGCCCATCGTGGACGCCGCACGCGCGCCGGAATCGACGATCATGGACGAAACCTACAAAATCGCCATCACCCGGCTTGGAGACCGCATCCGCGTCGGGGGCATGGCCGAAATCGCGGGATTTGACACCACGCTGCACGCCAAACGACGCGCCACACTTCAACACTCGGTTGAGGATCTGTTCGGTGGCGCAGGGGACCAAAGCCGGGCCACCTTTTGGTGCGGCCTGCGCCCGATGACCCCCGATGGCACGCCGATTCTGGGTCGCTCGCCGCTGTCGAATCTCTATCTCAACACGGGCCATGGCACACTGGGCTGGACGATGGCCACCGGATCGGCGCGCGTTCTGGCTGACCTTATTTCGGGTCGCGCGACGGATATCGAAACCGAAGATCTGGGTTACGGCCGCTATGCGCACATGCCCGCCCTTGGTGCGCCAGCGGCATTGCAAAAAGTGGCCTAAAGCCTCTCTCATTGCAGCCATTTGACATGGTTGCTTTTTCTTCACAAAAGTTGAGAGTGACCCCGACACATTCGGAGGCCCTCCATGCCCTTGCCTACTCACGCGCAGATCGTCGTCATTGGCGGCGGAATCATCGGTTGTTCCACCGCCTACCATTTGGCGCGCGACCACAAGGCGGACGTGATCTTGCTGGAACAGGGCAAGTTGACCTCTGGCTCCACTTGGCATGCCGCAGGCTTGGTTGGCCAAC
This sequence comes from uncultured Alphaproteobacteria bacterium, assembly GCA_963815355.1. GTDB lineage: Bacteria > Pseudomonadota > Alphaproteobacteria > Rhodobacterales > Rhodobacteraceae > JAPUEK01. The sequence continues at coordinate 14,327 of CAWFGJ010000001.1, forward strand.
TGCGCTCTTCGGCGTCGATCACTCGGGTGTTGAAATACTCGGTCGAGCTTTACAAAGGCCTCGCCGCAGAAACCGGCCTTGATACGGGCTGGAAAATGACGGGCTGCCTGCGATTGGCCACCAACGCCGACCGCTGGACCGAATACAAACGCCTTGCCACCACCGCCCGCAGCTTTGGGATGGAGATGGACCTGATTTCCGCCGCCGAGGTCAAGGCGATGTGGCCCCTAATGGACGTGGGCGATCTGGTCGGCGCAAGCTGGTTGCCAACAGATGGTCAGGCCTCCCCGTCAGACATCACGCAAAGCCTTGCCAAAGGCGCGCGGATGCATGGTGCAAAAATCCATGAAGGCGTGACCGTCCTAGGCTTTGGCATGACCGGCAACCGCATCACCTCTGTCAAAACCGATCAGGGCGAGATCACCTGCGAAAAGGTCGTCAACTGCGCGGGCATGTGGGCACGGCAGGTGGGTGAAATGGCCGGGGTCAACGTGCCGCTGCAACCGGTCAAACACCAATATATCGTGACCGAACGGATCGAGGGCCTTGCATCGGATGCCCCGACCCTGCGCGACCCGGATCGTCGTACCTATTTCAAGGAAGAGGTGGGCGGTCTGGTCATGGGCGGTTATGAACCGAACCCCCAGCCTTGGGTGACCGGCAACATTCCGGAAAATTGGGAATTCCGCTTGTTTGACGATGATTACGATCATTTCGGCCAACATCTGGAACAAGCCATCGCCCGGATTCCCGCCTTGGAAAAGGTCGGCGTCAAACAGATGATCAACGGTGCAGAAAGCTTTACGCCCGATGGGAATTTCATCCTCGGCGTGGGACCGGAATGTGCCAACATGTTTGTCGGCGCGGGTTTCAACGCCTTTGGCATCGCGTCGGGTGGCGGGGCGGGTTGGGTCCTGGCAGAGTGGGTGATGTCGGGCGAGGCACCGCTGGACCTGTGGGCAGTGGATATCCGACGCTTTTCCGCCCTCCACCGGGATCGCGACTGGGTGCGCGACCGCACCTCCGAGGCCTATGGCAAGCACTACACGCTCGGCTTCCCGCATGAGGAATATACCTCTGGCCGCCCGCGCATCACCTCTCCGCTTTATCAGCGGTTGCAGGGCCACCGCGCGGTCTTTGGGTCCAAACTGGGCTGGGAGCGGCCCAACTGGTTTGCGCCCGCCGGAACAGAGCCGCGCGACGTCTACAGCATGGGGCGCCAGAACTGGTTTGATGCGGTCGGCTCAGAGCACCTGCACTGCCGCAAGGCCGTGGGCATTTTCGACCAATCCTCTTTTGCAAAGTATGAATTGACGGGCAGCGGGGCGGCAGCGGCATTGGAGTGGCTCTGCGCCAACCGCGTGGCGCGCGAAGTTGGCCGGCTGACCTACACGCAGCTCTTGAATACGCGCGGCGGGATAGAGGCCGACCTGACCGTCGCACGACTGGCCGAGGATAAGTTTTATCTTGTGACGGGCACCGGCTTTCGCACGCATGACGCGGCGTGGATCGCCGATCACCTGCCCGCAGTCGACGTGCAGTTGCGCGATGTGACCGAAGACTGGGGCGTGCTGTCCCTGATGGGGCCGCAGGCGCGTCAGGTGCTGGAACGCGTGACGGCGGCCGATGTTTCAAACGCCGCATTCCCGTTCGGCCACATGCGCGAGCTGAAGATCGCGGGCACCCTGACCCGCGCGCTGCGTGTGACCTATGTGGGCGAACTCGGCTGGGAGCTGCACGTGCCATTGTCGGCCACAGGAGCGGTCTTTGATGCCCTGATGGAGGCGGGCGAAGCCTTTGGCATCCGCCCCTTGGGCTACCGTGCCATTGAAAGCTTGCGCCTGGAAAAAGGCTATCGCGCATGGTCCGCCGATATTACGGCCAACGACACCCCGTTTGAGGCGGGGCTGGGCTGGGCGGTTAAAATGCGCCTCGGTCAGGATTTCCTTGGCCGCGCCGCGTTGGCCGTGGACAAGCCTCTGACAAAACGCATGGCGCTCTTTGCCGTGGCAGACCCTTCGGCGGTTCTGGTGGGCCGCGAGACGATCCTGCGCGACGGCGAATCCGTGGGCTATCTGTCTTCGGGTGGCTATGGCTATACCTTGGGCGAAAGCCTTGGCCTTGGCTATGTCAAGTGCGCCGAGGGGGTCAGTGACGCTTGGCTGGCCTCGGGCCAATATGAATTGGTCGTGGCCAACGTGCGGCTGCCCGCGCGGCTGTCGCTTGAACCTTGGTTCGATCCGTCGGGCCTGAGGGTCAAAGCCTGAACCGCTTGTTTGCGCTTTACCGCCAAATCCGTCACCATGTGCCCGAAAGAGAGGGACCATGCCCCAAGACCTACCCGGCCGCACGCCGTTTTTGGCCGTATTGATTGACGCCGACAACATCCCCGCCCGCCACGCCGAGGCGATTCTGGCGGAAATCGCGGCCTATGGCGAACCGAACCTGCGGCGTGTCTATGGCGATTGGTCCAGCCAAGCGCTGAGCCAATGGAAAGAGCAGGCCCGCAACCTTGGTCTGGTCATGCACCAGCAATCGGCCAATACCAAGGGCAAGAATGCCTCCGACATCGGGCTGGTCATCGATGCGATGGACATTTTGCACGCGGGCAAAGTGGATGGCTTTGTGCTGGTGTCCTCGGACAGCGACTTTACCCGTCTGGCAAGCCGCATCCGAGAAGACGGTTTGCAGGTGATCGGAATCGGCGAGCAAAAAACCCCCGAAAGCCTTCGCAAAGTATGTAACCGGTTTGTCCTGATCGAAAATATCGTCGCGGCTGAGGACTCCGCACCAGTAGCGACAACCTTTGCCGAGCCCGAGCCGCGCAAATCCAAGGAACCCCCGTCAAAGGCGATTCCACTGATCTTGGAAGCGATGAAGAAAATCGACCCGGATCAGGACTGGTACTCGCTGGGCCCTATCGGGCAGTTCCTGACCCAACTTCACCCGGACTTCGACCCACGCAGCTACGGCAGCCCGAAACTGTCCGACCTGTTGCGCAAAATCAGCCGGTTTGAGGTGCAACTGGGGCCAAACAACGCTGTCGTGGTGCGCGACAAAGCCTGACGCGTGCGGCAGGGGTTCACCCTGCCCGCGCCAAACCCTTCGGCCCTGTCAACAGCAACCGCGCCTCATGCGCCTTCAACGTCAGCCGCGCAGATTCGTAGCTCTGGTCTGTCAACGGCTCCGGACGGTCGGGGAAAATTGCGAACAACTCGGCCTGTTGGTCCTCGTCCAACCCGCCAATCGCCCGCTCACCGGGTTGGAAGCTTTCGCTCCACGCGCCGTCGGCCAAGATGATCTCATGCCGGTCGAACATCAGGTGCAGATAGGTGACCGTCGGCAGCAACGCGGGCAGCACATCCGGCAGATCAAGCAAGTGCAACGCGCGCACCAAAACCTCATCTTCGCCAAAATACAGCTCCGCTTCTGGCCCCTGAAGCAGCATCCGGTGCTGGCGCGACACCATCATGTCGCGGTCTGGTGTCTGCGGGCCCAATGCGCCTTTTCGGATCAGCACCGGCTGTAATTCGGGCGCGTCGCGCAGGTCGGCTGTCTCCAGCACTTTGCGCCCGATCCAGCGGATCGGTTGCAACCCATTGTCCCGCGTCAGCACAAGGTCGCCCTTGTCCAACATCTCAATCGCGCGCTTGCCCGTTGATGTTTCAATCAACGTGCCCGGCGTGAAACAGGTTACGACCGTCTCAATGTTGGTAAAGTAAAGTGTCCCGGTGACGGCCCCGTAAGCGTCGAGAAACTCTACCCGCCCATTCTCAGGGTTAAGAACGTCGCGGACAATCCGGAACGGCCCGACAGTGCCGTTAAGGTCAAGAATGTCATTGTCGCCGTCATTCTCTGAACCATCGACCGTGTCGCCCGCCTTGCCGAAAATCCGGTCAGACCCGAGGCCGCCGGCTAGAAAGTTGGATCCGGCTCCACCGTAAAGCGTGTCGTCGCCATCGCCACCATAGAGGCTATCGTTCCCGTCGCCGCCAAACAGCGTGTCATTGCCCGCCCCACCGTACAGCGTGTCGTTGCCAAGCCCGCCGTCCAGCAAATCATTGCCAACGCCGCCATCAAGGCTGTCGTTGCCGGCGCCGCCCGAAAGGCTATCGTTTCCGTCGCCGCCAAACAGGCTATCGTTGCCATCGCCGCCATCAAGGCTGTCATCGCCAAGCCCGCCGACCAAGCTGTCGTTACCAATGCCGCCAAAGAGCGAGTCATTGCCGGTTCCGCCGTCAAGGCTGTCATTGCCCTCACCGCCAAAGAGGCTGTCGTTACCGTCACCGCCGTCAAGGGTGTCGTTCCCAAGACCACCGTAGAGCGTATCCTGACCCGTGCCGCCGAAAAGCCGGTCGTTGCCCTCACCGCCGTCTAGGCTGTCATTGCCTGCGCCACCATCTAGCGAGTCATTGCCCAAACCACCGTAAAGGCTGTCATTTCCAAGCCCACCGAAAAGCGAGTCATTGCCCTCGCCGCCATCAAGGCTGTCGTTCCCGTCGCCACCATCGATAAGGTCGTTGCCAACGCCACCAAAGACCGTGTCGTTGCCGCTGCCCGCGTCGACCGTGTCATCGCCGGCACCGCCCAGGATGGAATCCGACCCGTCACCGCCGAACACATTGTCGTTGCCATTGCCCGCATCGATGGTGTCGTTCCCGGCATCCCCCGACAAAAGATCGTTGCCGTCGCCACCGTAGATAAGGTCGTTGCCGTCGCCACCCTCGGCCGTGTCGTCGCCCGTGCCCGCAAGCAGCGTGTCATTGCCGACACCGCCATAAAGTGAGTCGTTGGCCCCACCTGCGTCGATATAGTCATCCCCGGCCGCGCCGTAGAAGACGTTGGTGTAGATATCCCCAGACAGGCCTGCAAAATCAAAGCCGATCAGCGTATCATTGAAAGCCGATCCGATAACACCATCGACGCCCGACAGAACATCGCCCGTCGCATGCCCGCCAGAGGCCGTGTTGGTCGCAAGGTTGATGCTGACTGCTGCGTTTGACGCAGAATAGTCCAACATATCCATGCCAGCGCCGCCGTAAAGCGTGTCCGCCCCGGCCCCGCCTTCCAGCGTATCATCCCCGTCGCCTGCGTTGATGTAGTCGTTGCCTGCCCCGCCAGAAAGGAAGTTGTTGCCCGCATCGCCAGTCAACGTGTCATTAAAGTTGGACCCGATGAGGTTCTCGATCCCCGTCAGCGTGTCACCTGCCGCATCCCCGCCCGATGCCGTTCCATTGACCGTGACGTTGACGGCGGCGGATGAGGCCGAATAGTCCGCCGTATCAATCCCGCTGCCACCATCCAGAAGGTCAGCACCTGCGCCCCCAATGAGCGTGTCATTGCCGGTGCCGCCATAAAGGCTATCCGTCCCGGCACCACCCGACAAAAGGTCTGCGCCAGCCCCGCCCGTCAGCACGTTACTGCCAGCGTCCCCGATAAGACTGTCGTCGAACCCAGAGCCGATCACGTTCTCAATCGCGTTCAGCACATCCCCTGCAGCATCGCCGCCCGCGCCGGTCCCTGTGGTCAGGTTGACCGAAACACCCGCCCCAGATGCGGAATAATCCGCCGTGTCGGTGCCCGCACCGCCATAAAGGCTATCTGCCCCAGCACCGCCGATAAGGGTATCGTTGCCGGAACCGCCGAACAGCGAGTTTGCACCGCTATCGCCAACAAGCGAGTCATTATAGGCAGAACCGGTCAGATGTTCGATTTCCGCAAGGGTATCGCCTGCGGCGTCACCACCCGATGCCGCCCCGGTCGCCAGATTGACGGATACCCCCGACGTTGAGGCCGAGTAATCGGCCATATCCTGGCCTGCGCCGCCGAAAAGGGCATCGCCCCCCGCACCGCCGACCAAAGTGTCGTTGCCATCGCCACCGTAAAGGCTGTCGTTGCCAGACCCGCCACTCAGGCTATCGTTGCCCGCCCCCCCGTAAAGCGCATTGGCCCCGCTATCCCCCACAAGCGTATCGGCAAGGTCAGAGCCGATCAGGTTTTCGATGCCCGTCAACGTATCGCCGGCCGCATCACCACCGCTCGCCGTTCCGCCCAGTGTTACGTTGACCCCGGCGGTTGACCCCGAATAGTCCACCGTATCAATGCCGCTGCCACCGTCCAAAAGGTCGGCACCTGCGCCGCCCACCAGCAGATCGTTACCGGACCCGCCGTAAAGAGAATTCGCCCCGCCATCGCCGATCAGGGTGTCATTAAAGGCCGATCCGATCAGCGCCTCAATCCCGTTCAGCACATCCCCGCCGGCATCCCCGCCAGACCCGAGCCCGGTTGACAGGTTGACCGCGACCGCGGCCGCCGAAGCCGAGTAATCCGCCGTGTCGTTGCCGGTGCCGCCGTAAAGGCTGTCCGCACCTTCGCCACCGATCAGCGTGTCATTGCCCGCCCCACCGAACAGTGAGTTGTTGCCGCTGTCGCCGGTAAGTTTGTCGTTATAGGCCGAACCGATCACATGCTCGATGCTGACCAGCGTATCTCCGGCCGCATCACCGCCCGAGTTGACGCCCGTCGACAAGTTGACGGTAACGGCCGATGTTAAATCGGCATAGTCGGCAATATCTTCGCCATCGCCGCCATACAGAATGTCACTGCTGGAGCCACCGTTTAAGGTGTCGTCGCCCGCGCCACCGTAGAGCGTGTCCTTACCGCTGCCACCATAGAGAAGATCGTCGCCGTCACCGCCCTCAAGCCGATCAGCGCCGCCCCCACCATAAAGCGAGTCGTTGCCCTCATAGCCTAACAGCGTGTCTGAAGCAGACCCGCTGTATAACGCATTGTTGCCGCTGGTGCCGCCATAGGTCGCCACGGGATTGTCCTGCTCTTGCCAGCCCCAGATCTTGCGCCCGGGGTCGGGCCTGCCTCATTTGCTCGACTTTTTTAGTCCAAAGCGGCCCCAAGCGGGACAACTTCGGCTTTTGATATTCATTAGCCCGGCAAATAAGGCAACTTTATGGCAATTGCGGCAAAACCCGGATCAAATGAGGCAAGTGGGCAATTTTCCTATTCAGACAGACACTTGCGCGCGCAAGTCCTCACGCGAAAGGCTGTCTTTGCGACCCTCGGCAGCAACGGCCCCACGCCGCAGGACATAGAACTGATCGGCTAGCCCGTAGGCAAATTCGAAATACTGTTCGACCAGAATGATTGCCATATCCCCGCGCGCCCTCAGAAAATCGATCACCCGTCCGATCTGCTGGATGATGTTTGGCTGAATGCCTTCGGTCGGTTCGTCCAGAAGCATCACCTTTGGCCGCATGATCATCGCACGGGCAATTGCAAGTTGTTGCTGCTGCCCACCGGACAAGTCCCCGCCGCGCCGATGGGTCATATCCCGTAGCACAGGAAACAGATCGTAGATCTCCGGCGGGACAACATGATCGGCCCGGGGCAAAACGGCATAGGCCGTCTCAAGGTTTTCCTGCACCGATAGCAGCGGGAAAATCATGCGCCCTTGGGGCACAACCGCCACGCCGCGCCGCGCCATGTCTTGCGGGCACAACCGGCCCAGCGTCTCACCGTCCAGTACCACCTCGCCGCCCGAGCGCGGATGCGTTCCCGCCAGCGCCTTCAAAAGTGATGTCTTGCCGACGCCGTTGGTGCCCAGAATACAGGTGACCTCTCCTGCTTTCGCTTCGAAATCAATGCCGTGCAATATCTGCGACCCGCCGTAGTGCAGGGTCAGACCCGTGGTTTTCAGCATCATCCGCGCCCCAGATAAACGTCGATTACATCGGGTTGTTTGGTGACGTGGTCCAACGACCCCTCGGCCAAAACGGCCCCCTCATGCAGCACAGTCACGCGGCAACCAAGCCGGCGGACAAACTCCATGTCATGCTCCACCACCACCACAGCGCGGGTCTTGGCCATCTCGACCAACATCTTCGTTGTCTGCTCCCGCTCACCTAAGGTCATGCCCGCGGCGGGCTCATCCACCAACAAAAGCCGCGGCTCTTGGGCCAGCAGCATTGCAATCTCCAGCCATTGCTTTTGGCCATGGCTCAATTCACCGGCCTTGCGCAACAGTTGATCTTTCAGGCCGACTTCGGTGGCCAGTTCGGCAACACGCGCCCGATCCGCGGGCTTGGCGCGCCACCCCAATACCGCGAAAGGGCCGCGCGGGGCCTTCAACGCCATGGTCAGGTTCTCGGTGACGGTCTGATCCTCAAACACCGTTGGGCGCTGAAACTTGCGGCCGATCCCGGCGCGCGCAATCTGCGCCTCGCTCATGGTCAGGAGGGATACCGCCTTTTCCCCAAAGGTCACGGTGCCGTTGTTTGGCCGGGTTTTGCCGGTCACAATATCCATGAAAGTGGTTTTGCCTGCACCATTTGGCCCGATAATCGCCCGCAGTTCGGCGGGTCCGATACTGAACGACAGATTGTTGATTGCCCGGAACCCGTCAAAACTGACCGAGACGCCCGAGACCTCCAGCAGCGTGCTCATTCCAGTGCCTCCCTTTCCTGCAACGCCCCGTCGTCAGGCCCCAACGGCGCCCCTTTTCGGTCAGGGCTATGCAAACCCTGAAACCGGTCGAACATCCCACCGATGCCTTTGGGGGCGAACAGGGTCACTGCAACAAACGCCAGCCCCAGAAGCACTTGCCACCAGTCCACCCAGTTGAGTGTTCCAAAACCAAGCGGGATCGATGGCGCGCGCCCCCCCGTGAACCAACTGGACAAAAGCGACACAAGCGCCGCACCGATCACCGCCCCATAAAGCTTCCCCCGCCCCCCGATCGCGACCCAGACCGCGAGGTAGATCGACGCTATCGGTGCCAGTTCCGCAGGGTTGATGATGCCCGCTTGCGGATAGTAAAGCGCCCCCGCAATCGCCGCGATCATGGCGGTTAGCGTAAAGAGGAACAGCTTATACCCTTCAACGGAATACCCCAGGAACCTGACCCGCTGTTCGTCATCCCGGATCGCCCGAATGACAGAGCCGAACTTGCCCGATACCAGCCACGCAAGCCCCAGATACGCCAGCCCAAGAGCGAAGGCCGAGGCCCAAAAGAACCACAACGACAGCGCGTCTTGAGACACTTGCGCCAGACCGGGAATGTTCTGAAGCCCTGACAGGCCGTTATTGCCACGCAAGCCGCTGTCATTCTGGAAAAGCCACAGGGCCAGCGCCAAAGTCATCGCCTGGGTCAGGATCGACAGATAAACCCCAGTGACCCGGCTGCGAAACGCAAGCCAGCCAAACACCAGCGCCAACAGGCCCGGCGCAAGAATGACCAGCATAAGCTGCAGCGGCAAACTATGCGCAAAGCCCCAGATGCCGGGCAGGTCCGAGGCACCGACAACGCCGAAAATCTGCCCGGCAATGCCTTGGACGATTTCCTCGGGCGTCGCGGGAAGCCCTTGAGAGACCAAGGATTGCACAACGATATCTTCGGTGCGCGCATACATCAGCCACATGCCGATCATGTAGCCACCGCTCGCGAAAAAAGCCATGTGCCCCAAAGACAAGATGCCCGCGTAGCCCCACACCAAGTCCATCGCCAAGGCCACAAGGCAAAGGCACAACGTCTTGCCCAGGGTCTTGACAAAAGAGGTCGAAATCACCCCCGCCCCAAGACCGTCCGACAAAACCGTGACCAAGATCGTAAAGACCGCCAACCCCAACAAAAAGATCAGGACAGACGGATTCCGGCGCAAAAACCCTTTGCTCATCGCGCGGCTCCTTTTGCCGAAAGGCTGGGCTTACAACCCTGCATTCTTGATTGGCGTTCACGCAAAGCGAGGAATAAAGGCGGAACCATCTGGGTCAGTCTCCTGCCGCGCGGCCCATGAGGGCGATGATGCCCCGCGGACGGATCTGGATGAAAAGGATGATGAACAAAATCATGTAGGTTTGGGCGGCCAAGGTATTGGACGGGTTCAACCACTCAATCGCCTTTTGCAGCCCGCCGATCATCGTGGCACCGGCCAGCGTGCCCCAGATATTTCCGACGCCCCCCACGACGACAGTCATGAAGCTTTGAACGATGTAATCCTGCCCAAGCTCAGAGGTGACTTTGGCGAAAAGGCCGATCGCCACCCCTGCAATGCCCGCAATGCCGGACCCAAGGCCAAAGGTCAGCATGTTGATCCGGTCAGGATTAATCCCCATGGAAGCCGCCATTGTCGGGTTTTGCGTGACGGCCCGCACCTCAAGCCCAAGGCGGGTGCGCTTCATCAGGTAAAGAAAGAAGCCCAGAAACAGAAGCGCCAGCACAAAGATCGCAATGCGAATATAGCTGATAGAGACCACATCATTCAGCGACCACGCCCCATCCAGCCAAGCGGGCGAGGTCAGCGGGCGCGCCTGCGTGCCAAACACGTTCTTGGCAATTTGCTGCAGCGCGATAGAGATGCCAAAGGTTGCAAGCAGCGTCTCCAACGGTCGCTTGTAAAGATGCCGGATAACCAGCCGCTCCATCGCGACGCCCGCCAGAAACGTCACGGCAAAGGCCAGTGGCAAAGCAACGATCAGCGAGGCGGTGTAATTCGGCACATACAACTGAACGACATAGCCCGTGTAGGCCCCCATCGTGATGAACTCACCATGCGCCATGTTGATCACGCCCATCACCCCAAAGGTGATCGCCAACCCGATGGCCGCAAGGAAGTAGATGGACGCCAGCGACAGCCCATCCAATGCCAGATCTGCCGCCTCCATCGCACCGACCTTAAGGTCGATCGCGTGCAACGCTTTTCGGACAGCGGTCGTCACAGCCGGGTCCGGCTCTGCATAAAGATCATAAAACCGATGTGCGGCCAGCGCCCCGGCAACCTCTGCATCGGTGGCCGCTTGTGGCACGGCACCACTGGCCTCAAGCGCGGTGTAGGCAGTATCGCGGTTGATCTGGCTATTCAAATCGGCCACGGCAAAACCACCGACCGATCCGTCTTTCAGATTGGCAATCAAAGCCGCGCGTTGATCCGCAAGAGTCAGGCGCGCCGGGGCAAGGCCGGAAGCGACCAGCAGGTCATAGGCCTCGCCCTCAGACAGCTCTTTTCCCGGCGTCAGGCGCGCAGCAATGTTGGCGCCCTTTGGCGGATCACCTGCGACGGCCACGCGCGTGGTCGCCAGCAGGGGGTTCAGGGTCGCACGGAAGTCAAGGCCAAGGTCGCTGCCAAAGCCTTCGATTGCAGCGATCCGGGCCGCGGGGTCGGCATCATATTGCATCGTCAAAAGCCGTTCCAACCGCTGCTTCTGGGCTTTCAGGCCGTCGTCAGTCTCCCCCTCAATCGCCGCACGAAGCGGAGCAAGATGGTCTGCCATAGGATCGCGGGCGATAGAGGTCAGCGCCTCGGCCCGTCTGAGCGGGTCTGGATCGGTCAAGGTAAACTGCACCAGCGCCGTCGCTATAAGGCCGCGCACCCCCGCGTTCGGTTTCAGCACCGAAATCTCCGATGCCGCCGCCCTGCCCGCCGGGGCACCGTCAAGCCCGGTCAGTGCAAAATCGGCACCATCCGGCGCCAGCAGAAAGAACTGGCCATCGGCCTTGCGCAGGCCAAGCGCCTTGTCGGCCCACGCGGACAAGATACGCGCCGCCTGCGGATCGCCACTTTGGCCAAGCGCGCTGATCACAGGCCCAATCGTCTGACGCGAGGCTTTTTCAACCAACCCCGCGTTGGCTGCCATGATCTGGGCACCCGTTTCGGCGGCAGCATTGGTTGTGAACGGGACAAGGATCAACCACATCCCAAAGGTGAGGCTGGTCAAAAACTGGCGCATGAAGGGCTTCCGGCGAAGGAGGAAGGAGGGGCCATCCCGGCCCCTCCGAACAGATCAGTAGTTCGACTTCAACTGCACACAGGTTGCGGTTTCGGTGTTGTACATCCCGCACTTGAGGTCTTTCCAATCGGCCTCAAGCACCGCCGACTCCGGAAGGAAGTCGGTCCAGGCATCGCCGGCAACCGGCTCGGTCTGGCTGATGATGTCGAATTGCCCATCGGCACGGATCTCGCCGATCAGCACCGGCTTGGTCAGGTGGTGGTTCGGCAACATCTTGGCCATGCCCCCTGTCAGGTTCGGGAACTCTTGGCCGATCATCGCGTCAGAAACGGCATCAACATCGGTGGTCCCTGCGGCAGTGACTGCGTTCACCCACATGTTGAAACCGATGTAATGCGCCTCCATCGGGTCATTGGTGACGCGCTTGTCATCCTTGATGAAGGCTTTCCAAGCGGCGATGAACTCTTTGTTGGCCGGGGTATCTGCCGACATGAAATAGTTCCACGCCGCCAGGTGGCCAACGAGGTTTGACGTATCGAGCCCCGAAAGCTCTTCCTCACCGACAGAGAACGCGACCACGGGCAGCTTGTCCGCAGTGACACCTGCCGCTGCAAGTTCTTTGTAAAAGCCGATGTTGGCGTCGCCGTTGATGGTCGAGATAACCCCGACCTTCTTGCCATCTGCACCAAGCGCCACCACATCGCCCACAATCTTGGACCAATCCGAATGGCCGAAGGGGGTGTAGTTCACGAAGATGTCCTCTTTCGGAATACCCTTGGAAATCAGGTATGCCTCAAGAATGTTGTTGGTGGTCCGCGGGTAGACATAGTCCGTGCCAAGCAGTGCAAACTTGGTCACGCCCAGTTCTTCAAGGTAATAGTCCACCGCCGGGATCGCCTGCTGGTTCGGGGCGGCCCCGGTGTAGAAGACGTTTTTGGACGATTCCTCGCCCTCATACTGAACCGGATAGAACAAGAGGCCATTCAGTTCCTCAATGACCGGCAGCACCGATTTGCGGCTAACCGAGGTCCAGCAACCAAACATCACGTCAACCTTGGATACGGTCAGCAGCTCCCGCGCCTTTTCTGCGAACAGCGGCCAGTCAGAGGCCGGGTCCACCACCACCGCTTCAATCTGCTTGCCCAGCAAACCGCCCTTGGCGTTCTGCGCTTCGATCAGCATCAGCATGGTGTCTTTCAGCGTGGTCTCCGAAATCGCCATCGTCCCGGACAGCGAGTGCAGCACACCCACCTTAATCGTCTCGCCTGCGGCAAAGGCGATGCGCGGCAGGACAAAGCTGGCGGCGGCGGAAGCCAACAACGAACGTCTGGTCAGTTTCATATGATATCCCCTCTGCTAACCCTCGCTGGGGCGCTTTTCGGGATGAAAAGCTCGGCCATCAGCGCGGCAATTTCGTTTTTCTTGCAAAAATCGAAGCAGGGTCGTCCCCTTCTCCAATCTGCTAGGCGTGCCCTTTGATCGTCAGGACAAGGCCGAGCAGACGCAGAGTGCTGCGCTGCGGCAACGCGAGAGCGCGGCAACGCAGCAGGAAACGCAGCAGGACGGGGCAGATGCCACGGGATTGGGCGAAAATACGCGCCACCGCACGAAAAACGGGCAAGAAGCAAGGCACGCCAGTTAACCTAGCGTCAATCTACAGCCCTAATTCCCGGATTGGGTGCTGAAAAATCTTGCGTCTGCGACTCAGCTATGGCCGTCAGACCAACAGATAGCTGTGGCTCTCCGTCGCAAACCCCCGGATCGCCAGCCCCTTCGCAAACGCAGCGCACAGCGATTCCCGCACCCGCATCCGCGCGGCAAGGGCCTGTGGCGGGTCATTGTCCAGCATCGCGGCAAAGTCTGCAGGGATCTCCACGCGCGTCGTGAAATCCACCGCCTTCGGGCTGCGCCCTTCCGCCAAGTCCGCGACATGTGCCGCGTCCAGCCGCCAGTCGGCCAGCAGCCGATCCGAAGGAGAGCCCGCGTTGATCCCCTCCATCGCACCGTAATAGTCTGGCAGATAGGTCGTGACCTCTGCGCCAAGCCGCGCAATGTTCAAGGCGGCATTCGTTCGGCGCAACGGATCAAAAGTCCAGCGGACAAGGCCAATGCCCCGTGCCAGACACCAGTCGCGCTGATACCACTTCAACCGCACGCCAAGCCCCGCCCCACGCGCTTCGGCCCGCACAGCCAGTCGGTGGGAATGCTGCACCCCCGGCGTAACGGTCGGAAATCCAAAGACATAGCCCATCAAGCGACCGTCCAGAAACGCTCCTGCCGCCAGCCCACCCTCTTGCTGAATAACCATCATCAAATCGGCAGGGTCTTCTTTGTCCGCATGGCCCCAGACATCGCGTTGCAGGCTTTCTGCTGCACGAAATTCAACCATACCTGATAAATCCCGGATAATCAGGCTCATGCGCGGAACCCTTCGGAGGACAAACTGACGGTTTGCAAAAAGTCGCGGTCCAGCGTCACGCCGATCCCCGCCCCTTGCGGCACCGGCATCCGACCCTCGTGAGTCTCCAGCTTTTGCTCGATGATATCGCGCGTGAAATAGCGGCTGGCCGAGGATGTGTCCCCCGGCTTGGTGAAATTCGGCAAGGTGGAAAGATGAATGTTGTGCGCCCGACCGATCCCGGATTCGAGCATCCCGCCACACCAGACGGGCACATCAAACGCCGCACACAGATCATGGATCCGCAACGACGGACCGTAGCCCCCCGATCGCCCGACCTTGATGTTGATGACCCGCGCCGCATCGCTTTGCAGTGCCTTGCGCGCGTCGGCCACAGTGCGGATACATTCATCCAGACAGATGGGCGTCACAATGCGGGCCTGCAACGTCGCGTGATCGTGGATATCATCCCAAGCCAAGGGTTGCTCGATGTAATCCAAGGCAAAGTCATCCAACGCCCGCAGCATCCCCGTGTCTGCCAGCGTGTAGCAACTGTTGGCATCCACGCTTAACTTTGTGTCGGGGAACGCAGCCCGCACCGCCTTTACCAGCGCCAGATCATGGCCCGGCTTCACCTTCAGCTTGATCCGCTTGTAGCCTTGGCCCACATGGTCCGCGACCCTGTCCAACGTGGACTCAATCGGCCCGATGCCTAAAGAGACGCCGACATCAATCGCGCCCCCCTGCCCCCCCAAGACCGTCTGCAAGGGAAGGTCCAGCGACTTGGCCCACAGGTCCCAGAACGCCATTTCCACCATCGCCCGCGCCATGTAGTGGCCGCGCCACGGCGCCATCACCTGTTCCAACGCGCGCGGATTGTCAAAGCTTTGGCCGATGACCTGCGGCAACAAGACGTCGCGCAGCAAGGCCATGCTGCCCGTAACCGTCTCATCAAGGTAATCTGGCAACGGGTCCATCACCCCTTCGGCATAACCCTCAATCCCGTCCGCCCGCAGTGTCAGCAACGGAAAAACCTTGTCAGACATGGTTCCCGTTGAAATCACGAAAGGGGTCACCAAGGGCAAGCGCACCAATCGCAACTCGGCACTTTCAATCCGCAAGGGCGTACGAGTCATGGCGGCTCCTCTCCGTCAGTTTGGATCAGACTATGAGGTAATCAGTTTTCTTGCAAGATTGACGCAGTGCAAGTGTTCTGTCAGTTTTTCGGGAACGGAGGAAGACGCTTGGCACGAATCGACCCCCCTTCTGCGATGACCGCGCCGCTCGATCTTGGGCAGCGGCTAGAGGCGAGCCTTGCGAATGCCACACGGACTGAAGGCGCGATTGCCAGCTACTTTCTGGTGAACCTTCACAGCCTGCCTTTTGAAACCGCAGCCTCAGTCGGCCAAAAGATCGGTGTCAGCGAGGCCTCGATCGGGCGCTATTGCCGCGCCATCGGGCTGCGCCATTTCAAAGACCTCAAGACCTCGCTCCAGTCAGACCTTGGCGACAAAGCCTGGCTGATCGGCGACCGCCTGCGCGAGTTCAATCAAAGCAGCCGTCAGGGCAAAGACGAGCAAGCGCGCGCGCTGGACCGCGAACTGGCCGCGATCGTCGCCAACCACGAGACCGCCGCCCTGCCAGAGTTTCGCCAAGCGATCACGCGGCTGGCCCATTGCCCGCAGGTCTTTGTCGCCGGCTTTCAAACGGAGCGCGGCCACGCCCAATATCTTGCCCACGGCCTGCAATACCTCCGTCCCGGCGTGCAAATGGCTGACTTGGAGGGCGGGCATTTCGCCGAGATCTTGCTGACCGAACCGGGGCGTGCTTGCGTCGTTCTGATTGACGGTCGGCGCTATTCCCGGCTGACGCGCAACCTTGCCCGCGCTGCCCGTGCCGCCTCCATTCCGGTAACCCTGATCACCGATCCCTATTGCGACTGGGCCCATGATACTGTGGATGAAGTCTTCACCGTGCAGACTGACCTCAACCAGTTCTGGGATGCCACCTCGCCAATGTCTTCCCTGATCGGGTTGATCGTGAACGGCGTCTTCAACGAACTGGGCGCCGAGGTAGAGACGCGAATGGCCCGCGTCTCAGCCCTTTACAACGACTTCATCGGCCATGCCGGGGACCCCAAAGGCCCCCTCAAGTAGCCCCTTTGCCTGTCACTTCTGCCACCTGACCAAAACCCAACAATAAACGACCCAACAGAGGACAAATCATGTTTCACACCGTCAAACGCCATTTTCTGGCTGCCACCGTTTCCGTCGCAGCCCTTCTGACCGCGCCCGCGCTCTTTGCGCAAGAAGCGGTCTTTGTGCTGAACACCTCCGAGGTCGGCGCCCCGACTTACAACCCGATCAAGGCGTCAAACCTGAACACCGCGACAACGTTGATCTTTGACCGCCTCGTCGAGATGGACCAGAACCGCAAATACCACCCCCACTTGGCCGATAGCTGGATCGAAGCACCGGATGGCATGTCCTGGACGTTCAGCCTTAAGCCCGGCGTCACCTTCCACAACGGGGAGCCCTTCAACGCCGCCACCGTCGCCGCGTGGATCCCGCTCTTTGCGACCAGCGACAACAGCTACATGACGGAATCGATTGGTTCCGTCGAAGTGGTGGATGACCTGACCGTCAAATTCGTCATGAAGCACCCGGACCCAAATCTGCTGTACAACCTGTCCTCCAGCTTCATGGGCGTTGTAGAGCCGAAATCCTATGTCGCTTTGGGCGACAGCTATGGTGTCACCGAGGTCTACGGCACCGGCCCTTTCAAGATGGAAAGCTTTGAAGTCGGCCAGGAAACGGTCCTGGTGCGCAACGATGACTATGCTTGGCCAACCGACCTGACCGCAAACCAAGGCCCGGCAAAGTTTGAGCGCGCCGTCTTCCGCGAAATCCCCGAGGAAAGCACCGCGTTTCTGGAACTGAAAACCGGCGGTGTAGACGTGCTTTTGGGCGTGCCCACGGACTATTTGGGGGAACTCGCCAAGGAGCCCTCCATCGGGGTGACCACCCTGCCGGGGCAGGAACTGTCCTACATGGTCATGAACGTGACCAAGGCCCCCTTCGACGATATCAGAGTGCGTGAGGCTGCGGCCAAAGCCATCAACCAAAAAGAGATTCTCGACAACATCTACAGCGGTGTCGGTCAGGTCGCCGATACGTTCATCATCTCTGCCCTTGCAGAGTCGCAGGTCGCCCCGGAATACAAGATCAGCTACGATCCGGCCCGTTCCGCCGCTCTGCTGGATGAAGCCGGCTGGGTGATGGGCGCGGACGGTGTGCGCGCCAAGGACGGCGCCCCCTTGGCGATCCAGCTTTGGACCCAATCCGACAGCAGCTTCCGCCGTCTGACCGAAGTCGTCCAAGCCCAACTGAAGGCAGTCGGCATAGACGCCACGATCACCACCTACGACAGCTCCATGATCCGCGATGAATACAAAAAGGATGTCCACCAAGCGGCCGTGCGGTCCTACTTCTGGGACAATGCCGATATCGTGGACTGGTTCTTTGGCGGCGACCGTCTGGGCTACCCGAACATCTCGATGTTCAATGACCCCAAGGCAGAAGAACTGCGCGCCAAAGCCATGACCGGTTCGGCAAACAGTGAAGAGCGCGTGGCGAACTTCGTGAAATACCACGAATATGTTCTGTCGCAGTTCCCCTTCTCGCCGATCTACCAGCCTGTTGTGAATATCGGCTACAACAAAGAACGCATCACCGTTCCGGCCACGCTCAACGCTCCGTCCTTCCAAAGCGTCGCGATCATGGATCTTGATGTGGCCGAATAAGCGTTAAAGAGGACCGGGATCATGTTTTCCTTTCTGGTTAGGCGCCTTCTGGCGTTGATCCCGGTCTTTTTGGCCGTGTCTTTGGTCATCTTTCTGATTCTGCACCTGATCCCCGGTGATCCGGTGGACAACCTGCTCAAGATTGGCTCCTCACCTGCGCAGCGGGCCGAAATAGAGGCCCGCTACGGGCTGGATCGCGCCCTACCGGTGCAATATGCGATCTGGCTTGGCAATCTGGTGCAGGGCGATCTGGGCACCGCGATCATCGGGCGACGTCCGGTGATCGACATAATCGCTCAGGCCCTGCCCCATTCGCTGATGCTGGGGGGGCTGGCGCTGTTGTTTTCTTCGGTTCTGGGCGTGGTGCTTGGCGTGGTGGCGGCCTTGTTCCGGGACCGCTGGCCCGATCAGACGATCATGGCGGGCGTTTTGGTCGGCTCGACCATGCCCGGGTTTTGGCTGGGGCTTTTGTTGATCCTGGTGTTTTCAGTCTGGCTTGGATGGTTTCCGGTTTCGGGTGCGCGCGGCTGGACCAGCCTCGTCCTGCCGGTCCTGACGATTGGCCTTGGCGGCACGGCCCTCGTGACACGCGTCACCCGAGTGGCGATGATCGAGGCCGCCCAACGGGATTTCGTCATGCTTCTCTACGCTAAGGGCCTGTCACCCTTGCGGATTCAACTGTTCCACGTATTGCGCCATGCACTTATTCCGGTCGTGACCATCCTCGCGCTGCGGATAGGCTGGATCTTGGGTGGGGCGGTCACGGTTGAGGTTGTCTTTGCCCGCCCCGGCCTTGGCACGACACTGATCAAGGCGCTGAACCAACATGACTATCCCGTGGTGCAGGCCTGCCTCTTGATGCTGGCGATGGCGGTGATGCTTGGCACATTGATGGGCGACATTTTGCAAGCGTTGATGGACCCGCGGGTGCGCGCAGCGCAGACGGGCGACGCACGATGATCGCGGCCCCCGTTCTGGAAGCCCTGCGCTCCCGCAAAGGCGCACTGGCCGCCACCTGGCTTTTGGTGGTGATCATCGCCGCTGTTTTTGCCCCGCTCTTGACCCCCTTTGCCTACGACATTCAGGATCTGCCCGGTGCCTTCCAGCCGCCGAATAGCACCCACTTGCTTGGCACCGATGAATTCGGCCGCGATCTTCTGACCCGGCTGATGTATGGCGCCCGCACGTCGCTGTCGGTGTCCAGCATCGCGATCGGCATCTCGGTGCTGGCGGGTATGATCCTTGGCGCGGCGGCAGGCTATTTCGGCGGGTATTTTGATCGTTCGGTCACGGCAATCGTCGACCTAAGCTGGTCTTTCCCGGAAATCCTCGTGGCGCTGATCCTTGTCGCCATCATTGGACCGGGTGTTACAGGGACAATGGCCGCCATTGGCGTGGCCTACCTTGCCCAATTCACCCGTCTTGCCCGCGCCCAGATCATGGCGATCAAATCGGAAACCTATATCGAGGCCGCGCGCAGCCTTGGCGCGTCCAATGCCTTCATCCTGTTTCGTCACCTGATCCCTAACACGCTGGCCCCGGTTCTGGTCGCTGGCATGCTCGCCACCGGTGACGCGATCATCCTTGAGGCGACACTGGGCTTTTTCGGATTGGGTGCGCAGCCCCCGACCCCAAGCTGGGGGGCGATGATGTCTTCCGGCTCGGCCCAATTGTTCCGCGCGCCGGGCATCATCCTGTTCCCCGGTCTGGCCGTCGCAATCACCGTGATCGCAATCAATCTTTTTGGCGATGCGCTGGTGCGCGCACTGGATGTCCGCCGCCGCGAAAGGACAGGCTAAGCGATGCTGCTTGAGGTGGAAAATCTGTCCGTGGCGATCGGTATGATCGCACCGCTGCAAGGGGTCAGCTTTGCACTGGATCGCGGACAAATCCTTGGCCTGGTCGGGGAAAGTGGGTCGGGGAAATCGCTGACGGCCCTTGCGATCACGGGCCTCTTGCCGCTGATCGGGGGGCGGGTTTCGGGGGGTGCGGTGCGCTTTCAGGGGCAGGATCTGGCGCAGATGCCGCCTGCCGCCCTGCGTGCGCTCCGGGGTCGCAAGATCGGCTTTGTCACCCAAAACCCGATGACGGCACTGGACCCGGTTCAACGCATCGGCGCACAGGTAGATATCGTCTCCCGGCTGCATCTGGGCCTGACGACCTCGGCCGCGCGCGCGCGCAGCATTGATCTTCTGACCCAACTGCGTATCCCCGAGGCAGAGGCCGTTTGCCAAGCCTATCCACATCAACTTTCCGGCGGCATGAAGCAGCGCATCGTCATTGCCATGGCCTTGGCGGGCGAACCCGATCTGATCGTCGCGGATGAACCGACGACGGCCCTGGATGTCACGGTACAGGCCCAGATCATCCACATTCTGGCCACGCTGGTAAAGGAGCGCGGGCTTGGCCTTGTGCTGATCACCCATGACATGGGGGTGGTGGCGCAAGTCTGTGACCGCGTGGCGGTTTTGTACGCGGGCCGCTTGGCCGAGTCGCGCGAAGTCGGCGATCTTTTTGCGTCCCCCCGGCACCCTTATACCCGCGCCCTGATCGATTGCATTCCGCGTGAGGGCATGGCCGCGGGTGCTCTGTCGGGCATTCCGGGCGCGGTGCCGTCGGTCACAGCCTATCCGTCGGGCTGCCGATATCACCCGCGCTGCCCCAACGCCTTGGACATCTGCTCAACCGCTGTGCCACCGCTCTCCGGGCAGGCGCTGGCTTGCTTCAACCCGTTGGAGGCGCCGCATGGCTGACGCGTTACTGGACGTCGCCCACCTGTCCAAACGGTTCGCCACACCCGGTGGTTTCGGACGCAAACCACGCAGCATGTTGGCGGTCCGCGATGTCTCCCTTCGCGTAGACCGGGGTGAGGTCGTGGGCATCGTCGGCGAAAGCGGCTGCGGAAAGTCGACCCTCGCCCGCCTTGTCCTGCGCCTGATGGAGCCGACGACAGGCCAACTCACCTTCGACGGCCAAGACCTGACCGCCCTTTCGCCGCGCGCGTTGCGCCGGATGCGCCGCCGCATGGCGATGGTCTTTCAAGACCCCTACTCCTCGCTCGATCCGCGCTTCACCCTTCAGGATGTTCTGGCCGAACCCTTCAAGGCCCAAGGCCTGCCCCTGCCCCAAGGCCGGATTTTGGCCCTGCTGGATCAGGTTGGCCTGCCAACCGCTATGCTTGGGGCCTATCCACACCAGCTTTCAGGTGGGCAACGGCAAAGGATCGGCATCGCCCGCGCGCTGGCGCTTAGCCCCGATTTTCTGGTGCTGGATGAGCCGACGGCCTCTCTTGACGTGTCCATTCAGGCGCAGATCATCGCCTTGCTCCAGGATCTTCGCGCCCGCCTTGGCCTGACTTATATGTTCATCAGCCATGATCTGGGCCTTGTCCGGTATTTCTGCGACCGTATTGTCGTGATGTATCTCGGTGCCGTGGTGGAATTGTTGCCAACGGCCAACACGCCCCCCCGCCATCCCTATTCGCGCGCGTTGATGGACAGCACCTTTGTTCCGGACCCGACCCGGCGGCGCGACCTTGTCGGGCTGACCGGGGAAATCCCATCACCGTTCAATTTGCCCAAAGGCTGTGCCTTTGCCGCCCGTTGCCCGCGCGTCTCGGCCCGCTGTCTGGCCGAAGTGCCAGAGTTGCGCGCCGAAGGGGAACAGGCGCTGGCCTGTTTCAATCCCCTCCCCTAAATCCCATTTTCCTATGAGGCCCCAATGACCTTCCATGTCCTGACCGCCGAATTCATTCACGAAAGCAACACGTTCAAAAAAGGTGAAACGGGTCTGCGCGCCTTTGCCGCCGACACCTTGCATGAGGGCCAAGCCGCCATCGAACGTCGCGGCGCGGCCAATACGGAACTGGCGGGGTTCCTGGACGTCGCGGGCGAACAGGGCTGGCAGATCAGCCACGCAATCTCAGCCCACGCAACACCCGGCGCGCGGGTGTCTCGCGCCGCATTCGACCACATTGCAGGCCGTATCTGCGCCTTGGCCGAGGCGCAAAAGGATCGACTGGACGGCGTGCTCTTGGGCCTTCACGGCTCTATGGTGCCCGACTTTACCGATGACGGGGAGGGCGAGTTGCTGACCCGGTTGCGCGCCATCCTTGGCCCCGACCTGCCCATCGCGGTGTCTTTGGATCTGCACGCCATGGTTTCCCCGCGCATGGTGGAACTCGCGCAGATCTACGTTTCTTTCAAGACCTACCCGCATATCGACATGCGCGTGGCCGGGGCCCATGCCGCGCGCCTGCTGCATGGTGCAATGGCCGGACAGACCCGCCCGGCAACAACGCGCGCCCATGTGCCCATGCTGGATGAGGCAAACGGCGGGCGCTCTGACGTCCCCGCCTCTGCCGCCCTATACACCGCCGCGACGCGGCACGAGGCTGAACCAGGTATCCTCGCCGTCTCTGTCAATGCGGGCTTTGCCGAGGCCGATACGACCATTGTCGGGCCCACCGTGCTTGTCACCCATGATCGCGCTGTTGAAGGTGCTGCCGCCCGCGCCACGCAGATCGCCTCAGACTTGGCGGACCAGATCTGGAACGGACGCCACAGCGTCGCCAATGAGTTTTTGACCGTTGACGCCGCCGCCGACTTTGCAAAACACTTTGACCCCGTCAACCAGCTGGTGGCGGCCTCGATCTACATGGCCTACTGGTTCCCGCACGTGCCCGGCGCCCTGTGGGTGCTCGCGTTCGCTGTGCTGCTCCTCTACGTCAACTCCCGGTCCGTGGGCCGTCTGGGCGCCATCGAGTACTGGCTGGTCATGATCGAGGTCGTGGCCGTCGCGGTCTTCGTCGGGCTCGGTGTGCTCGTGCTCGCCGGACTGACCGGCGCGCCGGCCGTCGGACTCGCCAACATCACCGGGCACGGCGGCTTCATGCCGTTTGGCGCCTCGGGCATCTGGCTCGGCTGCTGCTTCGTGATCTACTCGTTCATCGGCGTGGAGATCGTGGCCGTCACCTCGGGGGAAGCCTCGGACCCGGCCCGAACGATTCCCGCCGCGATGCGCCGGATGGTGTTCGGCCTGTCGGCGATCTACATCGTCACGATCAGCCTGCTCGTGGCGCTGGTGCCGTGGAGCGAGCTCGGCGTGGGCGAGAGTCCTTTCGTGCGGGTGCTGGGGGATCTGGGAATTCCTGGCGCCGCCGGCCTGA
The DNA here is from genome assembly GCA_963815355.1 of uncultured Alphaproteobacteria bacterium. Classification (GTDB taxonomy): domain Bacteria; phylum Pseudomonadota; class Alphaproteobacteria; order Rhodobacterales; family Rhodobacteraceae; genus JAPUEK01. The sequence goes on from CAWFGJ010000001.1 coordinate 37,430, forward strand.
TGAACTTTTGGCATCGAAGGCGACGACCTCGAAATCGTAATCGGTGTCGGGATCCAAACCCGAAAAACTGTAAGCAAGGTTTTCGACGGTGGCGATCACCAGCCCGTTGAGGGACAGTTGATAGCCTTCTACGGCCACATTGTCTGTGGACGCCTCCCACGAAAGCTGAGCCGTGGAGACCGTGGTGGAACCCTGGAGGGTTCGGGGGAGTATCCGGCGCAGCTCCATCGGGAATGACCGAGATGTTCAAAACCTGTGACGCAAGACTTCCCAGTCCCTCGGGGTCGACCGCATCCTCTTCCACCGAAACGGTGATCTGGGTGGCTCCCGGAGCGGGAAGAATGCGGGCGACGTAGTAGTATCCCGAACCGCGGAGTTTGGAGACGCTGCCACCGGTGACCTGAAGGTCCGCCGCCGTGAAGTCGGTAACGTTCATGTCGAAGACCACGGTGGTCTCGAAGGCTCCCTGGATGGTGCCGACAGGGCCGGCGATCTGGGCGCGGGCCGGCCGCTTGTTGAAGTGAGGATCGTAGGTGATTTCGGTGCTGCTGTTGGTGGGCCATGTTCCCGATGTCATTAGCGACCAAACGGTTCCATCTTCGCTGTAGTGCACCTCATACTGGGAGATCCGGCCGTTCGTCGAATTGCCCCGAGGATAGTAGATGAAGCCGCCGAACTCCCTGAGGGAACCAAGATCGATGGTGATGTAATGCGGGTGGTTGGTGCCGCCGGTATTGAGGGTCTGCCAGTGATTCGAAGAGCCGATGCTGCCGTCGATCGCCTTGGTCGCCGCGGTCCCGGTTCCATCCTGACTGTCAAAATCGTGAACGCTCAGTTCACCGAACGGGATGGGCTCACCGTCGCCATCGAGGATCTTCAGCTCCCGAACCGATGCATAGGTTCTCGTTCCAGCGAGAGTCCTGAGCCGGACGTAACGAGCCATCGGCGCAGGAGTGACGTCGAACTCCGAAGGAACCAACCCCGTGATATAGGCTTGAAGCGCGGCAATGCCCTCGCCGTGCGCCATGTTCTTTGCCAAGGGAGGCATGGCATCACCATTCCCGACCGCGTTTGCGCGGACGTGGATTGCCGACAACGCCGTGTTCCCGGGCTTGATGTAGCGGCCGTCGGGTCCGAGTTCCTCGTACCGCTGCGGGATCGCGTTGATCAGGTTCTGGAGGTCCAGCGGGGTTGAAAGACGGGCATCGAAGCCATCGCCCTGGGCTCCCGGCTGGCGGCAATGGGAGCAGTTGGTATCGAGGTAGGAGCGAACGCGATGCTCCAGCGGCGCGGTCGGGTCATCGAGCGCCCTTGCCTCGACGTAGTTCGCCAGGTCGGTCACCGTGAGGGTGGTGCTGAACACGCCGAGCGAGTTCAGGGTTGCCAACTGGTTGGCGACTCTGCCGGTCGACGGGTAGAGGAGATTGGAATTGAGATGTACGGTGCGGACACCAAGTGCCTGTCCGGACACGTCATTGTGGCAGACCATGCAGTCCCCGCGGGAAGGATAGCTCCAAGTCCTCGCTTCGGTGCCTCCTTCGCTTGTGGCGAAATCATAGGTCTCGTTGATGCTGCCTTCCAGCAACTCGGCATCCGTTCCTGCGGGGTTCCACTTGTAAGTGAAGCCGTATTTTCCGCCGCCCGGGGTGCATACGAGGAATCGGGTCTCGAGCCGCTTGATCGCCGCGGGATTGTTCGCGTCGATGGGCGCGTCGAAGTGTTTCACGAACACCGTCCCCGCAGGGAAAACCCAGTTGCCGCCGGGGCTGAAAACCACGTCTTCCGCGGGGCTGTTGAAGGTGCCGTCGTTGGGCAGGATCACCCAGCGCTGCTTGTGCGCATTGTCGGACCACAGGGGATTCGGGACGTCGTAAGGGATGACTCCGGGCGCGGTGGCAAGCGTCGTCAGACTGGTGAAAACGCCGGTCTGGGAGAGAAGC
>CAWFGJ010000002.1:0-263717 GCA_963815355.1 uncultured Alphaproteobacteria bacterium
GAACCTACGACCAATTGATTAACAGTCAACTGCTCTACCGCTGAGCTACGCCGGAACACGGGGGCCGTATAGCAAGGGGTAATGGGGGGGGCAAGGGGGCGGGTGAAGAAAAGTGAAAAGGTTTTTGCGGGCGCGTTCAGACCAGATGAAATCGCGCGGTGGCCGTCAGGGGGGCGGGGGTCGCGAGGCGGTTTCGTGTTGTCAGATCAATGAGATGGGCAAGCACGTTTCGCTCGGCCGCGGGGTGCAGCGCGGGCGGCGTGTCGGCATAGATGTGCGCGGTCAGCGCCGCGGCTGTTGCCGGGCCGTCTTGTAACGCGGTCAGGATCGACGCTTCACGGTCGCGGCGGTGCTGCAGCAGCGCGGCAAGGCGCGGTGCGACCGCGTCCACGGGCTCGCCATGCCCCGGCAGCATGCGCGCCCATTCCCGCGCGGCCAAACGCTCCAGACTGGTGATATAGGCCCCCATATCGCCCTCAGGTGGCGAGACGAGCGAACTGGCCCAGCCCATTGCGTGATCGCCCGAAAACAGGGTCTTGCCCAAGGCAAAGCACAGATGCCCGCCCATATGGCCCGGGGTGTGCAGCACGTCGAGGGTGGCGGTGCCAAAGGGCAGCGCCTCACCGTCTTGCAGCAGCTGATCGGGGGCAAAGCGGTGGTCGATGCCCTCGCCGCCCGCCGTCAGCCCCTGCGCCGCCAAGGCGCGCATCACGTCGCTGCGCCCGGTGCCCGCCGGGCCAAAGGCCAGCACCGGGGCACCGGTCGCCTCGGCCAAGGGGCGGGCAAGGGCGGAATGATCCAGATGCGCATGCGTCACCAGAATCATCCCCAACCGGTCCCCGCCCAGAGCCGCCAGAATCGCCTCAAGATGCGCGGGCAGATCGGGGCCGGGGTCGATGACCGCCACCACACCCGGCCCGCGCAGCAGATAGGTATTGGTGCCGGTGCCCGTCATCGGGTTGGGATTGGCGGCACGCAGCAAGGTGATGCCTTCGCCGAGGTCGGTGATCATGTGCGGCTCTTTCCCTCTGAGGCTTGGCCGCGTAGTCTTGCGCGCATGTTCAAGTACCTCAAGCCCTTATTGCCCCGCAGCCTGTTTGGCCGTGCCGCCCTTATTCTGGTGGTGCCGATCGTGGCGATCCAATTGGTGGTGTCGGTGGTCTTTATCCAGCGCCACTTTGAAGGTGTGACCCGCCAGATGACCGAGGCCGTGCGGATCGAGATCAAGGCGCTCTTGTCGGCGGTGGATTCTGCGCCCGATCTGCAAACCGCACAGGCCGAGGCGGCGCGTGTCGGCGCGGCCCTGGAATTGCGCCCAAGCCTGCCGGTCGCGGCGATGCCCGACGCAGACCTGCGCGGCTTTTGGGATTGGTCGGGCCGGGTGGTGATCCTGACCCTGCGCAACCTGCCCGAACTGCGCACCGTTGATTTGCTGAGCGAAAGCAAACAGGTGCGGGCCTATTTCGCCACCTCCAAAGGGCTGATGGAGGTAACGCTGGAACGGTCAAGGGTGTCGGCGTCGAACCCGCATCAGTTGCTTGTGCTGATGCTGCTGGTGTCGATCCTGATGACGCTGATCGCCTATGTGTTCTTGCGCAACCAACTGACGCCGATCACCCGGCTGTCACAGGCGGCAGAGGCGTTTGGCAAGGGGCAGGTCTTGCCCTACCGGCCGCGCGGCGCGACCGAGGTGCGGGCGGCAGGCAATGCGTTTTTGGATATGCGCGCCCGGATTGAGCGGCAGATCGAAAGCCGCACCTTGATGCTGTCCGGGGTAAGCCATGATCTGCGGACGCCGCTCACGCGGCTTAAACTCGGTCTGGCGGTTTTGCCCGAGGATGAAGAGGTTGAGGCGCTGAAGCGCGACGTGGAACAGATGCAGCGTCTGGTGGATGAGTTCCTGTCCTTTGCGCGCGGCGACGCGATGGAGGAACCCGTCGCGGTCGATCCGGCGGGTCTGGTGCGCCACGTGGTTGAAAACGCGGTGCGGATGGGCCAGCCGGTGACGCTGGGCGCTGTGGATTGGCCGGGTGGCAAACTGCGCCTGCGGCCCGAGGCGGTGACGCGGGCGCTGGAAAACCTGATCGGCAACGCGGTGCGCTTTGCCAATCACGCGCAGGTCAGCCTTGCCGCGACAGACCGGCAGGTGCGGCTGATCGTTGAAGATGACGGGCCGGGCATTCCCAAAGCGGCGCGCGAAGAGGCGATGGTGCCCTTCAAGCGGCTGGATGCCGCGCGCGATCCCAACCGGGGCGGCGGCGTGGGTCTTGGCCTGTCGATTGCGGCGGACGTGGCGCGCAGTCACGGGGGCGCGCTCAAGCTGAGCGACAGCGAGGCGATGGGCGGCCTGCGTGCGGAACTAAGCCTGGCGCGGTAGGCTGGCCCGCTCGGCAGGCGCGCCGCCGTCAGTCTGCGGCTCCCCCAAGGGTGTCACCACGCGCCCCCCTGCGGCAAGCGCGTCTTCGGGGTCGTGGGTGACAAGGATCACCGGCAAGCGCCGCGCCCGGGCTTCTTCCAGCACAAAGCGGCGGATCTGGTCACGCAAATCCATATCCAGCCGCGAAAACGGCTCGTCCAGCAGCAGCGCCTCGGGGCGCGCCAGCAGGCAGCGCAGCAGCGCCACCCGTGCGCGCTGGCCACCCGACAGCGTGGCCGGATCGCGGTCGGCAAAGCCCGCCAGATCGGCCCGCTCCAGCGCCTCTTCGATGGTGCGCCGCCGCTGCGCGCGGCTGCCGCTGCCCGCCGCCAGCCCAAAGCCAAGGTTGCCCGCCACCGACAGATGCGGGAACAACACGTCGTCTTGAAACAACAACCCGATCCGCCGCGCCTCGGGCGGCAGGGCGCCCACATCGCGCCCGTTCAGCGCAATCGCCCCCGTCACCGCAAAGCGCCCTTTGCCAGAAGTCCTGCCACCAACCGCTTCCCGTCCCGCCATCCCCAAATGCCCGGTGATCGCACCCAAAAGCGACGATTTCCCCGACCCGGACGGCCCCATGACCACCAGCGCCTCGCCGGGCATGACGGTTGTATCCAGCGCGGCAAGCAAGGTGCCGTCTAGACGCACCTCCAGCCTGTCAAAGCGCAATCCGTCGCACAGCGTGCCGTTCATGCCTTTACTCCGGTCAATAATCCCCGGCGGTGGCGATAGATCAGCCGGGGCAGCGTCAGGGCCAGCGCAAAGCCCAACGCGGGCAGCGCCATTTGCAACAGGCCAAAGGCCCCGATCAGCCGCCGGTTCCCGCCAGAGGCCAGCGCTATCGCCTCGGTCGTCAGGGTTGGGACCCGCCCGCCGCCGATCAGCAGCGTTGGCAGATATTGCCCGACCGACACCGCAAGGCCAAGGGCGGTGGCCGTCAGCAGCGGCGCCAGCAACATCGGCAAGCGCAGCCGCCAGAAGATCCGGTTCGGCCCCGCACCAAGGCTTGCACCAATCCGGGCGTGCCGACTGTCCCACGCGCGAAAGGCCGGGGCCAGCGACAAGGCGACATAGGGCAGCACAAACACCCCGTGCACCGTGGCCACGGCAAGCCAGTGCCCCTCGACATGCAGGCGCAGCGCCAGCATTTGCAGGCCGGGCAGAAAGGCGATCTGCGGCACCAGCAGCGGCAGGTAAAGCAGCGGCCCCGCCAACCGGGGCGGGGGGGCGCCGCGCGCCTCGGCCTCTTGCGCGGCCAGAACCAGGGCGACGGCGGGCAGGGTGGCCACCAGCGCGATCAGCAGGGTCAGCGCAGTGGTGTCGCGCAAGGCAGGCCCGGTGCTTTGCCACACGGCAAGGCTGATCCGCGCGGGCAGCGCGTCGGGGAACGACCACAGCCCCGCCACCGACCACAGCGCCAAACCCACCAGCGCCAGCACCAGCCCCCCTGTCAGCCCATAGCCCGCCACCTTGGCCAGGGGAGCCGCCACCGGGTCCAGCCCGCGCAACCGCAACCCCGCACCGGCAAGCCGGGGCAGGGCGCAGCCCAGACCGAAGGTCACCCCTTGCCACAGCGCCAGCCCCAAACCCACCAGCGCCAGTTGCACCAAAGCGCCCGCCGCCGCCGTCCCCAGATGGGCCAGCGAGGCATCGGTCATCCAATGGGTGATCTGCACGGCCAAAGGCGGCGGCAGGTTCGGCCCCAGAATCACCGCCATCTCAACCGAGGTCATGGCATAGGCCAGCACCGCAAACACGGGCAGCCGCATCTGCCGGTAAAGGTCCGGCAGCACCGCCAGCAAAAACCCCCAGACGCGGCCGTAGCCGAGTGATGCAGCAAGCCGCTGACGGCGCGGCGCATCGCATTGCGGCAAAGCGGCCAGCGCCATCAGCAGCAGGAACGGCAACTCTTTGGCCACCAGCCCCAGCGTCAGGGCGATCCCCTGCGGATCGTTCAGGATCAACAGGTCCGGCGGCTGGGTCCATCCCGTGGCCCAAGGTGACAACAGCCGCGCAATCCAGCCCGACGGCGCGATCAAAAAGGCAATGCCCAACGCCGCCGCCGCATGGGGCACCGCCAACAGCGGCGACAAGGCCCGGCGCAACCGCTCAAACCCCGGTTGCCCGTTGAAGGCGGCCAGCAGCAGCACCGTCAGCCCCAGGGCCAGCCCGGTTGAGGCCAGACCCGTGCGCAGCGACAAGGTGATCGCACAGCCAAGGCCCGGCCACGCCAGCAGCGCGGCAAATCCCTTACCCCCGTCCGACAACGCAGGCGTGATCATCCCCGCCAGCCCCGCCACGACCGGCAACACCAAGAACCCCATGATCAGCCAGTGGGACAGCCGCAGCAGCCCCCCGGGCGCCTGATCCTTGCGGCGTGCCGTCACGGAGCAACGCCGTAACGCGTCACCCAATCGGCCCCGACCCGCACCATCCAACTGGCATGCGGCTCCAGCAAGGCCGGTCCCAGATCGGCGGGCGACAGCGTGGCCACCCCCAGCGACAGCGCGTCAAAGCGGGCGCGGTCCTCGGGCGTCAGGGCGGCAAGGTTCAACACGGTCTGGAAACCCAGCACCGCCGGGTCTTGCGCGCGCGCCTGCACGGAAGGGTCCAGCAACAGATCGGCCACGACCTGTGCGCCCGCCCGGTGTGCCGCGTTGAACGGGATCGCCACGAACGAGGCGTTGCCGATGGTGCCGCCCTCCAGCACAAAGGTCCGCACGCTGTCGGCCAAATTGCCCGCCGCGATTTCCGCGCTGGCCCGGCCCGGGTTGAAGGCGAAGGAGATGTCGGTCTCAGAATCGGCCAGCAGCTGCCCCAGCGCCGGCTCATTGGCGGGAAAGGCCCGCGCTTGCCGCCACAAGGCCGGATGCACCGCATCCAGAAAGGCCCAAAGCGGGGCGCTGTCCTCGGCATAACGCGCCTCGTCCAGTGGCGCCTGCAGCCGGGCAGGATCGGCCATCACCCCGTAAAGCACCTGCTTCAGGAACGTCAGCCCCAGATAGTCCGGCGGCTGCGGATAGGCGAACCGCCCCGGATTGGCGATGATCCAGGCCCGCAGTGCTTCCAGCGTGGTGGGTGGGGCGGGCAGGCGGGCGCTGTCGTATTCAAAGACCAGCTGCGCCATCGCCCAAGGGGATTCGGCCCCCCCCGTCGGCAGTGTGAAATCGGTGACGGTCGCGGGCTTGCCCGCCACATCCACCAATGGCCAGTTCGGCAGGTCTTCCGCAAAGGCCCCGCCCAGCAGCCCCTGCGCCTGCATCGCGGCAAAATTCTCGCCGTTGATCCAGATCAGATCGACCGCGCCGCCCGTCGTCTGCCCGGCATCCCGCTCGGCCAGCACCCGCGCCACGGCGTCGGCGGTGGAGGCAAGCTTTACGTGCTCAATCGCCACACTGTAGCGGTCCTGCGCCTGCTCCCCGACCCAAGCGATGAAATCGTTGATCTTCGGATCGCCTCCCCAAGCGTGCCAATAGACCGTCTGGCCCTTGGCCTCGGCCAGCACCGCCTGCCAGTCTGCGGCAAAGGCGCGCGCGCCCGTCATGGGCAAAAGCACCCCGGCAAGGCTCAGTTGCCCGAAGGCGCGTCTGGTCAGCATATGTCATTCCCCTTGGCGGACGGGCCGCGCGTGTGGTTGGTGCTTTTCGGCAGGTTGCGACAGGGATACGAAGCGCGGTACCGCTGAGGCAACATAAACCTGCCCGCACCCACGGCAATGTGAGGGACCCCCCATGCTCGACCGCTTTATCCGCCCGTTGATCGACCCGGCGCTGAACCGGATCGGCACCGCCATCGCCGCCCGCGACATCACCGCAAATGAGGTCTCGCTGGCCGGGCTTGGCCTTGGGCTGATCTCGGCCCTGCTGCTGGGGTTTGGCTTGCCGGGGGCGCTGGCGCTGATCGTGCTGCTTTTGGGGCGGGTTGCCGACGGGCTGGACGGGGCCGTTGCCCGCGCCACGGAAAAGACCGACTTTGGGGGCTATTTGGATATTCTGTGCGATTTTGCCTTTTATGGCGCGATCCCGCTGGCCTTTGTGATCCGCGATTCCGCCAACGCGGTGCCGGGCGCGTTCTTGCTTTTGGCTTTCTACATCAACGGCGCCAGTTTTCTGGGCTATGCGATTTTGGCCGAAAAGCGCGGGATGGAGACGAAGGCGCAGGGTGAAAAGACGCTCTACTATTCTGCCGGAATTCTGGAAGGCACGGAAACCATTGCCTTTTTTGTCGCGTTTTGCCTTTGGCCCGCAGCCTTTCCGCTGCTGGCCACCCTCTTTGCCCTTCTGTGTCTGGCCACCACGGGCGCGCGGCTGGCATTGGCCCGGCGGGTGTTTTCGGACTGAAACACCGATACAGAGCGATCAAACGTGACCCGCCCGCCCTTGCAGCCCCCTGCGCGCGCCACTAAGACTCTGGAAAGTATCCGGCGATATTCCTGAAACGGACAACAGGCAGGTTCCCATGCGCGATCCCATCGACCATTACATGAATACCCTTGTGCCCATGGTGGTCGAACAGACCAGCCGGGGCGAGCGGGCTTATGACATCTACTCACGGATGCTCAAGGAGCGGATCATCTTTCTGGCGGGCCCCGTGCATGACGGCATGTCCAGCCTGATCTGCGCCCAGCTTCTGTTTCTTGAGGCGGAGAATCCGTCCAAGGAAATCTCCATGTATATCAACAGCCCCGGCGGCGTTGTGACCTCGGGTCTGTCGATCTATGACACCATGCAGTATATCCGGCCCAAGGTTTCCACCCTTGTGATCGGGCAGGCGGCCTCGATGGGGTCGCTGCTGCTGCAGGCGGGCGAAAAGGGCATGCGGTTCTCGCTGCCGAACTCGCGCGTCATGGTCCACCAGCCCTCGGGCGGCTATCAGGGTCAGGCGACCGACATCATGATTCATGCGCGTGAGACCGAAAAGCTCAAGCGCCGCCTGAATGAAATCTACGTCAAGCATACCGGCAACGACTATGAAACCGTTGAGGCGGCACTGGAGCGGGATAACTTCATGTCCGCCGAAGACGCCAAGGCCTGGGGCCTGATCGATGAGATTCTCGAAAATCGCGGCAAAGCCGAAGCCGAGAAATAAGCAGAATTCCCCCGGCCAAATTACAGGTTTGGCCGGGGGGAGATTTCGCATTGTGGTGGGGCGGGCCTTGGCCTAGACTTTCATCAAGGCCCCCGAAAGGGGCGAAGGGCAGAGGATACCCATGGCGACGAACTCGGGCAGCGACAGCAAGAACACGCTTTATTGCTCCTTTTGCGGCAAAAGCCAGCATGAGGTGCGCAAGCTGATCGCAGGGCCGACCGTGTTCATTTGCGATGAATGCGTTGAGCTTTGCATGGACATCATCCGTGAGGAAACGAAGACCACCGGTCTGAAATCCTCCGAAGGGGTGCCGATTCCGCGCGACATCTGCAAGGTGCTGGACGATTACGTTATCGGTCAGGTCCATGCCAAGCGCGTGCTTTCGGTGGCCGTCCATAACCACTACAAACGGTTGAACCACTCGACCAAGACCGACATTGAACTGTCGAAATCCAACATCCTGCTGATCGGCCCCACCGGCTGTGGCAAGACCTTGCTGGCCCAGACGCTGGCACGGATTCTGGATGTGCCGTTCACGATGGCCGATGCGACCACGCTGACAGAGGCGGGCTATGTGGGCGAGGATGTTGAAAACATCATCCTCAAACTGCTGCAAGCCTCTGAATACAATGTGGAACGCGCGCAGCGCGGCATCGTCTACATTGATGAGGTCGACAAGATCACCCGCAAGTCTGACAACCCCTCGATCACCCGCGATGTCTCGGGCGAGGGCGTGCAGCAGGCGCTGTTGAAGATCATGGAAGGCACCGTCGCTTCGGTGCCACCACAGGGCGGGCGCAAGCATCCGCAGCAGGAATTCCTGCAAGTGGATACCACGAACATCCTGTTCATCTGTGGCGGGGCGTTTGCCGGTCTGGAAAAGATCATCGCGCAGCGCAACAAGGGCTCGGCGATCGGCTTTGGTGCCGAAGTCAAAGGGCCTGAGGATCGCGGCGCGGGGGAGCTGTTCAAAGAGCTGGAGCCCGAAGATCTGCTGAAATTCGGCCTGATCCCGGAATTCGTCGGCCGTTTGCCGGTGATTGCCACCCTGACCGATCTGGATGAAGACGCGCTTGTCACCATCCTGACCGAGCCGAAAAACGCGCTGGTCAAGCAATACCAGCGCCTGTTTGAGATTGAGGGTTGCAAGCTGACCTTCACCACCGATGCGCTGACCGCCATCGCCAAACGCGCGATCAAGCGCAAGACAGGCGCACGCGGCCTGCGGTCGATCATGGAAGACATCTTGCTGGACACCATGTTCGAACTGCCCGGCCTTGAGGGCGTCGAAGAGGTTGTGGTCAACGAAGAGGCGGTCAACAACGGCGCCAAGCCCTTGGTCGTCCACACCGAGACCAAAAAGAAAGAGCCCGCTTCGGCTGGCTAAGGCGCAGGGTTTCAAAACCACCAAAAGGCGGGCCGCAGGGTCCGCCTTTTTGCGTTTTGCCCCGCGGCGATGCGCCGTTTTCCGTCACCGCGCCGCGCAATCGCTGGACCTTGCCTGTGCCCCTGATATAAGGGGCAAAATCATGCCGGAGGCCCCGATGTATTTTCTCAAGCGCCTGCTTACCTGGTGGAACAGCCAGACGCTCGGCACGCAGATCTTTACCGCCCGCAAAGGGGTGAAGGTGGGTGAGGATGAACAGGGCAACCTCTATTACCAGACCAAAGACGCCAAGCGCCGCTGGGTGATCTATAACGGCGAAACCGAAGCCAGCCGGGTAAACCCCGATTGGCATGGCTGGCTGCACTTCACCTGGGACCAGCCGCCGACCAAGGCACCGCTGACCCACAAGGTCTGGGAAAAGCCGCATCAGGAAAACCTGACCGGCTCGATGGCCGCCTATGCACCGCCCGGCTCTATCCGTGGCGCGGCCCCGGCCCTGCGCCGGGACTATGAGGCGTGGCAGCCCGAATAATGGCCGAGAACCGCGCAGAAGTTTTTGCCGGGGCGGTGGTTCTGGCCGTCGCCATCGGCTTTCTCGCCTATGCGATGGGCGGCAGCGCCCTGACCGGGGGGGCGGGCAGCTACCCGCTCAAGGCCTCGTTCCGCTCGGTTGAAGGGATCAAGGTCGGCTCGGATGTGCGGCTGGCAGGGGTCAAGGTCGGCACGATCACTGCGCTGTCGCTGAACCCGGAAACCTATTTCGCCGATGCCGTGGTGCAGGTCGAAAACGCCGTTCAATTGCCCGACAACTCGGCGATCCTCATCTCGTCCGAGGGGCTGCTGGGCGGCAATTTTGTGGAACTCGTGCCGGGTGGCTCACCGGATATTCTGGCCCCGGGCGATGAGATTGAAGACACCCAAGGCTCGGTCAGCCTGTTGACCTTGCTGATGAAATGGGTGGGCGGCCAATCCAGTGACGCCCCTGCGACGGGGGCCGCGCCGTGAGCTTGCGCCTTGCCGCCGCGCTGTCGCTTTTGGCCGCACCCCTGTTTGCTCAGGATTTCGCCGAAGCACCCGGTGCCAAGCTGCGCATGTTGGACAAGCTGACCGGCGAGGTCAGCGATCTGCTGCTGTCGAACGGGGAAACAAAGACCGTCGGCTACATGACCGTCAAGTTGGACAGTTGCCGCTCCCCCGCCGACAACGCCACCGCCGAGGCCTATGCCCACCTGACCCTGCTGGACAGCCGCACCTCGGATACCGTGTTCTCGGGGTGGATGGTGGCCTCCAGCCCCGCGCTTTCCGCGCTGGATCACCCGCGCTATGACGTCTGGGTGCTGCGCTGTGACGTGCCGGATCTGGTGCTTCCCGAGGTCGAACCCGCCCCCGAAGAAGACCCCGCACCCGAGGGTGAGGCGACCCCGGCAGACGACGGGCAGTAACCCTGCGGCGCGAATTGGGCGGGCAGGGGCAGCGCCTCGGCCAGCCGCCGCTGATACTCCCCCCGCGCGATTTCCACCGCCCCAAGCGAGGCCAGATGCGCGGTCAGAAACTGCGTGTCAAACAAGCGGAATCCCCCCGCCCGCAGCCGATGCACCAACCACGCCAGCGCGATTTTTGACGCATCCGTGCGGCGCGAGAACATGCTTTCCCCAAAGAAAGCCGCCCCCAGAACCACGCCGTAGACCCCGCCGATCAAATGCCCCTTCGGGCGACCACACCTCAAGGCTATGTGCATGAGCCTTGGCATGCAGTGCCTTGTAAAGAATCGCGATTTCGCCGTTGATCCATGTCTCGCTTCGGTCCGCACAGCCCTGCAAGACGCCGTCGAAATCGCGGTCCACCGTCACCGTGTAATCGGGCCGCAGCAGCGCGCGCCGCAGCGAGCGTGAGATGTGGAACCGCTCCAGCTCAAACACCCCGCGGCGACGCGGATCGACCCAGTGGATCTCCGTCGTGTCGCGCCCCTCGGCCATGGGGAAAATCCCCATCGCATAGGCGCGCAGCAAGATTTCGGGGGTCAGGACAGGGTCGGTCATCGGGGGCATTGCCCTTGTGCAGTGCCAAGGGCAGGGGCACGGCGCGGGTCAGTCCCGCGCCGCAAGGGCATTAGCCAAACTGCGCGGCGAGCCATTTTTCCAGCCAGTGAATGTTGTATTCGCCGTTCTGGATATCCGGCTCGGCCAGCAGCATGTCAAACAGCGGCACCGAGGTTTCGATCCCGTCGATGATCAATTCGCCCAAGGCGCGGCGCAGACGGGCCAAAGCCTCAGGGCGGTCTCGGCCATGCACGATCAGCTTGCCGATCAGGCTGTCGTAATAGGGCGGGATCGAATAGCCGGAATACAGCGCCGAATCCATCCGCACGCCAAAGCCGCCGGGGGCGTGGAACATGCGCACCTTGCCGGGGCAGGGCGTGAAGTTCGGCAGCTTTTCGGCATTGATCCGCACTTCGATGGCGTGACCGCTTAACTCCAGCTCATCTTGGATGAAGGACATCTCCATCCCCGCCGCAACCCGGATCTGCTCGCGCACAAGGTCAACGCCGTAGACGTATTCCGTCACCGGATGTTCCACCTGCAACCGGGTGTTCATCTCGATAAAGAAGAACTCGCCGTTCTCATACAGGAACTCGATGGTGCCTGCGCCCAGGTAGTTGATCTTGGCCACCGCCTCCGCGCAGATCTTGCCGATCTTGGCGCGCAGGGCGGGCGTGATCACCGGGCCGGGGGCTTCTTCAAAGACCTTCTGGTGGCGCCGCTGCAAAGAGCAATCGCGCTCCCCAAGATGGACGGCGCGCCCCTTGCCATCGCCAAAGACCTGAATCTCAATATGGCGCGGCTTTTGCAGGTATTTCTCGATATAGACTTCGTCGTTGCCAAAGGCAGCCTTGGATTCCGACCGCGCGGTACGAAAGGCGATCTCAAGCTCTTCGGGGGTATGCGCCACTTTCATGCCGCGCCCACCGCCGCCCGCCGTGGCCTTGATGATCACCGGAAAACCGATGCTCGCCGCCACGCCGATGGCCGTCTCATAGTCCGGCACGCCGCCCTCGGATCCCGGCACAACCGGAATGCCCAAAGCTTTGGCCGTTTCCTTTGCCGTGATCTTGTCGCCCATGATGCGGATATGCTCCGCCGTGGGCCCGATGAACGCGATGCCGTGATCGGCCAAGGCCTGGCTGAAGGCCGCGTTCTCAGACAGGAACCCATAGCCCGGATGCACCGCTTGCGCGCCGGTGATTTCACACGCCGAGATGATGGCCGCTTTGGACAGGTAGCTATCCGTCGACGAGGCCGGGCCAATGCAGATCGAACTCGTCTGCCATCCGCACATGCATTGCATCGGCATCGGCCGTGGAATGGACGGCGACCGATTTGATCCCCATCTCTTGGCAGGCGCGGATCACGCGAAGGGCAATTTCGCCCCGGTTGGCGATCAGGATTTTCTCGAACATGCGCTTACTCGATGATCATCAGGGGCGCGCCGTACTCAACCGGGTGGCCATCGGTCACGAGGATGCGCTTGACGGTCCCGGCACGCGGGGCCGGAATGTGGTTCATGGTTTTCATCGCTTCGATGATCAGCACCGTCTGACCCTCGGTCACGGTCGAGCCGACGTTCACAAAGGCCGCGGCCCCCGGTTCTGCCGACAAATAGCAGGTGCCCACCATCGGAGAGGTGACTGCACCCGGATGCTGTGCCGGGTCATCCGACACCAACACCGCCGCTGCCACCGGGGCTGCCGCCACCGGGGCCGCTGCATAGGCCTGCATCGGTGCGGCTTAAGTCATCTGCACGATGTTGGCCTGTTTGACGACGCGCACTTCAAGGCTGTCGTCTTCGCCATATTCGCGCTTTACCGACAATTCGGTCAGGTCATTCTTGTTCAGCAACTCTGCAAGCGCGGAGATGAAGGATACGTCCGCGTCCGTGGATTGTTTGCTCATGCCGTCCTCATTTTGGCGTCATTATTACAGTCTGTCGCCCCGGCGGGCCGGGCCGGGCGTCTAGAGATCGCCTTGATATACGCCACAGGGGCCAAGGTGAAAAGCATGAGTTGCGCATCCGTGCATTTGAACGCGTTTTCTAAAATTTACCATTTGATAAAAAAACAGACCTGTGCCAGCCTGATTCCAATGATAAAAGCCATGGGAGGCTTGATGTGACCAACAGCCCGCTGACGCCCGGTGTCGTTCCGGGGCGCTTGCCCGCCACCACTTATCTTGACCACTTCGCCGATCACGCCCCGCCGCTGGACGCGCATGAGGCCCGCGTTGCCGCGGATCGCTGCTACTTTTGCCACGATGCGCCCTGCATGACGGCCTGTCCGACCACCATCGACATTCCGCTGTTCATCCGCCAGATCGCCACCGGCACGCCGGATGCGGCGGCAAAGACCATCTTTGCCCAAAACATCCTTGGCGGCATGTGCGCGCGGGTCTGCCCGACCGAACAGCTGTGCGAAGAGGCCTGCGTGCGCGAAGCCGCCGAAGGCAAGCCGGTAGAGATCGGCCAGTTGCAGCGCTTTGCCACCGATACACTGATGGCCAAAGGCGTCCATCCCTTCACCCGCGCCAAATCCACCGGCAAGATCGTGGCCGTCGTGGGGGCGGGGCCCGCAGGTCTGGCCTGCGCCCATCGCCTTGCGATGAAGGGCCATGACGTGGTGATCCTTGATGCGCGCCCCAAACCCGGCGGGTTGAACGAGTTCGGCATCGCCTCGTATAAATCCACCGATGATTTCGCCCAGAAAGAGATCGACTGGCTGCTGAAAATCGGCGGCATCCGGATTGAGACAGGCAAAGCCCTTGGCCGCGACTTTGGCCTTGCCGACCTGCAAGCCAACTATGACGCGGTGTTCCTTGGCATGGGTCTGGCCGGGGTGAATGCCCTGCGCGCGGCGGGTGAAGACAAGACCAACGTGCGAAACGCCGTTGATTTCATTGCCGAATTGCGCCAGACCCCCGACAAATCCAGCCTGTCCATTGGCCGCGATGTCGTGGTGATCGGCGGGGGCATGACGGCGGTGGATGCCGCCGTGCAGTCCAAGCTGCTGGGCGCGCAGAATGTCACCATCGTCTACCGCCGCGATCAGGCGAAGATGAGCGCCTCACCTTATGAGCAAGACCACGCCACGTCGGCGGGGGTGCGGATCATCACCAACGCGGCCCCGGTGGCCGTGCATGGCAACGGCGCGGTGACAGAGGTGGAATTCGCCTATACCGAAGACACGCCGCAGGGCCTCAAGACCGGGGCAGAGACGTTCCGGCTGAAGGCGGATCAGGTGTTCAAGGCCATCGGCCAGACCCTGACAGGCGCGCCCGACGGGCTGGCCCTTGAGGGCGGCAAGATCGCCGTGGACGCCAGGGGACGCACCTCCATCGCGGAAATCTGGGCCGGGGGCGATTGCGCCGCAGGGGGCGAAGATCTGACCGTGACCGCCGTGGCCCAAGGCCGCGACGCGGCAGAAGACATTCATTCGGCGCTGATGGGCTAGGGGAACAGCATGGCAAATCTCACAACCGACTTCATCGGCATCAAGTCTCCGAACCCGTTCTGGCTGGCCTCTGCGCCGCCGACGGACAAGAAATACAATGTCGAACGCGCGTTTGAGGCGGGCTGGGGCGGGGTGGTCTGGAAGACCCTCGGCTCCGAAGGGCCGCCGGTGGTCAACGTCAACGGGCCGCGCTATGGCGCGATCTGGGGGGCAGACCGCCGCCTTTTGGGGCTGAACAACATCGAACTGATCACCGACCGCCCGTTGGAGGTGAACCTGCAAGAGATCAAGGAGGTCAAACGCAAATGGCGTGACCGGGCCTTGGTCATCAGCCTGATGGTCCCCTGTGATGAGGACAGCTGGAAAGACATCCTCGCGCGAATCGAAGATACCGAGGCCGACGGGGTAGAGCTGAACTTCGGCTGCCCGCATGGGATGGCCGAGCGCGGCATGGGCTCTGCCGTGGGGCAGGTGCCGGAATACATCGAGATGGTCACCCGCTGGGTGAAAAAGTATTCCAGAATGCCATGTATCGTGAAATTGACCCCCAATATCAGCGACATCCGCAAACCAGCCGAGGCCGCGCATCGCGGCGGGGCCGATGCGGTCAGCCTGATCAACACGATCAACTCGATCACCGCCGTCAACCTAGACAGCTTTGCGCCCGAGCCGATGATCGACGGCAAAGGCACCCACGGCGGCTATTGCGGCCCGGCGGTCAAACCCATTGCGCTGAACATGGTGGCCGAAATCGCCCGCGCCCGTGAAACCCGCGGGCTGCCGATCTCGGGCATCGGTGGCATTACGACCTGGCGCGATGCGGCGGAATTCATGGCGCTTGGCGCGGGCAATGTGCAGGTCTGCACCGCCGCCATGACCTATGGCTTCAAGGTGGTGCAGGAAATGATCTCGGGCCTGTCCGACTACATGGACAGCAAGGGCATGACCGCCACCTCGGAACTGGTGGGAAAGGCGGTGCCAAACGTGACGGACTGGCAGTTCCTGAACCTGAACTACGTGACAAAGGCGCAGATCAGCCAAGACGATTGCATCAAATGTGGCCGTTGCTTTGCCGCCTGCGAAGACACCAGCCACCAAGCCATCGCCATGTCCGAAGACCGCACCTTCACCGTCAAGGATGATGAATGCGTGGCCTGCAACCTGTGCGTCAACGTCTGCCCGGTGGAAAACTGCATCACCATGGTCGAACTGCCCAAGGGGGCGGTGGATCTGCGCACCGGCCGCAAAGTGGGCGATTATGCCAACTGGACAACCCACCCCAACAACCCTTCGGCGACAGCCGCCGAATAACCGCTTCCCGACCCTGACGACTGACTATTGACCATTGGCTATTGACCCCGGCACTCCCTGCCGGGGTTTTTTCATGGCCCGCCCGCCGAAATCCACGCTGCGCGTGATTTTCCCCCAACCCGTGCTATCGTCTCTGCAGCCATTGGCCAAAGCTATCTGGCCAAAGCGTTCCGGCCAAAGCTATCTGGCCAAAGCGTTCAGGGAGGAACCTGCCATGACCATCTACCCAAGCCCCCGCGCTGCCCTGCCACTGCGCGCCCTTTCGATCACCGAGCGCGTGTTCGAAGGGCTGGCCCATGACCCGGACCGGCTGGCGCTGATCGACGGGCCGACGGGTAAGGGCGTGACCGCCGCCGCGCTGCGGGAACGGATCACGCGGCTTGCAGGCGGGTTGCGCGCGCGTGGCATCGGGCCGGGCACGGTGGTGGCGATCCTTGCTCCCAACAGCCCGGACTATTGCGCGGCCTTTCACGCGGTCGCCTATGCAGGTGCGACGGTGACCACAATCAACCCCGGCTACACCGCGCCCGAGATCGCGCATCAGTTGCGCGATAGCGGGGCCGAGGTCGCCATTGCCCAAGCCGCCCTGTTGCCCGGCCTGCAAGCCAACGATCTGCCCCTGCGCGCCGTCTATAGCGTAGAGCCGACCGCCGGGCATCTGAGCCTTGATGAGCTGCTGGCCGATCCCTTGCCCGCGCAGGTGCCCGTGGATCTGGACCGCGACGTGGTGGCCTTGCCCTATTCCTCGGGCACCACGGGCTTGCCCAAGGGCGTGCGCCTGTCGCATCGCAATCTGGTCGCCAATGTTGATCAGGTGCTTGCCGGCCTGCGCATCCTGCCGTCAGAGATGACCGTGGGCTTTCTGCCCTTCTTCCACATCTACGGCATGAACACGCTGATGAACGTGTTTCTGGCGCGCGGGGCGGGGATGGTGACCATGCCGCGCTTTGATCTGGCGGCCTTTCTCGGCCATATCCAGACCCACCGCGCCCGACTGGTGCTGATCGCGCCCCCCGTGGCGGTGGCGCTGGCCAAACACCCGCTGGTGGACAACTACGATCTGTCCTCGCTAGAGGTGCTGATGTCGGGGGCCGCGCCCTTGGGGGGCGATGTCGCGGCGGCCTTGGGCAAACGGCTCGGCTGCGTGGCGCTGCAAGGCTACGGGATGACCGAACTGAGCCCCGTCAGCCACATCTGCCCCGAAGACGATGTCCGCGCGGGGTCCGTCGGGCCCAACCTGCCCAATACTGACTGCCGTCTGGTCGACCCGGTGACGGGCACGGACGCCGCCCCCGGCGCAGAGGGAGAGCTGTGGGTGCGCGGCCCGCAGGTGATGATGGGCTATCACAACGCCCCCGAGGCGACGGCGGCCACCCTGACCGACGGCTGGCTTCATACCGGCGATCTGGGTGCTTATGACGCCGACGGGCACCTGTCGATTCGCGACCGGCTGAAAGAGTTGATCAAGGTCTCCGGCTTTCAGGTCGCCCCGGCCGAGGTCGAGGCCGAATTGCTGGGCCACCCCGATGTCGCCGACGCCGCCGTGATCGGCCTGCCCGATGACGAGTCAGGCGAGCGCCCGCTGGCCTTTATCGTGCCCGCCGCCGGACGCAGCCCCGATCTGGACAGCATCCGCGCCCATCTGAAATCCCGGCTCGCCGCCTATAAACAACCCGCCGCCCTGCACATCGTCGACGCAATCCCGAAATCGGCCTCGGGCAAAATCCTGCGCCGCGTGCTCAAGACCCAGATCACGGGCGGGTGAGGCGGGAACAATCCCCACCCCGCCCGCCTTGTGGCGCGGCAGGCGGGGGCCTATCTTGACTGTATGATCCCATATTCCCTCCTTGATCTGGCCCCGATCCCCGAAGGCAGCACCGCTGCCGATGCGCTTGCCAACAGCCTGACCCTTGCCCGGATGGCCGAGGCCGAGGGCTACCACCGCTTCTGGCTGGCCGAACATCACAACATGCCCGGCATCGCCAGCGCGGCCACGGCGGTGGTGATCGGCCATATCGCGGCGGGCACCCGCACGATCCGCGTGGGGTCGGGGGGCATCATGTTGCCCAACCACGCGCCCTTGCAGGTGGCCGAGGCCTTTGGCACGCTGGCCACCCTTTACCCCGGCCGCATCGACCTTGGCCTTGGCCGCGCGCCCGGCACCGACATGGCCACCGCGCGGGCGCTGCGCCGCAATATGGAGGCCTCCGACCAGTTTCCCGAGGATGTGGTCGAGCTTTTGACCTATTTGGCCGCCCCTGATCCCGCCGCGCGCATCCGCGCCGTGCCGGGCGAAGGGACAGAGGTTCCGGTGTGGATTCTGGGCTCCAGCCTTTATGGCGCGCAACTGGCCGCCTATCTGGGCCTGCCCTACGCCTTTGCCAGCCACTTCGCGCCCGCCCAATTGGCGGCGGCGGTGGAAACCTACCGCGCCACCTTTCGCCCGTCGCAGTGGCTGGCTGCGCCGTATTTCATGCTGGCCGCCGGGGTCTGTGCGGCGGAAACGGATGATGAGGCCGACTATCTGCGCTCTTCCCAGCGCCTGGCCTTTGCGCGGCTGCGGCTGGGCCGTCCGGGCAAACTGCCCCGCCCCAGCGCTGATCTGTCCGAGATCCCCGCCGCGATGCTGGCCGAGGTGGACCACGCGCTGTCTTGCGCGGCGGTCGGCTCGCTTGAAAGCGTGGGCCGCCAACTGGCGGGCCTGATCGCGCGCTATCGCCCCGATGAGATCATCCTGACCGGGATGATCCATGACCCCAAGGCGCGGCTGCACTCGTTCCGGCTGGCCGCGCAGGCTATGCGGGGGCTGACGGGGCAGGGCAGGGCCTTGCGGCCCTAAGCCCTTAAATCATCAACTGTTGCCCCAACTCGATCACCCGGTTGGTGGGCAGGCGGTAAAAGTCCGTCGCATCCGCTGCAGACCGCGCCAGTGACCGGTAGACCCGCTCTTGCCACAAGGGCAAACCGCCCTTGGCCGAGGATTTGAACGACCGCCGGTTCAGAAAGAACGAGGTGGTCATGATGTCAAACTTGATGCCCTTCTTGCGGGCAAGGGACAGGGCCTTGGGCACGTTCGGCTCTTCCATATAGCCGAAGTTCAGGTCGATCCGGGTAAAGCGTTCGGAAATCGGGGTGATCTCCAGCCGGTCTGCATCCCGCACATAGGGGCTGGTCGACATGTTCACCCCAACGATCAGGTTGCGGGCGTGCAGCACCTGATTGTGCTTCAGGTTATGGGTCAGGGCCGCCGGGGCCATCTCGGGGTCAGAGGTCAGGAACACCGCCGTCCCCGGCACATCGACCAGCCGCCCGGATTTGGCCAGCATCGCGGCCAAGGCTACGACCGTCACCGCTCCGCGCCGGGCTTGGGCCTGCACATGGGCCGTGCCGCGCATCCATGTCCACATCAGCAGGATCATAGAGGCCGCAATCAGAATCGGGATATAGCCGCCATCGACGATCTTGATCGCGTTGGCGCCCAGAAACAGCGTCTCAATCAGCAACAACGGCCCGATCACCACCAAGGCCCCCCAAAGCGGCCATTTCCACGCCCGCCGGAACAGCACAAAGGCAAGGATGGAGGTGATCACCATATCCCCCGTCACCGCGATTCCGTAGGCCGAGGCAAGGTTGGTCGACGATCCGAAGGCTATCACCAAAACCACCACGCCAATCGCAAGGATCTGGTTCACCTTGGGCAGATAGATCTGGCCATACTGGCTTTCCGAGGTGTGCAAAATCTCCAGCCGCGGCAAAAGACCCATCCGCACGGCCTGCTTCATCATCGAGAACGCGCCCGAAATGACCGCTTGGCTGGCGATAACCGTGGCGCAGGTGGCCAACAAGACCAAAGGCAGCAAGAACCAATCCGGCGCCATCAGGAAGAACGGGTTAGAGGCCGCCTCCGGATGGGCCAGCACCAAGGCCCCTTGGCCAAGGTAAGACAGGGTCAGCGCGGGAAACACCAAAATACCCCAGGCAATCCGGATCGGCTTGCGCCCGAAATGGCCCATATCGGCATAAAGCGCCTCACCACCGGTCACGGCCAGAAAAACCGAACCCAGCACGATGAAGGACGCCAGCCCGTTGGTCGCCAGAAACCGCAGCGCGTGGACCGGGTTCAGCGCGGTCAGGATCGACAGATCATCGCCTACATGCATGGCCCCCATCGCGGCCATCACCAAGAACCACAACACCATGATCGGCCCGAACAGGATCGACACGGCCTGCGTGCCATGGCGCTGCACCAGAAACAGCCCCAGAATGATCGCCAGCGTCACCGGCACCACATAGCTTTCAAAGCCGGGTGCGACCAGCGCCATGCCTTCGACCGCCGACAGCACCGACATGGCGGGCGTGATGATCGCATCGCCGAAGAACAGCGAAATCCCCACCATCCCCAGCCCCAGCAGCCAGGCCGGCCGTTTGCCCAGCGCGTTTTGCACCAAGGCCACCAAAGACAAGGTGCCGCCCTCGCCGTGGTTGTCGGCCCGCATGATCAGCACGACATATTTCAGCGTTACAATCAGCGCCAAGGTCCAGATCAGCAGGGAAATCACCCCCACCACATCATCGCGCGTCAACCCGTCGCGGCTGGCCGCATGGAGGCTTTCGCGCATGGCATAAAGCGGGCTGGTGCCGATATCGCCGTAGACCACCCCGATGCAGCCCAAAACCAGCAGACCAAGCCCCCCATGTTTTGGGTGAGGATCGGTGGCCGGCAAAGGCGCGTCGGGGCTGGGGTGAGATTCGGTTTTCGCCGCGCTGTCCGAGGGGTTCGGGTCTGACACGGATGGTAACTCCCAAAGGGTTGCCGACACTTATGCCTGTGTCTGACCAAAGGCAATCGCACTTTGCTTAGAGCAAGGCGATGATCCGCGCCGCTTCGTCGCGGGGGTGGGTCAGCGGCGCGCGGTCTTCGCCGGGGAAGAATCGCGCGCGGGTCGCGGTTGGCATCGGGGCCGGGGTGGTGATCAGCACGCGCGGGCCGACCTTGGCGGTCTCGGCCTGCCAGCTGCGCGCAAGCGCGATTTGGGCGGCCTTGGTCGCCCCATAGGCGCCAAAGAATTTCTCGCCACCGCGCGGGTCATCCAGAAACAGCGCGGTGCCCTTGCCGGCCCGCAACAAAGGCTCCACCATCGGGATCAACGCGCCGGTCGCGCGCAGGTTGGTGGCGATGGATTTCTCGAAATCCTTGGCATCCAGCGACCCCATCGGCGCCAGCGGTGCCACATGCACCGCCGGATGCACCCAAAGATCCAGCTTGCCCCAGCGGTCATGCACCGAACGGCACAGATGGCGCATCGCGTCCTCGTTGGTGACATCCATCGGCGCCAGCGTCAGCGCACCCGCACCGGGCAGGCCCAGCGCCTTGACGCGGTCGTCCAGTTCTTCCAACGCGCCCACGGTGCGCGCCACTGCCACCACATGCCAGCCGCGCGCGGCCAGTTGTTCGGCCAAAGCGGCCCCGAGCCCCCTTGAGGCGCCGGTGATCAGGGCGATTTTGTCGGTCATGGGCAGGCTCCGTATAGGGTGGTCGTGTCGGCAGAGCGCCGGGGGCTTCGCGCCCCCGGACCCCCGCGGGATATTTAAGGACAGAAAATAGGGGCGGCGGCGTCAGGGCTTTCCATAGCCGGCGGTGAGTTCGGTTTGGCGGGTCTGGACGATCTTTGCCACCAGCGCGTCGGGCAGGGGCGTGGACGGGGTGAAGAGCACGCCACTTTTCGAAGTTTTGAAGCCTTTGCAGTCTTCATTGAGCAGGGGCATGACCGAGCCTGAGTGCGGGTAAAGGCCGAGGTGCTTTGCAAAGGCGGCATAGCCTGCGACCATCTTGCCCTTGGGCCCCGGCTGGCGAAAGCCGGGCATGGCGTAGGACAGGCATTCGCTGTGGTCGGGCAAGAGCGCGCGCAAGGTGGCGCGCAGCTTTTGCAATGCGGCCCGTTGATCGTCGGGAAGCCGGGAGAGATAGGCCTCGACTTCCGCGACGGTCATTCGGCGGCCTTCATCTCAAACCCTTCTGCGATCTTGTCGGAGGGGATCACGGGGTAGTCGCCCGAGAAGCAGGCGTCGCAATAGCGCGGAGACGCCGGATCGCGGCCCCCCGGCTTCGCCCGCCGCGCGGTAAAGCCCGTCGAGCGAGATGAATTTCAGGCTGTCCACGCCGATCCATTGGCGCATTTCTTCCTCGCTCATCGTGGCCGCGAGCAGCTTGGCGCGTTCGGGCGTGTCGACGCCGTAAAAGCAGGGCCAGGCCGTGGGCGGCGAGGCGATGCGGAAGTGGACCTCGGCGGCACCCGCCTCAAGGATCATGTCCTTGATCTTGCGGCTGGTGGTGCCGCGCACGACCGAGTCGTCGACAAGGATCACCCGCTTGCCCTTGATCAGCGCGCGGTTGACGTTCAGCTTCAGGCGCACGCCCATGTTGCGGATGGATTCCGTCGGCTCGATGAAGGTGCGGCCCATGTATTGGTTGCGGATGATCCCCATCGCATAGGGGATGCCGCTTTCCTGGCTGAAACCGATGGCCGCGGGGGTGCCGCAGTCGGGCACCGGGCAGACCAGATCGGCATCAACCGGGGCTTCGCGCGCCAGTTCCACCCCGATCTGGCGGCGCGTCTCATAGACCGAGCGCCCGCCGAGGATGCTGTCGGGGCGGCTGAAATAGACGTGCTCAAAGATGCAGAACCGCGATTTGGCCGGGGCGAAGGGGCGGGTGCTTTCCACCTTGTTGCCCTCGATCACCACCATTTCGCCCGGCTCGATTTCGCGCACGAAATCGGCACCGATGATATCCAACGCGCAGGTTTCCGACGACAGCGCCCAGCCAGAATCGCCGATCCGGCCCAGCACCAGCGGGCGCACGCCCAAGGGGTCGCGCACGCCGATCAGCTTGGTGCGCGTCATGGCCACGACGGAAAACGCGCCCTCGACCCGGCGCAGCGCGTCCTTGATCCGTTCGGAGATGTTCTTCTGGATCGACCGCGCCATCAGGTGGATGATGCATTCGCTGTCGGAGGAGGATTGAAAGATGCTGCCGCGTTCGATCAACTCACGGCGCAGGGCGGCGGCGTTGGTCAGGTTGCCGTTATGGGCGATCGCCGCCCCACCCATCGAGAATTCGCCAAAGAAGGGCTGCACATCGCGGATCGCGGTGGCGCCCTTCGACCCGGCGGTCGAATAGCGCACATGGCCGATGGCCAGCGAGCCGGGCAGGGTTTCCATCACATCTGGCTTGGTGAAATTGTCGCGCACATAGCCAAAGCGGCGGGCCGAGTTGAACCCGCTTTCGCTGTGATAGCTGACGATGCCGCCAGCCTCTTGCCCGCGGTGTTGCAGGGCGTGCAGGCCAAGGGCGACGAAGTTGGAGGCATCGGTCACCCCGATCACGCCGAAGATGCCGCATTCTTCCTTCAGCTTGTCGCTGTCATCAAACGGAGCAAAGGGGTGGGCGGGGAAGCGGCGCATGGGCACTCCGAATCCTGAGGGGTTGTTGCGCACCGTTTAGGGCCATTGGCCGGCAGTGTCACGCCCCGAATGACCGGGACGTGCTGCAATGCAGCGCAACCCTTGCGTCAGTTGCCCGCAGCCGGGGCTTCGACCGTTGGCGTGGCATTGCCACCGGTGCAGGCTTTGGTCAGGTCGTTATAGCGCGACAGGATCCAGTTCGGCGCATCATCGGGCACGGCCGCGTCGATATTGCCCTGAAATGACGCGAAAATCTTGGCCGAGCGGCTGTCGTCGACCATCGGCACCGTGTTGGCGGCCACCGCGCGGTCATAGACCAGAAACGCCACGCCGACCAAAACGATCCCGCGCAGCACGCCGAACAGAAAGCCAAGCCCCTGATCCAGCCCACCAAGCGCCGACCGCTGCACCACCGAAGAAAACAGCGGCGTGAACAGCGAGGCAAGGATCAGCCCGACCGCAAACACCGCCGCAAAGGCCGCGATGATCGACAATTCGCAACTGTCGCCCAGAAAATCGCCCAAGACCGGGATTTCCTTGATCAGCGGCTGTGCCGAGGGCGCGAAGATAAAGGCAAGGAACGCCGCCCCCACCCAACCCGCAATCGCCATCGCCTCGCGCACAAGGCCCCGCGAATAGGCGAGAATCGCGGACAGCAGGATCACAACTGCGACCACACCATCAATTACGGTAAAACCATCCATCTTTCGCTCCCGCCTGCCTTAGCCTGCTCCGAACATCTCACCAACGAAGGCGGTAAGGTCGGGCATTTCCCGGACACTCATCCCCTCCACGACCCCAAGCTTTGACCGGCTTGGCGCGATTGCCTGTGAGAAACCAAGTTTCGCCGCTTCTTTCAACCGGTTTTCCGTCTGGTTGACCGGGCGCAACGCACCCGACAGCGAGATTTCCCCGAAAAGGACTGTTTCCGGCGGAATTGCAACATCTTCGCGGGCCGAAAGAATCGCCGCCGCAACCGCAAGATCGGCAGCAGGCTCGGTCACCCGCATGCCGCCCGCCACGTTCAGGAACACATCCAGCCCCGTAAACGGCATGCCGCAGCGCGCCTCCAGCACCGCAAGGATCGTCGACAACCGCCCCGAATCCAGACCGACCACCGTGCGCCGCGGCGTGCCCAGCGGCGAGGGCGCCACCAGCGCCTGAATTTCCGTCAGCACCGGGCGCGTGCCCTCGATCCCGGCAAAGACCGCCGATCCGACCGTGGCCTGCCCGCGTTCAGACAAGAACAGCGCCGAGGGGTTGGTGACCTGCGACAGGCCCGCCCCGGTCATCTCAAAGACGCCAATCTCATCGGCGGGGCCAAAGCGGTTCTTCACCGCGCGCAGGATCCGGAACTGGTGCCCGCGCTCGCCCTCAAAATACAGCACCGTGTCGACCATGTGCTCGACCACACGCGGCCCGGCGATCTGGCCCTCTTTGGTCACATGGCCTACAAGGATCACCGCCACACCGCGCCGCTTGGCAAAGGTCACCAGCTCATGCGCCGCCGCCCGCACCTGCGAGACAGAGCCGGGCGCGGAATCCACCGTATCCAGCCACATCGTCTGAATGGAATCGATGATCGCAAGGCCGGGGCGTTCGGCATCCAGCGTCGTCAGAATGTCGCGCAGGTTGGTTTCCGCGCCCAAGGCCACCGGCGCATCGGTCAAGCCCAGCCGCTGCGCCCGCATCCGCACCTGCGCCGCCGCTTCTTCGCCCGAGATATACAGGCACTTCACCCCGCGCCGGGCAAAGGCCGCCGCGGCCTGCAACAGCAAGGTGGATTTCCCGATCCCCGGATCACCGCCCACAAGGATCGCGCAGGCTGGCACCAGACCGCCGCCCAGCACCCGGTCCAACTCTTCCATCCCGGAAGAGGCGCGGGGCAGGGCGGTATCTTCGGTGGCAAGGTCCGACAGCGGAATGCTGCGCCCCTTGCCGCCCAAGGCTTTCGGCCCGGCAGACAGCGGCGATTCTTCGGATATGGAATTCCACGCGCCGCAGGCGTCGCATTTTCCCGACCATTTGCGATGGCTGGCCCCGCAGGCCGAACAGGTGAAGGTGGGGGAGGCTTTGCTCATACCCCTTCCTGCCCCGAAAGCGTCTGCGCCTCAAGCCCTGCCGGGCGCGTCCAGATGCGGCTCGCGGAACGACAGCACCAGTGAGGCAAGGATACAGCCGCTGAACAGATACAGCCCCCAGCCGGTTTCGATGGTGACATAGCCCGCGCCCTTCGCGATCACGACATAAAGCGCGATCAGAAACACATCGGCCATCGCCAGCTTGCCCATCACATGCAACACGGGCAACACCGCGCGGCTCAGCAAACCAAACTGCACCAGCGCCAGCCCCGCCACCTTGGCATAGGGCGCGAAAATCGCGAGAAACGTCACCAGCAACGCCAGCACCGCATCGGTGGCCCAAAGCGACTGCAACCCGGTGATGACCGAGATTTCATCCATCCCGAACACGGGCAACAGCGCGGCCCGCAGCAAAGGCGCAAACCACGCAACCGGGAACAGGACCAACAGGGCAAGATTGGCGTATTTCATTGCGCCTAGATGACCCGGCCCCGTTTGCCCGTCAAGTCGCGCGCTCACTTTCCGGGCTTGGGCAGGGCCACCACATTGGCGTCGCGCACCTCTTCATGGTCGAACGCATAGCCAAGGGTCGGCAGAATTTCCTTAAGATCCGCCTCCAACCGCTTGATTTGCAACTGGGCCTGCCGCTCCTCGGCCTCTATGTCGGTCAGCCAGCGGCGCAACTCTTCGCAGGTGTGACGCGCCACGCTTAGCCGGTCGGTCAGGGCCTGCACCTCTTCCTGCCGCTGCTTCAGAAAGGTCTTGGCCCGGTTCACCTTTTCTTCGGAATAGGCGCGGGCAAGGTCGCGGGTCTCATGGCTCATTTGCGCGGCCAGTTGCAGCAACTCTGGCTCCAGATGCTGGAAATCGGGGTGGGCGCGCAGATGGTCCATCCGGGCGCGCATCGCATCAAATTCGGCCGACAGGGCAAAAACCCCGGCCCGGTCGGCGGCATGGGCCTGCCGGTAGGCGCGGCTGACATCCTCCATCCCCATCGCAAAGGACCGATGGCTGCGCTCCAGCCGCGCCATCCGCAGGTTGGACGGCAGAAAGATCACCAGCATGACCACCAGCACGGTCAGCCCGATCTGGACCCACATTCCCGCCTGCGGCAGCGCCGCCCCGCCGAAAAACAGCGCGATCTGCGGCCAAGGCAACAGCCCGAACGTCGCCGCGATTGTCGCGCCCACCAACGCCAAAGCCAGAACCGCCACCACCCCCTGCGCCACCGTCTGCATCACCCGTTGCGCGCCGACGAACCCCTTAAAAACCTGCCCTGGCATTCTGTCCCCTGCACTTGTCCACCCAACCCGAGAAACCACGTTTCCAAATTGGGGCGAAATTGCAACGAATTTTAGGCATGTGGCTGAATACCCAAGACAAAACGCAGTGGATAAGCTGCGGTGTTGCCGTTTGGGAAACAATGGCGCAAGCCCGGTGCGAACCGCTGCGGCTTGGTCGCCGCCGCGGAATCAGGCGGCCGCCTTAGCGCACCGACGCGATCGGCCCTTCGGCCCGCCCGTGGATGAACTGCTGCACATAAGGATCTGATGTCGCGTCCATTTCCGCGACTGGCCCGGTCCAGCGGATCAACCCGTCATGCAGCATCGCCACCCGGTCGGCAATCGCGCGAACGGACGACATGTCATGGGTGATCGTCATGGCCGTGGCCCCCATCTCGACCACGATCTCCCGGATCAATTCGTTGATCACACCGGCCATGATCGGGTCAAGCCCGGTGGTCGGCTCATCGAAAAAGATGATCTCGGGGGTCGCCGCAATCGCCCGCGCCAGACCCACCCGCTTTTGCATGCCGCCCGACAACTCGGCCGGGAACTGGTCGGCCACCTCAGGCTTCAGCCCGACCCGGCGCAGCTTTTCCACCGCAATCGCGCGCGCCTCATCGCGTGACCGCTTTAACGGCCCGCGCAGCAGACGAAACGCCACGTTTTCCCAGACCTTGAGCGAGTCAAACAACGCGCCGCCCTGAAACAACATACCGAACCGCGCCAGAAACGCCTCGCGCTCGGCCTTGGCGGTGTCTTCACCGTCCAGCGTGATCCGCCCGCCATCGGGCTGAACCAACCCAAGGATGCTTTTCAGCAGCACCGATTTGCCGGTCCCCGACCCGCCGATCACCACCATCGACTGCCCGCGCGGGATCACCAGATCAATGCCCCGCAAGACCTTGTTTTCGCCAAAGGTTTTGGTCACACCGCTAAGCTCGATCATGATGAGAACATCACAGAGGTCAGCAGGAAATTCGCCGCAAGGATAAGGATAGAGGCCGCCGCCACCGCCGTCTTGGTGGCCCCGCCCACACCCTGCGCCCCGCGCCCCGACCGCATCCCGTAATAACAACCGATCAGCGTGGCAATGAACCCGAACACAGCGCCTTTGACCAACGAAGACCCCACATCCGCAGGCTCCAGAAAGTCCAGCGTGTTCTGGATATAGGTCGCGCGGTTGAACCCCAACTGCTCGGTCCCCACCAGAAACCCGCCCATGACCCCGATCACATCACCCACCGCCACCAGCAAGGGCACGGTCAACACCCCGGCAAGCACGCGCGGCACGGTCAGATACTTCATCGGATGGGTGGACAAGGTGACCAGCGCGTCGATCTGCTCGGTCACTTTCATCGTGGCGATCTCTGCGGCGATGGAGGACGTCACCCGTGCCGCCACCATCAGGCCCACCAACACAGGGCCCAATTCGCGCACCATGCCAATCGCCACGATCTGCGGCACCACCGCCTCGGCCGAGAACCGCTGCCCCCCGGAATAGATCTGCAACGCCAAGGCGCCCCCGGTGAAAATGGCCGTCAGCCCCACGACGGGCAAAGACAGCCAGCCCACCTGCAACAACGCCAGCAGAAACTCGCGCGTATAAAACGGCGGGCGCAGCAGATTAGCCACGGTCTCGGCGGCATAAATCGCGATCCGCCCCAGCCCTGCCAAAGCCGCCAACACCGGGCGGCCAATGCCCGCCAATGTCCCGCTGATCAGCGCAGCACTCACGCCGCACCCTCGGTATAGCGGCGCAGATAGCGCGGCCCGAGACTGGTCAGGATCTCATAGCCAATCGTCTCGGCCGTGTCGGCCAGATCATCAACCCCCTGATACGGGCCCAGAATATCCAGACTGCGCGGCACCTCGCGCAGGTGCGTGATATCCACCGTGATCATGTCCATCGACACCCGGCCGATCAGCGGGCAGGGCGTGTCGCCATCCCACAACATCGCGGTGTTCGACAAGCGCCGCGTCAGCCCATCGGCATAGCCAGCGGCCACCGTGGCCACCATCGTGGGCGCTTCAGCCTCCCAACCGCAGGCATAGCCAACGGTCTCACCCGGCTCGACCCGGCGCACCTGAATGACCGGCAAGGACAGCGAGACAACCCGCAACGCCGCCTCATAAGGGCGGCCGCCATACAGACCCACCCCCGGACGCGTCAGATCAAAATGATAGCGCGGCCCCAGCAGGATGCCGCCCGTAGCCGCAAAAGAGCGCGGCACACCCGTGCCATCGGTCATCACATGGAACCGCGACAACTGCGCCTCGTTCATCGGGTGGTCCGGCTCATCGGCACAGGCCAGATGCGACATCAACAATTCCGGCCCGGCCTCCAGAACAAAGGGCGCGACCGCCTCCCATTCCGTTTCTTCCATGCCCAGCCGATTCATGCCCGTGTCCAGTTGCACGCCAAAGGCATGACCGGGCAGCGCCTCCAGATGGCGCGTCACCTGATCCAGACTGTTCAGCATGGGCGTCAGGTCCAGATCGCCGATCATATCGGTATCGCCCGCCATATGGCCCGACAGCACGCAAATCTGCGGCCCCGGTCCCAGCGACTGGCGCAAGGCCGCGCCTTCCTCGGCAAGCGCCACAAAGAACCGCCGCGCCCCCGCCCGGGCCAAGGCCCGCGCCACGCGTGTTACACCAAGCCCATAGGCGTCGGCCTTCACCACGGCGGCGGTCTGCACACCGGTTGCGGAAGCCTTGTCCAGCGCGCGCCAATTGGCGGCGAGGGCGTCGAGATCAATGGAGAGTGTCGCTGTGGCCATAAGCTGGTTTTGACAGGCGGGCGGTCAGGGTCAAGGGGGAATTCGCAACCGCCCGTGTCAGGGCAAAGTCCGCCGGAATATTGCAGGCAAACCCGCCGGGCCATCGGGCCAGCGGCCCGGCCCGGCAGAAGATCCAGGGAAGATCAAAAGAAGATCGAAAGAAGAGCCCGGAACAAAGCCTTGCGGGGTTCAGAACCCCACGTCGCCGCCGCCGCCCTGCCACGCTTTGGCAAGGTTGCCAAAACGGGTAAACCGGCCCTCAAAGCTCAGCTCAACCGACCCGATCGGGCCGTGGCGCTGTTTGCCGATGATCACTTCGGCCTTGCCATGGACCTGTTCCATCAGCACCTGCCAAGCGGCCATCTTTTCCAACTCATGATCGCCGGGCTTTTCGCGTTCCTTATAATATTCGTCGCGGTAGACGAACATCACCACGTCGGCGTCTTGCTCAATAGAGCCGGATTCGCGCAGGTCGCTCAGCTGCGGGCGCTTGTCTTCGCGGCTTTCCACCTGACGCGACAGCTGGGAAAGTGCCACCACCGGAATGTTCAATTCCTTGGCGATGGCCTTTAATCCCTGAGTGATTTCAGATACTTCCTGCACGCGGTTCTCTTTGGAACTGCCTTTGAGCAGTTGCAGATAGTCCACCATCAACACATCCAACCCATGCGTCCGCTTCAGGCGGCGGGCACGGGCGGCGACCTGACTGATCGGCAGGGCGGGCGTGTCGTCGATATAGAGCGGGCAGGCCTCCAGCGCTTTGGCCGCCTCAACAAAGCGGCGGAATTCCTGTTCCGTCATGTCGCCCCGGCGGATCTGTTCAGAGGGCACCTCAGAGGCTTCCGACAGCACACGGGCGGCCAACTGTTCGGCACTCATCTCAAGGCTGAAGAAGCCCACAACCCCGCCTTCGACCGCGCCCTCATTGCCATCCGGCATCCGCCCGCGTTTGTAGGCCTTGGCGATGTTGAAGGCGATGTTGGTCGCGAGAGACGTCTTCCCCATCGACGGACGACCCGCCAGAATCAAAAGGTCAGACGGGTGCAAACCGCCAAGCTTCTTGTCCAGATCCGTCAGCCCGGTTGAGATGCCAGCCAGCCCGCCCTCACGCTGATAGGCCGCGTTGGCCACGTTAACTGCGTCTGTTACGGCCTTGAGAAAGCTTTGAAATCCGCGTTCAGCAACACCTTGTTCGCCCAGCTTGTATAGTTTTTGTTCGGCCTCAATGATCTGCTCTTTGGGTTCAGAGACCACATCCACCTTGGCCGCCTTGGCCGAGATATCCCGCCCCAGCGCGATCAATTCGCGCCGCACGGCAAGGTCATAGATCATCTGCGCATAGTCGCGCGCCGCAAAGGCAGAAATCGCGGCCCCCGCCAATCGCACAAGATAGGACGGCCCGCCCAACTCTTTCATGCCCTCATCGTCTTCGAAAAACGGCTTCATCGTCACGGGCGAGGCCAGCGCATTTTTTTGGATCCGCGCGGCGGCTTTTTCAAAGACGCGCTGATGCACAGGGTCAAAGAAATGCTCGGGCTTCACCAGCGCCGCGATGCGGTCATAGACGTCGTTATTGGTCAGGATCGCGCCCAGAAGCTGTTGTTCAGCCTCGGTATTATGGGGCAGCACCTCGCTCTCGGACACGGCGGGCAACATTTGCCGTTGGGGAACGATTTCATTCATGCCTGACCTCATAGTTGAAGCATCTGGGTGTAGCCCTCTTGGGGGGGCGTGGGCAAGGCAGGATAACTCTGTGGACAAGTCGGGGACGACTCTCCACCGCAGCCGAGCGCGAGCCCAATGCTATCACATGTGGGGGGCAATTTGCGAGATTTCTACCAATGCCGCGATTCGGGACAGGGGTTGTCCACAGGCCATGCACAGGCCATCCACTGGCCCGTCCCCGCAAATGCCCCGCGAAAGCGGGCCGGAAAACGGCGGGCTACTTTGCCGCGCGCGCCGCTTGCCAGCCCCGCGGATCGTTCAGAAACGCCTCAACCTCGGTCAGGGTCGCCTCGTCAAAGGCCCCTTGCGCGCGGGCTTCGGCCAACACGTCCCACCACGTGCACAGGTGGTGCAACGCCACCCCATGATCGGCCAACCGCTGCGTGGTTTCGGGGAAGATGCCATAGTAGAAAATCACCGCCGTATGGGCGCAAGACGCCCCCGTCTCACGGATCGCGTCGACGAACGACAGCTTGGAGCCGCCATCGGTGGTCAGATCCTCAACCAGCAAAACCCGTTGGCCTTCGGTCATGGCCCCTTCGATGCGCGCGTTGCGGCCATATCCCTTGGGCTTTTTGCGGACGTAAGTCATTGGCAAGGCAAGACGTTCCGCGACCAGAGCCGCAAAAGGTATCCCCGCCGTCTCGCCGCCTGCGATGTTGTCGAACGCCTCAAACCCGGCATCGCGCATGACCGTCACGCACAGGAAATCCATCAGCGTGGACCGGATGCGCGGATAAGAGATCAGCTTGCGGCAGTCGATATACGTCGGTGAGGGTAGCCCAGAGGCCAGCGTAAACGGCGTCTCGGCGTTGAAGTGAACGGCCTTGATTTCCAATAGCGCACGGGCGGTCAACCGGGCGATCTCCGCGCGGGGGGGGAAACTGGTGGGGATCATAGCGGTCCTTTCATGCGCCTGTGGCGGCCGTTTTGTCCAACAAGGGCCGAAGGCTCAGGGTTCAACGTGCCAATGCACGGGGAAGCCGGGGTTAAAGACGGTGACCGGGCCAACCTCGGTCATGATTTTCTCGGGGAAGGTCTGCGGGCCGTCGTGCTTGACCAAGCGCAGCGTCGCCTCGTTCACCGGCAGGCGGTAGAAGGCGGGACCATTGCGGCTGGCAAAGGCCTCTAACTGGTGCAATGCGCCTTCTTCTTCAAAGACATGGGCCAAAAGGGGCATCGTATTGGTCGCGGTAAAGCAGCCCGCGCAGCCACAGGCATGTTCCTTCAGCGCATCGGTGTGCGGGGCGGAATCGGTTCCCAGAAAGAACGCAGCCTCACCAGAGGTCGCCGCTTGCCGCAGCGCCAGACGGTGCTTTTCGCGCTTGGCAACGGGCAGGCAATAGTAATGCGGCTTGATCCCCCCGACGAGCAGGTGATTGCGGTTCAGGATCAGGTGGTGCGTGGTAATGGTCGCGGCCAGATCGGGGCCAGCGGCGCGGGCATAGGCCACGCCCTCTTCGGTCGTGATATGTTCCATGACCACGCGCAGGCCCGGGATACGGCGGCGCAACGGGTCCAGCACCGTGTCGATGAACACTGCCTCGCGGTCAAAAATATCGACCTCCGCCGTGGTGACTTCGCCGTGGGTGCACAGGGGCAGGCCGATCTCGGCCATTTTCTCCAGCACGCCCTGCACTTTGGCGAAATCGCGCACCCCGCCATGAGAGTTCGTCGTCGCCCCTGCCGGATACAGCTTTACCGCCTTGATCAACCCCGCAGCCGCAGCGTCCGCCACGTCTTGCGGGTCGGTCGTCTCGGTCAGGTAGAGCGTCATGAGTGGCTCAAACCGGGTGCCAGCGGGCAGGGCGGCCAGAATTCGGTCCCTGTAGGCGCGGGCATGCTCTGCGGTAACAACGGGCGGCACCAGGTTCGGCATGATGATCGCGCGGGCGAAATGCCGCGTTGTCTCAGGCAGGACGGCTTGCAGCATCGCGCCGTCGCGCAAATGCAGGTGCCAGTCATCGGGGCGGCGGATCGTGATCGTTTGCATCATGGCGATGGCCTACCGCAAAGCGGACGACCTTTCCAGAGGGCTTTGCGCGCGGCACTGGCGGATAACGTGGCGGCTGCCGCGTTTTTCCCCCTTTCACAGCGGGGGGCTTGGGGTCACACTGGCGCAAGCGCCAAATTTGGGCGCATTTGTTGTAAAAAGGAACTCTCATGCCCGCACCAAAACCACAGGATATGATGGATGCGGGGATAGAGGCCGCGATGATGCTGGCCGAAGCACAATGGGTGATTGCGTTGCGGATGGCGGGAATGGCGGGTTTCTGGCGCATGGGGTCGGGTGAGACCTCACGCATGATGTCCGAAAAGCTGGACGCAGGGCAGGCCTCTGCACGGGCCGCGATGCGGGTCGGAATGGCGGGCGGTTCTGCAAGCGCCGTGGCTTTGGCCGCAATCAAGCCGCTGCGTCGGCGGACAAAGGCCAACGCGCGCCGCCTGACCCGCGCCGCCGGGGGTGCCGCATGATCCGCATGGCCTTGGGGTTTTGCCTGATGGCCGGCGCTGCGAGCGCACAAGACGTGGATTGCGCCCAAGCGCAGGCGCAGGTCGAGCTGACCTTTTGCGCCGAGCAGGATTGGATGGCCGCCGATGACCTGCTCAACGCGGCCTATCGCAAGGCCCGCTCCGTGATGCAAAACATAGATGCTGACCTGCCCGAAGATGAGCAAGGTGCTGAGGCCAATCTGCAAACCGCGCAGCGCGCATGGATCACCTTCCGCGACGCAGCCTGCGCCGCCGAAGGGTATCAGATGCACGGCGGATCAGCCGAGCCGATGGTCATATATGGGTGCCGCGCGCGTCTGACGACGGCCCGCGCCGAAGACCTGCGCGCCTTGGCCGAAGACTACTGACCGCTTAGTCGGCGGCCTTTGCCGCCTTCCCCTGCAACCGCGCCAGCCGTTTTTCAAAGCGGGGCGCGCGCAAGCGGCGGGTGACAGAGCGGCAGATCATCATCTCACGCGCCGGATGGCCGGTGGCTTCGGCCCGCGCCAAAAGCGCGCGCAGATAGGGCGCAAAATCGCGCCGCTTGCGCCAAAGCGTGGTGAACGTCTCGGCCGTCAGCGTGTTGTCCAGCATCCGCGTCATCAGTTCCGGCATCAGCCGCATCTGGTCCATCGCCCACTCAATCCGCTCGCCCATGAACGGCACGCTCAGCCGCGTCACATAGGGCGCGCGGAACAGGGCCGCGTGAATGGCATCCTCGGTCACATGGCGATCATACAGGATCACCGCGCGATCCGCGCCTTCCAGCATGTCGGGCGCATAGCCGTAGCGCGAGGTGAAGTCGAGCTTGCGCGCGGCGGGGTCGGCACGGGTGTCCCAGCCCGCATCGACGGGGTCAAGCGTGGCCCGGGGACTGATGGCAAGCACCTGCGCGCCGGGGGCCGCGACGGAATAGGCACAGGCCGCATAGCCGCCCATGCCTGCGCCGTAGAACAACACGCGGTCGAAATCGTCAAAGAAGGCTTCATCGACCAGCCGGTCGAAATAGGCATAGACCGCCGGATCGCGATACCAAGTCTCGCCTTTGGCCAGCAGACACAGATGCGACCAGCCACGGGTTTCGGCCAGACCTTGCGCCAAGGGCATCGTCCCCGGGCGTGCCTGCACGCTTCCCACTTCTTCAAAGCTGACGATCAACGTCTTGCCCGCGTCGGTAAAAAAGGCCCAATGCGCATCGCCAAGCGGCTGAAGATAGCCCTCTTCCTCGGTCATCGCCTCCAGCTGCCGCAACCAAGCGGCCAAATCAGCCGCCGGCGGGGTCTGTGTCTCGGCAATGGTGTCCGTTTCTTGGTCGTTCATGACAATCCCTGAAAGCCCCGCAACGCGGAGCAGCCTGAAAATCTTGAAACCATTGTCGCAAGCCCGGGGATTCGGGGCAAGAACTGATGCGGCTTTATTGGCCGGGCCCTGCAAGACAGTCCGGGCCCATTGTTTCACCAATTCCCGCAAACCATGGAAATTGCGGCATTTTGGCGCTGAACTGCGGGCAATTGCGCCAAAGTCGTGTTTTCTCGCCCTCAGTGCGTTTTGGGGGGGCAACCGCTGTTTTGGCCGCCTCTTGTGCTTAGGTCGCAACCGCGCGTCGCTTGCTTGACGCCCCGCGCCGGGCAGGTCAGCATCGCGTTGCCTGAGAGGAGGCAGATCATGAAATCCCCTGTACCCGCCACCATCGATGCGGTGGAATCCCTGCTGTCCGGGCAAGGCTACGTCGCGGCCCGCTCGCTGGCCACGGTCGTGTTTTTGGCACTGCGCCTTGGCAAGCCGTTGTTTCTGGAAGGCGAAGCCGGGGTCGGCAAGACCGAAATCGCCAAGGTGCTGGCCGCGGGCCTTGGCCGCCGCCTGATCCGGCTGCAATGTTATGAGGGGCTGGATGCGGCCTCTGCGGTGGCCGAATGGAACTTTGCCGCGCAAATGATCGCCATCCGCTCGGGCGAAGGCACTGGCCGCGCCAGCCTGTTCACCGAGGAATTCCTGATCGAACGCCCGCTTCTGGCCGCGATGCGCCCCCAGCCCGGCGGCGCCCCGGTTCTGCTGATCGACGAATTGGACCGGACGGATAAACCGTTTGAGGCCTTCTTGCTGGAAGCACTTTCCGATTTTCAGGTGACCATCCCGGAACTCGGCACCATTGCCGCCCCGGAACCGCCCATTGTGATCCTGACCTCT
Organism: uncultured Alphaproteobacteria bacterium; assembly: GCA_963815355.1. Classification (GTDB taxonomy): domain Bacteria; phylum Pseudomonadota; class Alphaproteobacteria; order Rhodobacterales; family Rhodobacteraceae; genus JAPUEK01. The sequence continues at coordinate 35,719 of CAWFGJ010000002.1, forward strand.
AATCGCACGCGTGAGGTGCATGACGCGCTGAAGCGGCGCTGCCTGTATCATTGGGTCGAGTATCCTGATTTCGAACGTGAATTGCAGATCCTCAACGCCAAAGTCCCCGAGGCGCAGGCGCAACTGTCGCAAGAGGTGGTGGCCTTTGTGCAGCGCCTGCGCGACGAAGACCTGTTCAAAAAGCCGGGTGTGGCCGAAACCATCGACTGGGCAAAATGCCTTTTGGCCTTGGACGTGATTCAGCTTTCCCCCGAGGTGATCGCTGACACGCTGGGCGCGGTGCTCAAATATCAGGACGACATCCAAAAGCTGCACGGGCTGGAGGCGCGCAAGATCCTGGAAGAGGTCAGACTGTCATTGGCCGCGCGATGACGCTGCGCGTGTCCGAACCCAGCCCCGGCCTTTTGGCGTTTTACGACGGTCGCGATGGCCAGCGCTTTTTGCCATTTGACAACTGGGTTGATGATGGGGCGATCTCGTTGGGCACGGCCTCTTATGCGCTGATCCATCAGGATCGGGCGCTGGTCTATGACACCCATGTGTCGGTTCCCCATGCCAAGGCAATCCGGGCCGAGTTGCTGACGCGCGGCGTGCGGCAGATCACCGTGGTTCTGTCGCATTGGCATCTTGACCACGTCGCCGGAACCGCGGCTTTTGCCGACTGCCCGGTGATTTCCAACATTCGCACCGCCGCCCACCTGACGCGCCACAAGGACGGGATCGAAGACGGCAGCTTTCACGGTCCGCCCGCGATCAATCCGCTGATCCTGCCGACCCAAACCTTTGATGGCACGCTGGAGCTTGCGGGCTGGGGCGAGCGGGTGGTCTTGCTGACCGCCAATATCCACTCCGATGATGCAACGCTTCTCTGGTTGCCCGACCGTGGCCTGCTTTTGGCGGGCGATGTGGTCGAGGATTGCGTGACCTATGTCGGCGCGCCCGCTGACTTTGCGATCCACCTTGCCGATCTTGCCCGGCTCGCGGCACTTCCCCTGCGGGCCGTCTTGCCCAACCATGGCGCAGAGCATGTGCTGGCATCGGGCGGCTATCCCGCCGGGCTGATCGCGGCTACCGCCCGCTACATCCGCTGGCTTCAATCCTTGCCCGACCACCCTGAGCGCCACAACACCCCCATGGCCGAGGCGATAGGCCCCGACCTTGCCTCCGGCGTCCTGCAGGCCTTTGCACCCTATGAAACGGTGCACCGCCAGAACATTGCCCGCACTCTGGCCCATGCCGACGGGGGTAACTGATGTCGCGCTATGCGCCCCTAGCCCCCGCCGACGACGGCAAGCTTTCGCAAAACATCGCGCATTTTGCGCGCGCGTTGCGGCGGGCGGGTCTGCCCATCGGGCCGGGCCGGGTAATTGAGGCGGTGCGCGCGGTTGCCGCCGCAGGCTTTACCCAGCGCGACGATTTTTATTGGGCGCTGCACGCAACGCTGGTCTCCCGCCCCGAAGAATCGACCGTGTTCGCGCAGATCTTCCGGCTTTACTGGCGCGATCCGCAGTTTCTGGAACAGATGATGTCGTTTCTGTTGCCGCAACTGCGCGGCCTGCAAGAAGACCGCCCCGCCGATGCCGCCGAACGCCGCGCGGCCGAGGCTTTGCTGGACGGCAAGGCCCCGCCGCCGCCCGAACGCACCCCCCCAAAGGATGAGGCCGAAGACACCCCCCTCGACATCGACGCCACCGCCACCCAATCGCGCGAAGAGCGGTTGCGCACCCTTGATTTTGAGCAGATGTCGCTGGCCGAAACCGCCGAGGCCAAGCGGATGCTGGCGCGCCTCTCGCTGCCTGTGGCCCCGCTGATTACCCGGCGCCAGCAACCCGGCGGCGCGGGCAGCATCGACGCGCGTGCCACCTTGCGCGCGGCCCTGCGCACCGGGGGCGAGGTGTTGACCCTCAAACACCGCAAACCCCGCCTGCGCTGGCCGAACTTGATCGTCTTGTGCGACATTTCCGGATCGATGAGCCAATACAGCCGCATGGTTCTGCACTTTGTGCATGCCGTCGCCAACAAGCGCGGGCAGGGCTGGGCCAAGGTCCATGCTTTTACCTTCGGCACACGCCTGACCAACATCACCCGGCATCTGCGCCACCGCGACGTTGATGCGGCCCTCAAGGCCGCGGGGGCCGAGGCACAGGACTGGTCCGGGGGCACAAGGATCGGCGCCTCGCTGACCGCCTTTAACCGCGACTGGTCGCGCCGGGTGCTGGGGCAGGGCGCGGTTGTGCTGTTGATCACGGACGGGCTGGACCGGGACGATGCGGGAGAGCTTGCGCGCCAGATGGAGCGGCTTGCCCTTTCCTGTAGCCGGTTGATCTGGCTTAACCCGCTTTTGCGCTGGCAAGGCTTTGCCCCCCGCGCCACGGGGATCCGTGCGATGCTTCGCCATGTCGATACGTTTCGCGCGGGCCACTCCATCGACTCGCTTGCCGCGCTCGCCGCTGCGATCTCTGACCCGACGGACAAAGGGGAAAAGACCAGACTTATGGCTATGCTAGGCGATAACCTGACCACGACGCGTTGAAACGCTGGTCAGCGCCGCCCTTGATATCGCATAACAAGATCAATGGGTCTCTCTTGGCCCTATCAGAGCCCGCATCCCTGATCCGGGGATTCGCTGCTCTTAAGAAAACTGGAAAGGACATCGCATGAAGCGACTGCTCAGCACGACCGCGGCCCTGTCTCTCGCCTTTGCCAATGTGCAGCCTTGGCCCCTGATGGCCCAAACCCTGACCGACGATGGCAGCGTCATCGCCTCGGACGGCACGGTGCTTTGCCAGCCAACGGCAGACATGGCCTGCAACCCGGATGATTTTACCGCCGCAGCCCAAGCGATTGACGAGGCACAGGCGCAAGCCGAAGCCGCCGCGCAAGCCGAGGCCGCCAAGCCGAAGCCGAAGCCGCTGCCCAAGGCGAGGCTGCTGCTCAGGCCGAAGCCGAGGCCGCCGCCCAAGCCGAAGCCGAAGCCGCCGCTCAGGCCGAAGCCGAAGCCGCCGCCCAAGCCGAAGCTGAAGCCGCTGCTCAAGCCGAAGCTGAAGCCGCCGCCCAAGCCCAAGCCGCTGCTCAAGCCGAAGCCGCTGCCCAGGCCGAAGCCGAGGCCGCCGCCCAAGCCGAAGCTGCCGCCGCTGAAGAGGCCGCACAGGTAGAAGCAGCCGCCGCTGCCGCCGCTGAAGAGGCCGCACAAGCAGAAGCCGCCGCCGCTGCTGAAGAAGCTGCTCAAGCCGAGGCCGCCGCTCAGGCCGAAGCTGACGCTGCCGCTCAGGCTGCTGCCGAGGCTGCAGCCCAAGCCGCTGATGAGGCAGCAAAGGCTGACGCTCAGGCCCAGATCGACGCCGATGCCGCAGCGCAGGCCGAAGCCGACGCCGCCGCGCAAGCCGCTGAAGAAGCCGTCACCGAAGAGCCGGCTGCTGACGAAGCCGTGACCGAAGAACCCGCCGCTGACGAAGCTATCACCGAAGAGCCGGCTGCTGACGAAGCCGTCACCGAAGAACCCGTCGCTGACGAAGCCACTACCGAAGAACCGGCTGTGGACGAAGCCGTGACCGAAGAACCAGCCGCGGACGAAGCCGTCGCCGAAGAACCCACCACCGACGAATCCGTCGCCGAAGAACCGGCCACTGACGAAGCCGTCACCGAAGAACCTGCCGAGGCTGCGACAATGACGGTTCCCGATGCCGACGCGCCGGTCGCTGACGCCGCTGCGGGCATGAAGTTCGTCGAACCAGATCCAGAGCTTTTCGCCGAACCGGTTGACGCCCCGGTCGTACCCGAAGCGCAAATTGAGAAACTGTCGGAAATCCTCGCGGAACCGGAATCCATCGATGGTGCCGCTTTGGGTGCTGCCGCCTCGCTGATGTCCAAGAACCCCGACGCGCAGGCCAGCAGCGCCGGTGCCGACGACACCTCGCCCGCCATCGACCCGAAATCCGGCAAAGTGATCCGGTTCTCCGATCAAGCGCCGTCGGAAGGGGCCGAGGTTATCACCGAAACCCTTTCCGAAAAGTCGACGCGCAAATCCTCGGATGAGTTCTACACCGCCCCGGTCCAGTTGGCCGATGGCAAAAAGAACCGCCTTTCGGATCTTGAAAAGGTTGGCCTCTTTGCCCTCGGCGCGCTGGTTGTCGGGGCGATCATCAACGAAGGCCGCAAGGATGAGCGGCGCGTCGTCTCCAACACCGGCGACCGTATCGTCGTGCTGAAGCCAGATGGCACCTATCAGGTCTACAAGGACGATGACGCGACCCTGCGTCAGGCCGGATCGACCGTGCGCACCGAAACCTTCAACGACGGTTCGACCCGCACCATCGTTGATCGCCCCGATGGCACCCAGATTGTGACGATCCGCGATGCGTCTGGCCGGGTGCTGCGCCGCGCTCAATATGACGATCTGGGCCGCGAACTGGTGCTGATCGACGATCTTGAACCCGAAGAAGTGGTCGTGGTCTCGCAACTGCCCAAGCCGCGCAAAGACCGCGTGACCATTTCAACCAGCGATGAGAACGCGGCTCTGAAGGCTGCCTTGGCGGCAAAAGAGGCGGCAAAGGCGGGGCGCACGTTCAGCCTGCGCCAAATCCGCGAAATCCCGCAGGTGCGTGCGCTTGCCGCAACGATCGACGTGGAAAGCATGACCTTTGACAGCGGCTCGGCCGCGATCAAAGCAGGTCAAGCCGAAAACCTCGCCGATCTGGGCGGCCTGATGCAGGATCTTCTGGATGCCAACCCCGGTGAGATTTTCCTGATCGAAGGGCATACCGACGCCGTGGGCAAAGCCCCGTTGAACCTTGCCTTGTCGGATCGCCGGGCAGAATCTGTGGCGCTGGCATTGAGCGAGTACTTCGACATCCCGCCGGAAAACATGGTCATTCAAGGCTATGGTGAAAGCGAGTTGCTGATTGATACCCAAGCCGACGAACGCCTTAACCGCCGGGTTGTGGTGCGGGTGATCACGCCGCTGATGACGACGTCGCGCTAAACCAAAGCGCGCAACCGCCAGACCACCAAAGGCCCCGAAGAAGTTCGGGGCCTTTGTCATGGCACCTTTGGGTAATGGCAAATGGCGCGCGCCCGCCGCATACTGCTTGTATGGGGGCCGCAACATGACCGAGTTTCAGCACGACCAGATTCCAGAATGTGCTCTGCAATGGCATCGCACAGGGCGGGGGGCCGCTTTGGCCACGGTGGTAGAGACATGGGGCTCAGCGCCGCGCCAACCGGGCAGCCAAGTGGCCGTTTCCGGCGCGGGCGAGATCATGGGCTCTGTCTCGGGCGGTTGCGTCGAAGGGGCGGTCGTTGAAGAAGCGCTGGCAGCCCTGCAAGACGGCGCCCCCCGGCTTTTGACCTTTGGCGTGTCGGATGAGACGGCCTTTGCCGTGGGGCTGGCCTGCGGAGGCACGATCCGGGTGCTGGTAGAGCCTGTCGGGGCCGTGCTGCCTGAGCCGTTGCTTGCAGCGCTGGTCGCGGCGCGCAAAGACCGGCGTCCCGTGACCTATGCGGTGCATCTGGCCGACAGCACGCGGGGCCTGTTAGAGGCGGGGGCTGATCCCCTGTCCGACGCCCGCCTGCGCTCTGACCGCGCCGGGATGGAGGAAGACGGCCGCTTTCTGGCCCCGCATAACCCGCCGCTCCGGCTCTTCGTGGTTGGCGCGGTGCACATCGCGCAGCCCTTGATCGCAATGGCACGGCTGGCGGGTTATGACCCGACCCTGATTGATCCGCGCAGCAGCTTTGGCTCGGCAGAGCGCTTTCCCGGCGAGGTCATTCTGGACGACTGGCCGGATGAGGCCTTGGCCCGCCTGGCCCCGGACAGCCGTAGCGCCATTGTCACCCTGACCCATGACCCGAAACTGGATGATCCCGCGATACGCTTTGCCCTGCGCAGCCCGGTGTTTTATCTGGGTTGTCTTGGTTCAAAGAAGACACATTCAAGACGGTTGGAACGGCTGCAGGAAGACGGGTTTACCGAGGCCGAAATCGCCCGCATCCACGCCCCCGTCGGGCTGGCTATCGGCGCCAAAACCCCGGCGGAAATCGCCGTCTCCATTCTGGCCCAGATCACCCAAACCCTGAGGCAGGCCTGATGCGCTTTGGCTCGGTTCCGCTGGATGCGGCCGAAGGGGCAATCCTCGCCCATTCGGAAACCGTTCAAGGCGGCCGGCTTCGCAAGGGGCAAGTCCTTGGCCCGGCAGAGATTTCGGCACTTCAACTGGCTGGGCGCACTGAGGTGGTCGTTGCCCGCATGGACCCCGGTGATCTGGATGAAAACACGGCCGCGTTCCGGCTTGCCGCGGCTCTGGTCCCCGATCCGGCCAAGCAAGGCCTGCGGTTAAGCAAGGCCTTCACCGGGCGGGTCAACCTGAATGCGGCCGAAGTCGGTGTGATCGAGCTGGATGTTGAATGTATTCATGCCCTTAACAGGGTGGACCCCGCAATTACCTTTGCCACATTACCCCCTTTCGCACGGGTAGAGCCGGGGATGCTGGCGGGCACGGTCAAGATCATCACCTACGCTGTCAGTGCCGCCGCCGTTGAAGAGGCCTGTGCGCTTGGCCTTGCTGCCCTGCGTTTGCGGCCGGTTGTGTTGCAAACTGCGGGTCTGGTCTTGACGGAGGTCCCCGGCCAAGACCCAAAGCTGACCGAAAAGGGCCGCAAGGTCATCGCCGCACGTCTGGCAGCACTGGGCATTGAGTTGGCAGGCGTGGCGGTCGTGGATCACGCGCCCGATGCCATCGCCGCCGCGCTTCCGACTTTGCCGGGACAGATGGCTTTGATTCTTACCGGTTCGGCGACATCCGACCTGTTCGACACCGCGCCCGAAGGGCTCCGCGCTGCGGGTGGGCTTGTGATCCGGTTCGGGATGCCAGTGGATCCGGGTAACCTTTTGTTCTTGGGTGATTTGTTTGGAAAGCCGGTGATTGGCTTGCCGGGTTGCGCGCGCTCGCCCGCGCTGAATGGTGCGGATTGGGTCTTGGAGCGGATCGCCTGCGGGATTCGCGTTACCGGCCTGGATATTGCGGCGATGGGGGTCGGCGGCTTGCTGAAGGAAATCCCGATCCGCCCGCAATTGCGCGAACCGGGGCCGGTGCATAAGCCCGGTGATCAAAAAAGCGCGTTCTGAACCCTCGCCAGACAATAGACTCGGCTTGCGAGGCCCCGGGATGAGAGGGGCGACACCTGCGTTCAGGGAATGTGGGTTTGGCGGCTAATCTCCAGACAGGTCCCGCCGCCCGCCAACTTTGGGTTCACTCTGAACCGTCGCTGCCTTGTCGCCCTTGCGGGGGACCACGAAGCACGAATGCAAATGGGGGCCAAGGGCCCCCATTTCGGACACAACGAAAGGCGGCGACCTTATCTTGGGCCGACCATCATGACCATTTGACGACCTTCAAGCCGCGGCATGGATTCGATCTTGCCCGCTTCGGCAACATCAGCGGCAACACGGTTCAGCAATTCCAATCCAAGATCCTGGTGAGCCATCTCGCGACCGCGGAAGCGCAAAGTGACTTTCACCTTGTCGCCCTCATCAAGGAACTTGAGCACAGAGCGCATCTTCACTTCGTAGTCATGGATATCCGTTCCGGGGCGGAACTTGATTTCCTTAATTTCGATGATCTTTTGCTTTTTGCGCGCTTCGGCTTCGCGCTTTTGGGTCTCATACTTGAACTTACCAAAGTCCATGATCTTACAGACCGGCGGTTCGGCGTTCGGAGAGATTTCGACCAGATCGAGCCCGGCTTCTTCTGCCATCTGCATGGCGCGAGCGGGGGTGACGACGCCAACGTTTTCGCCATCCGCCCCGATCAGGCGGATTTCGGGGGAACGGATGCGATCATTGATGCGCGGTCCGGTATCGCGTTGCGGCGGGGCGTTATGTGGGCGGCGGGCCAGGGTGATCGTCCTTCATGTGGTTGTCTTGCGGAGCGCAATCTATGCCGCACGGGCGCAGTCTTCAATGGGGATCGGTCCAGATTCGGGTAATCAGGTCGGCTAATCGGCCAGATTGACGCTTGTTAGGCGCGCATTCCTTCCGCCGCACCGCGGCGCGGGCTTTCCAAGCGCCAATGATTCTGTCATATCCCGCGCATCCGAAGTTTCGGTCATGGGAGTAAATGACATGAACAAGAATGTGCTGATCGGCGCCGTTGTGGTTCTTCTGGCGGCTGGTGGTTACTACCAGTTCAGCTACAAGCCTGCTCAGGAAGCCGCAATGAAGGCAGCTGACGATGCAGCTGCCGCTGCCAAAGCAGCAGAGGCTGAAGCCGCCGCAGCAGCGCAAAAAGCGGCTGACGACGCTGCGGCCGCTGCCAAAGCTGCGGAAGAGGCTGCTGCTTCCGCAGCTGCTGCAACCACCGAAGCTGCAACCGATGCCGCTGCTGCAACTACCGAAGCTGCGACCGACGCAATGGCTGACGCCGCTGCCGTTCTGGACCCGGCTGCATTTGACGCAACCAAAGTGACCGCGTTGATCGACGCTTCGGCGCTGGACGACGCAACCAAAACCACGCTGAAAGCATCCGTCGCGGCGGCTGCTTCGAACCCCGCTTTGGTTCAGGGCGCTTTGGACGCTGTGAAAGCTGCTTTGGGCATGTAATCCGCCCCAATGCGAATAAAGAGGCCGCGGAAGCTTTTGCTTACCGCGGCTTTTTCTTGTCCGGCGGACGCGCGATCAATCGTGCAGTATCAAAGTGCGGTTCTTGCACAGATCTGTGCGGCCCCAGACCTCTTCCCCGTCTGCGAACCGTGCGCCTACATCGACCTTCATGCAGCGGATGAGTGCTGTCACAATCGTAACGGTCTCGCCCGGCCCAAAGGCTTCAGCGGTGCCGACGTTGTCATCGACAAACTCGCCTGCCTCATTAACGGGGAAAATCCCCATGATCTCGGCCGACTGGCTAGCTTTATTCTGGAATTCTATCACTATCTGCTCATCGGCAAGAGCCGGGGTGGTCAGGAGCAACAGGGCTAAAACGCGTTTCATGCCAGTTCCTTTGGCGACTTAGATTTCCAAGAAACATGTTTGAATTTGGTCGCTGGATCAAATGACAACGGTTGTCATCGACGGTCTAAATGCAAAAAGCCGCAGAGATTTTCTGCGGCTTTCAACTTAAAATGCGGAGGGGGTCAGATACCGTCGCCGACAAAGGCCTTTTCGACGACGTATTCCTGAGGCTCTGAATTGGCTCCTTCGCGCAAGCCGAACTTTTCGAGCACCGCTTTTACATCATGGTTGAACGCCAAGCTGCCGCAAACCATCGCGCGATCATGCTCTGCTGACATCGGCGGCAAGCCCAGATCGGTAAACACTTTGCCAGACAGCAAGTTGTCGGTGATCCGCCCCATATGGGCAGAGGCTTCGCGTGTGGTTGTCGGATAGTAGAGCAGTTTATCCGCAACCATCTCGCCGATCAAAGGATCGTCCTTCAGGCTTTCCACAAGCTGGCGGCCATATTCCAACTCACCCAACTCGCGGCAGGTGTGCATCATGATGACCTGATCGTATTTCTCATAAGTCTCTGGGTCGCGCATCAGGCTGGCGAATGGGGCAAGGCCCGTGCCCGTCGCCAAGAACCAGACGCGGTTGCCCGGCAAAAGCGCATCATGCACCAGCGTGCCAACGGGCTTCGGTCGCAGGATGATCTCATCGCCGACCTTGATATGCTGCAAACGGCTGGTCAGGGGGCCATCGGGAACCTTGATGGAGTAGAATTCCAGCTCATCATCCCAAGAGGGGGAGGCAATGGAATAAGCGCGCAGCAAGGGTTTCCCCGTGTCGCCGAGCAAGCCGATCATCACAAACTCTCCGGACCGGAAGCGCAGGGACTTGGGCCGGGTCACCCGGAAAGAGAAAAGCCGGTCCGTCCAGTGTTTGACAGAGGTGACGATCTGCGCGTCTGGCAGGTGCGGTTTGGCGGCGATTTCGGTCATGGCGACAACTTCAGTCATTTCAGTCAAGTTCCGAGATAGGCCTTTCCCCGGCTTGGGGGAACCCTCAATGCTTAGGGACGGACAATTGAACGCAGGGCAGGGTGGTCGGGCGATCAGGCGCGCAGACGTGCCTGATAATCATGGGATTGCCAATCGGCGCGGAATGTCCACTGCTCGGCTGGTTGACGCGCGGCGAGGTCATCAGGGATTTCTACCGAGTCAAAGCCGACACGCCTCACCATCGCATATTGATCGGCAATCACGGGGCCCAAGGCGCGCAGTTCGCCTGTATACCCAAGCATCCGCAAGCGGCGCGCGATGGTGAAGGCACGCCCATCATTGAAGGCGGGAAAGCTGACGCGGATCAGTGTCAAAGCTGCCAGGTATGGCGACAGGGCCTCGGGGTCATCCGACTGTGCCAGATCGACGACCCCTTGATGTGTAGCAATTTCTGCCAGCGTCACAGCCTCGACTGGTGCCGCGACGGAAAATCCTTGATCGGTGACAAGTACGGTCATGCCGCAGAACTCCTTTGGTGCTCTGACGGCACGTCCATTGATGAAATGGATGCCGCATTCTGTCTTTTCGCTGCCACGCCAACGGCCTGCGCGTGGGTCTTCACCTTCGGCTACAGGGCTTGTGCAGGGGGCACAGCCAATGGATGGATATCCCTTTGCGACCAACGGGTGCCGAGGCAACCGGTTTTCGACCATGTATTCTTCAAGGTCTTCGCGCCCCCAATGTGCCAACGGATTGACCTTGATCCGCGCTTCGGCTTCGGCTTCAAAGAACTCGACCGTTTGTCGGGTGGAGCCCTGGTAGCGTTTGCGGCCGGTGATCCAGCCGTCAAACTCTTTCAGCGCGCGCTCCAAGGGTTCAACCTTGCGGACAGCGCAGCAGGAATCTGTGCTGAACTGGTGCAGCGTATTGTCGGGATCTTCGAACGCCACCCGAGGCTGCGTGGCGCGGATGGTGCGCACGTCGCACAGATGCAGCTTTTCGGCCAGTTCCCGTTGGTAATCCAGCGTTTCCTGAAACAACATCCGCGTATCCACAAAAAGCACGGGCGTCTCGGGCGCGATGACACTGACCAGATGGAGCAGAACCACCGATTCCGCACCGAAGGACGACACAAGCGCCACACGACCCACATCGATGTCTTTCAGCGCATGCTCCAGCACCGCTGTGGCACCGTGATGGCGGTAGCGCGTGTTAAGGGCGGTCACCCGATCGGCGACAGTGCCTTCGGGAAGGTCACGCGGCATCCTTTTCGCCTTCCTGCCCGTATAGGGCCGCTTTGAACGGTTCCATTCCCAAGCGGCGATAGGCTTGCAGAAAGGTTTCCTGCGGCGCCTCACGCTGTTCCAAGTAAGCCATTACCAATCGCTCGATCGCTGGGACGATCTCGTCATAGGCAAAGCCGGGCCCGGTCTTTTCTCCGATGATCGCCGTTTCCGTGCCATCGCCGCCCAGCGTGATCTGATAGTTCTCCACACCCGCGCGGTCCAAGCCAAGAATGCCGATGTGCCCGACATGGTGGTGACCGCACGCATTGATGCAGCCAGAGATCTTGATCTTGAGCGGCCCCACCTCATGCTCCAGTTTCAGTTCCTCAAAGCGCAGCGCGATTTCCTGAGCAACGGGGATTGAGCGGGCCGTTGCAAGCGCGCAATAGTCCATCCCGGGGCAGGCGATAATGTCCGAGATCAGGCCGACATTGGCCGTTCCCAGACCGGCTTGCAAAAGAGCAGCATGGACAGTGGGCAGGTCGGATTTATGCACATGGGGCAGGATGACGTTCTGCTCATGACTGATCCGCAGATCAGAGTGGCCGTAGCGTTCTGCCAGATCCGCCATAAGCCGCATCTGATCGGAACTTGCGTCTCCCGGTGTGGCGCCATGTGCTTTGACGCTGATCGTGACGATTGCGTATTGATCGTTGCGATGCGCTGACAAATTGGTGTCAGCCCAGGCGCGGAACACCGGATCGGCCTTGTAAAACGCATCAAAGGCATCAGTGGGTGCATTGCGGAATGCCGGGGCGGCGAAAGCCGTGCGGATGTCTGCCAACAGTTTTTGGTCATTGCCGCCAAAAAGCGGGCGCAATTCAGCAAAACGCTCTTCGACCATGCGCGCGATTTCCTCACGCCCGGTTTCGTGGACCGTAATCTTGATGCGCGCTTTGTATTTGTTATCGCGACGGCCAAGCGTGTTGTAAACGCTCAACACGGCTTCGACATAGGGGATCAGGTCTTCGATTGGCAGGAACTCTCGCACGGTGAAGGCGATCATCGGGGTGCGGCCCAAACCGCCGCCGACCATCACTTCGAACCCGGGTTCCTCGGCGCTGTTGCGGGTCATCCGCAGACCTATGTCATGGGCCTTGGTCACGGCGCGGTCATTTGGCGCGCCAGTGATGGCGATTTTGAACTTGCGCGGCAGGAACTGGAACTCTGGGTGGTCCGTCGACCACTGGCGGAGCAATTCCGCGTAAGGGCGCGGGTCTTCGATTTCGTCGGCTGCGGCCCCCGCGAAATGATCGGCGGTTACGTTGCGCACGCAATTGCCGGACGTTTGAATGGCGTGCATTTCAACATCGGCCAACGCGGTCAGGATCGCGGGCACATCCGGCAGTTTTGGCCAGTTGAACTGTAAATTCTGGCGGGTGGTGAAGTGCCCATACCCCTTGTCCCAAGTGTCTGCGATCAGCGCCAGTTGCCGCATCTGCCGCGGAGAAAGCGTTCCGTAGGGGATCGCGACCCGAAGCATATAGGCGTGGAGTTGCAGATAAAGGCCATTCATCAGGCGCAGCGGGCGGAACTCATCTTCCGTCAGCGAGCCATTCAGGCGACGCTCCACTTGGCTGGAAAACTGGGCAACACGGGTGCGAACGAAGGACTCGTCGAAGTCGGAATAAGAATACATCAGGTCCTCAGGACGCAAGATCGGCTTGTTTGCCGTGGTTGTAGTTGGAGGGTCCACGGGTGCGGAAGGCCTCACGGAAATGGATCGGCTCAGGGCCGTGCGTGCCCTGCTTGGCGTCGGCGAGATAGGGGCCGACGATCAGCAGCTTTTGAGAGGCGGCATGCAGCATACGAAGCTCGGCATGGGCTTCGTCGTCGATCAGTTCGGCCTCATGATGCAAGAGGGACCAACGGTTGTCTGGGGTCAGATAGACCACGTCGCCCTCGCGCAGGCGGTTGGCAGTGACAACTTTCGGGGTAAAACGGCGGCTCATGCGCGGGCCTCCTTTATGTGTTGGATTTCTGCGGTGAAATTGCGCGGGGCAAGGCCGTAAAGAATGACGGTCGGGCCATCGAGCTCAGCCACCGCCTCGGGAAGTGTCGCCAGCGTGGCGGCCGAAATCTGTTGTTCCGGGCGAGAAATGTTCGAGATCAGGGCGACGGGTGTCTCTGCCGCCGCGCCGTGCATCATCAGCCGGCCCTGTACGAAGCGCGCAGATTTCTTGCCCATGTAGATCGCGGCGACCTCGTTGGGCCGTGCCAGCCCACGCCAGTCCTGTTCGGCAAAACCTGCCATATCATGCCCGGTTACGATCCGCAGGGACGCGTTGCGGCCGCGCCGGGTAAGGCTTTGACCGATGGCTGCGGCGGCGACGCTGGCCGCGGTCAGTCCGGGCAGGATGGCAAAGCTGTGGCCTGCCGCCTCGAGCGCCCCGATTTCCTCGTCCAATCGTCCAAAGATGCCGCAGTCGCCGCCCTTGAGCCGCACGACACGCAGGCCCTTAGCTGCCTCGGTCACCAGTATTTGATTGATCTTGGTTTGCGACGTGGAGGGACCAAAGCCTTCTTTGCCCACGTCGATGCACCGCACCTCTGCGGGAATCAGCGCCAGAATGTCTGCCCCGACAAGGCGATCATGGATAATCACGTCAGCGGTTTCCACCGCGCGCAGTGCCGCCAGCGTCAAATGTGCAACCGCCCCCGGCCCGGCGCCCACAAAGAGGACCGAAACGTCGGGAAGCGAGAAGGCAGGCAGCAGGGTCATGACAAAATCCGGTCGTTTGGTCCCTCAATATAGGATATTTTCCCCATTTTTGGCCATAGTCCCTTGCAGATAAGGACATTTGTTCCGATACTGCCGCCGATTGGAACTGGGTTCTGCAAAATCGAGGATCAGGCGAATGGCGGCCCATCTGGACGAGTTGGACAGGAAAATCCTTACAGAATTGCAGGCCGACGCTGAGCAATCCTTGGACGAAATTGCCCGCAAAGTCGGCTCTTCAAAGACCCCAGTGTGGAATCGAATCCGCCGGATGCGCGAAGCCGGGGTCATCCTGCGACAGACCGCTTTGCTGGACGCAGAGAGCCTTGGGTTGGAAGCCTGTTTCTTCGTGCTTATCCGCACCTCTGAACATGAGGCGGATTGGCAGCGCAAGTTCCTGCAGGTCTTGCGGTCTCGTCCGGAGGTTTTGGAAGCCCACCGTCTTGCCGGGGATATCGATTATATCCTGAAGGTTCGCGTTAAAAATGCCCGCGCCTATGACACCTTTTATCAGGCGCTGATCTCTGAGGTGAAAATCTACAACGTGACAGCGCTTTTGAGCATGGAAGAAATCAAGGCGACAACAGTGCTGCCTTTGTGACCCCTCCCGCGCTTAGGGTCTGGATTGCTTGCACCAGTAGGTTCGTAGGGCGCTAACGCCCCACCATCAGGCGCTCCAGCCCATGGAAGTGGTATACGTTGGCATAAGATGGCGCTTCGGTAAGGTGGAGGCCCGGCAACCGCTTCATAAGGATCGGCAAAGCAACGACAAGCTCCAAGCGCGCCAGAGGAGCACCCACACAAAAGTGTAGGCCGGCACCGAAGGTGACATTCGGTTTGATCGGACGGTTGGGTTGGAACCTTGCTGGGGCGTCCCAGACGCCGGGGTCTCGATTGGCCGCCGCCAGCAGCAGGGCGACCTGATCACCGCGCCGGAACTGATGGCCCATAACCTCTACATCTTCATAGGCCCAGCGGGTGAACATGTGGAGCGCGGGATCAAAGCGCAAAATTTCCTCGATACAGGTCTCGGCATTGGCCTCGTTCAGCACTGTGCGGCTCTCTAGCAGCGTCTTCACGCCGTTGCCGATGGTATGAACGGTCGCCTCATGGCCCGCGTTCAGCAACAGAATGCAGGTAGTAATCAACTCATCCGTGGAAAGTTTTTCTCCGGCCTCTTCTGCCGCGATAAGCGACGTGATCAGATCATCGCCCGGCGCTTTGCGACGCTCTTCCACATAGTCGCGCAGGAAAGCTGAAAAATCCTGTGCCGCTTGCGACGCGCGGTCTTCTGCCTCGCGGCTGCGCCCGGCCATGTACATGCCGACCATCGCATTGGACCAACGCAACAGATCGTCCGACATGGATTCCGGCACGCCCAGCAATCTGGCGATGATGATGACGGGCAACCTCTGTCCGAAGTGACGCAACAAGTCGAAGGAACCCTCGGGAAACGCGTCGATCAATTGATCGGTCAGTTCAGCAATCTCCGGCTGCAACGCCGCGATGCGCCGCGAGGTAAAGGCGCGCAACACGAGGCTGCGCAACCGCGTGTGGCGTGGCGGCTCAAGCTCCAGCATGGAATGCGCTTCGACCGCATAAAAGGGTTTCAGATGATCCGCGATTTTCGGTGCAAGTTCGACAGGCACTTCGCGCCCAAAGCGCCGGTCCCGAAAGATTGCACTGCAGGCCGCCGCGTTTCCGGTGCAGGCCATTCCGTATTCCTGCCAGTGAAAAAACGGGCCCGCAGAGCGTGCGCGCTCATAAAACGGATAGGGGTCTTGGACAAAACGCGCCTCGGTCGGCGATTGTTGAAGCGTGATCATTGCATAACTTTCGGCAAGGGAAGAACGCCTTGGGCGATCAGAACGCCAAAACCCACCAGCGTTGCCGCAGCGGCCTGTGACCAGTCCCAAGTCGCACCAAAGGCAAAAAGGATCAACATGACATAGAAAGGGGCGGCATTGATGTGCAAGGAGGACAGCCCAATTCCCAGCTTTTCGACGGACATAATCCACATCACTTGCGAAATAGCCATTGAGCCGACGGCATAAAGTAAGATGGCGCCGAACTCGTGCCAGCCCCAAAGTGCGTGGTCGGGAAGGGGGGTGCCCATAGCAATTTGCACCAGCGCCACGGTAATCGCCGCAACCGCTGCCCCGGTCAGGGTCAGCGCTGTACGCCCAATCGGCGACTGATCAGGAAAGGCAGTGACCGTCAGCCTTGATCCGATCGTAAAGCACAAGACAGAACCAAAGCACAGCAACGCGCCAAACCCGAGTGACAGCGAGCCAGAGCGCAAGTCGAGCGCCAGACTTCCGCCGATCAGCGCTAGGATCAGCCCAACAATGAGCGCACGGGTCAATTTTCGCCCGTCAAGCATGACCTCAAGGGTTATTCCCACAACGGGCAACGTGGCTGAAATAACCGCGGCGGTCACGGCTCCGCCCTGCATCTGGCCCCGGATCAAGAACCAAGCGCCGAGACCAATCAAGCTGCCGACCGCAATGCCCCTTGGCCAGTTCACCCGACGCATAGGGGCGAAGCCTTCGAGCAATGCCCAGACTGGCAAGAGCGCCAAGGCCGCCAGCCCCATCCGCAACGCATTTAGTTGAGCGCCCGTCATCAATGGGATCAAAAGGCCTGCGGCGGGCAGGCCGGCCGCCCAAATGAGCATGGAGCCCATGCACACGAGGTTAGCCGATAGGCGGCCCGGAACGGGAGGATTTGTGTCGACGATCATGCCAAAACCCTGCCACCAAGGCGGCCGGTCTGGCTGATCAACCCGCGACAGGAAGCCGTCAGTTTGCGGCGGAAAGTGCGGCCACGATGGCGCCGAAATCAGCGGCCTTTAGGCTTGCTCCGCCGACGAGTGCCCCATCAACGTGCGGGACTGCGAAAATCTCGTTTGCGTTGGAGGGTTTGACGGAACCGCCATAGAGCAGGCGCAGCTTCTTAGCAGCCTCTGCACCGATCCGGGCCGCAAGTCGGTTGCGCAAAAACGCGTGCACCTCGGCAATCTGTTCCAGTGTTGGCGTGCGCCCCGTGCCGATGGCCCAGACCGGCTCATAGGCCACGACCACGCCCTCTGTGTTGTCGGGAAGCGAGCGATCCAGTTGCCCGCCAATGACCGCCAAAGTGGTGCCCGCGTCGCGCTCGGCCTCTGTCTCGCCGATGCAGACGATCGGTGTCAGACCTGCCGCCTGCGCGGCGGCGGCTTTTGCTTTTACCAATTCATCTGTTTCGCCATGATCAGCGCGGCGTTCGGAGTGCCCCAGAATGACGTAGCTCGCACCAGCGTCCTTCAGCATCGCTGCCGAGACATCTCCGGTATGGGCACCCGAATCCTTGGGATGGCAATCTTGGCCGCCGACTTGCAAAACCGACCCACGTGCGGCCCAGGCCATCTGCGCTGTCAGTGTGGCGGGCGGACACAGCAACATTTCGCAATTCGGCGCGGGATGATTGTTCAAAAGCGCGGCCACTTCCGCCAACGCGGCAGCTGATCCGTTCATCTTCCAGTTTCCGGCCGCAAGTTTCCGCATGACGCGCTCCCATGAATGTTAACGCAAACAATAGCGGTCCAGTGACCTAAGGAAAAGTCCTCTGCTCAATCCAGCCGAATATTACTGCTTAGGGTGCGAGTAACGACGCGATCGGAAAATGCCGCCGCATGGTCATAGGGTTGGCACTACGCCGCAGGCTGATCTTTGAATTTGATCGATTCGCCGCAACCGCAGGCTTCGGACACATTGGGGTTGATGAACTTGAACCCTGACGCCAGCAGATCAACTTCATAATCAATGATGGTTCCGATCAGAAACATCTGTGCCATCGGGGCGATCAACACGCGCGCGCCGTCTTGCTCGACCACTTCATCAAGCGGATTCACCTCGGCCACATAGTCCATGGTGTATTCCATGCCCGCACAACCGCCTTTTTTGACGCCAATGCGAAGCCCCTTGGAACCTTGCTTTTCCATCAGCCGCGCAATCTGGCGGCTTGCAATCGGGGTGAGTGTGACGGCGGCCTTGCCGGGAATTCCGAACATGAGATGCTCCTTTGATCTCAATCTAGGGTGTCAGATCCGGAATTCCAAGCGGCGGCAACAAAGACATTAAGGTTACCGTCCCAAAAGCCACCGCAATTGCCCAACCAAACGACGCAAGCGTGCCGATAATCACATATTCGCTGACCGCCCGGTCGTCCCCAACAGAGCCGAAACGCAAGACCGACTTGGCCGCAATCAAAAAGCCGATCCCTTCAGCCTGACCGCTCATGACCAAAAGAAAGATCAACCCGCGTTCAAGCATCCCGATTGCACGTCCGCCGTTTGCTAGGCCCTGAGGTGAGGCCTCGGCCCAAGGCTGCATGAGCATCGAAATCGCGAATCCACCGGTCCGCGTTGCAAGGATCAGTCCGGTGATCAGCGTGAGTACGCCGGGAAGGCGTGCCATTTCCGCCCAGATCCCGTCTGACCACAGGTCAGGAGTCGTGCCCGCTAAGGCCGCAAGCAGCATCAGATGCGCCGATTGGTCGACGAGGAATGCGCCAAGCCCCCGCCAAGGCCCGTGGGTCTTGATCAGATCCACCCCGATATGAGCCAAAGCCAAAAGCCACAAGGCCGGCGCCATTGACCCAATGATCGCAAGGTTCAACGTAAGCACGACTGCCCCGTGCGCGGCAATCGCCAGCGCGCGCGATTTGTGGGTGACCATCCAATGGGTCTGAAACAAGAAGTCTGCCAACACATGGGCGCAGAGCAATGCCGCAAAAGTTTCAGCCATGGTCCCGTCGATCCCCTGTCGCCGGCTCAGGCATTATGCCCGTCTCAAATGCTTTCAGGGCGGCGGCAATTGGGGCTTGGCCTGCTCCGCGGAGGCGCGCTTGCAGCGCTTGCCGGCTTATTCCCATGGATTGCGCCAAGTCCTTAAGCGGCTCCGCTTTAGGCGCGAAGGCGAGCGCGACAGCTTCGGCCTGCTCTGGTGACCAGCGTGATGCTTGCCAATCCAGATATTGAAGCAGGGCTGACGGAAAGCCGAAGGGCGGTTGGCTCTGTTCCGTGCCCAGAGTCCAGTAGGCCAATCTCTCGCCTCGCCGCATTGAGTCAAGTCCCCGGCCCGAATGCTCAAAGGTTGGCCCACTCGCACTGGCGAGGGACCCTAAAGGGGGCGCAGTTGCACCCGTGGCAAGTGAAATGCGGCTTGCGAGCGCTGCAGGTTGGCTGGCCAAGCGCGCCATGATTTGCACCACCAGCCGAAATCCAAATTCGCCCCGTTCGCAATAAATCTGCCAGCCGTCGCCACGGTGACGAGAAAAACGTGTATCGCACAGGGCTGTAAATCTGCGGGCGGCGTCTGAGATCATCGCCATTGCGGATTCGACAGCCTCCGGCCCGGCTTTGGTCGAGCCGATCAGGTCTCCAGTCAATACGGCGGCGTAGGGGATCATCGGCAAGTCATAAGGGTTGCTCGAAGGTTTTGCAAGCCTTCTTGATTGCATTGGCCTAATGCAAGCCTATAGGCTTGAACTACATAAAGCCGAGTTCCAAACGCGCCTCATCTGACATCATGTCCATGCCCCATGGCGGCTCAAAAGTCATCTGGACGTCGACTTGTTTGACACCAGGCAGGCTTTCGACAGCTTCAGCCACCCAGCCGGGCATCTCACCAGCCACCGGGCAGCCAGGGGCCGTCAGGGTCATCATGATTCCAACGGCGTTTTCATCTGAAATTTCAATCGTGTAGATCAAGCCAAGATCATAGATATTGACTGGAATCTCCGGGTCAAAAACCGTTCGGCAGGCGTCGGTTACGGCCTCATAAAGCGGATGATCAGTCGTGGAAGGGCGGATCAAGGGCGCGCCTTCGATCTTTTCCTGC
The DNA here is from genome assembly GCA_963815355.1 of uncultured Alphaproteobacteria bacterium. GTDB lineage: Bacteria > Pseudomonadota > Alphaproteobacteria > Rhodobacterales > Rhodobacteraceae > JAPUEK01. The sequence continues at coordinate 55,536 of CAWFGJ010000002.1, forward strand.
TGGGTGTTCATGGTGATCTCGCTCCGTTTCTTGAGCGATTATATAGGGAATTGCCGGGCAAAGGTCCAGTGCTGCCCGGCAAGTTCAGCGTCTGTATCAGAACGGAATTTCGTCATCCAGATCCGGGCGGCCACCGCCTGCCGCTCCGCCACCAAATCCGCCGCCGCCCGCGCCGCGGCCGTAACCACCGCCTGCTGACCCGCCACTGCTGGCAGGACCGCTGCCGCCCTGCGGATCGTCATAGCCACCGCGGTCGTCGTAACCACCGCCGCCACCGCCACCGCCCGAGCCGCCATCCCGGCCGCCCAGCAAAGTCATTTCACCGCGGAACTGGCGCAGCACGATTTCTGTTGTGTACCGGTCTGCGCCAGACTGGTCCTGCCATTTGCGGGTTTCCAACTGGCCCTCGATGTAAACCGTGGAACCTTTTTTCAGATATTGTTCTGCGATCTTGCCGATGTTTTCATTAAAGATGGCCACAGAGTGCCACTCGGTCCGCTCTTTGCGTTCGCCCGAAGTGCGGTCTCGCCAAGTTTCCGAGGTAGCGATGCGCAAGTTGACCACCTTTCCACCATTCGGAAAGTTTCGCACTTCCGGATCGCGACCAAGATTGCCAACGATAATGACCTTGTTGACTGACCCCGCCATGCGCTTCTCCCTGATTCCACTTTGTTCTGGCAAGATTGCCAGATCTGGTTACCAAATCGTATAAACTGCCCCTCTGCGCCCCGCAACAGTGCCCATGCCGCCAAACAGGTCGGAAGACTCGGCAAAACACCGCTTATACCTCGAGTTAGAAACGCCCAAAATGCGCCTTGGGGCCAATGGAACGGACTGCCTAATTCGGGCAACTCTGGCAAATCCCGGCGCAATTCCGCACGCGGGTGGTAACAGGGGGGCGCATATTTTCTCGGCGACCAGACGGCTTTTCCCGCAGCTTTGATGGAACTTAACCTGTTCGCCGCACCTATGGCGCACGCTGAAGGCGCCATTGGCGCGGTCACTCAGGAAAAGGCCGGTTTGCGGTTGGTTCTCGACAGCGATGACGTCCGCAAAATGGAAGCGGAGGATCATCGGTTCGAAGCCGACACTGTCAAAGACGGCAAGACACTGCCGCTGTTTCACGATGAAGACATGAAGGTGGTGAAGACCTGCGACGCGGGTGATCGCGTCGAAACCGGCGATGTGGACAGGGACGACGTATAACCCCCGTCGTCTTTCCAACCGTCCACGGATGGATTGCCCCAAGAGCCCATCCTGCCGGTCCTGACCGCCGCAGCGGCTGGCAGCTGCGGCGGTCAATCCCAAACCGTCAGCGGACAAGAATGCGGCGCATAAGCCACGTATGGTGCCCAACAGCGTTGCGGCGGCATCATTAGGTCAATCTGAGACGGCAGGTCCTTTACCGATCTGCACTGTCCCGTATGCGAAACGCGTGTCGCCGCAGGCGCGCTGGCCGCGCAGGGGGCGCCGCGAAGGCCCATCTCAACGCTTTCTATGGCAAGGCTGGCGCGGCACGCTGCCGACCGTTGCGAAGCCTTGTGGTTGCAGGCCTGCCGCGCGCGTCCGGGCGGAGGGCAGACACCAGGGTGTGAAGAACGCGGTTTCCAGCGGCAATCTGCCACCGGGGCTAGCAACCTGAGCAAGATTGGGTATAGTTCCCGCAACCTTTTTGACGGACATGTTCATGCGCTTGCCCCTTGTCGGCCTATCCGCGTTGGTTCTGACCCTTGGCCTGCCCGCTGCCGTATATGCAGAGGGTCTTCGGCTTTCAGGCTCGACATCCAACCGGACGGCGCTTTTTCGTTCGCAGTCGGCGCTGTTGGATGGACGTTTGTCCGAGCAATATGACTTTTCGACCCGTTTGACCCCCAACGCCGAGAAAAAGAGCGCCGACACCGGAACGAAGGTGCGCTACAGCGGAAAGTATAAGGGGGAATACTTAGAAGTCGCCAAAAAGGTCGCCCGCAAACACGGGGTGCCAGAAGACCTTTTCTTGCGCCTCGTGCAGCAAGAAAGCGGCTGGAACGCTGGAGCGGTGTCCAGCAAGGGGGCAACAGGTTTGGCCCAATTGATGCCCGGAACAGCGGAACGTCTGGGTGTGGATATTGACGACCCGCATCAGAACCTGGAAGGTGGCGCGCGCTACCTGAAAATGATGTACGATCGCTTCGGGTCTTGGAAGCTTGCTCTGGCCGCCTACAATGCGGGGCCGATGGCCGTGGAAAAGAACAACGGCATTCCTCCTTATGAAGAGACCAGAAACTACGTTTCGGCTATTCTGGGCTAACTTCAGGCTCAGGGGGCAGGGGCCACAAGTGTGCTGTCCACGCGGCAGCCGTATTTCGCCTCCAGATCGACCCGCAAGGCTTTGACCTTGTCGTGGTAGGCGTCACTGGCGGCTTTGATGCCAGAGGTGTCGTTGCTGATCGCTGCAACAGTCATGCCCGTCTGCACCTCAGTCGCGGCGGCCTCGGCCAATTCCTTAAGCCTGATCTGAAACTCCGCATGCGCGGCCTCGGCCCGACTGCGTGCATCGTTCTGAGCCGATGGGTTTGCCGCGGTTAACGTGCAACTGTAGACAAGCTCACCCTTGCCTGATGCCGTCAGGCGGAATTCGGCCCGCGGCTCGTCAAAAGGCCAAAGTCCAATTTGCCATAGGAATGCAGCGCCCAACGCCACGGCAATCGCAATGCCAGCCGCCAGCCGCCGCATTCGTCTACTCGTTTGCCATCTTGATGACCGGCTCCATCCGATCCAACACTTCAGTGCTTAGGTGGCATTTTATCTGATGCCCCCCCGCCAATGTCCTGACCTCAGGCATGACCGTGTCGCAAAGACCGCCGGGCACCTTAGATTTCCAACGACAACGTGTCTGGAATGGACAGCCTGGGGGCGGATTGACCGCCGAGGGGATATCACCTTCGAGCACAATCCGTTCACGCTTTACCTTGGTATCCGCGATCGGCACTGCGGACAAAAGCGCTTCGGTGTAAGGGTGATAGGGGGGCTGGAACACTTGATCGGTCGTGCCCATTTCCACCACATGACCCAGATACATCACCATGACCCGGTCAGAAAGGTAGCGCACGATGCTCAGATCATGGCTGATGAACAGTAAGGTCGTCTTGTTTTCGCGCTGAATATCCATCAGCAAGTCTGTCACGGCGGCCTGCACCGAGACGTCCAGCGCCGAAACCGGCTCGTCTGCCACAACGACCTTCGCCCCGCCCGCAAACGCCCGCGCGATGCCAACCCGTTGTTTTTGCCCACCAGATAGCTGACGCGGCATCCGCTCGGCAAAGGCACGCGGCAACTTTACCAGATCCAGAAGTTTAAGCATCTGATCATAGCGTTCGGCGTCGTTCTTGCCTTTCTTGAAGATCTCGAGCGCCCGGATGATCTGGCGCCCCACCGTCATCGAGGGATTGAGCGTATCAAAGGGGTTTTGGAACACCATTTGAACCGAAGACACTGTGTCGGTATTGCGTTTGGTGATGGGCGTCGATTGCACGTTTTCGTCGAAAAGCATGATCGAGCCCGAGGTCGCGGTCTCCAACCCCATCAAGACTTTGGCGAAGGTCGATTTTCCGCAGCCGCTTTCACCGACGATTGCCAGCGTTTCGCCCTCATGCGCCTCAAAGGACAGAGTCTCATTGGCTTTGACCACTTTGTCGGTGCCGCCGCCAAAGGCGCCGCTGGAAATGGAGTAGTATTTCTTCAGGTCTTCCATCTTTAGCACGACGCGGCCAATCGGGGTCTTTTCCTTGACCACCTTGGCCTTCATCGGCGCATTCCAGTCAATTTCTGACCACTTCACGCAACGGCTTGCATGGCGGTCGCTGTCGGGAATTGGGTCCATCCGGACAGCGCCCGCGTCGCAGCGGCCTGCGACAAAGTAATCGCAGCGCGGCCCGAAATTGCAGCCCTTGGGGCGTTCATGCGGCAGGGGAAAGTTGCCGGGAATTGCGACCAGCGGGCGGTCGTTCTTGTTCGCACTTGGCAACGGGATCGAGCGGAACAGCGCCTGTGTGTAGGGATGGTGCATATTGTCAAATACTTCGGCGACGTTGCCCGTCTCAACCGCTTCGCCGGAATACATCACACAAAGCCGGTCGCACACGTCCAGGATCAGCCCGAGATTATGGCTGATGAACAACATCGAGGTGCCGTACTTGTGTCCAAGATCTTTCACCAGATCCACGATCCCGGCCTCGACCGTTACGTCGAGTGCCGTTGTCGGCTCATCAAGAATAAGCAACGCAGGCTTGGACATCAGCGCCATGGCGATGACAATGCGCTGTTGCTGGCCACCCGAAAGCTGATGCGGATAGGACTGCAAGATCCGGTCGGGGTCGGGCAGGCGCACGTCCGCAATGATCTGACGCGCCAGAACCATCGCCTCGGGTCTGGACATGCCCTGATGGATCATCGGCACCTCGGCCAATTGCGCGCCAACCTTCATTGCGGGGTTCAAGGACGCCATCGGCTCTTGGTAGATCATCGCAATTTCGGAGCCGCGCAAATGGCGCAGGTCTTCTTCAGACATGGTCGTCAGATCGCGACCCTTGAAGGTGATCGAGCCTCCGACGATTTTGCCGTTCTTGCCAAGGTCGCGCATTACGGCAAGCGCCACCGTGGATTTGCCACAGCCGGATTCGCCGACAAGGCCCATCGCTTCGCCTGCCATCACGGTGCATGAAAAATCCATAACCGCAGGGATTTCCCGTAGGCGGGTAAAGAAGCTGATCGACAGGTTCTTGATTTCAAGGATTGGTTGGGACGGGTCCCATGCGCCTGCAGCAGTGGCGCTGTCTTGGGGGGCGGTGGCGGTGTCATCGATAACGGACATGGCGGCCTCGTTGTGTCGGAGAAAGCGGGTCCGGAGATTTCAGCCCCCGGATCCTCTTGGGTTTAATGGGCCAAAGAAAGTGGGGCTGGGGCCGCCATCAGTCTTTCAGGCTTTCTTCGCGCAGACCATCAGCCAGCAGGTTCAGGCCAAGGACAAGGCTCATCAACGCAATGGCAGGTGCCAGCGCAGGATGGGGATAGAGCGTCAACAGCTTGCGCCCGTCATCGATGGTCGAGCCCCAGTCAGGGCTTTCTGGCGAGACGCCAAGGCCAAAGAAGCCGAGCGTCCCCAGCAGGATCGTCGTGTAGCCGATCCGCAGGCAGAAATCGACGATCAACGGCCCGCGTGCGTTGGGAAGGATTTCCCAAAGCATGATGTACCAGGGGCCCTCGCCGCGGGTCTGGCCTGCGGCCACATAGTCGCGCGCTTTGAGGTCCATCACGATACCACGGACGATGCGGAACACCGTCGGCGAGTTCACAAAGACCACGGACACGAACACGTTCAGCAGGTTTGGTGCCATGTGCCAGACGCCAAGCGGGTCAGCGTTAAAGGCCAGACCAGAATAGGCCCAAAGCCCTATGACCAGCGTAATGCCAACGTAGAGATTGCGTTTCGGCGGGTCGGTGAAAAAACGCGCGTTGAAGAGCGTGCAAAAGAAGATCACCGGGAACAGAAACAACACCGCCGCAAGATAGATCGGAATGCCAGTGTCGCGAATTTCGGGCGTTACCAGCAGGTAGAACAGCAAGATCACAGGGAATGCCAGAACCAGATTGGCAAAGAAGGACAGCAGCGTGTCAAGCTTGCCGCCAAAATATCCCGCCGGCAGCCCCAAAGTGACGCCCACCATAAAGGCAAAGGCCGTCGCCGCCGGGGCAATCGTCAGCACGCGGCGCGCGCCCATCACCATGCGGCTAAAGACATCGCGCGCCAAATGGTCACCGCCCAAAAGGTAGTGGCTATAGACGCCCTCCATCTGGGTTTTCAGCGCAGAGCCAGGCGGTGCGTTCTTTAACCCCGAGATCTGGCCAAGTGGGTCATGCGTGATAATCAGGTCGGCAAAGAGCGCCGTGAACACCCAAAACATCACGATGCAGAACCCCGTGATGCCCACCGGGCTGTCAAAAAGTTTGCCGAACAATCCCAAGCGCCGCTTGTAGCGCAATGAGATTGCAACAGTTGCCACCAAAGCCACCCAAACGGGCCAGAATTGCTGGATCATACGGGCGATGATCGCGCCCCAGGAAAGATCTTCCATGGTGGCTCCTCAGGACAAACGAATGCGGGGATTCAGAAACACATAGCCGACATCGGATATCAACTGTGTCACCAGAACGACGAAGACTGCGACGACCGAGCAGCCCAATAGCAACTCAATGTCATTGTTGCCGGCGGCTTGAACGAGCGTCCAGCCGAAGCCTTTGTAGTTGAACAATGTTTCGACAATAACCACGCCGTTCAACAGCCATGGGAATTGCAACATGATCACAGTAAACGGTGCAATCAGCGCATTTCGCAGTGCGTGGCGCATAACCACTTGGCCGAAGGAGACGCCTTTTAGGCGGGCCGTGCGAATATACTGCTGCGTCATCACCTCTGTCATCGAAGCTCGGGTCATCCGGGCGATGTAGCCGATCCCATAAAGCGCAATCGTAAGCACTGGCAGGGTAAAGTTCCAGAATGTGATCTGATCCATGGCACTGGTGGCCGTGCCCAAGAACAGCGTCTTGCTGTCAATCCAGCCCCAACTGTGCAGGAGCGGCGAAATGCCAACGGTGGTCGAGGCGAAGAAGGCCACCAGAATAACGCCAGACACATATTCCGGCGTGGCAGTTGAGGCGATGGCAAACGTCGAAAGCACCCGGTCGGTCCGCGATCCTTCCCGCATCCCTGACAAGACCCCGATCAGCAGCGCGGATGGGACCATCACAAGCATCACCGCCAGCATCAGCCAGGCGGTTGATCCCAGCTTGTCGGCCAGAACCGAGGTCACAGGCATCTTGAAAACGCTGGAAAAGCCCCAGTCGCCCTGTAGCACGCCGCAAAAACGGGGCGCTTGTTCAGCGGTTACACCTGCGTCGATGCATCGACCGCGTGTGACACCCTTGCTATCGGTCAGCACCCAGCCGGGCTTGACCCCTAGCCATTCAGCATAGCGCCCGATGGTCGGGCCGCCATGGCCATTCTGCTCGATCCAGGAAGCGACCGACGCATCTGTCATCCGAACCGAACCTTCTGTTCGCGCCAGCTTTTCAAGGTTGGGCGGCAAGTTGGTCAGAGCAAAGACGATGAACGTCAACGCGAGCGCAGTCAGCAGCATTACGCCAAGCCGGCGCAGCAGGAATCCCAACATAGGGTGCCTCACAACGATCAGGGGAATTCAGGGCCCGCAAGGGCGGGGAAAGGGTCCGGGCGCTAGATACCAGCGCCCGGACCTGCTAATTCAGGCCAAAGCCTCAGGCCGAAACCGACCACTTGTAGTGCTGATGCTCAAACGACGGGTGCATGTCGACGTTCACACCTTCCTTGGCGTGCCGGAACAGCGAGCGCCAGTAAGGCTGGATCAGATAGCCTTCGTCCTGCAGGATGGTCTCAAGCGTGACCATGACTTCGCGGCGTGCATCGGCGTTGTCGAGCGAAAGCGCCTTGACCATCGCGGCGTCGAAATCGGCATTGGCCATGCCAGTCTCGTTCCACGACCCGGTCGACGTATAGGCATAGGACATGTTCTGGACGGCCAGCGGACGGTGGTTCCACGTGGTCGAGGAGAACGGGTATTTCTGCCAGTCGTTCCAGAAGGTCGACCCAGGCATCACGGTCCGTTTGACCGTGGCACCAGCGTCGCGCAGCTGAGCGGCTACGGCATCAGTGGTCGCCGCTTCAAAACCATCGTCAAGCGAGATGATCTCGAATTCTGCCGCTTCAAGCCCTGCGGCCTTCAGCGCGGGCATCAGGCCGGCCGGATCAATGGTCTGCGCCGGGATCTGGGCGTATTCCGGGTGGATCGGGCAGGCGTGGTGGTTCTCAGCGACCGTACCAAGGCCATTATAGCCCAGTTCCAGCACAACTTTCGGGTCAACGGCCTTCTGAATGGCCTGACGAACCGCCTTGTCTTTGTAAAGATCGGAGCCAGAGTTCATCCGGACGACAAGGGTCGATGCGGTCACAGCTTCCAGCTTGTTCCAGCCAAGGCCATCCAGCTGTTCGATATAGTCGCCGGTGGTCTCGTAGTTGGTGTCGATCTCGTCCGAGGCCGCCATCGCCAGCATGGCCGACGGGTCGGTGCCGAAGTCGATGTAGTGGATTTCGTCCAACGGCGAGGTGCCGCCCCACCAGGTGTGATTCGGAGCGCGGACCAGAACGGCTTTTTGACCGACAGCGACTTCTTGCGGCACATAGGGGCCAGTGCCAATCGGATTGGTCGACGGGTCCGAACCATCCACATAGGAAGAGTGGACGACAGCAGCCGGATAGTCAGCAACGCTGGCGACGACCGAGATGTCCGACGCGGTCATCATCAGCTTGACGGTGGCTTCATCTACCTTGACGACAGCGCCATCGCGCAGACGGTTGACCATGACCGGCGCGCCGGCATCATCCATCTTGTCGGTGCCATCGGCATTCTTGACCGCAACGGATTCCGTCAGGCCAGAAAAGCGCGACGCCATGGCGTTGCCTTCGACCGAGCCATCACACCAGCGTGTGAACATCCGCACCACATCATCTGCGGTGAAGTCGTCGCCGTTGTTCCACTTGACGCCCTGACGGACTTTCAACGTGTATTCGGTGGCGTCGGCGTTGGCTTCCCAGCCTTCCAGCAGACGGCCTTCGAAAGAGCCGTCCGGGTTGTACTGGATCAGGTATTCCAGCCAGCCACGGTAAATGTTTGCGATTTGCGGCCAGTCAGCGGTGCGCGGATCTTTCTGGGCTTTGACTTCCATGGCGCAGCGCAGCTTGCCGCCCATCGGCACATCTTGCGCCATTGCCGGAGCCTCAAGGCCCAGCAAACCGTAAGCCGCAGTCGCGGACACACCCATTGCGGTGGTGCGGGTCAGAAACTCACGGCGGCTCAGCTTGCCCGCCCGCAAGTCTTGCAGATGCATTTCGGCTGCGGGGTGAAGGTCCGCAGTGCAGTTGGAATCGGTCATTCGCGTCTCCCTGACAGGCAATTTTGCCATTAATTATGTGGTGGCGGCATGCGTCAGTGGTTTCACCAGCCTTTCCCTCCCCACGAGGGCCTAGACCGGGTCAAGGTACCACGGCAGATTGCCGTCACCTGCGTATTCGGCACCTTTTGAACCCATTCGTCAACGCTTTGATTCGTCGGATTGAGGGCCATTTGCGACAGTGGGGTCAGGTAAGCGACATGTGATGGCGCTTTGGGGTGGCGTTGTCGCCTCAACTTGGGATTCCGCTGTATACAACCAAGCTTCCGCTACAACGGACGAATCGCCCTATTCGGCGGGCGAGTCGCCCAACGTTATTGCGAGCGGCGGAAGGCGGTAGGGGATTGCCCGGTCAGGTTCTGAAAGGCGCGCGTGAAATAGGCGGGTGATGTAAAGCCCAAAGCGCTACCAATCCGGCCGACGGGCGCGTCGGTTTCTGCAAGCAATTTGCGGGCCTCAAAGATCCGCCGATCCTGTAACAGGTCGATGGCCGAGCGTCCGCAGGTCTCGCGGCAGCAACGGGTCAGGTGGGTCGCTGTAACCCCCAACTCGCCAGCAAGATCGCCAACGCCGGCCCCGCTGCGGAACCGGTTTTCCATAAGGGCCGTATAGCGTGTCACCAAGCGCCGGGCCGCATCCGGGCGCACCGCTTCGGGTGCCGCGCGGACTGCTTGGCGTTCCAACCAGACGCCAAGCAAGCCAAGATAATGCGTTGCTGCGCGCTCATGGGCGGGGGTTACGGAATCAATTTCGCGCTGGATCATGTCCAGCAAGACGTTGACCTCTTGCTGGGCGTGCACCTCACGGATGCGCAGATGTAGCGGTGCCAGCGGCAAGGACAGCCCAGAGTTCTTTTCCAAAAAACACTGCTGTACCAAAGACTTGCGTGCCGACCTCAAAGCCATGCATCACGCCTGCCGGGATGAAGATCGCGTTGTGCGCGGTGTAGCCGCGTGTCACGCCTCCAATCGTAATACGCCCCTGACCCTTGGTGAACCACAAGAAGCAAGGCTCCGACAGGGAACGCATCGCTTCTACACGCCAACGCCCTCCGGCCGCGAGGCGGGGGATTGCGACGAGGCGCATCGAAGAGGTTGTAGCGGGCAGAGTCATACGATTTGGCCTGTCATTTCTTGACGTTGGTCTTTTGCGCCAGATAACCAGCCCTTGCCGTGCAACCCAAGCGAAAAGATGGCCTCTTTGCGCAATCTGCGCGGATGTCGCGGGAAAGCTGTGGACAATTCTGTGGATATGCCGGTCTTGCGGCGATCTTCTTTTGATCTTCCGCCGATCTTCCCCGGATCTTCCGCCGATCTTCCGCTGATCTGGCTCAAAACGGCAGGGCGATGCCGCGCCAATCGGCCATGCGGGAGCGGAACCAGCTGCGCTGACGTTTTGCATAACGGCGGCTGGCAAGGATCGCTGCGGCGCGCGCGCTTTGCAGATCGGACCGGCCTTGCAGATAATCGATCAGCTCTGCCGCGCCGATGGCCCGGCCTGAGGGGCGGGTTGGGGACCAATGGGGCGATTCGGCCCGCGCCTCGTCCAGCGCGCCCTCGTTCAGCATCACGTCGAATTGGGCGGCAATTCGTGCGTCGAGCCAGCTGACATCGGGGCGCAGCACCAAGGCCTCGGCCTGTGCGCGGGGCAGCAGCGCGGGCCCTGTCTGTGATTGCCACCGGGCGAGCCCGCGCCCCGTTGCCCGCAACACTTCCCAAGCGCGCTGTACGCGGGCGGGGTTGGCCTGATCCAAGCGCGCGGCGGTTTCAGGGTCCAGCCCGGCCAGCAGCACGGCAAGGCCTTGCTCTGCCAATAGGGTATTCGCCTCGGTCCGCACCTCCGCCGGGATGGGCGGGATCTCGGCCAGACCCTCGGTCAGGGCCGAAAAGTTAAGCCCGGTGCCGCCGACGATCACCACCGGGCGGGTCAGGTAGGGGGCGACATCGCGCAACCAATGGCCGACAGAATAGCTGACCTCTCGGCCCACGTGGCCATAAAGCGCGTGGGGCAGGGCGGCTTCGTCCGCGACAGAGGGCCGCGCGGTCAACACCCGCCAGCAGCCATAGACCTGCAACGCATCGGCATTGACGATGACCCGCCCGTCTCGTGCTGCAAGCGCCATCGCAAGGGCCGATTTTCCGCTGGCCGTCGGGCCTGCGATCAACACCGGGGCCTCGCGGGAGACGGTCTTGATCACGGCATCCCAATTCATCGTCGCCATCGCCCCCCGTTAATTGCGCCCGCCTGAGACGCCGCACGCCGCCGTTTCGTGCGGCCTGGGCTCGGCCAGCCTGCGCGCAAAGCCGACAGACTGCGTGTCACAGGTTGAACCCGCCGCCGTTTTGCGACATTTTGCGGTGAAATCCAAGATCGCACCGAAATGCAGGGGAAGCCATGTCCAAAACCGCCGACGATCATGGTGTCAAGTACACCCGCGTGATGCTCAAGATTTCGGGCGAGGCGCTCATGGGGGACCAAGGCTATGGCCTGCATCCGCCAACCGTTCAGCGGATCGCAGAAGAGGTGAAATCGGTGCGCGACCTTGGGGTCGAAATCTGCATGGTCATCGGGGGCGGGAACATCTTTCGCGGGCTTCAGGGGTCAGCCCAAGGAATGGAACGCACCACCGCCGATTACATGGGCATGTTGGCCACGGTGATGAACGCGCTGGCGATGCAAGCGGCGCTGGAAAGCATTGGCGTGTTTACGCGGGTGATCTCGGCCATTCCGATGGATCAGGTGTGTGAGCCCTATATCCGTCGTCGCGCGGTCCGCCATCTGGAGAAAAAGCGCGTCTGCATTTTTGCTGCGGGCACCGGAAACCCCTATTTCACCACCGATACGGCCGCCACGCTGCGCGCGTCGGAAATGGCCTGTCAGGCGATTTTCAAGGGCACCAAGGTGGACGGGGTCTATGACATGGACCCGAAAAAGCATGCCCATGCAAAGCGCTATGATCACGTGACCTATGATGAGGTGCTGCAGAAGCATCTGGGCGTGATGGACGCGTCGGCGATCGCGCTTGCGCGGGATAACAATCTGCCGATCTTTGTGTTTTCGCTGGATGAACCGGGCGGATTCCGGGGTATCCTTGCAGGGCGCGGCACCTATACCCGCGTTCAGGATTGACCGATCTGCGCCCGTCTTGCGCTTTCAGATTGGCGGCAGCGTGGGGTTTGCCTTACCAGACTCTGCCGCCAAGGGCCAAGCACGGCCCTATACCTAAGCCTTATTCTGGCTTATAGAACGCCAAATCCCCGCCTGAAAACGTTGCTTCGGGTGGCCTGATGACGAAGGAAAGACCAGATGTCGCAAGACGACCTCGACATTGATCTCGATGCGATCCAGCGCCGCATGGATGGCGCGATGAACGCGCTGCGTGGTGAGTTTGGCTCTTTGCGGACCGGGCGTGCTTCCGCCTCGATCGTAGAGCCGATCATGGTGGACGCCTATGGCCAGATGACACCGATCAACCAGCTTGGCACTGTCAACGTGCCCGAGCCGCGCATGGTTGTGATCAACGTCTGGGACAAGGGCATGATTCAGAAGGTGGAAAAGGCCATCCGCGAAAGCGGGATCGGGATTAACCCGGTCACAGATGGCCCGCTGATCCGCCTGCCGATCCCGGAACTGAACGAAGAACGCCGCAAGCAACTGTCCAAGGTCGCCGCGGGCTATGCCGAAAGCGCCAAGGTGGCCATCCGCAACGTGCGGCGCGACGGGATGGACCAAATCAAGAAGGCCAAGGCCGCTGGCATGGGCGAGGACGACCAGAAGATGTGGTCGGATGAAGTGCAGGCGCTGACCGACAAGGCGATTGCCAGTGTGGACCGCGCGCTTGAGGGCAAGCAGGCCGAGATCATGCAGGTCTAAGGGCGCACGCAAAGCGACCCCGGTATCAGGCCGCTGGTTGGGCTGATCTTTTCTCTCCGGCAGGTCCGGGAAAACGGTAACGAGGGTGGGCGTGGGCTCAGGTAGCAAGAACGATCCAAAAGCGCCGCGCCCTGCGGAACATGTGGCCATTATCATGGATGGTAATGGCCGCTGGGCCACCAATCGTGGCTGGCCGCGGTTGGTTGGCCACCGCAAAGGTGCCGAGCGGGTCAAGGAAATCGTCCGTTGTGCGCCGGATCTTGGTATCCGCTGGCTGACGATTTACGCGTTCTCGACCGAAAACTGGAAGCGCTCGACCGAAGAAGTGCTTGGCCTTATGTCGATTTTCGCCCGCTATATCGAACGCGAGGCGGATCGGCTTGCGGCGGAATCGGTGCGGATGCGCTTTATTGGCGACCGCGCCCGGCTTGACCCCAAGTTGCAAAAGCTGATGGCCGGGATCGAGGCGCGCACCGCGCCGTTTTCGCGGCTGAACCTGACCGTGGCGATCAACTATGGCGGCCGGGACGAGTTGAGCCGCGCCGTGCGCTCGATTGCCGATGAGGTGGCCGCGGGCAAGCTCGCGCCCGAAGCCGTGGATGACGCGCTGATTTCGGCGCGGCTGGATACGGCGGATCTGCCCGACCCCGACCTTGTCATCCGCACCTCGGGTGAGACGCGGACGTCGAACTTTCTGCCGTGGCAGGCGGCCTATGCGGAATATGAATTCACCGAAACGCTCTGGCCGGATTTCACACCGGCCGAGTTGGCCGAGATTGTCTCGCGTTTCGGCAACCGGGAGCGCCGTTTTGGCGGAGTGGCCACGGCATGACCCCAGAACAAAGCCCCAAAGCATCCTCTCAATGGACCGACCTGAAGCCGCGCGTGCTGTCGGCGGTTGCCATGCTGGCGATCGGTGCGGTTGAAATCTGGCTGGGCGGGTTGCCGTTTCTGGCGCTGGTGACGCTGCTGACCAGCGTGATGATCTGGGAGCTTGCGCATATAACAGACCCCGGCAGACCGGCGTTGGCGTTTGGCCTTGCGGGCCTTGCCGCTGTTTGCCTCATTCTGGATGAGGGCTGGCCGTCGCTTCCGGCGTGGTGGTTGTTTCCCGCCGTTCTGCTGGCCTTTGCGGTGACCGCGCGCAAGGAGCGCGTCTTTGCCTCGGTTCTGGCTTTGGCGATCATGATTGCCGGGCACGGGCTTTTTGTGCTGCGCGATGAGGCCGGAACACTCGCCTTCCTGTGGCTGTTGGGGGTCGTGATGATTTCGGATGTCGCGGGCTATTTCGCCGGGCGTCTGATCGGCGGGCCAAAGTTCTGGCCGGCCGTCAGCCCCAAGAAAACCTGGTCCGGCACGATTGCTGGCTGGGTCGGGGCGGCGGGCCTTGGCTTGGGTCTGGTGTTGGCCGGGCATGGCACGTGGCCGCTGCTGCTGCTGTCACCGCTGGTCGCCTTTGCCGGCCAGATGGGGGACATCGCGGAAAGCTGGATCAAGCGGCGCACGGGCGTCAAAGACAGCTCGGCCCTGATCCCCGGCCACGGCGGCGTGATGGACCGGTTTGATGCGCTGACCGGTGCCATGGTTGCGGTGATCTTGCTGACGCGCTTTGTCGATCTGCCGATCGGGGGCTGAATCATGCGCCGCCTGTCTGTCTTTGGGGCCACGGGGTCGGTGGGCGAAAGCACGTATGACCTGTTGGTCCGGGCTGGCGGGGCGGCGACCTATCAAACCGTTGCGCTGACAGGTGGGCGCAATGTGGCGCGGCTGGCCGAGATGGCCAGAACCTTGCGCGCCGAAATCGCGGTGACGGCGCATGAAGAGTGCCTGCCCGCGTTGCGCGACGCGCTTGCAGGCACGGGGATAGAGACGGCCGCCGGTGCCCACGCCCTTGCCGAGGCCGCAGATCGCCCGGCCAATTGGGTGATGAGCGCGATTGTCGGCGCGGCGGGTCTGGTGCCCGGAATGCGGGCGCTGGCCCAAGGGGCGACGCTGGCGCTTGCCAACAAGGAAAGCCTTGTGACGGCGGGGCAGCTGTTAATGGCCACCGCTGCACGGCACGGGGCCACGATCTTGCCCGTGGACAGCGAGCATTCCGCGATCTTTCAGGCGCTGCGTGGCGAGCAGCTTGCCTCGGTCGAGCGGATCATCCTGACCGCGTCGGGTGGGGCGTTGCGGGATTGGCCGCTGGAACGTCTGGCCCGTGCCACGGTGACAGACGCGCTTGCACATCCGAATTGGTCGATGGGCCAGCGCATTACCATCGACTCTGCTTCGATGTTCAACAAGGCGCTGGAAGTCATTGAGACAAGAGAGTTTTTCGCGGTAGAGCCGGATCAGGTCGAAGTGATCATCCATCCGGAATCCATCGTGCATTCGCTGGTGGGGTTTCGCGATGGTGCGATCATGGCGCATCTGGGCGCGCCGGATATGCGCCACCCCATCGGCTTTGCGTTGAACTGGCCAGAGCGGGCAGCGCTGCCGGTGGAGCGTCTGGATCTTGTCCAACTTGGCCGCCTGACCTTCCGCGCGCCTGACGAGGCCCGCTATCCTGCGTTGCGCCTGTGCCGCGAGGTGATGGCGACGCGAGGCCTGTCAGGGGCTGCTTTTAACGCCGCCAAGGAAATCGCGCTGGATGCGTTTATCGAGGGCGGCTTGGGATTCATGGATATGGCTGCGGTCGTTGACGACACTTTGGCGCGGCTTTCGGCCGAGACCTCTCTTGGAAAATCGGCCGAGACCCTTGAGGATGTGTTGGAAATGGACCATCTGGCGAGAAGGCGGGCGCGTGAGGCGGCAGCAACGCGTATGGTAAAGCGGTAAAAGAGGCAGGTAAGCGTGGATTTTGGCAGCATAGTTTCCGGGATAGGCGATACCGCTTGGACCGCCGCGTTCTTTCTTCTGTCCTTGGCGATCATCGTCGCGGTCCATGAGTTCGGCCATTACATCGTCGGGCGGTGGTCGGGTATTCATGCCGAGGTGTTCTCGCTGGGCTTTGGTCCGGTGATCTGGAGCCGCCGGGACGCCCGCGGCACCCGCTGGCAGTTGGCCGCGGTGCCCTTGGGGGGCTATGTGAAATTTCTGGGCGACGCCAATGCGGCCTCGGCCAAGGACGGCTCGGCCATTGCGGCGCTTTCGGCGGAAGAAAAGCGCCACACCATGCACGGTGCACCACTTTGGGCGCGGTCTGCCACGGTTGCGGCGGGGCCGGTGTTCAACTTCATCCTGACGCTGGCCGTCTATGTGGGGATGATCGCGTGGATGGGGGTGGCGACCGACAGCCCGACGGTGGGCAAGCTGCGCCCGATGCCGTTCGACGGCCCAACCTTGGAGCAAGGGGACCGGATCGTTGCGGTGAACGGGGTGGCGACGCCGGATCTTAAGACCTTTGCCGAGGTTGCAGGAGAGTTGGCCCCCGCTGCCAAGGTGATCTACCGGGTTGAGCGTGCTGGGGCGGAGCAAGATGTCGCAGGCCCGCACCCGTTCCCACCCTATGTCGTGCAGGTGCAGCCGAAGTCGGCGGCCATCAACGCCGGGATCGAGGCGGGCGACGTTATCCTTGCGGCCAATGGCAAAGCGGTGACGGCCTTTTCGGAAATGCCCCCGATTGTTGAGGCCTCTGGCGGTGCGCCCGTGGCGCTGACCGTCTGGCGGGCGGGCGAGGTGCGTGAGTTGACCCTGACGCCGAACCGCCGCGATTTGCCCTTGGCTGAAGGCGGGTTTGAGACGCGCTGGCTGATCGGCCTTTCGGGTGGTTTGCTGTTTGAGCCCGAACTACGCCGCGCCGGGGTGCTGGAAACCTTGCAGATCGCGGTGGATCAAGCGTGGTTTGTCGGCAAGGCGTCTTTGTCTGGGCTTTGGCATGTGGTGACCGGGTCGATCAGCAGTTGCAACATCTCTGGCCCGATCGGCATGGCCGAAGTGATGGGGGATGCCGCACGCTCAGGGCCTGAGGTGTTTTTGTCGATGCTGGCGGCGCTGTCGCTGGGCATCGGTCTGCTCAATCTGTTCCCGATTCCGGTTCTGGATGGCGGGCATCTGGTGTTCTACGCCTATGAGGCTATCTTTCGCCGCCCCCCGCCGGATGGGGCGCTTAAGGTGCTGATGACGGTGGGCTTGTTCGTGGTCTTGTCGTTCATGTTCTTTGCGCTGACCAACGACATGTTTTGCAACTGACGCTGCCGCGGCCCTGACCCGGCCTTGACGGGACAAGGGCCGTCCAAGGCCCCCACGGGCTTGGCCATAGTGCTGCCACATATTCATGGCATGCTATGGGCTGGATAGATGCCTCCAAAAGGGGATTGCGATGCAAACAGTCATGCGCGGATACAAGGGCTTGTCGCTTTTGGTTTGGTTGAACTGGGACCGGGTTTTCATGCTGGGGACGGTTGTGGTTGGATTGCTGGCTGGCGCGTTCCTTGGCACGGCAATTCTGGGCAACTAAGGCGCGAAATCACGTCGTTCTGGCCTGCTGGGCGGAACTATCCACAGATCTTCGCCACAGATCGACAATTCCCGCGCGATTGTCACGGTCAGCCTTTTGACAAGCCCTATAGTTCCCGCTAGTCAGGGACACAGGATTTTGTGATCGCCGGGGGCATGTTATGCAGGATTGTGCAAAAGCGCAGAAGACGCGCAAGGGGTTGGCCCGGGCCTTGCTTCGCCCGGCCACTGTCGCAATTCTCCTAGCAGGAACGGCGGTTTCCGGGCAGTTCTTCATGCCAGCCTTCGCGCAGGGATACAGTTTTTCCAATGTTGTGATCGAGGGAAATGAGCGGGTCGATGGTGCCACGATCCTGACCTATGCGGGAATCGGTCGCGGTCAGTCGGTGTCGGCGGGCGAGTTGAATGACGCCTACCAGCGTATCGTGAATTCGGGTCTTTTCGAAACGGTGGAGATGGTGCCCCAAGGTGGCACGCTCAAAATCGTGGTCAAAGAATTCCCGATGGTCAGCGTCGTTGATTTCCAAGGCAACAAGCGCATCAAGGATGAGGCGCTGAGCCAGATCATCAAATCCAAATCCCGCTACGTCTATTCCCCCGCGCAGGCCGAGGCCGATGCGGCCGCGATTGCCGAAGTCTACGCCTCGCAAGGTCGCCTTGCCGCAAGTGTTGAGCCGCGCATCATCCGTCGGTCAGAAAATCGCGTCGATCTGGTGTTTGAGATCCGCGAAGGCAAAACGGTTGAGGTAGAGCGGCTTTCGTTTGTCGGGAACCGTGCATTTTCGGACCGCCGTCTGCGGCAGGTTCTGGGGACGAAACAGGCAGGCTTCCTGCGCCAGATCATCAAGGGCGACACTTTTGTTGCCGAACGGCTGGAGCTGGACAAGCAAATGCTGCGCGATTTCTACCTGTCGCGGGGCTATGTCGATATTCAGGTGCTGGACGCCGTGGGTGAGCTGGCCCGCGAGCGTGACGCGACATTTGTGACCTTTACGGTCCGCGAAGGGCGCAGCTTCAAGTTCGGCAAGATCTCGACCGTTTCGGAGATCGAAGGTCTGGACGCCAGCGAATTCGCAGCACTTCAGCGGGTGCGGTCCGGCGTGACCTATAACCCGGCGGTGATTGAGAACACGATTGCCCGCATGGAAGGGTTGGCCATCAAGAAGGGCCTGAACTTTGTGCGCGTGGAGCCTCGGGTAACCCGCAATGACCGCGATGGCACGCTTGATATTGCCTTTGTGCTTTCGCGCGGTGACCGTGTGTTCGTTGAACGCATTGATATCGAAGGCAACACCACGACCTTGGATCAGGTGATCCGTCGCCAGTTCAAGACGGTCGAAGGGGACCCCTTCAACGCGCGGGAAATTCGCCAGTCTGCCGAACGTATCCGGGCGCTTGGTTTCTTCAAGAACGCCGATGTGAACGCCAAGCCCGGCTCATCGGCGGATCAGATCGTGGTCAACGTCGACGTTGAAGAGCAGCCGACCGGCTCGCTGTCGTTCGGGGCAACCTACGGGGTGAACTCTGGGCCCGGCATCAACATCGGTTTTTCGGAGACCAACTTCTTGGGCCGTGGTCAGGCGCTGACGCTGAACATCACGACCGGTTCGGACACCGTTGACAGCAGCATCAGCTTTATTGAGCCCGCCTTCCTTGGCCGCGATGTAAAGCTGAAGTTCTCGGCCTTCTACCGCACCACCGAGCAGGCCGATGCCAACTATGATACGGACGCGATTGCGATTTCTCCTGCGTTGGAGTTTCCGATCGGCGAGAACACCCGGCTTGAGCTGCGCTACCGTGCATTCCAGGATCGGGTGAAAAACGTCGATGTCGCCGCGTCGCCCATTCTTGGCCGCGAAGAAGATTTCGGCGGCCCGATTGGCAGTTCAATCGGTTACACCGTTTCGTATGACACCCGGACCAACGGGTTGAACCCGCTGGGTGGCGTATTGCTGCGCTTTAGCCAGGATTACGCCGGTGTCGGTGGCGAAGTGAAATACGTCTCCTCTACCGCGCTGGCTGTGGCCGAAAGAAAAGTATTCAACGAAAACCTGACCTTGCGGGCGATCTTTGAAGGTGGCGCGATCCTGGCTCAGGGCGGCTACAACACCCGCGTGACCGACCGCTACTTTGGCAACACCAAAATCCGCGGCTTTGAACGCAATGGTATTGGTCCGCGCGACACGGGCACCGATGATGCGCTTGGCGGCAACTTCTTTGCTGTGGCGCGGTTTGAGGCCGATTTCCCGTTGGGCCTGCCCGAAGAATACGGGATCAACGGCGGTCTGTTCTTTGATGTCGGTTCTGTGTGGGGTCTGAATGACGCTGCGGGCAGCGCGGGCACGGTCGATGACGGGATGCATCTGCGTTCGGCCATTGGTGTGTCGCTGTTCTGGGAAACGCCGATTGGCCCGCTGCGGTTCAACTTCTCGAACGCGATTGAGAAGGAAGCCTATGATAAAGAACAGGCGTTCGACCTGACCATCTCGACGAAGTTCTGATGCGGGTCGGGGGCTTTGCCTTTCTGCTATGGGGGCTTGCCCTTCTGGCGGGTCCGGTTCAGGCCCAAAGCACAGTGGCAGCGCCCGTCTCGGCGCTGCTGACGCTGGATGACCAGCGGCTTTTTTCGGAATCTCGGTTTGGCAAGGCGCTTCTTGTGCAGCAAGATGCTGAAAAGCAGGCGCTGGCGATGGAAAACCGCCAGATAGAGGCGGCGCTGGAGACCGAAGAGCGGGAGCTGACAACCCGCCGGGCGAGCTTGACCAAAGAAGAGTTCGCCCCGCTGTCCGAAGCGTTCAACGTCAAGGTCGAGGGCATCCGCAAAGCCCAAGAGACGAAATCGCGCGAATTGACCCGCCGCTTTGAAGAAGAACGCCGCCATTTCTTTGAGGTCGCAAGCCCGGTGCTTGGACAGATCCTTGTGGAACGCGGTGCCTTGGCAATCATCGACAAGCGGGTGGTTTTTCTGGGTTTTGAAAACCTCGACATCACTGATTCCGCGATTGCCCGGTTGGATTCGGTGTTGGGCGATGGCACCTCGGCGCCAAATCCCGATCCTGCACCCGCCCCCCTTACCCCCGCCGCGCCCGCTGCCCCGGCCGATCCGGGCCAACCCGCCAACCCCTGACGCTTGTTTCGCCGCGCGCAGCTTGTTAGTCAGGATCATCCCCGCAAAGAGGGAACATCCATGGGAGACACCATGTCCGAAACTGCCCCGCTTTCCGCCGACCTCTCGCTTATTCAGCGCATTATCCCGCACCGCTACCCGTTTCTGCTGGTAGACAAGGTGCGCGATATCCACGTGGGTAAGTCCTGCGTTGGCATCAAGAATGTCACCTTTAATGAACCGCAGTTTCAGGGCCATTTCCCCGGCATGCCAGTTTTCCCCGGTGTGATGATCATCGAGGCGATGGCGCAGACCTCGGGTATTCTGGTTGGGCTGTCGATGGATCTGGTCGACAAGAACGCCAACGTGTTCTTCATGGGCGTTGACGGCGTGAAGTTTCGCCGCAAGGTCGTGCCGGGTGACGTGATGGAACTGCATGTCACGGCACTGCGCGGGGGCGGGCGCGTCTGGAAATTCGCCGGTCGTGCGATGGTGGGCGACGAGTTGGCCTGCGAGGCCGAGTTCATGGCTATGTTCGACGTCCCGAAAGCCTGAGCGATGACCCACTCCCTTCAGACCCAGATCCATCCCTCTGCCGTCATCGAACCGGGTGCGGTGATCGGCGAGGGCTGCATCGTTGGCCCTTTTTCCTATATCGGTGCTGAGGTTACCCTTGGCGCGCGGGTGGAGGTGAAATCGCACGCGGTCATCACCGGCTGGACTGAGGTTGGGGATGAGACGATCATTTTCCCTTTCGCCTGCGTTGGTGAGATTCCGCAAGATCTTAAATTCCGCGGCGAGCGCACGCGCCTGCAGATCGGCGCGCGTTGCCGTATCCGCGAGGGGGCCACGTTGAACACCGGCACCGAAGGCGGTGGCGGCGTGACGAAAGTGGGCGATGACTGTCTGCTGATGACCGGGGCGCATGTGGGGCACGACGCTGTTCTGGGCGACCGGGTGATCCTTGCCAACCAGGTGGCCATCGCGGGCCACTGCCAGATTGGCGATGATGTGATCATCGGGGGGCTTTCGGGCATCCACCAGTTTGTGCGGATTGGCCGCGGTGCGATCATTGGGGCGGTCACGATGGTGACCAATGATGTGCTGCCCTATGGGTTGGTTCAGGGCCCGCGGGGCGTGCTGGACGGGCTGAATCTGGTCGGGCTGAAGCGCCGGGGGGTGGACCGTTCGGACATCACCGCGATGCGGGCCGCCTTTCAGATGCTGGCGCAGGGCGAGGGCAGTTTTCTGGACCGCGCCCGCAAGCTCGCCGAGGAAACCGAAAGCGCTTATGTGCGCGAGATGACCGACTTTGTGCTGTCGGCCTCTGACCGTTCGTTTCTGACGCCGAAATGAGCGCGGAGGGGGGCAAACTTGCGCTGATCGCGGGGGCTGGCGCCTTGCCTGCAGCTCTCGTCGCGGCTTTGCCCGATCCGCCGCTGGTCTGTGCGCTTGAAGGGTTTGAGCCTGTGGCCCTGACACCAGATTGCCATTTTCGCACGGAGCGGCTGGCGGTGTTCTTGCGATATTTGCAGGATCAGGGCGTTACCCGCGTAAGTTTTGCCGGGGCAGTTCAGCGCCCGCGGCTTGATCCGTCGCTTTTCGATCCCGAAACCGCGCTGATGGTGCCGCGCCTCTTGGCTGCGATGGCGCAAGGCGATGATGCGACCTTGCGCGAGGTTCTGGCGATCTTTTCCGAGGCGGGTTTCGCGGTTTTGGGGGTTGAGGATATCGCGCCGGGTCTGGTGCCCGGTCCGGGGATATTGACTGGCACCGTGGCTGCGCAGGATGAGGCGGACGCCACGCGCGCGGCGGCCATCGTCGAGGCACTGGGCGCTGTGGATGTGGGGCAGGGCTGCGTCGTTGCCCAAGGGCTTTGCCTTGGGGTGGAGGCACTGCCCGGCACCGATGCGCTTTTGGCCGAAGTGGGGCGGATTGCGCCCTCGCTCCGGCCCGTTGCGCGGGGCCTTTATTACAAGGCCGCCAAGCCCGGTCAGGACCGTCGTATTGATCTGCCGACGCTTGGGCCGCAGACCGTGCGGGCGGCGGCGGCGGCGGGGTTGGGCGGCGTGGTCTGGCAGGCGGGCGGCGTCATCTGTCTGGACCTTGCGGCGATGCGTGCCGAGGCCCAAGCGCTTGGCCTGTTCCTGTGGGCGCGCTAAGTTTTTACCTGATCGCCGGTGAGCCATCGGGCGACCGGCTGGGGGCGGCGTTGATGGCCGGGCTGCGGGCGTTGGTGCCAGAGGTGCGGTTTCACGGCATCGGGGGGCCTTTGATGCAGGCGGAAGGCTTGCAAAGCCTTTTCCCGATGGAGGAACTCTCCATCATGGGCATCGCGGAGGTGTTGCCGAAGTATTTCCCGTTAAAGCGTCGCATTCGTGAGGCAGCGGCGGCGGTGCTGGAGGTCGCACCTGACGCGCTGATCACCATCGACAGCCCGGATTTCTGCCTGCGGGTGGCCGCACTGGTCAAGGCGGGGCGGCCGGATTTGCGGACCATTCACTATGTTGCACCGTCTGTCTGGGCGTGGCGTCCGGGGCGGGCGGCCAAGATGGCGCGGGTGATTGATCATGTCATGGCCTTGCTGCCGTTTGAGCCGCCTTACATGACCGCCGTGGGCATGAGCTGCGATTTTGTTGGCCATCCGGTCGTGGCGGAGGCTTTGGCCACGGCGGAGGAGGTCGGGCAGATGGACGGGGGGCCGCTGATCCTCGCGCTTCCCGGCTCGCGTCAGGGCGAGGTGGCCCGGTTGGTCCCGGTGATTGGGGCTGTGTTGGCACGGATCAAGGACCGCTATCCGAAGGCGCGCGTGGCGCTGCCCACGGTGCGGGGCGTGGCACAACTGGTGCGGGATTTGACCGCAGACTGGCCGATCCGCCCGGAGATTATCGAGGACGCGGGGCGCAAACGGGCAGCATTTGCGGCGGCGGATGTGGCCATTGCGGCTTCGGGGACGGTGTCGCTGGAACTGGCGGCGAATGGCTGCCCGATGGTCATTGCCTATGACATGCATCCGCTGACGCTTTGGCTGATGCAGCGGGCGGCGCTGATTGACACGGTGACGCTGGTGAACCTTGTTTCAGAGACCCGCACTGTTCCGGAATTCATCGGCAAGCGGTGCCGCGCTGATCTGATCGCCCCCGCCGTGCTTGAACTGCTGGCGGACCCGCATCGGCAGGATCAGGCGATGCGGGTGACGATGGAGCGGCTGGGCTTTGGCGGCGAGGCCCCCGGTCTGCGCGCGGCCCGTTCGGTGCTTGGCGTCGTGGGGCAGGGGCGCGGGTAGCGGCCCTGCGGTGCGCTTTAGCGGCCCTTCCAGATCCAGCCGCCGCCAAACACGCGGCTGCCTTCGTTGGAATAAAACACGCAAGCCTGCCCCGGTGACACGCCGTCCTCGGGGCTGAGCAATTCGACTTCGGCTTCGGTGGCCGAGATTGGCCGGATCACGGCCGGGCGCGGCGGGCGGGTTGAGCGGACTTTGACGCTCAGATGCCATTCCTTTTGACTGTCAAAGGGCTGGTCGCCCAGCCAATTGATCTCGCGCAGCGGCACGGTGCGGGTAGAGAGCGCCTCTTTCGGCCCCACGACGACGCGGCGGGTTTCCGGCTCCAGCTTGACGACATAGACCGGGTCTTCCAGCCCGCCGATGCCCAAGCCTTTGCGCTGACCGATCGTGTAGTGGATGACGCCGCGGTGCTGGCCCAGAACCCGCCCCTCCAGATCGACGATGTCGCCCGGATCGGCAGAGCCGGGACGCAGCTTTTCGATCACGGCGGCGTAATTTCCGTTCGGGACAAAGCAAATATCCTGACTGTCCGGCTTGTCCGCCACCGCCAGCCCATATTTCGCGGCAAGCGCGCGGGTTTCGGCCTTGGACGCCAGATGGCCCAGCGGAAAGCGCAAATAGTCAAGCTGCTCGGCCGTGGTCGAGAACAGGAAGTAGCTTTGATCGCGGTTCGGGTCCGATGCCATGTGCAATTCCGGGCCAGACCCAACCTTGCGTTGGATATAGTGCCCGGTTGCCATGCAATCCGCATTCAGATCCTTTGCGGTGGCCAACAGGTCCTTGAACTTTACCCGCTCGTTGCAGCGGATACAGGGCACGGGGGTGGCACCCGCAAGGTAGGCGTCGGCAAATTCCTCAATCACCGCCTCGCGGAAGGTGTTTTCATAGTCGAGGACGTAGTGCGGAAACCCCATTGTTTCGGCCACACGGCGCGCGTCATGGATGTCGCGCCCTGCACAGCACGCCCCCTTTTTGGCCAAGGCTGCCCCGTGGTCATAAAGCTGCAAGGTGACGCCGATCACGTCATAGCCCTCTTCCGCGAGTTGGGCGGCCACGACCGAACTGTCCACGCCGCCAGACATGGCAACGACCACCCGCGTCTGGGCGGGAGGCTTGGGCAGGCCAAGTGAGTTTAAGGGGTGATCCGGCGTGGGGTAATCGAGCATGGGATTTTTCTGTCAGGGTTCCTAGGCAATATAGGAAAATGTTAGCTACTCTCAACCCCTCCACTTCACCGAAGCTTAAGGACGATCCGCCAGATTGGTCGGCATGAAAGAGGGAACGCTCATGTATCTCAAACGTGTTGACGGGCCGCGACAGGTGACACTGCCAGACGGCACCACCCTTACGCGCGCCGATTTGCCGCCAGCGGAGACGCTTCGCTGGGTTGCAAGCCGCAAGGCAATCGTGGTCAAGGCCGTGCTTTACGGTCTTATTTCCGAAACGGAGGCGTTGGAACGCTATGCCTTGTCGGAGGAAGAGTTCACCCTTTGGCGCCGCGCGGTAGAGGCGCATGGAGATAAAGCGTTGCGGGTGACGACTATTCAAAAATACAGACAGCTTTAAGTTGTTTTTTTGTCGCGCGCAGGCAGAGTAACCGTCAGTTAACCAATCGCCGCCACAGTGGTTAACAACGAAGCCCGTGACGGAGTTGAACTAAATGCGGATTTTACTGGTTGAGGATGACCCGACGACCTCTCGCAGCATCGAGTTGATGCTGACCCACGCCAACCTGAACGTCTATTGCACAGACATGGGCGAGGACGGGATTGATCTGGCAAAACTGTATGATTACGACCTGATCCTGCTGGATTTGAACTTGCCGGACATGTCCGGGCATGAGGTGCTGCGCCAATTGCGTCTGGCAAAGGTCGAAACACCGATTCTTATTCTGTCCGGGTCGGATGACACCGAAAGCAAGATCAAGGGGTTTGGGTTCGGGGCCGATGACTACCTGACCAAACCGTTTCACCGCGAAGAACTTGTCGCGCGTATCCACGCGATCATCCGCCGGTCCAAGGGGCACAGCCAATCGGTGATTCGGACCGGGGGCGTTTGTGTAAACCTCGACGCTAAAACCGTTGATGTCGAAGGAAAGGCGGTTCATCTGACGGGCAAGGAGTACCAGATGCTTGAGCTTCTAAGCCTGCGGAAAGGGACGACCCTGACCAAAGAGATGTTTCTGAACCACCTCTATGGCGGGATGGATGAGCCGGAATTGAAGATCATTGATGTGTTCATCTGCAAGCTGCGCAAGAAACTTGTGGAGGCGACGGGGGGCGCGAATTACATCGAAACCGTTTGGGGGCGCGGCTACGTCTTGCGTGATCCAAGCCCGATCGCCTCGCAACCCCGGCTCGCGGCCAGCGCCTAAGGCACCGGTTTCTCGGCGACCTCCCACCACTTTACCTTGCGCGCCCGCCCGCCTAACCTTTGGATCGCGCAAGGGAGAACGATGATGGCGGCGAATCCGGTGGCAGAAATGACCGAGGCCGAGGCGGCCACCGAGCTTGCAAGGCTCGCGGACCTGATCGGGGCAGCGAACCGCGCCTACCACACCCAGGATGCGCCGGAAATTTCGGATGCCGACTATGATGCGCTCAAACGCCGGAACGCCGAAGTTGAGGCGCGTTTTCCCCATCTGAAACGCGCGGATAGCCCGTCAGAAAAGATCGGTGCGGCGGTGGCAGACGGGTTCGGAAAAGTCGCGCATGCCGTGCGGATGCTGTCGCTGGAGAACGCCTTTCAGGCAGATGAGGTGACCGAATTTGACGAGCGGGTCCGCAAATATCTGGGCCACGTCGGTGCCATTGCCTATACCGCAGAGCCGAAGATCGACGGACTGTCGCTTTCGCTGCGCTATGAACGCGGGGTGCTTGTGCAGGCAGCGACCCGCGGCGACGGGGAGGTGGGGGAAAACGTTACCGAGAATGCGCGCACGATTGCCGACATCCCGCAACGGCTGACCGGCGCCCCCGATCTGCTGGAGGTGCGCGGCGAGGTTTACATGTCGCATGCCGATTTCGCAGCGCTTAATGAACGGCAGGCAGCCAAGGGCGACAAAAGCTTTGCGAACCCGCGCAACGCCGCCGCGGGATCTTTGCGGCAACTGGATGCGACGATCACCGCGGCGCGGCCGCTGCGCTTTTTTGCCTATGCTTGGGGCGCGCTTTCCGCCCCGCTTGGCGCGACGCAGTTTGAGGCGATTCAGCAGCTTAAAGCGTTGGGGTTTCAGACAAATCCTTTGACGGTGCTGTGCGCGTCGCCCGCCGACGTGCTGGACCATTATCGCCGCATTGAAGGCCAGCGCGCCACGCTGGGCTATGATATCGACGGGGTGGTCTACAAGGTGAACGATCTGGCGTTGCAGTCCCGGCTGGGGTTTCGTTCTGCAACCCCGCGTTGGGCGATTGCGCATAAGTTTCCGGCGGAGCTGGCGTGGACACGGCTGGAGGCGATCGACATTCAGGTTGGTCGCACGGGCGCGCTTTCCCCAGTTGCGCGGTTGTTGCCGGTGACGGTGGGCGGGGTGGTGGTATCCAACGCAACGCTGCACAACGAAGATTACATCGCTGGGCGGGGGGCCAAGGGTGCCGCGATCCGTGAGGG
The DNA here is from genome assembly GCA_963815355.1 of uncultured Alphaproteobacteria bacterium. Classification (GTDB taxonomy): domain Bacteria; phylum Pseudomonadota; class Alphaproteobacteria; order Rhodobacterales; family Rhodobacteraceae; genus JAPUEK01. Next base: position 82,874 of record CAWFGJ010000002.1, read on the forward strand.
TAAGGACATCCGCGAAGGTGATTGGGTGCAGGTTTATCGCGCCGGGGATGTGATCCCAAAGATCGCCGACGTCGACCTGTCGCAGCGCCCGGCCTCGGCGCAACCCTTTGTGTTTCCAACTGTTTGCCGTGAATGCGGCTCGCCCGCGCTGCGCGAAGAAGGCGACGCGGTGCGCCGCTGCACGGGTGGGCTGATTTGCCCGGCGCAAGCGGTGGAGCGGTTGAAGCATTTCGTCTCTCGCGGGGCTTTTGATATCGAGGGCTTGGGGGCCAAGCAGATTGAGTTGTTCTTCAAGGACGCGGAGCTACCGGTCCGGACCCCGGCTGATATTTTCACACTCGCGGCGCGGGATGCGGCCAACGGCTTGAAGCGGCTTAAAAATCGCGACGGATTTGGCGAGAAATCCGCGACCAATCTCTTTGCGGCGATTGAGGCCAAGCGGTCTATCCCCTTGGATCGGCTGATCTTTGCACTTGGGTTGCGGCATGTGGGCGAGGCGGCGGCAGGTCTTCTCGCCCGGCATTTTTCGCAGTGGGAGGCTTTTGAGGCCGTCGCGACCCAAGCCGAGCCGGGCAATGAAGCATGGGCCGAGTTGACCGCGATTGATGGGGTTGGCGGGGTTATGGCGGGCAGTCTGGTGGCCGCATTCCGCAACCCGGCCGAGCGCGCGGCGATTGATTTGCTGGTGGCACAGCTGCAGGTGCAACCGGTTCAGGCGCGTGCCGTCGGCGATAGTCCGGTGGCCGGCAAAACGGTGGTCTTTACCGGCACGTTGGAAAAGATGAGCCGGGCCGAGGCCAAGGCGCGGGCCGAGGCGATGGGGGCCAAGGTTGCCGGGTCGGTCAGTGCCAAGACCGACCTTCTGGTTGCCGGGCCGGGTGCAGGTTCCAAGGCCAAAGACGCAGAGCGTCTGGGTATCCGTGTGATTGATGAGGCGGAGTGGCTGAGCATCGCGGGTCAGGTATGAGCCGGCCGGAGCAGCTTTTCCCGCTTTTTGCCGAGCTTGAGACGCTTGAAGGGGTCGGCCCGAAGTCGGCCAAAGCTTTTGCCGGTTTGGGGGTCGAACGCCCCAAGGACCTGCTCTTTTTGTTGCCCCATTCCGGCGTCGATCGCAGCCGCAAGGCGTCGGTGCGCGACGTGGTGGCCCCGGCAACCGTCACGGTTGAGGTGGAGGTGGGGCAGCATTTCCCCCCCCGCCAGAAGGGCCGTCCCTACCGCGTTACGGTGCGCGATTCCGTCACGGATTTTCAGCTGGTCTTTTTTCATGCGCGCGGGGATTTTCTGGAAAAGCTTTTGCCGACGGGCCAGCGGCGTCTGATTTCCGGCAAAGTAGAGATCTTTGACGGGGTGGCACAGATGGTGCACCCAGATCACGTATTGCGACCGGAGGAGGCGGCGGACCTTCCCGCTTATGAGCCCGTCTATCCCTTGGTGGCGGGGGTTACGCAAAAGCTGGTCGCCAAGGCCGCGGTGGCCGCTTTGGCACGCACACCTGAGTTGCCGGAGTGGATTGATGCGCCGCTCAAGGCGCGCGAAGGCTGGCCGGATTGGCGCGCGGCCGTTCAGGCGGTGCATTGCCCCGCGAGCGGCTTGGACCTTTCGCCGACCGATCCTGCCCGTCAGCGCCTGGCGTATGATGAGCTGTTTGCCCACCAGTTGACCCTGTCGCTTGCGCGCGCCAGCCAAAAGCGTGGCAAGGGGCAGGCGTCGGTGGGGACGGGGGTCTTGCAGGACAAGGTTCTGCGGTCTTTGCCCTATGCACCGACGGCGGCGCAGACCCGCGCCTTGGGCGAAATTGCGGGAGATCTGGCGCAACCGTTGCGGATGAACCGGTTGCTTCAGGGGGATGTGGGGTCGGGCAAGACGCTTGTGGCTTTCCTTGCGCTGCTGATCGCGGTGGAGGCGGGCGGGCAGGGCGTGATGATGGCGCCCACGGAAATCCTTGCCCGTCAGCATGCCGAGGGACTTGCGCCTATGGCCGCCGCTGCCGGGGTGCGGTTGGCGTTGTTGACAGGACGCGACAAGGGGGCAGAGCGGGAGGCAAAGCTGCGGGATCTGTCTGCAGGCAAAATTGACGTGCTGGTTGGCACGCATGCTGTGTTCCAAAAGGACGTTGCGTTCCACGATTTGCGCTTGGCGGTGGTGGATGAGCAGCACCGGTTTGGCGTCGCGCAGCGGATGGAATTGGGGGCCAAGGGGCAGGCGGCGGATGTGCTGGTGATGACGGCCACGCCCATTCCACGCAGTCTGGCCTTGGCGAGTTACGGCGACATGGATATTTCGGTGCTTGACGAAAAGCCCGCGGGGCGTAAGCCGATCCGAACGGCGCTCATTTCAACTGCGCGGCTGGATGAAGTGGTCGCCCATCTGGCGCAGGCGGTGGCCGAGGGGCGGCAGGCCTATTGGGTCTGCCCCTTGATCGAGGAATCCGAGTTGGTGGACTATGCCTCTGCCGAGGAGCGGTTCTCTGCCCTGCGTGCCGCTTTGGGGGCAGAGGTGGGGCTGGTGCACGGACAATTGCCCGCCGCCGAGAAAGACGCAGCGATGGCGCGGTTTGTGGCGGGCCAGACCAAGGTGCTGGTTGCGACCACGGTGATTGAGGTCGGCGTGAACGTGCCAAACGCCACGATCATGGTGATTGAGCGGGCTGAAGTGTTTGGCCTTGCCCAGTTGCACCAGTTGCGGGGGCGGGTTGGTCGGGGGGCTGCGGCCTCAACCTGTCTCTTGGTGTATCAGACCCCCTTGTCCGAGAGCGGCGAGCGGCGTCTGAAAACCTTGCGCGACACCGAAGACGGGTTTCGCATTGCCGAGGAAGACCTGGCGATGCGCGGGGCAGGCGACTTGATTGGCACCGCACAATCCGGTTTGCCGCGCTTTCGCGTGGCGGATCTGGAGCGTCAGGCGGGGCTTATGGCCATTGCCCAAAGCGATGCGCGCCGCTTGCTGGCCGATGATCCGACTTTGTCCTCGGCGCGGGGACGGGCGGCGCAGGTGTTGCTTTGGCTGCTGGATCAGGACCGGGCGATCAAGCTTTTGTCGGTCGGCTAAACGGGATTCGTCCGGGCTGTTCCGCTTTGTTCACGAATGTTCTTAAAAAGTTCTTGACGGATCAGTCGGGAAATGAGAACAATCAAGCAACAAGAGGAGGAAGCCATCATGCTCAACGAGATCACGGAAATCCTGCACCGGTCCCGCGCAACGCTTGTTGAAGATGCGCTTGGCGGCCTTTCTCTGTTCCTTCTGCTTTTCGCCGGTCTGAGTTTCTCCGGCGCGTTCTGACTCTGCCTGCGGTCTTACCCCTCCGGGCCTGCATCCGTCCCCAAGGGATGCCAGAGGCTGCCCCGCCTCACGCCCGGAAAAGACACGCGACTTGCCGCCGCAATCCTATGGATGTGCGGCGGTTTTTTTATGGGGCCGCGCCGGAAAGCGGGGCTTCGGATTGTGCGGCGGCGTCGCAGGCGGCGTCAAGCGCAAGCAGGATAGAGGCGTGACGGTTCTTGTAGTCGCGTGCGGGGATCAGCACCTCAAACCCGGCGAAAGGTGGGGCGGGGATGGGGCCTGCCTCTTTCAGCATGGCGCGCAGGCTGTCGCGGGCCTGTTCCAGCTCTGACCTGCTGCGCCCCAGGATCACGCCCCCCAGAATCGAGGCCGCTGCCTGACCCAAAGCGCAGGCTTTCACATCTTGCGCGAAATCGGTGACCTTGCCGCCCGCCATCACAAGATCGACCGTCACCGTAGACCCACAAAGGGGCGAGCGTTTGCGGGAACTGCCCGTCGGTGTGCCCAGCCGACCCGCGTGCGGAATGTTGGCTGCCAGTTCAAGGATGCGCCCGGAATATAGCTTGATCAGATCGCTGTCGCTCATGCCGGACCCTCGGGGCTTTCGTTTCCTACGTTGACAAGATAGGCCTGCAGCACCCCCGCGCCAAGGAGTTCTGACATGGCATTCGATCCGAGCACCCTGAAATTTGATGCCAATGGCCTGATCCCGTGCATCGCGCAGGATCACGCGACGGGCGATGTGTTGATGTTTGCGTGGATGAACGCCGAGTCGCTGCAGCGCAGTCTGCAAACCGGGGCGATGACCTATTGGTCGCGCTCACGCAGCCGTTTTTGGGCGAAGGGTGAAACCTCGGGTCACGTGCAACGCTTGGTTGAGATGCGGGTCGACTGTGACCGCGATTGCCTGCTGGCTTTGGTGACCCAAGAGGGGCCAGCCTGCCACACCAATCGGCGCAGCTGTTTTTATACGGCAGTGCGTGATGGGGAAGAGGTCGAAATTCAGGCGCCGATGGTCTAGCCGGCGTAGGCTGCCCCCTAAAGCCCGACCATTGCGCGAATATCCTGCGGGCTGGCACCTTCGGCGCGGTATTTCGACAAGGCGCGGGCGTCGTCGCGCTTGGCCAGTCGTTTGCCCTGACTGTCGCGGATCAGGCGGTGGTGGTTGTAGATGGGGGTAGGAAGGCCGAGAAGGCGTTGTAACAGAACATGAATTCTTGTCGCCTCGGACAGGTCGGCCCCGCGGATGACATGGGTTATGCCCTGCAAGGCATCATCCAAAACCACGGACAAATGATAGGACGTGCCCATGTCGCGGCGGGCCACCACGAAATCACCGACCTCTGCCTCTATGCTTTGCGGGGTGAATTCGATCAGGCCGGGCTGTTCCGCCGGCCCTAAGCCGATTTCCCGGTATGAGGCAAAGCGGTGCCAGCCCCCATCCGGGCTGTCGATGCGGTGTTCAAAGACATTTGGGGCCAGGGAGAGGAGCGACGCCTCTAAGCGCAGGTTTGCGTCTTTGGGCCGTGGGTTGGCCTCGGGGAAGCAGCGTTCATAGGCCATCCGGCTGCGGCAGGTTCCGGGATAGATCAGGCCGTCTGGCCCCACTGGCAAAGCGGTGCCCTCTTGCGGGGCGGAGAGCGCGCCTTCGATGTCTTTCCGCGTGCAGGTGCAAGGATAAATCAGGCCGCGTAACCATAAGCTATCCAGCGCTTTTCCGTAGGCGGCCATGTTGTCTGACTGCCGCATCGGCTCGGCATCCCACGACAGGCCCAGCCAGTGCAGATCGTCCTGCAACTGACGCTCAAACTCTGGTTTGCAGCGGTTGCGGTCAATGTCCTCGATCCGCAGCAAGAAACGGCCGCCCTCGGCGCGCGCCATGTCATGCGCGAGGAGGGCGGAATAGGCGTGGCCGAGATGCAGGGGGCCCGTGGGCGAAGGTGCAAAGCGGGTTACGAAAGCCATGCCATAAAGGCCTCTTTGGCGCGGTCCGTATAGGCTTTGTAGCGGTCCTTGCGGCCCTTGCGGCCACCGCGCGCGTCAATCGGGGGGAACAGGCCGAAGTTGACGTTCATCGGCTGAAAGGTTTTCGCCTCGGCCCCGCCGGTGATGTGCGTGATCAGCGCGCCGGTGGCTGTGTCGGGGGGCGGCGGGGGCAGCGTCTCGCCCAGCAGTTCGGCCGCGGCCATCCGTCCGGCCAAAAGCCCCATCGCCGCGCTTTCGACATAGCCCTCAACCCCGGTGATCTGACCGGCAAAGCGGATGTTGGGGCGCGACTTCAGCCGCATCTGGTCATCCAAGAGCGTGGGTGAGTTGATGAATGTGTTGCGGTGGATGCCCCCAAGCCGGGCAAAGTTCGCATCCTGCAATCCGGGAATCATCTTGAAAACAGCGGTTTGCGCGCCGTATTTCATCTTCGTCTGAAAGCCGACGATGTTGTAAAGCGTGCCCAGTTTGTTGTCGCGGCGCAGTTGAACCACGGCATAGGGCTTCATCGGGTTGTGCGGGTTGGTCAGGCCGACTGGCTTCATCGGACCAAAGCGCAGCGTTTCGCGGCCGCGCTCGGCCATCACCTCAATCGGCAGGCAACCGTCAAAGTAGCCCGCCGTCTCGCCTTCGCGAAACTCGGTCTTTTCGGCGGCGAGAAGCGCGTCGATAAAGGCCTCATACTGGGCCTTGTCCATCGGGCAGTTCATGTAGGCGACTTGTTCTTCGACGGTTTCGCCCTTGTCGTAGCGGCTTTGCATCCATGCCACGGACATATCCACGCTGTCGGCGTAAACGATGGGGGCAATCGCATCAAAAAAGGCCAAGGCGTCGGCCCCGGTGGCCGCGCGGATGCTTTCGGCAAGGCTGCCAGAGGTCAGCGGCCCGGTCGCGACGATCCAGTGGCCAGAGGTCGGAAGTTCAGTAATCTCTTGTTCCGAGACGGAAATCAGCGGATGGGACAGGATGCGTTCGGTGACGGCCGCAGCAAAGGGATCACGATCCACCGCCAAAGCACCACCTGCCGGCAAGCGGTGGCGCGCGGCCATTTCCATGATCAAACCGCCCGCGGCGCGCATTTCCCAATGCAGCAGTCCCACGGCGTTTTGCTCATGATCGTCCGAGCGGAACGAGTTGGAGCAGACCATTTCCGCCAGATGCCCGGTGCGATGGGCAAAGGTGGCGACCTTGGGGCGCATCTCGTGGATAACCACGCGGATGCCGCGATTGGCGGCCTGCCATGCGGCTTCTGAGCCTGTCATGCCGCCGCCGATGATGTGAAGTGTCTCTGTCATGACAGCCATTTAGGCGCTTTTGACAGGTTTGGGAAGGGAGCCGGAGCGCAGCGTGTGTTAAACGCCCCGGCCACCGGATTTAGCGTTTATCAAGCGCCAGAGGGCCCGCGCCATGCGCAAAGACCATCAGGAAACCAGCCGCAATGCCGAAGTTCTTGAAGAACATGGTCATCTGCATCTGGTCAGCCGGTTGGAAGTGGTAAAGCAGCGCTGTCACCACACAAAATCCTGCGCCGAGCACGGCCAGAATCCGCGCCTGAAAGCCAAGGATCATCCCAAGACCCAGCAGGATCTCGAACAGGATTGCGGGCCAGGCGAGGAAGGCGGGCAGGCCGCCCGAGGTCAGATAGCCGGCAAAGCCCGCAACGTCGCCAAGCTTGCCAAGCCCGGCCATCAAGAACAGCGCGCCCAAAAGAACACGGGCGGCGAGCGGGGCGTAGGCGGTTAGTTTCTGCATGTCTAAATTCCTGATTATGCTGAGTTTCGCATCTGCCGCGTCATGGGCAGCGACAGCGGTTGAATACCGCAACAGAGGGGGCCGCAGATACGGGCATGCGGGCGCGGCGGCCCTGCGAAAACGCACAGAAGTTCAGCTTTTCGGCGGCAGAGTTTTCGCACACGCATAGATGGCAGAGCGCTGCTGGGCGACAAACTCGGCGGGGGCAAGGGGAGCATAGCCAAGCGCCGCCGCCTTGTCGAAAAAGCCCTTGGCCGGCAGCCCTCTGGATAGCTTTCCTTCGCAAAGACAAGCTCTTAGGGGGGCATTCATGGCGGCATCCTGTTCCATCAGCGCCTCAAGTGCCGCGGTCAGATCGCCCATACGCCAGCCCAGATCACGGGCCAGCGCGCCGTAGGTTATCGTCTTGCCTTGCGCGGCCAGCAGGGCCAGCCGCGCAATCAGCTCATTCATCGCCCTGTTCGGCAACACGGGCGACCGAGACGACGAATTCGTCGGCCCCCACGTTGAAGACCTTGACGCCGCCTGCCGAGCGCGACCGGAACGAGATCTGCTCAACCGGAACACGGATGGATTGGCCGGTCGAGGTGGCCAGCATGATCTGGTCGCTTTGGTCCACCGGGAACGAGGCCACAAGCCGCCCGCCGCGCATCGCACCGTCCATCGCTTTCACACCCATGCCGCCGCGTCCGCGCACCGGGTAGCCGTGGCTGGACGACAGCTTACCGCTGCCCGAGGCGGTGATGGTCAGGATAAGATCCTCTGCCGCGGCCATTTCGCTATAGCGCTCGGCGGACAACTGGCCTGCATCGCCTGCTTCGTCCTCGTCATCGGTTTCCGTCTCTTCTTCAAGCGCGCCCGCGACAAGGCGGCGTTGCTTGAGGTAGGCCGCACGTTCGTCTGGCGTGGCCTCAAAGTGGCGAATGACCGCCATGGAGACGACCGTATCGCCTTCGGCCAAGCGAATCCCGCGCACCCCGGTCGAGCCGCGCGATTTGAACACGCGGATGTCGGTGGTCGAGAAGCGGATCGCCCGGCCAAGCGCGGTGACCAGCATCACATCGTCGTTTTCATCGGCAATCGCCGCGTTCACCAGCGTGACACCCTCGGGCAGATTCATCGCGATCTTGCCGTTGCGTTTGACGTTGGTGAAATCGGACAGATCGTTCTGGCGCACATCCCCGTCCGAGGTGGCGAAGACGATTTGCAGGGTTTCCCATTCTTCTTCAGGCACATCCACCGGCATCAGGGCCGCAATCGACACGCCTTGGGTGATCGGCAGGATGTTGACCATCGCCTTGCCTTTGGCGGTGCGACCCGCCAGCGGCAAGCGCCAAGTCTTCAGCTTGTAGACCATGCCGTCGGTCGTGAAGAACAGCAGATTGGTGTGGGTATTGACGACGAACAGGGTGGTGACGACATCGTCTTCTTTGGTGGCCATCGAGGACAGGCCCTTGCCGCCCCGGTTCTGCTGGCGGAATTCGACCAGCGGCGTGCGCTTGATATAGCCGCCGGAGGTGATGGTCACGACCATGTCCTCGCGCTCGATCAGGTCTTCGTCGTCCATGTCGCCGGCCCAGTCGACGATCTCGGTGCGGCGCGGCTTGGCGAAAAGGGTTTTCACCTCGCGCAGCTCATCCGAAATGATCGACATGATCCGTTCACGCGAGCCAAGGATTTCAAGGAAGTCCTTGATCTTGCCTGCCAGTTCTTCCAGCTCGTCGGTGACTTCCTTGACGCCAAGGGCGGTCAGGCGTTGCAGACGCAGCTCCAGAATGGCGCGGGCCTGAATTTCCGACAGGTTGTAGGTGCCGTCTTCGTTGACGGTATGGCTGGGGTCGTCGATCAGCCGGATATAGTCGGCAATCTCATGGGCGGGCCAGCGACGGGTCATCAGCTTTTCGCGCGCCTCGGCCGCGTCGGCAGAGGCGCGGATGGTGCGAACCACCTCATCGACGTTGGAAACGGCCACAGCCAGACCGCACAGGATATGGCTGCGTTCACGGGCTTTGCGCAGTTCATACGCGGTGCGGCGGGCGACCACCTCTTCGCGGAAGGTGATGAAATGCGTAAGGAAATCGCGCAGCGTCAGTTGTTCGGGCCGACCGCCGTTCAGCGCCAGCATGTTGCAGCCGAACGAGGTTTGCATCGGCGTAAAGCGGTAAAGCTGGTTTAGCACCACATCCGCCGTCGCATCGCGCTTCAACTCGATCACCACGCGCACGCCGATCCGGTCGCTTTCGTCGGCAACGCCAGAGATGCCTTCCAGCTTCTTGTCGCGCACCAGTTCGGCGATTTTTTCGATCATCGAGGCTTTGTTGACCTGATAGGGCACTTCGTCGATGATGATGGCATAGCGATCCTTACGGATTTCTTCGATATGCGTCCGCGAGCGGATGATGACCGAACCGCGGCCTTCCAGATAGGCCTTGCGCGCGCCCGCCCGGCCCAGAATCGTGGCCCCCGTGGGAAAGTCCGGGGCGGGAATAAACTCCATCAAGGCTTCGGTGCTGAGGTCAGGATTTTCGATCAGCGCAAGCGTGCCGTCGATGACTTCCCCCAGATTGTGGGGCGGAATATTGGTCGCCATACCCACGGCGATGCCGCCAGCGCCATTGACCAGCATGTTCGGGAAACGGGCCGGAAGAACCTTTGGTTCTTTGTCCTTGCCGTCATAATTGTCTTGGAAATCAACGGTGTCTTTGTCGATATCGGCCAGAAGGAACGCGGCGGTCTTGTCCATCCGCACTTCGGTATAGCGCATCGCGGCAGCCGCATCGCCGTCCATCGAGCCGAAGTTACCCTGACCGTCCAAAAGCGGCAGGCTCATCGAAAAAGGCTGGGCCATGCGCACAAGGGCGTCATAGATCGCGCTGTCACCGTGGGGGTGAAATTTACCCATCGTGTCGCCGACGGCGCGGGCGGATTTGCGGTAGGATTTGTCATGCGTGTTGCCGCCCTCATGCATCGCGTAAAGGATGCGGCGGTGGACGGGCTTGAGGCCGTCGCGCAGGTCAGGAATGGCGCGCGACACGATCACGCTCATCGCGTAATCGAGGTAGGCGGTCTTCATCTCGGCGGCGATGTCGATCTGCTGGCCGTGATAGACCGGGCGTTCCGGCTTTTCGTCTTTGGTATCAGTGGTTTCGGGGGTGTCGCTCACGGGGGAGGGCCTTCCGGTCGAGGATACAAGATTTTGTTAGCCAGACCTTACACCATGCCACCCGTGGGGTGCAATGGCAGGCGGGCGTTGCGCTTGGCAGCCAGCACAGGTGAGTGACAACACACTGTTATTATTGAAAAATAAATCTATTGGCGCATGATGGTCGGACAAGAACAAACCATGGAGGCAGTGATGGCACATTCTGAGACCACGCGGATGCTTAAGGGGTATGGGCTGACCACGGCAGAGTTTTTCTATCGGATGCCGGATTATCGTAATGTTCTCAATAGCTTCATCTGGCAGGACTATGACCTGTTCCCCGACTACCCCGAGCTTTTCCGCTTTATTGAGTTCTGGCACGAAAAGATCGAGGCACCGCTGCATTCGGTGCGGTTTGCGCACCGCAAGCTGATTGGGCCGGGGCAATGGCGCAATGTGGTGCAGGAGTTGACGCTGCACTGAAACCGGGGATTTGGCGCGTCTTGCGGCGATCTTCTTTCGATCTTCCTTGCGTCTTGCCTTATGGCAAGACGCGGGGCCCGCCTGAATCAGGCGGCGCGCAGCAACATGCCGAACAGATCGCGCGGCTCATCAGGGTCTGCGATCATGTCGAGGTTCACGAAAAACCCGGTGTCGGCAAGACGTGAGCGGACATAGCGCAGGGCCGAGAAATCTTCGACCGCAAAGCCCACGGAATCAAACAGGGTCACTTCGCGCGGGTCGCGGCGGCCCGGCACCTGCCCGTTGATCACCTGCCAAAGTTCCGTGACGGGGTGGTCGGGGGCAAGCTGCTGAATCTCGCCCTCTATCCGGGTTTGTTCGGGGTATTCGACAAAGATGGATGAGCGCAGCAGGATGTCCTTGTGCAACTCGGTCTTGCCGGGGCAATCGCCGCCCACGCCGTTGATGTGCACGCCCGCGCCGACCATGTTGTCGGTCAGGATCGTGGCGTATTGTTTGTCGGCGGTGACGGTGGTGATGATCTGCGCGCCAAGGATCGCGTCCTCGGCCGTGGTGCAGGACACAACGCGCAGGCCCATTCCGGCAAGGTTGCGGGCGCATTTGGCGGTGGCGACCGGGTCAATGTCGTAAAGGCGGATTTCGCGGATGCCGCAGACCGCCTTGAAGGCGAGCGCCTGAAACTCGGCCTGCGCCCCATTGCCGATCAGCGCCATGGTGGTGGCGTCTTTGGGGGCCAGCCATTTTGCTGCCATCGCCGAGGTGGCCGCGGTGCGCAATGCGGTCAGAATGGTCATTTCCGACAGCAAAAGCGGATAGCCCGTGGCCACATCGGCCAAAAGCCCAAAGGCAGTGACGGTTTGCAACCCGCGCTTGGTATTGGACGGGTGGCCGTTCACATATTTGAACCCGTAGGTTTCCCCGTCGGATGTTGGCATCAGTTCGATCACGCCGACATCGGAATGGCTGGCCACGCGCGGGGTTTTGTCGAACAGCGGCCAGCGACGGAAATCGGCCTCTATCTCGGCGGCAAGGTCGGTCAGCACCCGTTCAAGCCCCAGATGGAGGACCAGTTTCATCATGTTTTCGACCGAGACGAAGGGCACAAAGGCCTGATGCGACGGGGTGATCATTTGGCGTCCTCGATGGGGCGGGGGGTTAGGCGGGTGCCCGCGATCCTGAAGCGGACCGGGCCGCCGGCGCGCCCGATCAGGGGCAGGGCCAGCGGGACCAAGCGCAAAAGCGCGCCCGGCCAGTTGCGGTTGTCGGGGTTGGAAACGGGCCGGTGCGGGCGGATCATCGCCACCGCTTCCGGGGCCTGTCGCGGGTTGCGGCGCATCAATAGCTCCGTGTCGGGCGGTCAAAGACCTTGCGACCCATCAGCGAGCCGACAAGTTCCACCATCAATTTCGCCGTGCGACCGCGCTCGTCGAGAAAGGGGTTCAACTCTACCAGATCCAAAGAGGTGACCAGCCCGCTTTCGTGCAGCAACTCCATCACCAGATGCGCCTCGCGAAAGGTGGTGCCGCCGGGCACGGTGGTGCCCACGGCAGGTGCGATCGACGGGTCAAGGAAGTCCACGTCAAGCGAGACGTGCAGCATCCCCTGCTCGGCGCGCACCCGGTCCAGAAATTCGCGCAACGGGGCGACGATGCCGCGCTCATCCAGCACGCGCATATCATTGATGGCGATGTCGTGCTTCAGAAGGGCGGCGTGCTCGGCAGGGTCAACCGAACGGATGCCGTAAAGGCAGATGCGTTCAGCCGGGATCGGGGCGGGGAAGGGGGGGAAGGTCTCAAAGCCGTCGCGCCCGGCGATATAGGCGACCGGCGTGCCGTGCAGATTGCCCGAGGTGGTGGTCATCGGGGTGTGGAAATCAGAATGGGCATCCAGCCAGAGCAGGAACAAGGGGCGCGCCGCCCGCTCGGCAAAGGCCGCAGCCCCCGCGACAGAGCCAAGTGCGAGCGAGTGATCGCCCCCCAGCACAATCGGCAACCCGCCTTGGCTCAGCGCCTCATCCACCTTGTCGGCCAGCACCTCGGTCCAGCCAAGAACCTCGGCAAGATCATGAACGGCCGGATTGGCGCAGGCGACGGGGGCCAGCGGGGGCAGGGCCATGTCACCCCAGTCTTCAACCCCGTGCCCCAGATCCCGGATTGCCGCGGCCAACCCTGCGACGCGGTAGGCGGTCGGCCCCATGACGCAACCGGCGCGACGCTGGCCTTCGTCAATCGGGGCGCCGATCAGAATGGTGTGGGGCATGGCAGACTCCTTTTCGCCAAGTTGTTTCCGTGTTGCGGCGAATCCTATCCTCATTTAGGGCATTTTGCGAAAAGCTTTGCGCGGATCGGTAAGGGAGTTGATCACTATGGACGACATGGACCAACGGCTGATCGCAGAACTGCGCCGCGACGGCCGCGCAGCGCTGTCGGAACTTGCGGACCGGCTGGGTCTGTCGCGTGCCACGGTGCGCGCCCGGATGGAGCGGCTGACCGCGCGGGGCGAGATCGCCGGGTTCACCGTGCTGACCCGCTCGGACGTGACCGCCTCACCGGTTCAGGGCCTGATGATGATCGGCATCGAGGGGCGGGGCGGGGAAAAGGTGATGGCGCGGCTGACGGGTATTCCGGCCGTGACGGCGGTGCATTCGACCAATGGGAAGTGGGATCTGATCGCCGAACTGGCCACACAGACGCTGCTGGAACTGGACGAGGTGATCCACCGTATCCGCAACATAGAAGGGGTCATGACCTCTGAAACCAACCTGTTGCTGTCTACCCGCAAAGCGATGCGGCGCTAATCCTGCGCCGCGGCGTGGACGCACGCGACGGAGCCTCCGGCGGGGATATTTAAGGACAGAAAATGGGCTTTCATCTTGGCCCTAAATACTCCCGCCGGAGGCTCCCGCAGAATCAGGATCAGGCAAAGCGGGGGGGGCGTTTTTCGAGGAAGGCGGTCACGCCCTCGCGGAAGTCGGCCGAGGCGCCGCATGCGCCCTGAAGCTGCGCCTCAAGGGCAAGTTGGGTGTCGAGGTCTTGAGAGAAACTCGCGCGCAGCGCCTGTTTGATGCCGCGATAGGCAAGGGCCGGGCCGCGGGCGAGGGCGGCGGCGCGGGCTGCGACATGGGCCGCGAAATCGGCATCGGGAACGCATTCCCAGATCATGCCCCAGTCCGCCGCCTGCCGGGCCGGGATCTTGTCGGCAAACAGCATCGCCCCCATGGCGCGCTGCAGGCCGATTTGGCGGGGCAGCCAGTGGGTCCCGCCCGCGTCGGGGACAAGGCCAATGCGGGTGAAAGCCTGCACGAAGCTGGCGCTTTCGCAGGCGATGACGATATCGGCGGCCAGGGCAAGGTTCGCGCCTGCGCCGGCGGCAGCGCCGTTCACGGCGGCAATCGTTGGCAGAGGGCAGTCGGTGATCGCCTTGAGCAGCGGGACGTATTCTTCGTTCAGCACCCGTTCAAAATCCACCGAGGCCAGAGAACCGGCGTCTTGCAGGTCTTGGCCAGAGCAAAAGGCGCGGCCGGTGCCGGTCAGGACAAGCACGCGCGCTTCGGTGACCGCGCGGGCGATCGCAGCGCGCAAGTCGTGGCGCAGGCGCGAGGACAGGGCGTTCATCACCTCGGGCCGGTTGAGCGCGATGGTGGCAACGCCCGCCTCCAGGGCATAGGTGATGGGTGTGTCGTCCATGAAGGGCCTCGCTGGGGTGGTGATGGACGACCTTAACAAGCGGCGGACGCGGGGAAAGCAAAACCCCGCGTCACTTTTGCGCGCATGCTGTCAGGCGGCGGGGTCGTCATTCAGCAGGGCCTTCAGGCGGGCGGTGTCTTCGGGGTTAAGCGCTTCGGCCTCGGGCGCCTTGGCGCGGCGGCGGGCCATGGCAACGGCGATGGCGCCACCGGCCAGCAGCATGGCGGGCCCGGCCAGCCACAGCAGCAGGCCAGACCCGGTGGCGCGCGGGCTGAACAGCACGAACTCGCCGTAGCGGTCCACCACGTAATCCACCACCTGCGCGTCGCTGTCGCCTGCCACCAGCCGTTCTCGAACCGCGATGCGCAGGCTACGCGAAATCGGCGCGTTGGAATCGTCGATGGATTCGCCCTGACACACCGGGCAGCGCAGATTTTGCGAGAGGCTGCGCGCGCGGGCCTCAAGCACCGGATCGGGCAGCACCTCATCGGGTTGCACGGCAAGGGCAGGGCCGGCGAGCAGGGTCGCGGCGAGCAGGGTCAGGGTCAGGAGGGGGCGTTGCATGCTCATTCCGCCGGTTGGGCGGGTTGGTGGGCGGCGCGGCGCGCGCCAGCCGCAACCCGGTAGCGGCGGTCGGTCAGCGACAGCATGCCGCCAATGGCCATCATCAGCGCCCCGCCCCAAAGCCAGTTGGCAAAGGGTTTGATGTAGGACCGCACCGCATAGCCGCCGCCGTCTTGTGCATCGCCGATCACCAGATAGAGGTCGCGGAACAGGCCGTAGTCGATGGCGGCCTCTGTCGTGGGCATGGCGGCCACCGGGTAGTAGCGTTTTTCCGGGTAGAGGGTGACCACGGCAGCCCCGGCGCGGGTGACGGTCATCTCGGCAAGGTTGGTGGTGTAGTTCGGGCCTTGTTCCTGATGGACATCCTTGAGCGTGACCTCATACGGCCCAAGGGCAAAGCTTTCGCCCATGCGCAGCACCCGGATATCTTCGGTCGCCCAAGCCATCATGGCGGCAACGGCAAAGATGGTGACGCCAAGGCCACTGTGGGCGGTGGCTTTGCCCCAATCGGCGCGGGGCAGGCGCGACAGGCGGCCAAGGCGCGCCGCAAGCGGGCCGCGCCCGCTGCGCTGCGCGAGATCGGTCAGCGTCCCGCCGATCAGCCAGACGCCCAGGCCCAGCCCGATGGGGCCAAGGGCCGAGCGCCCGGTTTGCAGCGCATAGACGAGGGCGGTGATTGCCAGCGCCAAGACCGCCGCCGGCACAAGGCGGCGCAGGACGCTGGGGATGTCGGCGCGTTTCCACGGCATCATCGCACCGATCGGCAGAATCAGCGCCAGCAGAACCACAAAGGGGGTAAAGGCTGCGTCAAAGAACGGGGCGCCGACCGACAGCACGCGCCCCCAGAGCAGTTCGGCCACCAAGGGCCAGATCGTGCCGATGAACACGACAAAGGCCGAAACGGCCAGCAGCAGGTTATTGGCCACCAACGCGCTTTCGCGGCTGATCAGGGCAAAGGCGCCCTTTGCCTCTAACGCGCCTGCGCGAAAGGCGAACAGGGTCAGCGCGCCGCCCATGAAGAAGGCGAGGATCATCAGGATGAAGACCCCGCGTTCGGGGTCATTGGCAAAGGCATGGACCGAGGTGATCACGCCAGAGCGCACGATAAAGGTGCCGGTCAGCGAGAAGCCAAAGGCGAGGATCGCGAGCAGGATCGTCCAGGCCTTCAGGCTTTCGCGTTTTTCCACCACGATCGCGCTGTGCAAAAGCGCGCCCGCGATGAGCCATGGCATGAAGCTCGCATTCTCAACCGGGTCCCAGAACCAAAAGCCGCCCCAGCCAAGTTCGTAATAGGCCCACCAAGAGCCGAGCGTGATGCCGATGGTCAGAAAGATCCAGGCCGCCAGCGTCCACGGACGGACCCAACGCGCCCAGGCGGCATCAATCCGGCCCTCCATCAGGGCGGCGACGGCGAAGGAAAAGCTCATCGAGAGGCCGACATAGCCGAGGTAGAGAAACGGCGGGTGAAAGGCGAGGCCGGGGTCTTGCAGCAGGGGGTTCAGGTCGTGGCCATTCATCGGCGGCTGGGCGAGGCGCAGGAACGGGTTGGAGGTGAACAGCAGGAAGGCGAGGAAGGCCACGCCGATCATGCCTTGCACCGCCAGCACGCGGGCTTTGAGCGTCGGCGGCAGGTTGCCGCCAAACCACACCGCCGAGGCGCCAAAGCCGGAAAGGGCGAGCACCCAGAGCAGCAATGAGCCCTCATGGTTGCCCCAGACCCCGGCGATTTTATAGAGCATCGGCTTGTCGGTATGGGAATTGGCCACCACCAGCGACAGCGAGAAATCGGAGGTGACAAAGGCATGGGTCAGCGCGCCAAAGGCGGCGGCGATCAGCAGGAATTGCACGGTGGCGGCCGGGTCGGCCAGCGCCATCAGTCTGCGGTCCCCCGCCCATGCGCCGTAGAGCGGCAGCACGGTTTGCAGAATGGCGACCCCAAAGGCCAGCACCAATGCGAAATGTCCAAGTTCGGCGATCATCAGCCCCTCCGCGTGTTCGGGGGCAGGATAGGGCAAGGCGGGGGGGACGGAAATGGGCTGCGCGCATGAGTCGCGTAAAAGGGGCGTGTGCGGAAGCGGGGGGGCCGATTTCGGGGGGGGGGGCGCAGGTGGCGGGGGCGGGAAAGCGGGGGTTTCACACCCCCGCGCCGCTTTGGTGAAGGACCAAAGCGGCGTCCCCCGTGGAGTAGTTAGGCCAAGGCGAAGCAAATTTTAGGTAAATTTGCCGGGTTTGGCAGGTCAGGCGCCGCGGGCAAGGGCGGCGACGCCGGTGCGGGCGATTTCGCGCAGGCCGAGCGGGCGCATCAGTTCGGCGAAGGCGTCGATCTTTTGCGGGGGGCCTGTCATCTCAAACACAAAGCTTTCCAGCGTGCTGTCGACCACGTTGGCGCGGAAAATCTCGGCCAGACGCAGGGCTTCGATGCGGGCGTCGCCCTTGCCGGCGACCTTCAGCAGGGCCAGTTCGCGTTGCACGGAGGGGCCTTCGACGGTCAGGTCATTGACCTGATGCACGGGAACGAGCCGCGACAGTTGGGCCTTGATCTGTTCGATCACCGCCGGTGTGCCGGAGGTGACGACCGTGATGCGGCTGAGGTGGGCGGCATGGTCGGTTTCCGCGACGGTCAGGCTTTCGATGTTGTAGCCGCGGCCCGAGAAGAGGCCGATGACGCGGGCAAGCACGCCGCTTTCGTTGTCGACCACCACGGCGAGGGTGTGGCGTTCGATCAGCTCTCCGTTCGGGTCGCGCAGGTCGTAGGCCGAATGGCTTGTGGCGCCTTTTTTGATATTCAGGGGGGACATGGTAGCCCTTTCGCTAAGTCGAGCCAGACACGGCTGCAAGGATTTCTGACGGGGGGACCTTGGGGCGCGCCCATCGGGCCCCAAGGTCGGGTATTTCGGGCGGCGCTGCCTTACACCAGCACGGCCCCTTTGGAGCCGATCACCCCTTGGGTGTCTGCATCGCCCAAGAGCATCTCATTATGCGGCTTGCCCGAGGGGATCATGGGGAAGCAGTTTTCATGCTTTTCCACGCGGCAATCAAAGATCACCGGGCCTTCGTAGCGGATCATTTCCATGATCGCGTCGTCGAGGTCCTTGGGGTCATCCACGCGGATGCCCTTGCATCCAAAGGCTTCGGCCAGTTTCACGAAATCGGGCAGGCTTTCGGACCAGCTGTGCGAATAGCGCTGGCCGTGGAGCAGTTCTTGCCACTGGCGCACCATGCCGAGGCGTTCATTGTTCAGGATGAACTGTTTGACGGGCGCGCGGAACTGCATGGCCGTGCCCATTTCCTGCATGTTCATCAGCCACGACGCCTCGCCTGCCACGTTGATCACCAGCGCGTCGGGGTGGGCCACCTGCACACCGATGGAGGCGGGCAGGCCGTAGCCCATGGTTCCGAGCCCGCCAGAGGTCATCCAGCGGTTCGGGTCCTCAAACCCCAGAAACTGGGCGGCCCACATCTGGTGCTGGCCAACCTCAGTGGTGATGTAGCGGTCCATGCCTTTGGTCAGCGCTTCGAGCCGTTCAAGGGCGTATTGCGGTTTGATGGTCTTGGTCGAGGGCTTGTAGGTCAGGCATTTAACGGCCTGCCATTCGGCGATCTGTTTCCACCATTTGGCAAGGCCTTCGGTGTTGACCTTGCTGCCGCGGGCTTTCCACAGGGTCAGCGCGTCTTCCAGCACGTTGGCCACATCGCCAAGGATCGGCACATCAACGCGGATCACCTTGTTGATGGACGAGGCGTCGATGTCGATGTGCACCTTTTTGGAGCGCGGCGAGAAATCCTTCAGCCGGCCGGTGATGCGGTCGTCAAAGCGCGCGCCGACATTGATCATCAGATCGCAGCCGTGCATCGCAAGGTTGGCCTCATACAGCCCGTGCATCCCCAGCATGCCGAGCCAGTTCTTGCCCGAGGCCGGATAGGCGCCCAACCCCATCAGGGTAGAAGTGATGGGGAAGTTGGTGGCCGCCACGAATTCGCGCAGCAGTTGGCTGGCGGCGGGGCCGGAGTTGATCACGCCGCCGCCGGTGTAGAACACCGGGCGTTCGGCGGTTTCCATCATCTCGACCATGCGGGTGATCTGTTCGATGTCGCCCTTCACCTTGGGCTGGTAGTGGCCCATGCGGATCTTGTCGGGGGCCACATAGGCGGCGGTGGCGAATTGCACATCCTTGGGGATGTCCACCAGCACCGGGCCGGGGCGGCCTTTGGTTGCGACGTGGAACGCCTGATGGATGGTTTCGGCCAGATTGGCGGTGTCTTTCACCAGCCAGTTCATCTTGGTGCAGGGGCGGGTGATGCCCACGGTGTCGGCCTCTTGAAAGCCGTCGGTGCCGATCATGAAGGTGGGCACCTGACCCGACAGCACGATGATCGGAATGCTGTCCATCAGCGCATCGGTCAGCCCGGTCACGGCGTTGGTCGCACCGGGGCCAGAGGTCACCAGCGCCACGCCGGGTTTGCCGGTCGAGCGGGCATAGCCCTCGGCCATGTGCACAGCCCCTTGTTCGTGGCGCACAAGGATGTGGCGGATGTCATTTTGCTGAAAGATCTCGTCATAGATCGGCAGCACGGCGCCGCCGGGGTAGCCAAAGACCACCTCAACGCCCTGATCCTTCAAGGCCTGAACCACCATTGCAGCACCCGTCATTGCCGCGCCTGATTTCGCCCCAATCATCGGTCTTACCTCGTCTTTGGCCTGCTGGCCCTTTGCAACAAAAAGCCCCCGGAGGTTTCTCTGGGGGCGCATGGGAACCGTTATGGTCAACCGTTACCGGCCCATGCACCTTCGTCCTACGATTACAAGAAGTCCGAGCATCGCTGCCCCCTTGTTGATCCGCTGGGGACACTATGGCGGGCCTTTCGGCGCGTCAACCGCAAATCGACGCCTAAAATGTCGCGGGGCCGTGGTTTTTTGTATGTATCTTGCGAATGAAGGTCAGGTGGCGCAATTTTCGCAAAGAATGCGCCGCAAAACCGGGTGTCTCAGAATCAAGACAGCAGCAGCACATAGGCGGCATAGGTGGCCAGCAGGACAAAGCCCACGCGGCGCGGGATGCCGCCCCAGATGGCCGCGACCACCACCAGCGCAAGGGTCAGCCCCGCGACGATGGGCATATCCAGCCGCGCAAACCGTGCATCGACCGGAATCGGGCTGACCAGCGAGGTCAGGCCAAGGATGCCCAGAATGTTGAAGATGTTGGAGCCCACGACGTTGCCCACCGCAATTCCGGTGTTGCCGCGCACCGCGGCGATGACAGAGGTGGCCAGTTCGGGCAGCGAAGTGCCGACCGCGATGATGGTCAGGCCGATCACCGCCTCGGATATGCCGAAGGTGCGGGCGATGGTGGTGGCGGCGTCGACCAGCAGGTTTGCGCCCAGCGATAGCCCGACCAACCCGGCAAGGGTCATCGCGATCGCCAGCGGCAGGCGCGGCGGGCGCAGGCCTGCGTGTTCGGGGGCGGCGGGGGTGCTGGTCAAGGCAAGCGTCAGGAACGTGACAAGACCGGCGACCAGCAGCAAGCCGTCCAGCCGCCCGACGGTGCCGTCCAGCAGCATCACCCACATGGCCAGCGTGCTGCCGAGCATGATCGCCAGATCGCGGCGCAGGGCGGAAAAGGGGATGACCAAGGCCGCGATCGCGGCAGAGGTGCCAAGGATCAGCAGAATGTTCGCGATGTTTGACCCGATCACGTTGCCCATCGCCAGCGCCGGTTGCCCCGACAGCGCCGCCTGCATCGACACCAGCAGTTCGGGGGCCGAGGTGCCAAAGCCCACGATCGTCAGCCCGATCACCACCGGAGACAGCCGGAAATGCCGGGCAATCTCGGTCGCGCCCCGCACCAACACTTCGCCGCCCGTCATCAGAATGGCCAGCCCGACCATAAACCAGAGAAATGCCATTTTGCTGCCCTTCGTCGCCGACTTGCCATTAGGGAGGCAGATAGACAGCAAGGTCCCCCCAGACAATGCTTACAAAACATGCCGTTGCCCGTCCGAGGGCGACTGTGGCCGAAGCGGTGCAGTTGCCGGGAATTCGTGGTAACAAAAAGTTACCAATTCCCCCAGATGCGCGAAGAAATCGGTTCCCACACTTGAATTCGGCCGCTAGTGTTGATTGAGTTACGGAAAGGATCCCGACCAACGGGACCTTCAACTTGGAGGAGTACTACATGGATCGTCGTTCATTTCTAACCAAGGCCACGGTTGGCGGTGTCGCCGCTGCAGGGGCTTCGGTTCTGGCTGCGCCCGCGATTGCCCAAGAAAACCCAAAGGTCACGTGGCGGGTCACCTCTTCCTTCCCGAAGTCGCTGGACACAATCTTTGGCGCGGCTGAGACGATGTCCAAATACGTCTCGGAAATGACCGACGGCGGGCTGACGCTACAAGTGTTCCCGGCGGGTGAGTTGGTCCCCGGTCTGGAAGCGGCGGATGCCGTCTCGGCCGGCACGGTTGAGGCCTGCCACACCGCGCCCTATTACTTCTGGGGCAAGGACCCGACCTTTGCGCTGGGTTGCGCCACCCCGTTCGGCATGAACGTGCGGCAGATGAATGCCTGGCTCTACTACGGTGGCGGTCAGGACATGATGAATGAGTTCTATGCCACGCAGAACCTGTTTGGTTTGGCGTGCGGGAACACCGGCGTGCAGATGGGCGGCTGGTATCGCAAGGAAATCAACAGCCTCGCTGACCTTCAGGGTCTGAAAATGCGGATCGGCGGCTTTGCGGGCAAGGTCATCGAAAAGCTGGGCGTGGTGCCGCAGCAGATCGCAGGCGGCGACATTTACCCGTCGCTGGAAAAAGGCACCATCGACGCGGCCGAATGGGTTGGCCCCTATGATGACGAAAAGCTCGGCTTCTACAAAGTGGCGCCTTACTACTACTACCCCGGCTGGTGGGAAGGTGGCCCGACGCTGGCCACGCTGGTCAACCTTGAAAAGTGGAACAGCCTGCCGCCCGCCTATCAAGCGGTCATCAAGACGGCTTGCGAGGCCGCCAACTCCAACATGATGGCGTCGTATGACTACAAGAACCCGACGGCGCTGAAATCGCTGGCGGCCAATGGCGCGCAGCTGCGGCCCTTCCCGCAAGACGTGCTGTCGGCGGCCTTTGATGCGGCCAAGTCCACCTATGACGAGATCAGCGCAACCAACCCGATGTTCAAGAAGATCAAGGACAGCCAGGATGCGTTCAAGCGCGACGCCTATCTTTGGGCGCAGATCGCGGAATACAACTATGACACGTTCATGATGGTGCAGCAGCAGGCCGGTAAGCTCTGATCCTGCCCTGATCGTTAAAGGAAAGGCCCCGGAGAAATCCGGGGCCTTTCTGATCTATAGGACTCGGGCGGTGCGTTTTCTCGCCGCCCGTTATTTGTTTGAGGGTGTCTACACGGCATATGGGTGAGTTTCGGCTCGCCGACGAAAGGCCAGCAACGGCGTCAACAGACTGAAGGCTAATGTCTGGTTGGAGGCCAAGAGCTCCATGTTTCTGCGGGATAGCGAATGATTTCTCCGGGCATTTCTTGGATCGCAGAGACACCGTTTTGAAGGAGAGGCATGCTGCGGTGGCATCCAACCTTTGCCATCGAACGGTCCCATTTTACAGGCTCTCTTTCTGCTGCTTCCACCGCGAGACGTTTCTTTATTTATATGGCCTAAAAAACAAAAACAGCGGCAAGATACTACCTTGGGCTATGCATTGGCATTCGGCACGCCGCCCATTATTCGAGAGCCTGAACAATCGTTGACTTTTGCTTGAGGTCTCCTCCACGCCACAAATACATCGCGATCAAGGGTTCCGCGCCTGTTTGCATCGCATGTGGTACCCAACTTTGATGATAGATGATTTCTAGAGGTTTTCGCTCAGCCCAGTCATTTTCTCCCGTCTTCCAAGAAGCCGTTCCTGACAGAACCACGTATGTCTCTTCAGCTTGATGTGAATGTAGCGGATATTCAGTATTCGGCCCCAAAAGCAACACCCCACATGCCATGCTTTCACTGGGAATTGGTCCCCTAAGACCCGCAAATTCGGTCCACCCATATGAGTCTAGGAATTTTGCACCGAAGTCTGCTTCGCTGTAAGTTTGGCCCCAAAAGAGTGCTTCACGAAACCTGAATAAGTGTTCAAGCAGAGCGTGACTGGCCGGTGGGCTTGATCGAACGGCAGCCTCAAAATAGGATAAAACAGGCAAAGTTTTCGGTTGGCACTCGCGTATCTTTCCAATTGATTTTGGAAGATCTTCTGCAAATGAGTTGAACACCGGGTCGCCTAAGTGATCACGAAGTTCGGACACGAGAACCAACAGGTCATCTAGATAGTTTCGGCTATTCATTGCTGGTTCCAAAACCTTATATGATTTCATGAGGCTACAAGCTTCACCCCTGGAAATAAAGCAGAGAAACATCTTGAAAGCTGACCTTGGCGCATCATCAGCTAAATGTTGCTTTGTCCCGCATAGCCGACCAACTCAACATGCGGTCTCGCGCCAATTCTTAACGGCACAAAATGATGCCACTCACGGGAAGTTCAAACTTCCCGTCAATTTCTATCTTAGAAATTAAGATCTCGCCGAAAGTTGAGCGTGAATACAAAAACCTGCCAGCGTTTCAGCCGACAGGTTTCTGAGGTCTGTGTCCTACAGGACGGAAAGGCCCCGGAGAAATCCGGGGCCATTTGCTTTGGTGCGGTTCGGCTGTGTCGCGGTCTGGAACGGGGGGCCGGGTTGGCCCCCCGAGGGGGATCAGGGGTTGATCACCGGTGCGCCGAGTTTGGGTGCTCCCAACGCAGGTGCTCCCAACGCGGGCGCACCCAACGCAGGTGCTCCCAAAGCGGGGGCGCCATTGATGCCGCCGGGGGCGCCAAGGGTGGGCAGACCCGGCAGGATGATTTCAACCGTCGACGGGTCAACCACCTTGCCTTTGTAGTGCATGACCATCTGCGGGAAGGCGATGGTCAGGCCGATCATCGCCACCTGAATGATCACAAAGGGCACGGCCCCCCAGTAGATCTGCCCGGTGGTCACGCCGTCCATCTGCTTGCCGGTCACCTTGTCCTCATAGCTGGATTTCGGTGCGACCGAGCGCAGATAGAACAGCGCAAAGCCAAAGGGCGGGTGCATGAACGAGGTCTGCATGTTGACCCCAAGGATGATCCCGAACCAGATCAGGTCGATGCCAAGCGCTTGGGCCGGGGGCACCAGCAAGGGCACGATGATGAAGGCCAGCTCAAAGAAGTCGAGGAAGAACGCCAGCAGGAACACAAGGATCGACACAAAGATCAGGAAGCCCGTCTGCCCGCCCGGCAGCCCGGTCAGCAGATGTTCCACCCAGACATGCCCGTTCACCCCGTAGAAGGTCAGCGAGAACACCCGCGCGCCGACAAGGATGAACATGACAAAGGCCGAAAGCCGAGTGGTGGACACAAGCGCCTGACTGACAACGGCGTAGTTCAGCCGGTGCTTCATCGCGGCCAGCACCAGCGCGCCCAAGGCCCCCATCGCCCCGCCTTCGGTGGGCGTGGCAATCCCCAGAAAGATCGTGCCCAGCACCAGAAAGATCAGCGCCAGCGGCGGGATCAGCACCATGATCACCTGTTGGGCCAGACGGCTCATCAGGTTCAACCCCGACGCCTTGTCGACCACGGCGGCCACATAGATCACCAGAATGCCAAGCGCGGCCCCGATGATATCGGCATTGGCACCTTGGCTGGCATAAAGCCATTTATGCGCGCCGTAGCCGATGGCCACACAGGCCGCGATGGCCACCAGAAGCGAGGTGACCCCGCGCCCCAGCGTGCGGGCTTCGGGTGGCAGCGCAGGCACCCATGTCGGGCGAAACACTGACACGAGGAACACATAGCCCACATAGAGCCCGGTCAGAACCAGACCGGGGATCATCGCGCCCTTGTACATGTCGCCCACCGACCGGCCCAGCTGGTCGGCCAGAACGATCAGCACCAGCGAGGGCGGGATGATCTGCGCCAGCGTGCCCGAGGCCGCAATCACCCCCGAGGCCACGCGCCGGTCATAGCCATAGCGCAGCATGATCGGCAGCGAGATCAGCCCCATGGCGATGACAGACGCCGCGACAACCCCGGTGGTCGCCGCCAGAAGCGCGCCGACAAAGATCACCGCATAGGCCAGACCGCCCCGGATCGGCCCGAACAACTGGCCGACCGTATCCAGCAGATCCTCTGCCATGCCAGAGCGTTCCAGCACGATGCCCATGAAGGTAAAGAAGGGGATGGCCAATAATGTCTCATTCGACATGACCCCCCAGAGGCGTTGGGGCATGGTGAAGAGCAAGGGCCAGTCCAGAGTGATCGAATTGGCCGAATAGGGCGCAAGCCAGACGCCGATGGCAAAGAAGATCAAGCCGTTGGCCGCCAGCGAAAACGCCACCGGGTAGCCAATCAGCAGGAACACAACAAGGCTTAGGAACATGATTGGCGCCATGTTCAAGGCAATAAATTCAATCATTTGCGGGCCCCTTTTGCGTCTTTGAGGGCCGCAAGGCGGGCCACTTCGGCGGCGAGTGCCGCGCCTTCCAGTTCCGCCGCCTGATGGGCCGAGACAAAGGGATGCGGGTCTTCCATCAGCCCCTGCATGATCGCAATTTTCTTGAAGATCTCAGAGAACGCCTGAAACACCAGCAAGATAAAGCCCGCCGCCAGAAGCGCGCGGGCAGGCCAGATCAGCAATCCGCCCGCATTGGTGGAAATCTGGCCGATCTTGTAGGCCTGCCACGCATAGGGCACCAACATCCAGCTCATCAGCACCACAAATGGCAACAAGAAGAAGATATGGCCCAGAAGGTCGATCCAGTGTTGCGTGCGCCGCGTGCGGGTGCCGTAAAAGATGTCGATGCGGATGTGTTCATTCTGTTTCAGCGTGTAGGCCGCCGCCAGCAGGAACGCGGCACCGAAAAGATACCATTGCAGTTCCAGCCAAGCGTTCGACGACATGTTGAACGCCTTACGAATGATCGCGTTGGTTGCAGAGACCAGAACCGCCACCAGAATAAGCCACATGACGGCCTTTCCGATGGCTTCGTTCATTCGGTCGATCGCGCGGCAGACCGCGAGAATGGGTTGCATGCGGTTGTCCTCCCCTGAATGGCACGTTTCGTGCGCTTTTTGGTTGGTCGTCTTGGGTTTTGTGAAAGTGGTAAGAAAAGTTGTCCAATTATCGGAGTTTGATGCCGTTCGTCAATTGTCTCCTTTCGCACTCTCCTCAAGCCCGGTCGGCAAGGACCGCCACTAGCGCCCCGCCCACACGCCGCGTCAGTGGCGCTCGATCAGGTCCCAGCGGTTGCCGAACGGGTCGCGCCAAACGGCGACGATGCCATAGGGCTCATGGCGGGGCTCTTCTTCAAACTCTACCCCGGCGGCGCGCATCTGGCTATGATCTCGTGCAAAATCAT
Source organism: uncultured Alphaproteobacteria bacterium (assembly GCA_963815355.1). Lineage (GTDB taxonomy): Bacteria > Pseudomonadota > Alphaproteobacteria > Rhodobacterales > Rhodobacteraceae > JAPUEK01. The sequence continues at coordinate 109,189 of CAWFGJ010000002.1, forward strand.
CGGTTTGCAGGAACAGCCAGACCCGCCCGCCGCCTTGGGCCCCGATGACCGCGCGCTGGGCGGCAGTTTCGGCGCGGGCCAGAATGATCTGACAGCCGCCGCCCGGTGGCTGGACGCTGACCCAGCGTTTGGCGCCCTGCGGCTCATCCGCGGTCAGCACAAAGCCCATTTTGTCGCAGTAAAAGGCAATGGCTTGGTCGTAATCGGGCACTACGATGGACAGGGCGGCAAGTGCTGCTCCGGTCATTCGCGGTTACCCCGGGCATCGGGCAGGGCGATGCGGGCGACTTGCTCGGCAATGGGATCGACCGACAGCGGGTGCAGTTCCGCCCGGTGGTCGGCGGGCTCTCCGATCGGTTGCCACGCGCCGTTCTTGTAGATTTCCAGCGCATTGAACCCGGCTTTGTAGCCCATCTTGCGGCTGCCCGGCACCCAGTAGCCAAGGTAGATATAGGGCAGGCCCGCCTCACGCGCGATATTGATGTGGTCAAGGATGGCAAAGGTGCCAAGGCTAAGGGCCTGCAACGAGGGGTCATAAAAGCTGTAGACCATCGACAACCCGTCATCGAACACATCCGTCAGCGATACGGCGGCCAGCGGGCGGCCTTTCTCACCGGGGCCTGCGGGGCGGGTGTATTCGATGACGCGGCTTTTGATCGGGGTTTCCTCGATCATCGCGGCAAATTCGAACACGTCCATATCGGCCATGCCGCCATCGGCGTGGCGGGCGTCGAGGTAGCGGCGAAAGAGCGAGAACTGATCTTCGGTGGCCCAAGGTGAGGTGGCATTGCGGCGCAGATGGGCATTGGCCTTGATCAGCCGTTTGTGGGTGCGCGAGGGTTCAAAGTCGGCCACACGGATGCGGGCGGACAGGCAGGCGGAACATTCCGCGCAAGACGGGCGATAGAGCACATTCTGGCTGCGGCGAAAGCCTTGTTTGGACAGCGCGTCATTCAGCGTCTGGGCCTGATCCCCTTGCAGGGCAGTAAACAGCTTTCGTTCCATCCGGCCCTCAAGATAGGGGCACGGTTGGGGCGCTGTGACATAAAACTGGGGCGCGATCGGAAGAGTGTGACGCATGTCTCGGTCAGTTTTGACTGGAATGGCGTCAGGTTAGCAAGGCAAGTCCCTGCCGCCAAGGAGAACTTGGGCCTTTGGCAGCAAGAAGGCCTCCGCCTTGGGGGGCGGAGGCCGGATTTTGCCGAAGTTGCAGGCGAATTGCGCCGGGGAGGGCGGCGCAATCCTGCGTGGTCTTAGTATTCGCCGGTGCGGGGCGCCTCGGTGCCAGCGGGCTTGGCGGCCTCGCCCGCGTCCGCGGTGCGGTTGGCGGTGGCGCGGTCTTGCATGAAGGCGTCGAACTCGGACTTGTCCTTGGCGTCGCGCAGACGTTGCAGGAAGCTTTCAAAGGCCGACTGCTCGTCTTCCAGACGGCGCAGCATGTCGGACTTATAGCTGTCGAAGGCGGCGTTGCCCGAGGGGCGCATGGCCCGCATATGGCCCCAATGGGCGTGGCGGTCAGCGCGGCGTTGGGCGCAGGCGGAACGGTTGAACATGCGTTTGCTCCAGATCATATAAGCGAGAAGACCAAGGCCGACCGGCCAGAAGAAGATGAACCCAAGCACCATGGCTGCAAGCCAGGCGCCTTTGCCCTTGTCGTCCAGCCAGGCCTCGGCCTGACGAAGCCGGTTGAAAAAGCCGCCGGGTGCGGCGGTCGTCGGATAGCTTTGCATCGGCGGGGTTTCCTTTGTTGCGATGGCGAACAGGTAATGTGAATGTCTTTCACATGAACCAAGATGCACATGCGGGCCGCTGCAATCAAGGGGTATGTTAAAGAAATTTACATCGCCGGACGGCAGGGCCATTTCCGGGCAAAAGTGCGCCTTTGGGGCTCAGGCGGTAAAGCGGGCGAGGGTCGCGCCCGTGATGGCCTGCAAGCGGGCGGGGGCAATCGCGAAGATGTGCCGCGGGGTGCCTGCCGCCGCCCAAACGGTGTCAAAACCCAAAAGGCCGGCGTCGATCCAAAGGGGCAGGGGTGTCAGGTGGCCAAGCGGGGCCACCCCACCGATGGCAAAGCCGGTGATCGCGCGGACCTGCTCGGGGCTGGCGCGGCCCAAAGGCTCGCCCGCCAAAAGGGCGGCGGTGGCCAGATCAACCTGCTGCCCGCCCGGGGTCAGAAACAGGAACAAACCACCGCTGACCTCACCCCGAAACAGGATGGATTTCACGATCTGGTCCAAGGCGCAGCCTGCCGCTGCCGCGGCTTGGGCGGCAGTGCGGGTTTCGCCCGGCATCTCCAGCGGGGCGGCGGGCGCCCCCGCGGCAGTCAGGGCCGCGATCACCCGTTGCAGGCTTTTGGACATGGGCACTCTCCACCAGACGGGCCACCAAGCCGCCCGCTTATGGCCCGCGCGGGGGCCTGCGCGCAAGACCGTTGACCCTGCCCGCGCCGGGCCGCAAGGTGGGCGTATGAGCCAGAATTTCGCCTCCCGCCTGACCCGTTCGCCCCGCGCCTATGAGCCGGAGCCTGCCGCCGAGATCGCCCGCAGCTTTGCCGACCTGCCGCCAGAGGTGGCGGGTTTGCTGGCGGCCACCGCCGGGTGCAGCCCCTATCTGCGCGGCCTGATGGAGCGCGAGGCCGACTGGCTTCGCGCCGCCTTGGCCGGCGCGCCAGAGACGGCCTTTGCCGCGATCCTGACCGGGCTTGGGCCGGTGCCGCTGGACCAGTTGGGCGACGCGCTGCGGCAGGCCAAGCGGCGGGCAGCGTTGTTGACGGCACTGGCCGATCTGGGCGGGGTCTGGGGCGGGATGCAGGTTACCGGGGCTTTGACCGATCTGGCCGACCGGGCGGTGCATCTTAGCCTGACGCGGCTGGTCGCCGAAGAGATCCGGCGCGGCAAACTGCCCGGCGCGCGGCCAGAGGATGCCGAAACTGCGGGCGGCATGGTGGCTTTGGCGATGGGCAAGATGGGCGCTGGCGAGTTGAACTATTCGTCAGACATCGACCTGATCTGCTTGTTCGATCAGGAGCGGTATCAGGAAGACTGGCAAGAGGCGCGGGCCGCCTTTATCCGCGTCACCCGCAAGATGGCGGCGCTTTTGTCGGACACCACGGCGGGCGGCTATGTGTTTCGCACCGATCTGCGGCTGCGCCCGGATGCCAGTGTCACGCCGGTCTGCCTGTCGATGGCCTCGGCCGAGGTGTATTATGAAACGCAGGGCCGCACGTGGGAACGCGCGGCCTATATCAAGGCGCGCCCCTGTGGCGGTGATCTGGCGGCGGGGGCGCGCTTTGTGCAGGTGCTGACACCGTTCGTCTGGCGCAAGCACCTCGATTTCGCCGCCATTCAGGATGCCCATGACATGCGGCTGCGTATCCGTGAGCATCGCGGCTTGAACGGGCGGGTCGAAGTTGAAGGGCACAACATCAAGCTGGGCCTGGGTGGCATTCGTGAGATCGAATTCTTTACCCAGACCCGGCAGTTGATCGCAGGCGGGCGTGACCCGTCGCTGCGCGATAGCACAACCCTGGGCGGGCTTGCGGCGCTGGCGGCACAGGGCTGGGTGCCGCAGGCGGTGGCGGAAGAGCTGTCGACGCTCTACCTCGCGCACCGCGAAACCGAGCACCGCTTGCAGATGGTGCATGACGCGCAGACCCACACCTTGCCGGTCACGCCCGAAGGGGTGGCGCGGATCGCGGCCTTTTCGGATCAGGACGACGCGGCGTTTCGGGCAGGGCTGTTGGACCGGCTGGCGCGGGTGGACCGGCTGACCGACGGCTTTTTCGCCCCCGGCGATGTGCCCAGCACCCCCGCCCCCGAGATGTCGGATAAGGCGCGGGCGATTGTGAAGGGCTGGTCGCAATACCCGGCGCTGCGGTCTGACCGGGCGCGGGCGATCTTTCGCAGGCTGAGCCCGGTCTTGTTGCAACGGCTGACGCGCGCGGCACAACCCGAAGAGGCCTTGGTGGCGCTCGACGGGTTTTTGGCGGGCCTGCCGGCGGGGGTGCAGATCTTTTCGCTGTTTGACGCCAACCCGACCTTGGTGGATCTGATCGTGGATATCGCGGCGACCTCTCCGGCGCTGGCGTTGTATCTGTCGCGCAACGCGGCGGTGCTGGATGCGGTGATCGGCGGGTCTTTCTTTGAGGCATGGCCCGGGCGTGGACCGCTGACCGCAGACCTCGTCGCGCGGCTGGCCGAGCAGGGCGATTATGAGCGCAAGCTGGACGCCGCCCGGCGCTGGCAGAAAGAATGGCACTTTCGCATCGGCGTGCACCATCTGCGCGGGTTGATCGACGGGTTTGAGGCGGGCAAAAGCTATGCCGATCTGGCCGAGGCGGTGATCGCGGCCCTTTGGCCCGTCGTGCTGGACGAATTCGCCGAACGTCACGGGCCGGTGCCGGGGCGCGGGGCGGTGGCTTTGGGGATGGGCAGTCTGGGGGCGGGGCGGCTGAATGCGGGCTCTGATCTGGATCTGATCATCATCTATGACGCGGCTGGGGTTGAGATGTCCGAAGGCAAGCGCCCTTTGGCCGCACGGCCCTATTATGCGCGGCTGACGCAGGCTTTGGTAACCGCGATGTCGGCGCAAATGGCCGAAGGGCGGCTGTATGAGGTGGACGTGCGGCTGCGTCCTTCGGGGCGGCAGGGGCCGGTGGCGACCTCGGTCGAAAGCTTTCGCAGCTATCAGGAGACAGAGGCCTGGACGTGGGAGCATCTGGCGCTGACCCGCGCGCGGGTGATGGCCGGAGAGCCGTCGCTTGCCGAAGAGGTAGAGGCCCTGCGCCGTTCGGTTCTGGCGCACAAAGGCCAAGGTGCGACGGTGCTGGCTGATGTGGCCGAGATGCGCGAGCGGCTGGCCACCGCGCGGCCGGGCAGCGGGGTCTGGGATGCCAAGCTGGGCCCGGGCCGCATTATGGACATCGAATTGCTGGCGCAAACCCTGGCCCTGCGCGCGGCCAACCCGGCCCGCACGGTAGAGCGCCAGATTTCTGCGGGGGGAACGGCTGCAGAAGTGTCGCAATCAGAGCAGGCCGCGCTTTTGACCGCCTATAGGCTATGTTGGCGTCTTCAGGCGGCGTCGCGGTTGTTGGGCGAGGGCACGGCAGAGGTCGGCGCGCTGGGCGAAGGGGGGCGCAGCTTTCTTTTGCGCGAAACCGGCGCCGAGACGCCCGAGGCGTTGCGGGCGGCGTTGGAAAAGGCGACACAGGCGGCGGATCAGGTGATCTCCGGCTTTTTGCTGGGCGAGCGAAGATGAGGACCAGTCTATGGGGAGGCGCGTGATGGAGCTGTCAAAGGCGGACCCGAAGGGGTTGGTGCGGGAAAGCTACGCGATTGAGGGGATCACCCTTGGCGAATGCCGCTCGATTTTCATGGACTGGGCGCTCAGCCTGCCCATGGGGGCCGATACGGCCGAACACTTGCGGGCACTGATCGCCCATTACGGCAGCTTGCCGGGCGGGGCAGAGCATCCGATGACGGGCGTGCTGACCGACGGGCTGCTGGCCCCGCAAGAGCCAAAGCGCAAGGGCGGGCGCACGGCCCGGATGACGCGCGGTCTGTAAACGCGGGCGGCGTGCGGTGGCGGTGTCTCGGGCGGCCAGTCATGGCGCCCGCTACGCGCTGCGGCTGCCTTAACCCGCCGCTGCCGCCTCAAGCCCAGCCACGTCCAGCTTTACCATCCCCATCATCGCTTGCATCACCCGCCCGCTGCGGTCGCTGGCCAAAAGCCGGGGCAGGGCGCGCGGGATGATCTGCCACGACAGACCAAAGCGGTCTTGCAGCCAGCCACACCGGCTTTCCGTCCCGCCGCCCTCCAGCAGCGCGGCCCAAAGGCGGTCCACCTCGGCTTGGGTGTCCACATGGATCATGATCGACGCGGCAGGGGTCAGCGCGAAATGCGGCCCGGCGTTCATGATGACATAGCTTTGCCCGCACAGCGTGAATTCCACGATAAAGGCTTCGCCTGTGGGGTGGCCAAGCTGAGGGTGCAGCTTGGTGATCTGCGAATTGGGCAGCAGGCTGCAATAAAGCCGCGCGGCCGCTTCCCCGCCGCTGGCAAACCAGAGGCAGGTGGCAGAACTGGGGGCCGAACTGGGAGCAGAACCTTGCATGGCAATCTCCTGGTGCAGGAAAGGGGCCGAAACAGGCTAGACCCGCGCGGGGCCTAAGTCAAAAGCGCAAAAGGCAGCAAAGCGCCCCTTGCCTTGCGCCTTTGCCAAACAGTCGGTCCCGGGCCCCCGCAACGCAGGCGTCAGCCCCGCAACGCCCGCGCTTCGGCAGCAAGCCGCGTGACCGCCGCCCAATCGCCCTTGGCCATCGCCTCTTTCGGGGCCACCCAAGAGCCGCCGACGCACAGGATGTTCTTCAGCGCCAGATAGTCCGGCGCGATTTTCAGGCTGATCCCGCCCGTGGGGCAAAAGCTGACCTGCGGGATAGGCGAGCCGATGGATTTCAGAAAGCCCGCCCCGCCGGCCTGCTCGGCCGGGAAGAATTTCTGAACCGTAAAGCCCTTTTCAAGCAGCGCCATGATCTCCGACGCCGTGGCCGCGCCGGGCAACAGCGGCAGCCCCTCGTCTTCACAGGCGCCGATGATCCGGTCGGTGGCCCCCGGTGAGACGCCGAACATCGCGCCCGCGGCCTTTGCCGCCTTGACATCGGCCGGGGTCAGCAGCGTTCCCGCCCCCACCACGCCACCCGGCACCTCGGCCATCGCACGGATCGCGTCCAGCGCGCAGGCGGTGCGCAGCGTCACCTCCAGCGCGGGCAAGCCTCCGGCCACCAGCGCCTCGGCCAAGGGGCGGGCATGGGACAGATCGTCGATCACCAGAACCGGCACAACGGGGGCCAGACGGCAGATTTCAGCGGCTTTGCGGGATTGTTCGGCGGGGGTCATGGCGGCTCCTGTGCCTAAGGGAAAGGGCGTTCGGGCGGGTTTTGCACCAAGGCAGCGCCAAGGGGCAAGGGGTTTGACGCGCGCCACGGCGGGGCAGGGCCGGGCCCGCCGTGGCGCGCCCTTTCATCTTGGCCCAAATACTCCCCCGCCGGAGGCGCCTTTTTCAGATCACCACCGAAGCGCCGGTCTCGGAGGTGCCCACGGTGCGGCGGAACGCCTCAAACAACTCACGTCCGATGCCAGCGGCGTTGGCCGACAGATCGGCCTCAACCGGCACGCGGTTGTCAAAGTCTGCGGCCAGCACCGTCAATGTGCCCGCGACCGCATCCAGACGGATCAGATCGCCGTCGCGCAGCCGGGCCAGGGGGCCACCCACTGCCGCCTCGGGCGAGACATGGATCGCCGCGGGCACTTTGCCCGAGGCCCCGGACATCCGGCCATCGGTGACCAGCGCCATCTTCAGCCCGCGATCTTGCAGCACCGACAGGATCGGCGTCAGTGAGTGCAACTCCGGCATCCCATTGGCCTGCGGGCCCTGAAACCGCACCACGACCACGGCGTCCGTGGTGAACTCGCCCGCCTTGAACGCCGCCTTGACCGAGGCTTGATCGTGGAAAATCCGCGCCGGGGCTTCGATCACATGGCGCTCTGGGGCCACGGCCGAAACCTTGATCACCCCGCGCCCCAGATTGCCCGACAGTTGGCGCAAACCGCCCGTGGGCTGGAACGGATTGCTGGCCGGGCGCACGATCTTGTCGTTGAGGCTGGTGGCGGGGCCCTCTTCCCAAACGAGGCCGCCGTCGCGCAGCTTAGGCTCGTTGCGGTAATAGGACAGACCCTCGCCCGCCACGGTGCGGGCGTCGGGATGCAAAAGGCCCGCGTCCAGCAGCTGGCCAATCAGAAACTGCAACCCGCCCGCCGCGTGGAAATGGTTCACATCGGCCAGCCCGTTCGGGTAGACCTTGGCCATCAGCGGCACCGCTTGGCTCAGCTCATCAAAATCGGCAAGGTCCAGCAAGATCCCGGCGGCCCGTGCCATTGCGGGCAGGTGCAGCACAAGGTTGGTGGACCCGCCGGTGGCCATCAGCCCGACCAGCCCGTTCACAAAGGCCCGCTCGTCCAGAATCTCGCCCGCCGGGCGATAGTCATTGCCAAGTGCGGAGATCGTGGCCGCGCGCTCCACTGCGGCCAGCGTCAGTGCCGCGCGCAGGGGCGAGTCCGGGCTGACAAAGGACGCGCCGGGCAAGTGCAGCCCCATGAACTCCATCAGCATCTGGTTGGTGTTGGCCGTGCCGTAAAAGGTGCAGGTGCCCGGACCGTGGTAGCTGGCCATTTCCGCCGCCATCAGGTCATCGCGGCTGGCCTTGCCTTCGGCAAAGGCGTTGCGGACGCGGGATTTCTCATCGTTGGGCAGGCCGGAAGACATCGGCCCCGCGGGCACAAACACCGCCGGGATATGGCCAAAGACCGCCGCCGCCATCACCAGCCCCGGCACGATCTTGTCACAGACCCCCAGATAGATCGACGAATCAAAGGTGTTGTGGCTCATCGCCACCCCTGCCGCCAGCGCGATCACGTCGCGCGAAAAGAGCGACATCTCCATGCCCGGCTGGCCTTGGGTGACCCCGTCGCACATCGCGGGAACCCCGCCGGCGACCTGTGCCGTCGCCCCGAAGCCGCGGGCGGCGGCGCGGATCAGCTTGGGATAATCCTCATAGGGTTGGTGGGCGGACAGCATGTCATTATAGGCGGTCACGATGCCGATGTTGGGCAGGCGGGCAGCGACAAGGGTGGCCTTGTCGCCCTCCATCGCCGCATAGGCATGGGCCTGATTGCCACAGCTCAGATGCGCGCGCACCGGGGCCACCGAGGCGGCTGCATGGATCTGGGCAAGATAACGGCCCCGTGTCTGATGGGACCTTTCGCGGATACGGTCAGTCACACGGGCGATTGTGGGATGCAGGGCCATGGTGGCTCCTTCCAGAACAAAGAGGCGGGGTTTGGCGTTGGCTATCAGATTTTGTTAGCGCTAACAACCCGCCTTGCCGCCGCAGGGATGAGATTTGTCGCGCCCGCCCAAGGGGCCTGCGACAAAGGGCTGGCCCATCATGCGCCATTGCGCCGGGGATGTCTGCCGTGAAGTTGGCCGCGCGCGCCGCACGGCCTGCGCAGAGGCAGGCGGCCGCGCGTGCCGTTGCCTTGCGCGCAACAGCCACGCATCAACCCGCCGCAGGGCGCAAAACCAGTGACGTTTTGCAAACAATGCCCTGATCTAACGCGAAAATGCACCGGATTAAACGTAATCAAGCCACATTTACCATTGATTAATGCTGCAACGGCCCTGCGATCCGTCGGGGCCTATCCTATCGGAGGATGAGAAATGATCTCGCTTCGCAGTGTGACCGCCGTCGCCTTTGCCTTTGCGCTGACCGCCTGTGCCAGCGTCTCGCCGCCCTCTCGCGGTGGGCTTAATGATGCACAGGGGCTGGCCCGTGGCGGCAGCGCCAGCCAGTCGGGCACCGTGGTGCTTCAGTCCCAATATCAGATCGTCGGGGCCAACGTCATCGTCAGCCGTGACCTGCGGGTGTCAGAGGCGAACATGTTCTACCCGGTCGCCGATATCGTCTGGCGCGGCGAGCCGCGCGGCGATCGCTATGCGCAGGTTGCGGCGATCTATCGGGACGCTGTCGGCGCGGCCACCTCTTCGATGACCGCAGGCCGCAAGGCCGTGGTCGAGATTGAGGTCACCCGCTTTCACTGCCTGACCGAAAAGACCCGCTACACGGTGGGCGGCACCCATTCGCTGCACTTTAATCTGACCGTGCGCGACGCGGAAACCGGGGCGGTCATCGACGGGCCGCGCGCCGTGGTCGCGGATGTAAAGGGTTCGGGCGGCGCTCAGGCGATTGCCGAAGAAGAGGCCGGTCTGACCCAGCGCGTGGTCATCGTAAACCGCCTGACCGAAGTGCTGCACCGCGAGTTGTCCAGCCAGATCACTGACCCGCAACTGGTCAGCCGCTTTCTGGAAGGGCAGGCACTGTCTCCCGCTGGCCTTGGTGGCTGAGTGCTGCGAATTTGCCGCCCCCTGTAAGGGGTGGCTTTCCTAAAGCCTGCGAAGTCGGTAAGGGGAGGTCATCATGACCTCCCTTTCTTCATCCCCCCCGCCCGCCGATGAACCGCAACCCAGCGCCTACGCCTATCCGGTGGTGCGCCTGAAACCCAAGGCCGAAGCGCGCGCGATCCGCCACGGCTTTCCGTGGGTCTATGCGGATGAGCTGGTCACCGACCGGCGCACCCAAAGCCTAGCACCCGGCGCGCTGGCCGTGCTGGAGGATGGTGAGCGCCGTCCGATGGGGCTGGTCACAGTTAACACCAAATCCAAGATCATCGCGCGGATGCTGGACCGTGATCCCGCAGCCGTCATCGACCAAAGCTGGTTTGAGACGCGGATCGCGCGGGCGCTGGATCTGCGCAGCCGGCTCTTTGACACCCCGCATTACCGCCTTGTCCATGCCGAGGCCGACGGCCTGCCCGGCATCGTCATCGACCGGTTCGGCGATGCGGCGGTGGTGCAACCCAACGCGGCTTGGGCCGAGGCGCTGTTTGCGCCGCTGGTTGGCGCGCTGATGGCGGTGACCGGGGTGACGCGGGTGATCAAGAACGGCACGGGCCGCTCTCGCACGCTGGAAGGGCTGACCGAAGAGACGGTGCTGATGGCGGGCCAGATCGACGGCGCCCTGCCGGTGCCGATGAACGGTGCCACCTACATGGCCGACCTGCTGGGCGGGCAAAAGACCGGGCTGTTCTATGACCAGCGCCCGAACCACGCCTTTGCCGCCCGCTTGGCCAAAGGCGCGCGGGTGCTGGATATGTTCTCGCATGTCGGCGGCTTTGCCCTTGCGGCCCTTGCAGGGGGCGCAAGCTCTGCCTTGGCGGTGGATGCCTCGGCCCCGGCCTTGGCGCTGGCGACGCAGGGCGCGCTGGCCTCTGGCTTTGCCGAGCGCTTTGCAACGCGCTCCGGCGATGCCTTTGACGTGCTCGAGGCGCTGGGGACCGAGGGCGCGCAGTTCGATCTGGTGATCTGCGACCCGCCCGCCTTTGCCCCGGCCAAACCGGCGTTAGAGGCGGGCCTGCGCGCCTATGAACGGCTGGCCCGGCTGGCGGCACCCTTGGTCGCACCGGGGGGCTACCTGGTGCTCTGCTCATGCTCGCATGCCGCCGACCTTGCCGCCTTCCGAAACGCAAGCGCGCGCGGCATCGGGCGGGGCGGGCGTCGCGGGCAGTTGCTGCACACGGGCTTTGCGGGGCCGGATCACCCGATGCTGCCGCAACTGGCCGAAAGCGGCTATCTCAAGGCGCTGTTCTTCCGGCTTGATGGCGGATGAAGGCGGTCCTTGACGCCTGCGTGATCTTTCCCACCGTGCTGCGCGAGCTGCTGGTGGGGGCCGCACAGGCAGGGCTGTATGAGCCGCTCTGGTCCGAACGCATCTTGCGGGAATGGCTGCGCGCCACGGCAAAACTCGGCCCCTTGGCCGAGGCGCAGGCCGCGGTTGAGGCCGCCTCGATGCGCGCGGCCTTCCCGCGGGCCACCCTGCGTGAACAACCGGGCATCGAAGCACGGCTGCTGCTGCCCGACCCCAACGATGTGCATGTGCTGGCGGTCGCCATTGCCGGCCATGCCGATGCGATCATCACCTTCAACGCGGTCGATTTCCCCCGCCACGTCCTCGCCGAAGAGGGCCTAGCCCGCCGCGACCCGGATGGCTTTTTGTGGGAACTGTGGTCCTTTCACCCCGAGGTGATGACCGATCTGGCCGAACGCATCCGGGCCGAGGCAGAACGGCTGTCAGACGCACCGGTCACCCTGCGCGCGCTGCTCAAACGCTCCAAACTGCCGAAATTCGCCAAGGCGCTGGCCGCGTAAGGCCCGCCCGCCGTTTCATCTTGGCCCAAATACTCCCCCGCCGGAGGCGTCCGCGGCCCCCCGCCCGCACCCCCGTTCGCAGACCCGCCTCAGCCCTGCGACCACCGCGCCTCATTCGCCTCAATCGCGCGGATCCGGTCTTCGGTGCCGGGGTGGCTCAGCAACCACGCAGGCGTGCCCTGGCCCGGGCTGCCGGTCAGCGCGCCCAGCTTGCGGAACAAGGATTTTTGCGGCCCGGTGCCGATGCCGGTCTTGATCAGCAGGGCGGTGGCGTAGGCGTCGGCCTCAAATTCATCGCGGCGCGACAGGCGGGCCATCAGCGCGGTTGAAATCAGCCGGGCAATCCAGACGCCGATAAAGGGCAAAAACCGGTTCAGCAGGGCCGACAGCATCACGAACACCGCGTTTTGCCCGGTAAAGTCGATCATCCGGCGGCGCACATGTCCAAGGGCGACATGGCCCAACTCATGCGCGATCACCGAGGCCAGCTCTTCCGAGGTGACCTCGCCGCGCCGGTGCCGGTCGAGAAACCCGCGCGTCAGGTAAATGCGCCCGTCGGGCGAGGCAAGGCCGTTGACCGCCGCCACCTCAAACACCTCCACCTCGATCCGGGGCAGGTCCATCGCCTTGGCCATGCGGCTGGCCAGCGCGTTCAGGGCAGGCTCATCCAGACGCTTGGAATTGGCGCTCAGCGTCCGCCGCGTGTGCCAGACGGAAAACCACATCATCAGCAGCGCATAGCCGATGGCCATAAAGAAGGGGAGAAACTTGATCATGGGTCAGATATGGGCGCGGCGCGGCCAGAGACAAGCGGCTTCTTCGCGGCTGTAAGGCGCACTAGCTGGTCGGGCGCAAACTGCCGCGCAGCCAGAAGCCAAGGATCACCACCGCCGCAGCCCCCGCCAAGAGCCCCAGCACAGAGCCGAGCATATCGCTGGCCGCCTCAATATTGCCGGCAAAGAAATCGCCCATCCCGACGTAAAGCCCGGCCCAGACCGCCTCGCCCGCGACGCCCGCCACGGTGAACCGGGCCCAGTTGTAGCGGGTGCTGCCGGCGGTCAGGTTCACCCAAGGGCCCAAGGGGCTGAACAGCCAGCGCGTCAGGAACACCGCCACAAGGCCGCGCCGGTCCATGATCGCCACCGCTTTGGCCAGCAGCTTGTCGCGGGCGGGGTCTTTGCGCAGGCGCAGCAACAGCGGCGCGCCCAAGCCCCGCCCGGTCCAAAAGCCAACCTGATCCCCGACAATGCCGCCCGCTGCCGCAGCGGCCAAGGTCGGGATCAGGTCCAGATCGCCCGCCGCCACGAACCCCCCCGCCGCCAGCATCAGGATAGAGGCGGGAAAGGGCAGGGCAAGGCAGGAAAAGAACGTCGTCGCCGCCAAAAGCCAAAGCCCATAGGTCGGCACCAGCGCCAAAAGCCAGTTGGTCAGCACGTCGGTCATGGGGCTGGGGCCTGCGCTTTTGCGGCATCCTTGGCGGCCACCAATGCAGCCAGCGCCGCTTCCACTTCGGCCATGACCTCGGCGACCGGCACGCCGCGCGCGCGGGCAATGTCGGTCAGGGTCATCGGGTGGCCGCGCTCCTGGGGGCCGGGCAACCCGGCCAAGGTATCAATCTCGGGCGCATCAAGGTGCCACGACCGCGCGATATAGCCGACCGTCATCCAGGGTTTAAGCGATTCATTCTGGTGCTCGGGGTTCGACCAATAGATCGTGAAGAACACCAGACGCCCCGCGAAAAACAGGCTAAGCGCGCAGGCAAGCAAAAAGGCGCTGCTCAACACAGGCCGCGCCCGCCATAGTTGAAAAAGGGACCGCAGGTTCATCGCAACTCCTTTATGCCGCGGGCAATGCCCTGCAGCGTCATCGGCACCATCCGCCCGCCCATGATCTGCTGGATCAGACGGATGGAGGGGGTGTGGGGCCAGTGCTGTTCGGGCAGCGGGTTGATCCACAAATGGTTATGCCACTGCCCGCAGGCCCGTTCCAGCCAGACCTGACCGGATTCCTTGTTCCAATGCTCATTGGCACCGCCGGGGCTAAGGATCTCATAAGGGCTCATCGCGGCGTCGCCCACGAAGATGCATTTGTAGTCGCCGCCATAGGTCCGCAGGATCTCGGCGGTGGGGGTCTGATCGAACCAGCGCCGGGCATTGTCGCGCCAGACGCCCTCATACAGGCAGTTGTGAAAGTAGAACGGCACCAAATGCTTGAACTCGGCCCGCGCGGCCGAGAACAGCTCTTCCATGACCTTTACATAAGGGTCCATTGATCCGCCCACGTCCAGAAACAGCAGCACCTTCACGGCATTGCGCCGCTCTGGTCGCAATTGAACGTCCAGCCAGCCCTGTTCCGCCGTGGCACGGATGGTGCCGTCCAGATCCAGCTCCTCCGCCGCGCCGTCGCGGGCCCATTTACGCAAGCGCCGCAGCGCCACCTTGATGTTGCGGGTGCCCAGTTCCTGCGTGTCATCCAGATTGCGGAACTCGCGCTTGTCCCAGACCTTGACCGCGCGCTGATGGCGCGAGCCGTCCTGACCGATCCGCACGCCTTCGGGGTTGTAGCCATAGGCGCCGAACGGGCTGGTGCCTGCGGTGCCGACCCATTTGTTCCCGCCCTGATGACGCTCTTTTTGCTCGGCCAACCGTTTGCGCAAGGTCTCCATCAGCGCCTCAAAGCCGCCAAGAGCCTCAATGCGCGCCTTTTCCTCGGCGCTCAGATGCTTTTCGGCCAGCTTTTCCAGCCAGTCGCGCGGCAGGTCGATGGCGTCGAGCACCTCTTCGGGGGTGATCGTCTCCAACCCCTGAAAGCTGGCGGAAAAGGCGCGGTCAAAGCGGTCAAGGTGGCGTTCGTCTTTGACCAGTGTGGTGCGGGCAAGGTAATAGAATGCCTCAACATCATAGGTCGCAAGACCTGCGGCCAAGGCCTCAAGGAACGACAGGTGTTCGCGCAGGCTGACCGGCAGCCCCTCTTTCCGCAATGTTAGGAAGAAGGGCAGAAACATCGCTTAGCGCGCCATGCGGTCAATGAAGATGGTCACGAACAGCCCAAGAAGGGTAAAGGCAATTGAATAGACCGCCGCGTATTGCAGCATGTCCAGCCAGCGCCCGCCGCGGCGTTTGGCGGTCATAGCGCCCACGATGGCCCCGATCACGAATCCAGCCAAGACGATCATGCCGCCCCCCTTTCCCTGCCGGAGCCGGGCGAGGGGAGCAGATGCTTACCCCCGGCGACCCCGCGCGGCGAGCGAGGCGATTTCGCCCATGCGCGCCCGCACCTGTTGTTCCGAGCCGAAGCCATAGCGTGCCCAACCCAGACTGTCGAGACGCAGCGCCTTTGCTGCGGCAACGTCACCCTGCGCCTCCAGCGCCTCGGCCTTGATCAGCATCAGCGTCGCCAGAAGCGAGGCGTTTTCGGCCTGACGGACCACAGGCATGGCCCGGTCAACAAACGAGATCGCCTGATCATACTGGCCCGATGACAGCGCCACGGCGGCAAGCTGCATGTCGACATGGGCGGCGTGCACCTCGGCCCCCGGCAAAGACCGGTAGATCCGCCCGGCTTCGGCAAAAGAGCGCACGGCCAGTTCGGGGTCCTTGGCCACATTCGTGCGGCCCACAGCATAATAGGCAAAGCCAAGCCGCGCGTCATGCCAGCCTTGGGCCTTGGCGATGGACAGCATCTGGTTTGCTGCAGTAACCCGGCCCGCGGCACCACGCACCCCAAAGGCATCCTCAACCGCCCGGGTCCAGGCGCGGGGCGCGATGGATTCGGCAATGCCTGCACGGCCTTCGCCCGCCGGGTTCAACCGGGCCAGCAGGGCGGGGACCACCCGCGCGGCCTGCGCTTCGTTCATGCCGTTTTGCATTTCGGGTGCGTAGTGCATCCGCAGCATCAGCATGTCAAAGCCGGTCAGGACAGTGCGGAAGTTGTCATCGTTGAACACGGAATCGGGCAGGCGGAACAGATCGTTCAACGGCCCCATCGCCTGTGCCAGTTCCTCATGCAGGCAGTCGCGCACCTCTTGCGGGCTGGTGTCGGAGGGCACGAACACCGCAACATTCTGCCGGCGGGTCAGGCTGACCCAATCCACCTCGGGGCCAGAGCGGCTGGCCTTGTATTCGGCAAAGGATTTCACGCGCGGCACCACAAAGCAGGCAGCCGTCGGCACCACGCGCTGCATCTGCGCCCGCGTCTGGAATTCCACGACGATCGAGGCGACCTCACCGGCCTGAGCGGGGCGGATATCAAGGCCAGCTTCGTTGCGGAAGCGGTTGATCAGCTTGGACAATTCTGCCGGGGCGGTGGCAGGCACATTGCCTTTGAGCGCGACCGTGATCGGGCCGTCAAAGCGGGTAAAGGTCGGCAAGGAGCGCCCGCTTTCCATCCGGAATTCCAGATCAAGAAAATCGCGTGCGATCTCATGGTTGGACCGTTGGGGCGCTTGCGTGCGGCCATGGGCAAAGCCCTGCATGGCCGGCAGGCTGGCCCCGAAGGAGCTGTCTAGCGGTGCCCCCTTGGTGACCTCGGTCGGAGGGGTGGCGGTGCAAGCCGTGGCAAGGCACAGGGCAAAGACGGACAAATGGCGCATGGCTTGGCAGCTCTTCCAACATTCTCGGCGGGGGGCGGACCCCCCGGATTGACAGGCAAAGCGCCCGAACCCGCAGAACGACGGAAAGTCAGCGCTACCGGCCCGGATGCCCCCGCATCCGAACCGGTAACCTGTGCTGCCTTAGCCAAAGTCCGCAGACCCGGAACGCCACAAACCCCCGTCGCCGCAGCGGCAACAAAGGGCAGGACGCAATAGCCGGACGCGATCCCCACCGCAGCCCGACCCAGACAAAGCCCCCGCTCGTCCCGCAAGATCCGATCCGCACCGTGCAGCGGCGTGGAAAGGGTGGCACCGCCCGCCGCCCGGACCACCGGGCGCAGTGCCCGGTGCGAGCGACCATCAGCCTGCTTCATCCCCCCGCAGCGGGGGGCAAAAACAGGTTCTGAAAGACGGTGTTGCACCATTATGACCTTGAAGGAAAAGTGAGTTCTCTCGGGATCGAGACAACAGGCCCTGAGTGTCGTTATCTGGGCGGCAACATGTCAATGTTTGGGTTTTTGCACCAAAGTGCCGAGTCTACTAATGGCGGTGCCTGCGGGCCGCAGCGCCAGATGTACCCGCTATCAATCACGCATTGTTGCAATATATGTCACAAATCAGGCATCACGTGATGTGATTGTGGCAAGACTGTGGCTAAATACTGGCAGAACCGCCCGATTCGGACTTATCCACAGCCCAGATTCGCTGACACGACCGCGCCGCGTCGCGCCACAGTGCCCGGCCCGGATTTAGCCGCGCCCACGCGCCATAAAGGCAAGCCGTTCAAAAAGCTGCACATCTTGTTCGTTCTTCAGCAGTGCGCCGTAAAGCTTGGGCAGGCTGTGTTTGGCCTCGCGGCGCAGATCCTCGGGGGCGAGGTCTTCGGCCAGCAGCAGTTTCAGCCAGTCCAGCACCTCAGAGGTTGACGGCTTTTTCTTCAACCCCGGCGTCTCGCGCAGTTCAAAGAACTGGGTCAGGGCGGTGGCCAGCAACGTCTCTTTGATCTGCGGGAAATGCACCCGTACGATGGCCGCCAGCGTGTCGGCATCGGGAAAGCGGATGTAGTGAAAGAAGCAGCGGCGCAGAAAGGCGTCGGGCAGCTCTTTTTCGTTGTTGGAGGTGATGATGACCACCGGACGCTGGCGCGCGCGCACCGTCTGGCCGGTCTCGTAGACGTGGAATTCCATCCGGTCGAGTTCCTGCAACAGGTCGTTGGGGAATTCGATGTCGGCCTTGTCCACCTCATCAATCAGCAAAACGACCCGCTCCGGCGCGTCAAAGGCCTGCCACAGTTTACCCTTGCGGATGTAGTTTTGCACGTCATTGACGCGGGCATCGCCCAACTGGCTGTCGCGCAGGCGACTGACGGCATCATATTCGTAAAGGCCCTGCTGCGCCTTGGTGGTGGATTTCACATGCCATTCGATCAGCGGCATTCCAAGGCTTGCCGCGACCTGCCGCGCCAGCTCGGTTTTACCGGTGCCGGGCTCTCCCTTGACCAGCAGGGGGCGTTCCAGCGTGACGGCGGCATTAACGGCCACGGCCAGATCTGCGGTTGCGACATAGGTGGTGCTGCCTTCGAACCGTTTGGACATGCGAGGCTCCTTTTGGGTTGCCTCTGAGGTAATGGCAGGCAGGGGCAAGGGCAAGCAACTCGGCGCATCCTTGGCCGTGGAATGCCAAATCTCCCTTAGGTTGAGGCCAGTTGGCGTTCTGCCAGAACCTGTCGTGAGAATGACGTAACGGCTAGTGACAATCCCCTGACGATCAGCTAAACGCCCGCCAACAGGAGCGTGCAATGACAGATGCCCACCTGTCGCTGCGATCCGTTCAAGAGGAGAGTACCGCGATGAAAGCCGAAGTTTTCCTGCCCGACGATTACCGACCGGCGGAAGGCGAGCCCTTCATGAACGACCTGCAATTGGAGTATTTCCGGCGCAAGCTGCATATGTGGAAGCAGGAACTTCAGGACCAGTCCGCCGAGACAATCGACAATCTTCAGGAATCCGGGCGCAACGTGCCCGACATTGCGGACCGCGCCTCGGAAGAAACCGACCGGGCGCTGGAGCTGCGCACCCGCGACCGTCAGCGCAAGCTGGTGTCCAAGATCGACGCAGCGCTGCGGCGGATCGACAACGGCGAATACGGCTACTGCGAGATGACGGGCGAGCCGATCAGCCTGAAGCGGCTGGATGCGCGCCCGATCGCCACGATGACGCTGGAAGCGCAGGAAAAGCACGAGCGCCGCGAAAAAGTGCACCGCGACGACTAAGCGCGGGCCGCGGGGCAGGGCGGGGCTTGTGGTGCCTGCCCGATGGGGAAAAGATAACGCCGGGCCGCAGGGTCCGGCGTTTTCCATTTCGGGCGGGGACAGCATGGCGATCAAGGGCGCAGAGATCACGGTTGTGGGGGCGGGCGTGGCGGGTCTGGCCCTGTCGCGGGCCTTGGCGCTGCGCGGCGCGCAGGTCACGCTGCTGGAGCAGGCCGACGCGATCCGCGAGGTGGGGGCGGGCTTGCAGATCAGCCCCAACGGCGCGGTCGTGTTGCGCGCGCTTGGTCTGGGGGCCGAACTGGCCGCCCGCAGTCTGCGCGCCCAAGCGGTAGAGCTGCGCGACGGGCTCAGCGGCGAGACGGTGTTGCGGATGGATCTGGCCAGGTTGCGGCCCGATCAGGGCTATCACTTCTTTCACCGGGCCGATCTGATTGATCTGCTGGCCAAGGGCGCGCGCGAGGCCGGGGTGCAGATCCGGCTGTTGCAAAAGATTGAGACGGTGGATCTGTCGGGCGCCCGCCCCCGGATCGTGACGGCGCAAGGGGTGGAACATCACCCCGCGCTGCTGATCGGCGCGGACGGGCTGCATTCGCAAGTGCGCGCGGCGCTGACGGGCAAGGTCGCGCCGTTCTTCACCCGGCAGGTCGCGTGGCGCGCGGTGATCCCGGCAGAACCCGGCAGCGATCCGGTGGCCGAGGTGCATATGGGACCGGGGCGGCATCTGGTCAGCTATCCGCTGCGCGGCGGCACCCAGCGCAACATCGTGGCGGTCGAAGAACGCAACCGCTGGGTCGAAGAGGGCTGGTCGCTGCGCGATGACCCGATGGAGATGCGGCTGGCCTTTGAAGCCTTTGGCCCAAGGGTGCGCGGCTGGCTGGATCAGGTGCAGGATGTCTGGCTTTGGGGCCTGTTCCGGCATCCGGTGGCCAAGCAATGGCAGCGGGTGATGACCGAGGGCGCGGTGGCCATTCTGGGCGACGCGGCCCATCCGACCCTCCCGTTTCTGGCGCAGGGCGCGTCGATGTCGCTGGAGGATGCGTGGCTTTTGTCCGAAGCACTCGACAGTCTTCCGCAGAGCGAGGCCCTGCCGCGCTGGCAGGCGCTGCGGGGGACGCGGGCTGCGCGGATCGTGGCGGCGGCGGGCAGCAATGCGCGCGTCTATCACCTGTCCGGCGTGGCGCGCAGCGTGGCGCATATGGGGTTGCGGATCGGGGGGGCGGTTGCCCCCGGTCTGGCGCTGGGGCGCTATGACTGGCTTTACGGCTACGACGTCACGGCGGCTACGCTGTAACCGGTGCGGGCAGGGGCGCACAGGCCAGTTCCAGCCCGCCCGCATAGATCACCGTATCCTCGGAAAAGTGCAGACGGAACATCCGCGCCTGCGTCTCTACCCCAAGGCGGACGGTCACGCCATCGGCCAGACGGTCGGCCGGAATCATCGCCTCGGTCTGCCCGGTGATCGCCTTGGCCCGCCAGTCGCGCAGAAGAATTGGTTGGTCTGGTGTCACCACCAGTGCCACCTCTGGCCGCCCGCCGCCCAATCCGCCCTTCATCATCCGCACGACGCGGGCGTGCGGCTGGATGTGGCAGTCGATGGATTGCAGCGTTTTCATCCCCGAGCGGGTGATAATCCGATCCCCCGGGATCAGATATTCCACCGGCAACGCGCCGTCGGCGGTCAGCACTTGCGTGCCAAAAAGCAGGCCATGGGCCTGCACAACCGCAGATTCCGGCGATTTCGCCGTTACCTGCCCAAGCGCGAAACGCGACATCGGGAACTCCTGCCTCTGACTGCTCTTTGTTTTTTCGACAGATTACGGCAATTTCACGTTAACGGCGAGGTATTTTATGCATTTGGTCTTGGCGTTTTTTCCTCTCGCTTCCCCCGCGGGGCTTTGTTAGAAGGGCGCGGATTTGCAAAGCAGCCTTGATCCGGCTTTCGGGCGGGTTGGGGTTGTTTTGGGCAATATGCGGGTGTGGCGAAACTGGTAGACGCACCAGATTTAGGTTCTGGCGCCGCAAGGCGTGGGGGTTCAAGTCCCTCCACCCGCACCAGATTGGGATGAGAAGGACGAACACATGCAGGTCACCGAGACCCTGAAAGACGGCCTCAAGCGCGCCTACACCATCACGGTGACGGCCGCTGAGCTGGAAGCCAAAGTACACGAAAAGCTGCTTGAAGCGCAGCCCGAAGTCGAGATCAAGGGCTTCCGCAAGGGCAAGGTGCCGCTGGCGATCCTGAAAAAGCAGTTCGGCTCGCGCATCCTTGGGGATGCCATGCAGGACGCGATCGATGGGGCCATGAAGGACCACTTCGACAAATCCGGTGACCGCCCGGCGATGCAGCCCGAGGTCAAGATGGTCGCGGGTGAGAACTGGAAAGAGGGTCAGGACGTCGTCGTCGAGATGGCCTATGAAGCCCTGCCGCCGATTCCGGAAGTTGACGCCGCCAAGATCACGCTTGACCGTCTGGCTGTCAAAGCCGACGACGCTGCGATCGAAGAAGCGCTGACCAACCTTGCCTCCGGCGCGCAAAGCTTTGCTGACCGCAAAAAAGGCTCCAAGGCCAAAGACGGCGACCAGGTGACGATCGACTTCAAAGGCTCTGTCGATGGTGAGCTGTTTGAAGGTGGTTCGGGCGAAGACTACCCGCTGGTTCTGGGCTCTAACTCGTTCATTCCGGGTTTTGAGGCGCAGCTGGTCGGCGCGGCTGCTGGCGACGAAGTGTCGGTCGACGTGACCTTCCCCGAAGCCTACGGCGCGGCCCATCTGGCTGGCAAAGCGGCTGTGTTCGCTTGCACCGTCAAAGCCGTGAAAAAGCCCGTCCCGGCAGAGCTGGATGACGAGCTGGCCAAGAAATACGGTGCCGAAGATCTGGCAGCCCTGAAGACCCAGATCGCTGGTCGTCTTGAGGCGGAGTATTCGGGTGCTGCGCGTGCGGTGCTCAAGCGCTCGTTGCTGGACCAGCTGGATGCTCAGGTGAAGTTCGACCTGCCGTCTGCTTTGGTCGATGCCGAAGCCGCGCAGATCGCCCATCAGCTGTGGCATGAAGAAAACCCCGAAGTGCACGACCACAACCACGGCAACGTGGAAACCACGGACGAGCACAAGAAACTGGCCGAGCGTCGTGTGCGCCTTGGTCTGGTGCTGGCCGAAGTGGGCCGCAAAGCCGAAGTGACCGTGTCGGACGCGGAAATGACGCAGGCCGTTCTGGCCGCTGCGCGTCAGTATCCGGGCCAAGAGCGCGCGTTCTTTGAGTTCGTGCAGAAGAACCCGCAAATGCAGCAGCAGCTGCGCGCGCCGGTGTTCGAAGACAAGGTTGTGGATCACATCGTGGCGGGGGCGAAAGTCACCGACAAGACCGTGAGCAAAGAAGACCTGCAAAAGCTCGTCGAAGCGCTTGACGAACTTTAATCTGCGCACAAAGTGACACAAAGGGCCGCTCCCACCGGAGCGGCCCTTTTGATTTTCAGGAAAGGCGCCCCATGCCGAGTTTTCTTCCCGATCTGCCCGAAGACCTGATCCTTGCTGCGTTGAAAAGCGCGCCCGGCAATGAGGTGCGGTCCGGCAAGATTGACGGGCCGGAGTCGTCCTCTGCCTTGGTATCCAACGCCTTTGGCTGGTTTCTGGAGCGGCCCAAAAGCTTGCCGCCGCTGCCGGGGGTTCCTGCGGGGCAGGCGCTTTCGGTGACGCTGGCGGCAGAGATGCGGTTTCCGTGGTCGGGCGGCCGACATCCCTGGATGGATGTCGGCATTGAGACGACAACCACCCTGATCGGCATCGAAAGCAAACGGTATGAGCCGTTTCGGCCGCTGAAAAACTCGGGCTTTGCCGAAGTCTATGACCGCCCGGTCTGGGGCGAGAAGATGGGCCGCTACACCAAGCTGCGCGATCAGCTTGTGGCGGGCGAGATGGGCTATGAGACGCTGGATGCGGTGGAACTGATCAAGCAGGCCTACGGGCTGTATACCCAGTCGCAGAAACGCGCGCTGGGGGCGGTGCTGGTCTACCTTTACGCCGAACCGGGGGCTTGGGCCTCGGGCAAGCCGGTGGATGCGGGGCGCATCGCCCTGCACCGCGAGGAACTGGCCGATTTCGCGGACCGTGTCGGCGGCGACAGCGTGGTGTTCGCGCCGCTGCATTGGGTCGATCTGCTAAGCCAGTGGCAGAAAACCCCCGCCCTGACCGAGCATGTCGAAGGTCTGCGCGACTGGTTTGGCCCGCTGGGCTAAGCCCTAGACCACCGCCAGCGGGCGGCGCTCGCGCAGCACATAGATCCCGGCGGCGATAATCACGCCAATGCCGATCCAGCCCAGCCTGTCGGGCAGGTCGCCAAAGAACAACCAGCCCCAAAGCACGCCCCAAAAGGCGAAGGTGAACTCAAACGGGGCCACCACCGACGATTGGCTGACCCGGTAGGCGTGGGTCAGCAGCGTCAGGCCAATGGCGGCAATGCCCCCACAGGCGCACATCAATAACAGGTCGAACGCGCTGGGCATGACCCAACCCCGCGTCAGGAACGCCAGCGACGGGTGGAGTGCCGCACCAGAGCCGCCGCTGCCAAAGATCGCCGACAGCACCAGCGCGCACAGCAGAAACGCGATATTGCCCCAAAACGCCATCGCGGCGGCGGTGTCGTGCTTGCCCATCGTCCGGGCAAGGATCATCGAGAACGCATAGGCAAAGCCGCAAAAGATCGGCAACAGGGCGGCCCAGTCGAAAATGTCCCCGCCGGGGCGCACCATCAGCAACACCCCCGCAAAGCCCACGACGACAGCCGTCCATCTGGCGCGCGATACCGGCTCTTTCAGCAGGACCACCGACAAGACCACAATGATCAGCGGCGCCGTGAAATACAGGGCGACGGTCGTGGCCATCGGCAGCGCGGCAAGAGCAAGGTAATACGCGGTATAGGCGCAGAAATTCAGCAAGCCGCGCAGCAACATGGCCAACCAGGTGCGTGTGATCAGCGTGCGCAAAGACCCGTCAAACCACCGGGTAATTACCAACAGAAACGGGATGGCGGTCAGGCTGCGCAGCACCATCGCCTCATGCAGCGGATAGCGGTCCGACAGCAGCTTCAGGATCAGATCCTGAACGGAAAAGATCGCAACCCCGCCCATCAGGCAAAGGATTCCAATCGTGGCGGTGGAAAGGTTTGGTCTGTTCATGCCGCGACGCTATCCGGGCCAAACGCTGCTTCTGTTCCGATTGCGACAGGGCAGGGCGGAATTGGCCCAAGCGGTCGCAGCACCCCAAAGGAAAACCGCGCGAGGTTGCCCCCGCGCGGTTTGAAACTGTCTGTAGAACCGAGATCCTGTTGGGATCAGAGGTCTTCGCCGTCCTGGGCAGCGCCCATTTCGTCGAACAGTTCTGCGATTTCGAATTCTGCAGCTGCTTCGGCTTCGGCGGCGAGTTCCTGAATGGACTTGCCGGAGGCTTGCAGTGCTGCTTCTTCCTGCGAACGCGCAACGTTCAGGTTCACTTTGACCGAAACTTCCGGGTGCAGCAGAACCGAAACGGTATGCAGGCCCAGATCCTTGATCGGGCGGTCAAGGACCACCTGACCACGGTGAACGGTGAAACCGCCAAGGGTGGCAGCTTCGGCGGCGTCACGGGTGGTGACGGAGCCATAAAGTGCACCAGCGTCGGAAGCGGAACGAATCACCACAAAAGTCTGACCGTCGAGCTTGACGCCCACAGCTTCGGCTTCTTTCTTGGTTTCAAGGTTCTGCACTTCCAACTGGGCTTTTTTCGCTTCGAACGATTTGATGTTCGAGTCGTTGGCGCGGAGCGCCTTGCCCTGCGGGAGCAGGAAGTTACGAGCGTAGCCGTCCTTTACGGAAACGACTTCACCCATTTGGCCGAGCTTGGCCACGCGCTGAAGAAGGATCACTTGCATGTCATGTGCTCCTTATTTCACAGCGTAGGGCAGCAGGGCGAGGAAGCGGGCGCGCTTGATGGCCTGAGCCAGTTCGCGTTGCTTCTTGGCCGAAACTGCGGTGATACGGGACGGCACGATCTTGCCACGCTCAGAGATGTAGCGCTGCAGCAGACGCGTGTCTTTGTAGTCAATCGCCGGAGCATTGTCGCCCGAGAAGGGGCAAACCTTGCGGCGGCGGAAAAACGGTTTGTTCGCCATGGTTATTGTCCTTTTCTCAGATCAACGACGGAAGCCGCCGCGGTCACCACCGCGGTCGCCACCACGATCACCGCCGCGGTCGCCGCGGTCACCGCCAAAGGCGGGGCGCTCACGACGTTCGCCACCGAAGCCACCTTCGGGACGATCACCGCGCTCACGGTCATCACGCTTTTGCATTTGCACGGACGGGCCGTCGGTGTGCAGATCGACCTTGATGGTCAAAACGCGCATCACGTCGTCATGCAAGCGCATCAGGCGTTCCATTTCCTGCACAGCCGCCGCCGGAGCGTCAGACTTCAGCAGGGCATAGTGGCCCTTGCGGTTCTTGTTGATCTTGTAGGCCATGGTCTTCACGCCCCAGTACTCGCTCTCAACGACTTTGCCGCCGTTGTCCGCGAGGACGGTTGTGAAGTGTTCCACAAGGCCTTCAGCCTGCGCGTTGGACAGATCCTGACGCGAGATGAAAACATGCTCGTAAAGCGGCATGTGTACTCCGTTCTGCTTGCGGGCGCATTTCATAGGACGGGCAAACACCTTCCGAGGCCCGTCCACGAGAGGCTGCGCCGGTTCATGGAAATTCGGAAGGATGCGGCCTTATACAGAAAGACAGGCCAAGAGCAAGGGCTGCGGTCAATCCTTCACACAGCTATGGAAGATATCCAAAGCGGGGATGCGCACGCTGGTGTCCACATTGGCAAGACCCAACACGGAATGGAAGAGGTTATCGTGGCTATAGGCCCCGCCTGCCTTGCCGCGCAGACACGCGGTGCTTAGCCCCCGTCCGGCTTGAAACGCAGCCGAGGCCCAGAACAGCATCGGAACCTGTGTCTGCTCGGGCGGGGCCATGAAGGCAGGCGCGGAATGCAGATAGAGCCCGCCTTCGCCCAGGGACTCACCGTGATCAGAGACGTAGAGCATCGCGGTATCGGTGCGGGTCTGCCGGGCAAGGGTGGCAATCACCTTGGACAAAAAGACATCGGTATAGGCGATCGAGGTGTCATAGGCGTTGACGATCTCGGCATCGGTGCAGTCCGCAAAGGCGGTGGTGTTGCAGGCCGGGGTGAAGCGTTCAAACCCGGTGGGGTAGGTCTGGTAATAGCCCGGCCCGTGGCTGCCGACCTGGTGCAGCACGATCAGCGTGTTGGTCTGCGCGGCGGCGAGGCTGGCCTCCAGCGGGGGCAGCAGGATCGAATCGTCGCAGATTTCCTTGGTGCAGGCGGCGGGTGTATCGGCGGCAGTCAGGATGACCGGATTGGCGCGGCTGAGCGCGGGCATCGGCCCGTAGTTGTTGTCAAACCAGCGCACGTCGAACCCGGCATGGCGCATCACATCCAGCAAGTTCTCATGGGCCAGCCCCTCCCGGTAGCTATACGTCTCCCGGGTCAGGTGGGAAAACAGACACGGCATCGCCACCGCGGTTGAGGTGCCGCAACTGCGCACATCGGGAAAGGTGATGACATCGGTTTTTGCAAGCAGCGGCGTAGTGTCGCGCGCATAGCCGTTCAAGCCGAAATTGGCGGCGCGGGCGGTCTCGCCGATGACCAGAACCAGCACCATCGGGCGGGTAAAGGCCTCTAGGCGCGGGCCTGCTTTGGCGTCATGCCCGTGCGGGGCCGGGGCCACCACGCCGCGCGCGTCCAGCTCCATCTGGGCATAGCGGATCACGCTGCCGATCAGGGCAGTGGGTTGCAGGCTGGTCTCCAGCTCATGATGGTTGCGGATCACCGCGTAGTGGCTTTTGAAATCAGAGGCGAGCAGGCCAAAAAACAACAGGACCGACGCCACCACACTGCCAAGCCACAGGCCAACCCGGCGCAGGACCGGCGCCGGGCGCAGCCGCAGCCACAAGATAAGCGCGACCGGCAGCCCCCCCGTCAGCCCCGCCCGCGACAGCAGATCAAGGCTGACCACGGCGCTTGCATCGCGGAAGGTGGCGTTGGCAAGGTTTTGGACCATCTCGCGGTCAATGCGGATGCCAAGCCGATCCTGAAAATAACCCGCAAACGCGCTTAGCACCACCAGCGCTACAAGCACCGGTTTTTCCAGATAGGGCACCGACAACAGCGCAACCGTGAACCAAACAACCGCAAAGGCCATGCCGGTAAAGGCCGCCATTTGCCACGGATTGCCGCCGAAAATCGTCGCGGCGAGGGCGAAAAAGGTCTGGTTGTGAACGGCGACCAGATAGACCGCGACACCCGCAAACAGCAGGAAAGTGCTGATCCGTGGCCGGTAGGCGGGGGCGCGGTTGGAAAGGAATATGGGTCGTACAGGCATGGGGGACCGCACAAAAAACGCCGCTCTTTTGGACATAAGCACTGAAATTGCGCCTTGCAAGCGGTGCTCGGAGGGTGCGTCGCCGTTGCAGGACGGGCGCTGTCAGGGTAAGCCAAAAGCGAAGCAGGAGGATCAGATGAGCCGCGCATTCGTATTTCCGGGCCAAGGAGCACAGACCATCGGGATGGGCCGTGCCTTGGCCGACACCTATCCAGCCGCCAAGGCGGTCTTTGATGAGGTGGACGCCGCACTGGGTGAAAAGCTGTCGGCCCTGATCTGGGAAGGCGACATCGCCGCGCTGACGCTGACGCAAAATGCCCAGCCCGCCTTGATGGCCACCTCTATCGCCGCGTTGCGCGCGCTGGAGGCAGAAGGCCTTGGCATGGATCACGCCGCTTTCGTCGCTGGCCATTCGCTGGGGGAATATTCAGCACTTTGTGCAGCGGGGGCGCTGGATCTGTCGGACACGGCCCGTTTGCTGCGCACCCGTGGCCGTGCGATGCAAGAGGCGGTGCCTGTGGGCCTCGGCGCGATGGCGGCCCTGTTGGGGCTGGATTTCGCCGCAGCGACCGAAGTGGCCGCCGAAGCCGCGCAGGGCGAGGTCTGTCAGGCCGCCAATGACAATGACCCCGCGCAGGTGGTGGTCTCGGGTCATCGGGGGGCCGTGGAGCGCGCGCTGGAGATCGCCAAGGCCAAAGGCGCCAAGCGCGCCCTGTTGTTGCCGGTCAGCGCGCCTTTCCATTGCAGCCTGATGCAGCCCGCCGCCGCCGTCATGGCCGAGGCACTGGCCGGCGTGGTGATCCACGCGCCCACGGTGCCGGTGGTGGTGAACGTGCGCGCCGAGGCGGTGACCGAACCTGACCGCATCCGCGCGCTGCTGATCGCGCAGATCACAGGCTCGGTCCGCTGGCGGGAAAGTGTGCTGTGGATGGAAAGCGCCGGGGTCACCGAGTATTGGGAGATCGGCGCGGGCAAGGCCTTGTCCGGGATGATCAAGCGGACGGCTTCGGGCGCGGTGACGCGGTCGATCGGGACGCCGGAAGATGTGTTGGCGGCCAAGGGCTGAGCGGGCGTGTCCAGGCGGGGGTTTTGCCCGTCAATTTAAAAAAGCCGGGGGCGTTGCCCCCGGACCCCCAGAGTATTTTTGCCAAGATGAAATGGCGACGGAAGGAAAGTGGATGTTTGATCTGACGGGGAAGAATGCCTTGGTAACCGGGGCTTCGGGCGGGATCGGGGCCGAGATTGCACGGGCGTTGCACGGGGCAGGGGCCACGGTTGCGCTGTCGGGCACGCGGCTGGCACCTTTGGAGACTTTGGCGGCAGAGCTTGGCAGCCGGGTGCATGTGCTGGCGTGCGATCTGTCGGATGCGACCCTTGTCGAGGCTTTGCCCAAGGCGGCGGCGGCGGCGATGGGGTCGGTGGATGTGTTGGTTAATAACGCCGGGATCACCCGGGACAATCTGTTCATGCGGATGTCGGATGACGAATGGCAATCGGTGCTGGATGTAAACCTGACCTCAACCTTCCGGCTGTGCCGGGGGGTGCTGCGCGGCATGATGAAAGCCCGCTGGGGGCGGATCGTGAATATCTCTTCGGTGGTGGGCGCCACGGGCAATCCGGGGCAGGGCAATTATGCGGCCTCCAAGGCGGGGATGGTGGGCATGTCGAAATCGCTTGCCGCAGAGGTCGCCAGCCGCAACATCACCGTGAACTGTGTGGCGCCGGGCTTTATTGCCACCGCGATGACCGACAAGCTGAACGACGAGCAAAAGGGGCGCATCCTGACGCAGATCCCCGCGGGCCGCATGGGCGAGCCCAGCGATATCGCGGCGGCGGTGCGCTATCTGGCCAGTGCCGAGGCTGGCTATGTGACCGGTGCGGTCTTGCATGTGAATGGCGGGATGGCGATGGTTTGAGGGCGGCCGGGCCTTCGCCGGGATCGGCGCACAAAAGAGCGCAGGACAGGCGAACGCGGGAAACAGTTTGCCATGAGGCCCGGTGCTTGCTATAGGCCCCCGCAAGCCTGCAACCGTGCGGATTCGAGTGCGGATGGTTGGCAGGACCAAGCGCAGCACGCCGCGCAAGATCAGGCGCAGGCAGCTACAAGATTATCGGGGGTGATCCCCGCAAAAGTGAAAGAGGAAGTGACATGAGCGACATCGCAGATCGTGTGAAGAAAATCGTCGTCGAGCATCTCGGCGTTGAGGCCGAAAAAGTGACCGAGAATGCCTCGTTCATCGATGATCTGGGCGCTGACAGCCTCGACACGGTCGAGTTGGTCATGGCTTTCGAAGAAGAGTTCGGCATCGAGATCCCCGATGACGCCGCCGAAACCATTCAGACCTTTGGCGACGCGGTAAAGTTCATCTCTTCCGCAGCCTGATCCTTCGGGAAATGGTTTTCGAAAAGGCACCCTGCGGGGTGCCTTTTTGTTTTTGCTGCGCTAGCTTGGGGCCAAATCAGGGAGCGAAAGCATGGCAGGGTTCAATCAGCCTTTGGGCGGCAATGACATGGCGCGGTTTGGCGGGCCGGCAACGATGATGCGTCTGCCCAGCCAAGTGGGGGCTGCGGGGCTGGATGTGGCCTTTATCGGCATTCCGATGGATCACGGCACCTCGAACCGGTCGGGCACGCGGCTGGGTCCCCGGCAGATCCGCGATGAGAGCCGGATGCTGCGCCCGTTCAACATGGCGACCGGGGCCGCGCCGTTCGAGCATTTGCAGGTGGCCGATATTGGCGATGTGCCGATCAACACCTTTGATCTGAAAAAGACCGTCGACATTATCACCGCCTATTACGACGGGGTGCTGGCCGACGGGGCGATCCCGCTGACCATGGGCGGTGATCACACGCTGACCTGGCCGATCCTGCGGGCGATCCGCAAAAAGCATGGGCCGGTGGCGCTGATCCATGTCGATGCCCATGCCGATATCAATGACACGATGTTCGGCGAAAAGGTTGCCCACGGCTGCCCGTTCCGCCGCGCCTGGGAGGACGGCTGCCTGATCGACGACAAGGTGTTCCAGATTGGCCTGCGCGGCACTGGTTATTCCCCGGATGATTTCGACTGGGGCCGCAAGAACGGCTGGACCGTGGTGCAGGCCGAAGACTGCTGGCACCGAAGCCTTGCCCCGCTGATGGAGCACGTCCGCGCCAAGATCGGCGATGCCCCCTGCTATCTGTCCTTTGACATCGACAGCCTTGATCCTGCCTTTGCGCCCGGCACCGGCACGGTCGAACCGGGCGGGCTGACGATCTGGCAGGGGCTGGAGATCGTGCGCGGCGCGGCGGGGCTGAACCTTGTGGGGGGCGATCTGGTGGAGGTCTCCCCTCCCTATGATCCGTCTGGCAATACCGCGCTGATCGGGGCGAACCTGCTCTATGAGATGCTCTGCGTGCTGCCCGGCGTGCCCCAGATCCCGCGCAAGCCGGTGTGGGGGGGTTAATCCTCAGCCTGCACCAGAACCAGCTCTCCCGCCCCCTCCAACTGCCGGATGGCGGTGATGATCGCGTTCATCGCCTCTTCGGCCTCCTTGTCCTTGACCTTGCCCCGGGCCTGCATCTCTTCGCGCAGGCCTTGCGCCATGCGTTGGGACATGTTGGCAAGCAGGAACTCCACCGCAACGACCAGTTCGGGCTGGTTTTGCGCGGCGGTCAGCGCGGTAATCAGCAAAGGCTGATCAAGGATGCGGATGATCTTGGGCACATCGCGCGGGCTGATCCGGGTCGGCAGATGCACAAAGGTAAAGATCGCCCGCCGCACCCGTTCGGCAAAGCTGGCATCCTGTGCATCAAGGCCGCGCAACACGTCCTCACGGGTCGCCGCCGGAGACACGTTCAGGATCGCGCCAACCCGTTCCACGGGGCCGGTTTCAAAGGCTTTGGGCGGCAGCGCGTCCAACTGGCTGGCCAGCGACAGCCCGATCCGTCGTACCGTTTCGGGATCGACATTGCCCGTCAGCGAGACGGCATAGGCCACCCGCCGCGCCCGGTCCCCCGGCAACTTGCCCAACAGTTCTGCCGATTTGGCCACCGGCAGTTTTGACAGCATGACGGCGGCAATCTCGGTGCTCTCTTCCTCCAGCACGGGCAACAACCGCTCCGCCGGCAGGGCGGTCAGCCGATCCCACGGGTCGGCCTTGGCCGAAGCCCCGGCAAGGCGGCGCAACCGGCTGGCCGCACTCGGTGAGATGTGGCTGCCCATGACCGTCAAGGCCGCCTCGATTCCGCCGGGAAAGGACAGGCCGACCTGCTCCAACTCGGCCACGAAATCGTCGACCACCTGGGCCAGGGTCTGGCGGTCCACCAGCCGCATCTGGCCCATCTGCTCGGTCAAAGAGGCCTGCAGATGGTCGGGCAAGCGCGACAGGGGCAGATCGGCCCCCTCGGCCAGCAAAAGCCGCACGATCACGGCGGCCTTTTCCCGAGGGTTCAGAACACGCGGCCCAACCGGCACCGGTTGCGCCATGCGCCGTGGCTCGATCCGCGCCAAAACCTGCTCACCTGCCATGCCGCTCTCCGATTCCCATGTCTGGGGACAGAGTGACAGCCCGAGGTTAACGCGGGCTTATCCGGCCCGCGCCCGCCTTAGCCGAAGACGCGCTTGAAGATCGTGTCGACGTGCTTGGTGTGATAGGCCAGATCGAACTTTTCCTCGATCTCGGCGGGCGACAAAGCGGCGGTCACTTCGGGATCGGCCAAAAGCTCGGTCTTGAAATCCGCGCCCTGCTCCCACACCTTCATCGCGTTGCGCTGCACCAGACGGTAGCTGTCCTCACGGTTGACGCCCGCTTGGGTCAGCGCCAAAAGCACGCGCTGGCTCATCACAAGACCCCGGAACTTGTTCATGTTTTTCAACATGTTCTCGGGGTAGATCACCAGCTTTTCAACCAGGCCCGCCAAACGGTGCAAGGCGAAATCGAGGGTGATCGTGGTGTCCGGCGCAATGGCGCGCTCAACGGAGGAGTGCGAGATATCGCGCTCATGCCACAGGGCCACATTCTCCATCGCCGGAACAACCGACATCCGCACCAGGCGCGCCAGCCCCGTCAGGTTCTCGGACAGCACAGGGTTGCGCTTGTGCGGCATCGCCGAAGACCCCTTCTGGCCCGGCGAAAAGAACTCCTCGGCCTCCAGCACTTCGGTGCGCTGCATGTGGCGGATTTCGATGGCGATGTTTTCAATGGACGACCCGATGACGCCCAGCGTGGCAAAGTACATCGCATGCCGGTCCCGCGGGATGACCTGGGTAGAGATCGGCTCTGGTGTCAGCCCCATCTGCGCGCAGACATGCTCTTCAACCGAAGGGTCGATGTTGGCAAAAGTGCCGACCGCGCCGGAAATCGCCCCGGTGGCCACTTCGGCCCGTGCCGCCAGCAAGCGCGCGCGGTTGCGGGCCATCTCGGCATAGAACCGGGCAAAGGTCAGACCCATGGTGGTGGGCTCGGCGTGAATGCCATGGCTGCGCCCGATGCGCACGCTGTCCTTGTGCTCATAGGCGCGGGCCTTGAGTGCCGCCAAAACCCGGTCCAGCGCCACCAGCAACAGATCCGAGGCGCGCACCAACTGGATGTTCAGCGTCGTGTCCAGCACATCCGATGAGGTCATGCCCTGGTGTACAAACCGCGCATCCTCCGCGCCGATATGCTCGGCCAGATGGGTCAGAAACGCGATCACGTCATGCTTGGTGACGGCCTCGATCTCATCAATGCGGGCCACATCAAAGGTCACATCCTTGGCGCGCCAGACCGCTTCGGCATTGGCCTTGGGGATCACACCCAGTGCTGCCTGCGCGTCACAGGCATGGGCCTCAATTTCAAACCAGATGCGAAAGCGCGTTTCGGGGGACCAAAGGGCAACCATTTCGGGGCGGGAATAGCGGGGGATCATCACGGACCTCTGTTGAGCAGGATCGGGCGCGTTTCGCTTAGACCGCAGCGGCCCGGCGCGCAAGGCCAAGGCGCCCCCCACCGCGCCATTTGCCGCCACCAGCGTCCAAAGTTCCGCCGCCACCCCTTATTTTCTGTCGAAAAATATCCTCGGGGGGAGGCCGAAGGCCGTGGGGGGCAGACAGCCCCCCGCGCCGCCAGCCCCCCGCGCAGGCCCTACCGGCCCATCAACGCCGCATCAAACGGATAGCGTGTCAGGTTCTCGCAGCCCGTTTCCGTGATCAGCACCTGATCTTCCAGCTTGATCGAAAAATCCCCGCCCTCCGGGCTGACCAGCGCCTCGACACACAGTACCATCCCCGGCTCCAGCACCGCGTCAAAAGCGCCCTCAATCCAGCCATCGGGATAGGCCACATAGGGCCATTCATCGCACAGCCCGACCCCGTGCATCTTGCAGGCATACTTCTGCTTCCAATAGCGATCCTCAAGCTGATGCCCGCCAAACACCAACTCCTTGATCGACACACCCGGCCGCAGTCGCGCCTGATGGTCAGCGATATGGTCCATCGCATGCCCATAGGCCGAGATCATGGCGTTCGACGGCCGCTGATCGCCGATCCACCACGTCCGGCTGATGTCGATGCAAATTCCGTAGCAGCCGATCAGATCGGTATCAAAGGCCACGATCTCGTTGTTTTGCACGATCCGCGGGCCGCATTCCTGAAACCACGGGTTTGTGCGGGGGCCAGAGGCCAGCAGCCGCGTCTCGATCCACTCTCCGCCGCGACGGATGTTGGCCGCGTGCAATTCGGCCCAGATCGCATCTTCGCTGACCCCGCCCTTCGGCACCTCACGGCGGGTAAAGCTCTCCATCTCGGCGATCCCGGCCTCACAGGCGCGGTGGGCCGCGCGCATCGCCAACATCTCATCGGGGGTTTTGACGGCGCGCACCCGCTCGGTCACTTCTTCGCCCTCGCGCACATCAAAGCCTGCCGCCTCCAGCGCGCGCAGCCCGTGGACCATGATCTTGTCGACTGCCAGCCTGCGGTTGGTGCCGGCATGGGCGCGCATCACCTCTTCGACCTGTGCCGCAAAGGCCTTTGCCGCGATCTCGCCCCGATCGCCGGATGAGTTGTAGAAAAACGTGGCCCCGGACCGCAACTCCTTTACCAATGGATTGAACGTCACCAGGAAGGGCGAGTTCTTGTACTCCCACATCACCATATGCCCGTCGGCGCACAAAAGGCAGGCGCGGAACGGGTTATGCGCGTTCCACAACTGCATGTTGGTGGTGTCGGTGGCGTAGCGGATGTTCAGCGGGTCAAACATCAACAGCCCGCCATAGTCGCGGTCCACCAACCCCTTGGTCAGCTTGCGCCAACGGTCCTCGCGCATGCGGGCCAGATTGGGAAGGGCGATCCCCGCCGCCGCCCATTCCCCAAAGGCCAACTGGGTCGGGCCGATTTCCACCCGGTCATTGTCGTTGGGTGAGCCGTCGGCCAAAAGCGGGCCACGGCTGGGGTCGATCTTGCGGCGGTCGGCGTAGGATTCGGTCATGTGCTGGCTCCGGTTTTGCGCCAGCATCGCGCGGTGCCCGGCCCTCGGGCTTGCCATTGAGCGACGGAAAATGTCGGTTTCGCAAGGGGGTTTCCGGGGGCGTCCGGCTCGGCTAAAGCTTGGCGATGCGCGCCCCGATCCTGCAATCCCGCCTGCCGCTCGCCCCGTGGATGGACCCGCGTAGCGCGCGGCTGCCCGGCATTCAACCGGTTGAGGGCGATGACTGGCTGCGGGTGGATGACGCCTTTGCAGGCCAAATGGCCGAGCGCGACCGCCTGCTCACCGAGCACCCCGCACAGGTGCTGGCCCTGCAAGAGGCAGCCCGCCCCGCCGCAGCGGAACTCTACGCCCATGTGCTGGCCGAACTGGCCAGCGATGACCGCTACCGCATCGGCACGCACAGCGCGCAACGCCCGGATGGGGTAGAGATCACGCTGGACCCGCAGCAGCCGCTGCTTACCCTTGGCCGCCTGGTGCAAGAAGACCTGTGCCTGATGGAACGCCGGGGGGACGAACATGTGCTGACCGCCGCCTGTCTGTGCTTTCCGGCAAGCTGGTCGCTGGACGAAAAGCTTGGCCGCCCGCTTACCGGCATCCATGTGCCGGTGACCGCCTATGATGACGGTCTGGCCCGCAGGGTGCAGCGCATGTTTGATGCGATCCGCGTGGGCCAACCGCTTTGGCGGATGAACGCGCTGGTCTATACCGACCCCGCGCTGCATCAGCCGCGCCGGGAAAATGCGCGCCGCACGGATCGGAGCGGCGGGGCCTATGTGCGGTCAGAGCGCCAGTGCCTGTTGCGTCTGCCCCAGACACAGGCAGTGGTGTTCTCGATCCATAACTATGTGGTGACGCTGGACAGCCTCAGCCCGGCAGAGCGTGCCGGGCTTGGTCTGTCGCATGCATAGCGGCGGGGGTCAGATTCCGCTGAAGGCAACCATGTGCTGACCGATGGGCGTCTGCGACAGCGCCGCGATCGACCCGCCCAGCAGCATCAGCCGGGCTGACAGCCGCATGTCTTCGCCCTTGAGGATCGAATAGGTCATCGCAGCCGCCCCAAGCGGTGCCCAAACGGCGATCAGGGTGGCATTCATCGCGTGGACGGCCAGCCGCATCGGCGCGGTGTGACGGGGGGGCGTGTCAACGTCGGCTTGTCCGTAAAGCGCGTCGCGCAGGTCGTCCAGCATCGGCTCATTCAGAGGCACAAAGGCCAGCCGGTCGTTGGCAACCGCCGGATAGGCGGCGGGCCGGGGGGTGGCGCGGTAGCCCGCCCGCTTTACCACGCGCCGCGCCATGATGCGGTCGGCAACAGCGCTTGGGTCCGGGGCGGCCATCCGCAGGCTGGGCAGGGTGGCGATCAGATGGTCGATCATATCGGTGTCGGCCAGCGCGTCGACCTGCCGCCACAGGATGGCGCTTGGCTTGGCCCGCGCCTGCACCCGCTCCACCAGCCGCGAACAGGCGGCCTCATAGCGCTGCACGGTGCCCGGCAAGGCAGGCAGCGTCGATGGGCCGATCGCCAGCGTCAGGCAGCCAGCAAAATCCTGACCCGGATCATCCGTCCAACCGACCAATATCCGCATTCCGGGCATGTCGAACACCGCAACCTCGTCATGCTCCCACGTGAGGCTGACAATATTGGAGGGAAAGCGCACCAGAACCGCGCCCAGATCGCTGACAAGGCGGGCAAGGTTCAAGGGCGGCATGTCGGCGAACAGCAATTGGGCAACCGTTGACATATCGGGATGGGATGATGTGTGGGTCATGGCGTGCTCCGGGATACTCGATGAGTCACCGTCAGCCCGAAATGTGCCCAAAACCCGGTAAGATTGTGTCTATTAATCGTTAATTAACTTTAGGTTGAAGTTAGCACGTGTTCTTTATCCAATGTTGCCAGAAAGTAACCACTGTTTCGAAATTCTTCCGTTTTCAGTCGATGCGCCGCAAATCCTGGCCGTTCAAATGGATCATAAGCGTCTTTACCACCGCAAAAGGCAGGGCAATTCCGGTTGCGGCCCAGCCGATAATGGCGCTTGAGCCCGTCGAAAGCGTCGTCTTTGCGCCGCGCAGGATCGCTTGGGTGGCCTTGCGGCGCGCGATCCAGCGCAGGCTCGCCTTGGCGGCACGGGTCACGACAGACGCTTTCTTGGCGGCAAGGGGGGTGTTTGCGAGCGTGTCTGCGGGCGTGTTTGGCACGGATGCCGCCGGGCGGGTTGAGTGCGGTCGCCGGGGCACAAGGGCGATGCGCGCCGCAGGCTCATCACGGCGCTTGGGCGCGGGTTTGGGGGAGGGAATGGATTGCACCTCGGCCAGCAAGGCGCGGATCGCATCCAGTTGCGGATCGCGCTCTGTCGGCGGTTCGGCACTGACCTCGGGTTTTGCCTCCGGTTTCGGCTCTGGCGTGTTAAGCGGTGCATCCAGCAGCAAGGGCGCTGGGCGCGCGCGCCGGCGGGACGGCACGTGCGGCGCCACTTGAGGCGGCGCAACGGCCGGAACGTCAGCGGCAACCGCTGGCACGCCCTCGGCCAGCCGAGCCGCCTTGCGCCGCGTTTTCGGGGCAAGGCTCAGCAGATCGGGAAAGGCCAGCGGCTGGACCGGGGCAGGCGGCGGCAAGACCAGATCACTGGCCCCCCGCATCACCGTCGCCACCGTACCGATGCCCGCCGCGACAGAGGTATAAGACGGCAGATACTGCCCGCTATAACCCAGACGCGCCGCCGGCACGCGCCCACGCCCTGCCGCCACTGCCGCAGAACCGGCCGCCAGCTTGCGCGCCGCCTTGTCGAGGATCGGGCCCACATCCTGCCGCGCCAGCATCAGGCTGACCCGCCCAAAGGCGCGCAAATTGAACGAAGGTTGTTGACGCCCCTCCGCCCAAATCACCGGTTGGGTGGGGCGTGACGACTCGCGTCGTTCTGGATCAGAAGGGGGCAGCGGGGACATATTGGCACCGGCAACAGGAAAACTCCCCCCGGTTGTGCCCCCAGAAGCGGGCAGCGTCGGGGCGGGATCGTGGCGCGGTAGGGGCAGCACTGCCCGGTTTCCAAAGAAAAAAGGCCGCCCGAAGGCGGCCTTTTCAATGAACGACAAAGCCGATCAGCAGGAGTAGTACATCAGGTACTCAATCGGGTGCGGCGTATGCTCATAGGCATAAACCTCTTCCCACTTCAGCGCCATGTAGCTTTCCAGCTGGTCCTTGGTGAACACACCACCGGCCGTCAGGAAGTCCATGTCCTTTTCCAACTCTTCCAGAGCTTCGCGCAGCGAGCCGCAGACGGTCGGGATTTCGGCCAGTTCTTCCGGCGGCAGATCGTAGAGATCCTTGTCCGAAGCCGGACCCGGGTCGATCTTGTTGCGGATACCGTCAAGCCCAGCCATCAGCAAAGCGGCAAAGGCCAGATAGGGGTTCGCAGCCGGATCGGGGAAACGGGCCTCAACACGCTTGGCTTTGGGCGATTCTGTCCACGGAATCCGAACGCAGCCAGAGCGGTTGCGGGCCGAATACGCGCGCAGAACCGGGGCTTCAAAGCCGGGGATCAAACGCTTGTAGCTGTTGGTCGACGGGTTCGTCAGGGCGTTGAGCGCCTTGGCGTGCTTCAGGATGCCGCCGATGAAATACAGCGCTTCCTGCGACAGGTCAGCGTATTTGTCGCCTGCAAACAGGGGCTTGCCCTCTTTCCAGATCGACATGTTCACGTGCATCCCCGAGCCGTTGTCGCCCTTCATGGGCTTGGGCATGAAGGTAACGGTCTTGCCGTAAGCATGGGCCACGTTGTGGATCACATACTTGTACTTCTGGATGTTGTCGGCCTGTTCAACCAGACCGCCAAACACCATGCCCAGCTCATGCTGGCAGGTCGCGACTTCGTGGTGGTGCTTGTCCACCTTGATGCCGATCCGCTTCATGGTCGACAGCATCTCGCCGCGCAGGTCCTGGGCTTCGTCGATCGGGTTGACCGGGAAGTACCCACCCTTGTGGCCGGCGCGGTGGCCGTAGTTGCCGCCCTCGGTCGCCGCATCGGTGTTCCAAGCGGCCGCCTCGGCGTCCAACTGGTAGGACACTTTCTGCGGTGTCACCGAATAGCGCACGTCGTCGAAAATGAAGAATTCTGCTTCCGGGCCGCAGTAGAAGGTGTCGCCGATGCCCGAAGATTTCAGGTAGGCTTCGGCCTTCAGCGCGGTCTGGCGCGGGCAACGGTCATAGGCTTCGCCGGTGTCGGGCTCAACCACGTTGCAGTGCACGCACAACGTCTTTTCGGCATAGAAGGGGTCCATGTAAACCGAAGACGCGTCGGGCATCAGTTTCATGTCGGACTGATCAATCGACTTCCAGCCTGCGATGGACGAGCCATCAAACATAAAGCCTTCTTCGAAGAAATCTTCATCCACCAGATCGGTGACAAGCGTCACGTGCTGGAGTTTGCCTTTCGGATCGGTGAAACGAATATCAAGATATTCGATTTCCTCGTCCTTGATCAGTTTCAGAGCTTTCGCAATCGCGCTCATCATGCTGCCTTTCGGGTTAGGTTTCGTTTGGGGCACCCGGCGGCACCCGGCTGATCACACAGCATCATCACCGGTTTCACCGGTGCGGATGCGGATGGCTTGCTCGACGGGGCTGACAAAGATTTTGCCGTCGCCGATTTTATCGGTACGCGCGGCAGAGACAATGGCTTCGATGGCGACATCGACCATGTCATCGGTCAGCACGACCTCAATTTTTACCTTGGGCAGAAAGTCCACAACATATTCGGCACCTCGGTAAAGCTCTGTATGGCCTTTCTGACGACCAAACCCCTTTACTTCGGTGACAGAAAGCCCCTGAATCCCCGCCTCTTGCAGGGCTTCTTTGACTTCATCAAGCTTGAAGGGCTTGATGATCGCCTCGATCTTCTTCATGGGCCGACTCCCTTCCGTCATGTCTGTGGCTGTCTGATCACTTCCCGCGCGGGGGAACAATCGGCTAGGGTTTTGAGGCGGCAATCGAGGCGGGGAATCCTTGGGCGTCGCCTAAAATTTGTGCAATGAGTCTTAAAAAGGGGCAGTTTGTGAACGGTTCTACGTGCGAGATGACCGAACTTCTCACCTCTGCCCAAATGCGCGCCATAGAGGCGGCGGCCATTGCCAGCGGCCAGACCACCGGGGCCGCGCTGATGGAACGCGCGGGCGAAACACTGGTTGAGGCGGTGTTGGAGGCCTGGCCCGCTCTCAGGGAGGGCGCAGGCGCGGGCGTTTGTGCGCCTCAGGCGTGGGTCTTGTGCGGGCCGGGCAACAACGGGGGCGACGGCTTTGTCATTGCGCGGCTTTTGAGCGGCCTTGGCTGGCAGGTTGCGGTGTACTTCTATGGTGCTGTCGACCGCTTGCCCCCCGATGCCCGCCTCAACCATGACCGCTGGGCCGCATTGGGCGCGGTGCTGCCGCTGACCCAGATGGCCACGGGCCCCGCCCCGCAGACGGCCCCCGATCTGGTGATCGACGCGCTTTTTGGCACTGGATTGACCCGCCGCTTGCCTGCAGACTGTGAGGCTGCGCTGGCCCGCCTGCAAACCGGGCCGCTCAACCCTTGCCCACGGATCGTGGCGGTAGATGTCCCAAGCGGGCTTTGCGCCGACAGTGGCCGCGATCTGGGCGCGCAACAGACCCACCTGACGGTCAGCTTTCACCGCGCCAAACTGGGTCTCTATCTGGATCACGGGTTGACCTGCAACGCGGCAGTCGTGGTGGCCGACATCGGCCTGACCGCAGCACCCGCGCAAGACACGGTGCAACTTGTGACCGGCGTGACCCCCGCACTTTTGGCCAAAGACCAACGCAGCC
This sequence comes from uncultured Alphaproteobacteria bacterium, assembly GCA_963815355.1. Classification (GTDB taxonomy): domain Bacteria; phylum Pseudomonadota; class Alphaproteobacteria; order Rhodobacterales; family Rhodobacteraceae; genus JAPUEK01. Next base: position 149,551 of record CAWFGJ010000002.1, read on the forward strand.
ACAAGTTTGGCCATGGCCACGCGCTGGTGCTGGCGGGTGGTCCGGGGCGGGGCGGGGCCGGGCGCTTGGCGGCGCGTGCCGCACTTCGGGTGGGGGCGGGACTGGTGACGCTGGGCTGCCCGCCCGCCGCCTTGGCCGAGAACGCCGCCCGGCTGGACGCGGTCATGCTGCGCCCGATGGCCTCCGCCCGCGACCTTGCGCGCAGCCTGCAAGACCCGCGCGTGACGGCGCTCTGCGTCGGCCCCGGCTTTGGCCTTGGCGCGGCCCAGGCCGAAACGCTGGCCGAGGCGTTGAAGGCGCGCCGCGCCCTGGTGCTTGATGCTGACGCGATCACGCTTTTGGCGCGCGATCAGGCCCTGCAAGGCTTGTTGCACGCTGCCTGCGTACTAACCCCGCATGAGGGCGAATTTGCCCGGCTGTTCCCCGACCTCAGCCCCGGAAAGAACTGCCCCAGACAGAACGGCCCTGACAAGAACCTGCTCTCAAAGCCAGATGCCACCCGCGCCGCCGCCGCCCGCTGCGGGGCGGTGGTACTCTTGAAAGGTCCCGACACCGTCGTCTCTGACCCGCAGGGGCGCACCGCCTTGCACGCAGCCGCCCACGCCCGCGCGGCCCCTTGGCTGGCCACCGCCGGGTCCGGTGATGTGCTTGCAGGATTGATTTGCGGCCTTTTGGCGCGCGGTTTGGCGCCGTTTGACGCGGCCTGCACCGCCGCCTGGCTACACGCGGCCTGCGCGCGACAGTTCGGACCCGGCCTGATCGCCGAAGACCTGCCCGAGGCCCTGCCAAAGCTTCTGCAGAGCCTTGGCCTTTAGCCCATCATCTTGGCGGCAAATACTCCCCGCGGAGCGTCCGGCCCCTGCCGCAGGAGCCTCCGGCGGGAGTATTTTTGCCAAGATGAAATCGGCGCGCGGAGTTGAGATTCAGGCGGCGAGTTGCACCCAGACAGGGACGTGATCTGACGGCTTTTCCCCCGCGCGGACGGCCTTGTCGATCTGGCAATCCTCCAGAAGATCAGCCGCCTGGGGCGACAGCAGGAGGTGGTCGATGCGGATCCCGTTGTTCCGCTCCCATGCGCCGGCCTGAAAGTCCCAGAACGAATATTGGCCGGGGCTTTGGTTGCGCGCGCGAAACGCATCCGTCAGGCCAAGCGCCATAAGCCTGCGAAGGGCCGCGCGGCTTTGGGGCAGGGCGAGCGCATCGGTGACCCATGCCTCTGGCTTTGCCGCGTCTTCGGCCTGCGGGATCACGTTATAGTCGCCGCACAGCACCAGGGGTTCTTCCAGTGCCAGCAAGGTTTTCGCATGCGCCTGCATCCGCGCCATCCATGCCAGTTTGTAATCGTACTTTGGCCCCGGTGCCGGGTTGCCGTTGGGCAGGTAAAGCCCGCAGACCCGCACAGCCGTCTTGCCGATCACGGTGGCCTCTATCCAGCGGGCCTGTTCGTCGGCCACATCGCCGGGCAGGCCGCGGGCGACATCCTCCAGCGGAAGTTTTGACAGGATCGCGACGCCGTTGAAGCTTTTCTGGCCGTGGGTTTCGACCCGGTAGCCCATGTCTTCAAACACCGCGCGGGGAAAGCCTTCGTCCACCGATTTGATTTCCTGCAGGCAGACCACGTCCGGATCTGCGGCGCGCAGCCATGCGGGCAAAGCCTCTATCCGGGCCTTGATGCCGTTGATGTTGAAGGTGGCGATTTTCATGGGATGCGGCTCCGTTCTGGGCCCATCCTAGGCCGAAGCCGCGCCTGCGGGCAAGGGGAGCGCTGTGGCATGGGCGGCAAGCCAGAGCGCGTCCAGTGCGCGCAGGGCCGCCGGATCAAAGCGGTCCAGTTCTTCCCAATACCGGCCCGAGGCGCTGAAATAGCCAAGCTCTGCCTCGCGTGCCAGCGCGGCTTCGGTGGCCGCGGGGGTAAATCGGCGGGGCAACGCGGAGGCGGCCCGCGCTGCCACCGTCTGGCGCGCAAACACCAGCCGCGACGGGCCTTGCGACAGGTTCACCATCGCACAGCCTTGGGCTGCGGCGATAATCTCCAGCCGGGCGGCCTTGGCCTCCAATGATTGCAGTGTGATGTCGGGGCGCAACGGATCGGGCGTGCCTTGGCCGTAGAAATGCGTCGGCCCCGTTTCGGGGTAGTGCATGTCGCAGCCAAAGCAGGCGATCACCGAAGGGCGCAGCGCGTGCAAGGCCCAATAGGCGGCCGTGAAAGCCATCGTCGCCCCGGCATAGACAAAACCGCCCAAGGCGTTTTGCGCGGGCACAAAGGCGGCTTCGGTGATGATCTGTTGGCCCGGACCAGTCTGTGGCACCGCCTCAGGCGGAAAATCCCATGGGTGGATCATCAGATCCCAGTCATCGCGCAGCCGCACCGCGTTGTTGATCGTCAGAACCGTATCAAAAGGCGCGCGCGGCCAGTCCCGTGCCTGTATCGCTTGCGGGCCGGAACCCAACATCAAGACCACCGTCATTGCTTCAACCTCCGTGACGGAGAAAGGCTAGGGCGCAGGGGGCCGAAGGCAACCGCTCAGATCGAGAAACTGGTTCCGCAGCCGCAAGACGACGCAGCGTTCGGATTTTCGATCACAAAGCGTGCGCCGATCAATTCTTCGGTGAAATCAATGACAGCGTTTTGCAGGAACGGCAGTGAGATCTGATCCACGGCCACTTTTTGCCCATTCTTTTCCAACACCAGATCATCGGCCGCAGGCTCATCCAGCCGGATGTCATATTGAAACCCCGAACAGCCCCCGCCTTCGACGGCGACGCGCAAAGCCTTGGTCTCGCCGGTCAGTTCGGCAATCTCGGCCAGCCGGGCAAAGGCCCGGTCGGTCACGCGCGGATTGTGCGCATCGGCAGGCAGGGTGAGGTTCATGGCATTTCCCTATCCTTCGGGGTTCAGGGTGAATATAGGTTGGATCAAAGACTTCAACAAGAACGGCAGAATAACATGCTTGCGCCCTTCGCCTGCCAGCCCGAGCAATCGCGCGGGCGGTTGCACCCCGAGCGGATGTCCTCGTTCCGCTCTCCGTTCCAGCGGGACCGGGACCGGATCATCCATTCCAGCGCCTTTCGCAGGCTAAAGCACAAGACGCAGGTCTTTGTGGAACATGAGGGCGACTATTATCGCACCCGGCTTACCCATTCGATCGAGGTGGCGCAGGTGGCGCGCACGATTTCGGGGGTTCTGGGGCTGAACACCGACCTTGCCGAATGCATCGCACTGGCCCATGACCTTGGCCACACGCCCTTTGGCCATACCGGCGAAGACGCGCTGGAGCGGCTGATGGCCCCCTATGGCGGCTTTGACCACAATGCCCAGGCCTTGCGTATCGTCACCCGGCTGGAGCGGCACTATGCCGATTTCGACGGGCTGAACCTGACATGGGAATCGCTGGAAGGCATCGCCAAGCACAACGGCCCGGTCATCGGTCCCAATGCTGATGAAAAGCACGCCGGCCCCTTGCCCTATGCCTTGGCCGAGGTGAATGCCGAATGGGATCTGGAACTGGACACCCATGCCAGTGCCGAGGCGCAGGTCGCGGCCATTGCCGATGACGTGGCCTATTCGCACCATGACCTGCATGACGGGCTGCGCTCGGGCCTGTTCACAGAGGCCGATCTGATGGAGTTGCCCGTCACCGGCCCCGCCTTTGAAGAGGTGGACGCGCTCTATCCCGGTCTGGACAAGATGCGCCGCCGCCATGAGGCGCTGCGCCGGGTCTTTGGCCGCATGGTCGAGGACGTGATCGCCGTGGCCCAGAACCGCCTGTCCGCCGCGCAGCCGCAGTCGGTCGACGATATCCGCGCCATGGGCATGACGGTGATCCGCTTTTCCAAGCCGCTGTATCAGGAACTCAAGGCGATCCGGTCGTTTCTGTTCCACCGCATGTACCGCGCGCCCAGCGTGATGGCCGAGCGCGCGCGGGTGACCGAGGTGCTGGACGGGCTCTTTCCGCTCTACCTTGCGCGGCCCGATCTTTTGCCGCCCGAATGGCAGACCGACATCGCAGCGGCGGCCAACCAGACAGATCTTGCCCGGATCACCGCCGACTATGTGTCTGGCATGACCGACCGCTTTGCCCTGCAAGAGGGCCAGCGGCTGTTGGGCTAACGCCGGGGTAACGCTTGGGTCCAAGCCGCGCGGGCGTCAGCTCCGCCGCGCGGCCCGCAGCCAGACCGCGGCAAGGAACAACGAGATCACCGCGTTCCACCCGGCCATCGACACGCCCATGAACTGCCACGCAATGGCGTCACAGCGCACCGGTGCGCCGACGCTGATATCGGTGTTCAACAGATCAGCCCCCGATACGCCCTCCAGCGAATTGACGGTGCAGGTCGCCAGACCCTCCCACCACATCTGCTCAACCCCCACATGGAACACCCCGATGGCCGCCGTGGTCAGTGCAGCAAGCATGCCCAGAAGCGGCAAGGCCTTGCCCCCGAACTTCAGCCCCAAAAGCCCCAGCACAATCGCCAAAGCATGCGGCCAGCGTTGGTAGATGCACAGCACGCAGGGCAAAAGCCCGCCGAGGTACTCAAAGGCAAAAGCCCCGCCCAACAGTGCCGCAGAACCGGCAGTTGCCAGCAAGATCAGGGAATTGCGCGTCATCGTCCGCCCTCGTTCTTTGTTCAAGACAGCAGTTTGACGGCAAGCCAAACCACCAACAGCACCGACACAACCACCGCCGCGATCAGCGTAAACCGCCGCTCGACAAAGTCGGCCATTGCCACCCCATACCGCCGCAACGCCCAAGCCAACAGATAGAACCGCCCGCCACGTGCCACGATCGCTGCCAGAATGAACCATTTCAAATCGAATGACACGAGCCCTGACAGAATCGTGACCACCTTCATCGGCGGCAAATGCGAAAAGCCCGAGGTGACCAGCAGCAGCAAGACCATCCCGTCGCCCGTCGCGTCCTTCAGTTCGGTAAACGCCGCCATCTTGCCGTAGAATTCCAGCAAGGGCCGGGCCAGCAGGTCAAAGGCATAATGCCCGATCAGCCAGCCCAAAATCCCGCCCAGCACCGAGGTGATCGTGGCAATCAGCGCATAGCGCATCGCGCGGTCAGGCCGGGCCAGACACATCGGGATGAACAGCACATCGGCCGGAATCGGAAAGACCGAGCTTTCGACGAACGACACCACCCCCATCGCCTTTTCGGCATGCGGAGATCCGGCCCAATGCAACGTCCAGTTATACAGTTTGCGAAACATCGCGCCCCCTTTGTTCCGCCCCCTTTGGCCCCGATCCGCCCGGTAGGTCAAGCGGTTCGCCGCACAGGGCTTGCGCGTCGGCGGGCAATGATTGCATCGCGGTTCGGCGTCGATATGCTTTGCGCGGTGTGAACAAGGGGTGAAGCCATGGAATGGCGTGGTCGTGACGGCAGCAAGAACATCGAAGACCGCCGTTCGGGTGGTCGTGGGCCAAGCGTTGGCCGGGCAGGGGGCGTGGGCGGGCTTGGCCTTGTGGCCGTGGTTGTCATCGCGTTGTTGCTGGGAATCGACCCGACGCAACTCTTGAATGGCACGCAGCAAAGCCCCGCCCGCCCCAGTGCAGAGCTGACCCAAGCTGACAAGGACGCGGGTGCCTTCGTGTCGGTGGTGCTAAGCTATACGGAACAGGTCTGGACCAAGACCTACCGGGATCAGTTGAACCGCGTCTACAAGCCGGTGACGCTGGTGCTTTATACCGGGGTGACGGGCTCGCCCTGCGGCAGCGCGTCGGGGGCGACGGGGCCGTTCTACTGTCCGGGCGACAAGAAAGTGTATCTCGACACCGCCTTTTTCACCACGATGGAACGGGAACTTGGCGCCAGCGGCGATTTCGCGATGGCCTATGTCGTCGCCCATGAGGTTGCGCACCACGTTCAGGATGATCTGGGCATTCTCGGCCAAGCGAATGAGATCCGCGCCCGCGTTGGCACCGAGGAAAGCAACGCCATCTCTGTGCGTATTGAGTTGCAGGCCGATTGCCTGTCCGGCGTCTGGGCCAAGGCGGTGCAAAACCAGCTTGGCGCGATTCAGCGCGGCGACTTTGATGAAGCCCTGCGGGCCGCCCATCAGATCGGTGATGATACGCTGCAGGCCAATTCCGGCCGCGTGCCGATGCCGCATACCTTTACTCACGGCACCTCGGCACAGCGCTCAGACTGGTTCATGCGCGGGCTGAAGTCCGGTCGCATGGACAGTTGTGACACCTTTGGCGAAGAACAGCTTTAAGTGCCGTTGACGAGCCGCAGCGGGATCGCTAAACCCCCGCTCAAGACTGGTCCACTGGGGCTGGTTCGGGCGCTTCCGGTCGGCCATTTGGCGGACACTACCTCGGGGGCGTGACTGCAGGCGGGTGTGGCGGAATGGTAGACGCGACAGACTCAAAATCTGTTTTCGCAAGGAGTGCCGGTTCGAGTCCGGCCACCCGTACCAGTCCTTCCCCATCCGGCCTTACCCCCGTTTCCTGACCTGCCGCGCGCCCACAGAGCACCGGTTTGTCCATGCCACAGCGGCCAAACCCCCAAAGACCGATTCGCCCTTTGTTAAGGTTAACAGGGTCTTACTTTGCACAGATCATCCTTAATGCGCGCAATTGGCGCTGGCTTTGCAACAGTTCAGTGCCTGTCTGCCCAAATTGAGGGCGCAAAAATGCCTTATTGTTAATGGGCTTGCCGCAGAAAGTTCTGTTTCCACATTAGAAACAATCCCGTGCAGTGGAAAATGCGGAATTCCATAAGTTCACTATTTTTCAAACAAGTAACGGGCAAAGTTAAAGTGCATAGTTTCGCGATCCGCATCAAATTTCAACCTGTGGTGGTGGCGCGCGCCCTCTGCTCGCCACGATCATGACCCAAGCCTGCCACCTCACCGCCGCAATTCCGGCTTTTTCCCCTTTGCGGAAGCCTTAACGGGCGGTAATCAAGACAAGTCTTTCTGGGAAGACGAGTTGGCCGTGGGGGCGGTCTGTGAGTGGTAGCGTGCGGGTTCGTGCGTGGCTTTGAAGGAATGCTGCTGTCTGACCGGGTTGCTCGATCCGGTGTCATTTTCTCGTTAGGGACTGTGCCGGGTGTTTTCCCGAGGCGATAGTGTTTTTTTCGACGACTCATGTGATTGGCAGTAGTGGCGCAAGGGCCGGTTTTACCGGTTGGCGCCGATCCGAGGTCACCCGAACGGGGGACACGGGAACTGGGATCGGATGGGTGGCCCGACGGCGCCCTTGCAGGAACGAGGGAAAAAATGCCGATTTTCGCGCAATATGACTTTAACGATACGAATAGTACGGCGCTGGACAGCGCGCTTGGGAATGGCGCGCAGGATGGTGTTTATCGGAACGGTGCGGCGGCCTCTGGTGGGCAGGCTGTGCTCGACGGGCAGAATGATCTGGTCAAGATCTACCCCAGCGACACGTTCCAGATGGACCGCGGCACGCTGACCTTGAACTTCACGCTGAATGACGCGCCGCTGGATCATACCCAGACCGTGCTGTCGCGTGACAGCGTCGGGCAGACTGAGGGCGGCTATCACATTGATATCCTTGCCAACGGCTCGGTTGTGATCAGCCATGAGACGGCCTCGGGCACGGTCAGCTTCGGCACGGCGGCAGGCTTTGCCAACCCCGGCGACAGCCTGAACCTCAGCTATTCCTGGGATCAGGGCGGCACGGGCGGGGCGCTGGCGATCAACAACACCACCGCGGGCACGGCGTTCAACGCAGCGGTTCCGAATACTGTGACGATGGACGAAAGCGGCGCGGGCATGAACCAGCCGTGGATCGTGGGCGCCGGGCAGTCCCTTTCCAACCCCGACCAGTTGAACGACATCAACCAGCATTTCGGCGGCTCGGTCGATCAGTTCACCCTGTCTGACAGCGTGGATAACCTGCCGCAGAACGACGACCCGACCGCCAACCCCGATACGGCCAACACCACAACGGGTGTGCCGGTCACGGTGCCTGTGCTGGCCAATGACACCGATCCGAACGGCGATCCGCTGCAGATCCTTGGCACGCCGGTTTCGGCGGATGGTTCGGTTACGGTGAACGGCGATGGCACGCTGACCTTCACGCCGAATCCAGGGTTCACCGGGGATGCGGTGGTGACCTATGAGATCTCCGACGGCCAGGGCGGCACCTCGTCCAGCACGCTGACGGTGACTGTCGGAACCGAGGGCGGCCGTGACGGCATCGTCTATGGCACCGACGGCAATGACGTGATCGACAGCCATTACACGGGCGATCCGGATGGCGATGTGGTCGACGGCAATGACGCGCTGATCCCCGGCGATGCGCCAAATGATGACCGTATCTACGCGGGCGACGGCGATGATACGGCGCGCGGCGGGGCGGGCGATGACCTGATCTACGGCGGCAATGGCAATGACGTGCTGGATGCCGACGGCGGCAGTGACACACTTTACGGCGGCGACGGCGACGACTCGCTGATTGGCGGCGGCGGGCCGAACACGCTGTTCGGTGGCAACGGCAATGATTCGGTTCACGGCGGCGATGGTGGCGATTACATCGACACTTCGGGCGGCGGCGTGCCCCTGCCGGATCGCGGCTACCCCGGTCTGTATCCGGCCGATGCCAACCCCGATGACGATCACGACACCGTCTTTGCCGGAACCGGCGCGGACACGATCTTTACCGGCGACGATGCCGACTTTGTGCGCGGCAACGCGGGCGATGATTACATCGACGGCGGCTTTGACGACGACACGCTCTATGGCGACGCCGGCAATGACACGATCATCGGCGGCGAGGGCGCAGACGACGTCTACGGCGGCGTGGGCGATGATGTGATCTATGGCGGCTACGGCCCCGGCGTGCCGGACGCGGTCAACATCCCCGACGCAACCGACCTGCGCCCAGACAACGGCACCGACGTGCTGTTCGGCGGTGAGGGCAATGACATCATCTTCGGCATGGACGACGACGACACCTTGTTCGGCGGCGCGGGCCATGACCTGCTGGACGGCGGCATTGATGATGACGTGTTGTTCGGCGGCGCTGGCAACGACACGTTGGTCGGCGGCGACGGCGAGGACACTCTGTTCGGCGGCGATGACCGCGATGTGTTCCTCGGGGCCAATGCGGGCGATGTGATCAACGGCAACGAGGGTGGCGATGACTATGACATCCTTGATCTGAGCGGCTCTGGCCCGCTGATCATCAACTACTCGGAGGATAACCCCGAGGACGGCACGGTCGATTTCCTTGACGGGGATGGCAATGTCACCGGCTCGATGACCTTTACCAACATCGAAAACGTGATCCCCTGCTTTACCCCCGGCACGATGATTGCCACGCCGAAGGGCGAGGTGGCGGTAGAGCTGCTGAAGGCCGGCGACCGGATCATTACCCGCGATAACGGCATTCAGGAAATCCGCTGGACCGGGCAAAAGCAGCTTGGCTGGCACGATCTGGCCGCCAATCCGCATCTGAAGCCGGTGATGATCCGTCAGGGCAGCCTTGGCAACGGTCTGCCAGAGCGGGATATGATGGTGTCTCCGAACCACCGGATGCTGGTGGCCAACGACCGCACCGCGCTTTACTTTGATGAGCACGAGGTTCTGGTTTCGGCCAAGCATCTGGTGTCGGGCGCTGGGATCCAGACCGTCGACTCGCTGGGGACGACCTACATCCACTTCATGTTCGACCGGCATGAAGTTGTGCTGTCGAACGGGGCCTGGACCGAAAGCTTCCAGCCCGGCGATTACACGCTGAAAGGCATGGGCAATGCCCAGCGGGGCGAGATCTTTGATCTGTTCCCCGAGCTGAAAACCGAGGCGGGTCTGGAAGACTATCAGGCCGCACGGCGCACCCTGAAGCGGCACGAAGCGCGGCTTTTGGTCAAGTAAAACAGTTATGCAGCGCAAACCGGGGCCGTCTTCTTGCCCCGGAATGCACCAAAAAGGGGCCTTTTCCCAAGGGCCCCTTTTTCGTTTCCCAAAAGCTTTTGTCAAATTTTTGGAAACGATCCAGAGGCAATTTAACTCTTTGTTTTTACTTTTGATTTGATCTGAAATTCCGCCTTTTTCCGGCCAGAATTGACCCATGCTTCGCCTTAAACACCCCGCGGTTTGACCACATTGCAAGCCTATTGCCGTCCTGAGCGCCCTTCCATGCCTTTGGCCTGGACGGGCAAGTGTGACGTGATGTGGCGGGCGAATTCTTCGCCGGCGTTTGAGTGACTGGGAACGACTTGGGGTTGGCTCGGGGATGTCGCGCAGGCGGCGGCAGCGCCGTGGCTTGGCCGGGGCAGATCCCTTGGATTTTTGTGCGGATGGGTAGGGGACTTTTTTAAATGGCTGTCGCAACTGAACTGGATATCAACACCGCCGCCACGGCGATGGATATGGCCAATGCGATTTTTGGCACGGGCATTCAGGTTGTATCGGCGACCTACACCGGAGACGCCGTTTCTTCGGGTATCTATAGCGGTGCCACCACGACCATTCCCGGCATCTCGCCGACCGATACCGGGGTGATCCTGTCGACGGGGCGGGTGACGGATTTCACCAACTCCAGCGGCACCACCAATACCAACACGTCCAACGGCACCACGACGGATACAACCAACGGCGTGAACGGGGATGCGCAACTGAACGCGCTGGCCGGGACCGGCACCTTTGATGGGGCGATCCTGCAGGCCAATTTCATCCCCAATGGCGACTACCTGACGATGCAGTTCGTCTTTTCGTCCGAGGAATACCCCGAATACGTCAACGGCGGTTTCAACGACGTGTTTGGCGTCTGGGTGAACGGCAATTTTGTGCCGGTGACGGTGACCACGGGCGGGCAGGTGTCGATCGACACGGTCAACCCGCTTTCCAACCAGAACCTCTACGTCTCAAACCTGAATGACACCTATAATACAGAGATGGACGGCTTCACCTATGTGCTGTCCTTCAAGGCACCGGTGAACGCGGGGCAGGTAAACTCCATCAAGATCGGCATCGCCGATGGGGGCGACTCTGCCTACGATTCCAACCTGATGATCATGGGCGACAGCGTCCAGACCTATGCGCTGGCCTTTGATGACCGGATTCAACTGACCCCGAACTCCACCCGGGTTTTCGATATTCTGGCCAATGACCGGGATATGACTGATGCGGGGCTGACGATCACCAAGATCAACGGCATCTCGGTTGTGCCGGGCCAAACCATCACGCTGGCCACGGGCGAGAAAGTCACGCTGAACGCCAATGGCACGATCACGGTCACCTCGGACGGGGATCTTGGCACCAACACACTGAACTACACGGTGGTCGATTCTGCGGGCAATACCGATGTTGGCATGGTCAGCATCGTCACCGCGTCCACCATCACCAAAGACGGCATCGTGCAAGGCACGGCTGGCGATGATGTGATCCAGGCGGGCTATCTGGGCGATCCGGATGGCGATCTGATCGACAGCAACGATGCCACGGGCGTGGGCGGCACCACGGGCGACGGCGACTATATTACCGCCGGTGCGGGCAATGACATTGTCAACGCGGGCGCGGGCAATGACCAGATCTACGCCGGTTCGGGCAATGATGCGGTTACGGGCGGGGCGGGCAATGACCTTGCCGTGCTGGGCAGCGGCAACGACACCTTCGGCCTTGCCGGGGATGATCTGGGCAATGACACCGTCTACGGCGACGGCGGCAATGACATCATCGAGACGGGGTCGGGCAATGACCTCGCCTATGGCGGCGCGGGCGCCGACTGGGTTTCGGGTGGCGACGGCAACGACACCGTTTCCGGCGATGCGGGCAATGACACGCTGACCGGCGGGGTGGGCAATGACAGCCTCTTTGGCGGCGACGATGCCGACCTGATCTATGCGGGCGGCGGCGATGTGGTCGCGGGGGGCGAGGGCGGCACCGACAACGACACGCTGGTGATGAACGGGGTGACCAAGCTGCTTTATGCGGGCGGCGATAATGAGGCGGGAACGGCCACCTTCACCGACGGCTCTACCATGACCTTTTCGCAGATTGAGCATGTGGTGCTCAACGGCGGCAACAAGGACGGGCTGATCTGGGGCACCTCTGGCGCTGATTCCATCGGCGCGGGCTATGTCGATGCCAACGGTGATATCATCGACGCGGGCGATGCCGTCTATGCCGGGGCCGGCCCGGATGACGACGACATCTTTGCCAATGAGGGCAATGACACCGTTCAGGCCGGGGCGGGCAATGACAACGTCTACGGCGGCGAAGGGGATGACAGCCTGCAAGGCGGGTCGGGCAACGACTACATGCAAGGCGACACCGGCAACGACACTGTTGAGGGCGGCACCGGCAACGACTTTATCCGGGGCGACGCGGGCAATGACTATGTCTACGGCGGCGACGGCGACGATTCGGTTTATGGCGGCGCGGGCAACGACCATGTCTATGGCGGCGACGGGGCCGACCACATGTTCGGCGGCTATGGCGACGACACGGTTTACGGCGGTGCGGGCAATGATGTGATCACCGGGTCGGGGGAAAATGACCTCGTGTACGGCGGCACGGGCGACGACTATATCCAAGGCTCCAACGGCAGCGACACGCTTTACGGCGATGAAGGCAACGACACGATGCTCGGCGAGGAAGACGCCGATACCTTCTACGGCGGCGCGGGCGACTATGTGGATGGCTACGAATCCGTCACCACCGGCACCGATAATGACATCCTGCATGTGACGGGCGTCTCCAGCATCAGCTGGGACCCGGCCAACACCGAAAACGGCACGGTGTTTTTCACCGGCGGCGGCTCGCTCGTGTTCTTCAACATCGAACATGTGATCGCCGATGGGGTCGAGGTGTTCCCGCCGAACTTTGTGGTCGACGGCACCGCGGGCAATGACCTGATCGACGCCAGCTACGTCGATGCCCAAGGCGACCGGATCGACGCCAACGACAACCTTGCCGGCAACAACGATGATATCGTGCTGGCCGGGGCAGGGGATGACACGGTCGTCTCGGGCGCGGGCAATGATCAGGTTTATGGCGGCAGCGGGAACGATTCGGTTGCGGCAGGGGCCGGCAATGACGTTGTTCTGGGCGAGGCGGGCAATGACACGCTTTCAGGCGAGGCGGGGGATGACAGCCTTGACGGCGGCGCAGGCGATGACCGCCTCTTTGGCGGGCTTGGCAACGACACCCTGCGCGGCGAAGACAACAACGATTCCCTTGACGGCGGCGCGGGGGATGACGCGCTTTATGGCGGGTTTGGCAACGACACGCTTTCGGGCGGCGCGGGCAATGACCTGCTGGACGGCGGGGCGGACAATGATCTGCTCACCGGCGGCGATGGCAATGACACGCTGATCGGCGGGCCAGGGATCGACACCCTGCAAGGCGGTGCAGACCGCGACACGTTCTTTGGCGGTGCGGGCGATGTGATCGACGGCGGAGAGGGCGGCGACGATTTCGACACGCTTGATCTGTCGGCCTTTGGCTATGCGGCCACCAACATCACCTATGACCCGCTGAACCACGAAAACGGCACGGTCGATTTTCTGGACGGCACTGGGGCTGTGGTCGGCTCTTTGGCCTTCTCCAACATCGAAAGCGTCATCCCCTGCTTTACGCCCGGCTCGATGATTCTGACGGATCAGGGCGAGGTCGACGTGGCCAATCTTGCGGTCGGTGACCGGGTGCTGACGCGCGATAACGGTTGGCAGGAAATCCGCTGGGTGGGGCGGCGCGACCTGAACGCGGCGGAACTCGTGGCCGAGCAACGCTTTAATCCGGTGCGGATTGCCAAAGGCGCGCTTGGCGCCGGCCTGCCGGAGCGTGACATGCTGGTCAGCCCCCAACACCGGATGCTGATGTCCGGCCCGCGCACCGAATTGCTGTTCGGCGAGCGTGAGGTTCTGGTGGCCGCCACCCATATGGTCGGCATGCCGGGGATCGCGCGGGTCTATCCGCGCCAGATCAGCTATATCCACCTGCTGTTTGACCAGCATGAGATCCTGCGGGCCGATGGCGCATGGTCGGAAAGCTTCCAACCCGGCGAAGCAACCCTCGGCGGGCTGGACGCCGAACAGCGCAATGAGGTTCTGGCCCTGTTCCCAAGCCTTGATATGGCGGGCAGCTACCCTGCCGCGCGCTTGTCACTGAAATCACGGGAGGCGCGGGCGTTGATTGGGGCGTAAACGAGGCCAATCCTCCAAAGTCCTCTGCATTTGCCTTGAATTGCACTCAATCAGGGGGCGCAAACCTTGAAATGATCCGGTTTGCGCCGCTCTTTGTTCACCGTTGACGCCTAATTATCCGGGTATTGAGACCCGGACGGTTCCGTTTGGGAAAACAACGCCTCGCTCCCGAGGCCGTTTTCCCGGCAAAAAACCCGCCCCGGTCTGATCTGGAAGGTGGGGACTGACCATGGCAACGATGATTTCGGGTTTGGGGGGAACCGCTGGCTACGGCGAGTCTTCTTTCCGCACGTCGACCTATACCGGCAACCTTGATGACGGGTCATCGGCGGTCAACATCACCTCGGTGTTCGGCTCGGGCGGCATCAACTTTTATGGCACCAGCTACACCAGCATCTATGTCAACACCAACGGTCTGATCACCTTTGGCTCGGCCTATGCCTCCTATACGCCCTCGGCGCTGACGGCGGTTGGCCGCCCGTCTCTGGCCCCGTTCTGGACCGATATCGATATCTCCAAGGGCGGTGAGATTTATTGGGACCTTGATCCCAGCACTGGCAAGGTCACCGTCACCTGGTTGAACGTCGCCGCCTATTCCGGCACGGGTCGCAACAGTTTCCAGGTTGTGATGACCAGCAACGGCGCTGGCGATATGAGCGTCGAATACATCTACGATTCCATCGGCTTCACCAACGGCTTCGCCGGGGTTGCCGTGGTCGGGATGAGCAACGGCACCAACACGCAAACGCTTGCCGAGGGCTCGGGAAACTCGGCGTTTCTGGCGACCTATCCCGGCAATGATTTTGACACCAATGATCCCGCAGGCGTTTTCGGTTTTGATCTGGAAGGCGGCCAGCCCTTTACTGGCGACGGGATCGTCGATGGCACGGCAGGCAATGACCTGATCGACACCGCCTATACCGGCGATCCGGGCGGTGACCGCGTCGACCGCAACGATGCGACCGGTTATGCGGGCACCACCGGCAACGACGACTATATCCGTGCAGGTGCTGGCAACGACACCGTCAACTCTGGCCTCGGCAACGATCAGGTCTATGGCGGCAGCGGCAACGATGTCATCAACGCGGGCTACGGCAACGACACCGTCTATGGCGGCACCGAAAACGACAGCATCGACGGCGGCTCGGGCAATGATCTGCTCTATGGCGGCGACGGGGATGACACGATCACCGGCGGCACCGCCGGGGCCGCGATCACCTACACCCCGACCTATACCGAGATCACCACCGCCGGCAGCCAGACCGTCACCGGCACCAACGGCCGCCCCAACTTTTCGGTGCAGTCGGTTTCAAACGAAACGCTGACCACCGGCACTTTTGGCGCCGTTTCGGGCTTCAACATCGGTGATGGTGACGGCGCGGAAACCCACACCCACACGATGTCGTCGCAGGTGACCAGTGGGCAGATCCTGTTCAACGGCCTGTCCACCGGTGAGACGCTGACCCTGCAGCTCGATGGCGTCACAATCGACCTGAACACCGCCATCGCCAACGGCATGGTCACCTTTAACGGTGCGTCCGCCTATACCGTCAACGCCGGCGGCCAGATGACCCGCACCGGCACGGTCGTCAACACGGTCGGCACGTTGACCATTAACGTGCCCTTCTCGTCGGTTGGGTTGGTTGCACTGGGGGGCAACGGCTCGTTTTATGAGCTGTATGTCAACACAAACCCGCCCAACGTTGCCGCCGAACTTGGCGGTGAGGACACGCTCTATGGCGAGGCCGGCAACGATGTTCTCAGCGGTGGCGACGGCAATGACAGGCTTTACGGCGGTGCCGACAATGACACGCTGAACGGTGGCGACGGCAACGACACGCTGTACGGCGATGCCGGCAACGACCAGTTGAACGGCGACGCGGGCAACGATCTGCTGTATGGCGGCGACGGGAATGACACGCTGAACGGCGGCGACGGCAACGACACGCTGTACGGCGATGCGGGCAATGACAGCCTGCTGGGCGGGCTCGGCAATGACGTGCTGGACGGTGGCGACGGCAATGACACGCTGGACGGGGAGGCGGGGAATGACCTGCTCTCTGGCGGGCTTGGCAATGACAGCCTGATCGGCGGCGCGGGCGACGACACGCTGAACGGCGATGCGGGTGACGACCGGCTGTATGGCGGCACCGGCAACGACAGCCTTTATGGCGGCGACGGCAATGATCTGCTCGACGGCGGCGACAACAACGACCGGCTGGAGGGCGGGCTTGGCAACGACACGCTGAGCGGCGGCAACGATCAGGACTCGCTCTACGGCGGCACGGGCGATGACAGCCTGTCCGGCGACGCGGGCAACGACCTGCTCTACGGCGGCGACGGGAATGACACGCTGAACGGCGGCGACGGTAACGACACGCTGTATGGCGATGCGGGCAATGACAGCCTGCTGGGTGGCCTCGGCAATGACGTGCTGGACGGTGGCGACGGCAATGACACGCTGGACGGAGAGGCGGGGAATGACCTGCTCTCTGGCGGGCTTGGCAATGACAGCCTGATCGGCGGCGCGGGCGACGACACGCTGAACGGCGATGCGGGTGACGACCGGCTGTATGGCGGCACCGGCAACGACAGCCTTTATGGCGGCGACGGCAATGATCTGCTCGACGGCGGCGACAACAACGACCGGCTGGAGGGCGGGCTTGGCAACGACACGCTGAGCGGCGGCAACGATCAGGACTTGCTCTACGGCGGCACGGGCGATGACAGCCTGTCCGGCGACGCGGGCAACGACCTGCTCTACGGCGGCGACGGGAATGACACGCTGAACGGCGGCGACGGCAACGACACGCTGTATGGCGATGCGGGCAATGACAGCCTGCTGGGTGGCCTTGGCAATGACGTGCTGGACGGTGGCGACGGCAATGACACGCTGGACGGAGAGGCGGGGAATGACCTGCTCTCTGGCGGGCTTGGCAATGACAGCCTGATCGGCGGCGCGGGCGATGACACGCTGAACGGCGATGCGGGTGACGACCGGCTGTATGGCGGCACCGGCAACGACAGCCTTTATGGCGGCGACGGCAATGATCTGCTGGACGGCGGCGACAACAACGACCGGCTGGAGGGCGGGCTTGGCAACGACACGCTGAGCGGCGGCAACGATCAGGACTTGCTCTACGGCGGCACGGGCGATGACAGCCTGTCCGGCGACGCGGGCAACGATCTGCTCTACGGCGGCGACGGGAATGACACGCTGAACGGCGGCGACGGCAACGACACGCTGTACGGCGATGCGGGCAATGACAGCCTGCTGGGCGGGCTTGGCAATGACGTGCTGGACGGTGGCGACGGCAATGACACGCTGGACGGAGAGGCGGGGAATGACCTGCTCTCTGGCGGGCTTGGCAATGACAGCCTGATCGGCGGCGCGGGCGACGACACGCTGAACGGCGATGCGGGTGACGACCGGCTGTATGGCGGCACCGGCAACGACAGCCTTTATGGCGGCGACGGCAATGATCTGCTCGACGGCGGCGACAACAACGACCGGCTGGAGGGCGGGCTTGGCAACGACACGCTGAGTGGCGGCAACGATCAGGACTCGCTCTACGGCGGCACCGGCGATGACAGCCTGTCCGGCGACGCGGGCAACGATCTGCTCTACGGCGGCGACGGGAATGACACGCTGAACGGCGGCGACGGCAACGACACGCTGTACGGCGATGCGGGCAATGACAGCCTGCTGGGCGGGCTCGGCAATGACGTGCTGTATGGTGGCGACGGGGACGATACTCTGATCGGCGGGCCGGGTGCGGACACCATCTATGGCGGCACCGGCAACGACTTTATTGTGGGCGACATCGGCGATGTGGTGGACGGCGGCGAGAACCCCGGCGACCACGACGTGCTGGACCTGAGCGCCTGGGGCTGGTCGTTGACCAACATCTACTACGACCCGTTGAACCATGAAAATGGCACGGTCGAATTCCTCGATCCCTTGGGCAACGTCCTTGGCACGATGAGCTTTTTCAACATTGAAGAGGTCATTCCCTGCTTTACCCCCGGCTCGATGATCGTGACCGACCGGGGCGACGTGCTGGTTGAGGATCTGCGCGCGGGCGACCTCGTGTTGACCCGCGACAATGGCTACCAACCGGTGCGTTGGGCGGGGCGGCGTGATCTGGGGCTGGCCGATCTGATCGTGCGCCCGCATCTGCGCCCCGTGCAGATTGCCCAAGGCGCGCTTGGCTTCGGGTTGCCGCTGCGCGATATGAAGGTGTCGCCGCAGCACCGGATGGTGCTGGAAGGACCGCGCGCCGAGATGTTTTTTGGTGAGGCCGAGGTGCTGGTCGCGGCCACCCATCTGACCGGCCTGCCGGGCGTGGAGCAGGTGCTGACCCCGGGCATCAGTTATATCCACATTCTCTTTGACCGGCATGAGATCATCTGCGCCGATGGGTCCTGGACGGAAAGCTTTCAGCCCGCCACACGGATGCTGAACGGGATGGAGGATTCACAACGCGCGGAATTGGCAGAGCTTTTCCCCGAACTGATGCAAGAGGCCGTGGATTTCCCCGCCGCCCGTCTGTCGCTCAAGGCGCATGAGGCGCGGGTGCTACTGGCGGTGTAAGTCCCGCCAGCGCGCCCACTCCTCAGGGGTGTCCAGATCGGTGGTGGCATGCCATCCGGGCAAGGCGATCAGCCGCACCCGGTCGGCGTGGCGGGCCAAAATGGCGCGCGCGCCCGCGTCGCCGGTCAGCGCGCGCAATTCGGGCAGGGCCCAGGAGGGAAAGCACACCGGATGCCCCGGTGTGCCATCCGCGGCCGCGCCGCGCAGGATGCTGTCCGGGTCCGCCCGCATTTCCGCCAGCATCAGCGCCAGATCCGCCGCTGTTATCTCGGGCAGATCCGCCAACAGCAGCAGCACCGCCGCGCTGGGGGGCAGCCCGTCCAGCCCCGCAACAAGGCTTGCCGCCATCCCCGCCTCGGGGTGCGGCACCACCATTTGGCGCAAGGCCAGCCCCGCCAAAGCCGCGTTGCGTGCGGGCTGATCGGCGCTAACCGCAACCCTGACCGGCGCCCCCGATTGAACCGCAAAGCCCGCAATCCGCGCCAGCAAGGGCTGCCCTGCCACCTGCTCCAGCAGCTTGTCGGCACCGCGCATCCGCGAGGAGGCCCCGGCGGCAAGGATCAGGATATGAGCGTCGGCCATCGCGCCTCCCACGACCGGCAAAGGGTTTGCCACCCCAAGACCATGGCATGTCCTGCGCGGCAATGGCCAGCGCCGCTGGATCAGGGGCCACAAGATAGGGGCCACAAAGCTGATCAGAATGTCCGATCAGGCCGCAGAAAAACCAGCGGCAAGGACGGCGCACAAGGCCCCCTGCCGGGTCAGACCCAGAAGGGGGCCGCGCAGGTCAGCCGCGCATCCGCGCGCCATCGCCATCCCAAAGGGCGGCAAGTTGAACCGTGGCTTTGCGCCGCTCACCCAGAATTTCGATCTCGCAGATCAGACCATCTTGTGCCTTGTCGGCGGGCAAAAAGCCCATCGCCACCGATTTTCCGGTCCAATGGCTGAACCCGCCCGAGGTGCAAAAGCCCACCACCGCGCCGTCCAGCCAGATCGGCTCCCACGCCACCACATCGGCATCCTTGGCATCGACGATAAAGGACACCAGCTTGCGCTTGGGACCGGCGGCTTTTTCGGCCGTCGCCGCCGCCTTGCCAATCCAGTCGGCCTCCTTGTTCCAACGGATGAACCGGTCCAGACCCGTCTCGCAGGGGGTGTAATCGGGGCTGAACTCACGCCCCCAAGAGCCGAACCATTTGTCCAGACGCAGCGACATCATCGCCCGCATCCCAAAGGCGCGCAGGCCAAGATCGGCACCCGCCGCGGTCAACGTATCCCAAAGATTGCGCACCGACATGTGATCGCAGAAGATTTCATAGCCCAGATCCGCAGTATAGCTGACCCGCTGCACGATGCAGTTGGCCATGCCCACGGTCATCCGGCGCACGTCCATGAACTTGAACGCCTCGCCCGACACATCGCTGCGCGTCACGCGCGACAGCAACTCGCGCGCATTCGGCCCGGCAATCTGGAATCCCGAACGGCTATCCGAGACGTTTTCAACCGTCACGCCGTCCATCATATTCTGTTCGAACCAACGGTAATGCCAGCCTTGCGCGCCATAGCTGGCGGTGATTTGGAATTCGGTTTCCGATAGGCAAGACACGGTAAAGTCGCCAATGATCTTGCCGGAATGCGCCAGCATTGGGGTCAGGCTCAGGCGGCCCACTTTCGGGATGGCGCCGGCCATGATCCGGTCCAGCCACGCGCGGGCATTCTTGCCTTTGACGATGTATTTACCAAAGTTTTGCAGCTCGTTGATGCCGACGCCATTGCGCACCGCCATCACTTCTTGGCCCGTGGCCTCCCAAGCGTTGGAGCGTTTGAACGTCGGTTCCTCATAGGTCGGCTCGCCGGGCAGGGCGTAATAATTAACGACCTCAAGCCCATATTGCTGGCCCCAAACCGCGTTCATCGCGCAGTTGGTTTCATACATCGGCGTGGTGCGGAAAGGCCGCGCTGCCGGGCGTTCTTCGTTCGGGTAGCCGACCGAGAAGCGCATCTGATAGTTTTCAATGACCTTGGGCACAGTATAGCCGGGGGTGGTCCACGTGCCGAAACGCGACACGTCAAAGCCACGCGGGTCCCGTTCAACCTCGCCCTCAATCATCCATTGCGCCAGCGCCAGACCCATGCCCCCGCCTTGGCTGAACCCTGCCATGACCGCACAGGCCGACCAGTAGTTGCGCAGGCCCTGCACCGGCCCGATCAACGGGTTGCCATCGGGGGCAAAGGTGAAGGGGCCGTGGATCACCCGTTTGACCCCGGTGCGCTCCAGCACAGGGAAACGGCGGTAGGCGAAGTTGACAGAGTCCTCGATCTTGTCGAACTGCTCGTTCAGCAACTCATGGCCGAAATTCCACGGGGTGCCATCAACCGACCACGGCTCACAGGGCTTTTCGTAAAAGCCGATGCACAAGCCGCGCCCCTCTTGGCGCAAATAGCTTTCGCCGCCGGGGTCCATCACATGCGGAAATTCCTTGCCGGATTTCAGGATGTCCATGATCTCAGGGATGTCATCGGTCACCAGATACTGGTGCGCCATCGGCAAAAGCGGCAGGTAGACCCCCGCCATCGCGCCGATCTCGCGCGCCCACAGGCCGCCCGCGTTAACCAGATGCTCGGCGATGATCGTGCCTTTTTCGGTCACAACCTCCCACGATCCATCCGGGCGCGGGTTGGTTTCCAGCACGCGGTTGTGCAAGACGATCTCGGCCCCGCCCATACGGGCCGCTTTGGCATAGGCATGGGTGGTGCCCGAGGGGTCAAGGTGGCCATCGAGCGGATCATAAAGCGCGCCGACAATGCCCTTCAGGTTCACCATGCCGTAGGTGAATTTCTCAATCTCTTCCGGCCCGAGGATTTCGGTATCCAGCCCCATGTAACGATGCTTGGCGCGCTCGGCCTTCAGTTGTTCAAACCGCGCGTCATTGTCGGCCAAGGTGATGCCGCCCACATGGTGCAACCCGCAGGACATGCCGGTGATGGCCTCCAGCTCTTTGTAAAGCCGGATCGTATAGCCTTGCAGCGCGGCCATGTTGGTATCGCCGTTCAGCGTGTGAAATCCACCCGCCGCGTGCCAAGTCGAGCCCGAGGTCAGCTCCGAGCGTTCCACAAGCATCACATCAGACCAGCCAAGCTTGGTAAGGTGGTAGAGCACAGAACAGCCGACGACACCGCCGCCGATCACCAGAACGCGAGTATGGGTTTTCATCGGGCAGACCTTTCATCCATGCTTTGGCCCACACAACGGGGCTTTTTCCCATCAATATCGGCTTTTTCCTCGGCTGTCGGCCATCCCCCGACAGAAAAGCGTCGCTTTCTGAACCTCAGGCGGAACTGGACGGAAGCGCTTTGTGTCGTTAGCTACGGACAAAACGGAAAGGTCTTCCCATGGTTGGAAATCGGCTCTGGCTGGCGCTTTTGGCGGTGGCGGTTGTTCTGGCGGCGATGGTCGCGATGCGTCCGCTGCTGCCGATTGATGAAACGCGCTATCTGTCGGTGGCATGGGAGATGTGGCGCTCCGGCGATCCGGTGCATCTGACCAAGAATGGTGAGATGTATACGCACAAGACGCCGCTTCTGTTCGCGATGATCAATCTGGTCTGGCTGGTCACAGGGGTCAGTGAATTTGCGGCCCGGATGGTGGCCCCGGCCTGTGCCTTGGCCATGGTGGCCGGAACCGCCGCCTTGGCGCGGCGCTTTTGGCCCGGTCAGGGGTTGGAGGTGTCGGCCGCGCTGATCCTCGCCGGGTTCCCGGTGTTCCTTATCTACGGCTCGGCCACGATGTTTGACGCGCTGCTGGGGCTGGGGGTGCTGGGCGGCATGGCAGCCCTTTGGCAGATAGGGCAGGGCAGGGGCGGCTGGATCGGATTTGGTCTGGCGCTGGCCTTTGGCGTCTATGCCAAGGGGCCGGTCATATTCGTGCATCTGATGCCGGTGCTGCTGTCGATGCCCTATTGGGCGCCCAACCCGCCCAAGGCGCTTGGCATCGCCAAGGGCTTCGGCCTGTCGGTGCTGGTCGCCTTGGCCTTGGTGGCGCTTTGGCTGGTGCCCACCCTGTTGACCGCCACCCCCGAATTCCGCACGGAACTGTTGTGGACGCAATCGGCCGCGCGCGTTGCGGGCGGGCTTGCCCATGACCGGCCCATCTGGTTCCTTGCCGCGCTGTTGCCGGTGCTGCTGTTTCCGTGGGGCTGGTCGGCCCGGCTCTGGGGCGGCTTGCGCGGGGGCTGGGCAGACCCGGCGGTGCGGCTGTGCGCGATTTGGGCGGGTTCGACGCTGGTGCTGTTCTCGCTGATCTCGGGCAAGCAGGCGCATTACCTTGTGCCCGCCTTTCCCGCGATGGCGCTGCTCTTTGCCTATGCGCTGCGCACGGCCAAGGCAGGAAGCCTTGCGTGGGTGCCACTGGCGCTGCTGGCGATCGGGGCAGGCGGGCTTGGTCTGCACCTCATCCCGGCCAAGGGCGATCTTGCGCAACTGGCCCCGTTCTGGCCGTTGTCGCTGTTTGCTGCCCTTTGTGCGCTGCTGGCGCTGGCGGTTCTGCGTTTGCCGCGCCTGTCTGGCCATGTGCTGGCCGGTCTTGGCCTGTCGCTTGGCCTGCACGGCATCGTGGCCAGCACCGGGCTTTACGCGGCCTATGACGGGCGCGGTCTTGCCCGCACGCTTGCCGCGCATGAGGCCGCCGGTCTTGCCGTCACCAATGCCGAGTATAACGCCGAGATCAACTTTCTCGCCCGCCTGACCACCCCGGTCGCGCTGACCCCGGATCTGCCCAGCCTGACCCTGTGGGCGCAGGCCCATCCCGATGGCATGATCTTTGGCCGGGTAAACGAAACCCCCTGACGGCCAAGCCGCAGGAGGTTTTCAACTACATGGGACAGGAATGGGGCCTGTGGCCTGCGGCGGCGGTTACTTCTCGGGAATAAGCCCGCGCGGCGCAAATCGCAGCACCAAAAGCAACACCACGCCCAAGGACAGCAACCGCAACTGCGCGGCGGCGTCGATCAGATGCGCCTTCAGCGCCCCGTCCGGCATCAATGCGGTCACATGGCCCACCAAGACCGGGCCTGCGTTTTCCACGATCAACCACAGCCAGCCGATCAGCAACCCGCCCAACACCGCGCCCCAGTTGTTGCCCGAGCCGCCCACAATCACCATCACCCAGATCAGAAAGGTAAAGCGCAGCGGCGAATAGGCCGAAGGCGTCAACTGCCCCTCCATCGAGGTCAGCATCGCCCCCGCAATCCCCACCACGGCCGAGCCAATGATAAAGATCTGCAGGTGGCGGCGGGTCACATCCTTGCCCATGGCGGCGGCAGACACTTCGTTGTCGCGAATGGCCCGCATCATCCGGCCCCAAGGCGAATTCAATGCGCGCTCCGACACCCAGATGATCGCCAACAGCACCGTGCCGAACATGACCATGTAAAGCAGTTTGACGAAGATGGTCGAAGAGGTGGTCACATCCAGCCCATAGCGGTTGACCAGCCCGACGAACTCGGCGTTGACCTGTAGGTTTACCTCTTGCGGCACCGGAAACGGGCGCGGCAGGCCGATCAGGTTCTTGACGCCGCGCGCCAGCCAATCCTCGCTTTTCAGAACGGTCAGGATGATTTCCGCGATGCCCAGCGTGGCAATGGCCAGATAGTCCGACCGCAGGCCCAAGGCGGTTTTGCCAATGGCCCAAGCCGCCGCCCCCGCCAAAAGCCCGCCCACCGGCCAAGCCAAAAGCGAGTTAAGGCCCAGCCCGCCGATATTGCCCGACGTCGCCGGGTCAAAGGCTTCCACCGCCGCAACCGCTGGGTCCAGCACCTCGCGGTAGACAAAGAACCCCACGATCAGGATCGCCGCCACCGCCCAGTTGCGGGCGCGGCCCTTGTGCATCTTGCCATAGGTAAAGATCGCGGCGGCCAGAATGGCCAGACCAAGGATCAACGCCATCATGATCCGCGGCCCGCCCGCTGCCCAGCCCCCCGGAACCGGCGTGGCCGAGACCAGCACAACCGCCAAGCCGCCCAGTGCGACCGACCCCATGATCCCGGTGGAGAACAGCCCCGCATAGCCCCATTGCATGTTCACACCCAGGGCCATGATGGCCGACAGGATGCCGATGTTCAGGATCGACAGGCTCAGGTTCCAGCTTTGCAGCATCCCTGTGGCCACGAACAGGAACATGACCATCGCAAACAGGGCAAGGTTGCGGTGGATCATGCCGCCAAAAGGCACCAACCCCAAGGCCAGCCCAAGGATCAGCCATTGCCAGATCGACAGCCCCAATCCGGAGGTCAGCTCCACAAGCCCGAACAACAGGGCAACCGCAATTGTGATCAGATGGATGGGGTTCATCTTACTTACCCTTGAAGATGCCGGTGGGCATGAACAGCAATACGATGATCAGAATGGCGAAACTGACCGCGAATTTGTAATCGGTGGACAAAAGCTGCAGCAACGCGTCCGGCGCCATGTCGGCATGCACCAGATAGGTCACGACCTTTTTCCACGCATAGGTCACGAACACCTCGGAAAAGGCGATCACGAACCCCCCGGCAATCGCGCCCAGCGGGTTGCCCAAGCCGCCCACAATCGCCGCCGCCGCCATCGGCAACAGCAGTTGGAAATAGACAAAGGGCCGGAAACTCTTGTCCAGACCATACAGCGTGCCCGCAATCACCGCCAAAGCCGCCGCGATGATCCATGTCACCTGCACCACACGGTCCGGGTTGATCCCCGACAACAACGCCAGATCTTCATTGTCGGAAAAGGCGCGCATGGATTTGCCAGTGCGGGTCTTTTGCAGGAACCAGAACAACGCCGCCACACATAGCGCCGCCGTCACCACCGTGACCGCCGTGGTGGTCTTGATCGCCAACCCCTCCGACAGCCCCGACCAATCCTTGAACTCCTGCGCGCCCAACACAAAGCGGCCGCCATCGGAAAAGTTCTGCTCTTCGACGCCGATGATCAGACGCACCAACCCGTTCATGATGAACATCACGCCGGTTGAGACGATGACAAGGATGATCGGCGCGGCCTTTTGCTCGCGGTAGAACCGGTACACCATGCGGTCCGTCGCAAGCAGCACCGCCGCCGTCACCGCAATGCCCACCGGCAGCGCCAAAAGCGCGGTCGGCAAAGGGCCAAAGCTGATGCCCATTGATTGGAACCACCACGTGCACAGAATAACCACCATGGTCCCAAAGGCCATCGTGTCGCCATGCGCAAAGTTCGAGAACCGCAGCACGCCGTAAACCAGCGTCAGACCCAAAGCGCCCAAGGCAAGCTGGCTGCCATAAGACAGCCCCGGCACAAAGACAAAGTTCAGGAAAGCCACAAGGGCGTTGAGAAAATCCATGGCTCAGCCCCCCAGGAAAGAACGGCGAACCTCGGGGTCCGCCAGAAGTGCCTCGCCGGTATCGGTAAAGCGGTTGGCGCCTTGCACCAGCACATAGCCCTTGTTGGCGATGGCCAGCGCCTGACGCGCGTTCTGTTCGACCATCAGAATGGAAATCCCGGTGCGGGCCACCTCGATGATCCGGTCAAACAATTCATCCATCACGATGGGGCTGACGCCCGCCGTGGGCTCATCCAGCATCAAAACCTTTGGCTGGGTCATCAAGGCCCGCCCGACAGCGACCTGCTGGCGCTGCCCGCCTGACAACTCGCCCGCCGCCTGAAAACGCTTGGATTTCAGGATCGGGAACAGCTCATAAACCTGCTCCATCGTGCCGCGAATGTTGTCGCGGCGCAGGAACGCGCCCATTTCAAGGTTTTCTTCGACCGTCATGGTCGTGAAGATGTTGTTGGTCTGCGGCACAAAGGCCATGCCCTTGGCCACGCGGGCCTGCGGAGACAGCTTGGTGATGTCTTCACCCGCCAGCCGAACATGGCCGCCGCGCAACTTCAGCATGCCAAAGACGGCTTTCATCGCTGTCGATTTGCCGGCGCCGTTCGGGCCGACGATCACCGCGATTTCACCCTTTTCCACGGCAACCGTGCAGGCGTGGAGGATATCGACCGAGCCATAACCGCCGGTCATCGCCTCACCGATCAGAAACGGTTCAGCCATGGGCGGCTTCCTTCAACTTGTTCTTCAATCCGGTGCCGAGATAGGCCTCGATCACCCGCTCATCATTCTTGACCTGTTCCACCGTGCCCTGCGCCAGAACCTTGCCTTCGGCCATGCAGATCACCGGGTCGCACAGGCGGCCGATGAAATCCATGTCATGCTCGATCACGCAGAACGTATAGCCGCGCTCTTGGTTCAGGCGGACGATGGCATCGCCAATGGTGTTCAGCAGCGTGCGGTTCACGCCCGCGCCCACCTCATCCAGAAACACGATCTTGGCATCGACCATCATGGTGCGGCCCAACTCCAGCAGCTTTTTCTGCCCGCCGGAAATGTTGGACGCGCGCTCATCGGCCAGATGCGAGATGGTGAGAAAGTCCAGCACCTCATTGGCCTTGTCGCGGATGCGCCGCTCTTCGGCAGACACAGCGCCCCGACGGAAACAGGCGTTCCACAGGCTTTCGCCCGATTGGTTGGCCGGCACCATCATCAGGTTTTCGCGCACCGTCATAGAGCCGAATTCATGCGCGATCTGGAACGTGCGCAACAGACCCTTGGCGAACAGCTTGTGCGGCGGCAGGCCGCTGATGTCTTCGCCATCCATGACCACCCGGCCACTGGTCGGTGCCAGATTGCCTGCGATCACGTTGAACAGCGTGGTCTTGCCCGCGCCATTCGGCCCGATCAGCCCCGTGATCGACCCGGTATTGATTTGCAGCGATGCCCCGTCAACAGCACGGAACGCGCCGAAATGCCTGTGAAGGTCATCGACTACGATCATTCCTATCTCCCCGTTGCCAACCTCATTTCGCGTCCGATGCGCGCGGGCTGGCTTTATTTGTAGCTACGGCCCGAGGCAAGCCTCGGGCCGTGACTGTTTCAGGTCAAATCAAGATCAACGGAACTTGACGGTTTCGTAGACGCCGCCCTTGATCTCGAACTCACGGTAGCGCCCGGCGGATTCGCCCGGCCCGATCAGTTCGACGCCCGACGCGCCATCATAGTCGATGTCTTGGCCGGCAGCGATCAGCTCCAGCGCCTTGCCGAGTTCGCCGGGAAGGATCTTTTCGCCCGGAGCGTTGGCGATATCCATGATCTTGGTGGCGTAGACCTTGGAGTCGGTGGACCCGGCAGCCTGCATCGCCAGCATGATCAACGCCGCAGCGTCATAGCTTTCCATCGAGTAGGGCGAGGTCGCATCGAACGGGACGGCCGAGGTTTTGCCCATCTCGGTCAGGATTGCAGCGCCAGCCGAATCCGACTGTGCGACCTGGCCGTAGGAGCCGTCGAGAGCCGGGCCGATGTTCTTGGTCAGGTTGTCACCCACCATGCCGCCCGGCAGACCGAACTTGGAGAACGCGCCCGAATCGAGCGAGGCCTGGATGATGCCCTTGCCGCCCTGGTCGAGATAGCCGGCCACGACCAGCAGATCGCCCCCGGCTGCTGCCAGCGACGCCACTTCGGCCGAGTAGTCGGCTTTGCCATCGTCATGCGGGATGTTGATGTTCACAACGCCGCCCCTGGCGGTGAAGGACGACGCGATCGCATCGGCCAGACCCTTGCCGTAGTCGGTGTTGGAATAGGTCAGCGCGATGGATTTCACGCCGTGTTCCATGAGAACGTCAGCCATCACTTCGCCTTCGCGCGCATCCGAAGGGGAGGTGCGGAAGAACAGGCCGTCATCGTCAGCGGTCGACAGGGCAGGCGAGGTAGCCGAGGGCGAAACCATCGCGATGCCGTTCGGACGCGCCACGTTCTGCAGCACAGCGCCGGTCACACCCGAGCAATCCGCGCCCATGATGCCTTTGACGCCTTCAGCCGTCACCAGACGCTCGGCTGCAGCGGTCGCCGCCGCAGAGTCGCCGCAGGTGCTGTCGCCGCGCACGGGGACGAACACCATGCCGTTGACCGCTTTGCCCGAAGCGTTGGCTTCCGACATCGCCAGTTCAGCGGCGTTGGCCATGTGGCCCGTCAACGATTCGATCGGACCGGTGAAGCCGATCAGAATCCCGATCTTGACGTCTTCTGCCGAAGCAGCGCCCACCATAAGTGCCGAAGCCGCGGTGGCCAAAAGTAGTTTTTTCATTGTTGTCTCCCATGTTGGATCGCAATCCTGCCCGGCAGACTAGTTTGCAGGTGAACAAAAGAAAAGCACCTAAAGGGACACAATTCTTCTGGCCGTCAGCGCGCCGGGACAGCAGCAACAGGCCGGAGCCTAAAGCTGGAACGTGATCATTTCAAGCTTGAACTATTAACACCCAGCCCGGCAACAATCCGGTCAGATCGACAGCCGCGCGCCGATGCCGGGGATCAATCCTTGCGAGCCGCGCTCTCGGTAAGGCGTGGTGTTATAGTGGCTCCGATAGCACTTGGAAAAATGCGACGGGCTGGCAAAGCCGCAGGCCAGCGCCACGTTGATCACGCTCATGTCGGTCTGCATCAGCAGGTTGCGCGCCTTTTGCAGGCGCAGCTCCATGTAGTACCGCTTGGGGCTGCGGTTCAGATAGCGGCGGAACAGACGCTCCAGCTGGCGGGTGGACATGCCGACCTCTTCGGCCAGATCGGCCGGGCTCATCGGATCTTCGATGTTGCCCTCCATCATCTGAATGACCTGGCTCAGCTTTGGATGGCGCACCCCGATCCGCGTCGGGATCGACAGGCGCTGCGTGTCCTGATCGGTGCGGATTGTCGAATAGATCATCAGATCGGCGACGTTGTTGGCAATGTCCTCGCCGTGGTCCGACGCGATGATCCGCAACATCAGATCAATCGAGGAAATCCCCCCCGCCGTGGACCAGCGGTTGCCGTCCATCACAAAGACCGATTTGGTCAGCCGCACGTCGTCAAATTCCTCGGCGAATCCATCCTGGTTTTCCCAGTGGATCGTCGCCTTCTTGCCGTCCAGCAACCCGGCCTTGGCCAAGGCATAAGCCCCGGTGCACAGCCCGCCAATGACAACCCCGCGCCGCGCCTCACGCCGCAGCCAAGAAATCACCGCCTTGGTCGCGGTTTTCTGAATGTCGATGCCGCCGCAGACCAGAACCGTGTCGTCGCGCTCAACCTCATCCAACCCGAAGTCCAGCTTAAAGGTCGCACCGTTCGAACAGGTTTTCTCAACCCCGCCTTCGCCGCACAAAACCCACGTGTAAAGCGGATAGCCCATGACATGGTTTGCAAGGCGCAACGGCTCAATAGCGCCGGCGAAATTGATCATCGTGAACTTGTCCAAAAGCAGAAACACAAAGCGCCGCGGGTTGGCGGGTTTGGTGGTCTGAGTGGCCTTGCGCGCAGTGCTGGACATGTTGCGACCTGTTTGTGTCGTTTACGGGCTCAGGAAGCAGGAATTTTTCGCCTCCGCAAGAACAATCCAAGGGGCTCTTACGCCTTTCTCCCTTTGCTTCGGTCAGAGTTTTCCCTATACCGCCACGCGATACCGCTAACGGATAGGGGAAATCCCATGACCAAGGGTTGGACAAAGTCGGACTGGCGCGCAAAACCGCGTGTGCAGATGCCCGATTATGGCGACATTGCCGCGCTGAACACGGTTGAGGCGCAGCTTGCCAAATATCCTCCGCTGGTCTTCGCCGGCGAGGCGCGCAAGCTGAAAAAGCAACTGGCTTTGGCGGCAGAGGGCAAGGCCTTCTTGCTGCAAGGCGGCGATTGCGCCGAAAGCTTTGCAGAATTCAGCGCCGACAACATTCGCGACACGTTCCGCGTGATGCTGCAAATGGCCGTTGTGCTGACCTATGGGGCGAAGGTTCCGGTGATCAAGGTCGGCCGTATGGCTGGCCAGTTCGCCAAGCCGCGCTCGGCACCGACCGAAATGATTGGCGGGGTGGAATACCCGTCCTATCGCGGCGACATCATCAACGGTTTTGACGCCACGGTCGAGGCACGCCGCCCCGAGCCGATGCGGATGCTACAGGCCTATACTCAAGCAGCGGCCTCGCTGAACCTGCTGCGCGCGTTCTCAACGGGCGGTTTTGCCGATATCCACCGCGTCCATTCCTGGACCCTTGGTTTTGCCGAACATGACAAGGCCGAACGCTACCGTGAAATCTCCAACCGCATTTCGGATGCGTTGGATTTCATGAACGCGGCGGGCGTGAATTCGGACACCGCACACAGCCTGTCGACGGTCGATTTCTACACCAGCCACGAAGCGTTGTTGCTGGAGTACGAAGAGGCCCTGTGCCGCGTCGACAGCATCACCGGGCAGAACGTGGCCGGATCGGGTCACATGATCTGGATCGGCGACCGCACCCGTCAGCCGGACGGCGCGCATGTCGAATTCTGCCGGGGTGTTTTGAACCCGATCGGTCTGAAGTGTGGGCCGAC
The DNA here is from genome assembly GCA_963815355.1 of uncultured Alphaproteobacteria bacterium. Classification (GTDB taxonomy): domain Bacteria; phylum Pseudomonadota; class Alphaproteobacteria; order Rhodobacterales; family Rhodobacteraceae; genus JAPUEK01. Next base: position 180,677 of record CAWFGJ010000002.1, read on the forward strand.
GACAACGGCGGAAGACCTCAAGGTGCTGATGGCCAAGCTGAACCCAACGAATGAGGCGGGCCGTCTGACGCTGATCGCGCGCTTTGGTGCGGGCAAGGTGGGGGATCACCTGCCGCGTCTGATCAAGGCCGTGAAAGAAGAGGGCGCAAACGTCGTCTGGTCCTGCGATCCGATGCACGGCAATACGATCAAGGCGGCCTCGGGTTACAAAACCCGGCCCTTCGAATCGGTGCTGCGCGAAGTGCGTGAGTTTTTCCAGATTCACAAAGCCGAGGGCACGATCCCCGGCGGCGTGCATTTTGAGATGACAGGTCAGGACGTAACCGAATGCACGGGCGGTTTGCGCGCAGTGTCGGACGAAAACCTTGCTGACCGCTATCACACCGCCTGCGACCCGCGTCTGAACGCCTCGCAGTCGTTGGAGCTGGCCTTCCTTGTGTCCGAAGAGCTGTCTGCACAGCGCGAAGCAGATCGCCGCGTGGCACTCTGACGGGCGGAAGAGGGTCGGAAGATCCGAGGAAGATAAAAAGAAGATCGAAAAAAGGCGGTCCCTCGGGGCCGCCTTTGTCGTTTAATCGCGCGAACTGACCAGCCGAAGGTTGGGCTTTCCGCGCGGCGGGCGGGGGGTAAAGGCGGCGACAGGCTCGGCAAAACCGGTCTCGGGCTGCAGGGTTTCTGCCGCGGAACGGTTTGAAAAGACAAGCTTTTCAAAAGAGGTGCTGGCAATCGCGAACCGCCGCGGGCTGCGCCCGATTTGCCCCTCGGTACACAGGCACCCCAGCGCCAAAAGCGTCTCGCCGCGCAGATTGGCCACCGGCAGCAGCAACATGCGCGCGCCCAAAGCCGGCCGCCCAATCCCCCGCTCCCCCTCCAGCGCCATCTCCAGAACCTTCGGGCCAGCGAAGACTTGCTCCAAGGCATCGGCCATCCGGTCGCGGCTGGCGGGTTCAACAAGGGACGACAAAGGCATCCCCCGAACTTCCATCCCCATCAATTCATTGAACATTATTCCTGCCAAGCGAAACCGGGCAATGCCGGGTGCGATGCGCTCGATCAGAAAAACCCGTTCCAGCGACTGCGCCATGCCGCGCGGATCAATCGCGTCACGTCGGGGCAGAGCATCTGGGCTACGCAAGGCCTCCCAATAAGCGCGCACTTCGTTCAAGCCCGCAAATGGCCCAACCATGCCCGGCTTTCCCCTACCTGAACCGCCACCAAACCCAAGAACCATTGCCGCCTCCTGCGAAAACCCGTCCCATCGCGCCGAAGCTTTACTGTCATTAGACGGTTAACTCTGGCGTAACACCTGTTACCAAGTTCTTAATCCTAGCCCGAATCTGCATGGTTTTGGCCTGAAATCTTGACAAATGGTAAACAGCGGCCCCCTGGCCGCCGGAGGTTCACATGATCATTTCAATGACGGGTTTTGCAGCAGGCAAAGGGCAGGGCGGCGGCTATAGCTGGTCTTGGGATATTCGGGCGGTCAACGGGAAGGGGCTGGATTTGCGGCTCCGCGTTCCCGATTGGATTGATGGATTGGAATTGGCCCTCCGGGGCGAGTTGGCCAAAGCGCTACAACGGGGCAACCTGAATCTGACCCTAAAAGTGGCGCGCGACGGAGGAGAGGGGGCCGAAGCACTGCGCCTCAATGCAGCGGTCCTTGCGTCCGTGCTGTCGGCCTTGCGCGGCGTCGAAGAGGCCGCGATGGCCACCGGGATGACACTTGCCCAGCCGACGGGAGCCGATGTTCTGGCTGTGCGCGGGGTTCTCGACTATGCCAGCGCAGAACAAGATACCACCGCGCTTCGCACTGCAATTCTCGCCGATCTTCCAGAACTATTAAGCCATTTCAATGCGATGCGCGCATCTGAGGGGGCTGCGTTGCAGGCTGTCCTATCTGGTCAGTTGGACCGGATTGCCGAACTGACAGCCGCGGCAGCAAACGAAGCCGAAAGCCGGAAGAGCGCTGCTGGGGAAACATTGCGCGCGCAACTGGCCAAGCTTTTGTCCCACGCAGAAGGGCTGGACGAGACGCGCATCGCGCAGGAGTTGGCGCTGCTTGCCGTAAAATGCGATGTGACCGAGGAACTGGATCGCCTCGCCGCCCATGTCGAGGCCGCGCGGGCGCTTTTATCAGAAGCTGGTCCTGTGGGCAGGAAGTTCGACTTTTTGGTGCAAGAGTTCTTGCGAGAGGCGAATACGCTGTGCTCAAAAGCGCAAGCGCTGGCGCTGACCCGCATCGGGCTTGACCTCAAGACCGTCATCGATCAGATGCGCGAGCAAGTGCAAAACGTGGAATGATCATGGTCGAACCCCAAGCGCGCAGAGGGCTTTTGCTCATCCTGTCCTCTCCTTCTGGTGCTGGGAAGTCGACCCTTGCGCGCCGGTTGATGGACTGGGATGAATCCCTGAGGTTTTCTGTCTCTGCCACCACGCGCGCGCCGCGTCTGGGGGAAGAGGATGGGCGCGAGTATTACTTTCGCAGCCGGGAAGCCTTTGAAGCCATGGTGAAATCCGGTGACATGCTGGAGCATGCCGAAGTTTTCGGCAATCTCTACGGTTCCCCCCGCGCCCCGGTTGAGGCGGCGATGCTGGCGGGCAGGGACACCTTGTTTGATATCGACTGGCAGGGTGGACAGCAGATCAAACAATCCATGCGGGATGATGTGGTTTCCATCTTTATCCTGCCGCCTTCAATCGCCGAGTTGGAACGCCGCTTGCGCGGTCGGGCGCAGGATAGCGAAGAGGTGATTGCAGGGCGGATGGCGAAATCTCAGGCAGAGATCAGCCACTGGGCCGAGTATGACTATGTCCTCGTCAATGATGACATCGACCAAGCCTTTGACAAGTTGACAACTATTCTTCTGGCCGAACGCCTGCGCCGCGCGCGTCAGCCTTCGCTTTCGGACTTTGTCCGCGGCTTGAACAAGGAGTTTGACAAGAGATGATCTACGGCCTCGACGGAGTTTCGCCTCAAATTCATCCGACCGCATGGATTGCGCCGACAGCCGTGCTGATCGGCAACGTCGTGATCGGTGCCCATGCCAGCGTCTGGTTTGGGGCCGTGCTGCGCGGTGATAATGAAGCGATCATGGTCGGCGAGGGATCAAACGTTCAGGAAAATGCGGTTTTGCATACCGATATGGGCTATCCGCTGACCATTGCGGCAAACTGCACGGTCGGCCACAAGGCGATGCTGCACGGGTGTACCATCGGTGAAGGCAGTCTGATTGGTATGTCTGCGACCCTGTTAAACGGGGCACGGATCGGCGCCGGTTGTCTTGTGGGCGCGGCTAGTCTGGTAACCGAAGGCAAAGAAATGCCCGAAGGTGCCCTGATCATGGGCATTCCGGCAAAGGTGGTGGCGATGTTGGATGATGCGGCCCGTGCCCGCCTGATACGTTCTGCCGAAAGCTATCAGTCGAACGCGAAACGTTTTGCCAAGGGTTTGCGAACCCTATGAGAAAGGGGGCCAACTGGCCCCCGGGTGGTCGCAATCGCAGGTGAGGGCCTTCAGCCCCAAACGGCCTTACGTGCCAAGGTTTCCGCATCTTCCGGGAAAATCCCGAGATCCAAGGCGATTCGCCGCGGCATGGTCGCGATTTCATCCCGCGTCTGACGATAGAGCGCGCGTTTGGCGGCGGCGTCACGGTACTGAGCGATGAAGTTTTTCATAGTTTCGTCCTTTTACACGCGATGGAGTGCCCGGATGGCTGTCTCCCGTTTCGCATGAGTTGGATATAACCCTCCTGTTAGCGCCAACAACGCCCGCTTTGGCTGTGGCAGCTTGCGCGTATTGCATAGGTGTTTCGATTTGCGCATGCCTTCTGTGCCCATCACAAACGGCAAAGGCGCTCCGGTTTCCCGAAGCGCCCTTTGAAAACGAATGCAGCCTATGGCAGATCAGAGAACTGTCAGGCTTAGATCAACTTTCCCATCGCCACGGCCGTATCTGCCATCCGGTTTGAAAAGCCCCATTCATTGTCATACCAGCTCAGGATACGCACCATCGTGCCATCCATGACCTTGGTCTGGTCCATGTGGAAGATGCTGGAGTGCGGGTCGTGGTTGAAGTCAGACGAAACGTTCGGCTGATCGGTGAAGCCCAGAATACCTTTCAGGGTGCCATTGGCGGCGGCCCGGATCGCGTCATTGATTTCCTGAACTGTCGTCGCGCGGCTGGCTTCAAACACAAGATCGACCACCGACACATTCGGGGTCGGCACACGGATCGCCACGCCGTCGAGCTTCCCTTTGAGTTCCGGCAGCACGAGACCCACGGCCTTTGCAGCACCTGTAGAGGTCGGGATCATGCTCAACGCCGCGGCACGGGCGCGGTATAGGTCTTTGTGCATCGTATCCAACGTCGGTTGGTCGCCCGTGTAGCTGTGGATGGTTGTCATGAAGCCTTTGGTAATGCCGACAGTGTCATTCAACACTTTGGCAACCGGTGAAAGGCAGTTAGTCGTGCATGACGCGTTTGAGACGACCAGATCGTCCTTGGTCAGCAAATGGTGGTTCACGCCGTAGACGATGGTCTTGTCGGCGCCATCCCCAGGAGCAGAAATCAGGACCCGCTTGGAGCCGTTTTCCAAATGCGCGAGGCACTTTTCCTTTGACGTGAAAATCCCCGTGCATTCCATCACGATATCAACATCCGACCATGGCAGATCGGCCGGGTTGCGGATCGCCGTCACCCGGATCGGGCCACGGCCCACGTCGATTGTGTCGGTGGTGGTGGTCACGGTTGCAGGAAAGCGGCCGTGAACGGAATCAAATCGCAAAAGGTGCGCATTGGTTTCTACCGGGCCAAGATCGTTGATCGCGATAACTTCGATATCTGTCCGACCCGATTCGATTATTCCGCGCAAAACGTTGCGGCCAATCCGACCAAATCCGTTGATGGCGACTTTTACGACCATGGAAACCTCCTTTAGAGCAGGCGCGACTCACGCCCGAAATGCTAGCGCTAACATCGTCAAATAAAGACAACATTCAATGACAGTCTGCACATATCAGCGCCAGAAGGCGAGATATTCCACCAGATCGGCCAGTTTCCGCACCAGAAAAAACAAGGCGGTGCCGTCATTCAGCATTTGGTCGGCAAGTATTGCGGCAAAGATCATGCCCAGCAGGAAAAAGGCGATGCGGTCGGTCACGACCCCTCCGTTATTGGAGGAGCCGCCCCATCACACCCGCCACGTCGGCCATGCGGCAGGAGAAGCCCCATTCATTGTCATACCAAGCAAGCACCCGAACCGTGCGTTTGCCCACAACCTTGGTCTGATCTGGCGCGAAGATAGACGAAAAAGTTGTATGGTTGAAGTCGATCGATACTTTTGGTTCTGGATCGTAAGACAACACCATTCCCATGTAACCCGCGGCGGCTTCACGGACGATTTCGTTGATGTCAGCCACGGTCACATCTTTGCCGGCAACAAAGGTCAGATCCACCGCCGAGACATTCGGTGTCGGCACGCGAATGGCCGAGCCATCCAGTTTGCCCGCCAGTTCCGGCAGCACCTCACCAATCGCTTTTCCGGCCCCGGTTGAGGTCGGGATCATCGCCATGGAGGCTGCGCGGGCGCGGTAGAGGTCCTTATGGCGCCGGTCTAAAGTGGGTTGGTCACCGGTGTAGCTGTGGATCGTCGTCATGATCCCACTCTCAATGCCGACCGCGTCGTTAAGCACTTTGGCCAGCGGAGCCAGGCAGTTCGTGGTGCACGAAGCGTTGGAGACGACCTGATGGTCCAGCCCCAATTGCCGATGGTTCACGCCGTAAACAACGGTCATGTCGGCACGTTTGGCGGGCGCAGAGACGAGCACACGCTTTGCGCCACGGCCCAGATGCACTGCGGCCTTGTCGCGGTCGTTGAATTTGCCAGTACATTCCAGAACAACATCGACGCCGTCCCAGTCCAGTTCTTCCGGGTTGTAGGTCGACATCACTCGAATGGGCCCGCGACCGAGGTCCAATGCATTGCCATGCACCTTCACAACCCCCGGAAACCGACCGTGGACAGAATCATATTTAAGCAGATGTGCGTTCGTCTCTATCGGCCCTGTGGCGTTGATGGCCACGACTTGGACGTCATTGCGGTTTGATTCGGCAATATGGGCCAATGTGCAGCGCCCGATGCGCCCAAAACCGTTGATGCCGATGGTGATGGTCATTTCTGCCTCCGCACTGATAATCCTTTGGGCGAGATATCTGGAAGACTGACAAAGTCAAAGCGCAAAATCGACGCAATTTCATGGTGTTAGCGCAAACTTTGCATGTTGGCGCTAACAAGGGGGCTTTGCCTTCGGAACCAGGGCGGGCTAAATGCTTGGCAAGAAAACAAGGGGTTCTTGCATGAGTGGTTTGTTGGCATTGCTGGATGATGTGGCGGCGATTGCCAAGGTGGCTGCGGCTTCGGTCGATGATATCGCGGCGGCAGCGGCCAAGGCGGGGGCCAAAGCGGCGGGTGTGGTCATTGACGATGCCGCGGTCACACCCAAATACGTGCACGGCTTTGAGGCAAAGCGGGAATTGCCGATCATCTGGCGGATTGCACGCGGCTCGCTTTTCAACAAGCTGGTGCTGCTTTTGCCGGGTTTGCTTTTGCTCAATTACTTCCTGCCCTTTGCCATCACCCCGCTGTTGATGCTGGGGGGGGCTTATTTGTGTTTTGAGGGGGCCGAGAAGATCTTCCATGCAGCTTTTCCGCATGGAGACGATGAGGTGGCCGAGGATTTCGACACCAAGGACCCCGCCCATCTGGAAGAAGAAAAAATCGCCGGGGCAATCAAGACCGATTTCATCCTGTCCGCCGAGATCATGACCATCGCCCTTGCGGCCATTCCAGAGGGCACGCTGTGGGTAGAGGCGATCACGTTGGCGCTTGTGGGGGCGCTGATCACGGCAGCGGTCTATGGCGCGGTGGCCTTGATCGTAAAGATGGATGACATCGGGCTTCATATGGTTGCCGCCAGCCGGACTGGTTTTGGCCGTCAGCTTGGCAGGGGCCTCGTCTTGGGAATGCCCTATCTGATGAGCATTTTATCGGCTGTGGGGACACTTGCCATGCTGTGGGTCGGGGGCAACATTCTGGTGCATGGGCTGGATGTGCTGGGCCAGCATGAACCTTACGCGACGATCCACCATTGGGCCGAAGCGGCAGCGGCGGCCGTGCCGCAAGCGGCAGGCTTTGCAAGTTGGTTGGTCACGGCTTTAGCGGATGGGGTGCTTGGTCTGGTTCTGGGCACGCTGCTGATCCCGCTGGTCACGCGGGTCATCGGGCCGATTTTCGCCGCAGTGGCTGGAAAGAAAAAAGCCGCGCATTGAGCGCGGCTTTCGTAGCTTGATCTGCGGCGCGCTTACAGCAGCGCCTTGGCCTTTGCGACAGTGGCTTCGGCGGTGATGCCGAATTCCTTGTACAGCCGGTCAATCGGAGCAGATGCGCCGAATGAGGACATGCCCACGAAATCAGCTTTGGCTTCGCGCCCTCGCTCGCCCAACAAGAATTGGTCCCAGCCCATACGAACGCCCGCCTCAATTGCGATCCGCGCCGGACCGGCGGGGAGCACCTTTTTGCGGTAGGCTTCGTCTTGCGCGGCAAACAGTTCCATCGAGGGCATCGATACCACGCGGGTGCCAATGCCTTCAGCTTCGAGCATGTCGCGGGCCTTCAGCGCGATTTCCACTTCGGAACCGGTCGCCATCAGGATCACCTGCCGTTTGCCGGTCGATTCCGCGAGCACATAGGCACCCTTGGCGGTCAGGTTCTGGTTGGTATGGGTCTTGCGCACCGTCGGCAGGTTTTGACGGCTAAGCGCCAGAACGGAAGGCCGGGTCTTTTCGCTCAGCGCTATTTCCCAGGCCTCGGCGGTTTCGACCAGATCGGCGGGTCGGAACACCAGCATGTTGGGCGTAGAGCGGCTGATCGCCAGATGCTCAACCGGTTGGTGGGTCGGGCCGTCTTCGCCCAGACCGATGCTGTCATGGGTCATCACATAGACCACGGGGATGCCCATCAGCGCCGACAGGCGCATCGAGGGGCGGGCGTAGTCGGTGAAGCACATGAAGGTGCCGCCGTAGGGGCGCACGCCACCGTGCAGCGCCATGCCGTTCATCGCCGCCGCCATGCCGTGTTCACGGATGCCGTAATAGACGTAGCGGCCTTTGCGGTCCTCGGCGCTGAAGACGCCCAGATCTGCGGTTTTGGTGTTGTTGGAACCTGTCAGGTCAGCCGAACCGCCCAGCGTTTCGGTTGACACAGGGTTAACGGCGGCCAGAACTTTTTCCGAAGCCGAACGGGTGGCAATTTTCGGTGCCTCTTCAGAGGCGGCTTTCTTCACCGCGCGGATGGTGGCCGAGAGCTTTGCCGGGGCGTCGGCGGAAAAGATGCGCGCAAATTCTGCCTGTTTGGCGGCGGAAAGGGCGGACAGGCGGGTCTGCCATTCGGCGTTGGCCGCAGCGCCGCGTGCGCCCAGACCTTCCCACCAGGATTTGATCTCGGCAGGGATCTCAAACGGGGCGTAGGGCCAGCCATAGGCTTTTTTGGCCGCTTCCATCTGCGTCTTGTCGGTCAGCGCGCCGTGGCCTTTGGAGGTGTCTTGTGCCGCGTGACCGAGAGCGATGTGGGTCTTGCAATCAATCAACGCCGGACGCGGCGATTTTTTAGCCGCGGTGAGGGCACGGTCGATGTCTTCCGGGTCATGGCCGTCGCAAGCGAACACATCCCAGCCCGAGGCCGCAAAGCGTGCCTTCTGGTCGGTCATGTCCGACAGCGAAACTTTACCATCAATGGTGATGCCGTTGTTGTCCCACATCACGATGAGCCGCGACAGTTGCAGCTTGCCCGCCAGCGTCAGTGCTTCTTGGCTGACGCCTTCCATCAGGCAGCCGTCGCCCGCAATGACATAGGTGTAGTGATCGACGACTTTGGAGCCCCAACGCGCGCGCAGGTTTTCTTCGGCAATGGCAAAGCCGACCGAGTTGGCGATGCCTTGGCCCAGCGGCCCGGTCGTGGTTTCAACACCGGATACATGGCCGTATTCCGGGTGACCGGCGGTGATGGCACCCCATTGGCGGAAGTTCTTGATCTGGTCGATCGTGACGTCTTCGTAGCCGGTCAGGTGCAACAGCGCGTAGATCAGCATAGAGCCGTGGCCCGCCGACAGGATGAACCGGTCACGGTCGGCCCAACGCGGTGCCTTGGGATCAAACTTCAAATGCTTCGCAAAAAGCACCGTTGCGACATCGGCCATACCCATCGGCATGCCGGAGTGTCCTGAGTTTGCAGCGGCCACCGCGTCGAGCGTCAAGGTGCGGATAGCGCAGGCGCGCATCCAGTGATCGGGGTGGCGGGCGCGGAGCGTATCAATATCCAAGGCCGAATTCCTGTTGCTGATAGGTTCAAAGGCTCATAACAGCCTCGGCGGCAAGATCAAGCGCGGCCCGCAAGGCCTTGGTAGGAAAGGGGGGACCTTCTTTCCCCGATTGCGCTAAGATGGGTGTTGACGGGGTGCGAAGCAATTCGCAGCCACATTCTTGGTAGTTGGGAAGGGGCTTTGGGCCAGATGCAGGACATCGCAGAACTGGAACGGCGGATTACCGCGGCGCTGGAACGGATTACGCGCGGGGTCGACAGCCTTGCTTCGCTTCCCGCCGAAGCCGCACCCGTGCAGGCAGACGACGCGCCGTCCCGCCTGAGCGAGGCGCTTGACGAAGAGCGGATGGCGAACGCCCAGCTGACCGAACGGCTTCGTGTGATCCGCGATCGGGAATCTGACGCCCGCGCCGGGTTGGAAGCGAAGATCACGGCACTGACCGCCGAGCTTGCCGCCTTGCATGCCAGCCGCGCCGACGCCGTGGCCGAAATGGACGAAATTCTGTCCGCCCTTACTCCCCTTATTCAGGAGGCCGGCCCTCATGCCTGATCTTGATGTCTCTATCGGTGGTCGCAGCTTTAGTGTGTCTTGTCAGCCGGGCGAAGAGCATTTCCTGCAAGCGGCCGCGCTGATGTTGGACAATGAGGCCCAGCCCTTGGTGGCACAGCTTGGACGAATCCCTGAGGTTCGGATGTTGTTGATGGCGGGTTTGATGCTGGCCGACAAAACCGCCGCGGTCGAAGATGAGAACCGCACGCTTAAAGCCAAGTTGGCCGAGATTGAGGCCCGCCCGGTGCCGGAACGCGAAAAGCTGGAGGTGCCGGTGGTGCCGCCGGGCTTGCGCGAAACGCTGGCCGAGATTGCCGCGCGGGCCGAAGCCTTGGCGGATTCGGTCGAAGAACGCGTCGCTTGAACGCGCGAAAAGGATGGGCCTGAGCGTGGTTGTTAGGCGCTAGGCTTTACGATTGCTGCGCCGTAAGGGCCTGCATGATCTTGGCGCGCAAGCTTTCATCTACCTTTGACAGATCGCCGCGATAGGTGAAGTTCATCGTCACGCCCCAGTGCAGGGCGATGAGGTAAACCTGTTCAGACCTGAGGGGCTTGCACTTCATTCCGATGATTTTGGCGTAGCTGGAGGGGCCAGCCCGAACGAGTTGGCAAACACTTCGCGGAATACCCCAAGGATGCCCGCAGCGCCTTTAGGCGCGGAGTAGCGCCTGACAAGTCAATTTGGGGCAAGTATGGGGGCTCGCTCACGGCGCGAATATTGCCGTCTTGGGGCAATTGCACTTGAAGATCGTCCCGTGTGCAATCTGGAGGAAACGTCCAGATTGCACACAGGGACAACATTCAAAGGCGCGGTTGTCAGGCGTTGGCTTCGCGGATCTTTTCAGCCGCGGCCTTGTCGAACGCCACACCGTTGGTTTCCAGCAAGGAATCCAACTCGCCCGACAAAGCCATTTCGGTGACGATATCGCAGCCGCCGACAAATTCGCCCTTCACATAAAGTTGCGGAATGGTCGGCCAGTCTGAAAAGTCCTTGATGCCCTGACGGATCTCTGCGTCAGCCAACACGTTGACGTCGGCAAAATCGACGCCAAGATAGTTCAGCACACCGGCGACCCGAGAGGAGAACCCGCATTGGGGCATCAGCTTGGTGCCTTTCATGAACAGCACAACGTCGTTCTTGGCCACCGTTTCTTTGATCTGATCAATTGCGGTCATCGTTCGTTTCCTTTGTCTTTTCCGTTCGCCAGAACCCGATGCCCACTACGGTTGGAAAGGGTATTCCGGCAAGAATTATTCCCAAAATCCGCCCAGCCTTGGACGGGCTTAAGCCTGTGCAAGCGCCGCTTGGATCACTCCGGCGCTTTGGTCGTAAGCGCCAGCGCGTGCAGTTCGCCATTGGCCCCATCCATCTTGCCCTTGAGGCTGGCATAGACCGCACGTTGCTGTTGCACGCGGTTCATGCCCTTGAACGAGGCGTCGATCACCTCGGCAGCCCAATGGTTTCCGTCCCCTGCCAGATCGGTGATCGTGATCTGGGCTTGGGGAAAGGTCGCGCGGATCAGGTCTTCGATGTCGCGGGCTTGCATGGCCATGGCGGGCTCCTTCGTTACCGGTAAAATGTAAGGCTGGGGCAAGGGCGCTGCAAGGTGCAAACGTGCTTAGTCCAGCGCCTGCCATTCGGGCCGCAGCATGCCATAAATCATCAGATCAACGCTGCGGCCTAGGGCGGGGCGGAACCAATGGGCGCGCATGCGCCCTTCAAAGGTGAAGCCTGCACGCAGATAGGCGCGCTGAGCGCGGGTATTCTCCGCGCTGGCATCCAGCCAAAGCCGTTTTGCGCCAAGGGTGGCAAAAGCATAGTCCTGCATCGCGCGCAAAAACGCAGCACCCTGACCAGCGCCAGCCGTAGCAAGCGCCAGACGGCGCAGTTCCACGCGGCCAGAGGGATCACCGATTTCCCCATACAGGGCGAAGCCTTCGGGGCCGGCCTTCCCTTGCCAGATCAACAGTCGCGCTGACGGGGCCGCAAGATAGGCGGCCAAGGCCGCGTCATCTTCATCGGCGATGAAGGGCGCGTAGTCTGGCCGCTGTGCCAAGGCGCGAATGAAGGGGAAATCGGCTGGGGTCGCGGGTCGCAGGGTCATGGTTGCCACTCTCGCGCAAGCAGACCCATGAAAACGCAATCTACCCAAGTGCCCGAGGGGCGACGCCAGCATTCACGCAGCACGCCTTCGGCCTGAAACCCCGTGGCGGCAAAAAAACGCAGGGCGCGGGTGTTGTCGGCGGTGACATCGAGGCTAATCCGGTGCGCGTTCAGGGGGCCGAAGACATGCGCCAGAACGGAATGCATCAAGGGCCGGCCGACCCCTTTGCGCGTCGCAACCAAAGCGGCCAAGCCGTAGACCCCGTCGTGCCATTGGGTCAGCACGGCAAAACCGAGAACCTCCGTCTCTGGCCGCCACACAAAGGCCAGTCCTGCCGCAATCGCCGCGCCGATCTGGTCGGGGGCGGGTGGGTCGATGTGCTCGGCCCAGTCCGCATTTGTCCATAGACGCCCAATCAGACTTGCGTCGGTGGGAAGGGCGACCTGCAGGCTCACCCCACGGCTTTCTCAAAGGCGCTGCGGTAGAGGGCCGACAGATCGGCCATGGCTGCGGTCTCGGAGCCAAAACTGACGGTCTCGCCGCCGAACTGGCCGACGATGGCCACAGGTGCCCCGGCAGCTTTGCCAGCGGCCTCAAGGGCGGCCATCGAGTCTGGGTTGCAAGCGATCAGGTAGCGGGCCTGATCTTCACCAAAGAGCGTCGGGATGTCGCTTGCCGCCAGTGTCAGGCCAAGGCCTGCGCCTTCGGCCATTTCAAACGCGGCCAATGCCAGACCGCCATCGGCAAGGTCGGTGCAGGCGCGGATCAATTTGCGCGCGGCAAGGATCACTGCGGCAGAGGCTTTCTCGGCCGCCAGATCCACCGGGGGGGCGTCACCGGTTTCCAGCCCGAACGCTTCGGCCAGCAGGGCTGACTGTCCCAGATGGCCCGCCGTTGCCCCAACCAGCACCGCCAGATCCCCGGCAGAGGGGCGACCGGCGATCAGGTCGTCAAGGCTGGCAAGGATACCAACCGCGCCGATGGTCGGCGTCGGCAGGATGCCTGACCCATCCGTTTCGTTGTAGAGCGAGACGTTGCCCGACACGATTGGCATATCCAACGCCAGAACCGCCGCCCCGATGCCTTTGATCGCCCCCACCATCTGGCCCATGATCTCGGGCTTTTCGGGGTTGCCGAAGTTCAGGTTGTCGGTGGTGGCCAAGGGCGTGGCGCCGACGGCGATCAGGTTGCGATAGGCTTCGGCCACCGCTTGTTTGCCGCCCTCAAAGGGGTTGGCTTTGACATAACGGGGGGTGACGTCAGAGGTGAAGGCAAGCGCCTTGCCCGTGCCGTGCACGCGCACCACGCCTGCACCAGCACCCGGGGCCACGACGGTATCTGCGCCGACCATGCTGTCATATTGCTCATAGACCCAAGCCTTCTGGGCGTAAGAGGGCGAGCCGATCAGGGCGCGCAAGCCGTCCAACGCCGAGATCGCCGGGATCGCGCCCACGGGGCCAGCCGCCGGGGTTTCCACCCAAGGGCGGTCATATTCCGGCGCGGAGGACGACAGTTTGGACAGCGGCAGATCGGCTTTCACCTCATTGCCATGCAGGATCAAAAAGCGGTCTTCGGGGATGGTTTCGCCGACGATGGCAAAGTCCAGATCCCATTTCACAAAGATCGCGCGGGCCACCTCTTCGAGTTCGGGTTTGAGCACCATCAGCATCCGTTCCTGGGATTCCGACAGCATCATCTCATAGGCGGTCATGTTGGTTTCGCGTTGTGGCACGTCATCAAGTTGCAGCTTGATGCCAAGCCCGCCCTTGTCGCCCATCTCAACCGCCGAACAGGTCAGGCCTGCGGCCCCCATGTCCTGAATGGAGATCACAGCACCCGAGGCCATCAGTTCCAGACAGGCCTCCAGCAGGCGTTTTTCGGTGAAGGGGTCGCCAACCTGCACGGTGGGGCGCTTTTCCTCAATCGTGTCGTCAAACTCGGCGCTGGCCATTGTGGCACCGCCGACGCCGTCGCGCCCGGTCTTGGCACCAAGGTAGACCACCGGCATACCGACGCCCGAGGCGACCGAATAGAAGATCTTGTCTGCATCCGCGAGGCCTGCCGCAAAGGCGTTGACCAGACAGTTGCCGTTATAGCTGCGGTGAAAACGCACCTCGCCGCCAATGGTTGGCACGCCAAAGGCGTTGCCATAGCTGCCCACGCCCTCGACCACTCCCTTGACCAGATAGGAGGTCTTGGGGTGGCTTGGCACGCCGAAGGAAAGGGAGTTCATTGCCGCAATCGGGCGCGCACCCATGGTGAAGACGTCGCGCAGGATGCCGCCCACGCCGGTAGCGGCCCCTTGGTGGGGCTCGATATAGGAGGGGTGGTTGTGGCTTTCCATCTTGAAGATGACGGCCTGCCCGTCACCGATGTCGACGACGCCCGCGTTCTCACCCGGCCCACAGATCACTTGCGGCCCGGTGGTGGGCAGGGTCCGCAGCCACTTCTTCGAGGATTTATAGGAACAATGCTCGTTCCACATGGCCGAGAAGATGCCCAGTTCGGTATAGGTCGGTTCACGCCCAATGATCCCCAACAGCCGCTGATATTCATCCGGCTTCATCCCATGCGAGGCGACGAGTTCGGGGGTGATTGCGGGGTCGGACATCTGGGTCTCCCTTGGGGCGGCGGCTTTCGCTGCCCTTTAGGCCAAGGGGGGCAAAAGGGGAAGGCCGCACGGGGCAATTCAGGAAAAATTCGCGCCTTGCTTGCATGTTTCGCGGGGTTTGCGGGGCGAGGGGCGGGAATAACACAGATTGGCGGAGGCCGGGGCGGACGGAATGCCCCATCGGTGCCGGTCCATCCCAGCGCCCTTTGTGGTGCAGGGCCAACCGGATCAGATCAACCTCGGGGGCCAAGGGCGGTCGGATCATGCCTTGGGAAAAGCACCACTTGTTGTCATCGGTCTGGTCCCGCCGAATATTCTGGCGGCAAGCGTGATGGTGGTGGTGCAGAGGAGGGGGTGGTTTTGCAATGCCGGGTTTTTGGGCAGGCCCCTGACAAAACGTCCAGGTTTCGACCAATCTTTCGTTTGGGCAAAAAAAGGCCGAGCTTTCGCTCGGCCAAGTCCAACAGGGAGGTATGAAGTGATAAGAGCGAACTCGATTACCGCTTCGAGATTGTATGTATATCCCGGCTTCGGGATTCTCAATGCTGACTACGCTGCGCCTGCAGCATTGCCGTCATGCGATTTTCGCATAGCTTCTGCGCGGGTTTGGATGCCGTTGCCAAAACTTCAGGCACAAAAGAGATGCCAAACAGCGCCTTAGTCTTGTTGGCGCTTGCGGAAGCTGAAAATTTCCTCGGTCACGAATTCCCGGAATGCGGAGACGCGTTTGGAATGGCGCAATTCTTCGGGGTAGGCGAGGAAGACGGGCACCTCGGCGGATTCGACATCCGGCAGGACGCGGGTCAGGTGCGGGAAGCCTTCGGTGATGTAGTCAGGCAGGACGCCGATGCCCAAATGGTTCAGCACCCCTTGCAGCACCCCAAAGTAGTTGTTCACGGTCAGGGTAGAGGGGATATCGTGGCTCATCAGTTCGGCCACGAGAATGGCGCCAGCGGCCACCTGCGCCGTGCCTGCGTGCTGGCAGATCAGGCGGTGCTGGGTAAAATCCTCCATCCGTTCGGGGGTTCCGTGGGCGGCGAGGTATTCCGGCGTCGCGTATAGCCGCATCTTGATCTGCATCAGCCGTTTGCGGATCAGATCGGCTTGCGAAGGTTCCTTCATGCGGATGGCCACATCGGCCTCACGCATGGGAAGATCGAGCACGCGCTCTTCCAGCATCAGGTCGATCTTGAGGCTGGGGTATTTGGCGTAAAGCGACGGAAGGCGGGGGGCCAGCCAGAGCGTGCCGAACCCGGTGGTGGTGGTCACGCGCAGCTCGCCAAAGACCTCATCTTCCGAATCGCGGATACGGGCGGCAGCGGCGTCGAGGCGTTTGACCATGGCTTTGGTGGCGTCAAACAGCAGCTCGCCCTGCTCGGTCAGGATCAAGCCGCGGGCATGGCGGTGAAAGAGAGTGACGTGAAGGCTTTCTTCCAGCGCGCGAATCTGGCGGCTGACGGCGGATTGGCTCAGGTGCAGCACATCGCCCGCATGGGTCAGGCTGCCCTTGTCGGCCACCGAATGGAAGATCCGCAGTTTGTCCCAGTCCATCCTCAACCTCTCCAACCCTGCACGACGCTACCATTTATGGTGCTTATGTAGGCACAAAAAACGTGCTGTAAATCCATGCGTTTGCAAATTCATCTCAGGGTGCGGCATAAACGGGCGCGCCTGAAGCAATGCGCCCTTGTCATAGCACCGTTGCATAAGACCGATAAAGCGTCATCTGCGTGATCGGGCACAAGATGGGGCCCATGACGGGGTAAAAGGGTTTGGGCATGCACCGGGATGTGACCGCAGATATCAGCTATGCCGGTTCTGCCCGCACCCGCAGCGGTCGGGTGTTGATCCGCGCGTTGGAAAACGCCTCGGGGCGGCGGTCGTTGATCCGACGGGCGGCGGGTTATGAGCAGGACGTGGCCCAAGGCCGGTCGTTCTGGCAGGTCATACCAGAGCGCTATGGCCTGACGCTGGATATCGTGGGCGGGCGTTTGTCGGATATTCCGGCCGAGGGGCCGATGGTGCTGGTGGCCAACCACCCGTATGGCATTCTGGACGGCTTAATGATGGGCCATTTGCTGGAGGCGGTGCGCGGCGATTTCCGGATTCTGGCCAATGCCGTGTTCCGCCGGGCCGAAGATCTGAACAAGGTCTTGCTGCCGATTTCCTTTGACGAGACCCGTGAGGCTGTGGCGCAGAACCTTGCCACGCGCGCGGCAGCGCTTGGCTATCTGGGGAAGGGTGGGGCAATCGGGGTGTTTCCGGGGGGGACGGTGTCAACCTCGGCACGCGCGTTTTCGGCCCCTATGGACCCGTCATGGCGCAACTTTACCGCCAAGATGATCAGCAAGGCCAATGCAACCGTGGTGCCGATCTATTTCGAGGGACACAATTCGCGCCTGTTCCAGATTGCCTCGCGCATCCATTCCAATCTGCGACTTGCGCTGCTGCTGAAAGAGTTCCGCGCCCGCACGGATGAGCCGGTGCGCGTGGTGATCGGCAAGCCCATGATGGCGGCAGATCTTGCGCCGATGCGCGCCGATCCCACAGCGATGATGGAAAGCTTGCGGCGGGCCACCTATGCGCTTTCCCCGGTGCCACTTCGGTCCTATGCTTTGGGCTACGAATTCGAGGCGAAATACAAAGTCCGCTGAACCGCAGCCAAAGCCTGCGGCCGGGCATAGGGCGGGGGCTGATATGGCGGTTGGGGTTTTCGATTCCGGTATTGGTGGGCTGACCGTGCTGGATGCGCTGCAAAGGCGACTTCCAGAGGTGCCATTCGTGTATTTTGGCGACAACGCCCATGCGCCCTATGGGGTGCGCACGGCGGATGACATTTTCAACCTGACCTGTGCGGCGGTGGAGCGGCTATGGGATGAGGGCTGCGATCTGGTGATCCTTGCGTGCAACACCGCGTCGGCGGCCGCGCTTAAGCGGATGCAAGAGACGTGGCTGCCCAAGGAAAAGCGGGTGTTGGGTGTTTTTGTGCCGTTGATTGAGGCGTTGACCGAACGGCAGTGGGGCGACAACTCGCCCCCGCGGGAGGTGGATGTGAAGCATGTGGCGCTGTTTGCGACACCCGCCACCGTTGCCTCGCGCGCCTTCCAGCGCGAGTTGGCCTTTCGCGCGATTGGCGTGGATGTCGAAGCGCAGCCTTGCGGCGGGGTGGTTGACGCCATCGAGCAGGGCGATGAGATCTTGGCCGAAGCGCTGGTGCGCAGCCATGTGGAGGCGTTAAAGCGCCGGATGCCGCATCCGCAGGCGGCGATTCTGGGCTGCACCCATTACCCGCTGATGGAGCAGACCTTTGCCGAGGCCTTGGGGCCGGATGTCAAAGTTTACTCGCAGGCCCGTCTGGTGGCTGAATCCTTGGCCGACTATCTGACGCGCCGACCGGAGTTTTTGGGCACGGGCACGCAGACCAGGTTCCTTACGACGGGCGATCCGGTTTCGGTTTCCAGCAAGGCCACGCAATTCATGCGCAAGCGCGTGGCGTTCGAAAAGGTTTGATGCGGGGAGCGGGGGCTGGGTCCCGCGACGAAGAGATACCGACTGCCGCCACGGCCCCTCCGGGACCGGGGCTTTCCTTGCAAACGAGGTTGCCATGTTGCCCTTGGATCAACACCGCCAAGCCCGGCTGGAGGCTTTGCAGGCCGAAGACGGCTGGTTGAACCTGATCGACCGGATAGAGATCGCGCCGGGGCCGCAGCGGGTTGGCTCGGCCCCGGACAACGAGATTGTGCTTTCAAGCGGGCCGGCATTTCTGGGGGTGGTTGAGGGCGACCACTTTACCCCGGCAGGTGGGGCCCAGCAGCGCTTTGTCCTTGCGGCCAGCGGGACACCGCAACTGCGGGTGCCGCCGTTCTTGCTGGAATTGCATGAAGATAGTGGCATTCCCGCCCTTCGGGTGCGGGATCTGACCCGGCCACGGCATGCCGAGTTGCGCTATTTTCCGTTCCGTCAGGATTGGGTGATCACCGCGCAGTGGCGCGCTTTGGACGCACCGCAGGCGCAGGTGGTGGCACAAAAGGGTGGGGGGGATACCTCGGTCACGCTGACCCATCGGGCCGCGTTCGACTGGCAGGGTACGGCGGTGACTCTGCTGCCGACCCATTGGAAAAGCGGCAAGCCGATGTTTGTGATCCGCGACAAGACCAGCGGGATTGAAAGCTATGCCGCCTCGCGCTTTTTGATCGGTGAGGTGGCGGGCGACACGGTGGTGCTGGATTTCAACCGCGCCTTCACCCCTCCTTGCGGGTTCACCGATTTAGCCATTTGCCCGCTGCCGCCACGCGAAAACATCCTGCCGTTTCGGGTTGAGGCGGGGGAGCTTTCGCCGCATTAGCGCCAGAGGTTTTCCGCGCAAAACAGCGGGCTTAGGCCTATGCCGCTTGCATCGCGGGCCAATCCGCCGCAAAGAAGAACGCGATTTCACAGGGAGTTCACCATGACCCATCGTATCGCCATTCTGGGGGCCTCTGGCTATACCGGGGCAGAGCTTGTGCGCCTGATCGCCACCCATCCGTCGATGGAAATTGTGGCGCTGACAGCCGATCGCAAGGCCGGGCAGACCATGGCCGAAGTGTTCCCCTTCCTGCGCCATCTGGACCTGCCGCGGCTTCAAAAGATTGACGAGGTCGATTTTTCCAAGGTTGATCTTTGCTTTTGCGCCTTGCCCCATGCGACGACGCAGGTGGTCATCTCGGCCCTGCCGCGCGATCTGAAGATCGTGGATCTGTCAGCCGACTTTCGGCTGCGCGACGTGGCCGAATATGAAAAGTGGTATGGCCAGCCCCACACCGCACCCGAGTTGCAGAAAGAGGCGGTCTACGGGCTGACCGAGTTTTACCGCGACGAGATCAGGGGCGCGCGGCTTGTCGCGGGTACGGGGTGCAACGCCGCCGCCGGGCAGTTTGCGCTGCGCCCGCTGATCGGGGCGGGGGTGATTGATCTGGACAGCATCCTGATCGACCTTAAGGCCGGGGTGTCTGGTGCCGGTCGGAGCCTGAAGGAAAACCTGTTGCACGCCGAATTGTCCGGCGGCACGCACAGCTATTCCGCAGGCGGCAAGCACCGGCATCTTGGCGAGTTTGATCAGGAGTTTTCCAAAATCGCCGGGCGTCCGGTGCAGGTGCAGTTCACGCCGCATCTGCTGCCGATGAACCGGGGGATTTTGGCGACCGTCTATGTGAAGGCTGATCCGGCGGCCGTTCACGCCACTTTGGCCGCCGCCTATGCGGCAGAACCGTTCCTGCGGGTGCTACCCTTTGGCACACTCCCCTCGACACGCGACATCGCGGGGTCCAATTACTGCCATATCGGGGTGATCGGCGACCGTATTCCGGGGCGGACGGTGGTGATCTCGGTGCTGGACAACCTGACCAAAGGCTCGTCCGGTCAGGCGATCCAGAACGCCAACCTGATGCTCGGAGTTGAGGAAACGGCGGGGCTGATGCTTGCGCCCATGTTCCCGTGAGGATCAAATGGTCGGTCTGAAAGGGCTTAAAAAACAACGTCGTATCCAGATCATCCTGCTGGCGTTTGTGGCGCTGGTGGTTTCGGTTTCGCTGGTCGGATATGCGATGCGCGATGGGATCAACTTTTTCCGCTCGCCCAGTCAGGTGGTCAGTGATCCGCCGGGCGCGGGTGAGGTGTTTCGCATCGGTGGGCTGGTTGAGGCGGGCAGTCTGGTGCGCGGTCAGGGTGAGGCGATCACCTTCAGCGTGACCGATACCAATGAGTCGGTGCCTGTCCGCTTTACCGGGGTGTTGCCGGATCTGTTTGCCGAAGGGCAGGGGATGGTGGGGACCGGTTCGATGCAGGACGGTGCGTTCGTTGCGACCGAAATTCTGGCCAAGCACGATGAGACTTATATGCCCAAAGAGGTGATTGAGGCGTTGAAAGAACAGGGCGTTTACAAGGCGGAGAAGTGAGGGTGAGGATTTTCCGGTAAATCATTGATTTTTATTGATTTATTTTGTCTTCCTGCCCGTCTTCCTTCGATCTTCTTTTGATCTTCCTTTCTTTCTTCCTATCGTGCTGCGGGCCAGTCCCGGCGCCCTTTTCAGGAGCATGCCCGAAACCTCTTGGTGCCCGCTTTGGGGGCCGTGCGCTGCGGCGAGGTGGGGTTAACCATTCGCGCGGAAGGTTCTGGCACGGGCGTTTGGCCCGCGCCGGGGGCTTTGCATGAAAACCGTCACCGAACTTGCCGAGGAAATTGTCACCCGTGAGGGGGGCTTTGTCGATGATCCTGCCGATCCGGGCGGGGCGACCAATTTTGGCGTCACGCTGGGCACATTGCGCCGCTTGGGGATTGATCTGACCGGGGAGGGGCGGATTGATGGCGACGACATCCGCCAACTGACCCGGTCAAAGGCGGTGCAGATCTATGTTGAGCATTACTACACCCGCACCGGGATTGCGGCGCTGCCAGAGGCGCTCCAGCCGTCGGTGTTCGACATGTATGTGAACGCGGGGGCGAATGCGGTGAAGGTATTGCAGCGCCTGTTGGCCGAAATGGGCTTTGCCTGCGATCCGGACGGGCAGATCGGGCCGCAGACCTACCGTGCGGCGCAACTGGCGGCGGCGGCGGCACCGGGCTTTATCGCCGATGCCTATGCGATTGCGCGGCGGAATTATTACTATGCTTTGGCCGATGCGCGCCCGGCGAGCCGCAAGTTCGCGCGCCGTCGGGATGGCGGCAAGGGCGGGTGGATCACCCGGGCCGAAGAGTTCATGGCGCCAAAATACCGGCTGACCGAGGCGCAGCACAAGGCACGGGTGGCGGCATGGGTGTGATTGAGCGGTTGGTGGGCGGGTCTTCGGCGGTGACGGCCCTGGGGTCGGCGGCCAAGGGGGTGGCGGAGGTGTTCACGCCGTCGGCCACGCGGCGGATGGAGCTGTCGGCAGAGGCGCAGATGGCGGCGCTGCAAGAGCTGGGGGCAGAGTTTCAATTGCCCTCGCTAAGTGGGTTCGACCGGGCGGTGAACGGCCTGAACCGCTTGCCGCGGCCCCTGCTGGCCTTCGGGACGATCGGGCTGTTTGTTTATGCGATGACCGATCCGCAGGCCTTTGCACTGCGGATGGTGGGGCTGAACGCGGTGCCAGAACCGCTGTGGTGGCTATTGGGCGCGGTGGTGGCCTTTTACTTTGGCGCGCGCGAGACGCATTATTTCCGTGAGCGGTCAGGGCCAGGGGTCATGCCGGCGGTCATGCCGGGCGTGACGCCGGGGGCGGTCAGCGTTCCGCCAGTGGGGACCGGCGATGAAAACGCAGCACTGGCTGATTGGCGCCGCGCGCAGGGCGCTTGACTTTAAGGCCCCAGACGCTAGGCCTGCGGGGTAAAGGATGAGGCTTGCAGTCTGGAATATTTGTTCCATACTGCGGGCCTTATGTCTTTCCCACGACCCGCGACGCGGGCGACGCAGAGGATGATCATGGACCAGAGCGCCGCGCCGCTTTCGCTTGCTGCCCCCGCAACGATCGAGGAATTCCGCGACCGTTTGGCCGATCTTGCCGAACAAATGCCGCGCCGACTGCGCCAGTGCGCCGATTACATCGCCGCCAACATTGACCGGATCGCTGTTTCGACCGTGGCGGAACTGGCGGCCGGGGCGGAAGTGCCGCCCTCGGCCCTGATGCGGTTTTGCCAGATCCTTGGCTTCTCGGGCTTTTCTGAGATGCAGAAACTGTTCCGCGAGGCCTATTCGCCGGGCTGGCCAGATTATTCCACGCGCCTGCAGAACCTGAAGGGCGGAGAGGCGGGCAGCCCCTCGGCGCTTTTGGGTGAATTCATTGAGGCGGGGCGTCTGTCGCTGGAATCGCTGGCGAAATCGGTGGATGAGGTGGCGCTCGCAGAGGCGGTGCGCCTGCTGAGCGGGGCCGGGATGATCCACATCATCGGGTTGCGCCGCGCGTTTCCGGTCTCTAGCTATCTGGCCTATGTGTTTGAAAAGATGTCGGTTCCGGCGATGCTGCACGATGGGGTGGGCAAGCTGGATCACCGCTTTGCGCTGCGGGCCGGGGATGCGGTTCTGGCGATCACCTTTGCGCCCTATTCGGGGGAAACCGTGGCCTTGGCGCTGGATGCGCAGGCGCGGGGGCTGCCTGTTGTGGCGCTGACCGACCTGCCCACCAGCCCCCTGCACCGGGCCGCGACCAGTGTTCTGCTGGTGCAAGAGGTGGATTTCGGCGCGTTCCGGTCGCTGTCGGCCACGATTGCGCTGGCGATGACGCTGGCGGTGGCCGTGGGCTCGGCGCGGGGCTGAAGAAAACACTTTCGCTTTTCAGGGAAATGGAATAAAAATTCCAAAAGCCATGCGCGCCGCCTGAGTCCCGTTCGGGCATGGCGGCGGCGGGCGCTCTGGAGGATACGGATGAAACCCCTTGATGTCATCACCATTGGCCGGTCGTCGGTTGATCTTTACGGCGCGCAGGTTGGCGGGCGGTTGGAGGACATGGGGTCCTTCCAGAAATATATCGGTGGCTCACCCACCAATATCGCGGCCGGGATGGCGCGGCTTGGGCTGAAATCGGCGCTGATCAGCCGGGTCGGCGATGAGCATATGGGCCGCTTTATCCGCGAAGAGTTGCAACGCGAGGGCGTGGACGTGCGCGGCTTGGTGACGGACCCTGAGCGGCTGACGGCCTTGGTGCTGCTGGGGATCCGCGATGACAAGCAATTCCCACTGATCTTTTACCGCGAAAACTGTGCCGATATGGCGCTGTGCGAAGACGATATTGACGAGGCGTTCATCGCCGAGGCGCGGGCCGTTGTGGCGACGGGCACGCATCTGAGCCATCCCAAGACTGAGGCGGCGGTGCTCAAGGCGCTGCGTCTGGCGCGCAAGCATGGGGCGCGGACGGCGCTGGACATTGACTATCGCCCGAACCTTTGGGGATTGGCCGGGCATGGCGACGGCGAAAGCCGGTTCATCGAAAGTGCTGCCGTGACCGCCAAGCTGCAGGCCACGCTGCATTTCTTCGATCTGATCGTCGGCACCGAAGAAGAGTTCCACATCGCGGGCGGCACCACCGATACGATCGCCGCCTTGCGTGCGGTGCGGGCGGTGTCGGGGGCGGTGCTGGTGTGCAAGCGCGGGCCGATGGGGGCGGTGGCCTTTACCGGTGCGGTTCCAGATACGCTGGATGAGGGCCAGAGCGGCCCCGGCTTTCCGATTGAGGTGTTCAACGTGCTGGGCGCGGGGGATGGCTTCATGTCGGGCCTGATGCGCGGCTGGATGGACGATGCGGCCTGGCCGCTGGCCTTGACCTATGCCAATGCCTGCGGGGCTTTTGCGGTCAGCCGTCATGGCTGCACCCCGGCCTATCCAAGCTGGGAAGAGTTGCAGTTCTTCCTTGCGCGCGGCGTGGTGGAGCCGGCTTTGCGCAAGGATGCGGCTTTGGAGCAGATCCACTGGTCAACCAACCGGCGCAAGCAATGGGGGGCAGTGCGGGCCTTTGCCTTTGATCATCGCAGCCAGATGGAGGATTTGCCCGGTGCGACGCCTGCGCGGATCGGCCGGTTCAAGGAGTTGTGTCTTGAGGCAACCGAGGTGGTGGCGCAGGGGCAGGACGGGTTCGGCATTCTGTGCGACAACCGTTATGGCAAGACCGCGTTGCACCGGGCGGCGGGGCAGGGCCTGTGGATCGGGCGCCCGGTGGAATGGCCCGGCTCTCGGCCGTTGACGCTGGAGCCAGAGATCGGCGCGGATTTTGGCGGGCTGTCAGAGTGGCCATTGGAGCATGTCGTCAAGGTTTTGTGCTTTTGCCATCCCGAGGACGCGGTCGAGATGCGGGCGGAACAAGAGGCGGTGATCACGCGGCTGTTCCAAGCCTGTCGGCGCAACCGGTTGGAATTCCTGTTGGAAGTCATCCCCTCCAAGGTGGGGGCGGTGGATGATCTGACCACGGCGCGGCTGATCCAGCGGTTCTACGACATCGGCATCTATCCCGACTGGTGGAAGCTGGAGCCGATGCAGACCGATGCGGCTTGGGCGGCCACTTGTGACGCGATCCTTGCGCGCGATCCGCATGTGCAGGGGATCGTGGTCTTGGGGCTGGGCCAGTCTGAGGCAGAGTTGGCCAGCGCCTTTCAACTGGCGGCGGCCTATCCTTTGGTCAAGGGCTTTGCCGTGGGGCGGACAATTCACGGCACGGTCGGTCGCGACTGGCTGGCGGGGGGCATCAGCGACGCCGAGGCTGTGGCCACGATGGCCGAGAATTTCCGCCGTCTGTGCGGCATCTGGGATCAGGCCCGCGCGGCCAAGGGAGAAGCAGCATGAGTGGCACCATCCGACTGACCGCAGCGCAGGCCATGGTGCGCTGGCTTTCGGTGCAGATGACCGAAGACGGAGAGAGGTTCATCGAAGGCATCTGGGCGATTTTCGGCCATGGCAACGTGGCCGGGATCGGCGAGGCGCTGGAAGCCCACAAGGACGTCCTCCCGACATGGCGCGGGCATAATGAGCAGACGATGGCCCATGCGGCCATTGCCTATGCCAAGGCGAAAAAGCGGCGTCGGGCGATGGCGGTGACCACCTCTATCGGGCCGGGGGCGCTGAATGTGGTGACGGCGGCAGCACTGGCCCATGTGAACCGCTTGCCAGTGCTGATCATTCCGGGCGATGTCTTTGCCAACCGCGCGCCGGACCCGGTGCTGCAGCAGGTTGAGGATTTCGGCGATGGCTCGGTTTCGGCCAATGATTGCTTCAAGCCGGTCAGCCGGTATTTCGACCGCATCGCGCGGCCTGAACATCTGCTGACCGCCTTGCCGCGCGCCTTGCGGGTGATGACGGACCCGGCCGACTGTGGCCCGGTGACGCTGGCCTTTTGTCAGGACGTGCAGGCCGAGGCCTATGACTATCCGCTGGCCTTTTTCGTGCCCAAGGTCTGGAAGATCCGCCGTCCCGAGCCGGACGCCGACGAACTGGCCGAGGCGATTGCCGCCTTGCGCGCGGCCAAGGCCCCGGTGATCGTGGCGGGCGGCGGGGTGATCTATTCCGGGGCCGAGGCGGAACTGGCGGCATTCGCCAGCGCCCACGGCATCCCGGTGGTGGAAACCCAAGGCGGCAAGTCGGCGCTGGACCATGACCACGGGCTGAACTTTGGCCCGGTGGGGGTGACGGGGGCATCCAGTGCCAACACGGTCTGTGCCGGCGCGGATCTGGTGATCGGGTTGGGCACGCGGTTTCAGGATTTCACCACGGGCAGCTGGTCGTTGTTCCAGAACCCGGCGCGGCGGATCCTGTCGATCAACGTGGCGGCCTATGATGCCTATAAGCATGGGGCGCTGAACCTTGTGTCCGATGCAATGATCGCGTTGCAAGCCCTTGGCAAAGCTTTGGGATCGCAGAAGTGGGCGGTGCCTGCGGGGTTGCAATCTGACTGGGCGGCGGCGACGGCGGCGGTCAAGGCGGCCCCGTCCGACGGCAATGCGTTGCCCACGGATATGCAGGTGATTGGTGCGGTCAACCGCACCGCCAGCCGGACCACGGTTGTCATGGGGGCGGCCGGCACCATGCCGGGCGAGTTGCACAAGATCTGGGATGCCGCGCAGGGCGGCTATCACATGGAATACGGCTTTTCCTGCATGGGCTATGAGATCGCCGGGGCCATGGGCATCAAGATGGCGCGACCGGAGGCGGATGTGATCTGCATGGTCGGCGATGGCAGCTATATGATGGCGAACTCGGAACTGGCGACGGCGGTGATGATGGGCCTGCCCTTTACGGTCGTGCTGACCGACAACCGGGGCTATGGCTGCATCAACCGGTTGCAGAAGGCCACGGGCGGGGCGGGGTTCAACAACCTTTTGGACCAAAGCTATCATGTGAATCCATCGCATATCGACTTTGTTGCCCATGCGGCGGCGATGGGGGCGCAGGCGGTGAAGGTGGGGTCGATTGCCGCGCTGGAGGCGGCTTTGCGTGCGGCCAAGGGGGCGGCGGTGCCGGTGGTGATCGTGATCGACACCGATCCGTGGCCCTCAACCGAGGCCGGGGGCGCGTGGTGGGATGTGGCGGTGCCCGAGGTGTCGGGCCGGGCCGAGGTGCGGGCGGCGCGGGCGGGCTATGAGGCCGCGACCGGCCAACAGCGTTTGGAGGCGTGATGGCGGATCTTTTGCGCAAAGCCAAGGGCACCAACGGTAAGGTGCATGACATCACACCGCAGACGGCGGGGTGGGGCTATGTCGGGTTCGGGCTTTACCGGCTGGAGCCGGGGCAGGCCGTGTCCGAGGCGACGGGGGACCGCGAGGTCATTCTGGTGCTGGTTGAGGGGCACGCCCATATCACCGGGGCCGGGCAGGATTGGGGGGTGATGGGCGACCGGATGGATGTCTTTGAAAAGACGCCGCCGCATTGCCTGTATCTGCCGAATGGCACCGACTGGAGCGCCACCGCGACCACCGCTTGCACGCTGGCGGTCTGCACCGCTCCGGGCAAGGGCGGTCATGCGGCGCGGCGCTTGGGGCCAGAGGGCATCACCCTGACCCCGCGCGGCACCGGGGCCAACACCCGCTATATCAACAACATCGCGATGGAGGCGCTGGACGTGGCCGACAGTCTGCTGGTGACCGAGGTGTTCACCCCTTCTGGCAACTGGTCATCCTATCCGAGCCACCGCCATGACGAGGATGACTTTCCCCGCATGACCTATCTGGAGGAAAGCTATTACATGCGGCTGAACCCCGCGCAGGGCTTTGGCATTCAGCGAGTCTATACCGAGGATGGGTCACTTGATGAGACGATGGCGGTCAAGAACCATGACGTGACGCTGGTTCCCAAGGGGCACCATCCCTGCGGTGCGCCCTATGGCTATGAGATGTATTATCTGAACGTGATGGCCGGTCCGCGCCGCAACTGGCGCTTTCAGAACGACCCTGACCACGACTGGATCTATCAGCGCGATCTGCCGCCAAGCTGAACCGGCGGTGGCGGGTCGTCGCGGCTGACCAGGACCAGACGCGCGCCCGGACCAAGGGCGCGCAGTTCCGTTTCCACCAGCGCCGGGCGCGGCAGCGTTGGGCCGATGACGGTGATCGGGCCTTTGTAGCCCAGCTCTTCCAGCCGCTCGATGACCGTCGTGGCATCCAGCCCGCCCGAAAACAGCGGCGTCAGCACCCGGTCAGGGCGCACCTGCGCCAAAAGATCAGAGGTCAGGCCCGAAAGCGGCGTGCACACCATATTGGCGCTGCCGCTTTGCGCGGGACCTGTCAAGGTGACCGCCAAAACACGTTCTGGTGGGGAATCGCTTGGTGCGGTGCTTGCTGGAAACCGGACACTCATGACACACCATACCACGCGAACGAAGTTTGGGCGTTGACAACCAATGGTTGCTCTCCTGTAGAAATTCTGACTTTTTGGATAGCGGTGTCATGATACCTCCGCAAGGAGGAACTGGATTAAATTGGCGGTGAAGGCTAGGGCTTGCTTAAAAGAGTTGGGGCGTGCGTCAGGCGCGCGGGTTTGGGCAGCGGAGACTTCGGCAAATGGCATCGGTGGAAGCGCAAAATGCGGGGATGAGTGCGGGGTCGCTGGAGGCGATTCTGGCGGGTTTGCCGCTTGCGGTGGTGATGATCGGGCGGGATGACCGCATCCTTGCGGCGAACCCGTTGGCCGAGGCGATCTTTGGCCGCGCGATCACCGGGCGGCACCACGGGCTGACGTTTCGCCAGCCCGAATTGCTGGCGGCAATCGCTGGGGCAATGGCGGGGCAGCCGGGGCAGTTGCGGTTGGTGATGCCGGATGCCAACCAAGACCGGGTGCATGAGGTGCGCGTAACTCCGCTGCAAGAGGGCGCGCTGCTGGCCTTTGAGGATCTGTCGGCGGTGACGCGGATGGACCAGATGCGGCGCGATTTCGTGGCCAATGTCAGCCATGAGTTGCGCACGCCGCTGACCTCGCTTTTGGGGTTCATTGACACGCTGCGGGGGGCGGCCAAAAACGACGCGCCAGCGCGGGAGCGGTTTTTGGGGATCATGGCGTCGGAAGCCGAGCGGATGAACCGCCTTGTGCGCGACCTGTTGCACTTGAGCCGGGTCGAGGCCGAGTTGCGTATTCGCCCCGATGAGCCGGTTGATTTTGCGGCCCTCGCGCGCTCTGCCGTGGCCACGTTGCGGCCGGGGGCCGAAGCGGCGGGGGTGTCGATCACGCTGGAAGGGGCCGAGGCCGAGGCCAAACTGCCCGCCGACCGGGATCAGATGACGCAGGTCTTGAACAACCTGATCGAGAACGCCGTGAAATATGGCAGCACACCGGGGGGCCGGGTTGAAGTGCGGCTTGCACGCGAGCAGGGGCCGCGCGGCCCGTTGCTGCGTTTGTCGGTCACTGACCACGGTGAGGGCATTGATGAGGTGCATCTGCCCCGGCTTACGGAGCGATTCTACCGGGTGGATGGGCACCGGTCGCGCGAAAAGGGCGGGACAGGTTTGGGGCTGGCGATCGTTAAGCACATCGTCAACCGGCACCGTGGGCGGTTTCTGATAGAGAGCGAAAAGGGCAAAGGCAGTTGTTTTTCGGTGCTTTTGCCTTTGGGGTGACGGGAAAGCAGGCGTCTGGGCAGGGTGCGGGTTTCGGCCTTTGTCATAAAACTGTTACGAAACTGTCGCAAAACGGTAAGCAGGCCCGCTTAGACGGGGCATCGAAGGGAGGCCATGCGGGCCCCCTCGGAAAAAGGCTTACAGGAGAGACGCATGTCCCTGATGAAGATTTCGACTTCGGCGCTGGCCATTCTGGCCGCTACGACCGTGGTGGCCTCGGCCCGTGACCAGTTGCAGATCGCGGGTTCCTCGACCGTGCTGCCCTATGCCACGATCGTGGCCGAAGCATTCGGCGAGAACACCGACTTTGCGACCCCGGTTGTCGAAGGCGGCGGTTCGGGCGCTGGCCGCAAGAAGCTGTGCGAAGGCGTGGGCGAAGGCACCATCGACATCGCCAACTCTTCCAGCCGCATCAAGCAGTCGGATATCGACACCTGCACCGCCAACGGCGTGACCGAGATCATGGAAGTCCGCTTTGGCTATGATGGCATCGTGTTTGCCTCGGACATCGACGGCGCTGACTTTGCGCTGACCCCGGTGGACGTGTGGGGCGCTTTGGCGGCCGAGACGGTCAAGGACGGCGCGGTTGTTGCGAACGCCTCCAAAACCTGGGCGGATGTGAACGCCGCGTTGCCGGCCCAAGCCATTCTGGCCTTCGTGCCCGGCACCAAGCACGGCACGCGCGAAGTGTTCGACACCAAGGTTCTGGAAGAGGGCTGCAAGGCCGCCGGGGCTTATGACGTGTTCCTCGCGGCCTCGACCGGTGCAGATGACGACGCCAAGAAGACCGACGCTGTGGCAAAGTGCCATGCCCTGCGCACCGATGGTCTGTCGGTCGACATCGACGGCGATTACACCGAGACGCTGTCGCGCATTGCCGCCAACCCGACCGCGATCGGCGTGTTCGGTCTGTCGTTCTACGAGAACAACACCGACAAGCTGAAAGTCGCCACCATGGACGGCATCTTGCCGTCGGTCGAGACGATCTCTACCGGCGAATACCCGGTGTCGCGCCCGCTCTACTTCTACGTCAAGAAAGCGCATATCGGCGTGATCCCCGGCCTTAAAGAGTATGTTGAGTTCTTCCTGTCTGACGACATGGCTGGCCCGGATGGTGCTTTGGCGGATTACGGTCTGGTGCCCGATCCGGAACTGCAGGCGACCCGCGACGCGGTGGCCGCAGAGACCCCGATGGGCGCGCTGGAATAAGCGAAACGGCTGAAAAAAGGGGGGCGCGGGTGATCCGCGCCCCCCAATCTGCTCGCCCCTTCAATGCCCGCCTTCCTCGCGCGTGGCCTTCTTAATCCCGGCAGGACCCTGATGAGCCTTGGCCTTCTTTCCCTGATGCTTCTTGCCCTTGCCCTTGCGGGCTATCTGGTCGGGCGCCGTCGCGCCGTGGCGCAGGTGGGCGGGGATATTCGCAACCTTCATTCCCTGCCGCCGTTCTACGGGCGCATTACCGCGCTGCTGACGGCGGTTCCGGCATTTTTCCTGATTGGTGTCTGGTTGCTGGCGCAACCGCTTTTTGTCGAAACCAAAGCCCTGTCGCTGATCGCGGTTGAGGAAATCCCGGCGGGCAAGACGCCTGCGCTGGTGATGGCCGATGTGCGGCGTGTCGCGAGCGGTCTTGCCAAGCTTGAGGCGCGGGGCGTGGAGCTTGGCCCGCTTTTGGCCGATCCGGCCAAGTTGAAGACGGCGCTGAATGACGCGGGTGTGGTGCTGGAAACCGAGCCTACAGCATCGACGCTTGCCGCGACCAAGGCGCTGCGCGAGGCGACTGCAGGGTCGCGCTGGATGATGACCGGGGCCGCGCTGCTGCTGGCGGTGGCGGGGCTTGGCTTTGCGATCAGCCGCATCAAGCCCGACTACCGCGCCCGCAACGCAACCGAGCGGTTTGCGCTGTGGTTGCTGATCGGGTCGTCGTTGATTGCGGTGCTGACGACGGCGGGCATCGTGATGTCGCTGTTGTTCGAGACGATCCACTTCTTTCAGCTTTACCCGGCGAAAGACTTTTTCTTTTCCACGACGTGGAGCCCGAAGTTCGGGGGCGGGTCCAGCCTTGGGATATGGCCGCTGATCTGGGGCACACTTTATGTGTCGGCCATCGCCCTGATCGTGGCGGTGCCAATCGGGCTGATGTCGGCGATTTATCTGGCGGAATATGCCAGCCGCCGCACGCGGTCTTGGGTCAAGCCCGCGATTGAGGTGCTGGCGGGTATTCCGACCATCGTCTACGGGCTTTTCGCGCTGATCACGGTGGGGCCGCTGTTGCGGGATTACTTTGCGGCGCCTCTGGGGCTGGGCAATTCATCGTCTTCGGTGATGACGGCGGGTCTGGTCATGGGGATCATGGTGATCCCGTTTGTGTCTTCGCTATCGGATGACATCATCAACGCGGTGCCGCAGTCGCTGCGCGATGGCTCGCTTGGGTTGGGGGCCACGCCGTCGGAGACGATCCGGCAGGTGGTGTTGCCCGCGGCTTTGCCCGGTGTGGTGGGGGCGGTGTTGCTGGCGGCCTCGCGGGCGATCGGGGAGACGATGATCGTGGTGATGGGGGCAGGGGCGGCGGCACGGCTGTCGATGAACCCCTTTGACGCGATGACCACGGTGACGGTGAAGATCGTCAGCCAGTTGACCGGCGACACCGAGTTTGCCAGCCCCGAGACGCTTGTGGCCTTTGCGCTTGGCCTGACCCTTTTCACCCTGACGCTTGCACTGAATATCATCGCCTTGGTGATCGTGCGGAAATACCGGGAGCAATACGAATGAGCCGGACATCCCTGCTGACCCTGTCGCCGGCGGTTCGGGCCCGCAACGCCGCTGAAAAACGGTTTCGCGCCTATGGGCTGACCGCGATTGTGCTGGCGCTGGCGGCCTTGGTCTGGCTGCTGATCTCTATCTTTTCCAACGGGCTGCCTGCCTTTCAGCAAACCTTCCTGACGATCCCGGTGACGCTGGAGGAATCAGTGCTGGACAAATCCGGCAAGCGCGACCCGGAGGTGATGGGGAAAGTGACGACCATCGGCTATGCCAAGGTGCTGACCAAGGCGCTGGCGGCCGAGATTGAGGCGCGCGGCATTGATACGGGCGGCATGAAGGAAAAAGACCTGGGCAAGCTGTTGTCCGAAGAAGCGGGTGCAACGCTGCGCAATCAGGTTTTGGCGGACCCCGAATTGATCGGGCAGACGGTAACGTTCTCGGTGCTCGCCTCGGGCCGGATCGACGGCTATTACAAGGGCCGGGTGTCGATGGACTCTGCCGCGCTGGACAAGAACATCTCGCCCGAGCAACTGGCGCTGGCCGACAAGCTGAAAGAGGCCGGGCTGCTTGGCATCAAGTTCAACACCGGGTTCCTGACGATGCCCGATGCGTCCGACAAGCGGCCAGAGGCGGCGGGTCTGGGGATTGCCATCATCGGCTCGCTTTACATGATGTTTGTGGTGCTGGTGCTGGCCTTGCCGATTGGGGTTGCGGCCTCGGTCTATCTGGAGGAGTTCGCGCCGAAGAACCGCTGGACCGATCTGATTGAGGTGAACATTGCCAACCTCGCCGCGGTGCCGTCGATTGTGTATGGTATCCTTGGCCTGTCGATCTTCATCAACTTTGCCGGGTTGCCGCAATCCGCGCCCATCGTGGGGGGTCTGGTGCTGACGCTGATGACCTTGCCGCGGATCATCATTCCGACGCGGGCCGCCCTTAAGGCCGTGCCTCCGTCGATCCGCGATGCGGCTTTGGGGATCGGCGCGTCAAAGTTGCAGACGGTGACGCACCATGTGTTGCCGCTGGCGATGCCGGGGATTTTGACCGGCACGATCATCGGTCTGGCGCAGGCCTTGGGCGAAAGCGCGCCGTTGTTGCTGATCGGGATGGTGGCCTTTGTGCGGGATTTTCCGGGGATGCCTTTGGACGGGTTGTTTGACCCGGCGGCGGCCTTGCCGGTGCAGATTTACAACTGGACCCAACGGGGCGACCCGGGTTTCGTAGAGCGGGCTTCGGGGGCGATTATCGTGCTTCTGGTGTTCCTGATCATGATGAACGCGGTGGCGATTTATCTGCGCCGCAAGTTTGAGCGCCGCTGGTAGGGGTCGATGCAAATGAACGATATGCGAATGGAGAGCCGCGTGGACACGCGAGAGATCAAGATCGAAGCCCGCAACGCGCAGGTCTATTACGGCACCAACCACGCCATCAAGGATGTGGATGTCGATATTCTGGACAAGACGGTCACGGCGTTTATCGGGCCTTCGGGCTGCGGAAAATCAACGTTTCTGCGCTGTCTGAACCGGATGAACGACACGATCGCCGGGTGCCGGGTTGAGGGCAAGATCACGCTGGAAGGCGAGGATATCTATGATAGCCGCGTCGATCCGGTGCAGTTGCGCGCCAAGATCGGCATGGTCTTTCAAAAGCCCAACCCCTTCCCGAAGTCGATCTATGACAATGTGGCTTATGGCCCCAAGATTCACGGGTTGACCCGCAACAAGGCCGAGTTGGATGAGGTGGTTGAAACCTGTCTGCGCAAGGCCGCTTTGTGGAATGAGGTCAAAGACCGTCTTGCCGCACCGGGCACCGGGCTTTCGGGCGGGCAGCAGCAGCGGCTGTGCATCGCGCGCGCCATTGCCACCTCGCCCGAGGTGTTGCTGATGGATGAGCCCTGTTCCGCGCTGGACCCGATTGCAACCGCGCAGGTCGAGGAACTGATCGACGAATTGCGCAGCCAGTTCTCGGTGGTGATCGTCACCCATTCCATGCAGCAGGCAGCGCGTGTCAGCCAGCGCACGGCGTTCTTCCACCTTGGCAATCTGGTGGAATTTGGCGACACGGCGCAGATTTTCACCAACCCGACGGATCCGCGCACGGAATCCTACATTTCTGGCCGGATCGGCTGAGGGAGTTATGACGATGATCAAGGATCCCCATATTGTCCGCGCCTTTGACCGCGATCT
This sequence comes from uncultured Alphaproteobacteria bacterium, assembly GCA_963815355.1. Taxonomy (GTDB): domain Bacteria; phylum Pseudomonadota; class Alphaproteobacteria; order Rhodobacterales; family Rhodobacteraceae; genus JAPUEK01. Next base: position 214,802 of record CAWFGJ010000002.1, read on the forward strand.
GGAAGCGGTACAGGCGTTGATCATGCGGATGGGCGGGCTGGTCGAAGCCGCCCTGTCCGACGCCGCCGAAGCGCTGGAGACGCAGGACGTGGCCTTGGCCGAGCGTGTGCGCTCCGGCGACAAGGCGATTGATGCGCTGGAAGAGCAGGTCAACTCGGAATGCGCGCGGTTGATTGCGTTGCGCTCTCCCATCGCGACCGACCTGCGGACGGTGCTGACGGTGATGAAGATCGCTTCGAGCCTTGAGCGCTGCGGCGACTATGCCAAGAACCTTGCCAAGCGGGCCTTGGTGCTGAACACGATGACCCCGATTGAGGGGGCGGCGTTTTCGATCCGCCGGATGGCGCGGTTGGTGGGGCTGTTGCTGAAGGACGCGCTGGACGCCTTTATCGCACGCGATGCGGGGCTGGCAGCGGAGGTGCGGCAGCGCGACCAAGAGGTGGATCAGCTGTATAACTCCATCTTCCGGGTGTTCCTGACCCATATGATGGAAGACCCGCGCCATATCACCGCCTGCATGCACTTGCATTTCATTGCCAAGAACATCGAACGGGTGGGCGACCATGCCACCACGATTGCCGAGCAGGTGATCTATCTGGCCACCGGGTCCTTGCCCGATGACGCCCGCCCCAAGGCCACAACCCTGACCGGTGAGGCAAGCTGATGGCGGCGCAGCGGCCCACGGTCCTGCTGGTCGAGGATGAGCCCGCCCAGCGCGAAGTTCTGGCCTATAACCTGTCTGCGGAGGGGTTTGAGGTGATCACCGCCGCCAATGGCGAAGAGGCCATGATGGTGGTGGATGAGGCCGCCCCCGATCTGATCCTGCTGGACTGGATGATGCCGCATGTCTCGGGGTTGGAGGTGTGCCGCCGCCTGAAGCTGCGTCCCGAAACCCGGTCCATTCCGGTGATCATGTTGTCGGCGCGGTCTGAAGAGGTGGACAAGGTGCGCGGGCTGGAAACCGGGGCCGATGACTATGTGATCAAGCCTTATTCGCTGGTCGAATTGATGGCGCGTCTGCGCGCGCATCTGCGCCGGGTGCGCCCGGCCACGGCGGGTCTGATGCTGGAGTATGGCGATATCCGGCTGGACAGCGAAACCCATCGGGTGATGCGCGCCGACCAGGTGCTGAAACTGGGCCCGACCGAGTTCCGGCTGTTGTCGACCTTTCTGGAAAAGCCGGGCCGGGTGTTTTCGCGCGAACAGTTGCTGGACCGGGTCTGGGGCCGCGACATCTATGTCGATACCCGCACGGTGGATGTCCATATCGGCCGGCTGCGCAAGGCCCTGATGCAGCATGGCGGCGAAGACCCGCTGCGCACGGTGCGCGGGGCGGGCTATGCCTTGGGCTGATGGCGGTGCCGCGCGTCAGTGCGCGCGGGACTTGCGGATCAGCGCAAAGGCATAGAGCGCCAGTGCCGCCCAGATCATCGGAAAGGCGATCATGCGGGCGCGGCCAAAGGGCTCGCCAAAGACGAACACTGCCGTCAGGAAAATCATGGTCGGCGCGATGTATTGCATGATGCCGATGGTCGACAGCCGCAACAGTTTGGCCCCGTTGGCATAGATCATCAACGGCCCCGCCGTGACCAAGCCGCAGCCGATCAGCAAGGCGGTGTCCGCCGCCGACCCGGTCAGAAAATGCCCGTTGCCCTGCGCGCCCATCCACAGCACATAGCCCAAGGCGAAGGGCAAGAGCAGCAAGACCTCCAGCGTAAAGCCTTGGTTGGGGCCAATGGGCAGGGATTTCTTCAGATAGGCATAGATCCCCCAAGTGACCGTCAGCGCCAAGGAGGTCATCGGCAGCCGCCCGCTCTCCACCGTCAGTGCCACCACGGCAAGGGCGGCCAAAGCGATGGCCAGTTGTTGCAAACGGTCCAGCCGCTCGCCCAGCAACACCGCCCCCAGAAAGATGCTGAACAAGGGGTTGATGTAATAACCCAAGGCGGCATCCAGTGTATGGCCCGCGCCAATCGCCCAGACGTAGATCCCCCAGTTGACCGACACCACTGTCGCCGTGACCGCCGCCATGCCCAACATCCTCGGGGTGCGGAAGGCGCGGCGCAGATCGTCGGTGCGGCCCTGAACCAACAGCACCAGCGCGGCAATCGGCACCGACCAGAGCACACGGTGGGCCAGAACCTCTACCGGTGGGATATGGGACAGCGCCTTCATGTAGATCGGCAAGAAGCCCCAAAGCAGATAGGCAGTCAGCGCATAGCCAAACCCGGCCAGCGTGTCTTCATTCTTGGCGGGGGGCGTGGGCGCTGCTTTTTCCATAGCGCGTGACTAGCGCCGCCGCGCGGCCACGGGAACCGTAAACTTGTGCCCGATACAAACCGCTACATCCTGCGGCGCAGAAAATCCCGGCTGAAGGCGGCATAGCCGTTGGCGGTGACGCGCAGCTTGTCCTGCATCTCATGGTGAAGGGCGGGCAATTGGTGAAAGGGCACGGCAGGGTAGACGTGATGCTCGACATGATAGGGCATGTTCCACGCCAGCCGCCGCATCAGCCTTGTGGTAAAGGTGGTGCGGGTGTTTTCAAACATGTTGGACACCTCGGGGCAGTCACCATGCTCGGCCAGCAGATACAGCCGCAGGAAAGGCTGGCCAAGCCCCATGGGCAGCAGCCAGACCCAAAAGGCCAAAGGTGTGACCAGCAAGGACAGCCCCACCAAGGCGTAGCCCGCCAGCATGATGCGCGCCTCGCGCCGCAGTCGCGGCAGGGCGGGGGCGGGAAGATAGGCGGCCTGCTCGCGCCCACAGCTCAACCTGACCAGCAAACGGACCGAGGACAGCCAAAGCGGCAACCCGCTGACATGCCATGCCCAGGCGGTCCGCGTCGCGGGCTTCGGGCTTTCCAACTCGGGGTCTTGGCCCGGAAGATTGGTCCAGCGGTGATGGGCCAGATGGAAATAGCGAAACCACTGAAACGGCAGCAGCAAGACAAAACCGCAAAAGCGCCCGACCGCTTCGTTCAGCGCCTCATTGGCAAAGGGGGTCTTGTGGGTTGCCTCATGCTCCAACGTGAACAGAAACACCAAGAGCACGCCCTGAACCGGCAATAACAGCGGCCAGAACGGCACGTGCATGCCGATCATCGCCCCCAGCAGCACAATGCCCCCCAGATGCAGCGCCAGATGGCGCAACCCCGCGCGGTCCGATTTCGCCACCAGCCGCGCCCGCACCTCGGGCGACAGGTCTGCAACAAAACGCTTATGATCCATCATGCCCCCCCAGATCCTTCCCAAGTCCAAATCAAACCTGACCCGAAAGCACAACCACCCCCGCCGCCAAGCCCATTTTCTGTCCTTAAATATCCCCGCCGGAGGCTCCGACCGCGCAGCAAAAAGCCCGCCTCGCAGAACGAGACGGGCCAGATTTGCCTGCAGCCTACCCTGACGGCGCTGGCCTTAGCGGCGCAGGATCGACCGTCCGGCGTATTCTGCCGTCTCGCCCAGCATCTCTTCGATGCGGATCAGCTGGTTGTACTTGGCCAACCGGTCCGAGCGCGACAGCGAGCCGGTCTTGATCTGGCCGCAGTTGGTGGCCACGGCAAGGTCGGCAATGGTGCTGTCTTCCGTCTCGCCCGAGCGGTGCGACATGACGTTGGTATAGCGCGCGCGGTGCGCCATATCGACGGCTTGCAGCGTCTCGGTCAGGGTGCCGATCTGGTTGACCTTCACCAGCATCGAGTTGGCGCAGCCCTGTTTCGATGCCCTCGGCCAGACGGCGCGGGTTGGTGACGAACAGATCGTCGCCCACCAGTTGGATTTTGTGGCCCAGCGTCTCGGTCAGCAGCTTCCAGCCCGCCCAGTCATCTTCCGAGCAGCCATCTTCGATCGAGATGATCGGATAGTCGCGGGCAAGGGCGGCCAGGAATTCGACGTTCTCTTCGATGGACAGCGATTTGCCTTCGCCCTTCATCTCGTAGCGGCCGCCCTTGAAGTATTCGGTCGCGGCGCAGTCGAGGGCAAGGAAGATGTCCTCACCGGGTTTGTAGCCGGCCTTCTCGATGGATTTCAGAATGAAATCAAGCGCGTCGCGGGCAGAGTTCAGGTTGGGGGCAAAGCCGCCCTCATCGCCGACGTTGGTGTTGTGGCCCGCTGCCGAAAGCTCTTTCTTCAGCGTGTGGAACACTTCGGACCCCATGCGGATCGCTTCGCGGATGTTTTCCGCGCCGACCGGCATGATCATGAATTCCTGAATGTCGATCGGGTTGTCGGCGTGCTCGCCGCCGTTGATGATGTTCATCATCGGCACTGGCAGCGTGCGGGCAGAGGTGCCGCCGACGTAGCGATACAGCGGCTGTGCGGTGAATTCCGCTGCCGCCTTGGCCACGGCCAGCGAGATGCCCAGAATGGCGTTGGCACCAAGGCGGGATTTGTTGGGGGTGCCGTCCATCTCGATCATGGTGCGGTCGATGCCGACTTGTTCGGTGGCGTCGTAGCCGACGAGTTCCTCGGCCAGTTCGCCGTTGACGGCCGCAACCGCCTCAAGCACGCCTTTGCCCATATAGCGGGTCTTGTCGCCGTCGCGGCGCTCATTGGCTTCATGGGCGCCGGTCGAGGCGCCCGAAGGGACCGCCGCGCGGCCCATCGCGCCGCTTTCCAGCGTCACGTCCACTTCAACGGTGGGGTTGCCGCGGCTGTCGAGAATTTCGCGCGCGTGAATGTCGATAATGGTGCTCATGGGGGGCTCCCTAGGCTGGAGGTGCTCTCAAGGACCGTCTAACGGCAGTTTGTGACAAACAAAAGGGTGTTGCGGGCCTTGCGGGGCGAAAAGCCGGGATCAGGCGGCTTTGGCGGCAAGGCGGCGTTCGCGCGCAAAGGAATAAAGCCCCGAGCCGATGATCAGCGTCGCGCCCGCCAGTGTCAGCAGGCCGGGGCGTTCACCAAAGACGGTGACCGCGATGATCAGGGCAAAGACCAGACGGGCATAGCGGAAGGGGGCCACGACCGACACCTCGCCGGTGCGGGTGGCCGCCGTGATCGCCCAATAGCCCGCCGTGCCAAAGACCAGCGCGCCCAGCAGCGTCGCGCTTTGGCCCAGATCGGGCCGCACGACATCGCCGGTCGTGGCCATCATCATCAGCCCCAACAGCGCCAGCGCCATCATACCCCAGGCGGATACCTGCGCGGTTGATACCTCGGCGGGGATGGCGCGCGAGGACAGGTCGCGCAGCGTCAGCCCTGCGACGGACAAAAGCACCCAGAGGGCTTCGGGGCGAAAGCCCTCCATCCCCGGGCGGATCACCAGCAGCACCCCGGAAAACCCCACGGCAATCGCGCTCCACCGGCGCCAGCCGACTTTTTCCTGCATGAAGAGGGCGGCGGCCATGGTCATCGACAGCGGCATCGCCTGCAGCACCGCCGAGACGGTGGACAGCGGCACGGTGGCAAGGGCCGTGATGTAGCAAAAGGTGGCCGACATCTCGCCCACGGCGCGGGCAAGGGCGGCGGGGTGCAGTGCGCTGCGGGTCAGCACGCGCTGGCCTTTGGCGCGGGCCATCCAGACAAAGACCGGAATGGCAAAAGCGCCCGAGACGAACACCACCACGCCGATCGGCAGGCTGGCGGCGGCCCATTTCAGGAACATGTCTTCGGCGGCGAACAGCGCCATGGAGGCCAGCATCAAGACGATGCCGCGCAGGTTTTCAGCGGCCATGTCAGGTTTTCTTGACTGGCACGGCCAGCAGTTCAAGCCGGTGCCCGATCAGCCGGTAGCCAAGGCGGGCGGCGATCTTTTCTTGCAACGCCTCAATATCCGGATCGACGAATTCGATGACGGTGCCGGTCGAGACATCAATCAGGTGGTCGTGGTGATCGCGCTCGGCGTCTTCATAGCGCGCGCGGCCATCGCCGAATTCCAGCTTTTCCAGAATCCCGGCCTCTTCAAACAGTTTGACCGTGCGGTAGACGGTGGCGAGCGAGATTTTGGGATCGACCTCGGCGGCGCGGAAGTAGAGTTGCTCCACATCGGGGTGATCATCGGCCGCGCCAATGACCCGCGCGACGACGCGGCGCTGGTCGGTCATGCGAAGACCTTTGCTTTCGCAGCGTGCGATGATGTCCGACATGGCCGCCCGTTCCTTGGTCGCTGGGGACTTTGATCCTTACCGTCTTATGGCTTTAGGGGATCACGGCTATTGCTGCCAGCAGTTTTCCGGGCCGGGGGCGGGTTGACACTGGGCAGGTGCGCGGAAAGGGTGGCCGCGAACCGGGAGAGCAAGATGCGCAAAGAGCGGCTGGACGGAATTGGGCTGGCCGCGCTGATTGGCGTGACACTGTTGTTGGCGGCCAATCAGATCATCGTCAAAGAGGTGAACTCGGGCTTGCAGCCGGTGTTCTTTGCCGGGCTGCGCTCGGCCTTGGCGGTGGTCTTTGTCTGGGGGTGGCTGTGGTATCGCGGGCTGACGGCGCGGGTGAAGGTGTCGGACTGGTTGCCGGGCTTGGCAATAGGGACGGTGTTTGCGGCGGAATTTCTGTGCCTGTTCATGGCGCTGGATCTGACGCTGGTGGGGCGGGCCTCGGTGATCTTTTATTCGATGCCGGTGTGGATGGGGATTCTGGCGCATTACTTTTTGCCCGGTGAGCGTCTGACGCCGCTGCGCGCCTTGGGGCTGGCGGTGGCCTTTGCGGGCACGGCTTGGGCGATTCTCAGCCGCACGAGTGCGGTGGGGGGCAGTATCGTGGGCGATCTGTTCGCGCTGGGGGGCGCGTGGGGCTGGGCGGGGACGGCGTTTCTGGCGCGCAAGACGCGGTTGCGCGCGGCTGGACCAGAGGTGCAACTGTTCTGGATGGTCTTGGTTTCGGCCCCTATCTTGTTGATTGCAGCGCCTTTCTTCGGGCCATTGTTGCGCGAGGTGAAGCCAGAGCATTGGATGTGGTTGGTGTTTCAGTCTTCGGTTGTGGTGGCGGGGGGCTTTATCTCGTGGCTGTGGCTGCTGTCGGTCTATCCGACCTCAACCGTGGCCAGCTTTTCGCTGCTGACCCCGCTGTTTGCCATTGGGTTGGGCTATTTGATCTTTGGCGAGCAACCTGCGCCGGGGCTTTTGGTGGCGGCTGCACTGGTGGGTGTGGGAATCGCCTTGGTCAACCGCAAGGCCTAGGGCGCTGCGGAATCGGTTTTGGCCGCAAGATCGGTTGTCACGGCGGCTGAGCCGGGGGCTACAAACGGGCCGGGGGCCAAGGTTTTCAGCCCGTGTTGAAAGATCACTTGAACTTATCCACAGGGGCGGAGGGGCTGGCCAGCTCACGATCCCGTGTTGCCATCGGTGGTGCCAGTTTGTCGGTCAAGCACAAATTCTAGTGGGTAAGTCTAAAATATCCGTTGATCGCCCGGTGGAATTGCGACAGTTTGACGAAGTCGCCGGAAGAGCTACCAGATGTTGTGGTGCCAACCGGACGTGAAGACCAACAGATCCAATGCCCGACCCGATAGGTTGGGTCGCTGCTTTCCGTTTTGCGGAAAGGGTCCTGCTGGTTTGTCTCTGGCGACGTTGGGAATGGGACATATTGGACGAGGGAAAACCTCGCCACAAAAACTGGAGATGGGGCATGAAGATCGAGCGGAAGTTCACCACGGCGGAAGCCGGGGCATACGGGGCGATGGATTTTGTAACGACGGTCTCGGAAATCCGAAACCCGGACGGCACCGTGGTGTTCCGCAACGATGCGGTTGAGGTGCCCGGCGGCTGGAGCCAGGTCGCGTCGGATGTGCTCGCCCAGAAATACTTCCGCAAGGCCGGGGTTCCGGTTCGGATGCGCCGCGTCAAGGAACAGGGCGTGCCGCGGTTCCTGTGGCGCCATGAGCCGGACACGGAGGCGCTGGCAGAGTTGCCCGAAGACAAGCGGTTCACCGGTGAGACCTCGGCCAAGCAGGTGTTTGACCGTCTGGCCGGGGCGTGGACCTATTGGGGCTGGAAGGGCGGCTATTTCACCACCGAAGCCGATGCCAAAGCCTATTTCGACGAGATGCGCTTTATGCTGGCCCGCCAGATGGCCGCGCCGAACAGCCCGCAATGGTTCAACACCGGGCTGCATTGGGCGTATGGCGTCGATGGGCCGGCGCAGGGGCATTACTATGTGGATCACGCCACCGGCGTGCTGACCAAATCCGATAGCGCCTATGAGCATCCCCAACCCCATGCCTGCTTTATCCAATCGGTGCGCGACGATCTGGTGGGTGACGGCGGCATCATGGATCTGTGGGTGCGTGAGGCGCGGCTGTTCAAATACGGCTCGGGCACAGGGACCAACTTTTCGTCCTTGCGCGGAGCGGGGGAAAAGCTGTCAGGCGGGGGGAAATCCTCGGGCTTGATGGGGTTCTTGAAGATCGGGGACCGCGCGGCAGGTGCCATCAAGTCGGGCGGCACGACGCGGCGCGCGGCCAAGATGGTCATATGCGATATGGATCACCCCGATATCGAGCAGTTCATCAACTGGAAAGTCATTGAGGAGCAAAAGGTTGCAAGCCTCGTGGCGGGGTCCAAGGCGCATGAGCTGCGCTTGAACGACATCTTTTCGGCGATCCGCCAGTGGGACGGCTCGGCCGAAGATTCGGTGGACCCGGCGAAGAACCCGGCACTGAAGGGGGCGATCCGCGCGGCCAAAAAGGCGATGATCCCCGACACCTACACCAACCGTATTCTGCAATACGCGCGGCAGGGTTTCACCAGCATCGAATTCCCGACCTATGATACCGACTGGGATTCCGAGGCCTATATCACCGTGTCTGGCCAGAATTCGAACAACTCGGTCCGGGTGACGGATGCCTTTCTGACGGCGGTCAAGGACGATGCCGATTGGGCGCTGATCCGCCGCACCGATGGCAAGACCGCCAAGACGGTCAAGGCGCGCGATTTGTGGGACCAGATCGGCCATGCCGCCTGGGCCTGCGCCGATCCGGGCATCCAGTTCCACAACTCGGTCAACGCGTGGCACACCTGCCCTGAAGATGGGCCGATCCGTGGGTCGAACCCCTGTTCGGAATACATGTTTCTGGACGACACCGCCTGCAACCTTGCGTCGATGAACCTGCTGACCTTTCACAACGACAACAAGTTCGATGCCGAAGCCTATATCCACGCCTCACGCCTTTGGACGGTGACGTTGGAGATATCGGTCATGATGGCGCAGTTCCCGTCCAAGGAAATCGCGCAGCTGTCCTATGACTTCCGCACGCTGGGACTTGGCTATGCCAATATCGGCGGGTTGCTGATGAACATGGGGCTTGGCTATGACTCCAAGGAAGGCCGGGCGCTGTGTGGGGCGCTGACCGCGATCATGACCGGGGTGGCCTATGCGACCTCGGCCGAGATCGCCAAAGAGCTTGGCGCCTTTTCGGGCTATGAGCGCAACAAGGCGCATATGCTGCGCGTGATCCGCAACCACCGTGCCGCAGCCTATGGCAAGACCAGCGGGTTTGAGGCGCTGAACGTGAATCCGGTGGCATTGGATCACGCGAACTGCCCCGACCAAACCCTTGTCACACTTGCGAAATCCGCGTGGGATGAGGCGCTGACCCTGGGCGAGGCGCATGGGTTCCGCAACGCGCAAACCACGGTGATCGCCCCCACGGGCACCATCGGTCTGGTGATGGATTGCGACACCACCGGGATCGAGCCGGATTTTGCGCTGGTCAAGTTCAAGAAGCTGGCAGGGGGTGGTTATTTCAAGATCATCAACCAGTCGGTTCCGGCGGCTTTGGAAAAGCTGGGCTATTCCACGTCGCAAGCGGCCGAGATGGTGGCCTATGCGGTGGGGCATGGTTCAATTGGAAATTGCCCGGCGATCAACACCACGTCGCTGGTTGGTCATGGGTTTGGCCCCCGCGAGTTGGAAAAGATCGAAGCGGCGTTGCCGTCGGCCTTTGATATCCGCTTTGTGTTCAACCAGTGGACCTTGGGCGAAGCGTTCTGCAAGGGCGCTTTGGGTATCCCGGAAGAGCGTCTGGCCGATCCGACCTTTGATCTGTTGCGCCACCTTGGTTTTACCAAAGCGCAGATTGATGCCGCCAATGACCATGTGTGCGGTACGATGACGCTGGAGGGCGCGCCCTTTCTGAAGAAAGAGCATTACAGCGTCTTTGATTGCGCCAACCCCTGCGGCAAGACCGGGAAGCGCTATCTGTCGGTGGAAAGCCATATCTACATGATGGCGGCGGCGCAGTCGTTCATCTCGGGGGCGATTTCCAAGACGATCAACATGCCGAATTCGGCCTCTATCGGGGAAACGCTGGCGGCGTATGAGTTGTCGCATTCGCTGGGGATCAAGGCCAACGCGCTGTATCGCGATGGGTCGAAGCTGAGCCAGCCCTTGGCGTCGGCGCTGATCGACGATGATGAGGAAGCCGAGGAAATTCTGGCCACCGGGTCGGCGCAGGAAAAGGCCGCGGTGATTGCCGAGAAAATCGTCGAGAAGATCATCATCAAGGAGATCATCCGCACCAATCGCGAAAAGCTGCCCGAGCGCCGCAAGGGTTATACGCAAAAGGCCATTGTCGGCGGTCATAAGGTTTATCTGCGCACCGGCGAATATGGCGACGGGCGCTTGGGCGAAATCTTTATCGACATGCACAAGGAAGGTGCGGGCTTCCGCGCCATGATGAACAACTTTGCCATCGCGGTGTCGGTGGGGCTGCAATATGGCGTGCCGCTGGAAGAGTTTGTTGAGGCCTTTACCTTCACCCGGTTCGAGCCGGCGGGCATGGTTCAGGGCAATGACAGCATCAAGAATGCCACCTCTATTCTGGACTATATCTTCCGGGAGCTGGCGATTTCCTATCTGGACCGCACCGATCTGGCCCATGTCAAGCCTACGGGCCATGCCTTTGATGACCTTGGCCACGGCGACAGCGAGGGCAAGCGGAACTTTGGCGAGGTGTCGGATGCGGTTGCGTCGAAATCGGTCGAACTGTTGCGGTCGATCTCGTCCACCGGGTATCTGCGCAAGCGGTTGCCGCAGGAGTTGATGGTGTTTCAGGGCGGCATGGGCGGATTTGGCGCCACCGCGCTGGCCACAAGCGATCCGGCCACGGCGCTGAACATGCTGGTGCCAGCGACGGCGCTGGCCAGCGGGACGGGCGGGACCATTGCGGGGGCCACGGCGCTGAGCAGCGGCACAGTCGGCATTGATCTGCGCTCCAAGGCGCGGATGCAGGGCTATGAGGGCGATCCGTGCGGGGAGTGTGGCAACTACACGCTGGTGCGCAACGGCACCTGCATGAAGTGCAACACCTGTGGCGGGACGAGCGGGTGTAGCTGAACGCTTGCGGTTATTTGGGGGAGGGGGAGGGCAGTGCCCTCCCTTTTTCATTTGGGTGGGTGTTTGGGCGGCGGAACCGGGGGTTTCACACCCCCGGACCCCCGTGGGATATTTTTGGACAGAAAATGGGGGCGGGTTGGTTGGGAGGCGCTGTGTTTGGGGGCTTCGGGGTGCTTTCTTGGCGGTGGGCGCGGTGATAGCGTGGGGGATGGAGATGTGTTGGGGATGAACGGGGGGCGATCCATGCAAGTCGGCGATATTCTGCTGCGGGAACTGGGCGGTGACGGGGTTTTGCGGTTGACGCTGAATGACGTGCGGCGGCGCAATGCGTTGTCGGAGGCGATGTTGGCCGCGCTGGGGGCTGCTTTTGCGGCGGCGGCGGCGGATGCGTCGGTGCGGGTCATCCTTTTGGCCGCCAATGGGCCGGCCTTTTGCGCAGGCCATGATCTGAAGGAGTTGGCGGCGGGCCGGGCGGCGCCCGACCGGGGGCGGGCCTATTTTGCCAGGATCATGGCGGCCTGTTCGGCGGTCATGCAGGCCATTGTCGGCTGCCCCAAGCCGGTGATTGCCGAGGTTGCGGGGGTTGCGACGGCGGCGGGGTGCCAATTGGTGGCCAGTTGCGATCTGGCTGTTGCCGCCGAGACGGCGCAATTCAGCACGCCGGGGGTGCATATCGGGTTGTTCTGTTCAACGCCGATGGTGGCGCTGTCGCGCAATGTGGGGGCCAAGCACGCGATGGAGATGTTGCTGACCGGCGACATGACGCCCGCGCACCGGGCGGTGGAGATCGGGTTGATCAACCGGGCCGTTGCCGCCGAAGAGTTGCAGGCGGTGGCCTTGGCCTTGGCGCGCAAGATCGCGTCCAAGTCCAGCCTGACCCTGGCCACGGGCAAGCGCGCGTTTTATGCGCAGCGCGAGATGGGTTTGGCGGAGGCCTATGATTACGCCTCGGGGGTTATGGTGGAAAACATGTTGGCGCAGGACGCCGAAGAAGGCATCGGGGCCTTTATCGGGAAGCGCGCCGCACAGTGGAAGGATGCATGAGCCGATGGCACCGAACCCTTACAACACCGATCTGGACCGCAACCCGGCCAACCATCAACCTCTGACGCCGTTGAGCTTTCTGGAGCGTGCGGCCAGCGTGCATCCGGCGCATATAGCGATCGTGCATGGGGATTTGCGGCGCAGCTATGCCGCGTTCTATGCGCGCGCGCGTCAGTTGGCATCGGCCTTGGCGGCGCGGGGTGTCGGGCGGGGCGAGACGGTGTCTGCCCTGTTGGCGAATACGCCCGCGATGTTGGAGTGCCACTACGGCGTGCCGATGTGCGGGGCGGTTCTGCATTCCATCAACACCCGGCTGGATGCGGCGACCATTGCGTTTCAGCTGGACCATACCCGGACGCGGATCGTGATCGTGGATGCCGAGTTCATGCCGCTGATGCAGGAGGCCTTGGCGTTGGCCGCGGTCACGCCGGTTTTGGTTCAGTATGATGATCCGGAATATGTCGGGCCGAGGATGTCAGTTGAGGCCGAGGATTATGAGGCGTTTGTGGCGGCGGGCGATCCTGATTTCGCGTGGTTGATGCCCGAGGATGAATGGGACGCGATCTCTGTCAACTACACCTCTGGCACGACGGGCGATCCGAAGGGGGTGGTGTCGCATCATCGTGGTGCCTATCTGCTGGCGCAGGGCAATGCCTTGACCTCGTCGATGCAAAAGCATGCGGTTTATCTGTGGACCTTGCCGATGTTTCACTGCAACGGCTGGTGTTTCCCGTGGACGCTTTCGGCCATTATCGGCACCCATGTCTGCTTACGCCAGGTTCGGGCCGAGCCGATCTGGAAGGCGCTTGCCGAGGAGGGGGTGACCCATCTGTGCGGGGCGCCGATTGTGATGTCGCTGATGATCACCGCGCCACAGGCGGTCAAACGGGAACTTGGCCGCACGGTGCAGTTCTTTACCGCGGCCGCGCCGCCCCCCGAAAAGCTGTTGGCGGAGATGAAGGTTGCCGGTTTTGAGGTGACCCATCTTTACGGGTTGACCGAAACCTATGGACCTTCCGTCGTTAATGACTGGCATGACGCCTGGTCTGCCTTGCCCTTGGCCGAGCAGGCCGCGTTGAAAGCCCGTCAGGGGGTGCGCTATCTGCCCTTGGAGGCGTTGGACGTGCGGGATCCCGACACGATGCAACCCGTGCCGCGGGACGGCGCGACGATGGGGGAGGTCATGTTTCGCGGCAACGTCGTCATGAAGGGGTATTTCCGCAACCCGACGGCGACGGCACAGGCGTTTGAGGGGGGCTGGTTCCATTCGGGCGATCTGGGGGTGATGCACCCGGATGGGTATATCCAGTTGAAGGACAGGTCGAAGGATATCATCATTTCGGGCGGCGAGAATATCTCGTCCATCGAGGTTGAAGAGGCGCTTTACCGGCATCCGGCGGTGGCCGTGGCCGCGGTGGTGGCGATGCCCCATCCCAAATGGGGCGAAACGCCCTGCGCGTTTATCGAGTTGGTCGCGGGGCAGCAGGCGGATGCCGAGGCGTTGAAAGCGTGGTGCCGCACGCATCTTGCGCCTTACAAGGTTCCGGGGCGGTTCTTGTTCATGGCCATTCCCAGAACCTCGACCGGGAAGGTGCAGAAGTTCGTTCTGCGCGCGATGGCGGAAAAGAGCGTTTCGGATGAGGGTTCGGCGGTGGGTTCGCCCGCAGGTTCGGGCGGGGGGGGCTGAGGACGGGGGGGGGGGCTGAGGGCGCGGTTCCGTGCCGGGCTTTGGCGCGTGGCGTGGCGGGAGGCTGTTTCGGGCGCGGACCGGGCCCTTTCGTTTTGGGGCGGAACACGGTAGGCGGCGCGTTGGCGCAGGCGGCCCGGGGGTTTCACACCCCCGGACCCCCGTGGGATATTTGAGGACAGAAAATGCAGGAAGCGATCGGGATGGGGGCAAAGTTCGGGTTCACGCTGGCGGCGACCGACGGGGCTGCGCGGACCGGCGTGATCTCCACGCCGCGCGGCGAGATCCGCACGCCGGCCTTCATGCCGGTGGGCACGGCCGGCGACGGTCAAGGCGATGCTGCCGGAAAGCGTGCGCGCGACCGGGGCCGATATCCTGTTGGGCAACACCTATCATCTGATGCTGCGGCCCACGGCCGAGCGGATCGCGCGCTTTGGGCGGGTTGCACCGGTTCATGAACTGGGAGCGGCCGATCCTGACGGATTCCGGCGGGTTTCAGGTGATGTCCTTGGCCAGTCTGCGCAAGCTGACCGAGGAGGGGGTGCGGTTTTCGAGCCATATCGACGGGTCAAAGCATATGCTGAGCCCGGAACGGAGCATGGAGATTCAGAAGCTGTTGGGCTCGGACATCGTGATGTGTTTCGACGAATGCCCGGCTTTGCCCGCGACCGATGCGGAGGTGGCCAAGTCCATGCGGCTGTCGATGCGCTGGGCGCAGCGGTCGCGCGATGCTTTTGGCGACCGGCCGGGCCATGCGCTGTTCGGGATCATGCAGGGCGGGGTGACGCAGGACTTGCGCGCCGAGAGTGCCGAGGCGCTGCGGGCCATCGGCTTTGACGGCTATGCGGTGGGCGGTCTGGCGGTGGGCGAGGGGCAGGAGGCGATGTTTTCGGTGCTCGACTATGCGCCGGGCATGCTGCCCGAGGACAAGCCGCGCTATCTGATGGGGGTGGGCAAGCCCGATGACATCGTAGGTGCGGTGGAACGCGGCATCGACATGATGGACTGTGTGTTGCCGTCGCGCTCTGGCCGGACGGGGCAGGCATGGACGCGGCGCGGGCAGGTCAATATCAAGAACGCCCGCCACCAGAACGATCCGCGCCCCTTGGATGAGGCTTGCGCCTGCCCGGCGTGCCGGAACTATTCGCGCGCCTATCTGCACCATGTGAACAAGGCGCAGGAGATCATCGCATCAATGCTGCTGACCTGGCACAACCTGCATTATTATCAGGACTTGATGCAGGGGTTGCGCGACGCGATTGCGGGGCAGCGGCTGGCGGGGTTTGTTGCGGCCTTTCACGCAGAGCGGGCGGCGGGCGATATCGAGCCGCTTTAGGCCAAAAGGGCGTGGTTGCCGGCGACGGGTTGGGACTTTTGGGCCTAGGCGCAAAAATCCTTCGCATTCACGCCTTGCCCTTGCCGCATCACAGGCGGATGATCGGGAAAGAACAGTCGCGGCCCGAGGTTGACACTTGCAGGTTGCCACCACAAATACAGAGTCCGAAGAGGGGAAGGTCCATATGTTGCCGATGCACGGGACGCGGGCCTTCCTGCCAGAAAGGAAACCGAAATGACTGACTCCCTTTCCACCAGTTACCCGGTTCTGCCGCTGCGTGACATCGTGGTCTTCCCGCATATGATCGTGCCCTTGTTCGTGGGGCGCGAGAAATCGGTGCGGGCGCTCGAAGAGGTCATGGCAGACGACAAGCAGATCTTGCTGTCTTCTCAGGTGGATCCATCGGTGGATGATCCGCAGACCGAGGGCATCTACCGCGTGGGCGTTTTGGCCAACGTGTTGCAATTGCTTAAGCTTCCCGATGGCACCGTTAAGGTGTTGGTCGAGGGCAAGGCGCGGGTCAAGATCACCGAGTTCGTTGAAAACCCCAATTTCTTTGAGGCGCGGGCGGAACTGCTGGAAGAGGCGGACGGCGACGCGCTGTCGGTCGAGGCGCTTTTGCGGTCGGTCTCCGACGAGTTTGAGCGTTACGCCAAGATCCGCAAGAACATCCCCGAAGAGGCGCTTGCCGCCGTGTCCGAAACGCGTGAGCCGGCCCGTCTGGCCGATTTGGTTGCGGGTCATCTGGGCATTGAAGTCGCGCAAAAGCAGGATTTGCTGGAAACGCTGGATGTGGCCGAGCGGCTGGAGAAGGTCTACGGCCAGATGCAGGGCGAAATGTCCGTGCTTCAGGTCGAGAAAAAGATCAAATCCCGCGTCAAGACCCAGATGGAGCGCACGCAGCGCGAATATTATCTGAATGAGCAGATGAAGGCCATTCAGAAGGAATTGGGCGACGGCGAAGACGGCCAGAACGAATTGGCCGAGTTGGAAGAGCGGATCAAGAAGACCCAGCTTTCCAAAGAGGCGCGCGACAAGGCCGAGGGTGAGCTGAAAAAGCTGAAATCCATGAGCCCGATGAGTGCCGAGGCGACGGTGGTGCGCAACTACCTCGACTGGCTGTTGGGTGTGCCGTGGGGCGTGAAATCGCGCGTCAAGAAAGATCTGGCGGCGGCGCAAAAGGTGCTGGATGCCGATCACTACGGTCTGGAAAAGGTCAAAGAGCGGATCGTCGAATATCTGGCGGTTCAGGCGCGCTCGGCCAAGCTGAAGGGGCCGATCCTGTGCCTCGTCGGGCCTCCGGGTGTGGGCAAGACCACGTCTGGGGCGGTCGGTCGCCAAGGCCACGGGGCGCGAGTTCATCCGCATCTCGCTGGGCGGGGTGCGCGACGAATCCGAGATCCGCGGCCACCGTCGGACCTATATCGGGTCGATGCCGGGCAAGATCATTCAGGCGCTGAAGAAGGCGAAGACCACCAATCCGCTGATCTTGTTGGATGAAATCGACAAGATGGGTCAGGATTTCCGGGGCGACCCGGCCAGCGCGATGCTGGAGGTGCTGGACCCGGAACAGAACTCGACCTTCGTGGATCACTATCTGGAGGTCGAATACGACCTGTCGAACGTGATGTTCATCACCACGGCGAACTCTTACAACATGCCCGGCCCGCTGTTGGACCGCATGGAGATCATCGCCCTTGCCGGCTATACCGAAGACGAGAAGCGCGAGATTGCCAAAGGCCATCTGGTGCCCAAGCAAATCGACGGTCACGCGTTGCGCAAAGGGGAATTCAAGGTCTCGGATGAGGCGTTGATGGAGATGATCCGCACCTATACCCGCGAAGCGGGCGTGCGGAACCTTGAGCGTGAGATCGCCAAGCTGGCGCGCAAGGCCGTGACCGAGATCGTCAAGAAGACCGCGAAATCGGTCGAGGTGACGCCGGACAAGCTGGAGGGCTATCTGGGGGTCAAGCGCTATCGCTATGGTCTGGCCGAGAAGGAAGATCAGGTGGGCGTGGTGACGGGTCTGGCCTGGACCAGCGTGGGCGGCGATCTGTTGCAGATCGAAGCGCTGCGGCTGCCGGGCAAGGGCCGGATGAAGACCACGGGCAAGCTGGGCGATGTGATGAAGGAATCCATCGATGCAGCGGCGTCTTATGTCCGCTCGATCAGCCCGTCGATCGGGGTGAAGCCGCCGAAGTTTGAGACGATGGACATTCACGTTCACGTCCCCGATGGGGCCACACCAAAGGACGGGCCGTCGGCCGGTCTGGCGATGGTCACCTCAATCGTGTCGGTGTTGACCGGGATTCCGGTCAAGAAAGACATCGCCATGACGGGCGAAGTGTCGTTGCGTGGCAATGCGATGCCGATTGGCGGGCTGAAAGAAAAGCTGCTGGCGGCGCTGCGGGGCGGGATCAAGACGGTGTTTATCCCGGAAGAGAATGAAAAGGATCTGGTGGAGATCCCGGACAACGTCAAACAGGGGCTGACGATTATTCCCGTCAGCCACGTCCGCGAGGTTCTGGCGCAGGCTTTGGTGCGTCAGCCAGAGCCCGTGGAATGGGATGAGTTGGCCGAAGAGGCCGCTGCTGCCGCGCGCAAAGCGGCCGCAGAGGCCAGCCCAAGCCTGACGGCGCATTAAGCGCGGGTTTCCAAACCGAACGAAAAAGGCGCGCCGGGTTGGCGCGCCTTTTGTATTTGCAGGGCAGGCGGTTAGTGGATGACCTTCATCTTGATTCCAAGGCGGCCATAATCAACCGCCATCAGGCCGTTGGCGTAGGTCACCACCGCGTCGGGCATCGCTGCCAGCACGTCTTGGGCCATCACGCCCTCAAACCGCTGTGCCGAACCGATGTAGCGGTAGCGGTAGACCGGAAGGCCCTTGGCCATGCCAACCCAAGTCACATCGGTTTTCATGCGACGGTCTGAGGCGGAAACATCTTCGCCGCTGCTGCCAGCGACGGCGGCGGCCACGACCAGAAGCAGCAAGAGCGGCACAATGATGCCCCCGGCGCTGGAAGAGGTCTGTGCCGCGACCACTTCGGGTTCCATTACGGGTTCTGCCATGCCGCCGGCAAGGGCGGGCAGGCCCAGTAGGGCAAGGACAGAACTGGTTGCAAACAAACGGCGCATTCCGGGGCTCCTATGGCTGGGGGACGTGGGGGAAAGGGTCTGCTCGCTTGGCCATTCGGTCAAGTTAAACCACGAGGTTTCGGGGAATTGGCGGCAGATACAGCGTAAATTGGTGGCATTGTTTCCAAGTTGCCTATAATCTTGAGGCCAATCGCCGCCTTACGCGGCAAAAACCCGAACAGACAGGACTGACATGGCCTCTGCTCCCGCTAAGAAACTGACGGCTGTGAAATCTGCCGCGAAACTTCCCGTCGCACCGGTGGCCAAAGTGACGCCGCAAGTGGAACTGGCGGTCGAGGACGCGGCCGAGGACACCTCTAACACGGTGCCGCAGCTGCGGCTGAAGGACTTGGTCGAACAGGTTGCCGAAGCGACCGACACCAAGAAACCCGCGGCCCGCGAGATGGTCGAAGCCGTGCTGGCCGCAATGGCCGCTGCCTTGGACAAGGGCGAGGGGTTGAACCTGCCGCCCTTGGGCCGGGTTCGGATCGCGCGCAACAAGACGGACGATCAGGGTAGCATTCTGACGCTGAAACTGAAGCGCAGCGGGGCTGCCAAGCCCGAGAAATCGGACGACAAAGAGGGTCTTGCAGAGGACGGTGAAGATAGCTAAACACCGCGCCAACGGGAGATTAGCTCAGTGGTAGAGCGCTTCGTTCACATCGAAGATGTCAGGGGTTCAAATCCCTTATCTCCCACCATGATACAAAAGCGCGCCTGAAAGGGCGCGCTTTTTGCTTGTGGGGCAGGGGGTTGGCCTATGCTTAGGGGGTGGTCGCGTTGCCCTTGGCGCGTTTCTGCGCCCGTTCGGGAATCCAGTTGCCGTGGGTGTCGGATTGGCGCAGGGCCGCGATATGGCGGCACACTTCGCCCAAGGTGAAGAGGAACGCGGCAGAGGCCAGCAAGGTCGTGACCACTGCCAAAAGGATCATCGTGCTGTCACCGGCATCGGAGCGGCCATCGCCCAAGTCAAAAAAGCTGAGGTCGCTGAAATTGATCACCACGGCGCTGAGCAACACTACGCCCCAGGCGGCGACTCCGATCAGATAAGGGGGGACTGGGCGCTTCATGTGATTCCTCATTTGCAACCCTAGGGTGCTGCCGCTTTCGGGCAGTATCATGGCGGTGGTGCGACGATGATAAAGGCAGGTAAAAAGATTGCGCGCGCGGGCCAATCAGAGGGGCTTGCGTTTTAGGGCAGGGTCAGGCTATGAGCCGGGCACGGGTTGTTAGCTCAGTTGGTAGAGCGTCTCGTTTACACCGAGAATGTCGGCGGTTCGAGCCCGTCACGACCCACCATCCCCCCCTTTGCGACTGCACCGCTTGGCCGCTGGCCTGTGATCTGCTGCACAACTCGCGCGCGGTGATGGGGAATGTGGCAGCGTTACAAATCGCCTATATGATTGGGGAACCTGTCATGGAGAGCCGCAATGAGCTGGAACCCTGCGTTGGACCCGTCGATTCCGATGGGCGACCAAGTGGACTCGATAGAAGCTGTGATCGTGCCGCGTGCGCGGGATCTGGGCGGCTTTGAGGTGCGGCGTGCTTTGCCCTCGGCCCAGCGGCAAATGGTGGGGCCGTTCATTTTCTTTGACCAGATGGGCCCGGCGGAGTTTCTGACCGGCAAGGGCGTGGACGTGCGCCCGCACCCCCATATCGGGCTGGCGACGGTGACGTATCTTATGCGGGGTGCGATCCATCACCGCGACAGTCTTGGCACAGATGCATGGATCACGCCGGGCGAGGTGAATCTGATGATCGCAGGGCAAGGCATCACCCATTCCGAGCGGATGGACGGGGTCGCACGGCAGGGGCCGCAGAGCCTGTTCGGTTTGCAGACGTGGTTGGCGCTGCCCAAGGATCAGGAGGACGATCCGGCCCAGTTTGAAAACGCCGGGGCTGCGGCGTTGCCGCTGCTGGAGGGCGAGGGCAAGACCGTGCGGTTGATCCTCGGCCACGGCTGGGGTGAGAAAGCGCCGCTAAAGCTGCCGTCAGAAACGCTTTATGCCGATGCGACCTTGGCACCGGGTGCGAGTCTGCCCTTGCCGGATGACCATGAGGATCGCGGCGTCTATGTGCTGGGCGGGCAGGTCACCGTGGCCGGGCAAGAGTTTGAGGCCGGCCGGATGCTGGTGTTTCGGCCCGGCGACCGAATCTCGGTCCGGGCGGGGGCGAACGGGGCGCGTCTGATGGTGTTGGGCGGGGCCACGATGGACGGGCCGCGCCATATCTGGTGGAACTTTGTCGCCTCATCCAAAGAGCGGATCGACGCAGCAAAAGAGGCGTGGCGGGCAGGGGATTGGGCGCATGGGCGGTTTCGGCTTCCGCCCAATGACAAGGATGAGTTCATCCCTGCGCCGGATCGTTGAAAAACCTGCTGATCGCCGCTTGACGTCGTTCGCGCCTGCCCGTAATACCCCGCTCACGCCCAGAGATGGGATGCGAAGCGCGGTGGTAGCTCAGTTGGTTAGAGTACCGGCCTGTCACGCCGGGGGTCGCGGGTTCGAGCCCCGTCCACCGCGCCAGTCGCATAAAGTCTCTGCCAGCGTAAGCGCGCGGTGGTAGCTCAGTTGGTTAGAGTACCGGCCTGTCACGCCGGGGGTCGCGGGTTCGAGCCCCGTCCACCGCGCCACTTCTCCTCCATATGCATCAAGATGAATATGTGGTAGGCTCCGACCAACCGGAGGACTTCCATGACATTTCTTGACCAGATTCCCCTGAACCTGCTGATCATTGCCGCGCTGACCTTGGGGTTGGCGCCATTTCTGCCCGAGCCACATCTTTGGGAAAAACTGAAGATGCTGGCGGGGGGCACGCTGACCCGTCCCGTTGATATGTTTGATCTTGCGATGCATGCGGCCCCTTGGGTGCTGCTGGTGGCCAAGTTGGCGCGGATGGCGATGACGCGGGCGGCCTGAAGGGCGGTCCTTTGCGAGGTTGGGGTCGGTAGCAGATTCGGGGCGGCTGAGTTGGCTTTCGGCGGGGGGAACGGCTGAGTGGCCGGGCCGCCCGTGCATTTTTTCGCCCCGGGGGCCTTGGCGGCTTTGAACTTGGCAGTTTAGATTTCCGTCGCTGTCGGGCATCACAATTTGCGTGAGGTTATGGTGAGGTCTGCGCGCTGCGGGTGGGGTCGGTTTGGCCCTGCGTTTGTTACGTTTCGGCATTGCGCGGGAAAGTTTCACGCTCTCTCAAATAAACAGCTTTCCGCGATTAAATCGCGCGCGATACACGTCTGGTAACGAGGCTGTGTGAAGGGCTTACGCAGCAATATCAAAGGCATATATCACTAATCGAAGCCGGGGGATGCCGGGTGGGACGCTCCACAGTGAGGGATGCGACCCGCCGACACGACACACCTGGACGGCTTAGATGAAGTCCTTGGCGATGCCAGGGCAGTATACGGAGACGACCCAAATGCGTTCCTTTCTTTTCCCCGCTGCGTTGATCCTTTCCATCGGCGGCGCCTCGTTCGCTTCGGCAGCCACCACCACGGAAGGTGCGATCACCGCTGTGAACCGCGCAAATCATTCCATCTCGTTGTCGGATGGCGGCACCTATTTGCTGCCGCAAGAGCTGACCCTGACCGTCAAAGTCGGTGACAGCGTTTCGGTGGTCTACAACACCAATGGCGATCGCGCCGAGGCGCTTTCGGTTTCCCCCAAGAGCGCGTCTTCGGTGACGCAGGGCGAAGTGGCCTCGATCAACCGCGCCAACAACACCATCACGCTGAGCGAAGGCAGCCGCTATTCGGTCCGTCAGGATTTCGACCAGCCGCTGAAGGTTGGTGACACGGTTGCGGTTTCTTCGGTGCGGATGGGCGATTCCCATGAAGCACGGACTGTGGCGCAGGTTTCCTCGCGCAACGTGACCGAGGGTTCGGTGACCGCGTTGAACCTTGGTGCGCGCTCGGTCACGCTGACCGATGGCAACACCTACGCGCTGGCGCAGGACTTTGACCAGCCGCTGAAAGTGGGCGATGCGGTATCGGTTGTCTGGGGCACGGTCGGCCAGAGCCTTGAAGTGGTGTCGCTGTCGGTGATCGCGAGCTAAGCGGTTCACCAATGACCAAACGGGGGCCTTTCGGCCCCCGTTTTATTGCGTGCGCTGCGGTAAAGCCGTTTGCGATCAGCAGAGGCGCGCCAAGATCCGCGCCCAAGACCGGATGCCTTTGTGAAAGCATTCCAGATCGTATTTCTCGTTCGGGGAGTGGATCTGGTCGTCATCGCGACCAAAGCCCACCAGCATCGCATCCATTCCAAGGCTTGTCTTGAAATCGCCCGCAATCGGGATGGAGCCGCCGCAGCCGATATAGACCGCAGGCACGCCCCATTCTTCACCCAGGGCTTGCCGCGCCGCCTCAAAGGCCGGATCGTCGATGGCCATGACGCTTGCGGGCGAATTGCCGTGGCCTTTCCAGGTAATTGTGCAATCGGCGGGCAGTTGGTCTTCGACCCATTTGCGGAAATGGGTCCGCAGGATGTGGGGGTCTTGGTCGCCCACGAGGCGGAACGAGATTTTCGCATGGGCCTCGGCGGGCAGCACGGTTTTGAACCCGTCACCGGTATAGCCGCCCCAGATGCCGTTGATTTCCGCCGTCGGACGCGACCAGAGCATTTCCAGCGGGGTGCGGTCAGTCTCGCCCGAGGGGACAGAGAGGCCCACATCGCCGAGGAAGGCCGCGTGGTCAAATGACAGGCCCTGCCATTGCTGGCGCAGGGTGTCGGGCAACTCGCTGACCCCGTCGTAGAAATGCGGGATGGTGATGTGACCATTCGCGTCGTGCAGTTTGCCCAGAATGCGGGTCAGCACGGTGATCGGATTGGCGGCAGCCCCGCCGTAGCTGCCCGAATGCAGGTCTTTGCTGGCGGCGTGGAGGGTCAGCTCCTCGCCCAGCAGACCGCGCAGCATGGTCGTGATGGCCGGGGTCTTGGCGTCAAACAGCCCGGTGTCGCAAATCAGGGCGATGTCGGCGGTCAGCTCGGCCTTGTTCGCTGCCATGAAGGGCAAGAGCGACGGTGAGCCGGATTCCTCCTCGCCCTCCAGAAAGATCGTCAGTTTGCCGGGCAGGCTGCCGTGGACCGCTTTCCACGCGCGGCACGCCTCCAGAAAGGTCATCAGCTGGCCTTTGTCATCAGAGGCGCCGCGCGCGCGGATCACGCGGCCATTGGGGGTGTCTTGCAGTTCCGGATCAAAGGGGTCGCGGTCCCACAGGGCCAGAGGATCGACCGGCTGCACGTCATAGTGGCCGTAAAAGAGCAAATGGCGCCCCTCCTTGCCGCCCGCCGCCGCGCCGCCGTGACCCACCACCATCGGATGGCCGGGGGTGGGGCGGCTGGAGGCAGTGAAGCCCAGCGATTGCAGATCGGCCACCAGCCAGTCGGCGGCGCGGGCACAGTCGGCCTTGAAAGCGGGATCGGTCGAGATGGAGGGGATGCGCAGCAGCTGCATCAGGCGGTCAAGCGCTTGTGGCAGCATGGCGTCAATCTGGTCCAGCACGGGGTCCAGTCTGGTGTCGGTCATCTCACACTCCTTTTCGTGATCGGCGGGGCGGAGCCTAACAGGCGGGCGGGGACTGTCCAGAGCCGCAAGGCTGGGGTAAACAGAGGCAACGTTTTGCCCGCCGGAGGAGTTTTCGATGAAAAAGATGGGTCTTGTTGCGATGCTGTTGGCGTCGGGTTTCGCCTTTGCGGCACAGGCAGATGTCGTCTCGGGCAAGGTGGCCAAAAAGCTGTTGTATACGGCCAAGGGCGCTGTGGTGGAAATTCTGCCTGCGGCGGGGCTGGCCAAGGATGAGGCCAAGATGCTGACGCTGGTGGGTACGGATCAGCCCTATTACGGTGCCATCGCGATTTCGCCCGATGAAGGGTTGATGTCGGAGGCCACGGTTGCCGCGGCCAACTATCACGACACCAACGCGGCCTCAGCCGCCGCTTTGGCCGAATGCAATGCCAAGAAGAAAGAGGGCGCCGGCGATTGCGTGGTTGCGGCCTTGATTCGCCCCAAAGGCTGGAAAGACAAGAGCGCGCAAAAGGATGCGGGCCTTCAGCTGTCGGCGGATGCCACGGCGGGGTTCAAAAATTATGACGCCAAGACCGGGGCTTTGGCGATTTCCGTGGCCACGGGCGGCTGGGGTCTGGGCGCAGGTGCTGGCGCTGCCGAGGCCGCGATTGCCGCCTGTCTGGTCAAGGCCCCCACAGCCGAAGATTGCGCCGTGGTGGTTGCCCAGTAACGCGGCTTTGGGCATGCGCGGAAAACATATTTTTCAGGGGTGGCAATTTGCCCCCTTTCGTTTCCCCGCCGTTTGACCGAGATCAAGGCCCACAAAGGACAGCGGGGGCATGAGTGGCGCTCGCGACCCCAGGAGACCAAGATGACCTATGAGACCGCCCTTGATAAAGCGTTGACCCGTCTGCATGACGAGGGGCGCTATCGCAGCTTTATCGACATTGAGCGGCGCAAAGGCCATTTCCCGCAAGCGATCTGGCGGCGGGCGGATGGGACCGAGCGGGAGATCACCGTTTGGTGCGGGAATGATTATCTGGGCATGGGGCAGCACCCCGAAGTGCTGGCCGCGATGCATGAGGCGCTGGATGCGACGGGCGCAGGCTCGGGCGGGACGCGCAACATCTCGGGCACAACGGTGTATCACAAGCGGCTGGAGGCAGAGCTTGCCGATCTGCATGCCAAAGAGGCCGCGTTGGTCTTTACCTCGGCCTATATTGCCAATGACGCCACGCTTTCCACGCTGCGGCTGCTGTTTCCGGGGCTGATCATTTATTCCGATGCGCTTAACCATGCCTCGATGATCGAAGGGGTGCGGCGCGGCGGTGGGGAAAAGCGGATTTTCCGGCACAATGATGTGGCGCATCTGCGCGCCCTGCTGGAAGCCGATGACCCGGCAGCCCCCAAGCTGATTGCGTTTGAGTCGATCTATTCGATGGATGGGGATTTTGGCCCGATTGGCGCGATTTGCGCGCTTGCCGAGGAATTCGGCGCGCTGACCTATCTGGACGAAGTGCACGCCGTGGGCATGTATGGCCCGCGCGGGGCAGGGGTGGCGGAACGGGACGGGCTCATGCACCGGATCGACATCATCAACGGCACTTTGGCCAAGGCTTATGGGGTGTTCGGGGGCTATATTGCTGCATCTGCAAAGATGGTGGATGCGGTGCGCAGCTATGCTCCGGGGTTCATTTTTACCACCTCTTTGCCACCCGCTGTGGCGGCAGGTGCGGTGACCTCTGTGCGGGTGCTCAAGACCGCCCAGTACCTGCGTGACAGCCAGCAAACCAATGCGCGTATCCTGAAGATGCGCTTGAAGGGTTTGGGGCTGCCGATCATCGATCATGGGTCGCATATTGTGCCGGTGCATGTCGGCAACCCCATCCATTGCAAGCTGCTGTCGGACATGCTGCTGGAAGAACACGGCGTTTACGTGCAGCCGATCAACTTTCCAACAGTGCCGCGCGGCACTGAGCGGCTGCGGTTCACCCCCTCGCCGCTTCACGATTCACGACAAATTGACCGGCTCGTGAAGGCGATGGACGGGCTTTGGAAACACTGTGCGCTGAATCGTGCCGAAGCATCGGCGTAACCACCTTTCCGCACATGCAGAATCGCTTGTGCTGTGTTACGGAATCCTCAATAGGCAAGACATGAGTCGTCCGTGAGGCGGCTTGGGGCAGCGGGGCAGTATGGGGCTCGTGGAATGATCGGGCGGAGATTTAAAGCTCCGGCGCCAGAAGTGGACAAGCCAAAGGGCTTTGACGACTTCGAATTGCGCCTGGGGGATCTGATGCGGGGCGAGCGTGCCACGCTGGGTAAATCCCTTTTGGATGTTCAGCGTGAGCTGAAGATTAAAGCTACGTATATCGCCGCTATCGAAAACGCAGATGTGACGGCGTTTGAAACGCCCGGCTTTATCGCGGGTTTCGTGCGGTCTTATTCGCGCTATCTGGGCATGGACCCGGATTGGGCCTTTGCGAAGTTTTGCCGCGAATCCGGATTTGAAGTGGCGCATGGCATGTCGGCGGCGGCGTCTTCGGCCTCGCTGACTGCGATGCGGGCACGCCAGACCGCGTCGAACGACCGCGATCCGATTGCCAATTCGCAGTTTGCCTTTGCGCCGCAGGGCGAAAGCCTGTTTGCGCGGGTAGAGCCGGGGGCCATTGGGTCGATCGCGGTTCTGGTCGCGCTGATCGGGGCCTTGGGCTATGGCGGCTGGTCGGTGTTGCAAGAAGTGCAGCGCGTGCAGTTGTCGCCGGTCGAGCAAGCCCCCGCTGTGGTGGCCGAGTTGGACCCGTTGGGCAATGTGGGCACCGAAGCGCCGTTGGTGCGGTCAGCGCCCGCGTCGGACAATGACGCGTTGGCTGCGGCAGATGGCGTGACCGCCGATCCGCTGGACCGGTTCTATCAACCCGAAGCGCTGGATGTGCCGGTCTTGACCGCGCGCGATGGCCCGATTGCCGGGATCAACACCCGCAATTCGGCTGACATGACCGCGCTGGTCAATGATGCTGTTGCCGAGGCGATGACAGAGGCCACGGTGCAAGTGGTGGCCGATGCCAAGCCGGGCGTGGAAATCCTTGCGGTGCGCGCCGCGTGGGTGCGGGTTTCGGCGGCAGATGGCACGGTGTTGTTTGAAAAGATCCTCGACGCGGGTGAGCGCTATGCGGTGCCGCCTTTGCAAGAGGCGGCGGTGCTGCGGTCGGGCAATTCGGGCTCTATCTACTTTGTGGTGAACGGCCAGACCTATGGTCCGGCGGCACCGGGGGCGCAGGTGGTCAAGAATGTGGCCCTGTCCGCCGAAGCGTTGACGCAAAGCTACAAGACGGCCGACCTGACCGGCGACAAGGATTTGGCGGAGTTTGTGGCCCAGGCCGACACGGGCGTTGTGTTGGTTGATCCGACCGCGCCGACCACGGAATAGGCGATTTGCCAAAAGTTGATCAGCGCAAAGCCCCGGCAGCGGTTGCTCCGGGGCTTTGTGCTGTTTATCTAAGCCGGGCCTGAACCCATGGCCGCGCGAGGACCACATGACCCATAATCCGATCCGCCCTTGGCGCAATATCGAACGCCGTGTCAGCCGCCAGATCCGGGTGGGCAAGGTTTTGGTCGGGGGGGATGCGCCGATTTCGGTGCAGACCATGACCAACACGCTGACCCATGACGTCAAGGCCACCATTGAGCAGATTCAACGCTGTGCCGTGGCGGGGGCCGATATTGTCCGCGTCTCAACCCCGGATCAAGACAGCACCCGCGCGTTGCGCGAGATCGTCGCCGAAAGCCCGGTGCCAATCGTGGCGGACATCCATTTCCACTATAAGCGCGCGATCGAAGCCGCCGAGGCCGGGGCGGCCTGTCTGCGGATCAACCCCGGCAATATCGGCGACGCCAAACGTGTGGCCGAGGTGGTGCGGGCGGCCAAGGATCACGGCTGTTCGATCCGCATCGGGGTTAATGCCGGCTCGCTGGAGCGGCATCTGCTGGACAAATACGGCGAGCCTTGCCCGGATGCGATGGTGGAATCCGGACTGGATCACATCAAGCTGTTGCAGGACAACGATTTTCACGAGTTCAAGATTTCGGTCAAAGCGTCGGACGTGTTCATGGCTGCGGCGGCCTATCAGCAGTTGGCCACGGTGACGGATGCGCCGATCCATCTGGGGATCACCGAGGCGGGCGGGCTGGTGTCAGGCACGGTCAAGTCGGCCATCGGCTTGGGCAGTCTGTTGTGGTTCGGGATTGGCGACACGATCCGCGTCAGCCTGTCCGCCGATCCGGTGGAAGAGGTGAAGGTGGGGTTTGAGATCCTGAAATCCCTTGGCTTGCGGCATCGGGGGGTCACGATCATTTCCTGCCCGTCTTGTGCCCGGCAGGGGTTTGACGTGATCAAGACGGTCACAGCGCTGGAGGAACGGCTGGCGCATGTGACGACCTCGCTCAGCCTGAGCATCATTGGCTGTGTGGTGAACGGACCGGGGGAGGCGCTGATGACCGACATCGGCTTTACCGGCGGCGGGGCCGGGTCGGGCATGGTCTATCTGGCGGGCAAGCAAGCGCACAAGCTGGGCAACGCGGGAATGGTGGATCACATCGTCGAGCTGGTGGAACAGAAAGCGGCTGAGATTGAGGCGGCGGAAGCCGCGGCGGCGGCGGAGCCTGCGGCGGTCTAGCGGCGGTTTCGCACCGGGGGATGGAAAGAAAACGGGCGGGGTGCTGCGAACAGCGGCCCCGCCCGTTGTCTTTTGCGCGCTTAGCCGCGTTCGGCGGCGACGATTTTGCGCATGCCTTCAAGGGGCACATAACCGCGCACCATCGTGTCATCGACCACGAAAGTCGGCGTGCCCGAGATGTCCAGCGTGGAGGCCAGATCGTGGTTTTCCGAGATCACGGCCGTGACTTCATCGCTGGCCATGCGGGCGAGGATGGCCGCCGGATCAAGGCCCATGTCCTGCGCCAGGCGAGTAAGAGTGGCGGTGTCGGGCGCGCCGCGCAGTTCGATCAGCGCATCGTGGACCGACTTGTATGCCTCATCCCCGTGCAGTTGGCGCACCGCGATGGCAAAACGGGCCGAGGCAAGGGAATCATCACCAAGGATCGGGAACTCTTTGACAACAAAGCGGATATTTCCGTCTGATTTCACCAGCTCTTCAATCTCGGCATAGGCCTTGCGGCAGTAACCGCAGCGATAATCCATGAATTCGACGATGGTGATATCGCCCTCTGGATTGCCGCCAACCCAGCTTTGCGGGTCATCATAGATGCGGGCGTGGTTGTCAGCGACGGTCTGGATATCTTGCGCCGCGGCGGTGCTTTCCTCGCGCTGTTGCAGGACGCCCATGGCCTCGACGATGACATCGGGGTGGTCGAGCAGGTAGGCCTTTACCTCGGCGCGGAAGGCGGCCCGCTCGGCCTCCGTCATATCGCCAAGGCCTCCGGCAAGGGCGGGGGCGGCAAGTAGGGTGGAGCAGAACAAAGCGGACAAGAAACGGCGCATCAGGGACCTCGGTCAGGGGCGTGGGCTTGACGTCAGGCCCACGCGGCGGATTATGGCGACAAAACTTGCACGTGCGCGTGCCGGAAACAATAGAGGCGGGCAGATGCGAAGATCAACCCGGGGTCAAGTTGATCCCTTTATTGTGATGGATGTGGTCGAGGCGGCGCGGGTGCTGGAAGCATCGGGGCGGTCAATCATCCATATGGAAATCGGCCAGCCCGCCACGCGCGCGCCGGCGACAGCGCGGGCGGCGGTTGCCGCGGGGCTGGAGGGCACGCTGGGTTATACGGTGTCGCTGGGGCTGCCGGCGCTGCGGTCGGGGATCGCCGCGCTGTATCAGCGCTGGTATGGGGTTGATCTGGACCCCGCGCGGGTGATTGTGACCAATGGCTCCTCGGGGGCGTTCATACTGGCGTTCTCCGCGCTGTTTGATGCGGGCGACCGGGTGGGGTTGGGCGAGCCCGGCTATCCCAGCTATCGCCAGATCTTGCGCGCCATGTCGTTAGAGGCGGTCGGTCTGCCCACGGCGGCACAGAACCGGTTCCAACCGGTTCCGGCTGATCTGCAGGGCGTGGATTTGCAGGGGTTGATCGTCGCCTCGCCGGGGAATCCGTCTGGAACGATGCTGGGGCGGGCGGAATTGTCTGCGTTGATGCAGGTGTGCGATGACCGCGACATCGGCTTTGTCTCGGATGAGATTTACCACGGTCTGCACTATGGCGACCGGGCGGTTTCGGCACTGGAGATCAGCGACAAGGCCTATGTCGTGAACTCTTTTTCCAAGTATTTCAGCATGACCGGTTGGCGGGTGGGTTGGATGGTGGTGCCGCAGGATCACGTTCGCACGATTGAGCGTCTGGCGCAGAACCTGTTCATCTGCCCGCCCCATGTCAGTCAGGTGGCGGCTTTGGCGGCCTTGGACGGGATCGATGAGATGGAGGCCAATCGCGCCGTCTATGCCGAGAACCGTCGGTTGATGCTGGAGGGCTTGCCGAAGGCCGGGTTCACCAAGATCGCCCCGCCGGATGGTGCGTTCTATGTCTATGCCGATGTGTCTGATCTGACAGCGGATTCCCTTGGTCTGGCCAGTGAGATCCTGCAAGAGGCGGGGGTTGCGGTCACGCCGGGTCTGGACTTTGACCCAAAGCGCGGCGGGCAGACGTTGCGGTTTTCCTATGCCGGGTCCACGGCGGATATTCGCGAAGGGTTGCGGCGATTGCAGGGCTTTATGGCCGCGCGGGGGGCGGCATGAGGGTTTGGGCGCTTTGTTTGGTTGCGGCGTTGGGTTTGTGTCCTTTGGGGGTGGTGCGGGCGCAAGAGCTGTCGGCGCTTGCCAAGCTGGACCCGGCTGGCTCGGCCGTGCAGGCAGAGGGCGCGGGTGTGGCGTTACGTTTTGCGCTGAGCCAGCCCGTGCCGTGGCGGGTGCGGGTGCTGGATCAGCCGCCGCGCCTTGTGCTGGACCTGCGCGAGGTGGATTGGACAGGGATTGACCGCCTGCAGCGGCCTGCGGCGGTGCTGGGATTGCGGGCAGGCGTGTTTCGTCCCGGCTGGTCGCGCTTGGTGATCGAGTTGGCGGCCCCGATGCTGGTGAGCGAGGCGGAGTTGCAGACCGAGGGCGGCACGGTCCTGCGCCTTACGCTGGCCCCGGCGACTGCGGCAGAGTTTGCGGCCAAGGCGGCAGAGCCGGAGCCTGAGGGGTGGGCCCTGCCCAAGGCGACCGATCTGCCCAAGCCCCGGGTGGAAGGGGCGGGCCCGTTGATGGTGGTCCTGGACCCCGGCCACGGCGGCATTGATCCGGGTGCCGAACGCGACGGCGAAAACGAGGCAAAGCTGATGCTGACCTTCGCGCGTGAATTAAAGGAACTGCTGCTGCGCGACGGCGGCTTTCAGGTGGTGATGACCCGGGAGCAAGACGTGTTCGTGCCGTTGGAGACGCGAATCTCCATCGCGCGCTCGGCGGGGGCGGATGTGTTCATCGCCCTGCATGCCGATGCTTTGGCCGAGGGGGAGGCTGCGGGCTCCACCATCTATACCTTGTCTGAAGAGGCCAGCGATGAGGCCTCGGCGGCTTTGGCCGAGCGCCATGACCGCGACGATCTGCTGGCGGGGGTGGACCTGACCGCGCAGGATGATCTGGTGGCCGAGGTCCTGATGGACATGGCCCGCACAGAAACAGAGCCGCGCACCGAACGGCTGGCTCTCGCGCTGGAGGCCGCGATCAAGGCGGCGGGGTTGAAAATGCACCGTCATCCGCACCAGAAAGCCGGGTTTTCGGTGTTGAAATCCCCGGATATTCCGTCGGTTTTGATCGAGTTGGGCTTTATGTCATCGGCCCGCGATCTGGCGCGGCTGACCGATCCGGAGTGGCGGGCCAAGATGGCGGCAGCGCTGCGCGATGCCTTGGTCGCTTGGGCACAACAGGATGCCACGATTTCGGGGTTGCGGGCGCCCTAGGCCCAGAGCGGGAATTCTGGCGAAGCCTTGCCTTATCGCAGGCGCGCGCGGGGGAGTGTTTTGACCTTTGCGCGGGCTTCGTCTATCAGATCGCTGGCGCGAGGTCGGCTTGCGCGGCGGGATCAGGGGTTTTCAGGTGATCAGGTTCATCGGCTCGTTCTTTGGGGCCATCTTCACGGCGATCACTTTGGGCCTGCTGTTCGGCGCGCTGACGGTGGGGGCGATCTTTTGGATCTATGCCACCGATCTGCCCGGCCATGACAGTCTTGCCACCTATACGCCGCCCACGATCAGCCGCGTCTATTCCGGCGAAGGCAAGATTGTGGACGAATTTGCCAAGGAACGGCGTCTGTTCACGCCGATTGAGGAAATTCCCGATCTGGTGAAGGATGCGTTCATCTCGGCCGAGGACAAGCATTTCTACACGCACCGCGGCTATGATGTGACCGGGATGATGGGCGCGTTTCGCGACGCGCTTATCAGCCGGGGCGAGGACGTGCGCGGGGCGTCCACGATCACCCAACAGGTGGCCAAGAACATGCTGCTGGACGGCACCCGCAAGGGCGCCAAGGGGATTGAGCGCAAGATCAAGGAAATCATTCTGGCGACGCGGTTGGAAGACACGCTGTCCAAGGACCGGATTCTGGAAATCTACATGAACCAGATCGATCTTGGCTATCGCAGCTTTGGGGTGACGGCGGCGGCGCAGACCTATTTCAACAAGAACCTGTCGGAAGTGACCGTGGGGGAGGCAGCCTATCTGGCGGCGCTGCCCAAATCGCCCGGCAAAGGGCTGCGCCCGGTCGAAGAATATGACAACGCGGTCGCCCGCCGGAATTACGTTCTGCGCGAGATGCAGCAAAACGGCTTTATCGACGTTGCCCAGTATGAGGCCGAAAAGGCCTTGCCGCTGAAAACCGTGCAGGGGGGCGACTATCCGTCTTTCCGCGACAACCTGCCGCCGCGCGACTATTTCAGCGATGAGATCCGTCGTCAGTTGTCGGGCACGTTTGGTGAAGAAGAATTCTTTGGCGGCGGTCTGTCGATCCGCGCGACGATGGACCCGGAAATGCAGGAAATCGCCGCCGTGGCGCTGCGCCGGGGGTTGGAGAAATACGACCGCAGCCAAGGTGTGTGGCGCGGCACGGGCAAGACGATCCCGGCCGATAAGCTGGGGACTGAGGCAGATTGGCGCGAGGCGCTGAGCCTTGTGAAGGACCTGCCGCGCGATGTGGTTGGCTGGCATGCCGCCGTGGTGTTGGAACTGGGGGACACGACCGCTCGGTTGGGGATTGAAGGCGACGCCGAGGGCCATGACCCGATTATTCCGGCCGAAGATGTGACATGGGCGCGCAAGCGTCAGGACGACGGCAAGCTGGCGAAGAAGGCCAAGGTTCCCGCCGATCTGGTGGCCGTCGGCGACGTGGTGATGGTGCGCGCGGTGACCGATGACACCGACGGCAGTTTCCAGCGCTGGTCCTTGCGGCAGGTGCCCGAGGTGCAGGGCGGCTTTATGGCGATGGACGTGAACACCGGCCGCGTGATCGCGATGCAGGGCGGGTTCAGCTATCAGTCCTCGGTGTTCAACCGCGCGACGCAAGCGACGCGTCAACCGGGTTCATCGTTCAAGCCCTTTGTCTATGCGGCAGCGCTGGACAGCGGCTTTACCCCCGCCACGATCGTCGTGGACGCCCCGATTGAAATTGAAACGCCGCAAGGCCTGTGGACGCCCAAAAACGCGTCGAACAAGTTCTACGGCCCGACGCCCTTGCGTACCGGGATCGAGCAAAGCCGGAACCTGATGACCATTCGGGTGGCGCAGGAAATCGGGATGCAGACCGTGGCCGGCTATGCCGAAAAGTTTGGCGTCTACAAGCCGATGAAACCGTTCCTTGCCAACGCTCTTGGCGCGCAGGAAACCACCTTGTTCAAGATGGTCGCCGCCTATGCGATGTTCGCCAATGGCGGCGAGCGGGTTGAGCCGACGCTGGTGGACAGGGTGCAGGACCGCTTTGGCAAGACCATCTACCGCCATGACCAGCGCAACTGCGAAGACTGCCAGACCCCCCGCCTTGCGCCGGGTGCGCCGCTTAAAATCACCTCGGACCGCGAGCGGGTGATGGATGCGATCACCGCGTATCAGCTGACCTCGATGATGGAGGGGGTTATCCAGCGCGGCTCGGGCACAGGCGTGCGCTTGCCGGTGCCGGTCGCCGGCAAGACGGGCACCACCAACGACGCCAAAGACGTGTGGTTCATCGGCTATACGTCAAACCTTGTGGCGGGGTGCTATATGGGCTTTGACCAGCCGCGAACCTTGGGGCCGGGGGCTTTCGGCGGCACGCTGTGCGTTCCGATCTTTCAGGAATTCATGAAAGAGGCGGTCAAACGGTTCGGCGGCACCAAGTTCAAACTGCCGCCGGGGGGCTATTTCCAGAAGATCGACCGCTTTACAGGGGCGCAACTGCCCGACAGTGCGACCGGGGATTACGTGGTTTCGGAATACTTCCGCGAAGGGCAGGACGTGATGTACGGCTTGGATGCGATGGTTGATGGTGGCTTTGCGATGGGGTCGAACCTGCCACTGTTTGGCTATGGCGAGACCGAAGGCGGGCAGGAGCAGGTGGATACGTTGACCACCTCGGATGGCCAGCAAAAAGCGGTGCCGAAGAAGGCCGACTTTGGCACACTCAGCTCCGGCGGCCTTTATTAACAGCAAATCGGCGGCGGCGGGGTTTCGGGGGGGCGCTGGCCGCTTGCCCCGAAACCCCGCCCGCGCTATGACCCGCCCGCAAGTTCGAGGATACCCCAACCATGCGCGCCGAAACCCAGAACCAAATCGAATCCATTGAAAAGTCGCTGAAGCTCTTGGGCCAGCGACTGGATTGGGAAACCGCGCCGCATCGGTTGGAAGAGTTTGAGGCGCTGATCGAGGCGCCCGACCTGTGGAACGACCCGGCCAAGGCGCAAAAACTGATGCGCGAGCGCCAGCAGCTGCTGGACGCGATCTCGACCTATCGGTTTGTGGAAACCAGTCTGCGCGACAACGTGGAGCTGATTGAATTGGGGGAGATGGAGGGCGATCAAGAGATCGTCACCGAGGCCGAAGCCGCGCTGAAAGCGCTGGTTGAGGCCGCCGCCGCCAAAGAGCTGGAGGCGTTGCTGGACGGCGAGGCTGACAGCAACGACACCTTCCTTGAGATCAACGCCGGTGCCGGTGGCACGGAAAGCTGCGATTGGGCGAGTATCCTTGCCCGGATGTATGTTCGCTGGGCCGAGAAAAAGGGCTACACCGTCGAGATGCAGTCTGAGACTGCGGGCGAAGAGGCGGGCATCCGGTCTGTCGCCTACAAGATTTCCGGGCACAACGCCTATGGCTGGTTGAAGTCGGAAAGCGGTGTGCACCGCTTGGTTCGCATTAGCCCCTTTGATTCAGCGGCACGGCGGCACACATCTTTTTCGTCAGTCTGGGTCTATCCGGTGGTGGATGACAACATCGAGATCGAAGTGCATGACAAGGATATCCGCATCGACACCTATCGGTCGTCGGGCGCGGGCGGTCAGCACGTCAACAAGACCGATTCCGCGGTGCGGATCACCCACTTTCCGACCAATATCGTCGTGACCTCCAGTCTTAAATCCCAGCACCAGAACCGTGATATTGCCATGCAGGCGCTGAAATCGCGGCTTTACCAGTTGGAGTTGGACAAGCGAAACGCGGCCATCAACGAGGCGCATGAAAACAAGGGCGATGCGGGCTGGGGCAACCAGATCCGGTCTTATGTGTTGCAGCCCTATCAGATGGTCAAAGACCTGCGGACAGGGGTGGAAACCTCGGACACCCAAGGGGTGCTGGACGGCGATCTTGACCGGTTCATGGCCGCAACCCTTGCCTTGGGGGTTTCGGGCAAAAGCCGGGCCGAAGCGGGCGGCGAGGGCTAAGCCCTGCAAACGGGCGCGGATCTTCCCGCCCGGAAATGCCGAAGACCGAATACAGGTTTACGCGGGTGACCGCTGGCGCATAGGCTTTGCCGCATAACGCGGGGAGGCGCTATGGCGGAGATTTCACAGGCCGAAGTATTGCGACCTGAAGTATTGCAGGTGGATTGGAGCGATTTGCGGGCCGCGTTGCGGGGAGGTGCGCGGGATTTCGCACGCAAGCCCGCCTACGGGCTGTTTTTCGCAGCGGTCTATGTGTTGGGGGGCTGGCTGATCTGGTGGTCGCTGACTGCCAAGGGCCAGTTGTGGTGGAGCCTTGCGGCCGGTGCCGGGTTTCCGATCATCGGGCCGTTCATTGCCTGCGGGCTTTATGAGGTGTCGCGCCGGTTGGAGGCGGGGCAACCGGTTCGGACGGGCGCGGTGCTGGGCGTGATCTTGCGCCAAAAGGATCGGCAGATCCCGTCGATGGCGGCGGTGATCGTTGTGTTCTTTCTGTTCTGGAATTTTTTGGCGCATATGATCTTTGCGCTGTTTCTGGGCAATGCGGTGATGACCAATATCTCAAGCTCATTGGCCGTCTTTGCCACTGGTCCGGGGTTGGCGATGCTGGCGGTTGGTACCGGGGTGGGCGCGGTTTTTGCCACGTTGCTGTTTTCCTTGACCGTGGTCAGTCTGCCGATGCTGTTGGACAAAGAGGTGGATTTCGTGACCGCGATGATCACCTCGTTTCAGGTCGTGGTGCAAAGCCCGGTCGTGATGCTGGTCTGGGGGGCGGGCATCGCGGCGGCGTTGTTCGCGGCGATGATTTCGGGGTTTTTGGGGTTATTCTTGGTCTTGCCCTTGCTCGGCCATGCCTCATGGCATCTGTACCGGCGCGCGATTATCTGGGGGCAGGACGGCGCAGCGTAAGGGCGGCAACCAGCGCTGACAGGCCAGCGCAGGCGGCAGAAGCATAGGCGATCCGGGCAAAGGCGCGCGAGGTCGCCAGCACATGCGCGGGCTCGGCGCCGAGCAGGCCAAAGCCGGGGGAAAGCGGAGAGATCGCGCCGTAGCTTTCGGCGGCCACACGCCCCAGCAGCGCCACCGCCACAAGGCTTGCCGCCCGCGCCACGGCGTTGTTGATCCCAGATGCAGCCCCTTGTTCGTGGTCGGTTGCGGCGGCCATCACTGCGACGGTCAGGGGCGCCACCACAAGCGCCATGCCAAAGCCGGACAGGATCATCATTGGCAAGACACGGCCCCAAAAGTCGGCCTCAACCGCGGTCACGGCCAGCCCAAGCTGTGCCAAGGCCACAATGAGCGCCCCGGCCGTCATCAGCGGGGCCGGTCCGATCCGGTCTGCAAGCCGCCCCACGGGGGCCGACAAAAGTGCGATCAGCACCGAAATCGGCAGAAAGGCTGCGGTCACGGCAAAGGCCGAAATGCCCCATGCGGAAATGGCCGTCATGGGCAGGTAAAAACTGACACCCGTCACCGCGAAATACAGCAGGAAGGTTGAAAGGTTGGCACCGGAAAAGCCAAGCGATCGGAACAGGCCAAGCCGGATCAGGGGCGCGCGCGCACGGGATTCGTGCCACAGAAAAAGCCCGAAAATGGCCGCCCCGGCAAGCGCGCAGGGCAAGGCGGCGGTCCCCCGGTCGGACAGCGCATAGGCCAGAAAGCCCAAGCCAAGCGTCGCCAACCCCGCGCCCGGCAGATCCACCGGCGCACCCGGGGTGCCATGGTCTGCCCTGCGTTGGCCGCGCAGCAGCCACAACGCCGCAAGGCCAAGCGGCAGGTTCATCCCGAAGATCAGCCGCCAGCCGTGCTCACCGCCCCAGGTCAGGATCACCCCGCCCAGCACCGGGCCAAGCGCCGTGGTCGCAGTGGAGGCCGCAGCCCAAAGGCCAAGCGCGCGGCCCCGCTCCGCCCTTGGGTAGACGCGCCCGATGATGGACATTGACCCCGGCACCATCAGAGCCGCAGCGGCCCCTTTGAAGGCGCGGGCCGCGATCATCTGCGGCGCATCAAGGGCCAGCGCGCAAGCCAGAGAGCCAAGGGTAAACAGCACAATGCCCAGCGCAAAGACCCGCGCGGTGCCAAAGCGGTCGCCCAGTGCGCCGCCGACCAGCACAAAGGATGACAGCGTCAGCAGATAGGCCGCGTTGATCCACTGCGCGGCGGTGAGCGACGTCTGAAGCGAGGCACGAATCGCGGGCATGGCAATCGCGGTGACCGAACTGTCGATAAACCCCATCGACGAGGCTAGGATCGCCGCCAAGAGAACCGCGCGGCGGGCAGGGCCTGCGGGCAGGGCTGCGGACAAGAAAACGGGCGCAGAGGTTGCCCGCTGCGCCCGTTCTGAATGGGTCATGATAGGCTCTCTGCCCTTAGGAGTCTTCGCCCGACGCTGCCGGAGGGGCTAGGCGCGCTTGCGGCGCAACCGGGCGTCCGGTGGCCAACGGGTCGTCCTGACGCTGGACGGAGCCTTCGAAATGCGCGCCGGATTCGATGGCGATGGTTTTGTGGATGATGTCGCCTTCGACCTTGGCGGTCGAGGTCAGGCGCACTTTAAGCCCGCGCACCCGGCCAATCACCCGGCCATTGACGACGATGTCGTCGGCCACGATCTCACCGCGGATGGTGGCGGTTTCGCCGACGGTCAGAAGATGGGCGCGGATGTCGCCCTCGACGGTGCCTTCAACCTGAATGTCGCCGCTGGTCCGCAGATTGCCGACGACGGTCAGATCGGCAGACAGAATCGACGCCGCAACTTTGCCCTTGGGCACGCTCGGCGTGAAATCCATTGTGGATTTCGCCGGGACGTTCTCGGTGGCCTTCGGCTTATCTGCGTCGGCAGGTTTGCTTCCGGGTTCGTTGATGCGGCTCTTAGAAAACATTGGTCGCAGCCTTTATGAAGGTCATCGGATTTATTGCGGACCCGCCGATGCGGATCTCGTAGTGAAGATGTGTGCCAGTGGACCGGCCTGAATTGCCCATATCACCGATCCGGTCGCCGCGCGATACCCTTTGGCCGACCTCGACCCTGATCTGCGAAAGATGGCCGTAGCGGGTTTCGATCCCGAAGGCGTGGGTGATCTTGATAAGACGGCCGTAACCGTTTTCCCAGCCCGCATAAGAGATGACCCCGTCAGCGGTCGCATAGATCGGCGAGCCGTAGTCGCTCGCAAGGTCTTGGCCTTCGTGCTGGCGATAGCCACGGCCCAGCGGGTCATTGCGCCCACCAAAGCCCGAGGTGTAGCGGAAGGAGTTTTTCACCGGCATCCCGAAGGGCGCCTTGAAGGCGGCGAGTCGGTAGAGGTTCATCTTGTCCAGACCCGACAGGATCGCGTTGGCGCGCTGTTCTTCGGCCGAGGGTGGTTGGCCCGAGGTCGACAGCGAGATGGGCGTCAGCGGCCCCCCTTGGCCGGAATAGCCCTTGCGCACCGATTTGATCAGGTCGTCGGGCGACAGGCCCGCCTCGCGGAACATCTTGTCCAGCGGCTCAACGGATACGGTCAGCGCTTCTTCCAACTGGGTGAAGATCGCGTCGTTGCGCAATTCCAGCGCCTTTTTGTCCGAGGCAATCTTGTCGGCCCGGTCAGCGGCGCGTTCTGCGGTGGTTTCCATCACGTCGCGTTCTTCGGCGGTATCGTCCAGCCGGGCGGTGAGGAATTCCAGTGTTGCTTCGGTATCGCGGACCTCGCCCGCTTCGGTGTGGCCACTGCCGGGCTGTTCGTTCAGCGCAACTGCGGCGCGCGTGGCCTCGGATCGTGCCTCATCGCGCTCGTTGATGGTGCGGCGCAGGGTGTTCTGGATCACGTCGATCCCGGTTTCCAGTTCACGCCGGCGGTCTTCGGAGGCCAAAAGTCTGGCCTGCATCGAACTGACCTGCGCCAACGCAAGGTTAAAGCGTTCTTGCGCAGAGGCCGCTTCCTCGACGCGCAGGTCGCGGTCTTGCGACAGCGCATTCAGGCGTTGTTCGTACAGCACCTGCTGGCGCTGCACCTGATCGCGGGACGTTCCGGCCGAGATGGAATCAAACAGCAAGATCGCCGTGGCAAGGATCGTCCAGCCCAAGGCAAGCGAGCCCACCATAACGGCGATCGCCTGCGTGGCCGGACGCAGGCGGATAAAGCGAGTCTCAGAATCGGATTTGAGAAAAAGCCGCTGTTCGGGAAAGCGTCGTTCCAACGCGGTATTGATCCGATAGGCGAGGCGGCTGATCACTGGTTGTCGTTCCGTTTCATATAGAGGCCATTCCGTTTTGCGACGGGATGGATTGAAAATTCCACCGTGGCGGAGCGTGATCTGATTAGCCAGCGGTCCTTGCACAGGCAACTAATTTGACAAAGCCTCGGGTGAATCCCGCTTGCAGGGCAATCTTATCGGCAGATTCCCGCCGATTTGATGATTGCCAGGGAACCAATCAGGCGTTGGCTTTGGGATCTTCGAAACCTTTGGGATCATCGACGAGGGGCCAGTAGAAATCGGGTGGCAGGCCGGCCTCGGCGCGTTTTTCGACATTGAACGGGGGTTTGAGTGCGCCGTGGAAATAGCGGCGCACGAGGCTGTGAAAGATCTCTTTCGGGTCTTCTGCATCGCGCCCGCAGAGCCAGTTGAACCATTTGGAGCCGTAGGCGACATGGGCCACTTCTTCGGCATAGATCACTTCCAGCGTGGCGAGGGCCTGCGTCTCGCCCGTCTTGCGAAAGAGTTCGATCATGCCGGGTGACACGTCCAGCCCCCGCGCCTCCAGCACCATCGGCACCACGGCCAGCCGGCCTTTCAGGTCGTCCACGGTGTCTTCGGCGGCGCGCCACATGCCGGCATGGGCGGGCAGCGCACCGTAATGGCTGCCCATCGCCTCCAGACAGTCGCAGATCAGGTTGAAATGCTTGGATTCGTCGTCGGCAGCCTGCACCCAGTCGTCATAAAAGCCCAAAGGCATCGGCGTGTCGGTAAAGCGCGCGATCAGGTCCCAGTGCAGATCAACGGCGTTCAGTTCGATGTGGGCCAGCGCATGCAGCAGGGCAATGCGGCCCAAGGGGCTGCCGGGGCGACGACGCGGCACATCGCGCGGGTCCAGCAGTTCCGGCTTGTCGGGGCGGGCAGGGCGCAAGGGGGGGCAGCTTGCCCGATGGCAAGGGGTGCGCCCGCCGCCCGCGCGTCCCGCCAGGCGGCGGCATGGGCGTGGCTGAGCGCCGCCTTGGCGCGGCCATCGGCGGTGGTCAGCACCGCGACGGCGCGCTCGGCTAGCGTAAGGGGGGCGGTCATTGGGTGGCCTGTGCTGCGGCCAGAACCTCGGCCGCGTGGCCCTTTACGCGGTCCACTTTCCAGATCTTTTGCAGCTTGCCTGTCCCGTCGATCAGGAAGGTGGAGCGCAAAACCCCCTGCACCAGCTTGCCGAAAAACAGTTTTTCGCCAAACGCGCCCCAGTTTTCCATCACCGTGCCGGTATCCGAGACGAGGATCATGCCAAGGCCCTGTTTGGCGATAAATCCGTCGTGTTTCTTGACCGAGTCCTTGGACATTCCGATGACCGTGCAGCCCGCCTTGGCAAACGCGGGAAGAAGCGCGTTGAACTCTTGCAGCTCATTCGTGCAGCTTGGCGTGCCGTCCCCGCCGTAGGTGACCAGCACCACGCGGCCGGGCCGAAACTGGGACAGGGTCAGGTCTGTTCCCCCATCGCGCGGCAGCGTGAAATCGGGGGCGGATTGGCCTTCGGTCAGGGGGGCGGGGTGGGTCATGGGCGGCTCCTTGCCTTGTGAGGGGTGCAACCCTTTGCGATCTAGTTGCCTTTCGGCAAAGATAAAGGCAAGCCCGCCGCACGACCGAACGGTTGGCCATAGTCACGGGGTGAAGGCGCAGCATGTCAGCGGCAGATCAGGGGGAGCGGGGCGATCCGGCAGGGAAACCGCCGTTGCCAGACGCTGTGCCAGATGCTGTGCCAGATGCTGGGGCGAGTGCTGGGCAAGATTTGGCGACGGTTTCCGCGCCAGAGACTGCGCCAGAGACCGCGGCAGAGACTGCGGCCTTTGTTGGGCCGAGGGTGTCGTTTACGGTGGCGGCCGCAGCGCAGACCGCGCCCCAGGCTGCACCCGAACCCAAGCCCGCACCCGAACCTTTGCTGCTTGAAGGCCCGCTGAACACCTCAGATCCGCAAGAACCCGCCCAACCCCGCCTGAACAAACGGGCGCGCAAGCGGCACAAGTCGGGTCTGGGCGGGCAGTTGTTCTTGCTGTTTCTGGTCGTCGGCGTGATTTTCGGCGGCTATGCGATCCTTGGCAAAACCATGTCGCTGCCGGTTTGGGCCGTGGCCGAGATTGAGTCGCGGCTGAACGCGGCCCTCGGTCCCAGCTTGCCGGAAGGGGCCGTGTCCATCGGGTCGGTTGAGGTCGGGGTGGACGAAGATTGGGTGCCGCGGGTGCGCCTTGAAGACTTGCGGCTGTTGAAACCCTCGGGCGAGGCGCTGCTGACGCTGCCCGATTTGCGTGTGGCCTTGGACCCGGCGGCGCTGTTGACGGGCAAAGTACGGGCGCAAAGCCTGCGGGTGGTGGGCGCGCGGGTGGCCGTGCGCCGGGACCGCGAGGGACGGTTTGATCTTGCCTTTGGCACGGGGCAGGTTTTGCCGCAGATCGAAAGTTTTGAGCAGGTCTTTGATCTGGCGGACAAGGTCTTTGCCACACCCGCTGCGGCGTCCTTGCGGCGCATTGAGGCAGAGGCCCTGACGCTGTCGTTGCAAGACTTGCGGACGGGGCGGACGTGGGACGTCGGCGACGGTCGCTTTCAGTTGGACAACAAGCCCGACCAATTGGCAGCGGAACTGGGGATGTCACTGGCGGCGGGGGGCGGGGTTCCGGCAACGGCAGTGCTGACCTTGATCACCGAAAAGGGCAAGGATACGGCGCGCTTGTCGGCCACGATTGAGAATATCGCGGCGCAGGATCTGGCCTCGCAATCGGCGCCATTGGCGCCTTTGGGGATTCTGGACGCGCCGATTTCGGGGCGGTTGGCGGCGGTTCTGGGCAATGACGGGATCGAGTCGCTGGAAAGCCAGTTGCAGATTGCCAAGGGGGCTGTGCGCCCGACCCCGGCGGCGGCCCCGATCGCCTTTGACCGGGCGAGCCTGTCGCTGAACTATGACGGGCCAACGGGGCGCATTCTGCTGAGCGGCTTGTCGGTGGACAGCCCCTCTTTGCGCATCACGGCAGAGGGCCAGACCTATCTGATCCGCAAGGACGGCAGCCGCATTTCCGGCCCCTTGGCGGGCGAGTTGCCAGAGTCGTTCCTGAGCCAGATCCGCTTTACCAAGGTGATGGTGGACCCCGCTGGGCTGTTTGACGAACCGGTGCGCTTTTCGGACGGCGCTTTGGACCTGCGCTTGCGGCTGGACCCGTTCACGCTGGACATCGGGCAGTTATCCTTGGCCGAAGACAAGCGGCGCCTGACGGCAAAGGGCAAGATCAGCGCGGATGAGCAGGGCTGGAGCGGCGCGCTGGATCTGGATCTGAACGAGATCGCCCATGACCGCCTGATCGCCCTTTGGCCGGTGACACTGTTGCCCAAAACCCGCGATTGGCTGGGGCGCAATCTGTTGAAGGGCACGTTGTTTGACGTGAAGGCCGCGTTGCGGATCGCGCCGGGGACAGAGCCGCGGCTGCATCTGGGCTATAGTTTTTCGGACGCCGATGTCCGGTTCATCGCGACCTTGCCGCCCATCCAGCAAGGCTACGGCTATTCCACCATCGACGGGCAGGCCTACACGGTCGTCATGACGCGCGGCAAGGTGATGCCGCCCGAGGGTGGGGAAATCGACGTGTCCGGCTCGGTCTTTGCGGTGCCCGACATCACGCGCAAACCGGCGATGGCCGAGGTTACCTTGCAGACGGTCAGCAGTTTGACGGCAGCGCTGTCGCTGCTGGATCAGCCGCCGTTCAACTTCATGTCCAAAGCCGACCGCCCGGTGCAATTGGGCGAGGGGCAGGCGCGGATCGAGACGAAGCTGAGCCTGCCGCTGCAGAAGAAGATTTTGCTGAGCGATGTGGATTACGACGTCACGGGCACGGTCACGGGATTCCAATCCGATTTGTTGGTGCCGGGCAGGGTGATCCGTTCGGACGCGCTGACCGTTGGGGCCACCCCGGAGGGGTTGCGCATCACCGGGCCCGGCAAGATCGGTACGGTGCCTTTCGACGTGATCTATACCCAAGGCTTTGGGCTGGCCGAAAAGGGCCATGCGCGGATCGAGGGATCGGTAGAGCTGTCGCAGGCGACGGCCGAGGAGTTCGGGCTGGGCCTGCCACGCGGCATGGTGTCGGGCGCGGGCCGGGGGCAGGTCGAGATTGATCTGGTCAAAGGGCAGCCCGGTGCTTTGCACCTGCAATCGGATCTGAACCGGATCGGGTTGTCGTTGCCGGAACTGGGTTGGTCCAAGCCGGTGGCGGGGCTTGGCAAGCTGGACGCGCTGGTCCGGCTGGGTCAGC
Organism: uncultured Alphaproteobacteria bacterium; assembly: GCA_963815355.1. Lineage (GTDB taxonomy): Bacteria > Pseudomonadota > Alphaproteobacteria > Rhodobacterales > Rhodobacteraceae > JAPUEK01. The sequence continues at coordinate 259,128 of CAWFGJ010000002.1, forward strand.
CGCCAAAGGTGGAACGGCTGACGCTTTCGGCCTCGGGGCTGGAGGCCGAGGGCGTGGTGACCATGCGGGCCGGGGGCGGGCTGGATGTGGCGCGCTTTGCCAAGGTCAAGCTGGACGGCTGGCTGGACGGCGCGGTCAGCATCACCGGGCGCGGAGCCGGAAAGTCGGTCGCTTTGGCGATGACCAGCGGCACGGTGGACATGCGCAAGATGCCCGATGCCCGTGCGCGCAAGGGGGGCACCGGCGGCGGCGGCGGGCCGCTGGAATTGAGCATCGACCGGTTGATCGTGACCAAGGGCATCCAGTTGACCGCGTTCCGGGGGGGCTTTTCGCTGGCAGGCGGGTTAAGCGGCGATTTCACGGCGCGTATCAATGGCATTGCCAAGGTGCGCGGTGCGATCAAGCCCGCGCGCTATGGAACGGCGGTCCGCGTGTTGTCGGATGATGCGGGCGCCACGCTGGGGGCCGCGGGCGTGTTTGCCAGCGCGCGCGGCGGCACGTTGGACATGCAGCTGACGCCCCGCGAGAAGGCCGGCCAGTATGACGGGCGCGCGGTGTTGGGCAATATTCGGGTCCGCAACGCCTCGGTGTTGACCGAGTTGCTGAATGCGGTGTCTGTGGTGGGGATTCTGGAGCAGTTGAACGGCGAGGGTCTTGTGTTCAATGAGGCCGAAGCGGACTTCATCCTGACCCCGCAGGCGGTACAGGTCACGCGCGGCTCGGCAACAGGGGCCTCTTTGGGTGTCTCGATGGCGGGGGTTTACGAGACCGGCTCTGGCAAATTGTCGATGCAGGGGGTTGTGTCGCCGGTCTATCTGCTGAACGGGTTGGGTGCGGTGATGACGCGGCGCGGCGAGGGTTTCTTTGGCTTTAACTATGCGTTGCGCGGCACGTCGGACAACCCACAGGTGGATGTGAACCCCTTGTCGATCCTGACACCGGGTATGTTCCGCGAGATTTTCCGCGGGGCGGCGCCCCGGATCGGGGAACGCGGGGCGGAAGGCAATTGAGGCAAAGATGAAACTGTCCGATTTCGATTTCGATCTGCCCGAGGCATTGATCGCGACCCGGCCCGCCGTACCGCGTAGCGCTGCCCGGCTGTTGCTGGCCAACGGCGATACGATCCGGGATGCGCAGGTCAGCGATTTGGTCGACATTCTGCGGCCCGGCGATCGTTTGGTGTTGAACAACACCCGCGTGATTCCGGCGCGATTGTTCGGCACGCGCCAGCGTGGTCCCGCCGTGGCCAAGGTAGAGATCACTTTGCTGGAGCCGCAGGCCGAAGGTTGGCGCGCGCTGGCAAAGCCCTTGCGCAAGGTGATGCCCGGCGAAGTGATCCGTTTTTCCGATCAGCTTTCGGCGGTGGTTGCCGAAAAATCGGAAACCGATCTGCGGCTGGTCTTCAACCTGACAGGCCCGGATTTTGACGCCGCTTTGGCCGAGGCGGGGCTGATGCCCTTGCCGCCCTATATCGCGGCCAAGCGCCCGGCGGATGCGCAGGACAAGACCGACTATCAGACGGTGTTCGCCCGCCACTCCGGTGCTGTTGCCGCGCCCACGGCCAGCCTGCATTTTGACGCGGGCCTGCTGGCGGCCCTTGCGGCCAAGGGCGTGCAGTTTACTGAGGTGACGCTGCATGTGGGGGCGGGCACCTTCTTGCCGGTGAAGGTTGAGGACGTGACCACCCACAAGATGCACGCCGAATGGGGCGAGGTAACGCCCGAGGCGGCCGACGAAATCAACGCCACCAAGGCGGCGGGCGGGCGGGTCATTCCGGTCGGCACCACGGCGTTGCGGCTGATCGAAAGCGCGGCCGTTTCGGGCCAGGTGGCGGCATGGACGGGCACGACGGATATCTTCATCTATCCCGGCTACCGGTTCCGCGTGGCAGATGCGTTGATGACCAACTTTCACTTGCCGAAATCAACGTTGTTGATGCTGGTCTCCGCCCTGATGGGAAAAGACCGGATCGACCGAATTTACACGCATGCCGTGTCTTCGGGCTATCGCTTTTTCTCGTATGGCGATAGTTCGCTTTTGATACCCTAGGGCCGGAATTCTGTGACTCGCTGTCGTATCTGACACCTGACCCCCGGCCAACTGGCCTAGACTGAGCCGAAGTTTTTGCCACCCCGCCCAATGTAGAAAGCCTGAGACATGTGGATCGTCCTTCGAAATGCCTGGGCTTTGCTGCTGGGGATCATGCTGCTTATGCTCGGCAACGGCATGCAGGGCACGCTGCTGGGCATCCGGGGCGGGATTGAGAATTTCACGACCTTCCAGATGTCGATCGTGATGTCGTCATACTTTCTGGGCTTTTTGTTCGGGTCGCGGATGGCACCGGAGATGATCCGACGTGTGGGCCATGTGCGGGTGTTTGCAGCGCTTGGGTCGATGATTTCGGCGGTGCTGATCATGTACGCGGTCACACCGGACTGGATGGCTTGGGCGGTGCTGCGGGTGGTGATCGGATTCTCGTTCTCGGGTGTGTATATCACGGCGGAAAGCTGGCTGAACTCTGCCTCTACCAACCAGACGCGGGGGCAGGCGCTGTCGCTGTATCTGATCATGCAGATGGTGGGGATTATCGCCGCCCAGATCTTGCTGAACGTGGGCGATCCGTCGGGGTTCATCCTGTTCGTGATCCCGTCGATCCTGGTGTCGCTGGCCTTTACGCCGATCTTGCTGTCGGTGGCCCCCGCGCCGGTCTTTGCGACCTCTAAACCGCTGAGCTTTCGGCGGCTGTATAACGCATCGCCCTTGGGCTGCGTGGGGATGTTCCTGCTGGGGGGCGTGTTCTCGGCGCAGTTCGGGATGGCCTCGGTCTGGGGCAGTCAGGCGGGATTAAGCGTTAAGGAAATCTCGATCTTTGTGGCTTGTATCTATGTGGGCGGGCTGGTGTTCCAATATCCGATCGGCTGGTTTTCGGACCGAATGGATCGGCGCAAACTGGTGCTGGGCCTGTCGGCACTCGGCGCGGTGGCACTGATGGTGCCGGTGGTGTGGAACTGGCTGCCGTTCAGCCAGACACCGTTCGTGGTGCTTGTGCTGGTGGGCGCCGCGGCGGGGGGGATTTCGAACCCGCTTTATTCGCTGCTGGTGGCTTATGTGAACGACTATCTGGACAATTCGGATATGGCGGCGGCCTCGGCCGGGTTGATTTTCATCAACGGTCTGGGGGCGATCACCGGGCCGCTTATCACCGGTTGGATGATGGCGCAGATGGGCCCTGACGGGTTCTTTTTGTTCATGGCGGTGCTCTTTGCGATGCTGGCCGGGTATTCGGGATGGCGTATGACGCAGCGCCGGCACACGCCAGACATGCAGGGGGCCTTTACGGCCATCACGCCGAACCTGTCGGTGATCGGTGTCGAAGCCGCTTTGGAGAAAAGCGAAGAGGCGCATCGTAACGCCTGATGCGCGGGCGTTGCGCGGCCATTGCAAACCTGTCAGGTTGGGCGCTAACGGGAGTGGTGCCATGTCTGACCCAGTTGAAATACTTGACTATTGGCTTGGCGACGTCGGGCCGGAAGGCTGGTATCGGGGCGGCGAGGATCTTGACGGCACAATTCGTGACCGCTTTGGTGATGTCTGGCGCGCGGCCCTTGAGGGCGGGTTAGAGCATTGGGTCGATGGGCCTGCGGGCACGCTGGCCTATCTGATCCTGTGTGACCAGTTTTCGCGCAACATGCACCGCGGCAAGGCCGAAGCCTTTGCCACCGATCCGCAGGCCCGCGCAGCGGCGCGCAAGGCCATCGCCGAAGGGTGGGATATGGAAGCCCCGGAACCGGAGCGGCAGTTCTTCTACATGCCGTTTGAGCATTCCGAGGACAGTGTGGATCAGGATTTCGCGGTGGCTTGCATGGTAGAGCGGATGCCATCGGAGCCGGACCTTACACTACATGCCCGTGCGCACCGCGAGATCATTGCCACCTTTGGCCGCTTTCCGTTCCGCAATACGGCTTTGGGCCGCGAGACGACCGCCCAAGAGGCGGAGTTCATGGCGCAGGGCGCGTACGGCGCATTGGTAGAACGTTTGCGCAAGAGCCATGCACAGGGCGCATAGTGCCACGGCCCCAGCTTTGTTGCTTGGGTTTTAGAAATAGTTTAATGGCAAACTACTTTTCAAAGGGAGGGGAAGATGGCTGGCCAAAGCTTTGACGTTGTGGTGATCGGTGCAGGTCCTGGGGGCTATGTCGCCGCGATCCGGGCGTCGCAACTGGGTTTGAAGGTTGCGATTGTTGAGCGGGAGAACCTTGGTGGCATCTGCCTTAACTGGGGCTGTATCCCGACCAAGGCGCTGCTGCGCTCGGCCGAAGTGTTTCATCTGATGCACCGGGCCAAGGAGTTCGGCCTGTCGGTTACAGGGGCGGCCTTTGATCTGGATGCGGTTGTGGCGCGCTCACGCGGGGTGGCCAAACAGCTGTCGGGCGGCATTGGCCATCTGATGAAGAAGAACAAGGTTGCGGTCTTCATGGGCATCGCAACGGTGACCAAGCCCGGTGTCGTGTCGGTCAAAACCGACAAGGGGGCCGAAGAGCTGACCGCAAAGTCGATCATCCTTGCCACAGGCGCCCGCGCGCGCGAGTT
>CAWFGJ010000003.1:0-14716 GCA_963815355.1 uncultured Alphaproteobacteria bacterium
CGCTGGTTGCGGCCTGATGAAGGACAGATGGGATTGCCATCTTACACTCAGTTGTCAGCAGCCTTACAAGCTCAGGTCCCGCGCGCGGTGGGCAGATTTCCGCCACGCTTGAACAGCAGGACCAAGGCCGCAGCACTGAAAACAGCCCCCGTCAGGAACGTTGCCGATGCACCAAGGCTGTCCCACAAGAGCCCCGCCACAAGGCTTGCAATCAAGAGCGCCACCCCGCTGACCAGATTGAAAAACCCGTAAGCCGTGCCGCGCAAGTCTGCCGGGGCAGTGTCGGCCACCATGACGGCCATGAGGCCCTGCGTCATGCCCATGTGAACGCCCCAGACCGCCACACCGGCAAGAACCACGGCCCAATGGGCGGAGCTGGCCAGAATGAGGTCTGCCACGATCAGCAAGGCCAGACCCCCAATCAACAGGGATTTGTGGCTGACCCGATCCGAAAGGCGGCCCAACGGGTAGGCCGACAGGGCATAGACCAGGTTCATCGCGACCATGACCAATGGTACGGTGGCCAACGGGATGCCGCTTTGCTGGGCCCGCAGAACCAGAAACGCTTCGCTGAAACGTGCCAGCGTAAAGATGGCCCCTATGCCAACCACCTGCCAATATACAGCGGGCAGGCGGCCAAGATTGTCACGGCGGATCGGATTTTGCCGGATTGCGCCGGGCTTTGGTGGCGGCTCCTTCACACCAAAGGCTAGCAGTGCAACCGCCATGGCACCTGGAATGACTGCCACCCAGAACACAGCCTGAAAGTCGTTGGACCACAGTAGCATCAGCCCCACCGCGATCAGCGGCCCGGCGAAGGCGCCCACGGTATCCAACGATTGACGCAGCCCAAACGCGGCACCGCGGAGTTCGGGCGGAGCGATATCGGCGACGAGGGCATCGCGGGGCGCGCCGCGAATGCCCTTGCCCACGCGGTCCAAGAGCCGTGCGGTCAACACGACACCCACACTTGGGGCAAGGGCAAAGAGCGGCTTTGTGACCGCCCCAAGACCGTAGCCGATCAGCGCCAAGCCTTTGCGCCGCCCGAACCAATCACTCAGCACGCCCGAAAACACCTTGACGATCAGCGCGGTTGCTTCGGCCAGCCCCTCGATCAGCCCGATCATCAGCGCACTGGCGCCCAAGGAGGTGATCATGAAAAGCGGCAGCAGGCTGTGGATCATCTCGGACGAGACATCCATCAGGAGACTGACGAAGCCCAGAATCCAGATGCCGGTCGGAATCTGGCTGCGGTTGACTTGGGGCATAACGGCATCTCCGGGATGGGGCGAGTGGGATTGACGGGCGGACAAAGGAACTTTGCATCGACGGGGAGTCATTGCCCAGCCGGCCCCTCGCCCTTCGGCCTTACAATTTTGTAAGTCGGCGGAAAGGTTGGCGACAGCGCGCAGACCTATTGCCACCTTAGCTACTCTTTCTGTCCTTTCCTCAACCTGGACCACCCAAATGAGCACCCCCGCGAACATCCCAGACGTCACTACCCCGCACACCCGCGCGACCCGACTGTTTCATGCTGGTCTGGCGCTTGCAGTCGTCACGCAACTTGCGACCAGTCTGGCAATGCAGGGCCCTGACGAAACGCAAGCCGGTGACTTTCTGTTTCAGGTCCACCGCTATTCCGGGCTGTTCGCCACGATCATGGCGTTTGCGTTGTGGCTGACGATTCTGGCGCGTTACCGTGGCACTGAACTGGCAGCCCTGATCCCGTGGTTTTCGGGGCGGCGTCTGGTGGCACTTTTGCAGGATATCAAAGGGCATGCAGGGGCAGCACTGAAGCTGCGCCTTCCCGAACACGATCCGCAGGCCGCATTGCCTTCGGCGGTGCATGGGCTTGGCCTTTTGTTGATCTCGGCGATGGCCGTCTCAGGTGCCGTCTATTTCGTGCAGGTTGCCCTTGGTCTGCATTCGGCCGAGCCGGAAGGCATGCTTGCGATGACGGTTCATCTGGCTCTGGCCAATCTGGTCTGGGTCTACCTGATTGCCCATGCGGGTCTGGCGGTGCTGCACCATCTGTTGAACGGGATGCGGCTGTCCACGATGTGGTCGATTGGGAAATAGGCCCGCAGCATGTCCCTTTCCGCTGTCGAACTTTGGAACCAGACCGGGTTTCTTGCCCTGAATGCCGGTGCGCAGGCGCCGGCATTTCTTATAATGGCCGCAAGACTGATCGCAGGCTGGTCGGTCCTGCTGGTGATCGTGTTGTTAATCGCGACGTGGGTCCGGCGCACACGCGACACCCGTTTTGCCTTGCTTGATGCCACCGGGGCGGCCCTTTTGGGATTGGGCATCGCACAAGTGATCACCCGTCTCTGGTATCACCCCCGGCCTTTTGAGATGGGTTTGGGGCGTCAGTTGCTGGACCATGCGGCCGAGGCGTCTTTCCCCAGCGACCACGCCACGCTTTTGTTTTCTTTGGCGTTGCCGCTCATTTGCCAAAGGCGCACGCGACGCTTGGGCATCGCATTCTTGATCATGGGCTTCGCCGTCGCATGGTCGCGTATCTATCTTGGTGTGCATTTCCCGTTGGATATGATCGGGGCAATGGTGGTCGCCGGGCTTGCGACTCACCTGATCCGGATGATTGCGCAGCACCTGCGCCGCCTGTTCTATCCTCGGCTGATTTCGATTTACGAGCATGTGCTGCGACATTTGCGGCTTCCAGCCGCCGTCTTCCCTCGCAACCTTTAACCAGTGCGGGCACCAGACCGATCACTGCGAAACGGCAAGGGGCAGTTCGACAATTCTGCCCGTATCTCCGGCCGTTTGAGGCAATGCCGCCAACAGCCCAGCCTGCTCAAGTAACAACTGGTCCACCTCAACCGAGGCCTCCTCCAGTTGGGCATAGCCAAACGCAATCGGATCCAACTTGTCGGCCGTCACCGAGACGAGGAAGAGAGGCGCGGCGTCAACATCACCCTGAACTCGCGTTTCAGTTGCCCAGATGCGCAACACCCGGCGCTCATCGGTGCCGTCTGCCCTTGTGAGGGTCGCCAAAGCCTGGCGCCCAAGATGGGTCATCGGCCAGGGCGCGTGACCACCCAATTCCTGCCGCGACGGCAGGATTGCGGAGAGGATCTCGCTTGTCAGCGTTGTCTCCACCGCCTGCCAACCAGCGCGCTCGAACGCGGCGACTAAATCGGCCTGCGGGATCGTCGTTTGCAACAACATCGGCTCGCCGGGGTCGCCGTCCAGCAGGATGCGGTGGGAGGGTTGTTGCTGCCACCCGGTTGCCAGCCAGGCCGTCGCCGGGATCGTCTCGAAGGGGGCTGCGGCATCATAACGTGCCGAAGCCGTAGACCAGCCCGTCCACAGATGAATTGGAGCGATACCCAATGCAATTATTGCCAGAACCAAGGCGATCATCCGGCGCGAAGTCTCCTTGGCTCGCGTGTGCAACATCAGGGCCACCATGCTGACCACGGCAGCACCGAACAACATCCCCGCCAGTACATCGCTGGGCCAATGTGCTTGAAGATAGACCCGCGAAAGCGCGATCAGCACGATCAGTGTGGCAAAGGCGCTATAGATCCATCCGCGAAACCGGGTGGGCAGAGAATGGGCCAAAAACAATGCCAACATACCGAAGATGATTGTGGCAAGGGTGGAATGGCCGCTGGGAAAGCTGAAACCGTCGGTTCCCTGATACATCGGGATCGGACGCGCCCGATGCAGAAGCGCCTTGAACAGGGGCACGAAGATCGTCCCTCCGAGACTGGCGGCCAGCACTGTCGCGGACATCACCCATTGCCGCTGCAACGCAAGGATGGCGATCAAGAACATCGCGACCGGCAGAAGCACTGCCATATCGCCCAACATGGTGATCCCCACCATGCCCGAGGTTGCCCAATCCGTGCGCAAGCCTTGCACGAACTGCCCGATGGCCGCATCGGCAAGTGCCATCTCTGGGTCGAACATCAGCGCCAAAAGCACAAGCACAAACCCCACAATGGCGCAAAGTGCCAGCCCAAGCAGGGCCGCCGCCTCCAACTTGCCGTCGTGATTGCGCAGAACCCGTGCGATCGCCCCGCCACGCACCCCGCGGTTGTCCAGCCAAAGGGCCAGCTTTTGTCGCCCGCTGTCCGCCAGCGGAAGCACAATGCCCCGCAGGAGGCGTATCGTCGCCCAGGCCAGGAACGCGGCCACCGCTGCCAGTCCAGCCAGGATGGCAAAGCGCGGGTTGGCGGAATGGGCGACTTGCAGACCGCGACCCAAGGCAATGGCCGGCAAAAGATGCGCCGCCGCCCAGACGAACGCAGACCCTACATTGACCAGTGCAAAGCGGGTCGCGGTCATGCCCATCATGCCGGCAATCGTGGGCACCACGGCCTTCACGCCGGGGATGAACCGGACGATAAAGATGCTTTTGCCGCCATGGCGCGTAATGAACTGCTCACCTTTTTCCATCAGAGCGCCGTAGCGTGAAAAGGGCCAGAAGGTGCGGATTTGCTGTTTCCAGTGGACACCGGCCCAGAAAGACAAGGCGTCTCCCGCAATGGCCCCGGCAACAGTTGCGGCAAAGACCGGTAAAAAGGCCATCTTGCCCAGACCAATCAAGGCGCCCAGACCGACGAGCACCGTCGTCGAAGGAACAAACAGTCCGATGATCAAAAGCGCCTCACCAAATGCCACGAGGAAGGCAAAAAGGATCGCCAACATTTGATGGGCGCCCAGGAAGTCGACGAAGTGAGAAAGGGCTTGAGTCATAACGCCCCCAATATTTGTGCAAAGCGCAGATCGACCCGCAGCCCCGGTGCCGCATCGGTCAGCACAAGTTCAGCCCCATGCAAATCCGCAACAGCCTTGACCAACGAAAGACCCAAGCCAGTGCCTTCGGTCGTCCGGCTTTTCTCCAATCGATAAAGGCGGCGCAGTACCTTGTCGTGTTCACCGGGCGGAATGCCCGACCCATTGTCCCCAATCGACGCCGTCACATGACCCATCCCTGCCGTTGCCGAACAGGTGATTCTGGTGCCGGGTGGACAATGCCGGATGGCGTTTTCGATCAGATTGGCAAAGCTCTGCGTCAGCAACTCCTTATCACCCATCACCCAAGCAGGCCCGGCGGCGTCAGATGTCAGAGTCTGGCCAGAATCCTCGGCCACTTCACTATAAACATCGGCCACGTCGCGCAGGACTGCTGCCAGATCGAGCGCTACGAATTGCTCGCGCCGTGCCCCAGCTTCGATTTGTGCGATGCGCAAAAGGGCCGCGAAGGTGGCGTTGATCGTGTCGCTTTCCAGGATGGCTGCCGCAAGCTCTTCCGTGACGTCCGTGCCCTTCGCCGCAAGATTGGCAGCGTTCTCAATTCTGATCCGCAGTCGGTTCAGCGGCGTTCGAAGATCATGGGCGATATCTGCGCTGACCTGGCGCATCGCCTCCACCAGCCCTTCCAGCCGCGCAAGGCTGGTGTTGATGGCTGCGGAAATCCGGTCCAGATCATCGCCGCGACCGGAAACAGGAAGCCTTGCCGCAAGATCGCCCAAGGCAACACGTGCGACGGCAGCCTCGGCAGTCGCCATGCGGGCCTGCACGCGCATGGCCAAAAAAGTCCCCATTGCGAGAGTTGCCAAAAATGCGAACAAAGCCGCCCATCCAAAGGCTGCCAGAACGATCTCTTGCAAGTCGTCCAAATCGGCATTTGTAAGGCCGACGGTCAGTGTGTAGTGCCCGGCTTGGCCGGAAAACATCCGATAGGGATAGTCGGTGGGACTCCCCAATTCAGCGGCTGGAACGGTGGACCAGCCTGGCGGAAGCGTGACATCGTCGATGTTGCCAACAAGGATATTGCCGCCCTCACCGCGCAGCAGAAAGATGGTCGAGAGGTCCGGGCTCGCTTTGATGCGGGCGGTGATTGACTCGATCAAATCTGCCTCGTCATTTTCGAGGCTCGTCTGTCTGATCCCAGAAAATATCTCGGTTACGCGCGCATCTTGCCTTGCGGCAAGTTGCGATTTCATCAGCCCATAGCCAAAGCCACTGGCAAGCATCAGTGTCGTTAAAATGAACAACGTCACCCCAAGGGCCAGCCGGAACGAATTGTGGCGCCAAAGTTCAGCGGGGCGCATGAAGCGAGTAGCCCATGTTCTTGACGGTGTGCAAAAGGGCCAAATCGAACGGCTTGTCGATCTTGGCTCGCAGCCGGCTGATATGGGTTTCCACCACCGAGGTCTTGGGGTCAAAATGGAAGTCCCAAACCCGCTCCAACAGCATCGTGCGGGTCACCACCCGGCCTTCGTTGCGCATCAGCACTTCCAGCAAGGTGAATTCCTTGGGCAGAAGGTCAATGGGTTGCCCGCCGCGTGAGGCCTGCCTGCGCATCAGATCCAATTCCAGATCTGCGACCTGCAACAGTGTTTTTATCTCTTGCACGGGGGGACGGCGGGCAAGTGCATTGACCCGCGCCAGAAGTTCCGCGAAGGCGAAGGGCTTGGTCAAGTAGTCGTCGCCGCCCGCTTCCAGCCCCTCGACCCGGTCGTCGATGCCCCCAAGGGCCGTCAGGAACAGAACCGGGGTCTTGCGCCCGGCAGCCCTCAGGGCCCGTACCAAGGAGAGACCGTCCAGGCCCGGAATCATCCGGTCTACGACAAGAACGTCATAACTTTCCCGTGTTGCCTGAAACAGGCCGTCCGCGCCGTCAGCTAGCACATCGCAAACATGCCCCTGTTCGGTCAGCCCGCGCGAGACATATTCGGCGGCAGAAGTGTCGTCTTCAATCATCAGGATGCGCATGGCGGGCTTTCGGAAGTTGGAATCTTTGGCAAGCGGTATTGACTCGGCTTAACACAGAGGTCTCGGCCACAATACAAATCTGTAAGTTGGCTGAAAGTTGGCGGTATGGCCACCCAGTTAGAAACGCTTCAGTCGGGCATACCCGCCCCTGACAGGAGCATGAAAAATGAAACAACTTCTTTTGGCGACGGCCTTGATCGTTCTGCCGGTCGGTGCCTTTACGGCCTTCAATCTCTACACGTCCGGTCCAAGCGTCGCCGCAGCCACCGCCTCTCCGGTTGCCGGTTTGGGCGACATGTCCGCCTTCAGTGGTATCGTGACGGATGTCCAGGCCATCGCGGCCAAGGGTGATTTGGCTGCGGCGAAAACCCGGATCAAGGATTTCGAGACGGCCTGGGATGATCAAGCAGCGACGTTGCGCGCACTGGACGGGAATGCCTGGGGCACTATCGATGATGCCGCCGATGCGGCGCTTGGCGCGCTGCGGGCAGGAACGCCGGATGCGACATCGGTCGACACGACGCTGGCCGCATTGCAGGCGACGCTGACAAGCCCTGTCGTGGCCAATGCCGCCCCCGTTGCCGCCACCCTGGTCTCAGGTATCGCCGTCACGGATACCAATGGCCGGGCCCTGCCCTGCGAAGTCATGCTGAAATCGGTGGCGGACGGCCTTACCACAGCCAAACTGTCGGACGCAGATCGCGTCGCCGCCACAGGCTTCCAGACCAAAGCGCTTGAGCGTTGCAATGCTGATGATGACCAGCGGGCCGACGGCTTCTCGGCACAAGCCTTGGCATTGGTGTCGAAATGAGCGCGTCATTCACCCCCGTCAGCGGAACCAACGTCATGCAAACCTCGACCGAAGCAATGCCCAACCGTGCGATGAACCGCGTGCCAGAAGTCACTGTGGATTTCTGGCTGATCAAACTCATGGCCGTAACGATGGGCGAAACCGCTGCTGATTACCTAGCAGTCAACCTCGGGCTCGGCCTGACGATGACCTCACTTATCATGGCTGCCATTCTCATCGGGGCGTTGGTGCTGCAATTCGGTCAGAAACGATATGTGCCTTGGTCATACTGGCTCGCCGTGGTGCTCATCAGTATTGTGGGCACATTGGTAACTGACAACCTGGTGGACAACTTCGGCGTCTCGCTGATCACGACGACAATCGGCTTTTCCGTGGCCCTTGCCGCGACATTCGCCCTTTGGTTCGCATCGGAGAAAACTCTGTCGATCCACGCGATCTTTACCACCAAACGCGAGGCCTACTACTGGCTGGCGATCTTGTTCACCTTTGCGCTTGGCACTGCGGCGGGGGATCTTGTCGCCGAGCATTTCGGTCTGGGCTATCTTTCCACTGGCGTGCTGTTTGGGATGATCATCGCCTCGCTGACCTTTGGCTACTTCTTCTTAAAGCTTGATCCGATCCTCGGGTTCTGGCTCGCCTATATCCTGACCCGCCCGCTTGGGGCGTCGTTCGGCGATCTCTTGTCGCAACCGGCGGAATACGGTGGCATGGGCCTTGGCACCATCATCACCAGCGCCCTGTTCCTGACCGCAATCGTTGCCATAGTCGGATACATGAGCCTGAAATCTGACAGTCGTACTGCGGTGGTGCAGGGCTGATCGGCAGCAATGACCAGAACTCTTCGGGTCCGACTTGCAGTCGGCCCCGAACACCATTCGCAGCAACATCCCCAACAATCTACTTGAAAGGCTTCCCATGAAAACGCTCGTGGTTTCCACAGCTATGATCGCACTCCTTCTACCGACTACCGTGCTGGCCGAGGATTTGTCGTTCGGCGGCGGTGTCACCGTCACGTCGAATTCCCTATCGGACGGTCTGTCGGAGACTGGCAACAGCCCTGCCATCCAGCCCTACTTCGAACTCACCAAAAACGGCTTTTACGCCGGAGTCTGGGCAACAAACTTGAAGGACGACGTCGGAAATCGCGCCGAACTTGATCTCTCACTGGGCTACCGGGGCGAAACCGCCGCTGGGATCGGATACGACCTCGGCTATACGCAGCATTTCTACGACAAGACTCATGCCGCGTCGTCCGAATTGGCGGTTTCACTTGGCGTTCCGGTTAACGACCAATTGTCCGTCTCGGGCGAGGTGTCCTACGATCTGGCCGAAAAGACCTTTGGCGAGAGCCTGGGCGCGGAATTCGTGCTGGCCGATGCTTGGACCTTGCACGCCGACGTCGGTCGCGCCGATCCCTCCGCAAGCGTGAACTGGGGTGCTGGCGTCGGCTATGCCCTTGACGACAGGACCACGCTCGATTTTCAGGTTCAGGATACGGCATCGACAAGTCCGCTGGCTGCTCTGTCTGTGAACTATGCCTTCGGAGATGCTTCAAAGTAGCTTAGAAGTCGGCACGAGACTTCTCTCTTAGAGCCGATGCGAACCGCAAGGCCCGACCTAAAGTTGCATTAATCGTCGGCGCGACGAACGTGCGACGCTGAACTGAACAGGTGCATTAGTCTTTATTTCGCGATTGCTAGCGTGGCCGTCCACGAGACCGAAAAGCCATACGCCATCTCACTCCCCGCTCCTGTCTAGATCGACCGCCTCTCTTGCGCTCCGCACCCAGCAGTCGGTAGTGCTGCCATTGCGGCCGAACTTGACGGGCGCTTTGCCTCGCCAGACCAATGACCCACAGGCCCCCTTCGCCGAAGGCTGCGGGCAAGAAGGCCATTGGCCACGATGCCGATCGGTGGCTTCAGGATAGGGTGGTCTGCTTCGTGCCAGTCGGCTCAACCCACCGGCCATCGTGGGACAACATCGCGGCGATTTGGTCGTCGCTGAGCGGTTCTCCCGTCAGCACCCGGTTATCCCCGGCTCTTCCGCCCTCGGCGAGGAATTGCAGCGCACCGACGCAGTCACGCCCGATTCGGGCCAGAGGGCTACAGGAATCAACACCCTTCGCCCCGACCCGTTTCGCCAATCGCCGATGGACGTCGTCACTGTCCGGCAGCAGTTTCTCGAAGACAGCGATGACCGGTGGCCGACGTACCGCTCGGGCCGCAGCGGCAAGGAGTGTGAGATGGGCAGGGTGTTTTCCCAGGCCAGCCACTCCGGGGCATATGTGAAGGCAAAGGCTCGGTCGGGTCACGGAAATACTGCCCCATTTTGCGGCGGTTCATGTAGACGTCAAGCGGAGCATAGGCGCGCTTGCGCCCCATCAGAAGATGTCCTCAAGTTCGCCGGGCGTCATCTTGCTGCGCGGAACGATGTGCAGCTCGAGATCGAGGGCGGCGAAAAGATCGAAGATCGTGTCGACCTTTGCCCCGCTGGCGCTGGTCACAACGTTCGAGACCGTGCGCTGCCAGACGCCTGCGCGTGCAGCAAGGTCGGCCTGCGTCAGGTTTTGGATCTTCCTTGCCTCGCGCAGTACATTGCCAAGGTCCTTTGTGGTGCGAGCGATCCGGTCCATCAGGTGATCCTTTTCGCCAGAATATGACTTTGGATCATTATCTGCCAATATCCTGTATCGATCATTAAATGGAATGATAGATCATAAGTTGGCGGCGCTACCTGTAGAAACGACACCGACAGGCAGTGATCGTTTTTGGATGTTCACGCCGTTCTTGAGACAGCCGTTCTTGGCCTTGCGCATCGCGCTGGCTTCAGTCAGCGAGCCGCGCCCACACCCGCCTCAGAATGAGGTTGCGACCGGGAGACCAGCCGCTTTCCACTCTGGAAATCCATCGACCAGCCGCCGCGCCGGACGCCCTTGCGCGCGCAGGGCAGCCACGGCTTCGAAGGCGAAAACGCAATAGGCCCCACGACAATAAGCGATCACCTCGCGGTCTGGATCAAGTTCGGCCAGCCGGTCCTGCAATTCGCCCAACGGGATGTTGACGGCGCCGGGCAGATGCCCCTGCCCGAATTCGTCCTGCGGTCTGACGTCGAGCACAGTCACAAGACCGCTTGCGACCCGTTCGAGAAGATCTTCACGCGACACCGGCTCAAAGCTGTCGCGGTCAGCGAAGTAGCCGCGCCGGATACGGTCGACCTCGGCCAGGTTGCGCTCGGACTGACGGCGCAGCGCGGTCAGAAGGTCTGTCACCCCGTCATCGGCCAGCCGGTAGTAGATGAACTTGCCATCCCGCCGGTTTGCAACAAGCCCGGCGCGGCGGAGCTGTTGCAGGTGCTGGGACGCATTGGCAAGCGACAAGCCCGACACGGGCGGCCAAGGCATCGACCCCGCGTTCACCCTGACCGAGATGCTCCAGCAGCTCCAGCCTATGCGCGTGCCCCAAGGCGCGCGCGACACCGGCGAACTCTGCAAGGATGGCCTGCTTCGGGCCCATTGACATGCACGTCTTCTCCACGCTACTTCAATCAATAGATTACTTGATTGTAAAACGTGACGGCCCGCAATGCAAGTGCATCCCGGCCGTCCGCATCCGGGAGACCATCATGATCCTGCGCCAGTTCCTGCACACCGATCCCGTCGCTGCATCCTATCTCTTGGGGTGCGGCGGCAAGTCCGCCGGTGCCGTGGTTGATCCGGTGGGCGACATTGCCCCGTATCTGGCGGCTGCCGAGGCAACCGGGATGCGGATCCTCTATGTGATCGACACGCATCTGCACGCCGATCACGTCTCGACCGGGCGTGCGTTGGCCGAAGCGGCGGGTGCGCAGTATGTGCTGCACGCAGGTGCCGCCGCCAGCTATGCCTTCAAGGGCGTACAGGATGGCGATGTGCTGGAACTTGGCAACGTGGCGATCCGGGTCATGCACACGCCGGGCCATACGCCGGAGCATATCTCGTTGGTCGTGACCGACCGAACCCGGTCCGACGACCCCTGGTTCATTCTGACCGGGCACACGTTGATGGTGGGCGATCTGGGCCGCACGGAATTGGCCACCAGCGCCGAGGCGGGCGCGCGCGACCTGTTCAAAAGCGTGCAGACCCTCAAAGCCCTTCCGGACTGGCTGGAGGTACTGCCGGGCGCCTATTCGGGGTCGGTCTGTGGCCGCAGCCTGAGTGGCAAGCCGACATCGACCATCGGCTTTGAGAAGCGCCACAACCGGGCGTTCCGGGTTGAGGATGAAGCCGCGTTCGTGCAGATGATGGTCGCTGACATTCCGCCCCCGCCCCCAGGTGCAGCGCAGACCCGTGCCGTGAATGCGGGTCAGTCGGCAGCGGCAGAATGACTGCCCCGGCCCCTGATGCCGACGCAGGGCTGTCGCTGGGTATTCAGGAAAACCTGACGCAGTTCGTGCATCAGCTGATCCAGGTTCTGCTGGTGGGCTTTGCGCTTGGCATGATGCGCACCGTGGTTCCTGCCCTGGCCGAAACCGAATTCGGCGTGGCCAAGGGATCATTCCTGCTGTTGACCGCCTTCGTGGTGGCGTTCGGCGTGGTCAAGGGCGTGCTGAACTTCGTCGCCGGTCGGCTGTCCGAGCGGATCGGGCGCAAGCGGGTGCTGCTCTTGGGCTGGATCGCCGCGATTCCCATTCCGGTGATGATCTATCTGGCCCCAAGCTGGGGATGGATCGTGGCGGCCACCGTGCTCCTTGGCGTCAATCAGGGGCTGTGCTGGTCGATGACCCAGACGTCCAAGCTGGATGTCACGCGGGCCGATCAGCGCGGGTTGACGCTGGGGCTGAACGAGTTTGCAGGCTACGTCGGCGTGGCGCTGGCCGGGATCATCACGGCCTATGCCGCCAGTGCCTGGGGCGCGCGGCTGGGGCTTCTGGTCTTTGGCGGCGTGGTGATTGCGCTGGCCTTGGTGCTGACGCTGGTCTGGGTCAAGGATACCTTGCCTTGGGCAAAATCCGAAGCTGCGCGGCACAAGGCCGGTGGCGCTATGGGCGCCTATCGTCCGCGCTACCCGCAAGGCGTGGCAGACCACCCCACGACATGGGAGGTGTTCGCGCTGATGTCATGGCGCGACAGACGGCTTGCGGCCGTGTCGCAAGCCGGGCTGGTCGAGAAGTTCGTCGATGCGCTGGTCTGGGTGATCCTTCCGGTCTTCCTGATCGCCCGGGGCGTCAGCCTGCCGGATATCGGCTGGATCGTCGGCTGGTACGGTCTGGTCTGGGGGGGATCGCAACTCTTCACCGGGCGGCTGTCGGATCATGTCGGGCGGCTGTGGCCGAACGTGCTGGGCATGTGGATCTGCGGCGCGGGGGTGGCGATGATCGTGCTGGGGCAAGGGGCGGTCTGGTGGTCCGTCTCTGCTGCCGTCACCGGCTTTGGCATGGCGCTGCTTTATCCCAACCTGTCGGCGGCAGTCGCCGACATCACTCCCCCCACCTGGCGCGGATCGGCCATCGGGATTTACCGGTTCTGGCGGGATCTGGGCTACGGCATCGGCGCGCTTGGCTTGGGGCTGACCGCACACTTCTATGGCTCGACCGAGGCCGCATTCTGGTTCGTGGCGCTGTCGATGTTCGCCTCGGGTGCCGTGCTGCTCTGGTGGGGCGAAGAAACCCATCCCCGTCTGAACCCCGCACCTCAAGGGGCCACCACATGAAACACCTCCTGATCCTGAACGACCCGCCCTACGGCACCGAGCGCAGCTTCAACGGCTTGCGCATGGCCCATGCTCTGGCCAAGCACGATCCCGAGGGTGAAGTCACCGTCTTCCTGATGGCCGATGCTGTGCTTTGCGCCAAGGCGGGGCAGAAGACGCCTGAAGGCTATTACAACGTCGAGCGGATGCTGGACCGCGTTCTGTCGGCCAAGGGCCGGGTGCTGATGTGCGGCACCTGCATGGATGCACGGGGGTTGACCATCACGGACATGATGCAAGGGGCAACCCGGTCGACCATGGATGAACTTGCCGAGGCGACACTGGCTGCGGACAAGGTTCTGGTGTTCTAGAACGCCCGCTGCCGTGCAAAATCAAATAGCGACGCCTTAAATGCAGCGGTGAGTTCAGCTGATGGCGGATGCACCACAATAATATCTATACAATAACTATTCGCCTGTTAGGCTGGCAGTAATGAAAACCAACGGGGGTGCTGCCATGATCAAACTTCAACGTCGCTCTTTCCTTGCCGGAACGGCTGGGCTCACGCTGTTTTCCGCGCTGCCGCGCATCGTTTTGGCCGACGGACACGATACGCTGAAAGTGGCCATCGCGGGCGAGACGGGCGATCTGGACCTGCTTCAGAACGTCTCGACCCTATCCTCTTACACCGTGGTGTTCGACGGCTTGATTCACTATGGCGCAGGCGGCGCGCTGGAGCCGGGTCTGGCCACCGCCTGGACCGTGGCCGAGGATGGTCTGTCGATTAGCTTCGATCTGCGCGAAGGTGTCCTGTTCAGCGATGGCACGCCGTTCGATGCCGATGCGGCCGAGGTGAACCTGAAACGCTGGATGGGAGTTCCTGACTTTAGCTGGATCGGGATTTCGGCAGCGTTCGACAGCATCGTCAAGGATGCGCCCAACAAGATCACCGTCAAGCTGACCCGCCCGGTCGCCGCCGCCCTGCTGGAGCTGACCATTGTGCGCCCGGTGCGGTTCCTGTCGCCGAAGGCAATTGGCGCGGATGGCACGCAGACCGCGCCCATCGGCACCGGCCCGTGGATCGTGGAAAGCCATGACAGCACCAAGACCGTGCTGGTGCGCAACGACGCCTATTGGGGCGAGAAACCCAGCTTCAGCCGCATGGAACTGCTGGTCGTGCCCGATGAACTGGCCCGCGCCAACGGCCTGCGCGCAGGGGACCTGGACGTGATCGGTGGCGATTGGGTCGCCCCGCTGTCGCCCCGTCGTGCGTCTGCACTGAAGGGCGATGGGATGACCGTCATCGCCGAACCCGGCACCGCGACGACGATTTTGGGCTATTCGCCCAAATCGCCGATGATGCAGGACAAGGCTGTGCGCGACGCGATCTTCATCGGCGTGGACCGGGCCGCCATGGCCGCAGTGCTGTTCGAAGGCTATGCCGACGCGACTGTGAACATCTTCCCGACGACCGTGCCGACGGCAGGCG
>CAWFGJ010000004.1:0-169993 GCA_963815355.1 uncultured Alphaproteobacteria bacterium
ATGGCATCGGCGTCAGTTATCCACCCGACTGGGGCGAGCGCACGATGAGTCTTCGGCCCGGCGACCGCACCGAGCTGCGCCCGGGAATGACGTTTCACTTTATGACCGGGCTTTGGTTGGAAGACATGGGATTTGAAATCACCGAGTCCATTCTGATCACAGAGGCGGGCGTTGAATGTCTGGCAAACGTGCCGCGAAAGCTATTCGTCAAGGACTAGTGTGATGACCCTCCACGAAAAGCCCTCGCCCATTACTGCCACAGTCGATTTTTGCGCTGACGGCGTGCAGCATGGCTTTCTGCGCCTGCCCTATAGCCGCGACGATGCGGCTTGGGGCTCAGTCATGATCCCGTTGACTGTGGCCAAGAATGGGGTGGGGCCAACCGCACTGCTAACGGGTGGCAATCATGGGGATGAGTACGAAGGACCGATCGCGCTGTACGACCTTGCACGAACCTTGCGCGCGCAAGACATCAAGGGCCGCATCATAATCATTCCGGCAATGAACCAGCCCGCCTTTGCTGCGGGCACCCGAACTTCGCCCATCGACAAAGGCAACATGAACCGCAGCTTTCCAGGGCGCCCGGATGGCACGGTGACGGAAAAGATTGCGGATTATTTTCAGCGCGTTCTTTTGCCGATGGCCGATGTGGTCCTCGATTTTCACTCTGGCGGCAAGACATTGGATTTCTTGCCGTTTTGCGCGGCACACATCCTTCCCGACAAGAGATTGGAGACCAAAGCCTTTGATCTGGTTCGGGCCTTTGGGGCGCCCTATTCGGTCAAGATGCTAGAGATTGACTCCGTCGGCATGTACGACACCGCCGCCGAAGACATGGGCAAGGTTTTCATTACGACAGAGCTTGGTGGCGGCGGGACGGCTTCTGCCACGACGGCCAACATCGCAACACGCGGCTGTCGGGATCTGTTGATTGCGGCGGGCGTCCTGCAAGGACAAACCATCGAGCGGCCCACCACATGGCTGGACATGCCAGATGGCGATTGCTTTAGCTTTTCAGAGGATGCGGGGCTGATCCGCTATTGCGTTGACTTGGGGGACCAAGTTGCAATCGGGCAGACGGTCGCCCTAATCTATCCGACGGGGCGGACGGGGCTTGATCCGGTCGAAATCAAAACCCGCCGTAGCGGGCTGTTTACGGCGCGGCACTTCCCCGGCTTGGTCAAACAGGGAGATTGCGTGGCCGTCATCACTGTGGTCGTACCCTAGCTTAGCCGATACGTCGCTTTGGCGGTGCCGCTGGCGATTTGCTGCTGCTCTGCTTCGGTCAAACCAGCAATCAAACGGCGCGTCATGTCGACCCAATCCGGCAGACCCACGCCCAAATTTACAACCGGCCAATCACTGCCCCACACCACGCGTGAGGGGCCAAACGTCTGGATGATGTGGTCTACCCAAGGTCGCAAATTTTCATACGTCGCAGCACCCGGAGCGCAATAGGCGCTGATGCCGGACAGCTTCACACGCAAATGCGCCAGGGCGGAAAGGCGGCTGATCGACTTCGCCCAAGGCTCAAATTCCCCGCCCGCGATATCGGGAACACCACAATGGTCCAAGACCAAAACCTGGTCGTCGCAAGCCCGGGCAAGCTGTTCGGCTATGTCCAGTTGGCGGGCCAGAAAACAAATGTCAAACGCGACGCCCTTTGCGCCAATCTTGCGCAGGTTCTGCCGAAACGCCTCGGTCTGTGACAGTGCGTCGGGCATCACGTGCAAGATGCGCCGATAGCCCTTCACGTGAAGGTCCGCGCCTTCCTCTAACCAAGCGTCGAACCCCGCATCCTGCTCAGGTCGGCACGAGGCAATCTGCCCCAAAAGCCCTTCTTGTCCGACAAGCCCGCCCACGAACCGTGCTTCCTTTTGGTAATCCGCATCGTCTACGCCGGTCTCCATAAAAACCGTCCCGCCAATCCCGCGGCCCGCTGACAAGGCGCGGTAGTCAGAAAGCGTAAAATCCCCGGTGGCCAGTTCGGGCGTAGTGTCTGTCCAGCTATAGCCAATCTCGCGGCGATAGATCAGGTGCTGGTGGGTGTCGATGAAATCCATAGGTTTTCTCGTAGAATGGCGGTCAAACAAGCGCGGTTGTATCGTGCTCCATAAAGGCCGCCACTTCCGGCAGCCACCTTGTCTGAACAAAATCAATGTGTTTGGGATGGTTGTTATATCCATCATAGGCCGCTTGATCCGCAAAGATCATCGAGACTGCAAAGACGAAGTCATTCTTGGGGCTTACCTCGCGTGCGATTTCAAAGCTCTCAACGCCGGGAATGGCGGACAGCGCATTTAGCGCCTCCAAAAAGCTACGTTCCTCGGGCGACGCCGCCGCGTGATGCAGGCGGAATAGGGCGGCATGACGGATCATCGGCAACTCCATGAAACAACGTGTCAGAGTGGGGCGGTCGATTGCCCTGGATGTCAATCCATTGGCCGCCTAAGCCGGGCGCGGTATCGGGCGCCTCAAAAGAAGCACCAATGGAATGGCCGCCAAGGCAACCCACATCATCAATGCAAAGTCGTCAATGTAAGAGATCATCGCAGCCTGAATATTCGCCAAACCGTCGATCTGCGCGAGCAGTGTCTGATTTCCCGCCGCCGCCAAGGGGTTGGCACCCAACAAAACGGGGTTAAAGGGGTTTATCGCGGCCACAAGCTCGCTGTGATTGATCTGTATATTCCGTACCAACGCCGCCGACACGATAGAGATGCCGATAGAGGATCCAATGTTGCGGACGAGACTGAACAGGCTGGTTGCATCGGCGCGAAAGCGCGGCTCAATGGTGGAAAAGGCGATGGTGGACAAAGGTACAAACACCAAACCAAGACCAAGCCCCTGCACCACTCCCGAAAGAATGATCGGCGCGGAATCCATCTGTGGGCTAAACCCCGTCATTTGGTAAAGGGAAAGGGAAGTCAGCCCCAGACCCAGCGTCACCAGGTATCGCGGGTCTACCAGCCGCACCAGCCGTCCAACCACCAACATGGACACCATGGTTCCAACGCCTCGCGGTGCCATCACAATCCCAGTGGTGATCACCGGATAGCCCAAAATGCGCGACAACATCGGCGGCAACAACGCAAGGCTCGCCAAAAGGATGATCCCCACCACAAATATAAAGAGCAGACCAGTTGCAAAGTTGCGATCTTTGAACATGGCGGGATCAAGAAAGGGTTGGGTGGTGTTAAGGATGTGGACGACAAAGATCCACATTCCAGACACAGCAACGACCGCGTAGATCCAGATTTCAGACGACGAGAACCAGTCCACCTCGCCTCCCCGATCCAGCGCCAATTGCAATGCGCCAATTGCAATTGCAAGCATCGCAAAGCCGGCAAAGTCAAAGCGGCGCCGCTTTTGCGGGGCGCGCGGCAGATAGAGAAGGCACCCGACAAAGGCCAAGGCGCCCACCGGAAGGTTGATCAAAAAGACCCAACGCCAGTTATAACTTTCTGTCAGCCACCCCCCCAGAGTTGGCCCGATGATCGGCCCGACCATAATCCCTGCGCCCCACATGGCCATCGCCTGTCCCGCCTTTTCGCGCGGGTTAATGTCCAAGAGGAAGGTTTGCGAAAGCGGTACGATCGCCGCACCGAAAACGCCCTGCAAAAGACGGAACGCGACCATGGAATTCAGGTTCCACGCTAGCCCGCAGGCGATTGATGTGCTGACAAAGCCAACAATCGAAATCAGAAACAGTTCGCGCTTGCCAAGACGATCCGCCAGCCAACCCGTCACCGGGGTCAGGATCGCAGAGGCAACAATGTAGCTGGTCAGGACCCAATTGATTGTGTCCTGCGATGCCCCAAGATCCCCCGTCATCGACGGCAGGGCCACGTTGGCAATTGTGGTATCCAGCACCTGCATGATCGTCGCCAACATGATCGCCAGCGTAATCAGGCCACGGTTCTTGACCTCGACCGAGGCGGATTGAGCGTTCGTGGACATCCGTTCGGACCTTTACTGATCGGCCGAGGCCGCACGCAACACTTCATTCGGGCGTTTCGCCGTATCGACTTTCACTTCCGCGCTCAATCCGGAGGTCAGGCTGGCCAGATCGTCCGGCCTGTCCATACGAATACGGACGGGCACCCGCTGCGTGACCTTGACCCAGTTTCCGGTCGCGTTCTGCGCGGGCAACAAGGAAAACTCGGCACCCGTCCCGGCGCCGATTGCCTCAACGGTGCCGCCATACTCGCGACCCGGCGCTATATCAAAAGTCACCACTGCACTTTGGCCAACGACAATCGCCGCAAGCTGGGTTTCCTTGAAATTCGCGTCAACCCACACGTCAGAGCTGTCTACCAACGCGAAAACGGCTTGACCTGCTGCAACCATAGCGCCCTTTCGGAACGATGACGCTTGATAGATCACCCCATTTGACGGTGCGGTCACGGTCGTTTGCGCCAAGTTGTATTTGGCACGATCCAGCTCTGACAGCGCCGTTACAACCTTAGGGTGCTGATCTGTTGGCGTATCAGGATCACCGCCCAAACCGGCACGTGCGGTGTTGGCGGCCAAGGTCATCACATCGGCTTGTTCATTGGCTTGGTGTGCGCGGTGCCGGGCGTCGTCAAGCGTGCTAGCCGTTGTTACGCCCCGCCCTTCCAACGCTTCTTGCCGCGCCAGTTCCTTGGCCAAAAAATCCGCGTCATCGCGCGCCAGCGCCGCTTGGGCATTGGCCTGAAGATAGATAGCTTTCATCTGCTCGACAGCTATTCGGGCGTTGCTCACTGCCGCTTCGGCCTGAGCCACGGCCAGAACATAGGGTTCAGGGTCGACCTGAAACAACACGTCGCCCTTTTTTACCCGCTGGAGTTCCGACACCGAGACGTTCACCAGCCTGCCGCCGATGCTGGGCGAAACCGCTATCCGCGCCTGATGCAGGTTTGCGTTTTCCGTGGTCTCCGAAGCGCCGCCCGAAAACCACAGCGCGGTTGCACCACCCCCCAAGAGTAGCGGCAGGATCAGCATCAATCCTGTCACCCGCAATCGGCTGCGCGGTCTGGATGGTTGCGCCATTGCTGCTGGCTCAACGGTCGTGCGGTTTTCTGGGCTGGTGGTCACAGGTTCGCTCATTTTAATGTATGGGTATTGGTCGCACCGGCCGCGTTTTCAGGCCGATCCGGGGAAGCGCGGTTGAGTGTTTCGATGATCGTAAGGAGGGCCGCGTGAAAGGCACGACGTTCATCGTCCGTCAGGCCCGTCAACGCTTCGGCAGCGCATTCGAAGGCGATTGCGCGCACGCTCGGTGCCGCCGCCCGCGCCTGATCGGTAGCGACAATGATCTTTGCGCGCCGATCTTCAGGATGGCTTTCGCGGCGCACCCAGCCTGAGCTTTCCATTCTGTCGATCAGTCGCGATACGCTGATCGGTTCCACATCAAGATAGTCAGCCAAGGCCGCTTGTGTCGCTGGGCCTTCGCGAAGCACCCGGCCCAGCAGCCGCCACTGCGTCGCCGAAAGACCATGCGCTACGGTCAACCCTGCAAACCGACGTCGCATTGCGCGCGATGCGTCGTGGAAAAGCTGGCCTAGTCGTTCAATCTGATATGACATTAAATATGCCTATTATAGCTATGCTTACTATTCAAGACACAAGGATGCCGTTGCCAAACTCGTGAACCAATCCCGCGCCGACATCTCTGCCCTGCCGCGGGCCATTGTGCGGGATTGTTGTTCGCGGGATAGTCGGCGCAAATACGAGGACAAACATGGCGATAATTGAGGTTATGGGGCAGGTCGATGGGCAGACGGTTCATGCCGCAACATTGACGGGCAACAATGGTCTTCGGGTAAAGGTGATTACCTACGGCGCGCGGCTGGCAGAACTTTGGGTTCCTGACCGCGCAGGGCAACTCGCAGATATCGTTCTGGGCCACGATACGCTTGCTGAATATGAAGCCTCTGGCACCTATTTGGGGGCCACATGCGGGCGCTATGCCAATCGGATCGCGCGGGGCCGGTTTGTGCTGGATGGCGAATTGGTCACTCTGTACACGAACGAGGGGCAGCAAACGCTGCATGGCGGCGCGTCAGGGTTTGACCGCAAGAATTGGCTAATCTCGTCCCATTCCGACAGGAGCATCACCTTCACAGTTGGCGCGACGGATGGAGAGATGGGCTTCCCCGGCAATTTGCAGGCCCAATGCACCTACTGGCTTGACGACCAAGATCAACTTTGGATCGAAATGTCGGCGCAAACTGACGCGCCAACAGTGGTGAATTTGGTCAACCACGCCTACTTCAATCTGGCGGGACAAGGCTCCGGCCCCGTTCTTGGCCAGCACCTGCGTGTTGACGCGGCACATTACACACCAGTCGGCGCAACTTTGATCCCGACCGGCGAGATCCTTGCCGTTACCGGAACACCTTTTGACTTTACCGCACTTCGAGCGATTGGCGCAGTTATGAACGGGCCAAAAGGCTTCGATCACAATTGGTGCCTGTCAGAGCCCCTCCACCCATTTGGCGAAGCGTTGATGCGACCTTGTGCCGAGGCTTTCGACACCGCCTCTGGCCGCAGGTTGCGGCTTTGGACCAACGAGCCCGGCGTGCAAGTCTACATCGGTGGCTATTTTGACGATAGTTTGGCAGGAAAACGGGGCGCAGCCTATGGCCCCTTTGCCGGCTTTGCGCTGGAAACCCAACGCTTCCCTGATTCGCCAAACCGGCCGCAGTTCCCCTCTGCACGACTGGATCCAGGGCAGACATACCGGCATCTGATGGCCTTCAACTTTGACCCCGCGCCACAATAGCGCGCGCGCACCCAAATCAGGCCTGCAATTCGCCGCGGCGCAGCGGCGCCTTGTTGCATGCAGCATTACTTTTGATAGCGCGCCGGTCAGCCGCGTTGAGAGGCGTCGTCAAAGACAAAAAGTAGGCGAATCAAGGCACTTTTGACGAAACTCGCGCTTGGCGCTGGGCTTTCTGCGCTTATGCCTTCGACCGCGTCGGCAGATGGACTGCAGGGCAAAATCATTGGCTTTTCGTAGATTGGCTCAGAGTCGGGATGGCGCGCCGCCGAAAACTCAATGACCAAAGTCGAAGTTGAAAAAACGCGGAATCGCGCCGCTGGGCGGTCGTTTTTCCATCCCCATGTCAGTCGTCGGCGCATTGATCATTCCGGTGATGAATACAGGCATCCTGATCTCGGGCCTTTCGCCAGAGTTCAGCCTAGTCGTCGAATTCGGCGTCATCATTCTGATCCCTCTCTTGCAGTCCCCTCTTTCTGCGAACGTCTTCAAGCGCAGCTTCGGAGCCAAAATAAACCATGAATCGCGTTCTGCGCCCTCTACTCGCGCCCACGGCCAGTTTCCTGGCGGCCAATTTTCCCCGCAGCCCCTCGCCACAAGGCCGCGCGTGGGCCCAGAAAGGCGCCTTGGACCGCATGAGATGAGCGAATCCGGGAGCTTTATAACCAAGCTTTCCGGGTGACCTGCGGCACGCAGCTTTCATTCCTATGTCGTTAAAGAGATCGGGCGGGCCGTTATCTCGGGCAAATTTTGGCTGGTGCCGCATTGCCCGGCAATGCTGAGATGATGGACAGGTTTGGCGCTGAAGACGCTGGAGGCCAAGGGTTTGGTTGAGGCGCGCGCCAAAGTTGCCGCACGTGTCCTGCCCCGACCTCGGGGCAGCCCGCTTGACCGAAAGGTTCTGTCTTGGGCTTTGATAGGACGCATTTCAAGTCGTCCGGGTTGCAATTGAGGTCGAAGCCGCCGCGCTCGCGCCCCGCCACCGGGACGGTGAACATATGCGCTTGCTAAGTTACCGGATGAACCAACGCAGATCGATGACCCAAAACGCAAAGCCCTTTGCACTGGCTGAATTTGAAATCCACCGGTTGATCTGTGAAGCCACGGCCAGCCCCCTTCTTCATGCACCCGCACCAATCGTTGAATTTGGGTAGCGGCCGCCGGCAGCGCCCGCCTCAACCCTGACAAGACCACGCCAGCGGAAGGGTTCGCTGGCTCAAAGACCGCGTTGTATCTCGCCCTGCTGACGGCGATCGAGCAAAGCGACGAGGCCAATGCAAGGCGAGTGATGGCCGATATTCCAACCTTGGACGCCCCAGCTTAGAGCCAATCGGGCCGCACCAAAAATGCTGCATTTGCGAGATTTCTTTGACCTCGCGCAAAGTGTGGCGCGGTGAAACAAACTATTCGTTCACCCAACGTGCCATCCCGGCGCGGTTTTCGGAGAAAATCCATGACCCTTATGTCCCGCTTCCTCACCGTGCCCGTCCTGTGCCTTGCTTTTACCGGGTTTGCTCAGGCCGCCGAAGTTGAAATCCATATGCTGAACAAAGGCGCCGACGGGGCGATGGTGTTTGAGCCCGCCTTTGTAAAAGTTCAGCCCGGCGATACCGTGAAGTTTATCCCAACCGACAAGAGCCACAACGTGGAGTCGATCAAAGACATGCTTCCGGCGGGCGTGGAGCCCTTCAAAGGCGAAATCAACGCTGAATACGATCTTGTGGTGACTGAAGCCGGCGTCTACGGCATCAAATGCACGCCCCATTTTTCGATGGGCATGGTTGCACTCATTCAGGTGGGCGATGAGCCTGCCAACCTTGATGCCGCCAAAGCGGTAAAGCTTCCGAAAAAGCCGCAAGAGCGGATGAATGCGGCCTTTGCACAAGTGAACTGACCCGCCACGAACGGTTTTTGCACCCAAAACACGGTGCCAGAACCGTTCCGCTCCCGCAGCGCGTTTAAGGGGTGGCTCGTGACCTCACGTGCCATCCCGTTTTACGCTTGCTGTCACATAGTTGCAGGACAGATCCCGTACGGAAAGGCTCCAGCCCCACGTGATCGGGTTGAACACCATCCCTTTACGATCCACCGGGTCTAGCCCCGCGTTACGGATCAGGGTGTATAGCTCTTCCGGGGTTATAAACTTTGCCCAGTCATGGGTGCCCTTTGGCAGCCAACGCATGACCCATTCCGCCCCTACGATTGCCATCATAAAGCTTTTTGAATTGCGGTTCAGGGTCGAACAGACCATCAGACCGCCCGGCTTCAGCAATTCCTGACAGGCCGTCAGGTAGGCTTGCGGATCTGCGACATGCTCAACCACCTCCATGTTCAACACGACATCAAACCGTTCACCTGCGGCGGCAAGGTCCTCTGCGGTTGTGTGGCGGTAGTCGATGGTCAGCCCGGAAAGCTTGGCATGCAACTGGGCAACGGGAATGTTGCGAGGGGCGGCATCGGCCCCCACGACCGTCGCACCAAGGCGCGCCATTGGTTCGGATAACAACCCACCACCACATCCGATGTCCAGAATCCGCAAACCCTCAAAGGGCATCGCGGTCGCAAGATCCCGATCAAATTCAGCGCCGATTTGGCGCGTGATATAATCCAGACGAACGGGATTCATCAGATGCAGAGGCTTGAACTTGCCGGTCGGATCCCACCACTCGGCGGCCATCGCCTCAAATTTTGCGACCTCGGACGGGTCAATTGTGCTTGTAACGGTCATGCAGAACTCCTTGCACAGCGGCGCAGCGCAGCGCAGTCTGTGGGCATTATATAGGATGAAAATGGATCACAGATCAGGCCAAAAGCGCGCAGTCGAATTTCTTTATCCGCCGGTTGACCCCTTCGACCAGCGGATGGTTGACGTGGGCGATGGCCACCGCGTTTTTGTCGAGCAGTGCGGAAATCCACTTGGCCAACCGGTGTTGGTGCTGCACGGCGGCCCGGGTGGCGGTTGCAGCCCGGCAATGCGTCGCTACTTTGACCCCACCCATTACCGTGTGATCCTTTTCGATCAACGCGGATGTGGTCGCTCCAGACCCCATGCGTCAGTCGAGGCCAACACAACATGGCATCTGGTGGCCGACATAGAGAAAATCCGGACCGAACTTGGGATTGAGCGATTCATCCTGTTTGGCGGAAGCTGGGGAGCAACGTTGGCGCTCGTCTATGCGATTTCCCACCCAGCGAGGGTTTCGCAACTGGTGCTGCGTGGCGTCTTCCTTATGACACAGGCCGAACTGGGTTGGTTCTATGGCGGCGGGGCATCCACGTTTTACCCAGATCTTTGGGCCCGGTTCACTGGCCCCATTCCCGAAGCGGAACAGGGTGATCTCATCGCGGCCTATCATCGCCGCCTTTTCAGCGGCAACCTGATCGAAGAGACCCGCTTTGCACGCATTTGGGCGGGATGGGAAAATGCGCTTGCGTCGGTCAACGCCGATCTACCGCTTGGCGACGGCCCTGCCGACTACGCCCGTGCGTTCGCCCGGCTGGAAAATCACTACTTCGTTAACGCTGGATTTCTTGAAGAAGACGGCTGGATCGAAAAGAACCTGCACCGCATCGCCCACATCCCGGCCCAAATCGTCCAAGGTCGCCTCGACATGATTTGCCCCCCAACCTCGGCATGGCGACTTTCGCGTGGCTGGCCTGCGGCCAAGCTGCGGATGGTTCCGAACGCTGGGCACGCGCTTTCGGAACCGGGGATAAGCGAGGCTTTGGTGGCGGCCATGCGAGACATTCAAACGTCAAAGATTTAAATTTCTCCCTGGGGGTTGAAGGCCGCCGCGCCACCCCCATTTTCCAACTGCGGACCGGGCCCCTCTGGCGATGAAAATCGTGATGTCGGACCGCATCGAGCGTGCTCGATGTCTGGCCCGAACACGCTAGACCTCTCAGCAAGCACCCTGCTGTCTAACCAGAGGTCCAAATGGAATTCCTGACTTTGCTTTTTCTTGGCACGCCACTGTGGATGTGGCTGCTTTTCCTATCGATTGTTGGACTGCTTTTGGCACTTGACCTAGGCATTCTCCACAAAGGCGGCGACCATGAAATCGGCGTCGCGGAAAGCCTGCGCCTTTCCGGGCTATACATCGCGCTGGGCCTTGGGTTTTCCGCCTTTGTCTGGTGGCAGATCGGCGCCGAGGCGACCGCCCAATATCTGACCGCCTTTGTGGTGGAAAAGACCTTGGCTCTGGACAATATTTTCGTCATCGCCCTGATCTTCGGCTTTTTCGGCATCCCAAGACGCTATCAGCACCGGGTCCTTTTCTGGGGTATCCTAGGGGTTATCCTTTTGCGCGGGATCATGATCGGCCTTGGTGCGACGCTAGTCGCAGAATACGCTTGGCTGCTTTACGTCTTTGCCGTGTTCTTGATCTTCACTGGAATCAAGATGCTCTTCGCGTCGGGCGAAAGCCATTCCGTTTCGGAAAACCGCTTCGTTCGGTTTTTGAGCGCTCGGTTCAATGTCACCGACGGCTTGCGGGGTCAGGCATTTTTTGTGCGCGAGGTTGATGCGAAATCGGGGAAACTGACGCGTTTCGTGACGCCGTTGTTCTTGGCTTTGGTGTTGATTGAACTCGCGGATCTGGTGTTTGCCGTCGACTCGGTGCCAGCGGTGTTCACCATCACCACGGACCCGTTCATTGTCTACACGTCAAACATCTTCGCTATTCTGGGGCTACGGGCGCTTTACTTTGCCCTTGCTGCGATCCTTCACCGTTTCGCCTATCTGAAATACGCTCTGTCAGTGCTGCTAGTGTTCATCGGTTCAAAAATCTTCATCGCGGATGCGATGGGTTGGGCAAAGTTTCCGCCCAGCTGGTCCCTTGGTATCACGCTGGCAATCCTTGCCGCGGGGATCGGTTATTCTCTGTTGAAGACGGGCGGCGCAAAGACTGTCGCGCAAGGCTGACAGGTCGCCAACTCGGGGAAGAGCGGTTGTTGACCGCTCTTCTCACGCGCCCCGCTTTGCCATAAGGGAGGGGAAACGGGAGACGAGCATGAGCTTCAACACTTTCGGTCATCTGTTTCGGGTCACGACCTGGGGCGAAAGCCACGGGCCTGCGATCGGTTGCACAGTCGACGGCTGCCCACCCGGCGTGCCGCTGAGCGAAGCTGATCTTCAGCCTTGGCTGGACAAGCGCAAGCCGGGGCAGAACAAATTCACCACGCAGCGCAAAGAGCCCGATCAGGTGCGCATCCTGTCGGGCGTCTTTGATGGTGTCACGACGGGCACACCGATCCAGCTCATGATCGAGAATACAGACCAGCGGTCCAAAGACTACGGCGATATCGCGCAGGCTTTCAGGCCGGGGCACGCGGACATCACCTACCACCTTAAATACGGCGTGCGCGATTATCGCGGCGGCGGGCGGTCGTCGGCGCGCGAAACGGCAAGCCGGGTCGCAGCGGGAGGGATCGCGCGGGCGGCTTTGGCCAAGATACTGCCGGGGATGCAGATCACGGGCTATATGGTGCAGATGGGCCCGCGCGGGATCGACCGAAGCCGCTTCGACGCTGAAGAGATAGAGCGGAACCCGTTTTGGTGCCCCGACCCCGTCGCGGCAGCAGAATGGGCGGCATATCTGGATGAACTACGCTTGGCCCACAACTCGGTCGGCGCAGTTGTTGAAATTGTCGCTCAAGGCGCACCCGCAGGGTTGGGTGCACCGCTTTATGCCAAGCTCGACAGCGATCTGGCTGGTGCGATGATGTCGATCAACGCGGTCAAGGCGGTTGAAATTGGCGATGGCTTCGCAGCGGCAGCCCTAACCGGGGTGGAGAACGCCGACGAAATACGCATGGGGCCAGACGGCCCGGAATTCATGTCAAACCACGCTGGCGGCATTCTTGGCGGGATCTCCAGCGGTCAGCCGATTGTCGTGCGCTTTGCGGTCAAACCGACTTCTTCGATCCTGACGCCGCGACAGACCATTAATCAACGTGGCGACGAATTGGACCTGATCACCAAGGGTCGGCATGACCCCTGCGTGGGCATTCGCGCCGTTCCGGTTGGCGAGGCGATGATGGCCTGCGTATTGCTGGACCACCTGCTGCTTGACCGCGGCCAAACCGGCGCCGCGCGGGGCGCCATTGGCTGAGGCGCCGCGCCCGGTCAGCCATTGGCGCGATGTTGACCGCTCAGGGTTGCGGGACGTGTAGGATCATTCCGTCCAGGTCAGCGCTCATCTTGATCTGGCAGGACAAGCGGGAGGTTTCCTGCCGCTCCGCCTCAGCCACGTCGAGCATCGCATCTTCAAAGGTGCCCACGGACCCCGTCTTGTCAGCCCACGCAGGGTCAACGACCACATGACAGGTTGCACAAGACAGCGAACCGCCACATTCCCCGATAACATTGGGAATGTGGTGGGCAACGGCGGCTTCCATCAGGTTCTGGCCGGCTTTGACATCCGCGGTCACCGCGCGACCGTCGGGAAGTATCCAAGTTGCTTGCATCATGTCGCCTCAAATATACCAGATGTACCAGTCGCGCAGCGCGTCTCCCTCAAGGGCGGCGGTCTTCTCAACTTCAGCACGCTTCATGAAAAGATGATTGTCGACCAGACCCGAACCCACCGCTTGGGAAAGCGCGGGATCGGCGGCAAGATCATCCAGTGCTTCTGAAAGGCTTGCGGCCGTGCCATGGGTCCCATCATTGCTGGTAAAGCCATCACCCGTTTCCTGCGCTTGCAACGGGTAGTTGCCTTTAAACCCCAGAAGGGCCGCTTGCAGCAAGGCCGCGACCGTGGTGAACGGGTTGGAGGCCGCGTCGGCCATCCTGTGCTCAAGCCGCGCTTTCTTGCCCCCTTCGGCCGACACGCGGACCGTGACGTTGCGATTGTCTCCGCCCCAATTGCACCAATACCCCGACAGGCTGGCCGGTTGCAGGCGGGCATAAGACAAAGCGTTGGGCGAGATCAGCCCGGCCAGCGCCTTGTGATGGCGCATCCACCCGGCAATACACCCCTTGGCCAAGTCGTTCAGATTGGCCGGATCACCCTTTTCCCCGTTGGCCAGTGCATTGTGGCCGTGTTTGTCAGCGAAAGACAAATTGACGTGCATACCAGAGCCCCCCTTGCCGGGAATGGGTTTGGGCAGGAACGTCAATAGGATGCCGTGATCCCATGCAATCTCTCTCGCCATTTGGCGGAAGAGTACGACGGTGTCGACATGGGCGACTGCGGCATCAAAGGTCAGTGTAAACTCATACTGTGGCGTATCGTATTCTGCGGTTATCAAATCCAACGGCAGACCGATTTCCTGCGCCTTGTTCCAGATCGCATCGGTAAATCGGCGCGGGTCAGAAAAGTTTCCCGTGCCATAGACCACCCCGCCCGGGGTGTCATACGGAACCAACGAACCGTCTTCGCGCCGGACAAAAGCATAGGCCTCCAGCTCAATGCCAACCTTGGGGCTTAACCCATGCTTCTCCCAAGCCGACACCGCTCGTTTGAGTGCCCCGCGCGGGCACAGCGCAAGCGGGGCTCCGTCACTGTCGTAGAGATCGCCGAGAACGGTCCGGGTGTTCGGTTCCCAACCGGTGCGGATTTCTTCACCTTTCCAGCGCAGCGCCATATCCGGCAGGCCCTCCAGACACATGGTGCCAGGGGCTTCAATCAGCAAATCTTTATCGTAGTGGACCGAGAAGTTGGGGCGCGCAAATCGGCTTTCTTCATCACACATCTTGGCGGGTGGCAGATACTTGCCTCGCATTATCGAGAGATGATCGCAGAACATCGCGCGAAGGCGCAGTTGGGGGTCGGACATTTCAGGCTCCCTGATGCGGCGATTGTGCCACTTATTGCATGGTGACGCGGACGGGCAGCGCTTTCAGCCCACCCACAAAGTTTGAACGCACAAATCTCTGCGCTCCGGCAGGTTCAATGCTGCGAATGCGTTTGGCAAGCTCTTGAAACAGAACCCGGATCTCAAGCCGCGCCAACCACATGCCAAGGCAGACATGCGGCCCACCTTGCCCAAAGCTGACGTGGCGGTTGGGGTTTCGGGCAAGGTTCACCCGCATCGGGTCGTCAAAGGCGGTCTCGTCGCGGTTGCCAGAGGCAAACCAATACAGCACCTTCTGACCCTCTCGGACAGTTTTACCATGCATCTCGAAATCCCGCGTGGCGGTGCGGCGGAAGTAAATGGCGGGCGTCGCCCAACGGATAATTTCGTCGGGCGCAGTGTCCCAGACCTCACCCGCCTGCATCTGCGCCAAAAGTTCTGGCTGATGGGCAAGCGCTTGAATGCCCGCAGCGATGGAATAACGGGTCGTGTCATTCCCCGCAGCCACTAGAAGGCAAAAGAAGTTACGAAACTCATGCTCGGGAAGCACCGCTCCATCCGGCCCCGGCTGCAGGATGAGATGCAGCACACCCGAGGTGTCCCCTGCCTCATTTTTCCGCCGCATAAGATCTTTGGCATAGGTGAACAACTCGGCCCCCGCAGGCGAATTGAACGGCATCATCCGGTATTCATCGGTCGTCATCTTGTCGAGCACATGGTCTGTGAAGTCAGGGTCCGTGTTGGCGATCAGCGCGTCGCCCTTTTCCACCAGCCAAGGCAAATCCGGGTCTGGAGTGCCCATGATCCGGCCCAGCATTCGCATCGGCAGCTGCCGGGCGATTTCCTTGGTCGCGTCGAAACTTCCCTTTTCCAGCGCCGCGTCAAGGATCGGGCCGCACAGATCCCGGATGACCTGCTCAAAACCCGCAATGACTGGCTTGGAAAACGCCTTGGCGACTTTGATCCGTGTTTGCATGTGGTCAGGCGCGTCTGTTTCTTGAAACGTGCGGCGCGCCAGATATTCTTCGTAGGACTGGTCTTCCATACGGATGCCCCGCGCCGATGACAGCAGGTCGGGCTGCCCGTTCAAGGTCAGAATATCAGCTTGCCGGGTGACCGACCAAAAGCCCTCGCCCGCGTCCCAAGGGGTCCAGCTTAGCGGATCATCCCGGCGCAATCGTGCAAAGGTGTTATGAGGCGTTCCGGCCGCAAAGGTATCGTGACTTGTCAGATCGGCGTGGCCGTCATCCGTCGGAACCCAAACGGTCATCGCAGTTCTCCCTTGCGGTGGCGCCTCTTTTAAATATACTAAACATGTTTATAAATATGTAAAGCGAGAAGATCATGCATATTTGCATCCTCATGGCGAACACCGACGTAAGCACCTTTTCAAATGCCCATCCTGCCGACGGTGAAAAGTTTGCGCAGATGTTTGATCTGGTGCGAAGCGGTTGGAGGATGTCGGTCTTTTCGGTGAAAGACGGTGAGTTTCCGCCAGAAGACGCCAAATTCGATGGCTGGTTGATCACAGGTAGCCCCGCCTCGGTCCATGATGAAGAGCCTTGGGTCGAAAGGCTGTTCGGGTTGATCCGATTGCTTGTCGCGCGCGGAGATCCGCTTTTTGGGGCCTGTTTCGGTCATCAAGCGATAGCGATGGCCTTGGGCGGGACCGTGGGCCCTAATCCGGGCGGCTGGGTCTTTGGTTGCGTTGAGACCGAGATGGAGGCCACAAATATCCGTCTCTATGCGGCCCACAGTGAACAAGTGCTTATGTTGCCTGCAGGGGCCGTTTCACTTGGCGGCTCGGTTGATTGCCCAGTGGGCAGCTTTTCGATTGGCCCGAAGGTGCTGACCACGCAGTACCATCCCGAGATGACCCACGCGTTTGTCGCAGCCCTGACCGACGAGTATGCCGACAAACTGCCGCCCCCGGTCGTCAACCGTGCCAGAGAGTCCTTGAAGAAAGAGGCCAACAGCCTCTGGATCGCCGAACGGATCGCAACATTCTTTGAAGCGGCCTAGATCAGGAATTCGGCTAAGAGTTCATCCTTGGTAATGTCGCGGTACGTAAACGCAGCGGCATCCAATTGATTCAGGAGCGCTGTGAAATTCTCGGGCCGCTTTGTCTCAATCCCGATCAGCACCGATCCAAAGTTACGGGCGGATTTCTTCAGATACTCAAAGCGGGCGATGTCATCTTCAGGGCCAAGCATGCCAAGAAATTCCTTTAGCGCACCCGGCCGCTGCGGCATGCGAAGGATGAAGTACTTCTTAACGCCCGAGTAGCGCTGCGCACGCTCCTTGACCTCAGGCAACCGCTCAAAATCAAAGTTGCCGCCGGATGTGACGCAAACAACCGTTTTCCCGACAATTTCAGCGGCGAGGTCGGAAAGAACGTCAATGGACAGCGCGCCCGCCGGTTCCAGCACGATCCCTTCGGTATTCAGCATCGTCAGCATCGTCACGCAAATTCGGTCTTCGGGCGCAATAAGTACCTCTTCGGGGCGCACCCATGTCAGCGAGGCAAAGGTCAGATCTCCGATGCGGGCGACCGCTGCGCCATCGACAAAGTTGTCAACTTTGCGCAGCTTCACCGGCTCTGAAGCAGCGAGCGCTGCGGTCAGGCTTGCGCCACCCTGCGGTTCGACAAAGCGATAGGTCGTTTGTGGTGCCTCGGCCCGCAGAAAACGGGTTACACCCGCGGCAAGGCCGCCCCCCCCAACGGGCAGGACAACCAGATCGGGCGCGCGGCCAAGTTGTTCCAACATCTCGACGGCGACCGATGCCTGACCTTCAATCACGTCCTCATCATCAAATGGCGAAAGAAAATGCGCGTTTTGCTCAGTGCAAAAGATCTGTGAGGCCGCGAGCGTCTGGTCAAAATAATCGCCGGTAAGCACGATTTCCACCGCGTCGCCACCAAAGGCTCTTGTCTTGTCGATCTTTTGTTGCGGCGTCGTGACCGGCATGAAGATCGTTCCTTTGACGCCAAAGTGGCGGCAAGCAAAGGCCAAGCCCTGCGCATGATTGCCGGCTGAGGCGCAGACGAAATGGCGCTGATCCGGACGAAGCACGCGCATTTTCCGCATGGCCGTATAAGCGCCGCGCAATTTGTAGCTTCGCACTGGTGACAGGTCTTCGCGCTTCAGCCAGATATCCGCATCGTAAAGCCTCGACAGGTGTTCATTGCGTTGCAAAGGGGTGCGCGGAAACAGGTCGCGCAGGGCGCGTGTCGACTGACGGGCGGCTTGGACAAAATCACTCATGCCCCGATTAAGCGC
Source organism: uncultured Alphaproteobacteria bacterium (assembly GCA_963815355.1). Lineage (GTDB taxonomy): Bacteria > Pseudomonadota > Alphaproteobacteria > Rhodobacterales > Rhodobacteraceae > JAPUEK01. Next base: position 17,845 of record CAWFGJ010000004.1, read on the forward strand.
CGCCGCCCGTCAAAGGCAAGTCACAGAAGAGGACGTTTCTGGATGTAGTGACCGTAAAGCGTAGTCAGCACAGAAATGCCGACCATCATCACGAACCAGCCAGTCACGATCTGCCAGACAAAGCCGACGACCGGTATCTGCGCAAATACGAAAATGGACAGCAAGTTGATCCCAAAAATCAGCACAGCCGCAATAAGCGCAAGTTGCAGCATCGGCACCCATTCGCCCTTGGTCGCCTCCCACCCTGCAGAAATCGGATGCTCCACACCGATTGCCGCCCCCGGCAAGGCGGCACTGATCCGAAAAGCGATGATCATCACGGGCACCTGAATAAGCAACCCCATCAGCAATGTCATCACCACCGGACCACTGCGCATCGCAATGGGCACCACAACTGCGCCGACGACGGCACCAATCAATGCGCCCATCAAAACGATGCCGATCCCAAGTACCAACGAACGCAGGAAGTATGCGCGCATCTGTTCCGCACGAAACTCAGGAATGGCCCTGCCCGGCTGCTCCACCAGCAGAACATACCGATGCCATGCGACCGCAATCCAAAGCGCCGTGATCACGATAACGATAAGCGACACAACCGCGCCAAATCCAAAACCGGCCATGTGCGAGCCGCTCATATTCGACTGCAGGCCAAGCAACATCAGCACCAGCCCGATCACGATCTGGACAAGATAGAGCGCGCCCGAGATCTTGATCGCCGCAGGAAAATTCCCTGTCACCTGCCGCAAAGAGTGGGTGAAAATCTGTAAGCCCTTCATCTTTTCCTCCTGCTGAGAGAATTGCTGCCGTTACTGGGGCAGTTAGGGCTTGATCTGTCAACCTTGAGGCGGTCGGCAGCCTTGCTCTTGGCCTCTTTTCCCGGTAATCGCGGGCGAAACCGCGAAGGAGCTGCCCCATATGTCCGCGCCGAAGAAAGTCGTTCTCGCCTACTCTGGCGGGCTGGATACCTCGATCATCCTCAAATGGCTCCAGACCGAGTATGGCTGTGAGGTGGTTACCTTTACCGCTGACCTCGGTCAGGGCGAGGAACTTGAGCCCGCGCGCCAAAAGGCGATCCTCTTGGGGATTAAGCCGGAAAACATTCATATCGTGGACGTTCGCGAAGAATTCGTGCGCGATTTCGTGTTCCCGATGTTCCGGGCGAATGCGCTTTACGAAGGGCTGTATCTGCTTGGGACCTCGATTGCCCGCCCGTTGATCTCTCAGTATCTGGTAAAGATCGCGCATGAGACCGGGGCCGACGCGGTGGCGCACGGCGCGACCGGCAAGGGCAACGATCAGGTCCGGTTTGAGCTTTCTGCCTATGCGCTTGATCCGACCATCAAGGTCATCGCGCCGTGGCGTGAGTGGGATCTGACTTCGCGCACCAAACTGCTGGAATTCGCTGAGGCTAACCAGATTCCGATCGCCAAGGACAAGCGCGGCGATGCCCCCTTCTCGGTGGACGCGAACCTGCTTCACACTTCATCTGAGGGCAAGGTTCTGGAGGACCCGGCAGTAGAAGCGCCCGAGTTTGTCTACCAGCGCGTGACCCCGGTGGAAAAGGCCCCTGACACCCCCGAATATGTCGAAATCGGCTTTGAGCGCGGTGATGCCGTCGCGATCAATGGTGAATTGCTGTCCCCAGCGACCATCCTGACCCGCCTGAACGAGTTGGGCGGCAAACACGGTGTCGGCTTGCTTGACCTGGTGGAGAACCGCTTTATCGGCATGAAGTCGCGCGGTCTTTATGAAACCCCGGGCGGGACGATCCTGCTGGAGGCTCACCGCGGCATCGAACAAATCACCCTCGATTCCGGCGCTGGTCACCTGAAAGACAGCATCATGCCGCGCTATGCCGAGCTGATCTACAACGGCTTCTGGTTCTCTCCAGAGCGAGAAATGCTTCAGGCTTTGATCGACAAGAGCCAAGAGCACGTGACCGGAACTGTGCGGTTGAAGCTGTACAAGGGCTCGGCGCGGACCGTTGCGCGTTGGTCAGACCATTCGCTGTATTCCGAAAAGCATGTGACGTTTGAAGATGACGCAGGCTCTTATGACCAAAAGGACGCTGCTGGCTTCATCCGTTTGAACGCCCTGCGGCTGAAGCTGATCGCAACACGGAATGCGCGCGTCGCGAAGAAATAAGGGGCGGCCTCGGGTGTGAACCTTGTGCCTTGATACCGAAGGGCCGCGTCGCAAGGCGCGGCCTTTTGTCTTGGATGGCGCAGACTGAACTAAAGCTTCATCGCGGCCAAGCGGTGATAATATGGCAAAGCCTGGTCCACCAACCGCTGATAATGCGCGGGCAGTTCTGGTAGCGGACCTTCCGGTTCTTCAAACCCCGTCGAACGATGGACCGCCCCGTACCAATGCGGCGCCCAGATCCCATCATAAGGTTTCGGTCCTGCCTGCCACTGTAACATTGCGCCGGTGAACGGAATGCCCAAAGACAGACAAAGTCGCTCCAGTGCCCCGCGCGGATTCAACTGCACATCTGCGCTGTCCAAGACAAGCGGCGCCCGGCCAAGCCAGTTGGCGACCTCATCAAACAGCTCCGCTTGCTGGACAAAGCCAATGTCCGAAAGTTCCGGCCCCTCGCGTTTCTTCGCGTAACTGGCCACGACGCGCGCCGGATGGCGGATCAGGAAGACGTTTTCAAGATGCCGCATGAAGCCCCGGGGAAAGCCCGGAATCATATGCAGCGTCATGTGCTTTTGGTAAAATAGTCTCTGTTCCTGCGGAATTGGTCCCACGCACGCTGCAGCAACCTGCGCCGGATCCTGATCCTGCGACTGCACTATCTCGTCCGCCATCGGATGGTCCAAACCCGTGGCTTTAAGGTAAGCCCCGTAAAACGGCTCATCAACGACTGCGCAGTCACCACGCGCGGCAAATGAGTACATCATGGCAGTTGAAAGGTTGCGTGGCCCGCTCCACATCGCGATTTTCACGCCCCCACCATTGCCTTGTACAGGCCCCTGATCCGTTCAGTTAGGGGCCCCAATTGACCGGAACCAATCGTCCGCCCGTCAATCGAGCCCACCGGAGTCTGCGCCCCAAATGTCCCGGTCAGAAAGGCTTCTTCGGCGGAATACGTCTCTACAAGGCTGAAATTGCGCTCAAAGACCGGAATGTTATTCGCTTTGCACAAATCGATGACCTTCTGCCTGGTGATCCCGTTCATGCAATAATCCCCGGTTGAGGTCCAAACCTCGCCCTTGCGGACGATGAAAAAGTTGCACGCGTTTGTCGTGTTAACAAAGCCATGCACGTCCAGCATCAGAGCTTCATCCGCGCCCGCCTTTTCCGCCGCGATACAGGCCAGAATGCAATTGAGCTTGGAATGGGAATTTAGCTTGGGATCCTGCGTCATCGGCAACCCCCGCAAATGAGGAACTGTCGCCAACCGAATGGGCCTCGGCAGCTTTTGGCGGCTGTGCTCCATGATAATGACAAACGTAGGACCGCGCTGGCTTAGCTTTGGGTGCTGGAAGGGGCGGGTCTTTACGCCGCGCGTCACCATCAGCCGCGCATGGGCATCATTGGTCATGCCGTTGGCCCTTTGTGTCTCTAACACCGCAGAAATGACCTCGGCGCGGCTTAACCCGATTGCCAGATCGATCGCTTTTGCGGCCTCAAAGAGCCTGTCAATATGCTCTTCGATGAAGGACCAGCGCCCGTTGTAAAGACGGATACCCTCCCAAACCCCGTCGCCCAGCATGAAGCCTGAATCGTAAACAGACACCAACGCTTCTGCCTTGGGCACAATTCGCCCATTTACATAGATTTGGATCGCCTCGTTACGCGCGTCTTCTTCTGCTTGGTGTGTCGAAACGTGATCGGTCATTTTGCCCCCCATTTTTGCGCAGGCTAGGCATTCGCATGACGAAGGCCAAGGGGGTGTGATCACCCTCGCGTGACCTCACGGTGGCTTGACTGGACGGTAAGGGTGAGGACCCTCACCGTTGGGCTAGGTATATAGGAGGTGTTGATGGGCCGTTTGGATATATGGGGAGCCTGCGCGGCTGCTTTAACGTTGGTCGTGCTTCTGGGGCAGCCAGCCCATGCAGCGAGTGAGAAGGCCATTCTTGCAGGTGGGTGCTTTTGGTGTGTGGAATCCGACTTTGAGTTAGTCGTCGGGGTAAAAACAGTTGTCTCTGGCTATACCGGGGGCGACAGCAAGAACCCGACCTATGGCGACCATGAGGGCCATTACGAAGCCGTTGAGATCACGTTCGACAATGCAAAGATCAGCTATGCTGACCTTGTCGCCAAGTTCCTCCGTTCCGTCGATGTTACTGACGCTGGTGGTCAATTCTGTGACCGAGGCTCCGCTTATCGGACAGCCATATTCGTCACTAACACCGCCCAAAAAGAAGCTGCGCTCGCTGAGGTGGCAAAAGGTGAGGCGGTTCTTGGTCGGAAGATTGTTACACCCGTCCTTGCCGCAAAAACCTTTTGGAAAGCCGAAGACTATCATCAGGATTACTACAAGGGCGACAACATCGTCATCACGCGCGCAGGGCCAAAACGTCAATCTAATGCCTACAAGTTCTACCGGAATGCGTGCGGTCGCGACGCGCGTGTTAAGGCAATCTGGGGGAAAGAGGCTGCATTTGCGCATTGATCCAATCGCATAACTCAGCCGCTGCGTGGTAGCGTTATGAGGCGGCCCCAGGTCTACAGGCGCCCGCTGCCCCTTACCAAACGTTCGCGCAGCGCAATGTCGTGTATCCCGACCAGTCGGTTAAGGTCTGGGGTGATCACTTGTCCCAATTCTCAGAGGCGCGGCCCCTAATAGCCACCTACACTCAACGGAAGATGGCCCGATCAGTTTGGCCGCGCGGTTAACTCGCTGCCAAACTGATCTTGATGGACGACTTTCGTGATTGCCGACAAGGGTGCATATCAGCCGATATACGCCCGCAAAGTCTCAGCCACACCCCGTGACCAAAGGCTTTCCAATGCCGACTTAAATGCGGCACGGAAGGCCGGGTGCTCGGCTGCCTCGCCATAAACATCGCGCAATTCCAGCCACGCCAGCGCGTCTGTCTTGGCGCGTTTGGCGAGTGGTTGCAGCATATCCCAGTTCGGATCGTTGGGTGCGATTTCCGCGCCACCTTCGGTTTCGCCAAAGCAATAGCGGCACCAAAGCGCAGAGACCAAGGCCAAACCCCTGGGGTCTTTGCCCATCTCCAGAACGTCACGAAGCGGCGGCACGATGAATTTCGGCTGGCGGTTTGATCCGTCGAAACAAAGGCGGCGTTCCGTGTCCGCGATTTCTGGATTCGAGAACCGCTCAACGATCAAGGCATAATAGGCCTCAAGGCTGGTGTTCGGGACGGGCGCGACCGTTGGGATGATTTCGTCACGCTCTACTTTGTTCAAAAAGCCAGTGATCAGCGGATTGGCCATCGCTTCATGCACATACTCGATATCCATCAGCCCACCCGGATAGGCAATGGTTGCATGGCCACCGTTAAGAATACGGATCTTCATCGCCTCATAGGCGTGGACATCATTGGTAAACGTCACACCAACTTTTTCCAGAGCGGGGCGTCCTGCTGGAAAGTTGTCTTCAAGAACCCATTGGCGGAACGGTTCACAGGTGACCGGAACCGGATCGGTCAATCCGAACGTCTCGGCCATCTCACGCTCACGCGGGCCGGTCGCGGGGGTAATGCGATCGACCATGCCATTCGGGAAAGCGACATTGGCCGCGACCCAATCCGCCAATGCGGGATCAGACAGGCGCGCAAGCCCCACAACCGCAGCCTTGGTGACGTTACCGTTCCCCGGAAGATTGTCGCAGGACATTACCGTGAACGGGGCATGTCCAGCGGCGCGGCGCGCCTTCAATGCGGCAAGGATTGCGCCAAAAGCGGTGAGACGGGGGTTGGCGGCATCGGCTACGATCTCGGGAGCGGTGGGATCAAACGCCCCCGTTGCCGGATTGATGAAGTAGCCACCCTCGGTCACGGTCAAAGAGACGATGCGAATTTCGGGCTGGCTCATGGCTTCAATCAGGGCGGCATTGTCTTCTTGCACCTCGATAAAGCCGGTCATGGCGCCGATGCGACGGGCTGACTTGCCCTTAGGGTCGAGCTCGATCACCGTCGAAAGGCAGTCCTGGGCCAACAGCGCATCGCGCATCCGGGCGTCGCCGGCGCGAACCCCGGCCCCAAGGATCGCCCAATCCTGTCCTTGTCCCACGGCAAACAGGTCATCCAGATAGACGGCCATATGCGCCCTGTGAAAGTTGCCAAGTCCGATGTGGACAATCCCCGGCGTAAGCTTGCTGCGATCATAGGCGGGGGGCGTCGGAGTATTCATGTCAAGCCATCCAGTTGCCGCCGTCCACGCCGAAGCATTGGGCGACGATGTATTCCGCTTCCGGCGTGGCGAGGAATATCGCCATGCCAATCAAGTCTTGCGCAGTGCCCATGCGACCGAACGGAACGGCAGCACCCACAACACGCTTCTTTTCGCCCAAAGGACGGTTTTCATATTTTGCGAACAATGAATCCACGTGATCCCAGTGTTCCCCGTCCACGACACCGGGGGCGATGGCGTTAACGTTGATGCCGTGTGAGATCAAATTCTGTCCCGCACTTTGGGTCAGGCTGATGACGGCTGCTTTAGTGGCGCAATAGACGGCAACCAGGCTTTCGCCGCGCCGACCGGCCTGACTGGCCATATTGATGATCTTACCACCCTGCCCGCGCGCAATCATGTGCCGCGCGGCAGCCTGCATCGTAAAAAGCGTGCCAGAGACGTTGACCGCGAACAACTTGTCATAGTCCGCACGGCTAATGTCAGCGATCGGCGCGGCTGAAAAGAGCGCCGCATTGTTCACCAGAATATCGAGCTTGCCCAGTTTTTCAATGGCTTCAGCGAAACCAGCATCGATGCTGCTTTGCCGGGCCACATCCATTTGAACGGCGTGCGCCTTGGGGCCAAGTTCTGCGACAGCCTGAGTTAGCGCTTCTGCGTTGATATCGGCCAATGCGACATCCGCACCTTCCGCAATGTAGGCACGGGCGAATTCGAAACCGATCCCCCGCGCCGCACCGGTTATCAAGGCGGATTTGCCGGCCAATCTCATTTCAGTGCGATCCCGTCTGCGCCAAAGCGGTGGATCTTGTCGGCCTGAGGCTGCAATGACACACGGTCGCCATGGCGATGTGGGATCTCGCCCGAACCCCGAATGGTCAGGGTACCAACGCCGTCAACCTGAACCTTCAGGAACGTGTCCGACCCCAGGTGTTCTGACAGACCGACAATGCCGCTCCACCCGCCGCCTTCGACGATGTCGATGTGTTCGGGGCGAACGCCGATTGTCGCCGCACCATGCTTTTGAGCTTCGGCGCCTTCGATGAGGTTCATCTTCGGGCTGCCAATAAACCCAGCGACGAACGTATTTGCCGGGCTGCGGTACAGATCCATCGGGCTACCGACTTGTTCAATACGGCCCGCGTTCAGCACGACAATTTTGTCGGCCATGGTCATTGCTTCGACCTGATCGTGGGTCACATAGACCATGGTGGTCTTCAGCGACTGGTGCAGTTCGCTGATTTCCTGCCGCATGTTGACCCGCAGCGCCGCGTCGAGGTTGGAAAGCGGCTCGTCAAACAAGAAGGCCGAAGGTTCGCGAACGATGGCCCGGCCAATCGCAACACGCTGGCGCTGACCACCCGAAAGCTGGCCCGGGCGACGGTCAAGGTAGTTGGTCAAGTTCAGCACCGCGGCCGCACTTGCCACCCGCTTTTCCGCCTCTGCCGGGTCCATACCCGCCATTTTCAACGGGAACAGAATGTTTTTGCGCACAGTCATGTGCGGATAAAGCGCATAGCTTTGGAACACCATGGCCAGGCCGCGCTTGGCGGGCGGCAGGGTTGTTGCGTCGACGCCATCGATCTCGATGGCGCCTGAGGTTGTATCCTCCAACCCCGCGATCAGCCGCAGCAGCGTGGATTTTCCGCAGCCCGAAGGGCCAACGAACACCACGAACTCTCCGTCTTCGATGGACAGGTCCAGCGAGGGGATGACATCCACCTCACCAAAGGACTTGCGGACTTTTGAAAGCGTTATCTTTCCCATGGGAACCTCACTTCACCGCGCCAAAGGTCAGGCCGCGGACGAGTTGCTTTTGGCTGAACCAGCCTAGGATCAGGATCGGGGCGATGGCCATTGTGCTGGCTGCGCTAAGTTTGGCGTAAAACAAACCCTCGGGCGAAGAATAGCTGGCGATAAATTGCGTCAGCGGCGCGGCCTTTGAGGTGGTCAACTGCAGGGTCCAGAACGCCTCATTCCAAGCAAGGATGACGTTCAGAAGCATGGTCGAGGCAATGCCTGGCACCGCCATCGGGGTCAGGACATAGATGATTTCAGAGCGCAGGTTCGCGCCGTCCATCCGGCTTGCCTCAAGGATCTCGCCGGGGATTTCCTTGAAGTAGGTGTAAAGCATCCAGATCACGATCGGCAGGTTGATCAGGGTCAGCACAACGGTAAGACCAAAGCGTGTATCCAGTAATCCAAAGTCGCGGAAGATCAGATACATCGGCACAAGCACACCCACGGCGGGCATCATCTTGGTCGACAGCATCCACATCAGCAGATCCTTGGTGCGCTTGCCCGGAACAAAGGCCATCGCCCACGCGGCGGGAATGGCTATGACGAGCGCCAAGAGCGTCGAACCCCCGGAAAGCACGACCGAATTCCAGAAGTGCCGCGCATAGTTGGAGCGTTCCTGAACCTCGGCGTAGCTGTCAAAAGACCACGGTGAGGCGAGCATCTCGAGCGGCGCCTTGATCGCGTCGCCTTCCGACTTGAAGCTCATCAAGATCGTCCAGAGGATCGGAAAGAATATTAGAAAACCGATCGTCCAAGCCAGAACAGTGACAAGGGTTTTGCGGGCGGTTGTTGTTTTACGTGCCATGATTCATGCATCCAAATTCTTGCCAATCATCCGCATCAGGAAGAAGGCAACGATGTTAGCGAGGATGACGGCAACGATGCCACCGGCGGAGCCGCCGCCCACGTCAAACGACAGCAGGGACTGGGCGTAGACGAGGTAGGGCAAGTTGGTTGAGGCCGTGCCGGGCCCACCGTTGGTGGTTACCAGAATTTCGGCAAAGACCGAGAGCAGGAAAATGGTCTAAATCAAGATCACGACAGTGATCGATCGCGTCAGATGGGGAACCGTCAGATACCAGAACCGAGACAGCCACGATGCGCCATCCATTTCCGCCGCTTCTTGCTGTTCACTGTCCAGCGATTGAAGCGCCGTCAAAAGGATCAGGGTCGCAAAGGGAAGCCAGCTCCACGCCACGATCAGGATGATTGAGGCAAGCGGTGACTGTGACAGGAAGTCGTAGGGCTGAAAGCCAAGTGCTTTGGCAATGTGGGCGAACATGCCATTCACGGGGTTCATGAACATGTTTTTCCAGACCAGCGCCGAAACTGTCGGCATCACGAAAAACGGGGCAATCACCAAAACCCGGACAATCCCTTGGCCCCAGAACGGCTGATCCAGCAGCAGAGCCAGCGCGACACCGCCAAAGACTGTGATGCAAAGCACGCCGACCACCAATGTGATCGTGTTGAACAACGCATCCCAAAATGCGGCGTTGGTGAGGAAGTAGTAGTAGTTATCCAGCCCCGCAAAGCTTTCCATGCCGGGATTGAGCAGATTGTAGCGCAAGAATGAGAAGTAGATCGTCATCCCAAGCGGCACGATCATCCACAAAAACAACAGAATGACAGCGGGGGCCACCATCAGGCGCGCAGCTGTCCGTGAGTGCTCGGTGGCCATGGCTGGTCCTTCCGGAAAGATGTGGAAATGCTGGAACCCGCCTTCAGGGCGGACCGGATCAAGTCTGATCTAAAAAGGTTGGCAGGGCCAGACGGGAGACTGGCCCTGCCGGGGAGGACGATTACTTGATGTAACCAGCCTTGGTCATTTCGACTTTGGTCAGTTCCTGAGCAGCGGCTAGAGCCTCATCAAGCGAGGTGGAGCCAGCAAGTGCTGCCGAGAACTGTTGACCGACCGCGGTTGCAATGCCCTGGAATTCCGGGATCGCGACAAACTGCACGCCGGTATAGGGAACCGGGTCGACAGTCGGCTTGGTCGGGTCGGCCGAGTTGATGCTTTCCAGAGTCATCTTGGCGAACGGAACCTTGGCATACTCTTCGTTCGCATAGAGCGACGAACGGGTGCCCGGGGGAACGTTTGCCCAGCCTTCTTTCGAAGCGACAAGGGTCGCATAGTCCTTGTTGGTTGCCCAGTTCACGAACGCCTTGGCAGCGTCAACCTTTGCAGAACCAGCCGGAATGGCCAACGACCAAGCCCAAAGCCAGTTGCCGCGCTTGCCCAGACCATTGTCCGGTGCCAGAGCGAAACCAACCTTGTCAGCAACGGTGCTGTCTTTGCCGGTCACAAACGATGCTGCAACGGTTGCGTCGATCCACATGCCGCAATGGCCTTGCTGGAACAGCGCGAGGTTTTCGTTGAAGCCGTTGTTGGACGCGCCCGGAGGACCATAGTCGTTCATCAGGGCAAGATAGTCGGTCAGAGTTGCTTTCCATGCGGCGCCGTCAAACTGGGGGTTCCAGTTTTCGTCGAACCACTTGGCGCCGTAGGAGTTGGACATGGCGGTCAGGAAAGCCATGTTCTCGCCCCAGCCAGCTTTGCCACGAAGGCAGATGCCATACTGTTCTTTCGACTTGTCGGTCATCGCAGCAGCAGCGGCCTTGATGTCAGCCCAGGTCGGTGCGTCCGGCATGGTCATGCCAGCAGCTTCCATAAGGTCCTTGCGGTACATGACCATCGAGCTTTCGCCGTAGAAGGGCGAAGCAAAGAGGTTGCCGTCAACAGTCAGACCGCCACGGATAGCCGGCAGCAGGTCGTCAGCGTCGTATTCAGCCGGAAGGTCATTCAGCGAGACCAGCCAGCCAGCCTTGCCCCAGATCGGAACTTCATAGGTGCCGATGGTCAAAACGTCGAACTGACCGCCCTTGGTGGCGATGTCGGTGGTGACTTTCTGACGCAGAACGTTTTCTTCCAGCGTGACCCACTCGACTTTGATGTCGGGGTTCTTGGCGTAGAAGTCGTCCATCAAGCCTTGCATACGGATCATGTCGCCGTTGTTCACGGTTGCGACGGTGATCGTGGTGGTTTCGGCGTTAGCAAGACCCGTCAGAGTAAGCAAAGCCGTCGCGCCCAAGAGCGCGCGAAGTGTCATATTCATTGATTTCCTCCCTCAGTAGCAGATGAGCATTTCATCGCTTAACGGGCAATTACTCACATTTAGGTGTGTTACGTCAAGCCCCTTCTTTCGCTGCACCTGCGAAGAAGTCAGCGGTTTAGAATGGCTTTTGCGGTGGGTTCATCAGTGATTAACCCATTGATGATGTGCGAATTCAGCGCTGCAGCAATGGCCGTTACCTTAGAGGGTCCGGCGGCCACACCAATCGCAGGTCTTGCAAGCCCGGGCATCACTCGGACGCCCCCTGTGCGGCGATTTGTGCCGACCTCTAGGTAATTTCCAGACGAATCATAGACCCAACCCGCCACTTCACCGACCGCTCCAGCGGCCTGCATCTCGTCCAATTCAACGCGGGTGACAAAGCCGTCTGCCAAAAGGGGGGCATCATTCGACATCTGGCCAACGCCGACAAAAATCACATCCGCTGCACGGGCAAGGTCCACAACCTTGCGTACCGGCCCAAGAGCATGAAAGGCCATGTTCTCTTCTGGCGTGGTTGAAATCACCGGGACAGGCATCGGATAATGTGGTGCGCGAACTTTGTCAGCGATGCGCATGACCACATCAAAGAAACTTGCCGAACCATCTGGAGCGATATTGCCGATCAAAGAAACGAGCCGGTGCTGTTCGGCTTCCATCGGCTCAAGCGCATCAACCATACCGCGCATCGCTCGACCCGTGCCAAGCGCGATGACCGAGGGTTCGGGCATTTTGAGGAAACGCTCCAGCTCCATCGCTGCGGCCGGAGAAATTGCACGCACCGTATCTGCACCTTGCCCAAGGCCCGGCGCCACCCGGCATCGCGTCAGACCAAAGCGATCTGTCAGGGCTGCCTCCAGATCTAGGCACGTGCCAATCCGGTGATTCAACCGCACCTGGATCAGACCCTCGGCCATCGCACGACTGACCAAGCGTTGCGCCCGCTGACGACTGACCCCAAGCTCCGAAGCTATCTGGTCCTGCGTCATCCCCCCAACGTAATACAGCCACCCCGCACGGGCGGCCTCATCATGCAGGCTGGGTTCGTTATCAATGCGGTTCATAACGGTCTTTCAGGTTCAGGCCTTCAAGGAAGGGTCAAGGTGGAAGAAATCCATAAAGGAAGCAAATCGAAGATGTGGGCGCGCGTCGACGGGTTCTTCAAGGTGCTCTCCGGTAAGATGGGTTCCGCCAACAAACCGCCAAACGGTCATACCAGCGGCAAGCCCTGCGCGAATTCCGTTAAGACTGTCTTCGATAACAAGGCACCGCGCTGGCGGAACGCCAAATGCCCTAGCGGCCAGGAGAAACAAGTCAGGCGAGGGTTTACCCTGCGCCACCATGGTTGAGGTAAAAAGGCTTGGCCCGATCAGGTGGGCAAGGCCGACGATCTCTAATGACCTCTGCGCCCGCCGAGGGCTTGATGATGTGGCGATACAAAACGGAAGCCGCAGCGCGTCCAAAACCTCCCTTACATGTGGCATGATGCGTAGATCCGCCTCAAAGGCTTTCAAAAGCCGATTGCGATACTGCTCTTCAAAAGCGGGCGGAAGATCCAGACCAAACTCACGGCGGATTTGTTCCATGACTGTCGGATAGCTTCGGCCCAAAAAATATTTCGACACATAGGCAAGATCTATCTCCACGCCGAGCCTGGCCAATTCATCAATCAACATCTGCGCCGATATGATCTCACTGTCGATGAGCACTCCGTCACAGTCAAAGATCACCAAATCGAACATGCCAGACTTCCCAATGCCTCATTTACGCCGCTGCCCGCCGACCATCTGTTCTTCCCCGCATCGCGTAAAGGCGCACGTGTTGCGGCTGTTACGTTCAGTGGCCTGCAAACTCTTCTAGCGGGACCATATCCACCGATTGCTTGCTGGTCTGCTCGCCTGATCCCCGCAAGATACCCTTGATCGGGGCAACGTCTGAATAGTCGCGGCCGTAAGCGACGGTGATATGGTCAAGGTCGGCAGGCTTGTCATTGGTGGGATCAAATTCCAACCAGCCGGCCTCAGGTCCACACCACACCCGCACCCACGCGTGCATCGCGTCTGCGCCCTCTAGACGCGGCTTTCCCGGTGGCGGCGAGGTTCTCAAAAAGCCACTGACATAGCCAGCAGGAATGCCAACCCCCCGCAGGCAGGCCACCATCACGTGCGAAAAATCCTGACAAACGCCTTTGCGAAGCTCAAATGCTTGGGCTGCGGGTGTGTCCACTGTTGTTGCCTCGGCATCAAAGTGCATGAATTCATGCACGGCGTGCCCTATGGCCATCATTGCATCGGTCACCGTCATCCCTGAACGCAAAGCCGAGCGGGCAAAAGCTGTCATACCCGCGTGGCGAGGCACCCGCACAGAAGGGGCGACATAATGAAGTGGCGAAAAGTGCGAGAGATCCGCGATCTGATTAAGCTGACCCGGCAGGCTTTCTAACGCGACAGACGGAAAGAATCCCGCCTCACCCTGTTTTTCAACCCGCGCCTCTAGCGTCAACGCAATGCCATCATGGGGCGCGCGCATCGCGAACTCGCTTACCCGATTGCCAAAAAAATCCAGTCGGTCAACCTGTTCGTCAGGGTCGGGTGTCATCCTCAGAAACCCCGACAACAATCGCTGCCCGCCTCCGTCCATTGGCATCACGCAGGCCAAATGCCTGCCGTTTACAGCCGGACTGGCGTAATCATACGTGATGCTAAGTTTGATGTCGTAAATCATGCGATGCCGGATTGGGTTTCGCCATCAATGCATGAAAGTCGCACTCAGCGCCATAGACAGCCCCAAGATCCGGTCTCGCAGTCCACGCAGGGCACCCGAATCCAAGCTTTCCACGGAGTGAAGGGTCACGTCCGTTTGCAACGCCAGAACCAAACGCTGAAAATGGCTCAGCGGTCCAGTTGAGCCATCCGTAATTTCGTCCACCCGCGTACGAATGACATCCAGATGAAACCGGACCGCCCGCGGGTTTGAATCGTCGAGAGCGAGCAGATCAATGACAGAGGCGCGACTGGTCACCACCGAATACCGCTGCCTGTGAATCATCGCGCTATCGCCAACCTCAATCGCAAGGTCGAGCCCGCCTTCCGGCGTGTCGGGCTCAGCAAAGGCCGCCAACAGGCCAGACATCATCGCTGCACGCTCTAACGAGCGGCCAATCGTCAGAAACTGCCACCCCGCGGCACGGTACATGTTTTCATGCACCAATCCTGAAAACCCGGCGATTTTTCGCAGCATCACGCTCATCACTTGCGCGGCGTCTTTGCCGTTCGTCGCAGTCTTGGCAATCCGGGCTATAGATTTTTCCATATCCTTTAAGGCAGACCAGCCGTCGACCGAAAAACGATCGCGAATCTGGCTCGCCGCTTGCACGGCCGAACCGAGCGTTGCGAGAAGGCCTTCCGGTAGGGGGTCTTTCGGGTCAATGCCGTAGCTGGCAAGGTGATCGTGAAGTGCGTCCAGCAAAGCGCCACTAGCAGCTTCTTGCTGACGGCTGTTGTAGGCGCGCAAAAGGCGCAGCAGGCCCTCGGTCCGTTCAGTATAACGCCCTAGCCAAAAGAGATTGTCTGCCGCCCGGCTCGGCAACGGACCTGCTTCAGCGCGCTGGAACGGGGCTGATGCGGGTGCAAGCATGGACACCGGATCAACCGGGGTGGGACTGATAACCCAAACATCTGCCACCGAACCGCCGCTTCGCATGGAAATCGCCGCTGTGTCGGAGGACGAACCGATGCGCGCGAAACCACCCGGCATCACCTCCCATCCCTCAGCAGTCCGAGCAAGAAAGACGCGGATTGTCATAGGGCGCGGAACCAGACCGCCGTTTTCATAAACCGGTGTGGTAGAAAGAGTTACAAGCTCTTTGCCAACAAGGCCGGCGGCGTTTTCGTTTAACCAATTGTGCAGATCGTCATCATCGCTGGCGCGCATCTGACCGCCAATTGCATGCGCCGTCGTCGACTCGTAGGGCATCCGCGTCGACATTGCTGGGCCAATCATCATGCGGTGTGCGTTCGCGCGGACATGCTCAAGCTCTTCAGGTTGACCACACCACCAAGTTGCCACATTGGGCATGACAAGGGGTTGCCCCGTCAGAACTTCGGAAATTGCGGGCAGAAAAGCCATTAGCGCCTGCGTTTCCAAGACCCCGACGCCAAGGGCGTTAACCATTGCCACGTTGCCCTGCCGGACCGCAGACATCAGGCCGGGCGTGCCAAGCTGACTGTCTTCCCGCAACTCAAGCGGGTCCGCCCAAATGCCATCCATCCGCCGCCAAAGGACGTCTATCGGCGCAAGTCCCTTGACGGTTCGGATACGCAGGTGCCCGTTTTCAACGGTCAAGTCCTCGCCCTCGAGCAACGACAGACCAAGATAGCGCGCGATGTAGGCTTGCTCGTAATAGGTGTCGGTCAAGGGTCCGGGCGTCAAGATCCCCACACGAGAGCCGGGATCTTGCCGCAGCCCGTCTAGGGCATCGCGAAAAGACCGAAAGAACCCGGCAAGGCGATGCACGCTGGTCCGATGGTAAAGATCGGGAAAAACGCGCGTGGTCGCCACGCGATTTTCAAGCGCAAAGCCTGCGCCCGACGGGGCGTCCGTACGATCGGAAAGGACCCACCATCGGCCATCCGGGCCACGCCCAATCTCAAATGCCACAAAATGCAGAAAGTGCCCCGAACGCGGCACCGTGCCGACCATAGGGCGCAACCATTCCGGATTTTCCGCAATCAGCGCCGCGGGAAGGTGGCCTTCGGCGATCAAACGGTTTGGGCCATAGATATCGGCAACCACCTGCTCCAAGAGATTGGCGCGCTGGATCAGGCCTGCCTTGATGACCGTCCATTCGCTTTCGGGCAACAGGATCGGTACCGGGCTGAATGGCCAGTCGCGGCTTGCAACGGTCGGATCACCGTACTTGCGGAAGAACACACCCGCATCCGCCAGATGCTGTTCGCCACGCGCAAAGTCTTCGGCGATCTCGGTTGGAGAAAGCCCCGACAAATGACCGATAAGCCCTTCCCAACCAAGGCGCATAAAGCCCGCCGCATCTACAAGCTCATCCGGGACGCCCGGAATCGGCTGGTATCGGTCAAACAGGCGGGCATCATAGAGTTTCGGCTTTTCCGCCATCAAATACCCGGCGCGCGGCGCAGATCCAAAGTCATCGGGAACTCTGGGTGCGGAGTTTCGGTCTGAAGGGTGTATGTGCCGGCCGTATGGCCCCAAGGTTCAAAACGAGACAACCGGCGGGCCTCGGCCTCGTTGGCATTGATCGGGAACGTGTCATAGTTGCGTCCGCCCGGATGGGCCACATGGTAGGTACATCCGCCAAGCGCCCGGCCTGTCCAACGGTCATAGATATCAAAGGTGAGCGGTGCATTGACTGGTAATACCGGGTGCAACGCAAGCGGTGGCTGCCATGCCTTGTAGCGCACAGCGGCAACGGACAACCCTGCCCCGACCGCCTGCAACGGCATCGCGCGACGGTTACAAGACACGGTATAACGAGATGGATCGGCAGCCGTCAGCTTGGCCTGAAGGCGCTCAACCGAACTGTCCGTATACCGCACCGTCCCGCCGATTGCCCCCGTTTCGCCCATAACGTGCCACGGCTCAAGCGCTTGACGAAGCTCCAGCTTGACGCCCTCTACTTCCACCTCGCCACAGAACGGAAACCGGAATTCCGCTTGCGCCGTAAACCAGGCCGGGTCCAATGCGAAGCCATGGTGGCGCAGATCCGCCAGCACATCCAGAAAGTCCGCCCAAACGAAATGCGGCAACATAAACCGGTCCGCAAGTTGCGTGCCCCAGCGGGTCAAATTGCCCTTCAGCGGCGCTTTCCACATGCGCGCGATAATCGCCCGGATCAAAAGCTGCTGTGCAAGGCTCATCCGTGCGTTGGGCGGCATCTCGAACCCACGGAACTCAACCAAACCAAGCCTGCCGGTCGGACCGTCAGGAGAATAGAGCTTGTCGATGCAGATTTCGGCCCGGTGGGTGTTGCCCGTCACATCGACAAGAAGGTTCCGGAACAACCGGTCCACCAGCCACGGCGCAGGCGTAGCGCCCTGCCCCGGCATGGGCACCTGTGCCATCGCGATTTCCAACTCATAAAGACCATCCATTCGGCCTTCGTCGATGCGCGGCGCTTGACTGGTAGGCCCAATAAAAAGCCCCGAGAACAGATAGCTAAGGGCGGGGTGACGTTGCCAGTATAGCACAAGAGAGGCCAAAAGATCCGGCCGGCGAAGGAATGGGCTGTCGGCAGGGGTAATCCCCCCCACGACCACGTGATTACCGCCTCCGGTCCCGGTATGCTTGCCGTCGATCATGAACTTATCGGCGCCAAGGCGCATCTGTCGCGCCTCTTCGTAGACCGCTTCGGTGGTCGCGACGCAGTCTTCCCAGCTATGAGCGGGGTGAATATTCACTTCGACCACCCCGGGGTCAGGCGCGACCCGGATCACGTTCAGACGCGGATCATTGGGCGGCCCATACCCCTCGATATGCACGGGCAGCCCTTGCGCTCGCGCCGCGGTTTCAGCCGCGGCGACCAGTTCCAGATAATCTTCCACCTTTTCGACCGGCGGCATGAAAACACAAAGCCTTCCGTCGCGGGCCTCAACCGAAATGGCCGTGCGAACAGAGCCAGCGACATCCGAGATCACTTGCTCGCGCCGATCTTGCACCGCCTCATCAGCCGTAAAGCTAGCTCGAGCCTGCTCTGCCGCCTCAGGCTTGAAATCGGGCAGCGCCCCACGATCTTCCATCGGATCGGCGGGGTGAACATGGGGGTAGTCAACCGGTTTCACATAGGGCAGCGCCCCAAGCGGAAGGCGATACCCGACGGGGCTATCGCCCGGAACCAAAAACAAGTGCCCGCGCCGCAGGGACCATTTTTCTGAAACCCATGTCTTGGCGGCCCGGCTTTGCCAGCGCTGCACGGGAAGGACATATCCCGATGGCTCAGTCAATCCCCGCGCAAAGACGCGGGCAATGCGGTTGCGCTCCTCCGGGTCTTTCAGCTTGGAGTTTTCGGGGGTCACGTTTTCTGGCAGATTGCCCTCTTTTGTGATCCACTCTGCCGGGTCTTCATAGGCTGCGACGACGTTCTCCGCAGGAAGGCCAAGCGTTTCTGCAATGTTTGCAAGGAAGGCGCTCGCTTGATCTGCAGTGGCGGTTGCATCGGTAACCTCAGGCGCAATGAGGTCGGGATCATGCCAGATCGGCTTACCATCACGGCGCCAGTAAAGGCTGAAAGTCCAGCGCGGCAACGTCTCGCCGGGATACCACTTGCCTTGACCATAATGCAAAAAGCCGCCGGGCGCGAAACGGGCCTGCAAGCGCCGAATGAGCCCGTCCGCAAACACGCGCTTGGTGGGGCCAACGGCGTCAGTGTTCCACTCACCCGCCTCAAAGTCGTCGATGGAAACAAATGTCGGCTCGCCGCCCATCGTCAGGCGCACATCCGCCGCGCACAATTCGGCATCCACTTTCCGACCAAGCGCGTTCAGCTCTTCCCAGGCTTCGTCTGAGAATGGCTTGGTGATGCGAGGATGCTCGGCCGTGCGCGTCACCGTCATGTCAAAGTCAAAGGCCACCTCCGCATAGCTCGCCAATCCGGAAATCGGGGCTGCGTTGCGGTAATGTGGCGTGGCGGCCAGCGGGATATGGCTTTCTCCTGTCAAAAGGCCCGACGTCGGGTCCAATCCGATCCAGCCGGCACCGGGGAGATAAACTTCGCACCAAGCATGCAAGTCGGTAAAATCAACAGAGGTGCCAGCTGGCCCGTCCAGCGCAATCAAGTCAGGCTTAAGCTGGATGAGGTAGCCAGACACAAACCGGGAAGCCAAACCCAAATGGCGCAAGAGTTGAACCAAAAGCCAAGAAGTGTCCCGGCAGGACCCCTTTGCCGAGGACAGCGTTTCCTCTGGGGTCTGGACGCCCGGCTCCAGTCGAATGACGTAACCGACCTCTTGAGAGAGCCGCGCGTTCAGCCCCACCACGAAATCCACGGTGCGATCTGCCTGACGCGGGACAGTATCTAGAAGCCGCTGCAACAAGGGACCTGCTGGCTCTGGGCTGCGATAAATGACCAGATCGTCTGCAATGTCTTCGGGATAGGTAAAAGGAAATGCCTCGGCGCTGGCCTCAACGAAAAAATCGAACGGGTTGTAGACCGTCATGTCGGCCGTCAGATCGACTTCGATTTTTAGTTCTGTCACCGGATTTGGAAAGACGTAGCGGGCAAGCCAGTTACCATAGAGGTCTTGTTGGTAGTTCACGAAATGATCCGCCGGCGTAACTTTAAGCGAATGCGACACGACCCTCGTTCGGCTATGGGGTGCAGGCCGCAAGCGGATAACCTGAGGACCAAGCGTGACCGGACGATCATACTTGTAATGCGTCAAATGGTGGATGCTTGCGAGAATGGACATGGCTGACCTTCCGGAGTTCCCTGAATGTGTCACATGGTCAGCCGCCTCGCTCCACCCCCTAAATTCAGCGCCGGAACAATTCAGGCAAAGGTATTGCCGCTAATCCACCCGTTTGCCTGATTGTTAGGCACATCTGGCGCGAGGGGCCGCGCCCGACAGTTCTGGGAGCCAATGACATGCAGAGGGCTGACCATCCCAAACGGCGCGTTCCCACCGGCAGGTGGTCCGGTGAGTTAACATGAAGAGCTGTCACCGCTGGCCCACCCAATGGGAAATTGGCCCCGCGCCCAAGGATCAAAAAATCGGTTGGACACATCAGGAAGACTGGCCGGTGGTCACCAAAGCTTCCTAGGCGAATTCGCGGATAACCAAGAGACCTTGTCTGTTAATGCCTTTTCCCTTCTGACGGGCTTTTGTAGGGTCAGCCATGACCGAGGGGGCCTTCGTGACCGATGACAACGTAACTCCGATGATGGCGCAGTTTCTGGAGATCAAGGCGCGCAACCCAGGTGCGCTCTTGTTTTACCGGATGGGCGACTTCTACGAGATGTTCTTTGAGGATGCGCTTGCAGCCTCGGAAGCGTTGGATATCGCACTGACCAAGCGCGGCTTTCATCTGGGTGAGCCGATTGCAATGTGTGGCGTGCCGGTACACGCGGCTGAGGGGTACTTGTTGACCCTCATCCGTAAAGGCTTTCGCGTTGCCATAGCGGAGCAGTTGGAAGACCCGGCTGAAGCGAAAAAGCGCGGATCGAAATCCGTGGTAAAACGGGATGTTGTTCGGCTCGTGACACCGGGCACATTGACGGAAGACTCCCTTCTTGAGGCCCGGCGCCACAACTTTCTCTTGGCATTTGCCGAAGTGCGCGATGCCGCAGCACTTGCATGGGCCGACATCTCGACAGGCGAGTTTCGAGTTATGGCCTGTCCTTTGGTGCGTTTGGGACCAGAGCTGGCACGGCTGGCGCCTCGTGAGGTGTTGATCTCTGACGCGCGAGAGCGTGACTTGGCGGGTTTGATTGAAGATCAGGGTGCTGCGATCACCACGCTGGCGCGCGCCAGTTTTGACAGCGCCGGGGCAGAACGGCGCCTGTGTGCGCTGTTCGGGGTCAATTCGCTGGAAGGTTTCGGCAACTTTGATCGCGCGGAGCTGGCCGCAATGGGCGCGCTGGTCACCTATTTGGAACTGACACAGCGCGGCAAGTTGCCGTTGCTGCGGGCGCCCGTCCACGAACCAGCGGGCGGCGCAGTGCAGATCGACGCGGCCACCCGGCGAAACTTGGAGCTTACGCAGGCGCTTTCCGGTGGTCGGGAAGGCTCGCTTCTCGCAGCGGTTGACCGCACCGTTTCGGCAGCGGGCGCGCGGCTTTTGGAGCGTCGGATCTCTGCGCCCTCGCGCGATTTGGCATTGATCCGGGAACGGCTTGGGGCAGTACGTGGTTTGGTAGAAGGCGCCCCTTTGCGCGACAGTTTGCGCGACGCGCTGCGTCGCGTGCCAGACATGGACCGGGCGCTTTCACGGCTCGCACTTGAGCGGGGCGGACCGCGCGACATCGCCGCCATACGGACCGGCCTGGTTCAGTCGGGACAGGTTGCTTTGCAACTTAACGGCACAGAAAGCAGCCTCGCCGGCGAAGCCACTGCGCTGATCGGGCATGGCCCCTTGGTCGACTTGCTGACGCGGGCGCTGAGGGAGGAATTGCCACTGCTGGCCCGTGATGGAGGATTTATCGCTGAAGGCTACGACTCAGCGCTCGATGAGGCGCGGTCGCTACGCGACGAGGGGCGCGGCGTGGTGGCTCGGATGCAGTCGGACTATGCGGCCGAGGCGGGGATTTCAGGCCTTAAAATAAAGCACAACAATGTCTTGGGCTATTTCATTGAAACCACGTCTACACATGCGGAGAAGATGCTTTCCGCACCGCTGAATGAACGGTTCATCCATCGGCAAACGACGGCCGGGCAAGTGCGCTTTACGACCATAGAGTTGAGCGCGCTTGAGACAAAAATACTAAACGCGGGCAATAATGCGCTTGAAATCGAGTTGCGGCACTTTGCCGATTTGAGGACAGCGGTTTTGGCGCAAGCGGCGGCAATAGGTGCAGCCGCTCGGGCATTGGCGGAGATCGATCTGACGGCTGCGTTGGCTGAGTTGGCGGTTGTCGAAGGCTGGACAGAACCAGTTGTTGATGAAAGCCACGCCTTTGAGGTGCGGGGTGGACGGCACCCGGTGGTGGAGCGGGCGCTCAGGCGGCAAGGCTCCGGCCCGTTCGTAGCGAACGACTGCCTGTTGACGGACAGCGCGACCCCAGCGATTTGGCTGCTTACCGGGCCAAACATGGCCGGCAAATCAACGTTTCTGCGACAAAACGCATTGATTGCACTGCTCGCGCAGGCGGGCAGCTTTGTTCCTGCGCGCGCAGCTCGGATTGGCTTGGTTGGGCAAATATTCTCACGCGTCGGCGCGTCAGACGACTTGGCGCGTGGCCGGTCGACCTTCATGGTCGAAATGGTGGAAACGGCTGCCATTCTCAATCAAGCAGAAGATCGCGCTTTGGTGATCCTGGATGAAATAGGCAGGGGCACCGCGACCTACGACGGTCTGTCGATTGCATGGGCAACCTTGGAGCACTTGCAGGGAGTAAACCGTTGCCGCGCACTTTTCGCGACGCATTA
Organism: uncultured Alphaproteobacteria bacterium; assembly: GCA_963815355.1. Lineage (GTDB taxonomy): Bacteria > Pseudomonadota > Alphaproteobacteria > Rhodobacterales > Rhodobacteraceae > JAPUEK01. Next base: position 40,208 of record CAWFGJ010000004.1, read on the forward strand.
CCATGAGTTGACAGCCTTGGCGGGCAAATTGGAAGGCGTGAAAAATGCCACCGTGCGCGTCAAGGAATGGGAAGGCGACGTGATCTTCCTCCACGAGGTGATCGAAGGCGCCGCGGACCGCTCTTATGGGGTGCAGGTTGCGCGGCTGGCAGGGTTGCCGAAAGCCGTCATTGAGCGGGCCAAGGTCGTATTGGAAGCGCTGGAAACAGGAGAACGTGACGGCGGCGGGCGGCAAGCGTCGCTGATCGATGACTTGCCGCTTTTCCGAGCCGCCCCAGTCGCGACAGCGCGCACCGTAACGAAGGAATCACCCGTTCTGTCGCGTTTGCGCGAAGTCAGCCCTGATGAGCTGACCCCGATACAAGCTTTACGTCTGGTCTATGAATTGAAGGGCGCGGCAGAGTAGTCGGCGCGACAATTCATCAGCCTTGGGTATTGGACGAAACGCCAACCTGCGCGGGGCGCAAAAGGCGATCATGCAACAGAAAGCCCTCGGTCATCACCTGAATGATTTGACCGGCCTTGGTGCCTGGCAACGGTGCCTCAAACATCGCCTGATGCAACTGCGGGTCAAAGACATCGCCAGTCGCGGGAGAGATCGGCGTAACACCATGCTTTGTCATGACGTTTGTGAGTTCGCGAAGCGTCAACTCCACCCCTTCGATCAAAGGTGCTGCTTGGCTGCGCACGTCATCTGTGGCCGCGTCCAGCGCACGTTTCAGATTGTCGTAAACTGGCAACAGGTCACGGGCAAGACGCGTGCCCCCATACTGTTCAGCTTCGCGACGATCACGATCCGCGCGTTTGCGTGAGTTTTCGGCATCCGCCAACGCGCGCATGAAGCGGTCGCGCAGTTCATCGCGCTCGGCGCGAAGGGCGTCGAGTTCATCGGAATCGATGAATTCCTCAAAATCCTCCAGTTCGATCCCCGGATCGGTTTCCTGCGGGCTCGTATCTTGCTGGGCCATAGTCGTCTTCCTTACCAATTCGTCTAATGTCCGCCTTTGCCACGATCCGACAAAAGCTTTCCGACCAACTGCGCCGTATAGTCCACGATGGGAACGATCCGGCCGTAGTTCAGCCGGGTAGGTCCAATCACACCGATTGCGCCGATGATCTTACGATCAGCGTTCATATAGGGAGAGACCACCAGAGAGGAACCCGAAAGTGAAAAAAGCTTGTTCTCTGAGCCAATAAAGATGCGGACACCCTCGCCGGATTCCGCGAGCTCTAGGAAGTTCGCAATGTCGCGCTTGCGCTCGAGGTCGTCAAAGAGGCTTCGGATGCGCTCAACATCTTTTGCAGCGCCTTCATCTTCAATGAGATTTGCGCGGCCACGGACAAGCAGACGCTCTGCCTGCTCCCCTGCGTTCTCCCAAAGAGCCAGGCCGCTTTCTACCAACTCCCTGGCCAGCGAATCGATTTCCTGACGGCGATCCGCGATGTCTTTGCCGATCGAGCGCCGCAATTCGGAAAGCGTCTTGCCTTCGGCCAGCGCATTCAAAAAGTTTGCTGCCTCTCGCATCGAGGACGGGGTCTGGCCGGCGGGCGGCGTGAAGACCCGGTTTTCGACATGTCCATCCGCGAAGACAAGCACGACGAGTGCACGGTCTTGGGCAAGGCTGACAAATTCTATGTGGCGGATCGGGGCCTCTTGTTTAGGCGCAAGAACGACAGAGGCGCCGCGCGTTATACCAGACAGCGTCATCCCAACCTGGTCCAACAGCGCGGTGATATCCTGATCACCCGCCGTGACTGCCGCATCCATAACGGCCCGATCCTCGGAGCCGACGGTTCCGACCTCAAGCAAGCCATCGACGAACATCCGCAGACCGAGATGCGTTGGAATGCGGCCAGCCGAAATGTGGGGGCTGTCAAGTAGGCCGAGGAATTCAAGATCCTGCATCACGTTGCGGATTGTCGCGGCTGAAAGGCGTTCGCTCATGCTGCGCGTGAGCGTCCGGGACCCGACCGGATCACCTGACGCGAGGTAGCCTTCAACCACACGGCGAAACACCTCACGCGAGCGTTCATTCAACTCTGAAAGGATTCTCGCGCCGTCTGACATGCTGTTTGCTCCATTTGTGAAGGTAGGGAGCGCGAAGGAAAGCGTCAATCGGGCTTGCAACGGGGTAAAAGGGGGGACTATCTGGAATGAAGTGAAAAAGGAACGAACAATGCGCCCCTCAGGCAGAAAACTGAACGACCTTCGCCCGATTTCAATCGAGGTTGGCGTAACCAAGCACGCAGAAGGGTCTTGCCTTATCAAGATGGGAGATACCCATGTTTTGTGCACAGCAACGTTAGAGGAAAAGGCGCCGCCGTTCTTGAAGAACACGGGCCTTGGTTGGGTGACGGCCGAGTATGGGATGCTGCCCCGCGCTACGAACAGTCGGACACGACGCGAGGCCGCTGCGGGCAAGCAATCCGGAAGAACTCAGGAAATTCAACGGCTTATTGGACGGTCGTTGCGGGCAGGTGTGGATCGCTCGGCGCTCGGCGAGCGTCAGATCGTGGTGGATTGCGATGTAATCCAAGCCGATGGAGGCACGCGCTGCGCGTCGATTACTGGCGGCTGGGTCGCGCTGCGGCTTGCGGTGAATAAACTGCTTAAGTCAGGACTTATTGTCAGCGACCCGATAATCGACCATGTGGCGGCAGTTTCCTGCGGGATCTACGCCGGTCAGCCTGTTCTGGACCTTGATTATGTCGAGGATTCCAGCGCCGGCACAGATGGCAACTTTGTTTTGACAGGGCGCGGTCGACTTATTGAGGTGCAGATGTCTGCAGAGGGCGCAACGTTTTCTCGAAACGAAATGGGCGAACTCCTCGATCTGGCTGAAGAAGGCCTTGTTGCTTTGGTGGCCGCTCAGAAAGCAGCATTGGGGCTGTAATGGCGCGAAAGTTTACCGGCCCGAAGTTGGTCATTGCTACCCACAATACGGGTAAGCTTGACGAAATCTCGGCGCTCTTAGCTGACTTTGCGGTGGATGTGATTTCCTCCGGTGCCCTCGGGCTACCTGAACCTGTCGAGACTGAGGATAGCTTTGCTGGCAATGCGAGATTGAAGGCCCATTCCGCGGCTAAACTTTCCGGCATGCCCGCTCTGGCAGACAATTCTGGAATTTGTGTAGAAGCTCTGAACGACGCGCCGGGTGTTTACACCGCAGACTGGGCAGACACTGCCGCTGGTCGCGACTACGATTTGGCGATGACGCGGGTCTGGTCTGAGCTTGAAGGTATCGCTGCAGCCGAGCCAAGGCGCGCGCGCTTTTGCTGCACGCTTGTGCTTGCCTGGCCGGATGGACATGATGAGTTGTTCGAAGGCACGATCGAGGGCCAAATCGTCTGGCCGATGCGGGGCAGTCAGGGGCATGGATATGATCCGATTTTCCAACCGCACGGCCATCTGTTAACATTCGGTGAAATGGATCGGTGGGAAAAGAACCGCCTAAGCCACAGGGCCAGCGCCTTTCAGAAACTGGTGAGGGGTTGTTTCACGTGAAACGAATTTCAACTGGTTCTCCGTTTGAGGCAAGTATGGGCTACAGCCGGGCGGTCATTAAGGGTGGTTGGTGCTTTGTCTCCGGAGTGACGGGGTATGACTACGATACAATGTCGATTCCAGATGAGGCGGCGGCACAAACTCGGAATTGCTTTGCGACCATTCGGACCGTTCTGGCCGAAGCAGGGTTTTCAATCGAAGACGTCGTTCGTGTCCAATATACGCTTATCGCTGCAGAACTGGTCGAACAAATCGCTCCCATCTTGGCTCTGTCACTTGGAGAGGTCCGCCCTGCTGCGACGATGGTGATCGCTGGGTTAATCAGACCGGAAATGAAGATTGAGATCGAAGTCACGGCATTCAAGGGCTGATGTATGGAAGATTGGCGCCGTGGTGGCTTTGGGCTCTATATTCACTGGCCCTTTTGCCAGTCAAAATGTCCCTACTGCGACTTCAATAGCCATGTGGCGGAGAAGGTCGACCAGAAACGGTGGCTCGCAGCATATCTTGGCGAAATTGACCGCTGTGCCAAAGAAACACCCGGCCGTGTGCTAGAAAGTGTGTTCTTTGGGGGCGGGACCCCGTCGCTAATGCAACCCGAAATAGTTGCAGAAATCATTGCCTCCGTCCGTAGGGCGTGGCCGATGCGGAATGACCCTGAAATCACACTCGAGGCAAATCCCGGCTCAATTGAGGCGGGTCGGTTTCAAGCATACCGTCAGGGCGGCGTGAACCGCATCTCCATGGGCATGCAGGCGATGAATGACGCCGATCTGCGGCGCTTAGGCCGTCTCCACACGACAAAGGAGGCAATTCAAGCCTTTGACATTGCGCGAAACAACTTTGAGCGCGTAAGTTTTGATCTCATTTACGCACGGCAAAGTCAGACCATCCAGGATTGGACAACTGAGCTACAACAGGCCCTAGCGATGGCCGTTGACCACGTGTCACTTTACCAACTTACGATCGAACCCGGCACCGCATTTGGCGACCGGTTTTCTCGGGGGCGTTTGCGTGGCCTACCGGACGAGGACCTATCCGCCGATATGTATCTGGCCACTCAAGAGATTTGTGGGGCGGCTGGCTTTCCTTCATACGAAGTCTCAAACCATGCCAGAGAAGGGGCCGAATCGCGCCACAATCTCATCTATTGGCGGGGCGGGGACTATATCGGGATTGGTCCAGGCGCACACGGCAGGCTAACGCTCAACGGTAATCGATGGGCGACGGAGGCCCCTCGCGCGCCGGGCCAATGGCTGGCAATGGCGGAAAAGAACATCGCAGCTGAATTGCCGCGCGAACTGCTCTCAACCGAAGAGCACGTCGAGGAATATCTATTGATGGGACTTCGCCTTTCCGAAGGACTGAACATCGACCGTATCGCGGCCATTCTGGAACGCGATATCACGGGTGTATTTGACCAATTGCTCGCAGATGGGCTTGCAACAGTTGATCGTAGCGCACTCAAGGCGACAGCCAAAGGAAGACTGTTGCTAAACGAAGTCATCAGGCGCGCGGCGACTTGTCTTAAGTCACAGAGTCGAGGCGCGGCATAAGTCTAAAATCGGCATTACTAGGCGCTTAGAACCCATCGGCATCGCGCGGGATAAGCGAAAGAATCTGGCAAAGCCGGTCTAATTGCGCAAGGCTGCTGTAGGAAATACTAAGTCTGCCACCCTCTCCGCCTTTATCATGATCGATTCGAACGCCCATCTTTAAATTTGCGGAGAGATCTGACTCGATTGCCCTAGTATCCGCGTCCTTCTCGGAAGGCTTCTTCGTGCGCCCCGCCCCGACGGAGGCCTTCTTCCGCACTAATGCTTCCGTTTCCCGAACAGACAGGCCTTTTCCGACCACCACCGCCGCAAGCGCAAGCGGATCCGCCGTTGTAATCAGCGCGCGCGCGTGCCCAGCAGAGAGCGTTCCACTTGAAATCATTTGCTGAACTGGCTCAGGAAGCGAGAGCAACCTTAGCAAATTGGCAATGTGGCTCCGGCTTCGCGATAGCGCCGTTGCGATCATTTCCTGCGTATGGCCAAAACGCTCCATCAATTGCCGATAGGCCAGGGCTTCTTCAACCGCATTCAGCTCGGCACGTTGAATGTTCTCGATAATAGCCACTTCGAGGACTTCAGAGTCGGTAAAGACTCGAACAAGAACGGGCACTTCATGAAGTTGTGCGATCTGCGCCGCGCGCCACCGCCGCTCCCCTGCCACGATTTCATACCGATCTGAATCAGGGATGGCTCTCACGATCAACGGCTGAATTACTCCCCGCTGCCGTATTGAGTCCGCCAGGTCCTTGAGCGCTTCGGGATGAAAGGTCCTCCGAGGCTGATCGGGGTTCGGCGCAATTTTTTCAACCGCAACCATTTGATCCGATTGCGGCGGTGACGATCCACCTGGCTCGTCCAGGCTGATGTCCGCCATCAAAGCAGAAAGGCCACGACCCAACCCACGGCGTTCAAATTTCCGGTCCGTCATCGATTGGTTCCTTCTTGGGCTACTATAAGCGGATGCCTTTTCAGAACTTCACGGGCGAGGCCCCGATAAGCCTCAGCACCTTTTGAGTTCGTGTCGTAGGAAAGAACTGGCATCGAGTATGAGGGTGCCTCTCCCACCCTTACATTTCTGGGGATGACTGTATCAAAGACCAACTCCCCCAATGTCCGTCGGGCGTCACTTTCAACTTGTTGCGATAGGCGGTTCCGGCTGTCGTGCATTGTCAGGACAACACCTTCAATCCGAAGCATCGGATTTGCGATTTTTCGGATTTGTCGAATGGTCAGCATAAGTTGAGACAGGCCCTCCAACGCAAAAAATTCGGTTTGCAACGGAACAAGTATCGCATGCGAAGCCACCAACGCATTGACCGTCAATAGGCTTAGCGAAGGGGGGCAATCGATCAGAACAAAGTCGAAATTGAACCTCTCAAGCCCCGGCTCGCGGAGCGCATCATGCAGGAGATGGCTCCGTTTTTCGTTGGCTACCAAATCAATATCAGCAGAAGCCAGATCTGCTGTTGCGGGGCACAAGAAAAGTCCTGGCGTTTTGGTTTCGACCAGAATTTCGGCGGCCGGCATCTCTTCCATTAACAGGTCATAACTTGTAGCAGTCCGATCGGTCGGTGAAAGACCTAGCCCGGTGGATGCGTTGCCTTGAGGATCGAGGTCTACCAGAAGAACTCTAGCCCCCTGCTCAACCAAGGCAGCTGAAAGGTTAATGGCCGTTGTCGTCTTGCCGACGCCGCCCTTTTGATTGGCAATCGCAACGATAAACGGGCGCGGCGCAGACGTGTGATCAAGCATGCTCAAGACCCGAAATTTCTAGTATAATGGCAGCCGGATCGGTGCGGCTTGGGTGCTCGACGCAGTCGAATGACCAAGACTGCCGTGCTGCTTGAAGTTCAATTTGCGCTCGCGCGCCTTTGTGAAAAAACATCTTTGTTCCCAAAAGTGCGTGGCGATTGGCGTAGCCAAGTAGGACTGGAAGCGGCGCAAGTGCCCGCGCCGAAATGATTTCGGCGCCCAGAGGTGCAATATTTTCAATCCGATCAGTTACCACAGAAGCATTCAAACCGAGTTGCCTTATCGCTTCCGAGAGAAATACGGACTTTCGCCGATCAGCCTCAACCAGTGTTACTCGAAGCGCCGGCCGCACTTCGGCGGCGAGAATTGAAACTACGATTCCAGGTAGACCGCCGCCACTTCCGAGATCCGCCCAATTCAAAGCTTCAGTCGCTGCCAACTCAAATAGCTGTGCCGAGTCCAAAATGTGGCGTGACCAAATCGCTTCTGCATCTCCACTCGCAATGAGGTTTATTGAATGGTTCCAGCGCACCACCAGAGCCAAAAAGGCTGTCAACTTTTGATCTGTTTCACGTGAAACAGACAGCCAAGCAGGAAACCTTGCTTCAACAATGCTCATTTTGTGGCGCTCTCCCTACGTGTTCGCCGAATCTGCGACAACAAAATTGCGAGCGCCGCAGGGGTCATACCCTCCAAGCGTGAAGCGTGCCCCAAACTGGTGGGCCGTGCAGTGTTGAGTTTACGCGCAAGTTCTGCCGAAAGCCCAGGCAACCCTAGATAGTCAATCTCACTAGGAAGCAATGCTCCCTCTTCTCGCTGCATAGAAGATATCTCTTGCCCTTGCCGTCCAAGATATTGCGCGTAAAGGGAATCCCGTTCGACCTGGGCACGTATTTGCGCATCCTGAACAAGATAACCCGGGAGCATTGCCTCGATATGGCTCGCTTCAACACCCGGAAATGCGAGCACTTCCAGCAAAGTTCTCTTCGGTCCATCGACGGCAGTGTTCAAACCAACCTCTGCAAGGCGGCGCCCAGAGACCGAAGTGCGCGACAACTCCTCCTTCAGGGCCTCAATCGAAGCCAGCTTAATTTCGAATGCGCGCGCGCGCTCTTGCCGAACACAACCTACATTTATCCCAATCGGTGTCAGGCGTTGGTCCGCATTGTCTGCGCGTAAAGAAAGCCGAAACTCGGCGCGAGATGTAAACATCCTGTAGGGCTCGGTCACGCCACGGGTAATCAAGTCGTCAACCATCACGCCAATATAGCTATTGGCCCGCGAAAAGGCGGGTGCGCTGGAACCAAGCGCGGTCGCCGCCGCATTCAACCCTGCGACTAAACCCTGAGCCGCAGCTTCCTCGTAGCCAGTCGTCCCGTTGATCTGCCCGGCAAAATAAAGTCCGCGAAGAGACTTAACTTGCAGGGATCCATCCAAACCTCTTGGGTCAAAATAATCGTACTCAATCGCGTAGCCCGGCTGAGTAATTACAACATTTTCAAGGCCGCAAATGGTTCGAACGTAAGCATCCTGCACATCAGCTGGCAACGATGTCGAAATCCCGTTCGGATAGACCGTGCTGTCATCAAGCCCTTCTGGTTCAAGAAAAACCTGATGGGACTCTTTATCAGCAAAGCGAACAACTTTATCCTCAATCGACGGACAATACCTCGGACCAATCCCACCAATATGGCCGCCATACATTGCGGATCGCGCAAGGTTCTCACGTACTACCTCATGAGTAAGTGCATTGGTATGAGTAATCCCGCAGCAAATTTGTCTAACCTGGGGCTTGTTACCGAGAAATGAAAACATTTCTGGCTCTTCGTCGCCAGGTTGCATTTCCAGGGCGTCCCAGCGGATCGTCCGACCATCCAAGCGCGGTGGGGTCCCCGTCTTTAGTCTACCGCTGCCCAAAGTCAGTTCCGCCAGCTGGGCCGCTAAGCGGATTGATGCCTTGTCCCCAATTCGGCCACCTGATTGCCGCAGATTGCCAACATGCATAAGACCATTCAAGAAAGTTCCTGCAGTCAAAACGACACAGTTCGCGGATAACAGTTCCCCTGACGCTAATTCGACGCCGGAGACCCTTTCTCCTTCAATCAACAGCGCAACAACTTCAGCCTCAAGAATGGTCAGTTGCTCTTCCTGGGCAAGAAGGCCTTGGATCGCCGATCGATATAGCGCACGGTCCGCTTGCGCCCTCGGCCCTTGCACAGCTGGGCCCTTTCTACGATTTAGCAACCGAAACTGAATCCCTGCACGGTCCGCAGCGGTCCCCATAATGCCATCAAGTGCGTCAATTTCCCGGACAAGGTGCCCCTTCCCCAATCCACCAATCGCTGGATTGCAGGACATGACGCCAACAGTCTCCCTGCGCAATGTCACCAGAGCCGTACGTGCACCCATCCGTGCCGCGGCGGCAGCCGCTTCTGAACCAGCGTGCCCGCCGCCCACGATCAAAACGTCAAAATGTTTCACGTGAAACACCCTCACTTTCCAATACAAAAACTGGAGAAGATTTCATCCAGCAAGGTTTCCACATCCACGCGGCCCAACAATATCTCTAACGCCCGCATCGCATCCCGAAGTTCAATCGAAACCATCTCGGGCAACAGGATCGCATTCACAAGCCGTTCTTGCGCCTTGGTCAACGCAACCAATGCTCGCTCCAATGCCATTCTCTGACGTTCTCTAATCACGATCCCCGCAGAGGCAGAGATCGACGTAAGCCTAGCCTGAATCGCTTCGACCAGCGCATCCATACCATATCCCGTCAGCCCTGACACCGCCCCCTTGGCGTCTTGCCGCTCATCGGCCTTGCCAAGCAACACGATGTCGCCGGGCACCGATTCTAACATCAACGATTCTTCAGCATGCCGAAGAAGAAAAATACGCATATCTGCGGCGCGCGCGCGTGTAAGAGCCCGGTCAACTCCCATACGCTCAATACGATCAGCGGACTCTCTCAGCCCCGCAGTATCCAGCACAGTCACAGCCAAGCCGCCAAGGTCCAGCCGTACCTCAATGACATCGCGAGTTGTCCCCGCTATGTCTGAGGTAATTGCTGCCTCCCTGCCAGCTAAAGCATTAAGAAGCGTAGATTTTCCGGCGTTGGGCGCACCAACAATGGCCACTTCAAACCCGTCTCGAATCCGCTCTGCTGCCTTGGCGCCGCGCAACTCGCGCGACAACTCCTCGATAAGGTTGGAAATCAAACCGCCGACCTCAGGACGGACATCCACGGGCACTTCCTCGTCGGCAAAATCGATGGTGGCCTCGATCAACGCCGCAGCCCTTACCAGATCTCGCCGCCATGCCTCGACGCGTTGTCCAACCGCACCAGACAGCACCCGAAGCGCCTGACGCCGCTGTGCTTCCGTTTCTGCGTCAATCAGATCGGCCAGACCTTCAACCTGAGTCAGGTCAAGACAACCGTTTTCCAGCGCACGACGCGTGAACTCACCTGGCTCAGCCAACCGCAACCCTTCGATGGAACCAAGCGCGCGCATGACCGCAGAGACAACAGCCGTGCTGCCATGAAGGTGAAGCTCCGCACTTTCTTCGCCAGTGAAACTCGCGCCCTCGGCAAAAATCAAGACGACCGCATCATCCAGAATCTCACCGTCCCAGCGCAGCTTTCTGAGTGCAGCGTACCGCAAGGGTGGCAAACTACAAAACTGCGCTACGGCACGATGTGCGCCTGCCCCAGACAGCCGCAAAACAGAAACGCCTGCCTTGCCCCTGGCGCTTGCCAAGGCAAAAATCACATCCATTTCACTCTTGCCCCGAAAACCGGATCCGCGCCCGCCAAGCCTTGCGTCAGGCGTTCATCGAATCGAAGAACTCGCTGTTGGACTTGGTCTGCTTCAACTTTCCGATCAGGAATTCGATCGCGTCGGTTGTGCCCATCGGGTTAAGTATCCGCCGAAGAACATACGTTTTCTGCAGATCGATCTTCTCAACCAGCAGATCTTCTTTCCGCGTTCCGGACTTGAGAATATCGATCGCCGGGAACACGCGCTTGTCCGCAACCTTACGATCCAGCACAATTTCCGAGTTACCGGTACCTTTGAATTCTTCAAAGATCACTTCGTCCATCCGGCTACCGGTATCGATCAAAGCCGTGGCGATGATCGTCAGTGACCCTCCCTCTTCGATGTTACGCGCGGCGCCGAAGAACCGCTTCGGCCGCTGCAGCGCGTTAGCATCGACCCCACCCGTCAGAACCTTGCCCGAAGACGGAACAACGGTATTGAACGCGCGCCCCAGTCGCGTGATGCTATCCAACAGGATAACCACATCTCGCTTATGCTCGACCAAACGTTTTGCCTTCTCGATCACCATTTCGGCTACTGCGACGTGCCGCGTTGCAGGCTCGTCAAAGGTCGAAGACACGACCTCCCCCTTCACAGACCGCTGCATATCAGTGACCTCTTCAGGCCGCTCATCGATCAGCAGGACGATCAGATAGCATTCAGGATGGTTGGTCGCGATCGAGTGCGCAATATTCTGCAAAAGCACCGTCTTACCCGTCCGTGGTGGTGCAACAATCAAACCGCGTTGGCCTTTTCCGATGGGGCAGACCAAATCAATGATTCGCGCCGAACGATCCTTGATCGTTGGATCTTCAACTTCCATCTTCAACCGCTCATCCGGGTAAAGCGGCGTAAGATTGTCAAAGTGCACCTTGTGGCGCGCCCGCTCCGGATCGTCAAAATTGATTTTCGTGGCCTTGGTCAGGCTGAAGTAGCGCTCATTCTCTCGCGGCGCTTGAATCAAGCCCTCGATCGTGTCGCCCGTGCGCAAGCTGAACTGGCGGATCATCTCGGGACTGACGTAGATATCATCCGGACCCGAAAGGTAGTTCGCAGAGGTAGACCGCAAGAACCCGAAGCCGTCCTGTAGAACCTCCAGAACCCCGTCGCCGCCAATTTCCCAGCCTTCTTCCGCATGCTCTTTCAAGATCGAGAACATCATCTCGCCCTTGCGCATCGACGGCGCGTTATCAATCTCCCATTCCTCAGCCATAGCCAGCAGTTCTGCTGGCGTCTTGGCTTTCAGGTCGGCGAGATTCAAATGTTCGACAGTCATGGGGAAGAAATCCTCGAGAGCGCCGGTGAGGCCCGCTCAATCAACAATAGGTCAGGAAAGCGGTTCGAACCGGACGGTCCCCGCCGCTTCGCTCCTAAGCCCCAACAACCTTCGAGTCAAGTTTCAGAACTTCACGATGACTGAAAGCACGATAACAATCATCAAAACGGTCGGAACCTCGTTCATCATACGATAGGTTCGTCCGCTGCGCAGATTCCGGCCCTCTAAGAAATCTTTGCGCCGCCAGCCCAACCAATGATGAAACCATGTCATCCCCAGAACCGAGGCACCTTTAGTCCAAGGCCAAACCATCGACCAGTCCACAAGACCAGGTATGAACACCAGACCCAAACCAAACACCCAAGTCCCGATGCTGGCCGGATTGATGATGGCCTTCAGCAACCGTCGCTCCATAACCTGGAACATTTGCTCGGTCGCAGAACCCTTCTCCACTTGTTCAGCATGATAAACATATAGCCTCGGCAAGTAGAACAAACCCGCCATCCACGCGATCACTGAGATCACATGCAAAGCCTTGATCCAAAGATACCAGTCACTCAGAAAATCAGTCATCTCAGTCTCCCTTTCTTACTTCTTAAAGAAAAAGAGTCTGAAAGATAGTAGATGATGTAAGGGCTGAGGATAACAGAATTGTCCATTTGACCCACAGAGTTTTCCCTCGGCCCTTGTCGATGGAAAACTGACCTAGACCAAGGGACAACGTGATAGCGATCAAGAAAAACATATTTATATCAGCAATTTACAGCCATGTGTGTTTCTTACGACTTGTCCACAGCCTGTGGGCAGCGCACAGTTCCCCAGCTGTAATGATCAGTTGTCCACCTGTGGGTGAGTTGAACTGGTTGCCCTTGAAATACCCCCTCTTTCCACAGACGCCCTGCGATGCCATTCTGCCCCCACGCTTAAGCCTCGGTCATGCCCAGAGAACATAAGCAGACTATCCACAGCGACACTTTGACCCGAACCGACGAGTTTCATGCCCAACGACCGCTCCCAGCATCGCCCTCTCATACTTGCCTCTGCATCGCAGGTGCGCCTGACGCTTCTACGGGCGGCGGGCCTGCACGCCACGGCTGTGCCAGCCCGTATTGATGAGGAAGCTGTTCGCGGCAGCCTCACAGCGGCATCCGCTTCTCCCCGCGACATTGCTGATGCACTTGCGGAAATGAAGGCACGCAAGGTGGCCGATAGGCACCCAGAGGCACTGGTCCTTGGCTGTGATCAGGTACTTGCCTTTCATGACCAGATTTTTGGCAAGCCAGAAACCCGGGCTGATGCCACCGCTCAACTGCGAACACTCCGTGGCCAGACGCATAAACTTCTTTCTGCCGTTGTGCTTTACGACGCGGCCAAACCTGTTTGGCGGCACGTATCCGAGGCGCGTTTGACCATGCACAATTTTTCCGACACCTACCTGGACGGCTATGTTGATCGAAACTGGCCGGCAATTTCGGCCTCTGTCGGTGGCTATTTGCTTGAAGCAGAGGGAGTTCGGCTGTTCTCCGCAGTCGAAGGGGACTACTTTACCATTCTGGGGCTACCGTTGCTGCCCTTGCTTTCTTATCTTGGCCTCAGAGGCTTTATTGAAACATGACAGACCTGCCGCGTATTCCCCTCGCTGGCGTTATCGGCCATCCGATTGCCCATAGCCGCTCACCCGCGTTGCATGGCTATTGGTTGCGGCGCTATGGAATTAAGGGGCATTACATCCCGATGGACGTGGCACCCCCGGATCTAAAGCAAGCGTTGGAAATGCTGCCGAAACTTGGTTTCGTGGGCATCAATGTGACCACGCCGCATAAGGAAGAGGTGCTGAAGCTAGCCGATATCATCACCGATCGCGCTGTCCTGATTGGTGCGGCCAACACGCTTATCTTCCGCAAGGATGGTCGCATCCATGCCGACAACACCGATGGCGCGGGCTTTATGGCCAACTTGCGCCAGAACGCCCCCGACTGGAATCCTGCCCAAGGGCCCGCTGCCGTATTTGGCGCGGGTGGGGCCGCCCGTGCCGTGATTGCTGCCTTGCTTGAGGTTGGCGTTCCCGAAATTCGGCTTTCCAACCGTAGTCGCCCCCGCGCCGAAGTGCTGCGCTCTGATTTTGGGGCCAAGGTTCAGGTCGTTGACTGGGTTAATGCCCCAAATATGCTCGAAGGCGCGACCACTGTTGTGAACACGACCTCGCTTGGAATGGCCGGAAAACCGGAGTTTCGCGTGCCCCTTGATGCGCTGGAACCAGATGCTCTGGTTACAGATCTTGTCTACAACCCATTGAAAACGCAATTTCTTTTGGAGGCAGGCGCTAAAGGCTGCACCGTTGTGGATGGCTTGGGAATGCTGCTGCATCAAGCGGTTCCCGGCTTTGAGCGGTGGTTCGATCACCGCCCAGAGGTTGACGATGCGACGCGTGACGCGGTTCTGGGCGCATGAGCTTTCGGCTTGGCCTTACCGGTTCCATTGGCATGGGCAAGTCCACGACTGCCCAGCTTTTTGCGGCCGAGGGCATTCCGGTCTGGGACGCAGACGCTACCGTCCATTACCTTTACAGCGCGGGCGAACCAGCAGCCCTAGCGGTGGCAGAGCTTTTCCCGCTGGCCATAAACGTGGACGGTTCTGTAAACCGTGCCCACCTACGCGCCCTGATTGCCAAAGATCCCGCCTTACTCGACCGGCTGAACGCCGCCGTTCATCCGCTTGTTGCGGCCAACCGGGCGCTGTTTTTGAAGGCTCATGCAGAGGCACCTGTCGTGTTGCTCGACATCCCCCTGTTGTATGAGACCTGCGCGCAGACCCAAGTTGATGCCGTGGTCGTTGTCTCCGCCCCACCCGAAGTGCAGCGGGATCGCGTTCTGGCGCGAGGGATGACCGAGACAGAGTTTCGCGCGATCCTCGGGCGACAAATGCCAAATTCTGAAAAGCGCGCCCTTGCCCGTTGGGTGATCGAAACCACCACGGTAGAGGCTGCCCGCGATGCCGTCCGCCGGATCCTGACCGAGATCAAGGAAAGCCCTCGCCATGCGTGAAATAGTCCTCGACACTGAAACCACGGGCTTTGACCCAACCCAAGGGGACCGGATCGTCGAAATCGGCGCAGTGGAATTGTTCAACCATTTGCCCACCGGTAAAACCTACCATCAATACATCAACCCCGAACGTTCGATGCCCAAAGACGCGTTTGAAGTACACGGTCTAGGCGACGAATTTCTGCGCGATAAACCCCTGTTTCGCGCCATCGGCAAAGCGTTTCTGGACTTCGTTGGCGAGTCGCAGCTCGTCATTCACAACGCCGCTTTTGATATGAAATTCCTGAACCATGAGCTTAAGGCCGCAGGGCTTCCAACAATCCCGTGGCCGCGCGCGACCGATACGTTGATGATTGCCAGGTCGAAATTTCCCGGCTCGCCAGCGTCATTGGATGCGCTTTGTCGCCGCTTTGGCATCGACAACTCACGCCGCGAAAAGCACGGTGCCTTGCTTGACAGCGAGATTTTGGCCGAGGTCTATCTTGAACTCGTAGGCGGACGGCAGCCGGATTTTGCGCTAGCCTCAACGACCGAGACGCGCGCCAGCAAGACCCAGACGGATATCGAGCCAGATTGGCGCCCAAGGCCGCGCCCGGTTCCGCTCGCCACGCGCCTTTCTGAAGCGGAAGGTGCGGCACATGCCGCTTTTGTCGCCAAACTTGGCGATAGTGCGATTTGGAAGAAGCGAAGCTGATCCCCAATTGAAAAGGCCGGCCCCGAAAGGCCGGCCTCAAACCAATTGGGTTGGTCAGTTGGGCTGCGCTTGAGCCGCTTGCGCCTGCGCACGACGCGCCAGTTCCTGCCGATACAGGGCCAAGAAATCCACCGTGTCGATGTTCAGGGGCGGGAATCCACCGTCGCGAGTCACGTCAGAGATGATGCGGCGCACAAACGGGAACAGCATCCGGGGGCACTCGATCAACAGGAACGGGTGAAGCTGATCTTCAGGCACGCCATCGACGAGGAAAATTCCGCCGTAATCCAATTCCATCAGGAACAAGGTGTCACCGGTGGCCTTGTTTTTCGAGGTCACCTTGAACTTGGTGATCACGTCATACTGGCTTTCCACGCCGCGCTTGCGGGCGTCGAGGCTGACAGCCACCTGAATGTCGGGCTGAACCTCTGCTCCATTCAAACCTTTTTGCGCAACCACGTTCTCAAAGGACATGTCACGCACGAATTGTGCCAGCACTTGCATCCGCACTTGCGGCGCGCTGCCGTTTTCCTCGGCCATCCCACTCACTCCTCATGTTCTCGGGTTGCGCCGTTCCTAGCAGGAAGGCGCGCGGCGCTCAATGCCGCGTCCATCCAGAAGGGGGCCGGATTTGGTCCTGTTCGGGCCGTATTTCGGAATAATCGCCGTCGAACACGTCCCCGCCCCCGGCCTCAGAACGCCAAGTGGCCCGTTGTCCTGGGCTGGTTTTGTTGCGCACAAACCGCTCGAGCAAGTGGATGAGCCCAACGCGCACCGGCGGGATCAGCAGCAACAGCCCGAGAGCGTCGCCGATCAGCCCGGGCATAATCAGTAATATGCCTGCCAAGGCGATCATGCCGCCATGTGCCAGCTGTTCGATTGATTGCAAAATGGTCATGCGCTCGCGCGGCATGGCGCGCAACGTAGCCATCCCCCGTCCACGGATAAGCAAACCTCCGCCGATCGCGCTGCCAATCACCACGACCAGCACGCCCCAGACCCCAATCCAGCCACCAACCACGACAAATGCCGCGATTTCTGCCAAGATCCACGCCAGAAACAACCCAAATACCCGCATCAACGCCTCCTGACGTCTCATTCTTGGCCCATAGCATAGACTTGGACGGGCCCAGACCCTACATAGGGGTGAACGGCCCGGATCACCAACCCCCGAGCCAATGAGGCGTGCATGAACTCTATGATCCAGCTCCTTGTTCTGGCCGGTATCGCGGTCTTTTTGGTGCTTAAGTTGCGCTCTGTCCTTGGCACACGCGAAGGCTTTGAAAAGCCACCTGTGCCGTTAGAGGACGTTACCCCACGCGCAAAACGTCCCTTTGAAGTGATCGAAGGCGGTCCTGACCGTGACATAGTCGATCATGTGCCCGATGGATCGGATGCGGCAAAGGCGCTTGGCGCTATGAAATTGGCCGAGCCGAGCTTTTCAGTTACGGAATTTCTGTCTGGCGCGCGCGGCGCCTATGAAATGATTCTGATTGCTTTTGAGCGCGGAGAGCTGGACAGCATTCGCCCATTCCTGTCCGATGAAGTCGAAGCAACCTTTGCTCAGGCGATCAACGCCCGTGAACGTGAAGGATTGACCGTAAAAGCCGACTTTGGCGGCGTGCGCGAGTTGACCCTCACCGACGCTGAATTTGATCGTGAAACCCGGACCGCCGAAATTACGGTGCGGTTTCTGGGTGAACTCACCTCCGTTGTGCGCAACAAGGCGGGTGAGGTCGTTGACGGATCCGCGACCGATATCAAGCGCCAGCGCGATAGCTGGACCTTCGCACGCCGGATGGGGGTTCAGGACCCGAACTGGCAACTCGTCGCGACCGGGGACTGATGGTTTTCGGATGCGGGGCCTTCTTCGCCTTTGCCTTGTGGTGCTAAGCATGTCGGCGACCCCCGCCCCTGCCCAGATGTTGGCCTTTGAAGAGCTGGACGGCTGGGATGCGGATGACCACCGCGCCGCACTCAGCAGCTTTTTGGCGACCTGTGACACGCTTGATGGCCCCGACTGGGGGCCTCTTTGTCGCTTGGCCCCCGACGCCGGGGTAAACGATGCCACCGCTCGCGCTTTTTTTGAGCTGTTTTTCAAACCTGTCATGATCGGTTCGCCACCCGCCCTTTTCACCGGTTACTACGAGCCTGAGCTTTTGGGCTCTGTCGTCCGAACGCCGCGCTTTGCTTGGCCGATCTATCGCCGCCCGCCGGAACTGGTCGAGGGTCAGGTCTACTACGACAGGGCCGCGATCGAAGCGGGGGCATTGCGGGGCCGTGGTCTGGAACTTGCGTGGCTTGAAGACCCGGTTGAGGCATATTTCCTGCAAGTGCAGGGCTCTGGTCGGATAAAAATGGCCGACGGTCACATCATGCGCGTGGGTTATGCGGGGCGCAACGGCCACGCTTATCGCTCCGTTGGTAAGGAAATGGTCCGGCGCGGTACGCACACACCTGATCAGGTTTCGGCGCAAGAAATCCGCGCTTGGGTCAAGCGCAGCGGGCAGGCGGGCAGCGACATGCTCAACATCAATCCCTCATATGTGTTTTTCCGAAAGCTTGAGGATCTGCCCGCCAATCTAGGCCCGATTGGCGCGATGGGCCGATCCATAACCACTTTGCGCTCAGTCGCGATTGATCCGGATTTTACCCCATTGGGCGCGCCCGTCTGGATCGAGAAAGACGGAGCCGACCCGATCCGCGCCTTGATGGTTGCCCAAGACACCGGCGGAGCGATCAAGGGGCCGCAACGGGCGGATATCTTCTACGGTACCGGCAGTGCGGCCGGCAATGCGGCAGGAACGGTCAAGGACGGCGGTCGTATGATCGTACTGCTGCCCATTGACCGTGCCTACGCGCTGTTGCCAGAGGGTTAACCATGGCGCGTCGCCGCACCTTACGCCCTGAGGAAGAAGAACTTTGGCACGCCGTCGCGCGCAGCACCCGGCCGTTCAAGGGTCGGGGCCGTCTTGCACTGCCCGAGGCGCCCCTCCAACAGCATCCACCGGCGCCTGAGACCGTCGCTAAACCGCGTTTGCCCGTGTTCAAACTCGGCGAACGCGCACGGACAGAAACTGTCCATCACCTTGCGCCCAGCCTGACACAAAGTCTTGCCGCAGCACCGCTGCAAATGGACGCAAAGACCCACGGCAAAATGACCCGCGGCAAGATCCTGCCCGAGGCGCGGCTGGACCTGCATGGCATGACATTGGCCGAGGCGCATCCTGAACTGATCCGTTTTGTGCTCAATTCCCAAAGCGCTGGGCTGCGTTTGGTCCTTATCATCACGGGTAAAGGCAAGCGAGGGCATGACGTTGGCCCGATCCCGCAACGCATCGGGGCGCTGCGCCACCAAGTGCCGCAATGGCTGCGCCTGGCACCGCTCGGCCCTGCCGTTTTGCAAGTGACCGAAGCGCACCTAAAACACGGCGGGTCCGGCGCCTATTATGTTTATCTGCGCCGGCGCTAAAAAGTTGAACCCCCGCGGATGCAAGGTATTGATCCTCCATGACCGACCCGCAAACCCAACTCATTCCGGCAGCAAGATTCCGCCTTCGGATTCAATTCGGGGATGACGCGATGCTTGGTCCCGGCAAGGCAGAACTGCTGGAACGAATCCGCGATACCGGCTCTATTTCGTCGGCGGGCCGCGCGATGGGGATGAGCTACAAACGCGCGTGGATGCTCGTGGAGGAGATGAACACTGCCTTCACCGACCCGTTGATTTTGAGCGTGCGGGGTGGCGCGGGCGGCGGCGGGGCACAGCTGACCGAGGTCGGGCGAAAAGTGCTGCACCATTACCGCGCGGTCGAGGCAGCGGCCATTGCCGCCGCAAAGGCAGACGTCGTCGCCTTGCAGGACTTGCTGCGCCCCGCGGCCAAAACGGACGCGCGCCAGCCGAAATAACACTTGCCCCCCATCAGGTTCACAGTGATATGTTTTGCCAAACATAACGGTGGTGAATTCATGGCCTTCGTCCGATCCCTCACGCTCGCCGGGGCTGTGGCACTGAACTTCGCGACAGGCGCGCGGGCGGAAGAGGTTGTGGTCTTCGCCGCAGCCTCACTCAAGACTGCATTGGATGAATTAGCGACACAGTTTGAAGTCTCTACGGGCCATACAGTGACGATTTCATATGCTGGATCAAACGCGCTGGCAAAACAGATCATCGAGGGCGCCCCAGCAGACATCTTCCTTTCCGCTGCCGTGAATTGGATGGACGAGGTGGAGCATTCGGGCCTGATCGTCGACGGCACCCGCGCCAATCTTCTTGGCAATACGCTGGTTCTGGTCGCGCATGGCGCTGGGGCCGCCCCGGTCACTCTGGATCAGTCCTTGGATCTGAAGGCCATGCTGGGCGACGAAAAGCTCGCGATGGCGATGGTCGATTCTGTTCCGGCAGGTCAGTATGGCAAGGCCTCCCTCAAAAATCTGGGCCTTTGGGATGCGGTAGCGCCCTCGGTTGCGCAAACCGAAAATGTACGCGCGGCGCTGGCGCTGGTTTCATCGGGCGAAGCGCCGTTCGGTATTGTCTATGCCTCCGATGCTTTGGCGGATCCAAACGTGACCGTCATCGGCACCTTTCCACAAGACAGTCACCCCCCCATCGTGTACCCGGTCGCGTTGTTGACGGGCGCCGCTGATCCCGCAGACAAATCGTTTCTAGCGGCACTCAGAAGCCCCGCTGCTGCGGTTCTGTTTGCCGCTCAAGGCTTTGACATCCTGAATTGAGGGCGCATGACAGACTGGTTGACCCCTGACGAATGGCGCGCGGTGGCCTTGTCTTTGCGCGTCTCGGTCTGGGCGACGGTCTTGTCTTTGCCGTTCGGGGTGTTTGTCGCCTTTGTGCTGGCCCGATGGTCGTTTCGCGGTAAGCAGCTTTTGAATGGTCTGGTCCACCTGCCGCTGGTTCTGCCGCCTGTTGTGACGGGCTACCTGCTTTTGCTGACATTCGGAAAGCGTGGCTTGGTCGGTCAAGCGCTGGCGGATTGGTTCGGTCTTGTCTTTGCCTTTCGCTGGACGGGTGCGGCTCTCGCAGCTGCGGTGATGGCTTTTCCATTGATGGTCCGTGCGATCCGGCTTGCAATTGAAGCTGTGGATCCAAAACTGGAAGAGGCCGCCGCCACATTGGGGGCCTCGCGGATCTGGGTCTTTGCGACAGTGACTCTCCCGCTAATTCTGCCGGGAGTGATTGCGGGCGCAATCCTCGCCTTCGCCAAAGCGATGGGAGAGTTCGGCGCAACGATCACATTCGTTTCCAACATTCCGGGGCAGACCCAAACGCTGCCCTCGGCCATTTATGCCCTTCTTCAGGTCCCAGGCGGTGATGCACGCGCCCTGCGCCTTGTCGCCGTTTCAATCAGCATTGCGATGGCGGCACTTCTTATATCCGAATGGCTTGGTCGGGCTGTGGCCCGCCGGATTGGCGGTGCCTGATGCTGTCAGTCGATATCGAACACCACTTTCCGGGCCTGACGTTGCGCGCGCGCTTTGATGCGCCCTTGGGTGTGACGGCGCTTTTCGGCCGATCAGGCACCGGCAAAACAACATTGGTGAACGCGGTTGCCGGTCTTTTGCGGCCTGACAGGGGCCGCATCACGGTCGGTGGTCAAGTGATGATGGACAGCGATGCAAAGCTTTTCTTGCCGCCCAATCGCCGCCGAATGGGCTATGTCTTTCAAGAGGGTCGGCTGTTCCCGCATCTGACGGTTTCGCAAAATTTGCGCTATGGAGGTTGGTTCGCGCCCCAACCACCGCCGCCGTCCGAGATCTACCGCATCATTGATCTTCTGGGGATTGGCGCGCTGCTGGATCGACGCCCTGCCGCGCTCTCTGGCGGTGAAAAACAACGGGTTGCGCTTGGTCGGGCGATCCTGTCTCAACCCCGGCTTTTGCTGATGGATGAGCCCCTTGCCGCATTGGATGACGCCCGCAAGGCCGAGATCCTTCCCTATCTTGAACGCCTGCGCGATGAGCTGCACTTGCCCATCCTTTATGTCAGCCACTCCATGGCCGAGATCGCCCGGTTGGCCACGACGGTGGTTTTGCTTGAACAGGGCCGGGTCACCGCGGCGGGTCCGGTTGCCGAGGTGCTTGCCGATCCAGCCCTCGCCGGTGGCTTTGGTTTGCGTGAGGCCGGGGCGATACTGACCGCCCGCGTCATCGGCCAAGAGGACGACGGCCTGACTAGGCTGCAAACGGCGGTAGGGCCGGTCTGGCTTCCCCGGCTGGACGCCCCGATCGGCGTAGAAATCCGGCTTCGGATCATGGCGCAGGATGTGATGCTGGCCTTGACCCGCCCTGAAGGCATCTCGGCGCTGAACATCCTGCCCGTAACCATCTGTGACCTTCGGATCGGCGACGGGCCGGGTGCGATGGTGCAATTGGCGCTTGGGCAGGACCGTCTCTTGGCCCGCATCACGCGCCGCTCGGCCGACCTTATGGGCCTTTCTGTCGGGCGTCAGGTGTTTGCTGTGCTCAAGGCCGTTTCCGTCGCACCCGAAAGCATTGGCAGCCGTGAAGCCTGATCCTTAGCGCACGACCCGCCGAGGCAGAGACGGTGCCACGGGCGAAATAATCACGCGCGTGGCGCTTTGAACCGTCATGATAACGCCGGGTAGCAGGCCGACCCTTGCCACACGCTCCCGCTCAAAGGCACCTTCAACGTCGGTGATGCGCTCCAAAAGAGAAAGCAGCGCAGGCGAGTCGCCCATGGTGAAGTGCCCAGCCCCTTCCGCAAAGGCGCGCACGTCATAAAAAGTCACATCCAAGTCGGCGACCCTGGAGATATCCGTCAACGACCCCAGCCGCTCGGTCTGGCCGGTCATCTGCGCCGAAAGCTTTAAAACCCTGTCGCGGTCAGATCCAAAGATCACGAAGGGCTGCGGAAGCGTGCCCATCGCCTTGGCCTGCGCGCGGAAAACATCCACGTCAATATCGGGAGAAATCAGGATCACACCGGACACCCGCTTCAGCCCGTTAGAGTTGCCCCGGATCGCCGCTTGCCGCAACGTCTCCATCGTCAGGGCAGAACCCATTGAATGTGCGACGACAAAAATCCGCTTGGCTCCGGCCTCTGCAACCTGATCCATCAGGTCCTCTAACCCGTCGCGCGCGAACAGTGCCGAATCCCGGTCGTAGACATACCCGAATGGGATCGCCGCCGAGGGCCATGAGTAATGGACAACCGTTCCGGGTAGGTTCAGATCGTGCGAAAACTGCGCAACCCGGTACAGGCCTTCGCTGAAATTGTTGTTATAGCCGTGGATGAAAATCACGGCCTCGCCGCCATGCTGCCGCAGCGACTCTTTCAGATCGGCGCGGAAGTTGGCGGGCTTGTCGTAGTGCTCTTCCTCGGTTGTCAGGAAGTCCCGCCGTGGGTCCGCCGCGCGCCATTTGGTTGGCCAGCTAATCTCGCCCAATTCGCGGTCTGGCGGCACGGAAATGTCATAGCGCCCAAAAGCAACCGCTTCCGAACGCTTGCTGCCATAGCCGTTTTCGGGGTCCGCCGCGCGTGTGGTCCCGACGAAAATCTCTTGGACACTTCCGACGTTAGCGGCTGCAGGATCGACCGTCATATGCCCGCGCGCGGAACAGGACAGAACCAGTGTCAGCGAAAGCAAAAGGACAAAACGCTGCACGATACTCTCCTTGATCCCGTCAAACGTCGCAGCCCCCGTCACGAAGGTCAAGGTAAGCCGCCGGTCTATTGATCACAGAACGTAACGCGATATGTCGGTGGAACGTGCCAGCGCGCCCAGATGCGCTTCTACATATGCGGCATCCACAGTGACCGCCTCGCCCGCCCGGTCTGGTGCCGTAAAGGAAAGCTCTTCGAACACCCGCTCCATAACCGTATAAAGGCGCCGCGCACCGATGTTTTCGACGGACTTGTTGACGTCGGCCGCGATCTTCGCCAAAGCCGCAATCCCGTCTTCGGTGAACGTGACGGAAACCTCCTCTGTCGCCATCAGCCCGGCATACTGCAGGGTCAGCGCATTTTCGGTTTCGGTCAGGATCCGCACAAAATCGCCTTCGGTCAGCGGCGCAAGTTCTACCCGTATCGGCAGGCGGCCCTGAAGCTCTGGCAGCAGGTCGGACGGCTTGGCAATGTGGAATGCGCCCGAAGCAATGAACAGGATATGGTCCGTTTTGATCGGACCGTGCTTGGTGGAAACGGTCGTGCCCTCAATAAGCGGCAATAGGTCACGCTGCACGCCTTCGCGCGAGACATCTGCCCCACGCGCATCAGCGCGCGCGCAAATCTTGTCAATCTCATCCAGAAAAACGATGCCGCTTTCCTGCACGGCCTCTAGGGCGGCAGCCTTTACCGCGTCATCGTCCAAAAGCTTGTCGGCCTCTTGGCCAAGTAGCACGCCATAGCTCTCGGCGACGGTGATCTTCTTGCGCGTCGAACGCCCCCCAAACGCCTTGAACAGGTCCTGTAGCCCCTGCATCTGGCCTTCCATGCCCGGCGCTTGAGGGAACATCCCCATAGGCGAGGCGGTTTCTTGCACCTCAATCTCGATCACGGTGGAATCCAATTCCCCCCGCCGCAACTTGCCGCGGAACAACTCTCGGGTTTGCTCGCGGGCGTCCTTGCCCGCAAGCGCCTCGATCACCCGGTCTTCCGCCGCAGCCTTGGCCCGCGCCGCCACATCTTCCCGCATCCGCTCGCGGGTCTCGATCATCGCGGCATCCACCAGATCGCGGATGATACTTTCAACATCGCGACCGACATAGCCAACCTCGGTGAACTTTGTCGCCTCAACCTTGATGAACGGCGCGCGTGCCAACT
Organism: uncultured Alphaproteobacteria bacterium; assembly: GCA_963815355.1. Lineage (GTDB taxonomy): Bacteria > Pseudomonadota > Alphaproteobacteria > Rhodobacterales > Rhodobacteraceae > JAPUEK01. The sequence continues at coordinate 64,653 of CAWFGJ010000004.1, forward strand.
TGGCAAGACGGCGTGAGATTTCGGTTTTCCCAACACCCGTCGGGCCGATCATCAGGATATTCTTGGGATAGACCTCATCGCGCAAATCATCGGGCAACTGCTTGCGCCGCCACCGATTGCGCAGCGCCACTGCAACGGCCCGTTTGGCCTCTTTCTGGCCGATGATATGGCGGTCAAGCTCCGAGACGATCTCGCGGGGGGTTAGGTCAGTCATTTGCGGATAGTCTCCACAGTCAGATTTCCGTTGGTGTAAACGCAGATGTCGGCCGCGATCGCCATGGCGCGACGCGCGATGTCTTCGGCGGGCAGGTCGGTTGTCATTAAGCCGCGCGCAGCGGCCAGCGCAAAATTCCCGCCCGAGCCAATCGCGGCCACGTCATGCTCAGGCTCAAGAACATCGCCAGCGCCTGTGATCACATACAAATCGGCACCGTCCGTGACAATCAGCATGGCCTCAAGGTTGCGCAGGTATTTGTCCATCCGCCAATCTTTGGCCAGATCAACACAGGCCCGCGCCAACTGCCCGGGCGCAGCCTCAAGCTTTTTCTCCAGCCGCTCCAGCAACGTAAACGCATCAGCCGTTGATCCGGCAAAGCCCGCGACAACGGAATGTCCGCCGGGGTTCAGCCGACGCACCTTACGCGCCGTGCCCTTGATCACGGTTTGGCCGAGCGAGACTTGCCCGTCGCCTGCCACAACCACTTCCCCCCCGCGGCGCACGGCAAGTATCGTCGTGCCATGCCAGCCGGGAAACTTTTCATCAGCCATAGGTGCCTCCATCCGGTTTCTTCTATATGGTCCGCCGGGCGCATCGGCACAAGCAGGGGGACGGGGTTGGTAGAGCGGGTTCTGCATGTCTATCTCGGGCCCTCAGGTCGCGCGCTGGTAGAGACACGGCAACCGAGAATGATAACCCGTGTCATAGAGGCCGTGGAAAGTGCCGGCTGGCAACTACGCCTGATGCCGGATGAAGACCGCACCGGGATACTTGGGCGTGACGGCTATCACCTTGTGATCAATCAAGAAGTCCCGGGGCCGCGCTGTGTGACCCTTCGCAAGGCTTATCTGGACCCGTTCTGGCGGCTGGAAACCACAAATGACCGTTGGGATTGGGGCGTCGCAAGCGCGCGCTTCGACGCAGCGGGCATCCCCGAAAAAGCGGTGCGTCAGTTTCAATCGTACTGGCGCAAGAAACTGTTCGGCGGCCACACCGTTTCTTCGGGTGGGGGCATCTTTGTGCCCCTGCAAGGCAAGCTGCTGACCAGGCGCCACTTTCAGGCCGCCAGCCCTGTCGAGATGCTAAGCATACTTCGCGCCAATTGGCCCGACACGCGCATTACCGCCACATTCCACCCCGGTGAGATCTATTCCGCGGAAGAGCGCGCGGCGGTTACAGCTTTGGTCGACGTTTCAGATCAGCCCTCGATGGCGCTGCTGGCGGGCTGTGATCTTGTCGCGACGGAAAATTCGGGCATGGCGGTGAAAGGCTTCTTTGCCGACAAGCCAGCGCTGTTGTTTGCCCGGATCGACTTTCACCACATCGCCGCCAGCGTGCCGCGCGACGGCTTGGCCGTGGCGCTGGCAAATGCGGGCAAGCCAGCGCAATTCGACGCCTATTTGCACTGGTTTCTCAAGCAGCAGGCGCTCTTGCTTTGGGATGAAGCACTGCAAACCCGCATTTTAACTCGGTTGCGTGCGCTTGATTGGCCGATATGAACCAAAAAGGGCGCCGCAATGGGCGCCCTTCTTCGCAGAGTGACAGACGATCAGATCGCCGATGCGATCCAGCTGGCCAGCGCGGCTTTCGGCGCAGCGCCAACTTTGTTGGACACGACCTGACCATTCTTGAACAGGAACAGCGAGGGAATTCCGCGCACACCCAAAACGGCCGGGCTATCGGGGTTTTCGTCCACGTTGATCTTCACGATCTTGACCTTGCCCGCGTATTCGGCCGCCAGCTCTTCCAAAGCCGGGCCGATTTGGCGGCAAGGGCCACACCACTCCGCCCAGAAGTCTACAACGACCGGGATATCGGATTTGCGAACTTCGGCATCGAAGGTTGCGTCGGTGACGGCAACGGTATTGGCACCCATGGCGGGACCTCCTGAGGGAATGCGTAAGGACTGAAAGCTATGGATCGCGAGGGCCAACGTCAAGGGCTGCGAACTCAAGCTATAGGGGCACGTGACAATGCCGCACTCACGATATCGGGATCAAGCGGCATGAATTGGCGATTTGCGGTCCATAAGATTGCCGTCTCGATCCGCCGGTCCGGGTAGATTTGGCCCAGCGCCACGGCATAGGCACCCATCTGCCGCAGGATGCCTTCTGGCACATCGGCTGCTTTGGCCGGGACAACGGCGTTGGATTTGAAGTCCACCGCCAGAACCCGGTCATTTGTGACAAGGAGCCGGTCGATGCTCCCCAACATGACCCGTCCATTCAGCGGGGCAGTAATCGCGACTTCGGCAAGGGTTTCCGGCGCGAACAATGTGCAAAGCGAGGGGTCGGACAAAATCGCCTGCGCTTCGGCCAGCAGTTCGGCCGCCAGTGAGGCATCCGGCGTCAGCCGACCCGCCAAAATCTGCGGGTCAACCCCAGTGGGAAGGTGCTCCAAAAGCGCGTGAAGAATCGTGCCGCGTGCTTTCGCAGCCTCTACGCCAGCCTGCTCATCGGCCTCGGCAAGGCCAGACCACAACGCCTTGGCCCCGCCAAGCCCCGAGGGCGAGAGGGTTGGCAGCGGGGTTGGCACCGTGGGCGCCGCGCGCTCGATCCACTCAGGTAAGATGGCAGGAGCGGGAACCGGATTCGTTGTCGTGGCGCCCAACGGTTCAGGCCAATGTCCCACCTCAAATCGGCGGCGACCTGCCAGCCCGGGTCCCGCACCCACCGCGTCCATCCCGGCCTCAACTTGCCTATACCAAGCCCATTCCGTCGCCTCTTTCGGCACCGGCTTGGCCGAAGCGCCTCGCTCCAGCTTGGCATCACCAGCGCCTGCGACGATCAACCAACACCGTGCCCGCGTCATTGCGACATAGAGCAAGCGCAGACTTTCGTTTTCTGCCTCACGGCGCCGGTCTTCACGGCTTTCGGCGATTGCGGGGGGGCTTTCGTCTGCCGCCGTTTTCCAGACCGGAGCGCCGGATGGCAGTCGGTAAATCTCGTGCCTGTCCCGTGTTTTGCGGTCCGTTGTGTCGGGCAGGATGACAACGGGCGCTTCCAGCCCCTTGGCGCCATGCACCGTCATCACTCGAATGCGGCCGCCCTCGCTGTCCATCTGTCGCTTGACCTCGACTTCATCTGTTTCCAGCCAGATCAAAAAGCCCGTCAGGCTTGGCACGTCCTTTTGTTCATAGATCAGCGCTTGCGACAGAAACTCATCAATCCCGTCTTCGGCTTCGGAACCAAGCCGTGCGATCAGGCGGCGGCGGCCGTCATGTCTGGTCAGCGCGCGCTCCACCAGATCATATGGCCGAAGATAGTCCGATTGATCGCGCAGGTCGTGCAACAGCGCCATGGTCGGCGTGTCATCACGCCGCTCGCGCAATACCTCCCAAAGCGTGCCAGAACGGCCATGCGCGAGGCGAAACAGATCATCCTCTGACCACCCGCAAAGCGGCGAGCGCAGCAGTGCCGCCAGCGAAAGATCATCATTAGGGGTCGCAAGAAAGGACAAGAGCGCGGTTAAGTCCTTTACCGCCAACTCTGCCCCAAGCTTCAAGCGATCCGCCCCAGCGATCGGCAAGCCCGCCTGTTTGCAAGCGCGGATGATCTCGGAAAACAGGGTCGAGCGGCTTTGCACAAGGATCAACACATCCCCGGCGTGCAAGGCCCGGCACCCCTTGTCTGTCGGTATCTGCACACCCGCCGCGATCATCCCTGCGATCTCGGATGCGATCTGGCGGGCAAGCCGGGCGGTGTGGTGTGTCTCGGCGACGAGATCGACCGGGTCCTCCCAGTTGCCCTCTTCTTGCGCGGGGCTCGCCTCAATCAAAGGCCACAGGTCAACGCGCCCCGGCAGATTGGCTTTGAAAGCGATGTGCAACATCTGATCGCCCAATGCCTTGGGAAAGCGCCCCGCAAAGGTTGCATCAACCAGCCGCAAAATGGCCGCAGACGACCGGAAGGAGAATTCCAGCTGCAACGACTGAAACCGCTGCCCCGCCGCGTCAAAATCGCGTCGAAAGCTTTCGTGCTTGTCATCAAATGCGGCAACATCTGCGCCCTGAAAAGAGTAGATCGACTGCTTTTTGTCGCCGACCACAAACAGAGTGCGCCCGCCGCTGCGGGTGCCTTCGCCAGCGGTAAACTCCGAGGTCAAAAGCTCGATTACACGCCATTGGTCGGGCGAGGTGTCTTGCGCCTCATCCACCAGAACATGGTCGATCCCGCCATCCAGCCGGAACAAGACCCACGCCGCCACCGAAGGATCGGTCAGCAACCCCTTGGCGCGGGTGATCAGATCGTCAAAATCCAGCCAACCGCGTGCCGCCTTGGCCGCGTCATAGAGCGGCAGAAACGTCGCAGCAAAGCGGTGCAGAAGCGCCGTCTTTTGCGCGGCCATCAAGGCTATGCGGCGCGGGCGCGCAGATTCCACCCGCCGCATCAGGTTTTCCAGAGGTTCCACCATCGCGGGATTTTGGGTTCGGATATCTTTGGTGGGCAGACTGCCGATTTTAGCCGCAAACGGAACTTTTGCCGAAGGCCCCGTCAGCAACAGGCCTTCCAGTCGCAAAAGCTCGGCCAGCCCGGGCGCGGCCATCGGCAACAGGGCCTGCAAAATCTCGCCGGTCTTAGAATCGGTCGGGCCACTTTTTGACAGCACCGGAACCAAAGCCGCGAAAAGATCCGCCTCGGCCCCCAAAAACACCTCAGCCAGCAGCCCGCCAAGTGTTTCCTCTTGCGGGACACCGAACAGAGTGCGGCACTGGGCTTCATCCATCGGTGGCGCGAACGCGGCACGGCGAGCGGCGACCTGTTCCAGAAGCGCACTGAAATCCTCACCCGTATAGGCACGGGCCAGCTCGGACATCAGCTCAGGTGCCCCAGAGTCCGACAGTTGTTCAACCAGCTCTTCCCGCAAAAGCCGGGCGGAACGGTCATCCAACTCGGTGAATCCGGGCGATACATCCGCCTCCAACGGAAAGCGCCGCAGCAGCGTTGCGCAAAAGCTGTGGATCGTCTGAATCCGCAGCCCCCCCGGTGTTTCCAGCGCGCGGGCAAACAGGCGGCGGGCGGCAGCAAGCGCGTCCGCGCCCAGCAACGCATCTTCTCCCAACTCTTGTAGATCAGCGCGCAAGTGCGCGTCGGGCTTCATCGCCCATTCACCCAAGCGCCGGAAAAGGCGGTTCTGCATCTCTGTCGCGGCGGCCTTGGTGTAGGTCAGGCACAAGATATGCTGCGGCTCCACCCCGTGCAGCAGCAGTCGCGCCACCCGGTCGGTCAGCACCCGTGTTTTGCCCGACCCCGCATTGGCCGACAGCCAAGTGCTGGCCTCCGGCTGTGCGGCTTCGACCTGCCGTTCGGTGGCGTCGTCGCGGGGAGGGGCGGCTTTTGTCATTGCGCGTCTTCCGTTTCGTCTGCGGGGCCCACCATGATCGCCTTTGCAGCATCCGAGGTTTCCCATTCCCCAAGGCGGGAAAGGTGATCGTAGTCACCCGGAAAGCGCTCTTCAAACACAGCGCGGCGCGCGGTGTAGCCCTTCTCTCGCACCATATAGCGGGTGATCAGCGTGATCAGCTTTTGCCACTGCTCGCCGATCAGGGCCTCGGTCAGCAAGGTTTCCACCACCTTTTCGCCCGCCCCAAGGCCGATATAGCTGATCATCGCCACGTCAGAAGGGCCCAGATCGGGAAAGCCGCCGCGCTCTGCCATTGCCGCGGCCAAAAGCAGCTGCTTTTCGTATTGCCGTTGCTGTTTTTCAGTGGGCGGGGTGCCGGTCTTGTAATCAATCAGATGCAATCGGCCATCAGGCAACCGGTCGATCCTGTCCGGTGTCCCGTAGAGGGTGACCGGCAAGGCGGGCAGTGCCAGCTCGCCGCGCGTTTCCAGCACCAAAGCGGTGCCGCCGTATTTGCTGTCTTGGGTCAAAAAATGATCCGCCGCCCGCTCCAGCCGCGCTAACCAAAGCGTGCGCGCCGAAGGAAACGGCGTTTCCTCGGCCAGAACCGATGCGGCGATTTCAAGCAGCCGCTGCCGCGCTTCGGCGCGGGTTTCATCGGCAGGGCGCGAGCGGACGAAGCGTTCAAGAATATCATGGAACAGCGTTCCGCGCTCTCGGGCATCGGGTGCCGCGCGCAGCGGGTCCAACGGGAAAAGCCGCAAGATCTGGCGGGCATAGATCGCGTAGGGATCTCGGATCAGCCGGGCCACTGCCGTCAACGCCAGCCGGTTGGGCCGGCTGCGAACGGGTGGTTGCGGCGAGGGCCGTGGCGCGGGCGCAAGGCCTGGATCAGCGCGCAAGCTGGCCGTCGGTTGCTCCAGTGCGCGGGCCATATCCACCCACTTCGCGCCACGCGCTTGCATCTGGCTGAGCGCCTCAGGCCCCCCTGGTCCCGGCAATCCCCGCATCAGGTTCACCAACCGGTTTAGCCAGCGCGAGGGCACCGTCTCGGCCTCGGCATTGCGCAGCGCCCGTGACAGGATCACTTTTGGGGCACCTGCCGCCTGCTGATAATCATGTGCTGACAACCCTATCTGCCGCTCTGGCAGCAACAGGCCGGCATCCTTGCGCATTTTCCGGTTCAGCCAGGGGTCAGGTTCGGGCAACTTGGGCCAGATGCCGTCGTTAAGCCCGCCCAGAATGACCAACTCGGCCCCCTGAACCCGTGCGTCCAGCGTGCCCCAGATCAGAATGTCCGGATGCGACTGAACGGTCTCGCGCAGTTCCGTGCGCGACAGCAAGGCGTCCAGCAGATCGCGATACTCAACTGCGGTCATTTCCCCGCCATGGATCGCCTCAGTGGCAAGGTCGTCCATCAGGCCAAGGGCTTTTATTCCGGCCTCTTTAAGCCAAAGCCCGCCGCTGCCCTCGCCCGCCGGACCGCGCGCCAGCGACTCCGCCAAAGCCCGATGGCGCGCGACATGGCTGACCAGTGGCAGGGGGTGGCGATCCTGGGACAAATCCAGCGTTCCGGCCAACGCGGCCGCCCAATCCGCAATACCTTCTTCGTTGCGCGCGGCGGCCCAATTGATCAGATCTGTGGGTGTCGGAAAGACCGGCCCCTTGCGACGCAGCGTTAATTCCAGCGCGCGGGTAAAGCGCAGATGCTGACCCCGGCCAGACGCTTTGCGCGCCAAACCGGCGACCGGCTCACCGTCACTTGCGGTCATTGGATGCTTCAGCAGCACCAACAAACGATCGCTCGTCAGCCCCGTGCAGAACAAGTCGGCCACATGGCGCAGAAAGCGGCCCGGAGCCGACAGACCAAGGGGCTGGCCCGCGGCATCGTCGGGAAGAATAGCCCACCGATCAAGGGCCGCCGCGACCATCCGACCCAGCCCGCGATCCGGAGTGACGAGTGCGGCCCGAACGCCCGCCTCGGCCGCTTCGCGCAGGGCCAGCGCCACGGCCAGCGCCTCTTCCCTTGGCGTGGCCGCTTCGATCAGAGCCATTTCTGCCGTCGCTTCGCACAAATCGGGAAGAAGCGGCCCTTCGGTCAGCCAGCGATCAGTGACGGGGGCCGGGCGCAACGAAAGCGACAACAGACGGTTGCGCGCAGGGTTAGGTGCCGACGCCGCGCACCAAGGACGAAAACGTGTAGGGCTGACGTCCAGCAAGTCAGCCAGACGACGAAACCGATATTGCGGATGATCCTCAGCCGTCAGCGCATCCGACAGCGCCTCCCAAACTTCAGGCGGGGTATCCTGATCAAAGCCGGGCAAAACCACGGCCCCCTTCGGCAGTCTGGCGACCAGCTTCATGAAAAGCGCGGTCGCCCCGCGCGATCCTGTCGATCCCGCAACGATCACCGGATGCTCTGGCGGCTGTTCTTGCCAGAGTGCTGTCAAAGCCTCCATCGCACGTCGTTGACTTGCGTCGGTGTCATTGGCATCGCCTGCACTGAACTGACCGGCGATAATCCCCAAAAACGCCTGCGTTCGCGCCCAATGGGCCGAGTGGCCCGAGACGTCCAGCGCGGCAAGTGCGGCCGGGCTGACGCCCTCGCCCTGCATCTCATCCATCAGCTTTGCGAGACTGTCGGCGAGATCAAACACCGCCGCCCGTGGCGCAAGTTTCGGCTGAACCTTCAGCAACCCACTGACCAACTGCGCCAACTCCAGCCGCCGCCGCAGCGCCGAAACGGGGGCTGGCAAAGCAAGCGACGGGTCGCTGGCCAAATCGCTGACCAAGCGGATTTGCGGCAGAAACATCGCCCCGCGCGCAATGAATTGCTCTTCCACCCGTCGCCGCATGCGCGCAGCGTTAACGTAAAGCCGAACGCGGGCCATTGCCTCGGGCGGCTCATCGGCCATGCGTTCGCAAAGCCCCATGACCAGCAAACTGGGAAAGTCGGCGCCCGGAGGTAGCGTGTAAACCCTCGGCTCAGCCATTCAAAAGCGCCTCCGCCAAGGGAATGCTTTCCGGCCGACCAACATCACACCAGCCGCCCTCATGAACAAGGCCATATATCCGCCCCGTGGCGATCTGGCGGTCCCAAAGCCGGTTCAGCGAAAAGACGGGCTCTTTTATTTCGGCCAAACCCTCAACGCGAACGATCTGCGCACCCAGATAAACCAACCCCGCCGCGCCGTTTGCCCGCGCCAAGCGGCCATTGGCATCCATTAGAAAATCGCCTTTTCCTGTATGGCCCAATACCGCTTCTGCCGGCGCCAGCAGCAGCAAGGCGTCCATCCGCGTGCCGTCCCACGCGCCCATAAGGGCCGTCAGCGGATTGGTCCCCGTCCAAACCGCGTCAGTGTTCAGCGTCAGAACCGGGGATTCGCCCAAAAGTGGGGTTGCCTGACGCAGCCCGCCGCCGGTTTCCAAAATGACGTCACGCTCCCAGCTAAAGCCGAAATCTTCACGGCCAGACAGGTGGTCGACGATCTGCTGCCCCCGGTAGTGCAAATTGATCACCATACGCCGGACCTCTGCCGCATCGGCAAGCGCCAGCGCGTGATCCAAAAGCGGCCGCCCGGCAACCGTGACCAGCGGTTTTGGTCGGTCGGCGGTCAGCCTTCCCATCCGGGTGCCGTAACCGGCCGCAAACAGCATCAGCGGAAATGGCCGCATTGGTCCTCGATCCTTGCCAGATTGGCGGTACTCGGCTCTGGTAGCAGGCTTTGGCACAGCTTGGCCAATGGCTCTAGCCCGGGCGCTGCAAGGTTGCGGTTAAGTTGGCCCCATACCCTTGGGATCAGAGCCAGGTAGCCGGATTTGCCCGCAACCAGACAAAGCCGCGCAAAAACCCCCAAAATCCGCAAGGCACGCTGCGTACCAAGCACGGCATAGGCGGCACTGAACACCGCCAGGTCTTGCCCCGTGGTCTCGGCAAATCGACGGATCATCGCCTCTTCCGTCGCCAAAGACACCTCGCGCCGCGCGTCTTGCAAGAGCGAAACCAGATCATACCCCGGCTGCCCCATTTGGCCGAGTTGAAAGTCGAGCAACCCTACCCGCGCAAGGCCAGCCCGTTCCGGGAGCCAAAGCAGGTTTTCGGCGTGGTAGTCCCGCAGGATCAGGACGCGCGGGCCGTCCGCGCATTGCTGCAAGGCCTCGGTCACCACGGCCTCGAATGGCGCGGTTGGAACCCGGTCCCCGGTGATCGCAAAGCGGTACCATTCCAACGCAAAGGCGGCGGCCTTGGCCCAGTCTTTGGCAGAAAGATCGGGCAACCCCGGTGGTGCCACGCTGCGTTGCAAATGGACCAAAACATCGCACGCGGCGGCATAAAGACAGGTTTCTTGGGAAGGGTCTTGCTCCAACAACCGGGCAAAGATCCCGTCGCCAAGATCCTCCAAAAGCAAGAACCCCGCCTCAAGATCCTGCGACAGCACCCGCGGCGCAGAAAGGCCCAGCGCCTGCAAATGCAATGCAATTGTAATGAAGTCTGCCGGATCATCCCCTTTTCCGGGGGGCGCATCCATCAAAACGGCGCGCCCGTCGCTTCGGGTCAGTCGATCATAGCTGCGATCAGAAGCGTCTCCCGCCAAAAAGTGCCGCTCTGCCGTGCCCCAACCGGCCCGCTCGATAAATCGTTGCGACTGGGCGCGCCGGTCAAGCATCTGTAGCGCCCCAGTCTTTGCGCAAGTCAGCGGCCAAAGAAGATCGCTCACCCACGCACAGCACCACGCGCCGCCCCTCCCCCTCATGTGAAAGGGTTAGCCGCGCTGCGTTTGACGGGGCCAATGACCCCAACCGGTCCGGCCATTCCACAAGGGTCAGGGCGGTGGCGAAAGCCTCTTCCAGCCCCAGTTCCATCACCTCATCGGGGTGGCTCAATCGATAAAGATCGCTGTGCCATATCTCCAACCCATCCGCCTCATAGGTTTGGACGAGTGTAAAGCTTGGCGACGGGACATCCTCCATCCGGCCAAGTTTGGCGCGGATCAGGGCGCGCGCCAAATGGCTTTTGCCAGCCCCGATCGGGCCCTCCAGCAGCAGGCAGTCGCCCGCCCCCAGCCGCTCGGCAAGCCACCCGCCAAGCCGGTCAGTCGCAGAGTCGTCGGGTAGGTACAGGGAAAGGCAATCGGGCACATCGGACATGCGCCAATCCTATCGGTCCGGTCAGCCGCTGCAAGATCATCCTTGCCCCGTGCCGATCACGCGGTTCAGGCCCGACGGCGCGCGGCTTTTGGGCTTTGCGCGACGGTTTCCGCCAAAGCGTCTGCGATGCGAAACGTCGCCAAAGTCGCCCCGCCTGCCAAAGGCGCAAAGCGGCACAAAAGCCGCCGGCCGTCCAGCAATCGTTGCTCTGCCGTCCAGCTGATCCGATCCCCAACCGTGGCGACATAATCCTCAACCTCGGCCCAAAGAGCGCTGGGCGCGGAACTCTCCCGCCAACGCGCCGACAGGCTCGACACCGAACAATCCGCCAGGGTTTCAGACGGATCATGCCCCCAGACGGCAGAGTAACCCGCGTTCGACATCACCAACTGCCCCGATTGCGAAAAGACCGCGACCGCCTCATCCAACTGATCGATAACCGACTGGCCCAGCTCAAGATCCGCCCGATACCGCCGGGTCCGCAGCATTTCCGATGATATATCCTCGAACATCAGCGCCAACGCCCCATTCGGATGCGGCCTACCGACGACACGAAAGGTCTGGCCATCCGGAAGGTTCCACGTTTCTTCAAACTGGCCTGACGCCGCAGCCCGCTCCATCTCGAGCATTTCTTTGCGCCAGTGGCAATAGTCCTTTGGCTCCGGGATCATGTTGCGATCCCGCAGCGCGTCCAGCACAGCCATCAGCGTCGGACGCAGCGACAGAAAATCTGGCGGCAAACCCGTAAGGTCCACTAACGCCGGGTTGAAAAGCTGCAAGTGCCGCTGGCGGTCAAAGATCGCCAGACCGATGGGAAGTTGGGCAAAGGTTTTGGTCAGCGTTTGCATGAAATCGCGCAGCGCGACTTCCGCGTGAACGGCGGTATCGGCGGGGGTGGCAAAGACCAAACGACCCATCTGATCGCCAATGATGGGCTGGCCGGCGGCGCTCGGCTGACTGCTAAGATCAAACCACAACGCACCCTTGTCGGGCATGACCAAGCTGGCCCGCTGCCCCTTGCCAATATGGGCGCTGGGCGCGCGCTCAAAGATCCGTGGCAGGGGCCAACTGATGTCCTGCCCTTGCGGCAGGCTTGCGATTGCCAGTTGCAAGTAGGGCGCGTTGGCCCAAATCACCTCACCCGCCGGCGATTCCTGCCATATCAGCGTTGGCGCGCGACCAACCACATCGCGCAACAGATCCAGCTCTTCCGCCATAGCCCGATGGATCAGCGGGTCACCCTGATAGGCACCCGCATCCTTGGAGGCGTCAGCAAGGCAAATCCGCAGCAAACCGCCACGTTCCTCGGCCTGCAGCATCATCGGAGCCCCGTGTGCGGGGTTCGAGACGCGCGTAATCCGCCCCTCCGTCGGGACGCGCGCAAGGTCGTTTTCGATATCGGGGAAATGGGGTACGGCACAAGCCAGCATGCGCATCCAATCCCCGCCGCGCACCGCTGATCTGGCAAGCAATGTCAGAGCGCTTGGCGAGCAATCAATCAGCACCTCGCCGTCAAACAAAAACACGGCCCCTTGACCCGTTTCATCAAAGATGGAGCGTACTTTCTTGCGGGCAGGTTCTGAAAGGATGTGCATGACCAAAAGTCCGCCGGTCGCCGCCAGCAAAGCCGTCGCCGCCAGCGCGAAAGCAAGCGACCAGTCGGCAGAGCTTCCAAGCTTCAGGAACAAGCTCATCGCAACAAACCCCCCGAATCCCAAGGCGTTGCACCTCAAGACCAGATGCAACCTATAGACGAATTCGTTAAGGCAATATTAATCAGAACGGGAAATCAAGAAGCGCTTAATCTTGTTCAGGCGATTTGTTCGTTTTGTCCCAAACCTTGGCCCTGCTGCCAGCCAATGGCCCCTATTGGCCAAATAACCTCAACAATCGCTCCGCTTCGGTCGGGGCGTTCATCGCGCGTCAAAAAGGGGTCGGCGGCATTGGCAAAGGACAGCTCCGCCCCGGTTCGCTCCAGCAGCGTCTTGGCGATGAACAGGCCCAGTCCCATACCCTCATAGCCCGGTCGCACTGGTTGCGCCCGGTCCTCTCGACGGGAGCGCACAAACGGGTCGCCGATCCTTCCGATGACCTGTGACGGATAGCCGTCGCCATCGTCAATAATCCGCACTGTTATGGTGCTGGTCGTCCAGACTGCATCTATCCAAACCCGCGCATGGGCGAAATCAACCGCGTTCTGCACCAGATTGCGCAGACCATGGATCACCTCGGGCGACCGCAGGATCATCGGTTCACGCACTGGATTTCCCGGTGCAGCGGCAAGGGTGAATGTAACCTCTTTGCCGCGCGCGACATGAGGCTCAGCCGCCTCGCGCAAGACAGCCCCAAGCGGCGCCTGCTTCATGTGCAGGTCGTCTTTGCCCGCCTTGCCCATTGACCGCAGGATATCGCGGCACCGATCGGCCTGATCGCGGATCAGGCGCGCGTCCTCCTGCATCTCGGGATTGTCGGCCAATTCGTCAATCATCTCGGCGCTGACCAACTTGATGGTGGCCAAAGGTGTCCCCAACTCATGCGCCGCTGCCGCCACAACGCCACCAAGGTCAGTCAGCTTCTGTTCGCGTGCCAAGGCCATCTGCGTCGCCAACAGGGCGTCAGACATCGAGTGCATCTCTGTCGCTACGCGCCGTGAATACAGCCCAAGAAAAGCGATCCCGATCACCAGGGCCAACCAAAACCCGAACTCAAACAGCTGTGGAACCACCAATTCGCCGCCCGCGTCAAAGCGCAGCGGCACATTGAACAGCGCAATTATGCTGACCGTCACGACCGCCAATGAACCGATGATCAGGGTGGCACGCAAATCCAGCGCCGAGGCGGAAACCGTTACGGGCGCAAGGATCAGCAACACGAAAGGGTTGGCCAAGCCGCCGGTCAAGAACAACAAAAGCCCAAGCTGGGCCAGATCGAAGATCAGGGTGACCAGAGATTCCGCCTCTGTCAGCCGCTTGTTCGACGGATAAAGATATACGGAAACAAGGTTGGAAATGATCGCAGCCCCGATCACCAGATAGCAAAGCCCCAAGGGCAGGCTGAAACCATACCAGCGGTCGGCCACGGTAATGGCCACCAACTGCCCAACCACGGCCATCCAACGCAGCAGCAGCAAAGTCCGCAATCGTAGCCAGTCGCTGCGTTCGGGACGAAGATAGGGGCTGTGGCTTTGTGTCACCATTTGGTCGCTGGGCCTTGCGCTCGGGAGAAGATTGTTAACGGTGCTGCGAAGTGCGATCAATGCGCAAGCACTGTTAAGATGGAGGCTAAGATGACGCGGATTATGGCGCTGCTAGGCACTGCGGCTGCGATCGGGTTGGTGGCGGGTTCGTGGCTCTATATCCAACAACGTCAGGCAGGTGATCCCTTTGCTGATTGCCGCGCCGGCGTTGTGGGCGGGGGTGCGCTTGGCGGGGCCTTTACGCTGGTCGATTCCGCCGGCAAAACGGTCACCGACAAAGAGGTCATCACCAAACCGTCGATCGTCTATTTTGGCTATACCTTCTGCCCCGATGTCTGCCCGCTTGATAATATGCGCAACGCCGAGGCGGTGGATATTCTCGATGAAAAGGGCATGGATGTGCAGCCGATCTTCATCAGCATCGACCCGGAAAGAGACACCCCGCAAGTCGTTGGCGAATTTGCCGCCAACCTTCATCCCAAAATGATCGGCTTGACCGGTAGTCTTGATCAGGTCAAAGCCGCGTCATTGACCTACAAGACCTATTTCAAAAAGCCGGAAGACGGCGGCGAATTCTACCTGATGGACCATTCGACCTTTAGCTATCTGGTTTTCCCCAAGGATGGATTTGTCGAGTTTTTCCGCCGCGACGACACGGCACAAGCGATGGCTGACCGTGTTGCCTGCTTCGTGGACAAGGGCGCAAGCTGATCCCATTCACTGCGCATTTGACCAACCATCAGATGCACCCTAGATTCGTCAAAAGACGAGAGGGAGAACCAAGATGGCGGAAGATATCGGTGCGGAACTGGGACCAGACCGCACGCTCCTTCTGGTGGATGATGATGAGGTCTTCGTCAAACGCTTGGCTAAGGCAATGGAAAAGCGTGGTTTCCTGCCCGAAATGGCCTCCAGCGTCGCGGCGGGACGTGCCATCGCAACCGCCCGTCCGCCCGCCTATGCCGTCGTCGATCTTCGGCTGGAGGACGGCAACGGCCTTGACGTTGTCGAAGCCCTGCGCGAGCGCCGCCCGGATTGCCGGATTGTTGTGTTGACGGGCTATGGCGCAATTGCAACGGCCGTTGCGGCGGTAAAAATTGGCGCCACGGACTATCTTTCCAAACCCGCCGATGCAAACGAAGTCACGCGCGCACTTTTGTCAAATGCCGACGTATTGCCAGAGCCGCCGGAAAATCCAATGTCAGCCGACCGGGTGCGTTGGGAACATATCCAGCGCGTGTATGAAATGTGTGAGCGCAATGTTTCCGAAACCGCGCGCCGCCTTTCAATGCATCGCCGCACCCTTCAACGGATTCTTGCCAAGCGCAGCCCAAAGTAATTTCCTTTTCTTGAGTTTTGTTTCGTCCGAGATTAAGAGGGCGAAACTCAACTTAACAGGATATGGCTTTAGACATGGATATCAACGCGCTTTCCCTCAAGGAACTCAAGGACCTTCAGGCTCAGATTTCTAAAGCTATTGCGAATTACGAAGACCGCAAGAAGCGGGAAGCCCTCGCAGAGCTTGAAGAAAAAGCACGTGAAATGGGTTTCTCGCTGGCCGAATTGACGGGCACTGCCGCTCCTGGCCGCAAGCGCGCACCGGCTGTCGCTAAATACGCCAATCCGGCAGATGCTTCGGAAACGTGGTCGGGCCGCGGCCGCAAGCCGCGTTGGGTTGTTGCTGCGACCAATGCTGGCAAATCGCTGGCTGATCTCGCGATCTGATCTGCGGGCCCCTGCTTTAGCGGCATTCTGCCAATAACGCTTCGTGCCGACGTACATAGTCGGCGCGAACCAATGCAGGCGGGCGCAGGTGAATTTCCAAGCCGTCCAAAACGCCAGATTCAGGCTTGCCAAACAAACGGTCGGCCTCACCTTCTGAAAATCCTGCGATTTTTACCGCCTCAAGCCAGGCGGAAATCTTGTCCGCGGCCTTTATCGCGCGTTTGACTTCAGCGGGCAGCACCGCAGGCAGGCCAAAGCGCAGATGCACCGCCGCCGTTAGCCGCAGATCCAATTCGCCATAACTTGGCCCAATCGCCGCTTTGACCGGGCTGATCATGTCACCAATTACATATTCCGGTGCGTCATGCAGCAAGGCAGCAAGGCGCCACTTGGCAGGTGCCGCGCCACGCCGCGCAAAGATCACCTCAACCAGCAGTGAATGCTCGGCAACCGAATAGGCGAACTCCCCGCGTGTCTGCCCGTTCCAGCGGGCAACAAAAGCC
Organism: uncultured Alphaproteobacteria bacterium; assembly: GCA_963815355.1. GTDB lineage: Bacteria > Pseudomonadota > Alphaproteobacteria > Rhodobacterales > Rhodobacteraceae > JAPUEK01. The sequence continues at coordinate 80,785 of CAWFGJ010000004.1, forward strand.
AAACCATGAGCGATATCTTCGATTTCGATGTCCATTGGCGTCGGGTCCAGCAGGTCCAGCCTGCGCCCTGACAGCATCCTTTGCCACGCCCTTGGCTGTGCCTTTTTCATTCCGCTCTCCGCATCTTCCGGCAAAGGTAGGTTAAAGCCTGACCTGCCATTCGTCCTTAAACCGGCTCAGGTTCCACACCAGCACCTTCTGCCGCTTGCCCTGCACGATCAAATCACTCACCAACCGCTTTAAAGAGATCAGTTGGTCCGGCCGCTCAACGGGAACAAGCGGCGGCGCCCCTGGCAGCAATGTCCGAAAGAACATGGCGTAGCTTTCCCTGAACCGCACATCATGGTGCCCCGCCGGGTCGTTCCACGGCTTATGACCCCCGATAAAGTGGCGCAGCCGCACTTTAAACTGGCGCGGCACAAACGGCGAAGACATGTTGCATTGCCAATTCCACGCCGCAGAAAGCTCGGCAAACGTGCCATAGAGCGCCAGGTTCAACAAAGACTGATCATGCAACGTAACCGCCTGCGGAGTCTCCCGATACGCGGCAATGCAGCGGTCATAAATCCGGTCGCGGTCATAGGCGTCCACATCCATCAGCAGCAGCCCGCTATTCAGATAACGCACGGGCGGCAGATTGAGCGCCTTGAATTCCTCGGCGTGAAAGGTGGGGAACACAAAATTCATTGTATCACGCACTGCGGCAACCGGATGATCCCCGATGTCCAAGCGCAAGAGCCGGTCAAGATCGCCGGATTCCATAAAGAAATCTGCATCCAAATAGAGGATGCGCCGATATTGCCCCAAAAGTAGCTTTGGCAAAGCCAACTTAAGATAAGTGCTGCGCGGCAGGCGACGGGTTGGCAGATCGTCCGGCAGCAACCCGGCGGGTGCCACAATGCGCCGCACATCGGATGCCCAAGCGGGCAGGTCCAGCGCCACCTCACTGCCAAGCAAGATGTCAAACTGGCGGTTCGGGCAATAGGTTTGAACTTGCCAGATCAAATGCAGCACATAAGGCAGGTAGCGCGCGTCGCAGGTCAACAGCAAAGCGCAATCTGACTTTGGCCGCTCGTGCATCAATACGCCCCACTATTCCGGCCAATTTCCGCGCCGGACGCGGCGTCAGAGCGCGGGCGATTGTCCCGACGGTCCGCAAATGCTATCTGCCACCCCAAATAGGATCAAGGAGCACGGCAGATGCCGAAAGATTATATCGTCAAAGACATTGCGCTGGCGGAATACGGTCGCAAAGAGCTCACCATTGCGGAAACAGAGATGCCCGGCCTGATGGCCTGCCGCGAAGAATTCGGCACGACCAAACCGCTGAAGGGCGCGCGCATCGTTGGCTCGCTTCATATGACCATCCAGACCGCCGCGTTGATTGAAACGCTGACGGCTTTGGGTGCGGATGTGCGCTGGGCATCGTGCAACATCTTCTCAACCCAAGATCACGCGGCCGCCGCCATCGCGGCAGGCGGCACCCCGGTGTTTGCTGTCAAAGGCCAAACGCTTGTGGAGCATTGGGATTATCTGGACCGCTCGTTCCAGTTCCCCGAGGGTGCCAACATGATCCTCGACGACGGCGGGGATGCAACCCTTTACGTCCTTCTTGGTGCGCGGGTTGAGGCGGGCGAAACCGGCTTGATCGAAGTGCCGACCTCTGAAGAAGAAGAGGCGATTTTCGCCCAGATCAAAAAGCGCATGGCACAATCCCCGGGTTGGTTCACCAAGACCCGCGCTGACATCAAGGGTGTGTCCGAAGAAACCACGACTGGTGTGCACCGTCTTTATGACCTGCACAAAAAGGGCCAACTGCCGTTCCCGGCAATTAACGTGAACGACAGCGTCACCAAGTCGAAATTCGACAACAAATACGGCTGCAAGGAATCGCTGGTCGACGGCATCCGTCGCGCCACCGATACCATGATGGCGGGCAAGGTTGCCGTGGTTTGCGGCTATGGCGATGTGGGCAAAGGCTCGGCTGCTTCCTTGCGCGGCGCTGGTGCGCGCGTAAAGGTGACCGAGGTTGACCCGATCTGTGCGCTGCAGGCGGCGATGGACGGCTTTGAAGTCACCCTGCTGGAAGACGAAGTCGCCAGCGCCGACATCTTCATCACCACCACCGGCAACAAGGACGTGATCCGCATCGAGCATATCCGCGAGATGAAGGACATGGCGATCGTCGGCAACATCGGCCACTTTGACAACGAAATTCAGGTCGCATCGCTTCGCAACCATAAATGGACCAACATCAAAGAACAGGTGGACATGATCGAGATGCCCTCGGGCAATCGGATCATTCTGCTGTCTGAAGGCCGCTTGCTGAACCTTGGCAACGCCACGGGCCATCCGTCCTTTGTGATGTCGGCCTCGTTCACCAATCAGGTGCTTGCGCAGATCGAACTGTGGAGCAAGGGCGAAGACTATGCTCCTGGCGTCTACATCCTGCCGAAAGAACTGGATGAGAAAGTCGCGCGCCTGCATCTCAAGAAAATCGGCGTCAAACTGACCGAACTGCGCAAGGATCAGGCCGATTACATCGGTGTGAAAGTCGCGGGTCCGTTCAAGCCCGAACACTACCGCTACTGACTCTTTCGAATTGCGGACAAAGGCCCGGCCATTGCGCCGGGCCTTTTGTTTTTCCGCCGAGGGGGAAGTCTGGCCGACAATTCCCTTTGTGCTTACCGCCCTATCGCCTAAACTTCCCTGACATTGCCACCGGCGAGGCCGGCGTTTTAATAGTGGGGACAGATAATGGGCAAGAGAGACGACTTGATTGCGAAATACGCGGAAGACCTTAAGACCAAGTGCAAGGTCACACCAGATATGGCGCTTCTGACCAAAGTAACGATCGGTTGCGGTCCGGCAATTTATGACAACGACGCGCAGACGGTATCTGGCAGCGACGCTTCGGAACTGGAAACGGTGAAGAAGAATTTCCTGATCAAGAAGCTTGGCCTGTCCGACGGCCCCAAGCTGGACGAGGCGATTGCCGCCGTCATCGACACCTACGGCAAGTCCGAGCGCAACAAGTACCGCGCGGTATTTTACTACCTGCTGGTCAAACATTTCGGCAAAGAGTCCGTTTACGCCTGATCCGCGACGCTTTCTGGCCCTACCAATTTGGCCAGGGTGATTGCCATTTCCTGAAAGCCGCGCGATGCTGCGCGGCTTTCAGCTTTTAGGCATTCCATGACCAATCATTCCCCAAACGCGCAGTCAGTCGAATCCACGGTGCTGCCTGTTATTCTCGCCGTCTCTCTTGGGCACCTGCTTAACGACGTGATGCAGTCGCTTATTCCGGCGGCCTATCCTTTGCTGAAGGATAATCTTGCGCTGAACTTCGCGCAGATCGGCATGATAACACTGGTTTTTCAGGGCACTGCTTCGATCCTGCAGCCGCTGATCGGGTTTTATACTGATCGCAGGCCGCTGCCCTATGCGCTGGCGGCGGGTATGGCCTCTACCGGCTTCGGGCTGGTGATGTTGGCCCATGCGCAGGTCTACGGGATGGTTTTGCTGTCGGTCGCGTTGATCGGTCTGGGTTCCGCAATTTTCCACCCCGAGGCGTCCCGTATCGCCCGGCTTGCGGCGGGGATGCGGCCGGGCATGGCCCAATCGCTGTTTCAACTCGGCGGCAATTTCGGCACAGCCCTTGGCCCCTTGGCGGCGGCCTTTGTCGTGATGCGCCGCGGCCAAGTGTCGATCGAATGGTTTGCCGGGGTGGCGATGCTGGGGATGGTGCTGCTTTGGGGCGTCGGGCGCTGGTACACCGTCGCCGGGGCTGACCGCGCCCTGGCCCGTCGCAGCCGCGCACGCTCCGCCCAATCCCTCCCGCAACAGTTGGTTCGGCTGGGGATGTTTCTGGTGATCCTTCTGATGATCTCCAAGTTCGTCTATACGGTCTCCATCTCCAACTATTACACGTTCTACCTGATAGAGCGCTTTGGCCTTTCGGTAGGCGAATCGCAGGTATGCCTGTTTATTTTCCTTGCAGCGGTGGCGGCTGGAACCATCGTTGGTGGCCCGATTGGTGACAAGATCGGCCGACGCCGGGTGATCTTGTGGTCTGTGCTTGGCGTCTTGCCGCTGACGCTTGCGGTGCCTTACCTGCCGCTGGTTCCCAATGTGCTTTGCGCCGCACTTGCGGGGATGATCATGGCTTCGGCTTTTCCGGCAATGGTCGTCTACGCTCAGGATTTGATGCCGCAACATACGGGCATGGTGGCCGGTCTGCTCTTTGGTCTGGCCTTCGGCATCGCGGCCATTGGGGCGGCCAGCCTTGGCGCGCTGGCGGATGCTTGGGGCATTGCCGCGGTCTACAAGATTTGCGCATTCTTGCCGCTTCTGGGGGTCGCTGGCTTCTTCTTGCCCGACCCACGCTGATCTTTCGCATTCGCCTTAAATCCTTGGCGCTTGGTCTTTGTGCGACTCAGCGTGAGCGCGTATGACTGTAGGTCAGGGCAGTAGGCCCGGAACCTTTCATACACGTGCGGTGCTTGGGGAGCGCGTGGGGTGGTGGAGGGTTCCGTAGGGGTGCGGAGCCCTCCATTTTTATTCAAAACAGCGTCAAGATAATCCCCATGATGGTGCAACCCACCACGGCGTTCACGCCATCAAGGGCCGCCAAAGCCGGCTTTCGCGCCGCAAAGGCATAGTTCATCGTCACCCAAGGCGTGATCAGAAACGCCCCGATACCCGCGCCGCCCATGATGCCCTCCAGCACACTGTTCAGCCCGGACATCTGAAAGATGTGGCGCATCATCCCGGCGACCACCAACTGTGCAACAAAGCCCACGACGAACGGCGCTGGACTTCCGTTGCCCATGGGCTTGCCCTTAGCATCCACGGGTATCTCGGCCGCCGCGATCCACGATTTCGCAATCGACATATACCAAACGGCACCAAAGGCATAAGCGCCCAGCGCCGCCACCAGCACATTCAGATATTCCATGCGTACCTCCCTGTTTCCCAGCCCATCATGCCGCGAAATCGAGCCGCTGCGAAGAGGTCAGGGTGCGACGCCGCCCATCTCGCACACGATCCGCCATTCTTCCTGCGTGACAGGCTGCACCGAAAGACGAGAGTTGTTCACCAACACCATCGCCTCAAGCCCCGGCTGCACCTTGCAGGCATCCAATGTGACCGGGCGTGCAAAGGGCCGGACCGCCCGAATATGCACGCAATCCCAACGCGGATCATCGGTGGTGCTGTCCGGCGCAGACTCGGCGCAGACTTCAACAATACCAACCACAGCCTTGCCGATGTTGGAGTGGTAGTAGAACCCAAGGTCGCCAACCTTCATTGCCCGCATGTTGTTGCGGGCCTGATAGTTGCGCACGCCGTGCCACTCTTCGCCAACGGCACCCTTGGCCACCTGTTGATCCCAGCTCCAAGTGTCGGGCTCAGACTTGAACAGCCAATAGGTCATCCGACCACCTTTTTCCATTCGCTGATGGTCACGCTCTCAAACAGCCCGGCTTTCGCATAGGGATCGGTCGCGGCCCAGTCCTGCGCGTCTTGCAACGTAGCGACATTCAGCACCACCAGACTGCCCGTCATCGCACCCGCTTCATTCAGAAACGGCCCCGCCATTTCCACAACGCCCGAGGCGTCAATATGCGCCAGATGGGCTGCGCGATTGTCCACGCGGGTTTGCAGGGCACCGGGCTTATCCCGGCAGATCAAGGCTACACGCATCGTTTACTCCTGTTTCAAAGGGCGAGAGAGCAGCGCCTGAATGGCCTGCGAAAGTCCGGTTTCACCCGCAATCAGCGCCGCAACCATTCGGGTGATCGGCATGTCGATTTCAAGCCTTTTGGCCAAATTAGAGACTGCTTTTGCGGTCGCAGCCCCTTCTACCGTCACGCTCGGGTCAAAATCGCCGCCTGCACCAAGTGCCAGCCCAAAACGAAAATTCCGCGACTGAGGCGAGGTGCAAGTCAACACAAGATCCCCAAACCCAGAAAGCCCTGCCAATGTCTCGGCCCGCGCCCCGAGGGCTTCGGCCAACCGGACCATCTCGGCATAGCCGCGGGTCATCAAGGCGGCCCGCGCCGAATCCCCCAGGCCAGCACCCATCACCACACCCGCTGCAATCGCGATGACGTTCTTAAGCGCTCCGCCCAACTCGGCCCCCACCACATCGCTGGATCGGTAAAGCCGCAACGTCGGGGTCGAGAGAAGGTGCTGCAACGCCTCCGCCTCCGGGGCAGCACAGGCCAGCGTCAGCGCCGTGGGCAGGCCGCGTGCGATATCGGCGGCAAAGCTTGGCCCGGTCAGCACCGCTACAGCCGAGTTCGGGCAACCATCTGCGATCACCTGACTGGGCCCGGCCAGCGTGGCAAGATCAACCCCCTTGCAGCACGCCACCAAGGGCACCCCGTTCAGCAACGCCCCATGCCCTGCCAAAAACGCCCGAATCTGCTGCGTTGGAAGCGCTAACAACACCACTTCCGCGCCCGCCAGATCTTGCATTTCGGCGGTATTTGTCACGTTTTGTGGCAGCTCGATGCCGGGAAGCCGCGTCTCATTGCGCCGCGTCGCCTGACGGGTCACAGCCTGCACCGGATCGCGGCTCCACAGCCGCACCTCATGGCCTTCTCGCGCCAAAACCACGGACAAGGCAGTGCCAAAAGCACCTGCGCCGACAATGCCGATCATCCCTTGGCCCCCTTTTTGCCAGAACCGATCAGCGCGGGCGCAGTCTTGTCCAGCGGCCAGCGCGGGCGGGCCACCAGTGTTGCATCATCGCGCCCGCCCTGCCGAAACCGCTCTATCCCGGCCCAAGCGATCATGGCGGCATTATCGGTGCAAAGACGCAAAGGCGGCGCAAGGAACGCAGTCCCGCTTTCCGCGCAAACAGTCTCTAACATGGCCCGAATAACGCCATTTGCGGCCACGCCCCCCGCCACGGCAAAGGCTGGGCGGGCAGGGTTCAACTCTTCATACACCCGCAGGGCACGACGGGTCTTTTCGGCCAGAACAGCCGCGACGGCTTCCTGAAACCCGGCGCAAAGATCTCGTCGATCCTGCACTGAAAGGCCGCCCTGATCCGCGATCAACGCATCGCGGGCCCGCAAAAGTGCGGTTTTCAGACCCGAAAAGCTCATATCGCAGCCGGGCCGATCCAGCAGTGGACGCGGAAACTTGAATCGCGTGGCGTCCCCAAGCCGCGCTTCGGTCTCAACCATCGGTCCGCCGGGTTGCGGCAGGCCCAAAAGCTTTGCGGTTTTGTCAAAGGCTTCGCCGGGGGCGTCGTCGATGGTGCCACCCAAGCGGCGGAAATCTTCTGGCCCCTCGGCGATCAGAAACTGGCAGTGCCCTCCAGAGACCAGCAGCATAAGATAGGGAAAGGGCAGATCGTCGGTCAGCCGCGGCGTCAGCGCATGGCCCGCCAGATGGTTTACCCCCACCATCGGCAAACCCGTCGCCGCCGCCAACCCCTTGGCAAGCATGACGCCAGACAGCACCCCGCCGATCAACCCCGGCCCCGCAGTCACCGCAATTCCGTCCAACATCTGCAAGCTAACGCCTGCTTCTGCCAGCGCCGCCTCAACACAATGATCCAGCCGCTCGGCGTGGGCGCGCGCTGCGATTTCCGGCACAACACCGCCAAAAGCCGCATGAAGCGCAACTTGCCCCTCAACCACCGAAGACAGGATTTCCGGCGCCAGCCCAGCGCGATGCCGCACCACCGCCGCGGCGGTATCATCGCAGCTCGATTCAATGCCAAGGAAGGTCAGGTCGCTGTTCATCGCTTTCCGTTGCCTGTGGGTCCAACCGGAGGTAACACCAAGCCTATGGTCAGACAATCCCACGCCCCCCTTCTCTTGCTGACCCGACCGGCCTTGCAGGCGGAACGGTTCGCCGCCGAAGTGACCGCGGCGCTTGGCCCCCTTCGGATTGTCATCTCGCCCTTGCTTGCCCCGCAGTTCCACGCGCCACCGATTCCTGACCGCCCGTTTCGCGCGCTGATTCTGGCGTCTGAGACTGCCGTGGCCGCGAGCAAGCGGATTTCCGCCCCCCTTCCGCGCCTTGCCTATACGGTGGGTGACCGCACCGCCGCCGCCGCGCGCGAGGCCGGTTTTTTGACCGTTTCCGCCAATGGTGACGCCGCGGCCCTGGTCGCGCTGATCCTTGCCCAAAATGAGTGCGGCCCACTGCTTCATTTGCGGGGCAAGGAAAGCCGGGGGGACATAGCCAAAACTCTGACTTCCGCAGGAATAGAGACTGTTTCTGCCGTTCTTTACACCCAAATACCGCAACCGTTGACCCCTGAGGCGCAACAGGTTCTGACCGGAACTACACCGGTTTTGCTGCCGCTTTTTTCGGTCAATAGTGCGCTTGAACTGCTTCACGCACTTCCTAAAGCACCCCATGCCCCCCTTTGGATTGCCGCGATCAGCCCGGCCGTCGCGGCAGTCCTGCCCCCGGATCTGCCGCAAAGGCTGGCGGTTGCGGCGCATCCCGATGCCCAATCCATGATCAAAACGCTGCAACGCTTAAGCGCCGCAGGGGCTTTACCTTGAACCCAAGGGGGGCATGCCATTACTTTAGAGGCAGACAAAAAAGGGAGATCGGCAATGGTGGATGTGCGGGACGAGGCGACAGCAGGCACGGAAATCCCGGCGGCAGAACCAGTCACGGCCGACCCCGATCAACCAGAGGCCACCGCGTTGAAAGAGCCGCCGCGTAAGTCACTGCCACGCGAAGAGACCCTCCCCAAACAACCCAACCCGCCGGCGCCTGCCAAACGCTCGACCCCTTGGGGCGGCTTGGTCGGTGGGGTGCTTGCGGCTGGCATTGGCTACGGCGTTGCGCAGGTGGTCCCCAATGGCTGGCCGATCCAGGACACTGCGGCGATTGAGGCGCAACTGGCCGCGCAAGCGAAAGAGATTGCCGCGCTTAAAGCCGATCTGGCAGGCCTTCCCGCCGTCGACCCCAGCTTTGGGGATCGCATCGCGGCGCTGGAATCGGCACCCTTACCGCCCGACGCCGATCTGTCACCGCTCACTGGCCAACTGGCGGCGATCGACACCCGGCTTGCCGCGATTGAATCGTTGCCGATGGATGGGTCCGCCGCATCCCCTGCCGCACTTGCCGCGCAGGCCGAAGCATTGCGTGCGCTGCAGCAAGAGGTGCAGGCGCTAAAGGCCAGCCCTGGATCGGGCGATGCAGGATTGCTTGCTGATGAGGCCGAGGCCCGCCTGAAAGAGGCCGAGGCCCAAGCGCTCGCCCTCAAGACCGAGGCCGAGGCCATCGCCAAGGCCGCGACCTCGCGCGCGGCACTTGGCCGGATGCAAGCAGCACTCGACAGCGGCTTGCCCTATGGCGCGGCTCTTGACCAGATCGGCGTCGAGGTGCCCGCTGTGCTGAAAGACCATGCCGCAGCCGGCCTGCCCACCCTCGGCGCGCTTCAAAGCGCCTTTCCGGATGCCGCGCGTGCTGCACTTGATGCCGCCTTGCGGGCCAATATGGGGGAAAGCTGGACCGAGCGGGTCGGCAGTTTCCTACGCACACAAACCGGCGTGCGCTCGCTCACCCCAAGGGAAGGGGCCGACCCCGACGCGGTTCTGTCGCGCGCCTCTGCCGCGGTGGACGCGGGCGACCTGCCCACCGCCCTGACCGAGATCGCGGCCCTGCCAGAGGTCGCGCAGACCGAGTTGGCCGCGTGGCGCGCGCTTGCCGAACAACGCTTGGCCGGAGCCGCAGCAATTGCGGACCTTGCCTCCACCATTTCGCAATAAGGGGGCGGCGATGCTCTGGTCGATGCTCAAAGTCCTGATGTTTGTTGCGGTCGTGGCGCTGTTCACCATCGGCGCGGGCAAGCTGCTTGATACCGGCGAGGGTATCCGCATTTCAGCGGCAGGCTGGGAATTGACCCTTGGCCCGCTCCAAGCCGTGGTCGCGGCCTTGCTCTTGGTGTTGGTGGTCTGGCTCCTGATCCGTCTGATTGGGCTGGCCGTGGCAACGCTGCGCTTCCTGAATGGAGACGAAACTGCGATCTCCCGCTATTTTGACCGCAATCGGGAACGCAAGGGCTATCAGGCCCTATCCGAAAGCCTCATCGCGCTGGCGGCAGGTGAAGGCCGTCTTGCCATGATCCGCGCCCAACGCGCCGAGAAGTTCCTCGATAAACCCGAGCTTACGACCATCGTCGTCGCCCAAGCCGCCGAAGCCTCAGGCGACGGCAAGCGTGCAACCGAGGCCTACAAGGCCCTGCTGGCGGACGACTCGACACGGTTTGTCGGCATTCGCGGCTTGCTGAAGCAAAAACTGGCCGATGGCGATACCGATACCGCGCTCAAACTTGCCGAAAAAGCCTTTGCGCTGAAACCCAAGCACGCCGAAACGCAGGACATCTTGCTGAAACTGCAATCGGGCAGTTCTGATTGGGCTGGAGCCCGCGCAACCCTTGGGGCAAAGCTGAAAAGCGGCGCCTTGCCGCGCGATGTCTATCGTCGCCGCGATGCGATCATGGCCCTGCAAGAGGCAAAGGGCATTTTTGATGACTCCGCCCCCATCGAGGCCCGCGAGGCTGCGATCGAAGCCAACCGCCAATCGCCCGACCTGATCCCCGGCGCCGTGATGGCAGCCCGTTCGCTGACGGCCAAGGGCGACCGCCGCAGCGCCACTCGCGTGATCCGCAAGGCCTGGGAGGGGCAAGCCCATCCCGATCTCGCCGCCGCCTTTGCCGAGATAGAGCCCGACGAAACGGCCGTAGCGCGGATCAAACGGTTCAAGCTGCTGACGGCCATGCACCCCGAGGCCGACGAAACGCGCCTTCTCCTTGCCGAACTGAATATTTCGGCCGAAGATTTCCCCGAAGCGCGCCGCGCCATTGCAGATCTTGCCACCCGCCACCCCACCCAGCGCGCATTGGCAATCATGGCCGCAATTGAGCGCGGCGAGGGATCGGATGAGGCCGTGGTGCGCGGTTGGCTCGCCAAGGCCCTGACAGCCCCCCGTGGCCCCCAATGGTGCTGCGACAAATGTCAGGCGATCCACGCCGAATGGCACCCGATCTGCGACAACTGCGGTGGGTTTGATACGCTGAGCTGGCGGGAGCCTGTGCAAAACGCCGGGGGCACGGCCAACGGGGCAGAACTCTTGCCGCTGCTGGTCAATCCGCCGCCGCCGTCCGAACCAGAAGTCCCGCCCGAGGACCCTGCCGAGGAAGAAATCATCGACCTCGCCGCTGTGGTCCGCAACGCCAACTGACCGCCCAAACCTTCTGCTCCGCAAAGAGTTGCAGGGCTTGACTTAATTTGGACCGGGCAATAGGAGGGCGGAACCAGAAAGTGCCGCTGTAGCTCAGCTGGTAGAGCACGTCATTCGTAATGATGGGGTCGGGAGTTCGAGTCTCTTCAGCGGCACCAGTTTTCTTCCCGAAATGCCCGATGATATACGCAAATCCCCTGTTTCAAGGGGTTTACCGGTCCCGGACCGCCCGCCGAGGCATATGCTGTTCCAGAGGATTGCCCTGTGTGAGGGTGCAGCTTCTGGAGGTGTGTGAAATCGGTAGAAGCGATACCCCACATGCGCCCGATGAATGCTTCGAATCGTCACCTAAGGCTTACGTAAGGCCGCACGGGGCTTTGAACGTTGCGCGCTTAGGCGTCAGTAAATTCCTAAGTCGCGCCATCGGCCCCCAAATGAACCGGATCAAAGCAGCGCAAGCGGAGCGGGCTATCCGCTCCCCTGCTCTTTCACGGATCTGCGGCGCTCTTGAAACGGCCTTCGCTCAGGCACCGGCTGTTCTGCGAACGGGCGCAAAGTTCAGCGCGGGAAGGACGACATCGCGACCAGACTGCAATGCAAGCAGATCGTCCCGCAGGCTGAGAAGCTGTTCCAGAACGTCGCCCTCCCGGCGACAGGCCGCACAATTGCAAACGGACGATTGCATTGTCGTCCTTGCCCTAACCATCCGGATGACCATCCGGCTTCCGTCGATCAGCAGGATCGCGCTGACTGACGCAAGAATGGCCGCCGCGTAGGCCAATGGAACCACCACTTGAAACGTGGCCCAAGGGCTGGCGGCCAGTACCTTGCTGATGCCCATCGCAAGCGCGAGCAGCCAGCTGACCGTCGATACGCCTGACATCAGCGCCACGCCGATCTTTTGGCTGAACGGCAGGTCCAAGGGTCGGACGCCCACATTCCTTGCCAGTATGGGCATTGCGATCCTGCCGATAAGAACGGCGTTGACGGTTAGCAATGCGACGATACCCAGCTTGCTGAACAACTTTGGCGAGAACTTTTCCACATCAAACCCAGTGCGGATGAAGACCATCAGCAGGCCAGTCACCCACATCGCAAAAATCGCCGTCGCCACGTGCACGTGATATTGCTTGAGGGTCTCGATGAACTTGCTTTCGATGGGGACATTCAGCCGGGAAAAGACATAAAAATCCGCCAAATACGCTCCTCCGAGGCCAATCGTAACCGTCAGAATGTGCGAAAAACGGGCGAAATCTGTTAGCAATAGAGCGTCCACGATGGTCTCCTTCCTGTTTCTGGCTGCTACAACGTGTGGCCACCATATTTGAACGGGCCATATTTGGATATCTGAGCCCCCGGCGACGACAGGCAGAAGCCCGCCGAGGTCTGAGCGCAATTTTTCTCGTCTCTGTATTCGAACAAGAATTTTTGAACCGGCCTGACCAATCTCAAGATTTTGGTCGGCGGCTTTGTGCCAAGGCGCAAAGCAACGATGGTTGACGTAGGGGAAAGAGGGTTTTTCAAGCCCCCAAATGCTGACGCATGAAGGCGTGGAACGACACCAATCTGTCCGGTGATTCGCCCGAAAAAGGCGCGTTTGGACAGGCCACCAAAGTGCTCCAGCGGGAATGTTTGCGGTTAAAGGTGCCAATTCCGGCTCGACCATATCCGGCGTGACGCCCGGTCCAAGCCACATGATTGCAGGCCTTCAGCAACCGCCGATCAACGCACAGAATCGGATCGCGCCTGCATATCCACCCCTCAAAGATCTGACGAGAAAATTCAGGAGCAGTTTTTAGCAAATGCCTATCTGTCATTTGCCGCCAAGGGCCGTGTGATGCCCGCCAAAGACACGCGCCTTGTTCGGGCCCGCCATCGTGATCAAGCCGAAGGGCCCCTTTGGACTGACGATCAAGGCTTCGGCGGAGGGCGTTTGAATGGCACTCAATCGAGTATACGTATGTAACCGATTGTTTTTAAGCAAATATCTTTATGAACTTCGATCCTTTCGGTCGCGCCGAACGGGAGATCAGCCCGTTGGGGGGGGGTAGATGCAACGGAGGCATCGCTTCTTTTCAGACTTAGGTCTGAACTCATTTTGCGACCAAGCGCCAACTCTTGGTCCCACCTTCGGCGCTGCGTCAGCCCGCCGCCGCCCGTTAATCTGACGTTAAGGAATCACCAATCCTGACCGGAAAAGGCCATGGCGCAAGTGCGCTTTTGGCGTCGGGATTCTGCTTTCAATCGCCCGCCCAAAACAGGGCGGCAGCTTTTCTCGGGGGAGAAACTCAAATGGCTACCAGCTTCCGTGTTAACGAGGCCGACCTTACATTCATCCTGCGCCAGATCAAAATCGCAGAGGCGCATTCGGGCGGGATATCTCTCACTCAGGCGATCCAGAATGAATTTGGGCTTAGCCCATCTGATGCAAATTTGGTGCCATTCGGCCTTCGCACCGTTGACGGCAGTCTCAACAATCTTGCGCCGGGGCAAGAGAATTTCGGCGCCGCGGGCCAGCCGTTTCCGCGACTTTTGGACCCGCAGTTCTTGAATGACACCGATGGCGATCAGATCGACCTCGACGGGCCTGGAGGTATGCCGCCCGTTCAGCAAGGCGACTATGGCCAACCCAGCAATGTGATCGACGCGGACCCGCGCACCATCAGCAATCTGATCGTCAATCAAACGGTAGATAACCCGGCAGCGCTTTATGCCGCGCTCAAGCTCGCGGGGATAACCGGAATTGCCGCCACCGCCGCCGTCGCGGCCATTCAGTCAGCCCATGGTGCCCACCAGAACGCGCAAACGGCCTTGATCGTGGCGCAGGCGCAATATGACGCCGCCCTGTCCGACGTCTATGCGGGGCCGAGCCTGCTTGCAGATCTGTCCGCTGATCTTGCCACAACCGCTCAGGCGATGATTTCCGCGCTTGGCGCCTCTTTCTTTGTCGGAGCCACGGTCGACGCCACCGACATGACCAATCTTGGCAACGCAGTCGCAGCCGCTGAGGCCGCCAGCATCGCGGCGCAGGATGTTGTGGCGTCTTTGGCAGGCCTGCCCGAAGAGGCGACAGCCCAAGCCATTGCGACCAATAGCGCCAGCTTGCTCGCCTCGCTTCAACTGCTGCAAGCGAACACGACCCTGGGTGAGCCCGTTGATTTTGGCGAAGAGATTGCAGCGGTCTTTGCCGCCAATGGGGCCGCAAGCGGCCTTGTTTCCGATACAACGGCCTTGACCGGGACATTGGCCGGCATGATTTCGGGGGCCATTGATCTGCCAACCGCCACGGCCAATCTTGCGGCGGCAACAGCTGCGGTTGCGACCACGCACGCGAACTATACCGGGGTGCTTGAAAGCAACGGCGTCGTGGTTGGTGCCGATGGTGGCGTCGAAATTCCAAACCTGTCGCCCGATATCGGGCTTTCGCCGTCGTTCAACGCCTGGATGACCTTCTTCGGGCAGTTCTTTGATCACGGCCTTGATCTGGTCACCAAAAGCGGCAACGGCACCGTCTATATCCCGCTGGAGCCCGATGACCCGCTGATCACCCATGGACCGGACGGCATCGCAGGTAGCGGCGACGAGGTGCCGCCGCATCTGGCCTTTATGGCCGTGACGCGCGCCGCAGTGGACGCAAACGGCAACGCCGAGAACACGACGACGCCCTTCGTGGATCAAAACCAGACCTATACTTCACACCCTTCGCATCAGGTGTTCCTGCGCGCCTTCACGCGCGTTGATATCGGTGACGGCAATGGGATGGTGACTCGCGCAACCGGCGGGTTGCTGGATGGCGGCACGGGTGTCGGTTCCTTGCACGGCGCACCAGCCAACTGGGGCGAAGTCAAAGACCAAGCCCAGTCCATGCTGGGGATCAAACTGAACGACTTTGACGTCCACAGCGCGCCCCTTCTGCTGACCGACGCGTATGGTGAGTTCATTCCGGGCGCGCATGGCTATGCGCAACTGGTGATGCAACCAGACGCGAACCACAGCGGGGTTTGGCTGCAAGAAGGCAATCCCGATGGCAGCGTCACAACCGCTGGGGCCTATACAACCGGGCACGCCTTTCTGAACGACATCGCCCATCATGCGGCACCCGGCATGTACGATTCCGACGGTGACCACATACCCGATGCCCAACAGGTTGCCGACAGCGATCCAGGCGTGGGCGATGACCACAACGGCGCCACCTATGACGATGAAATGCTCAACGCACACTTCATCACGGGCGACGGTCGCGGCAACGAGAACATCGCACTGACCACAGTCCACTCGGTCTTTCACAGCGAACACAACCGGCTGCTTGAGGCGAATAAGGCCACCATCCTTGAAAGCGCCGCCGATGGCGATCTCAGCTTCCTGAACGAATGGCTGCTGGTCGACGTGGCCACCGTGCCGACCGATCTTTCGACCTTGATCTGGGACGGCGAGCGGCTGTTCCAAGCCTCGCGCTTTGTGACGGAAATGCAGTATCAGCATCTGGTGTTCGAAGAATTCGCCCGCCGGATTCAGCCAGCAGTTGACCCGTTCGTGTTCACGCATTCGCCCGATGTCGATGCGGCAATTGTCGCGGAGTTTGCCCACACCGTCTATCGCTTTGGCCACTCGATGCTGACCGACACGGTTGACCGCCTCGACAACGGCCTGAACCCGGTCAATGGCGACAGCGATCAGGTCACGTTGATCGAAGCGTTCCTGAACCCGCAGATGTTCATGGCCAGCGGTGCCAACCTTGATGAAGTTATTGGCAACATCGTCCGCGGAACCACGCGCGATATTGGCAATGAGATGGATGAATTCGTGGTGCCCGCGCTGCAAAGCAACCTTTTGGGCCTGCCGCTTGACCTTGCCGCGATCAACATTGCGCGTGGCCGCGAGACCGGCATCCCCTCGCTCAATGAGGCGCGCGCCCAGTTTTACGAAGACTACGGGCTTGCCGATCTGAAACCCTATACAAGCTGGCTCGACTTTGCCCAGCACATCAAGAACCCGGCCTCGATCATCAACTTCATCGCGGCCTATGGCACCCACCCGCTGATCACGGGCGAAGCCACGCTAGAGGGTATGCGCGGCGCGGCGATGGCGCTTGTGACCGGTGTTGATCAGACCCTTTCCGATGGCCGCGTTATTGCTGCGACGACGGCACAGGACCGTGCGGCGTTCCTGAATGCGACCGGCGCCTATGCGACACCCGCATTGGGGGGCATGAACAACATTGATTTCTGGATCGGCGGTCTTGCTGAAGAGCTGAATGAATTTGGCGGGATGCTGGGGTCAACCTTCAACCTTGTCTTTGAATTCCAGATGGAACGCCTTCAGACCGGGGACCGCTTCTACTATCTCAGCCGCACCCAAGGCACCAACCTGCTGAACCAGCTTGAACCCAACACCTTTACCGATCTCGTGATGCGCAATTCGTCGCTGGGCGACATCTATTCAACCCACCTCAGCGCCAGCTTGTTCATGACGCCGGACAACATCTTCGAACTTGATCGCGGGATCGCGCAAACCGACTACAACCCCGACGATCCGACGTCGATTGATCCGATCCACGATGACCCGTTCCTGCAACTGATCGATCCGCGGGTTGTGCGTGACTATGCGGGGGCCAGTCAGATCGAAGTCAATGGCGTGATGCATGACGTGGGTGGCCTGCTGAAATACAGCGGCGGCGAGCATGTGGTGCTGGGCGGCACGGAGGGCAACGATACCCTGCTGGGCGACAAAGGCATCGACGCGCTTTGGGGCGACGGGGGGAACGACTACCTGAACGCCGGGATGGAATCCGATAACGTCTTTGGCGGGGCAGGGGACGACATCATCGAAGATCCCTTCGGTGACGACGTGCTGCGCGGCGAAGAGGGCAACGACGTCATCAGTGCAGGCAGCGGGCTTGACCTGATCTTTGGCGGCGCTGGCCAAGACTACATCATCCTTGGCATGGACGACAAAGAAGCGTTTGGCGGGGAAGGCAACGACTTCATGCTGGGCGGCACCGGCAACGAATTCTTGCTGGGTGGTGAAGGCGATGACTGGATCGAAGGCGGCAACGGCTTTGACGTGATCGCCGGTGACAATACGGAGCTCTTCTTCAACTCCTCCATCGTCGGCCATGACGTGGCATGGGGGCAGCAGAACGATCAGGATTATGACCTTGAATCGGGGGATGATATTGCCCTTTCGGGCCCCGGCATCCAGCGCTTTGAGGGCATGTTCGGGTTTGACTGGGCCAGCGGAAAGTACGACAGCGCCGGCGTCAAGTTTGACTTCGCCATCCCGATCTTCACCACCATCACAGCCGACATTCTGAAAGACCGGTTCGACCAGGTCGAAGCCGCCTCGGGCTGGATCTATGACGACGTGCTGGACGGGGATGACCGGGGGCATATCAACGGCGGCTCTTCCGCGCCGGATTCCGTGCCCACCGAGTTGTTCCGCGACCACTTGCTGACGCAGGAAGGGATCGACCGGATCGCCGGGCTGCATGAATGGTTTGGCTCCATGGACGGCACCGATGCCCGCCAAACCCTTTTCGGAGGGCCGAGCGCCATACCCGGCTCGGCACCGGTCAGCACCTATCGCGACGGAAACATCCTCATGGGCGGCGGCGGAAGTGACTTCCTGCGCGGCCGTGGTGGTTACGACCTTCTGGATGGCGATGCCTGGCTGAACGTGCGTATCAAAATCGTCCACAACGGGGTGACCTATTCGGCGGAATCGCTGTCCACCGACACAACGGTGGCTGGCCCCCATGCCGGTTTGGTATTCAACACCAACCCCGATGGCTCGACCAACTTTGACAGCCCGGCCTTCGGAGGGCGATCTCTGAACGCGCTGGTGCTCGACGGGACGATCAACCCCGGCAACATGAGCATCATCCGCGAAATCCTCTACGACCAAAACCCAGAGAACAGCATCGACACAGCGGTCTTCCAAGGCACCTTCGCGGAATATGAGATCGAAGGCTCGGTTGACCTGAATGGCGACGGCGACTTCAACGATGCGGGGGAATTCACCGGCGCTGTGGATGTGGACGGTGACGGCTTTATCTCCGTGCGCGACCGTGACACCGGCACGATCGGTGCAACCGTGGACGGTGTGACGCTGTCCAGCCGCGGCGCACTGACCGACGACCGCGACCTGCTCAAGAACATCGAACAGCTGCAATTTGCAGATCGCATCGTGCCGATTGCCGGGAACAATCAACTTGCGACCGGCACCGTCACCATCAACGATGACACTCCGTTCGGGGGGCTGGTTACGCCCTATGTCGGCCAGGTGCTGACCGCGACCCTGTCCAACTTCAGCGACGCAGACGGCATTCCGCTTGCACCCAACGGCCTGCCGGTCGGACTGACCTTTGAATGGCAAACCACCGAGATCGGGTCAAATGCCGGTTGGGCCACCATTCAGACCAGCACGACCTACACGGTGCGATCGGTCGACCCTGGCCATGCCCTGCGTGCGGTCGCCGTGTTCAAGGACAGCAAAGGCGTGACAGAGCGGATCAATTCCGCCGCCACCGATAACCCGACCGCGGCTTATTCCGTGGCCGAAAACAGCGCCACCGGCACGGTTGTCGGCCTGCAGATCCCGTTTAGCGTCGATTACGATGCCCAACCGATAAACGGCCAACCACCTGCCGACGTGGATCTGACGACGCTTTATCACGAAATCGATCCGGCCAATGACGCGGGCGGGCGGTTCACCGTGATCTCCAATGGGGTCGATTTCAACGGCTTCCCCCGGTATTCACTGGTGGTGGCCCAAGGCGGACCGGGTGCGTTGAATTATGAGGCCGGGGTGCACACCACGGCAAACCAGTCGCACCAGTTCATCGACAACCAGTATCAGGTGGTGATCAACACTTATGACGCGCCCGGGGGCACTTTGGTTGCGGTCCGCCAGTTCACCGTTCTGCTGAATAACGTTGAACCAGAGCTGGTTGCGATTGCGCCGGTTCTTGACCTCAGCGGGTCGTCGAGTGGCAACGTTCGTGATGATTTCAGCCCCGCAGGCTATGCCGGCAATGATGGCAGTGCGAACTGGGCTGGAAATTGGATCGAGACCAACGACACCGGCAACAACGGCGGGGCAGGCGGTGGCGATATCGACGTCAATGGCGGTCGGCTGCGCTTTGGCGAAAGCACCGATGGCAATGAAATCATCACCCGCGGCGTCAATCTTAGCGGTGCCACTGCGGCCACGCTCAGCTTTGACTGGCAGGAAGATGATCGCGACACGGATGAGGATCTTCTGATCCAAGCGTTTGATGGCTCCACCTGGCAAACCATCGCCACGATGGCTGGTTCGGTCGGAAACAGCACAGGCACCCAAACGGTCAACCTGACCGCGGCGCAGATCGGGGCACATTCTGCGATCCGCTTTGCAACGGTGAACGCATGGGAGAACGGCGAGAACTTCTATGTAGACAACGTGAACATCGCCTTCAGCGGGCCGGGCGCACCGGGCAACAACTATATCGCCACCTTTGACGAAGACGGTGCGTCCGTGGCGATATCTTCGGGCGCTATCGTCACTGACGCGGATAGCCCGCTTCTGCTTTCCGCGACGATTACCCTGACCAACGCCCAGCCCGGCGATGCGCTGAACGTAGGCGCGCTTCCCGCTGGCATGTCGTCCATCCTTGATACATCGGCCTCGGGCAAGGTAACCCTTTACCTCGTGGGCATGATGTCAACGGCCGCCTATCAGCAGGCGATCAACGCTGTGCGCTACGTCAGCACCTCGCAGAACCCCAATCCGGTTCCCGGTGCGTCGCCGCGGGTGATCGAGGTGTCCGTTTATGATGGTCAGGTTGACAGCAACGTCGCCACCACCTCGGTGACGGTCAACGCGATCAACGACGCGCCGAATGCGACGAATGACACCATACTGACCAACATTTCCGGGGGCAGCCCGATTGTTGTGCCGGAATGGGCGCTGATGGCCAACGATACCGATCCTGACAGCGCGACGGACATCACGGCGGTCGGCGGCGCTAACGGGGTCGGGTCGCTCTCCCTCGCCACCAATGCGGGGTCAGTGACCTTTGTCGATACCACCCCTCTAGGCGGGTCCTTCAGCTACACGTTAAGCGACGGGTCGCTGACCGATACGGCCACGGCGACCGTGCTGGCCAACAACACTGCAAGCGATACGTTCAGCGCGACTTCCTATTCCAATAACAACGGTGCCGCAAATTGGGCCGGAAACTGGACGGAAATCAACGACGGCGGCGGCAACGGCGGTGCCAGCGGCGGCGATATTGACATCAACAACAACCGACTGCGCTTTGGCAGCGGCACCGACGGTGACGAGTCGATCTCTCGTGCCATCGACCTGACCGGTGCCACGGCCGCAACGCTCAGCTTTAACTGGGAAGAAGACGACCGCGACGCCGGCGAGGACGTCATTGTTCAAGCCTTCAACGGCACGACCTGGGACACCATCGGGACCATGGCGGGCAGCGCCAACAACGGCACCGGCACCTTTACAGCGACGCTTACAACCGCACAGATCGGCGCCCATTCGGCCATCCGCTTTGCGACGGCTGGAAGCTGGGGGGCTGGGGAAAACTTCTACGTCGACAATGTCAGCATCGCCTTCACGCGTCCGGGTCTTTTCGGGTTGGCGGGCAACCAGATCCTTGTCGGCGACGGTTTGGGAACCATGCTGGGCGGGGGGCTCGGCAATGACATTGTCCTTGCCGGTGGCGGAGACGATTCAATTGGCTGGAATGCAAACTCCGGCGTCCATGACGGGCACGACTTTGTGGATGGTGGCACTGGCACGGACACCTTCACAATCTACGGCAACGACGAAGACGAGACCTACCGTGTCTTCTCACTTGCCGCAGCCTTGGCAGCCGGTCTGACCAACTTCAGGGCGGACGCCGAAATCGTTATCACGCGGAATATTGCAGGTGCAGCCGCGACCAACGCCGATATCGTCGCTGAACTGGACAGCATCGAAGAAATCGTGATCAACACCGGCGCGGGCACGGATGTGGTAAGCGTTCATGGCGATTTCACGCCCACCAGCCTGTTCTACAACACGATCCGCGTGAATGGGACCGACGGCGACGCGGTGGACCTGAACAGCCTTCAATCCGCACATCGTGTGCTGCTTGATACCGGTGACGGGCCGCAACAGGCCGTAAACCCCAACTTTGCACCTGTGCCCTCTGGTGGCGGCGCAAGCTTGGGCGGGGGCGGGACGGAAGCGCCTTCGACCGGTTCGCCGCAAGGCTCCTCCACTTCGGACGTGGCTTTGGGGAACGCTGAGGACGAGGTTTTGATCGGCACCGATGCCGCCGACACGATCCTTGGGCGCGGCGGGAATGACACTGTCTTTGGCGGCGCCGGAAACGACAACGTCATGGGCGGAAGCGGCGAGGACATGCTGTTCGGGGATAACGGGGCTGACCGCATCTTTGGCAACGAAGGGTCCGACTTTATCAGCGGCGGTCAGGGCAATGATCTGGTGTTCGGTGGCACAGGCGATGACCGTTTCGTAGCTGAAGCCGGCGACGGCAACGATAGCTACTACGGCAACCAACCGGGCCAATCCGGAGGCGTCGACACCTTGGACATGTCGGCAATCACGGCCAACATCAGCGCCAATCTTGGCGGGGGTCTGATGGGCCGGGGGGCGGTCTACAGCAGCGAAACCGGAAGCGACACGCTCTGGAACGTGTCCAACATCATCACCGGGGCTGGGGATGACGTCATCATCGCAAACAACGCGGTCAATATTATTGATGGCGGTAGCGGCAATGACATCTTCCGCTTCGAAAGCGCCAGCGCGGCCAACGGTGATACGATCGCTACCTTCCAACCCGGCGATAAGATCGACCTGAGCGGCATGGATGCGAACACTGATCTTGCCGGTGCCCAGACCTTCACCCTCGTGACAGGCGCCTTCAGCGGGTCTGGTCAGTTGATGGTCTCGCAAGAAACGCAGGGAGGCGAAATGGTCACGATTGTGACGGGCAATCTTGGCGGCGGGGCAGAGGCCGATTTCCGGCTTAGCATCAACGGCGCGCATAGCCTCACCGCAACGGACTTCGTTCTTTGAGCAGAGCATTGGGCGGGTCCGGACAACCGGACCCGCCAGCGCATTTTCGCTTCATCCCAATGAGGTGCTTTCGTGAAATCCAAAGACCAAATCAACGCCGCCAAGCGCAAGCAGCTTGAAAACCTTACTCAAGGCTTCCGTGTTATCTTCGTTTTTCTGTTCTGCATGTCGGGGATTATCAACATCCTTGCGCTGACCGGGGCGTTCTACATGCTCCAGATCTATGATCGCGCGCTGGGCAGTGCCAGCATCCCGACCCTTCTGGCACTTTCCGGTCTGGCCATTGTGCTTTACCTTTTTCAGGGCCTGTTCGACATTCTGCGGGCGCAGATCCTGATCCGGATCGGGGCGCGACTTGACCGAAAGATTGCGCCGCTCGCGCATCAGGTCGCCATCGACATGCCTCGGTTCGGATTCTCAACCGCCGAGTCGCTGGAGCGGGGCCGCGATGTCGACACTGTGCGCGGATTTCTTGGCAGCCCCGGGCCGGTCGCCTTGTTCGACCTTCCGTGGATGCCGGTCTTTCTTGTCTTCGTCTATTTCCTGCACCCGCTTCTGGGCGCGCTGACCCTTGGTGGTGCCTTTGTGCTGACGGTTATCGCGATCGTCACCGAATTGCTGACGCGCCAGCTTAGCGCGGCAACCTATCAGGCGGTTATCGCACGGAACGCGATCGCTGACGCGAATGCCCGCAACGCCGATGTTCTCAAGGCGATGGGCTTTATGGGGCGCGCCGTGCGCCGATTTAACGCCGCCAACGACGACCACCTGGAACTGCATACCCGCACAAATGATATTTCAGGCACCCTTGGTGCCTTGTCACGCGTCCTGCGGATGATCCTGCAATCGGCGGTGCTGGGCCTTGGTGCTTATCTGACCATCTTAGGCGACTTGTCGGCGGGCGCGATCATCGCGGCCTCCGTTGCCGCCGGGCGGGCGCTTGCCCCAATCGACATGGCGATTGGCAACTGGAAACATGTCGTCTCGGCGCGCACCGCCTTTTCCCGGCTTAAGGAAACGGTTGTCGTTCTGGCTTCGGTCAAGGCTCCGATGCCGCTTCCAACGCCGCAAATTGGCCTGCAGGTCGATGCCATTACGGTCGCTGCACCGGGAACCGGCAGGGTGATCCTGTCCGATGTGTCGTTCAGCCTGAAGGCGGGGGAGGCCCTGGGGATCATCGGACCAAGCGGGGGCGGCAAGACCACGCTGGTCCGCGCACTGACCGGAATATGGCCAACACTGCGGGGCAGTGTCCGGCTTGACAGCGCCGAGCTGACCCAATGGGACAGCGACGCCTTGGGGGGTCACATTGGTTATCTGCCGCAGGATGTCGCGCTGATGGATGCGACCGTGCGCGAAAACATTTCGCGGTTTGACGAAGCTGCGACGCCTGAAAGCGTTGTCGCGGCGGCAAAGGCGGCGGGCGTTCACGAAATGATCGTGGCAATGCCAGACGGTTATGAAACGCAGGTCGGGGCGTCGGGTATGGCGCTGTCCGGTGGGCAGCGGCAGCGATTGGGTCTGGCGCGGGCGCTGTTCGGTGACCCGTTCCTTGTCGTGCTTGATGAGCCGAACTCAAACCTTGATGCCGAAGGGGAAGAAGCACTGACGCGCGCCATTAAAGCCGTTCGCGCGCGCGGCGGCATTCCTGTGGTCATCGCCCACCGTCCCAGCGCACTGGCTGCGATTGATCTTGTGGCGGTTATCCAGAACGGCCGCATCACGGCCTTCGGACCAAAGGGAGATGTCATTGGGCCCAAGTCGGCCCCTGAACCCTCACCCTCTGTAATACCCGTTTTGAAAAAGCGTTTGCGTCCAATGGGGGAAGTCTCATGATTACGATCAAAGGCGCCAAGGCCGAACCGGCCCCAATTGACCCTGCCGAACCCTACAGATTGAAGGAAGCAACGCGCCCTTCACGCGCGCCTTTTGGCGTAGCCGGTATGTTCGCCGCGATTGCGCTGTACTTTGAGACGGCACTCACCTCATCGGCCAAACCCTCTATGGCGGCCGAGGATACACCGCCGCCAACCGCCGATCCGTTAATCTCATTTGCTGCGGAAACAGGTAACGCCAGCCCAAGGCTGCCGCAGACGCAAACAAAGCCCGAGCAAGACGCCCCGCAAACCACGGTTGTCGCGCAGTTTCCGGGGGCCTCGTCGCCAGTGATGGCGCGTAATTTTGCACCAAAGCCCGCGTCAGCGGAGCCCAAGGCACCGCTGGAATCTGCCGCTGAACCCCCGGCTTCAGGCAATGATCAAGCCGCACCAGTGGCCTCTGCCACCGCACATTCGGGGGCTTCGGGCGATACGGGCGGGTCCAGTGCGTCGGCGGCAAATACCAATGCCACGTTGGAGCCGCACAATGCCGCGCCCACGTCTGATCGCGCTCTGTTCTTGCAAGATGTGGCCAGCGGCGCGTCGCTGACGCTCTCGGTGACGGAATTGCTGGCCTATATAAGCGACGCTGACGGCGACCATTTGACTGTCGAACACGTTCGCGCCTCGTCCGGTTCTATCGTCCAGACGGACACCGGATATGTGTTCCGCGCCAATGACGATAGCCTTGGCCCGGTCCAGATTTCCTACCGCGTGAATGACGGCTCATCTGTGATCAACGTGGTTGCGCAGCTTTCAATCGTGCCGAACGCGTTCTTGGGAACGGCGGCCGATGACGCCCTTGTCGGCACAGCCTGGCGCGACGAATTGCGCGGCGCGGCGGGCAATGACAACCTGCGGGGCTTGGGCGGCAGCGACTTTCTGCTCGGCGGCGCGGGCAAGGACACCCTTGCGGGCGATTCCGGAAACGACGTGATTCATGGCGACGAAGACGATGATACGCTTGAAGGCGGTGATGGCCTGGATGCGCTTTGGGGGGGCACCGGCAACGATTGGATCTTCGGCGGTTATGGGGCGGACATCCTGTTCGGTGATGAAGGCGGCGACGTCATTGCTGACGGGTTCGGCGCGGACGCCGTCTTTGGCGGGCAGGGTGCCGACACAATCATCGCCGCGCTGGACTTTGAAGATGACCACTACGACGGAGGCGATGATCTCGACACGCTCGACTATTCCGCCGCGACCGTCAGCCTGCTGATCAATCTGCAGTCTGGTTGGGCGACGGGCAACGAAATCGGCGATGATTCATTCGTCGGGATTGAGTGTTTCCGCACGGGGGCGGGCGACGATCACTTTCTTGTCGGGGGGGATAGTGTCGTCATGGCCGGGGGTGCTGGCGACAACACATTTGAGTTTTCCCAAGCCGCCCCTTTGCTGGGGGGCGACCAATCCATGTACCAAATTCTGGATTTCGATTTCGGTGATGTCATCGTCTCGCCGAAATTTGACATCTTCTCACAAAACGATGCGCCCGAGGTCACCTTGTCCGACGCCATGTCGTCGGGCCGCGACGACGAAGGCGGCCGCATTCGCTACCGCTACGAAGGCTACGACGATGACGATCGCAGGACCGTGGTGGAGTGGGAAGACAATGATGCGTCTCACGTCACCATCGTGACGATGAACGGACACCAAGTGCTGATTTGGACAGAACACGGAGCATAATTGAATGGGCAAGCTGGCAACTGCAAGCGCAGCGTCGATAAGCGGCCATTCGTTCGCGGCACCGCGCGGTGACGGGTCAAGAAAGGCGTTCGGGCTCGGGTCACGTATTGCGGTGGGGGTCTTGCTGACAGCCGCCCTTTTCGGCGGCGTGGGTGGCTGGACACTTACCGCCAAGATTGCGGGCGCAGTGATCACACCGGGGACGGTCGTTGTGGATGAGAACCTGAAACAGGTCCAGCATCTGGATGGCGGCATTGTCTCTGAAATCGCGGTCAAGGAAGGCGACGAGGTTGAAGCCGGACAGATCCTTCTTCGGATCGACGACGCGCAGACGAGGGCAGAACTGTCCATCGTGCTTTCCCAGACATCGGAACTCAGCGCCCGCCGCGCCCGATTGCTTGCTGAAAGCGCGGGCGCTTCCGAAATCGCCTTCCCGCCAGACAGCCAGAACACGCCCGAAAAGCGCGCGTTCATGGAAGGCGAATTGCGTCTCTTCAACGGTCAACGCGCCAGCCGGGAAAGCCAAAAGCAGCAACTGCAACTGGGCATTGACCAGATTGGCGGGGAAATTGACGGCTTGACCAGCCAAAGGAGCGCAAAGGCCGAAGAGATCGCGCTGGTCGAGACAGAGAACACGCGCACCGACTTGCTCTCGCAGCGGGGGTTGATCGAAACGACCCGCCTGCACACCATTCGCCGGGAAGCCATCCGGCTGCGGGGCGAGCTTGGTGAAATCGACGCCCAACTGGCGCGCGCGCACACCCGGATCAGCGAGATTGGCCTGCAGATATTGTCAATCGACCAAAACGCCCAGAATGAAGCGCAGCGTCAATTGAGCGACGTCGATGCGCGGTTGCAAGAGCTTGCCGAACGGAGTCTGGCAAGCAGCGACCGGCTCTCACGCACAGATATCCGCGCGCCAATTTCGGGCACTGTCAATGAGTTGCACATCCACACTTTGGGCGGGGTCGTCACGCCGGCAGAGGTGTTGGTCACCATCGTCCCTGCCGGCTCAAAGCTAAAGGTCGCGATCCGGATCTCGCCCATGAGCATTGAGCAGGTTTCAGTCGGTCTGCCTGCCCGGTTGCGGTTTTCGGCGTTTAATCAGCGCACGACGCCGGAACTGCGCGGACAGGTCAGCCATGTTTCTCCTGCAACGACGGACGATCCCGTCACCGGCGAAAGATACTATCAGGGCCATGTCGAGATTTTTGCAGAAGAATTGGCCAGCCTTGGCGAAAGCGCGCTGTTGCCCGGTATGCCCGTCGAGGTTTTTGTTCAAACCGAAGAGCGTACTGTTGCATCCTACCTTGCACGGCCAGTGATTGATCAATTCAACCGCGCTTTCCGTGAACGCTGAACGCAAATCCGATTGGGAATTGAGCGTGACCGATTCGGCTGTTGGCACCTGTATTGCGGCGATGGGTAGGCTTCGATGCCCGCGGATCCGCACCATGCGCCAATAACGCCAGCTAATTTATCGATCCTGATCTCCGGCCCATCAGAACTGTCCGCTATTATATAAGTTCCAGAAAAACGCCTTTAGGTTGAAAGGGCGACCCCTCAGTCCTAAAGAAATCGGCACACACATTGAATCAGCATTTTCAATCAAATATTTATGAGCATCCATTCGTGACTCAAATCAACCAAGGGTTGTATTAATATTTTGAGCGGCTGAAATCCATGGCCGTCCGGTCGGCAAATCCGACGCCAAAGATGCAAGCGCTGATGGTGAAAACACTGTTTCTGCAGGCCACTGCTGATTTATAAGGATAATTTCACAAATTATGCTATGAATACCTAATGTTACCTAATTTTTGAATTGTGCCCGACGGACTTGCACCTTTTAGGGGGTTGGCATCGTGACTGTTGTTTCTGTGGCCTTTTTCGACGATCATCCGATTCTGTTGTCAGGCGTGGTCAGTATATTTAACGAGAACAAGGATTTTTCTGTCGTTGGTGTCGGGACTTGCGCGGATGACGTTGGCAAGGTTTTGTCGAAACAGACGCCAGATGTGATTGTTGTTGATCTCAATATGCCGGGGCACATTCTAAGCGCCATCGCCCAGACCGTAAAATCCGGTATTGGCACCAAGGTGCTTGTTTTCACGGCTATGACGACCGTGGAACACGCGATAGCGGCGCTTGAAGCGGGGGCCACCGGCTATGTCCTAAAAGGCAGCTCCGAAGAGGACCTCATTTCCGCAATCCAAGCCGTCAGCAATGGTGACACCTACATCACGCCGGGATTTGCGTCCAAGGTGGTTGCCGGTTTGCGCAACACTTCGCTGCGGCGTGCGGCGGCCGACGCCTTGCGCCTTTCGACGCGCGAAGAGCAGGTCCTGCGCCTCTTGCTGCGCGGTATGACCAACCGTGAGATTGCCGGTGAACTGTCGTTGAGCGACAAGACCGTCAAGCACTACATGACGATCCTGATGCAGCGTTTGCATGTCAGGAACCGGATCGAGGTCGTGCTGGCCGCGCGTGAGCTTGGCATTGGTGAGGGTGAAACTGCCCGCAACCGCATGAATTGACCCTTAGGCCAAGCGGGCGGCCACGTCGGGAAACCGGGCGATCAAATCGCTGCCGCCTGTTGTGCGTGTAATAAACTCAACCTTGCCGCCAAAAGTCGCAAGCCGGTTGCGAAGACCAAGCAAACCGAGGCGGCTGCGTGAGGTCAGCGCCGGGTCAGTACTTGATTGGGCGTCGCCGCTGTCGCTGACCGTTATGACCAGATCCGCGCCCTCCATGGTCGCTTTGACCGTGACATTGTGGCCGCTGGCGTGATGGCTTGCATTCGTCAGCCCCTCTTGCACCACACGAAAGCAACAGATCTTGAGCGCGCCATCAGCCTGTTCTGGCAGCGTCCCAATATCGACAGCAACTGGGTGGCCCGTGAACATCTCACTTCGTGCAACCGCCAGACGGAGTGTGTCAGCAAGCGACAGCTCCTCCACTTCAGGCAGGATCAGATCGCTGGAAATGTTGCGCAGTTCGGCAATCACCTGATTTCCAAGCTCGCGCAACGAAGGGCTGCCGGCGTCACTGACGGCAGGACCGGCCTTTAGCAACATGAGGCTTAACAACTGGATCGGCCCATCGTGAATTTCCGCGCCGATCCGGTTCAGCAATTCCTCGTTCGACTGGCTGGCAAGAAGTTTGGTCTGCTCCGCCGTCTCTAGCAATTGTCGGTTCTGATCGGCGATCAGGCGGATCGCTTCAATCTGCCTCTCCATGGCTTGGCGGCGCGCGCCATGCATCAAGATAACCCCGGAAATCCCAAGCGATGAAACCGCAATCGCCAACCAGATAGTCCGCTCAACCAGCCGTCTGTGATCAAGAAACTCGGTAGCGTCTTGGTAAACTTCGCCAACGGCCACAACTTCCTTGTTTACAAGGTCGTGAATGGGCGCATGGATTTCAAGATAGGGCAATTCAATATGGCGGCCCTCTTGTGCATCGCCTTGCTGGTAGATTTCCACAACGACACGGCCTTCAAGCGCCAGCTTTAAATCGGCTGACTCCCCTTCTTCCTCCGTAAGGTTGTTGTCGCTGCTAAAGATCAAGGTGCCCGTCGGGTTCCAGACCTTCAGCGCTTCAAAATGGGCTGCAACAGGTCGTCGGCTGAAAAGATCCTCGACGGCCGAGGCATCTTCTTCAGACAAATAGCCATCGGCTAGATAGCCGTGCGCCAAAGGCGTCAGAATACTCTCTACAAAGAGCGCCCCTGCCGTGGCTGCGGTCTGCATTTGCATTTGCCGGTTTTGAAGCACAAGAAACAGCCCCAAAGACACCATTGTCATGGTCCCACCGGAAATCGCGGCGACCGTCAACACCGTCACGCGATGCTTAATGAGCAATCCAAATTTCGATTTCATGTAGAAATGGCCCCAAGCGCCAAATTGCGTGGGATTGTGCACGCATATTCAATTTGGCGCCATTGATTTCAGGATAGGAATAATCCCACCATTCGAAATGTCCTCGTGCCATCATTTTGAACCAAGCGGTTGTTATGCGATTTTTAGCCTGTCGCGCCCATAGCGCGCGTATGGACGACGCGGTTCCGCCCGGGCTTGGATTGCCCCCAAGCACTGATCGAGACGGGTCAGCGCTGACGGCAAAATAACTTGATGTGCCGGAAAAAATCGACACGCGTGGCCCACGAGTTTTCAGTTCGTTAGGCCTGAATGCCGCCCGTCCCTGCGCCGACTTCCTGCACAACCCGTGCAGCCACCCATCGGCAGGGCACACTTCTGCTCTGTCAGTCAGTCGTTATCGGTCGTCGAACTACCGGCCCCGCGTCGGGAGGCATCGGTTGCCGGAACGGTCGTTCGCAGCGCAAGTGCATTGAGCCCTTCCAGCACGGCCAGCGACACCAAGGGCAACCGCGCGGGTCCGCCTTGCGGGGCTTCAGGGCTCTGGGTTGACCGAAGGGTCAGGGCAAGTGGCCCCCGCCCAAGAAAGCTGACCGCAGCGCGCCCATCAAACGCCCCATTCGACGTGATCAACAGCTGACCGTCTTGCCCGTCGACCAGGACTTGCCTGTCGCACATCTGCGCCGCTCGGGCGAGAAACGGAACCAGCAAAAGCGGGGCCATGACGGGATCAAGGCGGGTGTCACGACTGAAAGGGCCGTCGGCAAGCAGCGCGCAGTCGGTAAGGGCCGCGCCGAGTGTAATCGGACAAAGCGGGCGCTGCGCAGCACTTTGCCAGTGTCCGGGCGTCGGCCTTGGCGCGGCATTTTCGGCTGGATTAGTGAGCTTTTCCGTAAGCAGGGCCAGAAAAGCGCCCGTCCCGTCAATGCCCTGCGCCGCAAGCCAGCCTGCGGCAAAGCCCGCCTCTTCCGCCAGCCCCCAGCTATAGCCTGCCCCGCGCGCGGCCTTGGCGCAAAGGCTTTCGGTTTCGTTTCGCGACAGCGTCGTTCCTGTTGTGGAACCGCTGTCCGCGACGGGCTCGGACGCGACCAGCGTGGTCATTGGCGGCCCTCTCGCAATGCGTTCAGATCTTCGGGATAGGGTTCGCCCTTATACAGACTGATGCGCACCCACTTGTCTGACCGGGGGTCGAAATGCCGCGCACCAAAGAAGGCCAATTTGCAGCGCAGCAGGTCAATCGGCAGCATATCGGCGGCCAAGAGGTTGTCTTGGATCTCGGCATAAGGGTTGTTGGCGGATTGCTGCACCCGACGCGCCATCAACCGGTGCTCGGGGTGCGCCAAAAGGAAGCCGGCCAAAGGTTGATCGCCCGGCCAATCGGCAAGCGCCCGGGCCAGATCGGCCGCCATTCTTCCGACGCCCAGCGGCTGTTCCAAGGCGGCCCCGTCTTCGGCAAAGCGCTCACCGATCCGTGGCTCCAGCTTTTCTTCAGAGACATACCAGAACCGCGCTATGTCTTCGGCGGCGGTGTAGTCTTGCGCCATTGCCCATCCGTAGCGGGCCATAAGTCCGGCCCGGATATCTGCAACGCTGATGCTGCCATTCAGCGTGAAGGTCGCTGCCTCATCGGCATCCATCCTGTCGGCCAGATCATCGACCAGTTCGCCATGGGGCTCCAGAACCATGGCAAGCAGGGCCTCTTGGCCTTCCAGCGACAGGGCCTCTTCCGCCCAAAGCCAAAGGCGGTTCCAAGGCCTGTCGCCGACCGGAAAGCGCTTCACTTCTGCGGCAATCAACGCCAGGTCGCGCCGCAGCTCGGCCAGCTTTTCCAACTGCACCGGATGGTCAGAGTGCCATGTCGCCGCATTCTGCTGCGCCGCCTGCGCCGCCGCGTGCAGCCCGTTGACCGCCTCGGGGGTGGCGTGGGTCTGGGCGCGGACACGGGCAAGTGCCTCTTCCCGGGCCTCCATCCAGTTGTTCAGCAAGGTCGGGTGGCGGACCAGAAAAGGCGCCATGCCAAGGCCCGTCGAATTGCCAACTCCCAACCGTCGCCGCAAGTCGTGGTCCAACCGCACCGCCGCCCCACCACCCCGGACCTGCGCCATGTGTTCCGCCAGATCAACGGTAAAGGCGCGGGTAAGCCAGACGGAAAGCATCTCGGCGCGGAAGGGTCCGCTAAGTTCTGGACGCTCAGCAATGACAGCGCGGTCTGCCGCCCCGAACTTGCCCGACCCGTAAACAGCCGTCGTGCGCATCAGGTATCCGACCGCATCAATTTCCGCCCCGTCGGGCTGCTGCCCCACCGACAAACGATCGACCACATGCTGAAAGAGCCGGACAGAGCGGTTTGCGCGGCTCAGCGAAAGCTCCTTGCCCGATACCCGCCCGGCCTCTTGCAGGGGCACGTTGGCGGCCAGCCGGTCCAGATCATCGGCGTCTGGTGTGCCGTCGAACAGGGCAAAGGTGGCGTCCCATGCCGTTGCGATCACCCGGTCAGACCGCAGATGATCGGGCAGATCATGGGCAAAAGCCACAAGGCTATAGGTGCGCGCGGGGCCAATGGCACGGTAGACGGCCCGGCCTACACCCTTGGCGTCGATGTCCCAAACCGGGCGGTCAAAGTGCCAGCCTTCGGTGATCATTCGGCGCAGGACAGCGCGCAGAAAGGACAGCCGCGTCGGATGGGCGCAGCCCATGCGGGCCAGGCGCATCACTTGCGCCGGGGGGCGGCGATAGGCTGAAAGATCGCTGGTGACCATGTCGGTGCGCAAGGTCATTCGGCGGCCCTTTCCTGCTTTGCCCCTTCTGAGATAAAACTGCGCGAGAAAAAATCCAGCCAGTTGCCGCCCATGATCGCGGCAACTTCGTTGGCCGACATGCCTACATCCAAGAGCCCGGCCTCAATGGCCCCGAAATGCCGGTTGTCCTCAAACCATTCGGGCATCGGCGGGAAACCGGGGGCGTCGATGCTGCCCTCGCCATAGTCCACCGCCTTGGTCCACCGCCCCGAGCGCATCCACTCCACCACGGAATCCGGCTGATCCTGACAAAGATCGGTGCCGATGGCCAAAGCGCCAACTCCGATCAGATCGGCCGTTCGCGCGACCATTTCGCAATAATCCCGCACCGAGCAGGCCGAGCCGCCCTTGAGGTGGTGGGGATAAAGGGAAAACCCCAGTATCCCGCCACTTGCCGCCAGCGCCCGCAACACCGTGTCCGACTTGTTGCGCAAGGCCGGGTGCCATGAGGCCGGATTGGCATGGGTGATCGCGATTGGCCTTGTGGAATGCGTGATGGCCTCAAGGGTCGAACGTTCCGCGGAATGGCTCATATCGACGACCAGGCCAACGCGGTTCATCTCCGTCACCACCGCGCGACCCATGCGGGTCAGCCCGGAATCCTCCGCCTCATAACATCCAGACGCAAGCAGCGACTGGTTGTTATAGGTCAGCTGCATGAAGCGCAGGCCAAGCGTGTGCAAGACCTCAACCAGACCGATATCGTCTTCCATGCAACTGGGGTTTTGCGACCCGAAAAAGATCGCCGTCCGCCCGGTTGCACGGGCGATCTGCACATCTTCTGCCGTGCGGCCCTGAAAGATCAGGTCCGGAAAACGCTCAAACCAGCGGTTCCAACGTTCGATGTTCAGAACGGTTTCGCGAAAAGTCTCGTGGTAGGTGATGGTGACATGCACCGCATCCACCCCACCCTGCCGCAACTGACGAAAGATCTTTTCCGACCAGTTGGCGTATTGCAGCCCGTCAATTCTGGGGGCGATTTTGGGCTTCATTCAGGCACCCCTGCGGCCACATAGGCGGTCTTGACCGCTGTGTAGAACTCAGAAGCATAGGATCCCTGTTCGCGCGGCCCGAAACTAGAGGCGCCGCGCCCCCCGAAGGGCACATGATAGTCGGTGCCCGCCGTCGGCAGGTTCACCATGACACAACCCGCCCGCATGTTGCTGCGGAAATGGCTGGCGCGTGCAAGGCTTCGGGTCATTATGCCTGCGGTCAGACCGAATTCGCTGTCATTTGCCACAGAGAGCGCTTCGGCATAACTGTCCACCTTGATCACGCAGGTGATGGGGGCAAACATCTCTTCCCGGTTGATCCGCATGTCATTGCGCGTCGCGGCAAAGACGGCAGGCGACATGAAATACCCGTCGGTGTCACGGTCAAGCCGCGTGCCACCGCACAGCAGTTCGGCCCCTTCGGCCCGACCGATGCCGATGTAGTCAAGGTTCTGCGCCAACTGGCCTTCGCTGACAACCGGCCCGATTTGCATGCCATCGCGTAGCGCGTGACCGACCTTGAACGCCTTTGCCGCCGCAACCAGCTTTTCGACAAAGGCGTCGTGAACCGCAGAATGAACGATCAATCGTGACGCCGCGGTGCATTTCTGCCCGGTGCCGCCAAAGGCCGCGCCTGCGGCATGGCTGACGGCAAGGTCAAGGTCCGCGTCATCCATGATCAGCATCGGGTTCTTTGACCCCATCTCCATCTGAACCTTGGTCATGTTCTGAAGGGCGGCCATAGCAATGCCGCGCCCGACCGGAACCGAGCCGGTAAAGCTAATCGCATCAATTCCGCGATGTTCGACAAGCTTTTGCCCCACATCGCGTCCCGGCCCCGCGACGAGGTTGAACAGGCCCGCAGGAATATCCTGCCGGGTGATGATATCGGCCAAGGCCACGGCACTGGCGGGGGTCAGGTTGGCGGGCTTCCACACCACCGCGTTGCCATAGGCCAGCGCCGGGGCGATCTTCCACGCCGGGGTGGCGACCGGGAAATTCCACGGGCTGATGATGGCCACAACGCCAACCGCCTCACGCCGCACGTCAATCTCGATGCCGGGGCGCACGCTTTGGGCGTGGTCGCCGATCACGCGCAAGGCCTCGGCGGCATAATAGGTAAAGAACTGTCCGGCGCGGTACACCTCGCCCTTGCCTTCGGCCAGAGTCTTGCCCTCTTCGCGCGCAAGCAGCATGCCGATTTCGGCTGCCCGGGCCATCAACTCGGTTCCGATCGCCATCAGCACGTCGTGGCGCTTTTGAATGCCCGCTGCCCACCATAGCGGCTGCGCTGCGCGGGCGGCACTGATCGCCTCATCCAGCTGATCGGCGCTGGCTTGGGCAAAGTGGCCAATCACATCGCTCCGATCAGAGGGGTTACTGTTCTCGATTGTGGTCGCCCCGTCTTGCCAACGGCCCGCGATATGGTTGCGTGTTTCAATCGTCATGGTCTTCTCTTTCTTTCATGGCCCAAAAGGGCCTAGGTCCGTGCCAAGGCGTCAAAGACCCGCTGTCGGGTCAACACGCCTGCCAGATCGCCGTTGGGGTGTCGGACGGTTATCGGCGCATCGCTTGCCGCAAGGGCTGCATAGGCCTGCTCAATGGTTTGATCCGAGCCAAGGACAGCATCGCCCACGCCTTGGCCCGGCGCGGCCAGATCACCGCAGGTGACGATCCGCGCCCTGTTCACGTCGCGCACAAAGCGGGCGACGTATTCGTCAGCGGGGGCAACCAGAATTTCCGGCCCGGTGCCAACCTGCCGCAGCAATCCGTCTTTCAGGATGGCAATGTGGTCGCCCAACAGCAGTGCCTCATCCAGATCGTGGGTAATAAAGACAATCGTCTTGTGCAGTCGCGCCTGAATGTCGCGCAATTGCAACTGCATGTCATGGCGGATCAGTGGGTCAAGTGCGGAAAAGGCCTCGTCCATCAGCAGAATTTCGGCATCGGTTGCCAGCGCCCTCGCCAGACCGACGCGCTGCTGCATGCCGCCCGAAAGCTGGCCCGGATAGTGGTTCTCAAACCCTCCCAGCCCGACCAGGGTGATCTGCTCGGCCCCTTTGGCCTGCGCCTTTGCCTTGGGCATGCCGTCAATGATCAGGCCATAGATGACGTTTTCCAGAACCGTCTTGTGCGGCAAAAGGGCAAAGCGCTGGAACACCATCGAGATTTTCTTGCGGCGAAACGCGCGCAGGTCGGGCTCATTCAAGGTCAGCACATCCACGTCATCGACAAGAATGCGGCCCGCCGTCGGCTCGATCAGGCGGTTAAAGTGACGGATCAGCGTTGACTTGCCAGAGCCTGACAGACCCATGATCACAAAGGTCTCGCCCGCGCGGATGTTCAAGTTAATGTCGTGCAGCCCAAGGACGTTCTGGCTTTGCGCCAGAAGATCCGTCTTGCTCATCCCGGCGTTGACTTTGGCAAGCGCGGCGAGGGGTTCGGCACCAAAGATTTTCGACACATGCTCGACGCGGATTTTGAACGGGTTTGTCATGGTTCAATGGTCCAGTTTCAAAGAGGTCTGCGTCCGCTTGCCATAAGACTGGGCAATCCGGTCAAAGATGATGGCCAACAGCACGATACCAAGCCCGGCCATCAGACCGCTGCTGATTTGCAGCCGCTGAATGCCCTGCAACACCTGATAGCCAAGCCCGCCTGCCCCGATCATCGATGCGATAACGACCATCGACAATGCCATCATCGTGGTCTGGTTGATGCCCGCCAGAATGGTCGGCAAGGCCAGAGGTATCTGAACTGTGAACAGGATCTGGCCAGACGACGCGCCGAAGGCGCGGGTGGCCTCCACGATTTCGGCATCAACGCCGCGGATGCCCAGATTGGTCAGGCGGATCACCGGCGGAATGGCAAAGACGATAGTGGCCAGCAGCGCCGGTATCTTGCCGGGTCCGAAAAGCATGACGAAGGGGATCAGGTAAACAAAGATCGGCATGGTCTGCATAACATCAAGCACAGGCAGCGTGATGGATTGCATCCGCTTGGACCGCGACATCGCCACTCCGATCGGCAGGCCGATGATGACCGCAAGCAAAGTCGCCACCACCATCAGCGCGATGGTCGCCATCGCTTGCTCCCACACACCGATCAGCCCGATGCAAAAGGTCATCGCGGCGACAGACAGAGCAACCGTCCACCGGCGCGATGCGGCATAAGCCAGCCCGGTCAGCGCCAAAAGCACCGCCCACCATGGCAGCCACTGCAGAACCTTCTCCATGACCAGCAGCAACTTGAGGACCGGCAGAAAGATTGCCTCCAGCATCTGGCCATAGTCGGCCACGATCTGGTTGAAACCGGTATCTATGGCGCGGCCAACGGCGCGGATATCAAACAATTCGGGAAAGCCTTCGGCCATAGCGGTTCCTCCTGTCGCGGAAAAAGGAAGGGGCAGGCAATGTTTTGCGCTGCCCCGATTTAGTGCCACAGATCAGAGCGACGCGCGCACCTTATCAGCCACGTCTGCCGGAACCCATTGAGTCCAGATCGCTTCGTAGTTCTTAAGGAAATACGCGGCGACTTCATCGGTGGTGGCACCGTTGTCATCACCCCAAGCCAGAACTGCGCTGATATCGTCGTTCGGCACCTGCATCTTGCTCAGGAACGCGGCCACATCCGGCGCGCGCTCTTTAAGCGAGGTTACGACAGCCACCGCAACTTCGCCATTTGCCCAGCCGCTGACTTTCGGATCAGCACAGTTGATGTCGACAAGGCACTTGTAGTTCTCGGCGTCAAACGGCGGGGTCGCCATGCGGACCATGTGATACTTGCCGATCACATCAGTCGGGCCCCAATAGTAGCCAATGAAGGCCTCTTTGCGCGAAACGGCCTTGGCAATCGACGCCTTCAGCGTCTCGCCAGAACCCGACGGGAACAATTCCCAGGTTTCTTCCAGACCCAATGCCTTGAACAGGTTGTTCGTGATCGGCTCACAGCCCCAGCCGGGCGGACAAGCATAAAGGCGGCCCTTGTCGGGGTTGGACGCATCGGCAAACACCGCCCAGTTGGCCTTCAGGTCTTCGATTGTCTTGATCTCGGGATGCTCTGCCGCGACATAGTCCGGAATCCACCAGCCCTCTTCACCGCCCGACGCGAAAATGTCGGACGCCTTATAGACGTTGCCCTTGGCCTGCATCTCATCCCAGATCGACTGCGCGGTAGAGACCCAAAGCTCGGGCGCAACATCGGGTTGGTCCTTGGTCAGCATCGAGGTCGCGGTGGGCACCGTGTCGCCCGGAATAAGTTGCGCGTCGCAGCCATAGCCCGCCGCCATGATCTTTTGCGCCACATGCGCCAAGGTTCCGGCCGACAGCCATGTCATCTCGGCAATCGTCACGGTGCCAGCCGAACCGCAATCAGCGGCTTGCGCGGATGTGGCGTTCACAAGACCCATAGCCCCAAGCAGCGCTGCGGTTGTGAGTTTCAATGTCGTTTTCATTCTGACTCCCCAGTCGGTCGATTCGCCCCACATGTGAGCCATGCAGGGCCATGCCCGAAGGTAGGGGGAAGGCAGAGCTTCAATCAAACGAATATAAATCAACCAGACTTCAGTATTACTGAAGTCAAACCGCAAGCCGCGCCAGTAAAGCCGTTTCCACAAAAACGCCCTCGGCTTCGTTCCTCTTGCGGTTGGCCTTGCGCCGCGATCCCGGCAGGCGCGCGCCCGGTTGATCGGTGATAGAGCCCGCAAGCCGCTGCAGGCTATGCGCAAATACCGCACCGGAAAATCCGGCAGGGTCCAGGGCGATGAAACATTGCCCCGTGCCGGGCGGGCCGCCTGCCGTGCCTGAAAACGGGCTGGCGTCTTGGCTCAGGTTCGCGCCAGACAGGGCGGCGGCAAGAATTTCCACGATCAGCCCCAGACCAAACCCCTTTTGCCCGCCTGCGGGCAGCATCGACCCCCGCAACGCGTCTTCGGCAACCGTTGTGGGCTGGCCATCGACATCAAGCGCCCAGTTCGGCTCAATCGCCTCACCCTTGCGGGCGCGCAAAAGGATTTCCGACTTTGCAACCACGCTGGCGGATTGGTCGATGACCAGCAGCGCCCCACCCGCCCCATCCGGTACAGAAAGGGCGATTGGATTGGTGCCGATCACGGGAACCTTGCCGCCCGACGGCGCGATCGAGGCAGGCGCATGGGTAAAGCACAGCCCGATCAGACCCTCTTCGGCCAACCGTTCAGCATGATGACCCAACACACCACAATTGTAAGACCGATGCAGGGTCATCGCCGCAATCCCGCAATTCCGCGTCGCGCCGGTAAAGGCCTGCCACCCGGCATCGACAGCGGTATGGGCAAAGCCATTGGCCGCATCGACCCGGACGCTGCCGGGCTTAGGCTGCTGAACCACGGGTTCGGCCATGCCTAAGACCTTGCCACAGCGAAGATGCTCAATGTAGATCGGCAAATACAGCAGGCCATGGCTGCGGATTCCGTCCCGCTCGGCCAGCCGGATAGAGCGCGCAACGGCGGATGCGGCGGCGAATGATGCCCCCGCTGATGCAAGCGCCTCTCGTGCCAGCGCCTCAACTTGATCCAAACTGAACTGCTTTCCGGTCATGGCGCTCTCCCTGTACTGTGTCTGGCAGTTAGTCATTTGACCCGCTTCAGCCAAACGACTATTCCTTCATCCTATTTCAGTAATATTGAAGTCAGACATGATCCGCACCGAAGCCCTGCGCGTCTTTGTAACCGTTGCCGAATGCGGCAATATCCGCGACGCGGCAGATCGGCTGTTTCGCACGCAATCGGCGATTTCCATGACGCTGAAACAGGTCGAAGATCACCTTGGCGCGCCGCTTTTCGAATCCGACCGCAAGCACAGTCTGACCGATCTCGGCTCGTTTGTGCTGGGCGTGGCCAAGGTGCTGCTGCGCGATCACGACACGGCCCTTGAGTTGATCAACGAATATGCTTCGGGTGCCAGCGGCAGGCTGCGCATCGCCTCGGTGCCTTCGGTCGCGGCGCTCTTGATCCCCGACATGCTGGCAGGGTTTTTGCGCGATCGACCAACCGCCGAGATCGACCTTGTGGACACAGACAGCGCCGACGTGCGCCGTCTGGTGGCGACCGGGCAAGCCGATCTGGGTATCGCAAGCGCGGCACCCGCAGAAGGTGGCCTGCTGAGCGTGCCGATTTTCGAAGACAATATGCAACTGGTCTGTCAGGCCGCCTCGCCTCTGGCGCAACATCCAGGCCCGTTGGACTGGCGCGATCTGGAAGCCGCGCCGCTGATCCTGAATGAGACGACTCGGGCCATTGAGGCGCCAGAGTTCCAGGCCCTTGCAGCCAAAACCAAGCTGCGGGTGCGCAACGTGACCTCTCTGCTTGCGATGGTCCGCGCGGGTGTTGGAGTCACGCTCTTGCCGGGCCTCGCCACGGTGGGCCTGCCGCAAACGCTGGTCGCCCGCCCCCTTAGTGACCAAAGTTGCCGCAGGCAGGTCTGCCTCTTGCGCCGTGAAGGCCGGGTGCAAAGCCCGCTTGCGGCGGTGTTTCAGCGCCATTTCATCGCGGCCATACCTGTGCTGGCCACACAGGTCAGCATTGTGTCGATCTTCAAAGAATAACAACGGCCCCTGTGCTGCCCTTGTGTGTCGCGCTGCCCGGTTCCATCAGGGAAAGGCGACAAGACCGCAGATCCCTTCAAACGCGCTTTGCCTACGCCTTTTCTGGCAACCTCGCACGGGCGATGGCGACATGCAGATCCGCGCCATGACTCAGCGCGTTGTCATTGAAATCGTAGTGGGGCGAATGCAGTTGCGCGGATGCTTCGCCGTTGCCGATAAAGCCAAAGCATCCCGGCACAAAGGTCAGAAAACGGGCAAAATCCTCGGACGCGGTGATTGCCGCTGCCGCGCCATCCGCTGTTACAGAGACCGATTTTGCCGCCCCTGTGAAGGCGGCGGACAGTTCAGGGTCATTCACGAGCGGCACAAATTCCCGCCGATAGTCGACGCTTGCCTCAATGTCGTGCACGGTCGCAATGCCCGCCGCGATGCGACGCATCTCGGCCTCGATCACGGCCGAAACCTCGGCGCGAAAGCTGCGCGCGTCCCCCAGCACACGGGCCAGCCCGGGCAGTGCGTTGCGCGTGCCATCGGTCACAATTTCGGTCACCGACACAACCCCGATATCCGCCGGGTCCAAGCGCCGCGACACGATGCTTTGCAACTCCATGACCAAAGCACAGGCGGGCAGCATCACCTCTCGTCCCGCTTGTGGCCGCGAGGCATGGCCACCACGGCCCAACAAGGTGATCTCAAAAATATCCTCGGCCGACATGACAGGCCCGGAGCGGGTGGCAAAATGGCCCAAAGGCAGTCCGGGCATATTGTGCAGGCCATAAATCTCATCAAAGGGCAGCCGCGCCATCAACCCGTCTGCGAGCATGGCCGCAGCACCTTGGCCCCATTCCTCGGCAGGCTGAAAGAGGAAACGGATGGTGCCATCAAACCCACCTTCGGTGGCAAGCGTGTGCGCCGCCCCCAGCAACATCGCCGTGTGCCCATCATGGCCGCAGGCGTGCATGGTTCCGGGGTTTTGCGAGGCATAGGCCAAGCCGGTCTGCTCGGTGATCCGCAACGCATCCATATCCGCCCGCAACGCGATGGCGTGGTTTGAGGTCCCGCGCGTAAGCGTGCCCACAACGCCGGTGCCGCCGATCCCCTCGACCACTTCCAGCCCGAAACCGCGCAGCGATCGCGCCACAAAATCCGCCGTCCGCGTTTCCTCAAACCCGAATTCAGGGTGGCTGTGCAGGTCGTGCCGCCATGCCACCATCTGCCGTTGCAGCGCCTGCGGTTCAACCATCTGCAATGGACCCGTTTGCGATTTTGAACAGTCGTCCAGGTGCATCCTCGGCCAGCGGCGCTCCGGTGGCCCATGCCATGTGCCATGCCAACACTTGATTGCTGCTGAGAACGGGAACGCCCAACTCGGCCTCCAAAGCCTCAATGATATCAAGGGTGCGAAGGTTGGTGCAGGATAAGAACACCGCCTCTGTACCTTTGGCCGCTTGCCGCGCGGCGGCCTTGATCGACGTTGGCGCGATGCGGGCCACGCGCGCCTCAACCTCCTCCCCGAAGGTCAGTGTTTCGCCAACAGCAAAGCCCGCCGCCACAAATGCGTCGCGCACAGGGGTGGCGATGCTTTCGACATAAGGCGTCACCAAGCCAAGGCGCTGCACCCCAAGTGCCCGCAACGCAGCCAGCGCCGCGGTCAGCGGATCAGTCACCATCGGCGTTTCAACCCCCCGCCGGACCATCCGCGCCACCGCTTCGGCCCCGATCAACGTGGTGCCCGATGTGCAGCCATAACCCACAGCGTCAAAATGCGCCGCGCGCGGCAGCAATCCCGCGCTGCGCGGCAGTTCCGCCTCCATCGCCGCAATCGAGTCGGCTGTCAGTTCATCCCCGGACGGAATACGACTGGCATAGATTGCGATTTCCCGGTCCGGAAACAGCCGCCGAAAGTCTTGCTCCAACGTCTCATCCGCCTGCAAAACGACAAGGCCCAGCGTCGCCTTCGCCCCGATCGGGCCGACAAGATCAAATCCGATCTGCTTCATTCCATGATCTCCGGCAATTCTGAGGGCGCACGGCGGGACAGTAACTCAGGCCCATGCGCGCGCAGCACGATGTTTTCCTCATGCACCAGAATGCGGCCGGGCGCGATATCCACGCCGGGTTCCAAGGTCAGCACCATCCCCTCGCGTAGCACGGTCGTATCCAGCGGTGTCAGCGAAGGCCATTCCGTCAGGGTCAGCCCCAATCCGTGGCCCAACCTGCCGCCGCCTGCGACAGCCCCTTCACGCGCCAGTGCCTCGGCCATGATGCGGTGCAGATCACAGGCCCGCATGCCGGGCCGCAGGGTCGCGAGTGCGGCTTCTGTCGCGGCATAAAGCGCAGCATGGGAACGACGGACATCATCCGCCGCCCGTCCGATCGCAAAGTTGCGGTCAAAATCGCAGAAATACCCGTCGCGCACAGCGCCGGTATCCAGCATCAGCACATCACCCCCCTGCAAAGGGCGGTCATCAGCGGGCGAGATGACATCCCCGTAGCCACCCGGTCCCGCTCCGCCCGCAATATAGCTGACCCAATCCGCACCCTCTTGCAAAAGTGCGACCTGAAAATCGCGAAAGACCCGTGAGAGCGGCACACCCGCCCCAACAAACTCTGGCACGCGGTCAAAGGCGGCATCGGCCACCGCACAGGTGGCGCGGATTTTGGCGATCTCCACTTCGGATTTGATCTCGCGGACGCGGAAGACCGCGGCGGTGCCATCGGCAATGGTGCGCGGCGCGATCAGGTTTTGCAGGCGCAAAAAGTCGGCAATCGGCATGCGCAGATGCGTCTCCAACCCCATCGGAATGCCGATCTTGCCGGCAGCGGGCACCAAGGTCGTCAGGGTGTCGGCCAAAAGGCTAACGCCATCATCCACCGGGTCAGGCGCACTCCATGTTCGGATATCCTTGATCCAGCAACGGCCCATCAAATCGGCCCCTATGGCCGGAATGACCGCCA
This sequence comes from uncultured Alphaproteobacteria bacterium, assembly GCA_963815355.1. Classification (GTDB taxonomy): domain Bacteria; phylum Pseudomonadota; class Alphaproteobacteria; order Rhodobacterales; family Rhodobacteraceae; genus JAPUEK01. Next base: position 123,861 of record CAWFGJ010000004.1, read on the forward strand.
CCGGATCGCCTGCGCCCGGCACCACCACAAACCAAGGCCGCGCCGGGCTTTCCCAAAACCGGGTAAGAAAGCCGGTTGTGTAGAACACATCCGCAGGCGCGGTCAAAAGCAGCGCATCAAGCCCGTGACGTGCCATTTCTGCCTGAAGCGCATGGGTCCGACGGCGATACTCTTGCGCTGGAAAGATCAAGGAGGACTTCAGACATCTTCCGGCCCTTCACTCAGGATGCACAGCACGTGCGACTGCGGGGTAATGCCATCAAGCCCCGCCAGAACTGCCGCAACCCCCGCCGCACCCGACGGGGTAGAGCCAAGCCCGGCCGCCGCGACGGTCCGTGCCCCCATCGCTGCGTCGGCTTCGGTCAGGGTGACAAAGCGGTCGGCGTCACGGGCAAGGTCCGCAAGCGCGAGCATGGACGGCGTCTTGCAATCCAGCCGCCCCATCGCGGAAACGGGCCCCTCGGTCACCACAACCCGCCCGGCGCGAATGCTTTCAATCAAGGCAGGCGCCGCTTCGGGCTCCACCACGATCATCTGCGGCGCATCCCCCCAGGCAAGCCGCAATTCCGCAGCAATCGCCGCCGCAAGCCCCCCCACACCCGCCTGCAAGATAACATGCGTCGGTATCTCCGGCGCCTGTTCGACAATCTCGGTGGCAATCTGCCGATACCCCTCCATCACCCGAAAGGGCAGGTCGACATATCCGGGCCAAGAGCCATCAGATAGCAGCGTCCAGCCTTTCGCCGTGGCGGCAGCGGCGGCGGCCTGCATGCTGGCTTCATAGTCGGCACCGGCCCGCACCACATGCGCGCCCATCGCTTGCAGCCTTTTTGCAAAGCCCTCGGGCACAGCCTCCGACAGATAGACAACCGCCACCGCGCCAAAAATCCGCGCTCCCGCCGCCACCGACATGCCGTGATTGCCCGCGCTTGCCGTCACATAGGTGCGCCCATTCAGCGCGCGGGACAGGTCTCCGCCAATCGCCGAGGCTTCACGCGCAATCGCATAAGCCGCCCCTAACGCCTTGAAACTGCCAAGCCCCATCCGCCCGCGCTCATCCTTGATCGACAGCATTGCCACCCCCGCCTTCGCCGCAAGGCCGGGGCAATCCAGCAGCGGCGTGGGCAGATGCTTGGGGCACTGCGCCAGCAGCATCGCCACCGCCCGCGCATCCGCGCCCGGCGTTGGTTGCAAGTCCGGCAGTCCCTTGCCGCGATACGGATTGTTCAAAGTCTTGGTCACGCGCGCTCCCGTCCGTTGATGACGCCAAGATAGCGAAGCCAGCCGCAGTCTTCTCAGAATATTCGGCGCAGTTTGGTCCGGTTTTCAGACTAAACGAGCCGATACTGACGGAAGTCCGGATCATAAGCCGAAAAAATCTGGCCACTGATCAGATATTCGGCAAGTGTTGGGCATGGACAAATTCGATGCCGCTATCCTGTCTGCCATTCAGACCAACAATCGCCTTACCGCCGAGGCGCTGTCCAAACTGGTTTTTCTGTCGCCCGACAGTTGCCGTAAACGACTCGCCCGGTTGCGGGCCGACGGCTACGTCGATGCCGATATTGCGGTGCTGAACCCTGCAAAACTCGGGCGCGGGCTGCTTGTGATCGTTGAGGTCGCCTTGACCTCAGAACGCCCCGCCGATCTGGACCGCTTTCGCGAAAAGATGAAAGCCGCCCCCGAGGTGATGCAGTGCTATTACATCACCGGCAACAGCGATTTCCTGCTGATCCTGTCGGCAAGCGACATGGCCGACTACGAAGCATTCACCCGCCGCTACTTCTTTGCCGAAGAAAATATCATGAAATTTCGGACAAGTGTCGTGATGGACCGGGTGAAGACGGGCTTCACGATTCCGGTGCCGATCCTCTAGGCGGGCTTGCTGAAATCGCGGCCCAAACCTGGTCGGGCCTTGAAAACACCAAGTGCCTTCATGGGCGGAATCTCGCCTCATCCACCCGAAAATCCTGCACAACTCACGCGCGTGCTGATCTGTGCTAGCAAGCCTTTGCCGCATCGCGACTAGAGTGCGTTGACAGCTGCCGAATCTCCAAAATTTTTGCTCACCGTCTTAGCCCTTTTTCGTGGGCATTGGCGCGTGGCGCGTATTTAGCCTGAAAGGAACTGCCATGAACTGGCTGCAGATTGAATCCAAATGGACCGCCATGACCCGTCGCGTGCGCCCAGATTGGCCGACGGCAAGTCAGGGCCTTGGCGCAACGTCTCTTCAAGACGCCATTCATGCCGATGACGGCGGGGCTCGCCCAGGCAGCGATCCCGTGAAGACCGACGCGCAGACACTGGAACTGCTCACCGAATGAGCAATCAACACAGGGCGGTCGGATTGCGCAACCGCCTTGCGCGCGCAGTGGGCTGGCATCGACCAGCTGCGGATTTATGGCAAGACAAGACGGCTATCCGCTCGGAATTGTTCGGAACCGAGCGGTTGGAACACCACGCCCTGTCGCTTGCCGCCGCCCAAACCGTGGCTGCACGCGGGGTGCTGCGGGTGCGCCCACTGACGGCGCGGGTCAAGGACAACGCCGGCTTTTTGCTGGATGCTTACCGGTCATGCGCGCGCACCCTGCACGCCGGACGCGCCATTTCCCCGGCTGCGGAATGGCTGTTGGACAATTTCCATCTGGTCGAGCAGCAATTGCGCCAGATCGCCGAAGACCTTCCGCCTGACTATTATCGCCAGTTGCCAAAATTGGCGGATGGCCCCTTCGCGGGCTATCCGCGCATTCTTGGCCTGACCTGGGCCTATGTCGCGCATACCGACAGCCTGCTGTCCGGCCCAAGTTTGGCACTTTTTGTAAAATCTTATCAGACGACCAGCCCCCTCACGATTGGTGAGCTGTGGGCCGTGGCGATCACTTTGCGGATCGTGTTGATCGAAAACATGCGCCGCCTTGCAGGGCAGATCACGCAGGCCAACGACCTGCGGCTGATCGCGGACAACATCGTCGATCAGGTGCTGGGCGCAAAACACGCGGCGAACCAATCCCCGCTGCAAGTGCTCCACGCGGCCACGGAAAAGTTTGAAGGCAAGCCGCTTCCGGAAATCGTTGCGGCCCAGATTGCCAAGCGGTTGCGTGGCTTTGATCCGTCAGACACCCCGCTTTTTGCATGGCTTGAAGACCTCCTTCAGCATCAGGGATCGTCGGTCGAAGCGGTGGTGCAGAACGCCCAACTGCGTCAGGGATCGTCCAACGTCACGATGCGTAACATCGTCACCAGTATGCGTCTGGCCTCCGAGATGGACTGGGCGGATTTTGTCGAGGACGTCAGCCTTGTTGACGCCCGGCTGCGCGAAGGCTCCGCCTTTGCAAGCATGGATTTCGCAACCCGCAACAGCTACCGCACCGCGATCGAAGTGCTTGCACGCGGCTCCAAACGGACAGAACTGGAGGTCACCGATGCGGCCCTCGCCTTCGCTGCGCAGACCTCTCCCGGCGCGCAACCAGAGCCCGGCGCGGGCCTGATCGGCCCCGAAAAAATTGCTCTGGAACAGGCGGTTGGCTTTGTGCCGACACTGAAAATGCGGCTGATGCGGCCACTGCACAATCGGGCACTTTCTGTCTACTTGGGGGCAATAGCGCTGGTCTCGGCGGGGATCCTGACGCTTGCGCTTTTGGCGACGGGTGCTGGTGGCTCTGCACTGTTGGCCTTGGCGATCACGGGCCTGATCACCGCGTCTGAGGCGGGGACCGCTCTGGTCAATCTCACCATTTCACGCAGCCTGCGGCCCAAACTGTTGCCGGCGCTGAATCTCGCGGCCGGTATCCCGCCCGATCTGCGCAGCATGGTCGCTGTGCCGGTTCTGCTGCGGTCTGTGGCGGAACTTCACGCGCAGATTGAACAACTTGAGGTGCATCACCTTTCAAGCGTCGGCGGCGCGCTTCACTACGCCTTGTTGTCGGATGGGGCGGATGCCGATTCAGAGACGATCCACCAAGACGCAGCGCTGCTTGCCGAAGCAAAGGCCGCGATCGCTCGGCTCAACGCGATTTACCCGTCATCGCAGGGCGACCGCTTTTTGTTTTTGCACCGCCATCGCCTGTGGAACCCCTCAGAGGGCGTCTGGATGGGGTGGGAGCGTAAACGCGGTAAATTGACAGAATTGAATCGCCTGCTGCGTGGCGCGACCGACACAAGCTTTTTGCCGCACGAACGGGTGCCGCAAGACATCCGCTTTGTGATCACCCTTGATGCGGATACCCGCCTGCTGCGCGATACCGTGGCAAAGATGATCGGCAAGATGGCCCATCCGCTGAACCGCGCTGTCTTTGACCCCATCAGCCAAAGGGTGCTGCGCGGCTATGGCATCTTGCAGCCCCGCGTGACACCGGCTCTGCCGACGGGCACACAAGGGTCGCGGTTCCAGCAGGTGTTCTCCAGCCCGGGCGGGATCGAACCCTATGCCGCAGCGATTTCGAATGTGTATCAAGACCTGTTCGGCGAAGGCTCCTTCACGGGAAAAGGGATCTATGACGTAGACGCTTTCCGGGCAAGCCTTGCGGCACGAGTCCCAGACAACAGTATGTTAAGTCACGATCTTTTCGAAGGTATCTATGCCAGAGCGGGGCTGGCATCGGATATAGACGTGGTCGAGGACTTCCCCGCGCGCTACGATGTGGCCGCCCGCAGGCAGCACCGCTGGGTCCGTGGTGACTGGCAGCTTTTGCCTTGGGTGTTGGGGATCAGGGGGCGCGCGCTTCCCGCCGTCGGCCGCTGGAAGATGATCGACAATCTGCGCCGGTCGCTGCTTGCGCCTGCCAGTGTTGCCACGCTGTTTGCGGGCCTTCTCTTGCCCTTGCCAATCGCCACGGTCTGGACGGCTGCTGTGTTGGTGATGCTGGCCTTGCCGCACTTGATCGGCTTGCCCTTTGCCATCTTGCCGGGGCGTGCCGGGATCACATCGCGCAGCCATTTTGCCGCCTTGCTGGCCGATGTTCGCACGGCCTTGGCGCTCATCGCGCTGAATACCGCCTTTTTAGCCGACACAGCGGCGCAGTTGCTGGACGCCATCGCGCGAACCCTGTTCCGGCTGACCGCAAGCCGCAAGCACCTTCTTCAGTGGGAGCCCTCTGCGGCCTCTGGCGGAAGAAAGCGGCCCGGCCTTGGCGGGCAATACCAACAGATGCTGGGGGGCCTGACGCTGGGACTGGGGGCTTGCGGCGTGGCGCTTGCCATCAATCCGGCGGCCTGGCCCGTGGCCGTGCCGCTGATGGTTCTGTGGCTGGCGGCCCCTGCCATCGCGCGCCGGATCAGCCAGCCTTGGGTGCCACCCTCCAGTCACCCCCTTGGCGACGTGGACACCCATTTCCTGCGCGGAGTCGCCCGCAGCACATGGCGCTATTTCGAAGCCTTTGTAACCGAAGCCGACAACTTCCTGCCCCCTGATAACTTTCAGGAAATACCGGTGCCGACGGTGTTTCACCGCACGTCGCCGACCAACATCGGGCTGTATCTGCTGTCCACCACGGTCGCGCATGACATGGGCTGGATTGGCCAAACCACGGCGATCCAGCGGCTGGAACAAACGCTGGCAACGCTGCAGCGGATTCCGAAGTTTCGCGGCCACCTTTACAACTGGTATGACACGCAGGACTTGCGCGTGCTGGATCCGGCCTATGTCTCTTCGGTGGACAGCGGCAATCTTGCCGGGCATCTGATCGCCGTCGCTCAGGCCTGTCAGGAATGGCAAGGCAAACGGCCAGCGCCGTCCGTGCGACATGAGGGGCTTGCCGATACCCTGTCGCTGGCGCGGCGTGCTTTGGGCAGCGAAGCCAGTCCGCTGGCCGCGTTGCTGGATCAACTGACTGCAGCGAATGCCCGCCACGAAAGCTTTGCCTCGCTTCGGCCTATGGCGCAGCGGGCCGCCGATCTTGCGCAAAGCCAGAATGACCCCGAGATCCTCTTTTGGACCGAAGCCGTCGCCAACGGCATCGACAGCCATATTGAAGACGACGCATCGGACCCTGCAGCACGGCTTGTTGCGCTAGAGCATCTTGCCCGAAAGCTGGCCCTGGACATGGATTTTGCCTTTTTGCTTGATCCGGAAAAGAAGCTTTTGTCCATCGGCTTTTCGGTCTCGACCAACACGCTTGACGCAAATTGCTATGATCTTTTGGCCTCCGAAGCGCGGCTTGCCAGCCTGTTTGCGATTGCAAAAGGCGATGTGGAAACCCGGCACTGGTTCCGGCTAGGGCGCTCGGCCACGCCGGTGGGCACGGGCTCTGCGCTGATTTCTTGGTCTGGCAGCATGTTTGAATACCTGATGCCGTCGCTGGTCATGCGCGCGCCCGTCGGGTCGGTGCTGGAGCAAACCAACCGCCTGATCGTCACCCGCCAAATTGCCTATGGCGCGGCAAACGCGATGCCGTGGGGCGTCTCGGAATCCGCCTACAACGCCCGCGATCTGGAAATGACCTATCAGTATTCCAACTTTGGGGTGCCGGGTTTGGGCCTGAAACGCGGGCTAAGCGCGAACCGTGTGATTGCCCCCTATGCCACGGGCTTGGCGGCAATGGTGGATCCGCGCGCCGCGATCAGCAACTTGGCACAACTGGAAAGCATCGGCGCAAAAGGGCGCTTCGGTTTTTACGAAGCGGTCGACTTTACCGCGTCGCGGTTGCCCAGCGGCGCCGATTGCGCGGTGATCCGCAGCTTTATGGCCCATCATCAGGGCATGACCATCACTGCCATTGCCAACATCTTGCAAGACGGCTGCCTGCGCCGCCGCTTCCACGCCGAGCCGATGATTCAGGGCGTAGACCTCTTGTTGCAAGAGCGTGTGCCGCGCGACGCCACCGCTGCCCCACCTCGCGCCAAAGAGGTCCTGACCGCCCCGGCAGAAGCGGCCGATCCGCCAATCCTGCGCCGCTTTGATGGTCCGCAAACGGCCGCGCCGACCGGGCACCTGTTATCTAACGGGTGCTACGGTGTCATGCTGACCCCAACGGGCGCAGGCTATAGCCGCTGGCGCAATCTGGCGGTCACCCGTTGGCGTTCAGATCCCACGCAATCGGCGCTGGGGACCTTCATTTTCGCAAGGGACGTCAAATCCGGCGCGCTCTGGTCCGCCGCCTTGCAGCCAACCGGGGTGGATGCCGCGCATCACAAAGCGGTCTTCTGCGAACATCACGCGGCCTTTGTCCATAAAAGCCAAGGGCTAACCATGACCACCGAGGTGGTCGTCTCGGCCGAAGATGACGCCGAGGCCCGTCGTGTGACGCTTACCAACACCAGCCGCCACGCGCGCGAAATAGAGCTGACGTCTTATGCCGAACTCGTGCTGGCCCCACCTGCTGCGGACCTGTCGCATCCGGCGTTTTCCAAATTGTTTGTTGTGACGGATTACCTGCCCGAGTTGGGCGTGGTCATCGCGACCCGCCGCCGCCGCTCGCCGTCTGATCCCGAGGTATGGGCCGCGCATATCGCCATCGTCGAAGGCAAGGAAACTGCCGAGATCCAATACGAAACGGATCGCGCGCGGTTTATCGGGCGCGGCGGCACCATCCGGGCGGCTCTGGCAACCAAAGGCCCACTGTCCAACACAACGGGTACGGTGCTGGACCCGATCTTTTCCATCCGACGCCGCGTGCTGGTTCCGTCTGGCGGAATGGTGCGCGTGACCTATTGGACCGCCGTCGCGCAATCGCCCGAGGCCCTGCTGGCCTTGGTGGATCGCCACCGTGACCCGTCGGCGTTTGAACGTGCGGTTACCCTGTCATGGACCCAAGGTCAGGTGCAACTGCGCCACCTTGCCGTCTCGCAAGCCGCCGCGGCCGACTTTCAGCGTCTGGCCGGGATGATCCTGCGCGGCGACAGCCGGTTGCGCGCGCCCGCCAACCGGATCGAGGCTGGCTCAGGCCCACAGTCGGCACTCTGGCCGATGGGCATTTCGGGGGATCTGCCGATCGTGCTGTTTCAGATCAGCGACAGCGAAGACACTGCTGCCTTGCAAGAGGTGCTTGCCGCCCACGAATACTGGCGCATGCGGCAGTTTGACGTTGATCTGGTTATCCTGAACGAACGCGCTTCGTCCTACATTCAGGACATGCAGATCGCGATTGAGGTTGCCGTGCGCTCTGCCCAGTCACGACCGCGCGTCGAGACTTCGCAGGCCGCGGCGCAAGGTAAGGTCTACACCCTGCGCAGCGACCTTATCAGCGCCGAGGCCCGCGCGCTTCTGGTCGCTGTTGCCGGCGTCATTCTGGTGGCCAGCCGGGGCAGCATTGGCGAACAGATTGACGCTTTGGCCACGCCGCCGCTGTTGCTTACCGGCCCCGACGCGCCGGTTCACAGCCCGCCCGCCGATCCCGTCCCGACCCCTGATCTAGAGTTTTTCAATGGCACCGGCGGCTTTGCAGACGAGGGTCGCGAATATGTGACGATCCTGCGCGATGGCCAGACGACGCCCGCACCCTGGATCAACGTTATCGCCAACCCGGCCTTCGGGTTTCAAGTCTCTGCCGAGGGGAGTGGCCACGTCTGGGCCGAAAACAGCCGTGAAAACCAGCTGACGCCGTGGTCAAACGATCCGGTGACCGACCCCACAGGCGAGGCGATCTACCTGCAAGACATGGAGTCAGGCGCCCTATGGACGCCAACCGCCCTGCCGATCCGCAGCAACGGGTGCTACATCACGCGGCACGGCTTCGGGTATAGCCGCTTTGACCATACCGCCCATCAGATCGACTGCCAGATGGTGCAGTTTGTGCCCATGGACGACCCGGTCAAGATCACGCGCCTGACTCTGCGCAACATCGGAACCCAGCCGCGCCACTTGTCGGTAACAGCTTATGCCGAGTGGGTGCTGGGCGCGCAACGCAGCGCACACATCATCACCAGCACCGACCCAGACACCGGCGCCATTCTGGCCCGCAACCCCTATGCCACGGCCTTTCCGGGCCGCGTCGCCTTTGCCGATCTTGGCGCGCAGACCGATAGCCTGACCGCTGACCGGGCAGAGTTTCTGGGCCGGGCCGGTAATTTGGCTGCGCCTGCCGCGCTTGGACAGGGCGGCCTTTCCGGTCGCACCGGCCCGTCGCTTGATCCCTGTGCCGCGCTGCAACGGCGCATCCATCTGGCCCCCGGAGAAAGCGTCGAGGTCGTTTTCTTGCTGGGTCAGGCGCGCTCTGCTGAGGCAGCCCGCGATCTGATCTTGCGCCACCGCGCTGCCGATCCGGCGGCAACGCTGGCCCGCGTCCGCAACCACTGGGCCGATCTGCTGGGCGCTGTGCAGGTGAAATCACCGGACCGGGCGATGGATATCCTGCTGAACGGATGGCTTTTGTACCAAACGCTCGCATGTCGGATATGGGCGCGCGCGGGGTTCTATCAGGCCAGCGGGGCCTACGGTTTCCGCGATCAATTGCAAGACGGCATGGCCCTGACTGCGCTGCGCCCGGACATGACCCGCGCCCACCTGCTCCGTGCCGCCGCCCGGCAGTTTGAACAAGGCGATGTCCAGCACTGGTGGTTGCCGCATTCCGGTCAAGGCGTCCGCACCCGGATTACGGATGACCGTGTCTGGCTGGGTTATGGCGTGGCGCAATACGTCGAGGTGTCGGGCGATGTAGCCGTGTTGGACGAGCAAATCCCGTTTCTCGATGGCCCGGCCCTTTTGCCCGGGGCGCATGACGACTTCTTTCAGCCGACGCTGTCCGACCAACACGCCAGCCTCTTTGAACATTGCGCCCGGGGTCTGGATCTTGCGATCGCGCAGACCGGGGCCAACGGCATGCCACTGATCGGCACGGGCGACTGGAACGATGGCATGAACCGGGTGGGCGAGGGTGGCGCTGGCACCAGCGTCTGGCTTGGCTGGCTACTGATCAAGACCATCGAGCGGATGGCCCCTTTTGCCGACGCCCGCGATCCCAAACGCGCGGCGCTCTGGCGGGCGCATGCCGCTTCGGTAACGGCGGCCATTGAACGCGACGGATGGGATGGCGCATGGTATCGGCGCGGCACCTATGATGACGGCACCCTGCTGGGTTCGGCTTCATCGCAGGAATGTCGCATCGACAGCCTCGTGCAGTCTTGGGCTGTGCTGTCAGGTGCGGCAGATCCGGTCCGCGCCAAGACCGCAATGGCAAGCATGACCAAACACCTCATCCGGACAGAGCCGGGTCTGGCGCTTTTGTTCACACCCGCCTTTGACCAGACCGCGCAAGATCCGGGTTATATCAAAGGATATCCGCCGGGCCTTCGCGAAAATGGCGGGCAGTATAGCCATGCCGCCATGTGGGCCATTCTTGCGCAATGCGCATTAGGCAATGGCGATGCCGCCTCTGCGCTGTTTGCCCTCGTCAACCCGATCAACCACGCCCTGACGCCGCAGGCCACTGCGCGCTACAAGGTTGAACCCTATGTTGTGGCCGCCGATGTCTACTCTGCCGCCCCGCATGAGGGCCGGGGGGGCTGGACATGGTATACAGGTTCGGCGGGCTGGATGTATCGGGCTGGGGTAGAGGGCCTTTTGGGGCTTAGCCGGGCAGGGGGCGACCTGCTGCTCTCACCATGTTTTCCCAAAGATTGGCCGGAAATGCAGGCAACCCTTGCCCAAGCGTCCGGCGCGCTTTTGATCACCATCGCTAATCCGGGCCGCAGCGGTCTCGGCATCGCAGCGGCAAACCTTGATGGCGTTGATTTGCCCGTAAGGGACGGTCGCCTGCGCTTGCCGATGCCGACGGCCGCTCCCGGCGTGGTGCGGCGGTTGAACATTCGGCTTGGCGATGCGCCGGCCCCCTGAAGACCCACGCGCAGGGTCCGAAAAGCCAATCTTGCGGCCAATCCCTATCGGCGCAGTCTGCGTTTTGGCGCATAGATAAACGGTCGCCAACTGCGGGCATCTGGCCCCCAAAAGCCGCACCCGTGAATGATCGCGCCGGCATGGGGCGCAGGAACGCGCCCGGGGTCCCTATTCCCTGAACCCAAACGGCTGCCGCAAACTGGCGCGGCGGGCAGGGTCACCCGTCCGTCGGCTCTTGGGGTCGCGCAAGTGCGGCTGCGATCCGCAGCTGGACTTCGACGGCCTCGGCCGCGACGGCCGCAAGCAACCGCTGCCGGTCGTGGCGGGCGGCGTGCATCTGGTCGATGACCGCAATCACCACAGCCAACGCATCGGGCGTCATCTCGTACAGATCTTCAAGCTCACACAACAAATCCAGCCGCGCCAGATCGGCGGCCCCGAATTGCGGGCCTGCCTCTGTTTCGGCAGGCCGGACTGCCTCGGCATCGATGAATGCGGTCAGCCGGCTGCGCGTGAGCCGGGTGATCTGCACCAGAACCTGATCTTCGTTGAATAGCTGCGTCATCGCGGCACCCCTTTCAGCATGGCCTCGCGTGGGTCTTCGCGGTGGGACGCCCGCCACGTTTCCATAAAGGCGGTCAACGCGGGGTCTTCGGCCTTGGGAACAACGATCCGCAATTCGACAAGCTGGTCACCGACACCGCCATTTGCCCGCACGCCGCGCCCACGCAACCGCAGAACCCTGCCGCTGCTAGAGCCTTTGGGGATCGTCAGCGCGACATCCCCAAGGATCGTCGGAACCTCTACCTTGGCTCCCAGAATGGCCTCGTCCAAAGTGATTGGCAGGGTGATCAGAATGGTCTCACCCTCGCGCTGAAAGATCGGGTGCGCCTGCACGCTGATCGTCACCTCGGCATCGCCGCGCGGGCCGCCGCCAAAACCGGGCTCGCCCTTGCCGCGCAACCGCAGGGTCTGGCCATCGCGCAAACCTTCGGGAATCGTGACATCCAGCGGGGCCTCGCCGGGCAGGGCGATGCGAGCCTTGCCCCCGCGTGCGGCGTCAAGGAACGGCACCTCCAGCCGGAACGCCAGATTTCGGCCCGCCGCGGCAAATCCCTCGCCCCTGCCACCGCCCCGTTGCCGCAAGATTTCGGCAAAGATGTCGTCAGGGTCCATGCCGGAAAAGCCGCCCGTACCCTGCCGCGTATCGCCCGCATCCGCATAGTCGCGGTAATAGCGGCGCTGGGGTTTTTCCTGACCCGAGGCATCGATTTCACCCGCATCAAACCGGGCGCGGGTGGCAGGATCTTTCAACAGGTCATGCGCGGCACTGATCCGGATAAAGCGCGCACTCGCCTCGGGATCGTCGGGGTTGATATCGGGATGAGAGCTGCGGACCAGACGACGATACGCCTTCTTGATGTCGGCCTCGCTCGCCGTCTTGGTCAACCCAAGCGCCGCATAGGGATCGTCGCTTGCCTTGGGCGAAGGTTTTGCGCTGCTTTCAGCCATGTTTTCCCAACCCTGTCGTGCTCATTTTGCCGCGTCTTCCGCCATTTGGAGTGCCAAAGGCGCGTGGGCGTGCAGATCGACCTTGGACGCAGCCCCCTTTGACAGCAACGCGTGGGCACGGTCCGTCTCTGCCTGAGAGCCCCGCACCATCACCAGAAAGCTGTCAGCCTCAATGGCGGATTCATAGGAAATCACACTGTCTTTCGGAACGCCAAGACTATAAAGCGCCGCACCCAAGGCGCTCAGGCTGCCCAACAGTGCCGCCCCCTCGACCATCGAAATCGCGGTCGTGGCAAGGTAGCCCAAAACCACAATATGGCCCATGATCGGAACGGTCAGCACCATCCCGCCCATGAACAGACCCCAAAGCCCGCCCCAGAACGCGCCACGGGTGCCCCAGAACCGGACCCGGTCTTCGATGTTGTAAAACCCCGTGACCTTTTCGTCGGTGTGATAGCCTTTGCCGATGATGCTGATATCGGTCATGGCGATTCCGGCCTCTGCCAGTTTCTTGACAGCGGCTTCGGCGGCGGGGTGATCTGGAAAGACGGCGATGGCATGGCTGGCGTGTTTCATACGTTGTTCCTTTGAAATGGCAGGGGCCGCTGTTGATGACAGGGTAATCGGGGTGAAAGACAGCCCGCCCTTTGTTCCCGCAGGGGACCGGGGCCGGGACAGGCAGCAGCAGCAGCTCGCGCAACATCAATACCGTTTTCGGCAAGCTATCGCGCCCGTGCAGACCCGTAACTGATCCAAATCATTCCCCGCCGTTTGCCCGCAAAAATTGTGCGCTCGGCACATTTGCGGCGCTACGGGTGAATGTGTGTGCCGCCGTTGCGGCAGGGCACAAGGTCCCGCAGGGTGTGCGGGGTATCGTGACTTCCGGGGTTCTACCAAAAGCAGGCCCTAGCGGCGACGGACCGAGTTTCCGCCGGATATGATCTTGTTGATCAGTTCGGCCACGTCTTTGTGCATCTCTGGTGTCAAATCCGCAGCCGATGCGTCTTCATGCGCGGCAGCGGCATCCCTCAAGATGCCGACAATCTCTCTTTCGGGTAATACATTTCGGTCATTCAGCGCCAAAAGCAGCGACTCGCAGATGCTGAGGGCCGCAATTCCGGAAACGTCTGCCATAGAGTTTCGACTTTCTGCGCGGTTTGTGCCATGCTGCAGTCAATCCACAGAGGGCCGTGTGCCATCTTTGCAGATATCGTCCGTCATGGGCTGATCTGGATCAGTACGCGGCAACTCACTTTCCAGAATATAACGCGGTGCATAGGCGCAGCTTGCCCTTTGTTCGCACTAAGGAGTTTTTAATGAGTGTTCCAAGCGCAACGCTGGCGATCAAAGACAGTCCGTTTGCGCGCAAGCTATCCGCCTTCGTGGCGCTTTCGCCAACCGATTTGACCGTCATTTCCGATTTGTATCGCCGCCGCCGCCGTTTTGAAGTCGGGGTTGATATGATCCATCAGGGCCAGACGGATCAATGCGCCTATGTGCTGGCTTCGGGATGGGCCTGTTCCTACAAGATCCTCCAGGGCGGCACGCGGCAGATTGTTGATTTCCAGATACCGGGCGATTTTCTGGGCCTGCGGTCCGTGCTGTTCCGCACCTCTGACCACAATGTCGAACCAATAACGCCCGTGCAGGCGTCCGAGGTCCAGCAGCGCGATCTGCTAGAGGCGTTCACCAAAACGCCCCGGTTGGCCACGGCGGTGCTTTGGGCCGCTTCGCGCGATGAGGCGATGGTCGTTGAACATCTGGTTGATCTGGGTCGCCGCTCTGCCTCTGAACGGATGGCGCATTTTCTGTTGGAGATCGGCACACGCCTGCGCCTTGTGGGATTGGCGGATCGGTCCGGCTTTACCTGCCCGCTCACGCAGTATCTGCTGGCTGACGCGCTGGGGCTAAGTGCGGTGCACGTCAACCGCGTCTTGCGCGAGCTGCGCGAAGAGGGGCTGCTTACCTTTCAGCGGGGTCGCGTCGTGTTTGACGACTATGATGCCCTAGTCGAATTTTCCAACTTTGATCGCGCCTATCTGGATCATGACGGCCCGCTTCTGAAATAGCCGGCAAGGCGTTTCAGATGCCCCCGTATGTCGATGGGATCAGGCAAGCACCTGACAGGCAGCTTGCAGCAGCCTGACACAATCGGCATCGTTCTTTTCGCGGCGCGCCTGTTCGGCGGCCATGAAATGCACCATCGCCGCATCCTTTTTCGGACCCGGAGGGGCCTCGGACCAAATATCTTTGACGATCTTCATCTTGTCGGCGATCGACTTGAAATAGGGCGTGATCATGGGGGCTCCTTTTGCGGCCAGCCCCCTCATGCCGCCACGATTCGTCCGAATAAGAGGGGAAACGAACGACCGTTCAGGCATGTGCCGGGGGCTGGTGCAGATTTGGGCTGCGTAACTTGGCGGCCCAAGTCTGGTGTGCCTCGTCTGGTGGTTGCCCGCACTGATACAGGTTTGCTTTGCGCAGACTCATTTCGCGGCGGGCAACCGGTGGCCTGTCAGGACGTTGACTTGGCAAGGTGTTTGGGGCCCGCTGCGGCCAACTTGGGCAGCGTCACCTGCGTTCCGCGCTTGCCCTCAAGAATTGCCCGCGCATCAGCCAGCCGCCCCACGCCGGCAATCTTGCCGCCCGCACGCACAAAGCTGCAGGCGCTGGCAACCTTTGGCCCCATAGAGCCCGCGTCGAACTGCATCGCCTCCAATGCGTCGGGGGCGATGGTTTTGATCGGGGCTTGGTCGGGCGTGCCCCAATTGGCATAAATCGCTTCGACGTCTGTCAGCATCAACAACGCATCGGCATTTAGCGCGGTCGCCAAAAGGGCGGCGGTTCTATCCTTGTCGATGACCGCCTCGACGCCCTCCATATCGCCATTCGCCTTGCGAACAACCGGAATGCCGCCGCCGCCCGCACAGATGACGCAGATACCCGCCTCGACCAACAGACGGATCGCGCGGATCTCCAGAATGGCCATCGGCAAAGGCGAAGGCACAACCCGCCGCCGCCCGCCGCTTTCCGTGTCGATCATCGGCCAGTCATGGTCGGCCAGCAGGGCCTTGGCCTCTTCGGCCGAATAAACCGGCCCG
This sequence comes from uncultured Alphaproteobacteria bacterium, assembly GCA_963815355.1. Taxonomy (GTDB): domain Bacteria; phylum Pseudomonadota; class Alphaproteobacteria; order Rhodobacterales; family Rhodobacteraceae; genus JAPUEK01. The sequence continues at coordinate 139,242 of CAWFGJ010000004.1, forward strand.
ATCGGCTTGCGGGGTTGAAGAAAGGCGGGATCGTTTCGGTCCACCTCCACCCGGGTCAGCAAGGTGGCGCAAGCCGTGCCATCCGCCAGCGCGTTCATCAGCTCTTGTTCGATCAGATAGCCGATCATGCCCTCGGTTTCCGCACCAAGGATATCCAGCGGCCAAGGGCTTTTCGGCGCAAAGGCCGCGGCCTGCAAAGCCATCAACCCGACCTGCGGTCCATTTCCATGGGTCACAATGATCTGGTGATCGCGCGCAATATCGGCGAGCGCCTTTGCCGCAATGCGCACGTTGGTGTGCTGCGCCTCTGGCGTCATCGGCTCGCCTCGCCGCAAAAGGGCATTTCCGCCCAAGGCTACGACAATACGCATTTAACCCCCCAATGTGGCGACAAGCACCGCTTTGATCGTGTGAAGCCGGTTTTCCGCCTGATCAAAGACGACCGATGCCGGGCTTTCAAAAACCTCATCGGTGACTTCCATGCTGGTGATGCCATGGGCCTTTTCAATGGCCCTTCCGACTTCGGTGTCGGTGTTATGGAACGCCGGCAGGCAATGCAGGAACTTGGTCTGTGGCTTGCCTGTGGCCGCCATAAGCTCTGCCGTGACGCTATAGGGCGTCAACAGCGTGATCCTCTCGGCCCAGACCGCTTCCGGCTCGCCCATGCTGACCCAGACATCTGTGTAAAGAAAATCGCACCCTTTCACCGCGGCCAGATCCTTGGTGACGGTGATCTTGCCGCCCGACTTGACGGCAAGCGCCTCGCATTGCGCCACGAGCGCCGGGTCGGGCCACAAGTCTGGCGGGGCGCAAAGGCGGATATCTACGCCGATCAGCGCCGCCCCCACCATCAATGAGGCCGCCATATTGCCGCTGGCATCGCCCAGATAGCAAAATGCCATCTCGGACAGGTGCTTTGTGCTGTGCTCTTGCATGGTCAGGAAATCGGCGAGCACTTGCGTCGGGTGGAAATCATCCGTCAGACCGTTGTAAACCGGCACCCCGGAAAGCCGCGCCAAAATCTCGGCACTGTCTTGGCCAAAGCCCCGGTATTCGATGGCATCGAACATCCGGCCCAAGACGCGTGCAGTGTCCTGCGATGCTTTCCTTGTGGCCGATATGGCTGCCGGATGGCCCCAGATAGGTGACATGCGCGCCCTGGTCATGGGCCGCCACCTCAAACCCCGCGCGCGTGCGGGTGCTGTCTTTTTCAAAGATCAGCGCGATGTTTTTGCCGGAAAGTCGCGGGCGTTCGGTTCCCACCTGCTTTGCCGCCTTCAGGTTCGGCGGCAAGGGTCAGCAAGTGGCGGATCTCGACTGGCGAGAAATCCAGCAAGGTCAGAAAGCTTCGGCCGTGGAGATTAGCGGGCATAGCAGGCCCCTTTCACAAAGGATCGCGGATCAATGGGCACGTCATACAGTGCGACCCACCTCGGCCTCGGCCCAGTTCGGACCCGGGAATGGTGATGACTTCGACACCTGCCTTGCGCAGCAGGGTGTTGGAATGGGTGTTGCGATCATAGCCGACCACCACGCCGGGGCTGAGGCACAACAGGTTGTTGGCGTCATCCCATTGCTCGCGCTGAACTTCGTAGGAATCGCCTCCGGTCGGAATGCTGCGCAAAGCCTTCAGGCCAAGCGCACGGGCAACAACCTCAAGGAAGGGCTTGGTTTCCGTGGTAACAGCGATGCCGCCGTTATCCTTTGCGCGCAGCGTATAGGTTTGGATCGCGTCGGTCACCTCGGCGAAAACTGTGACAAGATCGCGGTCGCAAAAGGTGAAAACCGTATCCAGATGCATGGCAGATCGCTCGCGCGGGAACTGGCATGCGATCAACTGATCAACCTCGCCGCCCGCGAACAGGGCCCGGGCCAGTTGCCCGACCGCCTGCGGCGTTGTCCGCTCCCCCATGCCGACCAGAACGGCGCGATTTCCGATTGGCATTACGTCGCCGCCCTCAAGCGTGGCCAATCCGTGATTGACCAGCGGATCGCCCCACCAGACCGGGGCCACCCCGGCGAAATCGGGGTGAAAGCGGTAGACGGCCGCAGCGTTCAGCGTCTCCCATCGGCGCGCGGGCCAGAACATCGGGTTCAGCGTCACACCGCCATAAATCCAGCACGTGGTGTCGCGGGTGAAGATCTGGTTGGGCAGCGGCGGCAGCAGAAAATCCTGGGGCGCCAGCATCGGCGCCAAGACCCCTGCCATCGGAATAGGCAATTCGGCGCAACTCATGCCGCCGATCAGAACGTCGGTGACCGTTGCTGCCGGGGCCTCCATCGCCCAAGCCCGCAGGTCCTCTGCCAGCCCCACCCCCAGCGTGTCTGTCGGTGATCCTTGCATCCAGAACCCACGCCCGGGCGACCGGATCGGCCATCGTCTGCGTCAGCAAATCGCGGAACACCACGACCTCAACGCCGCGCTCGCGCATGGCATCGACAAAGGTCATATGCTCCACCCGGGCCTGCTTGACCCAGAGCACGTCGTCAAACAACAACGCCTCACGGTTGGTGGGGGTCAGCCGCTCCATCTCACGGCCCGGACCGTGAACCATGACACGGCGCAACTGGCCCGCTTCGGAATGAACGCCATAAGTAAGGGTCATGAGAGGTCCTAAATATAGGTGGCAAGGATCAGTGCGCCCATCACAAGGACGGTCAGCACCAGCAACAAAGGCCAGACAAAGCGCAGCCAGCGCTGATAAGGCACGCGACCAATCGCAAGCCCCCCCATCACCACCGCCGAAGTGGGTGTGATCAGGTTGACCCAGCCGCTGGCCGTGGCAAAGGCGGTGACAACAAGGCTACGGTCAACGCCCGCGAAATCTGCAACGGGGGCAAGGATCGGCATCGACAGCACCGCAAGCCCCGAGGTCGACGGCACAAAGAACGACAGGCCCAGTTCAACCGCATAGATAACGCTGATAAAGGCCGCACCCGGCAGGCCCGCCACGGTGGTCTCGGCGCTGTGCAGGATCGTGTCGGTGATTTGCCCCGCATCCATCACCACCACAATGCCGCGCGCCAACCCGATGATCAGCGCCACGCCCAACAGATCGCGCGCACCCGCCAGAAATGCCTCGACCAGCCGCGGCTCACCCAACCGTCCGATGATGCCGATGACAATGGCGGCGGCAAGGAAAAGCCCCGACATCTGCGCCATCCACCACCCGCCAACCGAAACGCCCCAGATCATCGCGCCAAAGGTTGCCGCAAACAGCACCAGCACGATCTGGTGCAGCCCCGTGAACCCCTGATCCGCAACGGCGGCGCCGAAGTGCGCGTCGTTCGCAGCCTTTTGGTCATGCACCAGCGACAGGGACGGATCCGCCTTGACCCGTGCTGCATAGCGCATCACCCAAGCGACCGAGACGACCCATCCAAGGCCCAGAATAGCCAGCCGCAACCCCATGCCATCGGCAAAGCTGATGCCCGCCGCATCCGAAGCAATGACAGTGGAAAACGCGTTGATTGTGGACCCCAGAACGCCGATCCCCGCCCCCAACAGGATCACGGCCACGCCGACCATCGCATCATAGCCCGCCGCGATCATCACCGGGATCAGCAGGCCATAAAACGCCAGCGTTTCCTCGGCCATCCCATAGGTGGTGCCACCGATTGCGAACAAGCCCATCAGGATTGGGATCATCCAGACCTCCCGGCCTTTCAGCCGCAGCATCGCCCGCCGGATGCCCGCATCAATCGCGCCGGTTGCGGTGACCACGCCAATAAACCCACCGATGATCAACACGAACAGGGCGACGTCGATGGCGTTGGCCGCATAGCTGTCCGGGTCATAAAACCCGGCAATCGGCGCGAGGATAACCTGAAAAAACCCCTGCGGATTTCCCGGTGTCAGCGCATAGGTCCCGGCGACCGGAACATCCTTGCCCAACAACTCCGAAGCAACGCGGGTGTATTGCCCCGAAGGGATCACCCATGTCAGAGCCGCCACAAAGAGGATCAGCACAAACAGAATGGTAAAGGCATTGGGAAAACGCCAACCCGTGGCGGGTGTCTTTGCGGGCATGGGACGACCTTTCGCTGTTAATCCGCCCACGCGTAGGGGCGGGCAGGGGGCTCAATTTATCAGGGCAACCACGCTCTCAACCCGGCGGTTCAGGGCGGGCCATATGTGTGCCAACGGCGCGGCTGACCACGACTCGGGTGACGAAATCACAGATGGCCGATCGGTCATCACGGCCGTTGGCATGGTCAAGAACCGCGCCGGCGACGCTCTGTCTGCGGGCCGTTCGGGCGATTTGCCCAGCGTGCTGCCCCCCAAACTGGGCAACCGCAAGCGCCGACGTCTTTGTTTTCATAGGCATGGGGGTGACCCTCGTCGTGCTGCGCAGGCGGGCGGCAAATCGCTGACCCGTCGTCGACCGTTCTTCCCAGACGTTGGCGCACTTCCCACGTCCCCGCCCTGATCTGGATCAGGGCGCAGCAACAGCGATGTGTTTAGCTTTCATCTGCCAATCAAGGAGAATGAAAATGCAGGGTTATGTCGGACCACTCGAAAGCCTGACGCGAAAGAACGATGACTTTCGGCACGTCTTGTTCACCTCGGGCCAGATGCAGCTTGTGCTGATGACCCTGAAGCCCGGCGAAGAAATCGGCTCCGAGGTGCACTCTTTGCACGATCAATTCCTCCGGATCGAGAAAGGCAAGGGCCGCATCAAGATCGGGAATGCCAAGATCTTGGTTGGCGAGGGCGATGCTATCGTTGTCCCTGCGGGCGTTCGCCACAACTTGACGAACACCGGCAAAAAGCGACTGCGTCTTTACACGATCTATGCCCCCCCTCACCACGCCGATCAACTGGTTGAGCCGACCAAAGCCAATGCCGCGGCACATGCACAGGCCAACACCCCGACTGCAAAGGCCGAAGAGGCACAAAAGGACATGATCTCTGAAGGATCGCCAGTCGGGCCCTTGCTCAAATGACCGTCCCAGACGCTGTCCGCGCCCTTGCGCTGCGCCTTGGTGCCGATCCGGTGGCGCGCGTGCAGGGAATTGTTCTGGACCAAAGCGGCGAGATGAAGCTGTCTCTGCGCTCGGCCACATGGCTGCCATTTGCCGCTCATCAAACCATGGCGGTCACGAACTGCGCCTTTTCGTGGAAGGCGCGCTTCCGGCCGCTTGGGTTTCTGACGGTTATCGATGCGCTGGACGAGGGGCGGGGAAGGTTGGATGTCACCGCCCTTGGCGTGATCCGCTTGGTTCGGACAGAGCGCAACGACGCGCTGACCAAGGGTGAGATGTTGCGCTATTTGGCAGAACTGCCCTATGCGCCCGACGCCATGCTGCACAACCCGTTCCTAAACTGGCGCGAGATGGATGCGAACCATTTGGCGGTCAGCACGGGCGAGGGCGCTGCTCGGGCCGAGGTAATCTTTGCCCTCGACGCAGATGGCCGCGTGGGCCAGGTGGCCGCAAAAGACAGGCCACGTTCGGTCAAAGCGCCGCACCTGCCCACCCCCTGGCACGGCAGCTTTACCGATTACCGTTCCTGCGATGGCCGGTGGATACCCTTTGCCGGGCAAGTTGCCTGGGTGATCGACGGGCAGGAAAACCACTATTGGCGCGGCACCTTGACCCATTGGGCGACCTGCTGATTGGTTCGCCCAAGCACGCCGTAACGCCCACTCGCCATCCCAGATCCGGCACCAGAGGTCATCGCTGGCTTAAACCAACAGCCGCAAACTTGCGCCGGGCCGGACGGCTGAGGTGGTCCGCGCCGCTGTTGTTTCACCCCCTGAAAACACGGTCGATCTGCGACGGCGCTGTGAATTTCGCTTGTGATCGAACCCGCTGCCGCGGCACCTGCCGCCACCCGGCACAGGAATGCCGATCTGGCAGAGATGGACAAACGCCTGCAACTGATGCGCGCCGCGACAGAGCCGCGCGGCCACCGACAAGAGGCCGACTTCGGCTTTCATCTGGCGATCACAACCGCAGCCAACAGGGGGCACTGAAAGACCATTTCGCGTTCGGAACGGCACTCCACGGCCTGTCGTTTTACACCATGCGGTGCGGGCTGGATCATGTGCAGGACCAACATGCCGGCATCTTTCGGGCCATCACCAAGGGCGAGCCAGAAGTCGCCCGCACCGCAATGGCCACCCAAGGCACCGCCGCAGGTGGGCGGTACCTTGGGTGATCTGTGCCGGATGGCGTGGGCTAGCGCGTCAACTGCTCAAACAGCCTTGCCACGGCTTCGGCGCCGGGGTCGATGTGGCCGCCAAGTTGCTCCGCACTGATATAGGCCGCGCGCCCGGCCTTGGCCTTGGTCAGCGTGGCGGTATGATTGGCGCCCGCGCGCGCCGCCTTGGCCGCAGCGGGCAGCCCCTGCTCCAACGCCTCTAGCGCGGGCATCAGCGCATCCACCATCGTCCGGTCGCCAAGGTTGGCCCCGCCGATCTGCTGCATCCGTTCCAACCCTGCCCGCAACGCGTCGCGCTGCGTCAACCCGCTCGAGGCCGCATCCCCCGCCGCCGCAAAAAAGATCGCCAACAGCACGCCCGATGATCCGCCCATCGTCTGGCTCAACTCCAGCCCGATGGCGCGGTAAAGTTGTGTCAGGTCGGCCAAGGGCAAATGATCCATCGCTCCGACGAGTGCGCGCGCCGCGCCCGCAAGGGTTGAGCCAGTATCGCCATCGCCAGACTTCGCATCCAGCGCGTTCAGATCCGCCTCCATCGCGATCATGATCGCACAACATTTCTCCAAAAACGCCCGCGTTGCGGCATGGTTCGAAGGGATCGGCCGGATCGGCGTCAGCCCGTCGGGCAAGGCCACCACCACAGGGTCGGCCACCGCCACACAGCCCGGCCACGCGGAAAGCCCGGTCTCCGAACACAAGGCCACCTCATCCCCTACAGACAGCGGATAGACCGAAATCGACACCCCCTGCATGTCGAGCGAGGTCATCATCGCCGCCGGGCCGACGATATATTTGATCCGCGCACCCAAGGCTGATGTGATCAGCTCATGCGCCAGAACTGACATCTCCAAGGCCGAGGTGCCGCCAAGGTTGTTCAGCAACGCCACATGCGGCACGTCCGCCAGCCCCACTGAAAGCTTTTCAGCCATCGCCGCAATGGCGTGTTGCGCGCCGGAAAAGTCGATCTGTTCCACCCCCGGCTCCCCGTGGATGCCCAAACCCAGCTCAGCCTTGCCCAAGGCGATGCGGCTTTCCTTGGCTGAACCGGGCACCGTGCAGGTGTCCAGCGACATGCCGATTGACCGCGTGCCTGCGATCACCCGCTCCGCCGCCGCCGTCACCGTGGCCAGATCCGCGCCCTCTTCGGCCAGATGCCCGGCGATCTTGTGGACAAACAGCGTGCCCGCCAACCCGCGCGATTGCGGCAGGTCGGGCAGGGCGATGTCGTCATCGACGATCACCATGTTCACCTTCAGCCCAAAGGCCCGCGCCCGTTCTGCCGCCAGACCAAAGTTCAACCGGTCCCCGGTGTAGTTCTTTACCACCAGCAAACAGCCCGCAGGCCCGGTCACCGCCAGAATCCCCGCCAGCACCGCATCCACTGAAGGCGAGGCAAAGACATCGCCGCACACCGCCGCCGTCAGCATCCCCTTGCCGACAAAGCCCGCATGGGCTGGCTCATGGCCGGACCCGCCGCCGGACACCAGCGCAACCCGCGCCTTGTCCCAATCGGCGCGCAGCACCACCCGGATATGGGGATAGCCGTCCAGCCGCACCAACCGCCCGCCCGACGCCGAAAGCAGCCCGTCGATGGCCTCGGTGACGATGTTTTCGCGCTTGTTCATGAATTGCGTCATGCTGATCCCCTCAGACAATACGAATGCCAGCGGCGTCAAAGTAGAACGGCCGAAGCGGTTTGATCTTGATGATATCCCCGGACCGCAGTGGCGTATGCGCCTCGGTGACGGTGGTGATGTCATGGTTCTTGAACGACAGATGCAGCCGGGTCTGGTCGCCCAGATGCTCAACCCGCTTGACCAGCGACTCCTGTCCCTCGCCCTGCTGGATCTGCTCGGGCCGCAAGCCGATCTGCGCTGCCCCTGCGGGGGCCGTGCCGAACAGGTCGGCTGGCAGGATGTTGATATGCGGCTGACCCAGACGCCCGGCGGCATAGATGCTGACGGGTTGCTCGTATATCTCCCGCGGGGTGCCGAACTGCACCAACCGCCCCTGATCCAGAACGCCCACATGGGTCGCCATCGTCATTGCCTCGATCTGATCATGCGTCACATACAGGAAGGTCGCGCCCAGATTGGCCTGAATGTTCTTCAACTCCACCCGCAGATCGGCGCGCAGCTTGGCGTCCAAAGACGACAGCGGCTCGTCCATCAGATAGACCGACGGGTTGCGCACCAAGGCCCGGCCAATCGACACCCGCTGCATCTCGCCCCCAGACAGGGCCGTCGCCTTGTTGTCCAGCTTGTGCGAGATCTGCAAAATCTCGGCCACCTCGGCCACCTTGCGGGTGATCTCGCTGCGCGGGGTCCGCAACAGTGGCGACTTCAGAGGAAACTCCATGTTTTCCCGCACCGTCAGATGCGGGTAAAGCGAGTATTGCTGGAACACCATCGCCACATTGCGCTGCGCCGGGGTCAGCCCTCTCATCGGCTGGCCTCCGATCGACACAGTACCCGTGTCGGGCACGTCCAGCCCCGACACCATGCGCAGCATCGTGGTCTTGCCCGCTCCGGTCGGCCCCAGCAGCACCACAAAGGCTCCGTCCGGCACCACCATCGACACGTCCGACAACGCCGCCTTGGCACCGAACGCTTTCGACACCCCCTTCAGAACCACCTCAGCCATGGGCCAACACCTTTTCATTTGCCGCCGAGACGAGCGCATGCCCATTCGCCCCGAACAGCGAGATCGACCGCGCATCAAAGGCCATCCCGGTCGTGTCGCCAATCCGCACCGCCACATTCGACGGGATTCGCGCCTTTACCGGCCCGCCCGCGCTGTCCAGCGTGATGATCTGCGTGGTGCCCAGATATTCCGACGCCATGATCCGCCCGCGATAGCCCGCTGCATCATCCAGCCGCACATGCTCGGGCCGCACGCCAAAGGTCACCTTGCCGGTGGACCCGTTGATCACCTGCGGCACCTCTACGCGTGTGCCGTGCAGATCCACCGCCTGCGCCCCATTGCCGACCATCCCGTCAAAGCTCAGCAAATTCATCGCAGGAGACCCGATGAAACGCGCCACAAAGGTCGTGGCGGGCCAGTCGTAAATCTCCTGCGGGCGGCCGAACTGTTCGACCACGCCATGGTTCATCACGACGATCTTGTCGCCCATCTGCATCGCTTCCAACTGGTCATGCGTCACATAAACCGTCGTCGCGCCCATCCGGTCATGCAAGGCGCGCAATTCCAGCGCCATATGCTCGCGGAACTCGGCATCCAAAGCGCCCAAAGGCTCATCCATCAGAAAACACGCCGGATCGCGCACGATGGCCCGGCCCAGGGCCACCCGCTGACGATCCCCGCCCGACAACCCCCCGACGGGGCTGTCCAGCAAATGGGTGATCCCCAAAATCTCGGCCACCTCGGCCACCTTGGCCCGCACCTGATCCCGCTTCATCCCCTGACTGACCAGCGGATAAGAGATGTTCTTGCGCACATTCATATGCGGATACAAAGCGAACATCTGGAACACAAAAGCGATGTCGCGCTGCGAGGCCGGCTTTTGACTGACCTCATGCCCGTCGATGAAAATCTCACCGGCGGTTGGCAACTCCAGCCCCGCAATCATCCGCAGCGTCGTGGTCTTGCCGCAGCCCGAAGGCCCCAGCAACATAAAGAACTCGCCGTCCTCGATGGTGAAACTTGACGACTGCACCGCAGTAAAGGCGCCAAATTCCTTACGCATATTCTTGATGACGATCTGGGCCATCGGTTACTCCGGAAAATGGCTGACGATGATGAACATGACTGTCCCGATCAGCGTCACAAGGAAGGAATAGGTGAACAGCACCAAGGCGAAAGGCTGCATCAGCATGACCACGCCCAGCGCGATCAGGATGGTGGCCAGCATTTCCCACGGACCGCGACGAAAACGGGTCAAACCACTGATAAATCTTATCATTTCCGCACCGCCCCGAATGTGATGCCCCGCAGCAGATGCTTGCGCAGCAGGATGGTGAACACCATGATTGGCACCAGGAACAGCGTGGCCCCTGCCGCAACGGCAGGCCAGTCCTTGCCGCCCGACCCGATGATCGTGGGGATGAACGGCGGCGCGGTCTGCGCCGTGCCAGAGGTCAGCAGCACGGCAAAGGCATATTCATTCCACGCAAAGATCAGACAGAAAATCGCGGTTGAGGCGATGCCCGTTGCCGCCTGCGGAAGCACCACCTTGGTAAAGGCCTGAAACCGGGTATAGCCGTCGATCAGCGCGGCCTCTTCATACTCAATCGGAATTTCGTCGATAAAGCCCTTCAACAGCCAGACCGACAGCGACAGGTTCACCGCGGTATAAAGCAGGATCATCCCCAGATGCGTGTCGCTCAGGCCCAACTGCCGATACATCAGGAAAATCGGGATCGCGACGGCAATCGGGGGCATCATCCGGGTGGACAGGATGAAGAACAACAGATCGTCCTTCAGTGGCACCTTGAACCGACTGAACGCATAGGCGGCAATGGTGCCCAGAAACACGCTTAGAAACGTCGATCCAAAGCCGATGATGACCGAATTCAGGAACCGCTCGCCGTAACGCGACGGCCCGGTGATCACCATGTCATATTGCCGGACGATGGCATCATACCAGGTGGTCGGCGGCCCCAAGGCGGCCAGATCCTCAGGCGTGATCCGACTGCGCGAGGTGAACAGGTTCACATAGCCCTCCAACGACGGCGCAAAGATCACCTTCGGCGGATAGGCGATGGCGTCGGCAGGGGTCTTGAACCCGGTGGCGATGATCCAGACCAACGGGATCAGCGTGATCACCGCATAGCCGATGACCAGAAACCCCGCGATCCACTTCTGACGGTTCGATGGTTCGGTGATGGAAAAGCTCATCTGTCTTTCACCTTGTTCAGGGCTTTCACATAGATCGAGGCAAGCCCGAACACGGTGACAAAAAGGATGACCGCATAGGCCGAGGCATAGCCGGTCCGCCATTTCTCAAACGCCTCACGCTTGAGATCGATAGAGGTCAGCAGCGTCGTCGCCCCCGGCCCACCGCCCGTTAGCTGCACCACCAGATCGAACATCTTGAAATTCTCGATCCCCCGGAACAGCACTGCCAGCATCAGAAAGGGCAGGGCCATCGGCAGGGTGATCGTCCAGAACTGCCGCCACTTCGACGCGCGGTCACATTCCGCCGCTTCATAGATGCTGGGCGGGATAGACCGCAGCCCGGCCAGGCAGATCAGCATCACAAACGGCGTCCACATCCAGGTGTCCACAATCACGATGGCCCATGGCGCCAAGGCCACCTCTCCGATCATCGAGAAACTGGCCGGATCAGCACCCGTCAGGAACTGTATGAAATAATTGAACAAACCGATCTGCGGCTGGTAAAGAAAGGTCCAGAAATTCCCCACCACTGCCGGCGACAACATCATCGGCAACACGATCAGCGTCGTCCAAAGATCATTGCCCCGGAACTTCTTGTTGATCAGATAGGCAAGCGTGAACCCGATCAGCACTTGCAAGGTGATGGTCCAGATCAGGAAATGCGCCGTCGCCTGCAACGAGGCCCATGTGTCCGGATCGGTCAGGATCTTTCGGTAATTGTCGATCCCCACGAATTCCACGGCATTGTTGGGCCGGTTCGTGCGGAAATTGGTCAGGCTCAGCCGGATCGTCCAGATCAGCGGAAAGATGTTCACCGCCAGCAACAAAAAGATCGTCGGCGCAACGAAAAGCCACGCAATCGTGCGGTCCGACAGACCTCGGATACGGTGCGCAAGTCCAGGCGGCGTGGCAGAAGCTACGCGGTGCGAGAGGGGTTCGGTCATGGGACAAACTTTCCAGAGGGCATTGGCAAATCAGGCGCGCGAGGCCCGGTTGGCCCTCAAGAGCCTCGCGCATGCCACCCGCCTCTTGCAACAGGCGGGTGACTGTTCTGTCAGATCAGTATTTGCCTTCTTCCTCAAACGTGGCCCGCCAATCGGCGGCAAGGCCATCCAGCGCCTCTTTCGCAGTGCCGTTGCCGGCAACCACATAGTCGTGGAACCACTTCTGCGACGACTGCAGCAGCGTCGCATAGCTTGGCTCGGCCCAGAAATCCTTCACGATCGCCATGCTGTCGAGGAAGGTCTGCGCATAGGGTTGGCTGGTCGCAAAGCCCGGATCTTCAACCACGGCGCGCAGCGCGGAATATCCGCCCAGCTTCCACCATTTGGCCTGCACATCGGGTTGTGCGAACCACTTGATGTAATCCAGCGCCGCTTCCTGCTTTTCGGAATTCGCGACGACGGAAATCCCCTGCCCGCCCAACTGGGCAAAGCGGTCGCCGTTCGGACCGGCCGGGTTGGCGAAATAGCCGGTCTTGTCGCCGCCGACATTGGCGTCGGCATTGAACCCCGGCCAAGTGAATGCAAAGTTCATCTGCAGCGCGACCTGCCCCGATTTGAACGCATCCACCCCTTCGCCCATATAGCCGTTGGACGATCCCGGCGGCACACAGCAATCGTAAAGCGATTTGTAATACTCCAACCCCGCAATCGCCGAGTCTGAGTTTACAAAACCTTCCATGTCATAGGGCTTGTCCGGGTTGTCGTATTTGAACCCAAAGCTGTACAGCACATCCATTACGCCCATGGTGATCCCTTCGGACCCCCGCTCGGTGTAGATCGACGCGCCGTAAATCGTCTTGCCGTCGATCTCGCGCTTCTGGAAGAACTCGGCGATGTCTTTCAGCTCGGCAAAAGTCGCCGGAACCGCCAGATCGCGGCCGTATTTTTCCTTGAACTCCGCCTGCAACTCCGGCCGCGAGAACCAGTCCTTGCGATAGGTCCAACCCACCACATCGCCAAAGGCCGGCAGCGCCCAATAGTTCGGCGTGTTCTTGGGCCATTCGGCATAGCCCGTCACGGTCGCCGGAATGAAATCGGCCATCGAAATGCCGTTGGCATCAAAGAAATCGTTCAGCTTCAGATACTGGCCGTTTTCAGCCGCGCCACCGATCCACTGGCTGTCACCGATCATCAGATCGCACAGCTTCCCGCCCGAGTTCAGTTCGTTCAGCATCCGGTCGGCAAAGTTCGGCCACGGCACGAATTCGAAATGCATCGTGTTGCCGGATTGGGCTTCAAATTCCTTGCTCAACTCGATCAGCGCGTTGGCCGGGTCCCAAGCGGCCCAGCATAGTGTCAGGTCTTCGGCCTGCGCCGAGGTCACGCCTGCGACCAATGCAAAGCAGGCCGAGGTCATCAGCAGTCTCTTATTCATTTTGCGTCCTCCCGTTTGCAGGCCGAAGCGGTTGCGCTCCGACTCGCTGCCCTCTGGACGCTAGCTGAGGTACGTACCTCAAATCAAGCGAATCTTGAGGTACGCCCCTCAAAACCGTTGCAGCCCCACGAAATTTCAGCGAAACAAAGTAACCTCGCAGCACAGGACGCCCGATGCGGCCCACCACCAGAGATCTGGCGATCACAGCGGGCGTCAGCCTTGCCACGGTGGATCGCGTCTTGAACGGCCGCTCCGGCGTGCGCAAAGACACAGTAGAACGTGTCAACCAAGCCATTGAAAAACTTGGGTTCAGCCGAAATCTCGTCGCTGCAAATCTGGCTCGCAGCAAAAGCTATCGCTTTCTGTTCCTGCTGCCGCGCACCGGGGATCAGTTCCTTGCCGGACTGATCTCGCGCATTGCCGAGGCCAATCTCGCCTTCGCGGGCGAGATGATAAATGCCGAAGTCGTCTACATCCACGAAAACGATCCGCACCAAATCGCCAACTTCCTTGGCACCCTAGACGGGGATAACCTTGATGGTGTGGCGATCATGGCCCCCGAATCCCCGCAGGTTCGCGACGCAAAGGCCCGTCTTGCCGAGCGCGGCATCGCCACGGTCAGCTTCATTTCCGGCCAGATTACCGAGGGTCACGACGACTTCGTTGGCATCGACAACCATGCTGCGGGGGCGACCGCCGCCCGGCTGATCGGTCGGTTTTCAGGGGGCAGGCCGGGGGGCCTGCTTGTCATTGCTGAAACCATGCTGTCGCGCGACAGTTTGGAGCGGCGCTTGGGCTTTGACGAGGTGATCAACGCCGACTTTCCGCACCTGACCGTCCTGCCCTCGCTTGAAACCTATGGCGATAGCGAGCGCGCGACCCGCACGATCCGCAACAGTTTTGCCAGCCACCCGATGATCGCGGGCATCTACCTGATCAGCTCCGAGGCGCGCATTCCCCTGCAGGTCATCACCGATATTCCCGTCGCCGCCTCTCCGGTGATTGTGGCCCATGAACGCACCCCCTTTACCGAGGCCGCCCTGATCGCAAACCGCATCGACGCGCTGATCACCCAAGACCCTGGCCACCTGGTGCGCAGCGCCATCCGCGTCCTGCGCGCAAGGGTAGACCGCCGTGAAATCCTCGCCTCCCAAGAACGCATCCGGATAGAGATCCTGCTTAAAGACAACCTCTAGCCCGCAGATCCGAGGATCATGGTTAACCGCACCGCCGGGGCTTGGCCGAAAGACCGAAGGAAGATCAAAGGAAGATCGAAAGAAGATGCCAATAAAGACCGAAACGCTGCCGATTAAGGAAGCGCTCTCAGGGCTTTAGGGGAAAATCCGGTCAAAACCGCAAAGGCGTCTTCTGCTGCCCATCCGCGTCAAAATTAGCAGGCTCCAACCACGCCAGATACCCAGCTTTTAAGCGCGGCCATTCCGCATCGATGATCGAGAACCACGCAGTATCGCGGTTACCGCCTTTGGTGACCATGTGCTGCCGGAAAACCCCTTCAAAGGTAAAGCCAAACCGCAGCGCCGCGCGCTTGGACGGCTCGTTCAGATTGTTGCACTTCCACTCAAACCGCCGATATCCCAAAGAAAACGCCGCGTCGGCGAACAGGAAAAGCGCCTCTGTGGCGACCCGGCTGCGCGCAATCGCGGGGCCCCAAAGGATGTTGCCGATCTCAATCACGCCATGTGTGCTATCAATCCGCATCAACGCCTGTCGGCCCTCAGCCCGGCCCGTCACCTTGTTGATAACAGAAAAGAAAAGTGGATCTTGGCTTGTCGAAACTAGGTCCAGCCATGCCGAGAATCCGGCCATGTCGGTCGGCGGTTCCTCAAACAGATAGCGAAACCGATCGTCCGCGCCGGGTGCCTGCGCCGAAGCAAATAGCGTCTCACGGTGCGTCTCTGGGTCCAGCGGTTCCAGCCGCGCATAGCGCCCGTCCAGCACATGCCGCTCCGGCCGCGGGACGCCTTTCCAGTCGGTCAGATTCAAAGCGGTTGGCCCCCTCAGCAGGATTTCCCGCATCATTCAGCCAGTTTGCAGCAATGGCAAGGCAGCATCCCTCGCCAAATGAAAACGGGGGGCCAAAGCCCCCCGCCTTCGTGTCAATGCACCACAGCCTGCAAAGGCCGTTCCCGCCGCGAAGCCGAGACCCGGTCCCCAATCAGCAACCCCTCAGGCCCGGCAGACACCATCACCGTGCTGCCATCCAAAACATCCCCCGAAAGGATCATCTCGGCCAAGGGATTCTGCAGATGGTTCTGGATGACCCGCTTCAAGGGCCGCGCCCCGAAGACCGGATCATACCCTTCATCTGCCAGCCAAGCCTTTGCTTCTGCGTCCAAATTCAACGTAACCTTGCGTGAAGCAAGCCTAGCCTCCAACCGGTGCAACTGAATCTCAACGATGCCACCCATGTCACTGCGCTGCAGGCGGTCAAAGATGATCTGGTCGTCCAGACGGTTCAGAAACTCTGGCCGGAAATGGTCCCGGACGGCTTGCATAACCTCGGCCTTCGCCCGCGTCGCGTCGGCGCCATCCGGCAGTTCCGACAAAGCCCGCGCCCCAAGGTTTGAGGTTAAGATGATTAGCGTCTGCTTAAAGTCGACAGTCCGCCCCTGACCATCGGTCAGGATTCCGTCATCCAAAACTTGCAACAGCACGTTGAACACATCCGGATGCGCTTTTTCCACCTCATCGAACAGCACCACCTGATAAGGGCGGCGGCGCACGGCTTCGGTCAAAACCCCGCCCTCGTCATAGCCGACATAGCCCGGAGGGGCACCGATCAGGCGGGAAACGGCATGTTTCTCCATGAATTCAGACATATCGATGCGCACCATCGCGCTGTCATCGTCAAAGAGATATTCCGCAAGCGCCTTTGTAAGTTCGGTCTTTCCCACACCGGTCGGCCCAAGGAACAAGAAGCTGCCCAATGGCCGCCCCTCATCGTTCAGCCCGGCCCGTGCGCGCCGGACGGCGTTGGAAACGGCCACCACGGCCGCCCGCTGGCCTATCACCCGTTTGCCGATTTCCTCTTCCATCCGAAGCAGTTTTTCGCGCTCACCCTCCAGCATCTTTGCGACCGGAATTCCAGTCCAGCGCTCCACGACTTCAGCGATCTGTTCGGGACGAACCGCTTCAGAAACAAGCGCATCGCCTTCGCGCGCCTCAGCTTCAGCCAAGGTTTTTTCCAGCCCGGGGATGATGCCATAAGAGAGCTCCCCCGCACGGCCAAGATTGCCCTCGCGTTTGGCCTGATCGAGATCGGCGCGGGCGCGATCGAGTTGTTCTTTCACCTCACGGGCGGCTTCAAGCTGGTCTCGTTCAGCCTGCCACTTGGCGGTCATTTCTGCCGACTGTTCCAGAAGATTAGATAACTCCAACTCCAGCCGTTCCAAGCGATCCTGGCTGGCAGCGTCGTCTTCCTTTTTCAGCGCCTCGGCCTCGATCTGCAGCTGAAGGATCTGCCGGTCAAGTTGGTCAAGCTCTTCAGGTTTGCTATCAACTTCCATCCGCAACCGGCTTGCGGCCTCGTCGACAAGGTCAATCGCCTTGTCAGGCAAAAACCGGTCAGTGATGTAGCGATGCGAGAGGGTTGCCGCCGCCACAAGGGCAGAGTCACTGATCCGCACGCCGTGGTGGAGTTCGTATTTCTCCTTGATTCCCCGCAAGATAGAGATCGTGTCCTCAACCGTCGGTTCGGACACCAGAACCGGCTGGAACCGCCGCGCAAGGGCCGCGTCCTTTTCCACGTATTTGCGGTATTCGTCCAATGTCGTGGCACCAACGCAGTGCAACTCCCCGCGCGCAAGGGCGGGTTTGATCAGATTGGCAGCATCCATTGCGCCATCCGACTTGCCCGCGCCCACCAAAGTGTGCATCTCGTCGATGAACAGGATGATTTCGCCGGCCGCCGAGGTGACCTCGTTCAGAACTGCTTTCAGCCGCTCTTCGAACTCACCCCGATACTTCGCGCCCGCGATCAGCGCTCCCATATCCAGCGCCATGAGTTTCTTGTTGCGCAGGCTCTCGGGGACGTCTCCATTGACGATCCGCAGCGCAAGTCCCTCTGCAATGGCGGTTTTCCCAACGCCCGGTTCACCAATCAGCACCGGATTGTTTTTGGTCCGCCGGGAAAGAACCTGCATGGTTCGCCGGATTTCCTCATCGCGGCCGATGATCGGATCGATCTTTCCGTCTTCGGCGGCTTCGGTCAGGTCGCGCGCATACTTCTTCAAGGCGTCATACCCGGCTTCTGCCGAAGCGCTGTCAGCCGTCCGCCCTTTGCGAATGTCATTGATCGCGGAATTCAATTTTTGCGGCGTAACTGCCCCGGCCTCCAGCGCGATTTTCGCGGCGCTGGTCACCATGCACAAGGCCATAAGCACGCGCTCAACCGGCACAAAGCTATCGCCCGCCTTCTTTGCCAGCTTTTCAGCCTCATCCAGGACCCGCACAAGGCCTGGGTCCATAAACGGCTGCGCGTCGCCGCTGACTTTTGGCAGCTTGCCCATGGCCAAGGCCAAAGCCTCGGTCACACGCGCAGGTTCGCCGCCGGAACGGCGGATCAAGTTGGACGCCAAACCTTGGTCATCATCCATAATTGCTTTGAGCAAATGCTCGGGCGCCAAACGCTGATGGCTTTCCCTCATCGCTATGGTCTGCGCTGCCTGAACAAAGCCGCGCGACCGCTCCGTGAATTTCTCTAAATTCATCGGCCACTCTCCTTTTTAAAAGCACCGCCTGCGAACGCCCATCAAAGGCACGCCCACTTCGGCCTTAATTTGAACTTGGGGGGGCGGGGGCCTTGCCGCAAGGTCAGTACCAAGGGGGTGCGTCAATTTTTCGCTCATTTTACCCTGTGAACTCGGCAGCATGGCGCCCGTCGGGGTAGAGTGATTGACTATCTCCTTGCGCGTGGCGTGTAAGGCGGGCCAAAGGAGGAAAAGAAAGTGAGCAGCCCATGCAAGAGAATCTGCAACCGCTGTTGCACAAGTCACCGCTACACGAGTTGAGGGTGAATATCGCTCGTGCGGGTCTTTGCATTGGCGACACGGCGGAATTGGCTTTGATGGACAACGGGCAGGTCGCGATTTTTGCCAAGGTTCGCAAACGGTTCCTTGGGATCATCCCGCATCAAGGGCAAGCACAGCTTGGCCAACTCTCGCCGCAAGCCGCAAAACTGATCGCGCCCGCGCTGCACCACGGGCACCATTTGCGGGTAAGAATCGTCGGTCTGACGCCAGAACACCTGTCGGCAAGTACTGGGCCAGAGGTGCATGTTTCCGTTTGGGGGGATCGGGCGCGTCTGGAGGAAACCTTGCCGCCTCAGCTTTCGACTGGTGCATAGCGCACATAGGCAAAAGCACGGCTGTCGGGCGACCAGTTGGGGACGTTCATCGTGCCTTGGCCACCGTTGAACTCCAACACCCGCCGACGGTTGTGCCCCGAAGGGTCGCATAAGACCAAGGCAACCGGCACGTCACGGGGATGGCCCATCGTGCCGGCTGGATAGGCGAGGTACAGCAGGTGCTGGCCATCCGGCGAAGGGTGTGGAAACCAGTTTACATAGTTGTCGGCAAATAGCTTTCGCTGGTTCGCGCCGTCGGTGTCCATCACCCAGATCTGAGCATGCCCGTCCCGGTCGCAGTTGTAGTAGATTGATTGGCCATCAGCCGCGTAATCCGGCCCGTCGCAGTGCCCCTCACCGAATGTCAGACGCGTTTCCTCGCCACCCTCAGCAGGAATGGTGTAGACATCGATCACGCGACGGTCACCGCGTGCCGCCACATAAGCCAGCCTTTTGCCGTCCGGTGACCAGCCATGCCACCAACTTGGCGCTTCTGGGGTAATCTGCTTGGGCACACCTCCCTCGGCAGGCATGACAAAGACTTCGGACCCGTTGTCGCGGTGGTGCGAGATGACGATTTGGCGACCGTCGGGGCTGATCCCGTGGTCGTTGTTGCAGCGTTTGGCAAAGCCGCTGTCGACTGGGTTAAGCGACGGGGCATCAAGACTGACCCGAAACAGAAGACCATCGCCGTTCACCAGCAAGTTTTTGCCCGACGGGTCCCAATTTGGGGCCTCAATCAGCCGGTCGGTCTGTAGGACGAGGTAGGCGGCACCCGTATCAAGGTTATAAATCTCTAGCGAAGAGCGCATGATCCTGTCCCTCGTGTGTCCCGGGCCGTCATTTCAAACGCATCAGTCTCGCACCTTTGGCACTAGTAGTTTCTTTGGCCGCAGTGCCTCAGCTGCTTTGAACAGCCCGAAGGTTTGGTTGACATAGTTGACCACTCCACCGATCTTTTCGATATAAGCCTGCAGTTCCGGTGTCCTTTCTGCCTCGACAAGTTGGACAGAGCGGTCTGGCCCTTCGGCCTCAAACTGGCAATAGAACAATGGCTCGCCGCGCTTGAGGACGATGTCCCGCTCAGGTTCGTGCCATTCAAAGGCCCACATCAGGGGGCGCGGCCAGATACTCACTGGAAAGCGTCCGCCAAAAATCGTGCCGGGCAAGGGCTCGCGGCGGTAGTGCAGAAAGGGCGAAAGCTGGGTTACGTAGACCATTTCATCCGCGATGAAGCAGTAGGGCAGAACCATCTGGATCGTCGGGCGATCCGGATAGCGCCACTCTGACTCATTCACAAGAGTTAGGATTTCTCCTAACTTGTTGGAACGAATGGGAGAAGCCGCGCCATTCCGGTTGACAAGATGCGCCTTGCCCTTGTCGTCGCGACCAAAGCCTACATGGATGTCAAAGGGGCATTTCACCATGAAATACCGGCTTTCAAGTTGGATGACCGCCGGACAGCGGCTTGCGCTTTTGGCATGAGTCTTGCTCGTTTGCCGGCTGACGACCCGCTCAGGGGCGTCATACATCACGGCGCCCTTGTCCGAGGTTAGAAACCAGCCAACCGAAACTGGCCCACTTTGGGGCCCATTTTCGGGGCGGTCGAATGTCAGGTTAATGTCCACGGGCCTGCCCTTTCGTTTTGGTGCAGACTCCACTTCGCCTTACGACCTGTCAATGCGCCAATGCAGCTTAGCCGCCGAGAAGGTGCGCGCGAGCATTGTTCACCCCGGTTGCCATAGGGGGTGTTAAGGCAGAACGTTTGTGCGGAACGCTTGTAACCCGGCCTCTGCCGCACCAACCAACCCGGCGTCGGCACCCACGCTCGCCGCCAGCACCAACGGGTTGGCGGGGCGGTGGAGGCAGGCGGCGCGCGTTGCATCATCCAGTGCCCGGATCAGCTTGGTGGCGTTGGAAACCCCGCCACCCACAGGGATCACCGTGATGCCGAGCAGGTTCACTAACTGCGCCAGATGGCCGCTGATCAGCGCAAGCCATTCGGCAACAGTCGCGCTTGCCGAAGGGTTCGCAGCGTCCCACGCGGCAACAATTCGTTGCGCATCAACGGTTTCGCCTGATAGCAGGGCGTGCAGCCGCTCCAGCCCACGTGCGCCGCCGATGGTCTCAAGGCAGCCGGTTTGGCCGCATCCGCACTTCATCGCCAGCGGCCCGCGGATCACGGGGCCATGACCCCATTCGCCAGAGATCCCGCCCGGCCCGCTGACCAGCCGACCGTCCATCAAAAGCCCGCCGCCAACCCCGGTCCCTAGAATGATCCCCAAAACCGACCGATGCCCGCGTGCCACCCCTTGGAGGGTCTCGGCAAGCACGAAACAGTCGGCGTCGTTCAGGATCAGAACTGGCAAGCCAAGCGCCGTTTCCAACTCCGCCGCCAAACAGCGACCAGCAAGGCAAGGCAGATTGGCGATGGTGATCCGCCCGGTTTCGGGGTCGATCCCGCCGGGAATCGACAGGGCGACACCTTGTTCCCCGCCGCGCAAGAAGCTGCGCAAAGCGTTGACGAAAGACACAAA
Organism: uncultured Alphaproteobacteria bacterium; assembly: GCA_963815355.1. GTDB lineage: Bacteria > Pseudomonadota > Alphaproteobacteria > Rhodobacterales > Rhodobacteraceae > JAPUEK01. Next base: position 160,546 of record CAWFGJ010000004.1, read on the forward strand.
ATCCTCAGCCGGGGTCGGACATTCGCCCAGCGGCACAAGCGGAGTTGCCGCTTGCGCGCGGGACGCGCGAATGCGTGTGCCGCCGATCTCAAATGCAAGGATCATCAGGGTCTCCGTTTTCTCCTTGGTAAGGCTTTGCCTTGACAGCCGCAACTTGCAGCCGCATGACCGCCGGAACCCAAAAAATGCAGGAGCAAACCCTATGGCCGATGACCGTCTTATCGTTGCGCTGGATGTGCCGAATGTGCTGCAAGGTCTGGCGCTGGCCGATAGGCTTGGCGACGCCGTCAGCTTTTACAAAATCGGGTTGGGGATGCTGACCGGGGGTGGGTTTGCGCTGGCGAACGAGTTGAAACATGAACGGGGAAAGCGGGTCTTTCTGGACATGAAACTGTTCGACATCGGCGCGACGATTGAGGCGGCGGTGCGCGGAATTGCCCAGCATGACCTTGATTTCCTTACGGTTCATGGCGACCCGCAAGTTGTGCGCGCCGCAGCAGAGGGCAGGTCGGGCAAGGAGTTGAAGATCCTTGCGGTGACGGTGCTGACCTCGCTTGATCGGGCGGATCTGGATGCCAACCTGATCAAGCCCGGTGATATCCATGAGATCACGTTAGAGAGGGCGGCGCGGGCGTTGGAGGCGGGGGCGGATGGGGTGATTGCCTCGCCGCAGGAGGCCGAGATGATCCGTGCTTTGCCGCAGGCCAAGGGGCGGTTGATCGTAACGCCGGGGGTGCGCCCCTTGGGGTCTGCAAGCGGCGATCAAAAGCGAATTTCCACGCCAGAACAAGCGGTTGCCGATGGCGCTGACCATATCGTTGTTGGTCGCCCGGTCTGGCAGGCCGCCGATCCAAGGGCCGCGGCCGAGGCGATTACCCGCGCTTTGCGGGGGTAAGGCGGCCTCTTTTCGGGATCTTCTTTTTATCTTCCTGGGTTCTTCCGGCGATCTTGTCGCGGGCATCCCAAGGCGGGGTGGAGAGAGGATCTTGAAAGTGTCTTCTTTTGATCTTCCCCCGCGGAAGATCGGGGGGGGGGGGCGCGCGGGACGCGCCCCCCAAAGACGTCAAACGTCTGCGATCACGTCCTGGGCTTGCTGTCCCAGACCCTCAACCCCCAGTGCGATCTTGTCGCCGGGCTTGAGGTAGGTCGGCGGCTTCATCCCCATGCCCACGCCGGGCGGGGTGCCGGTGGAGATGACGTCGCCGGGGTGCAGCGTCATGAACTGCGACAGATAGCTGACCACATGGGCCACGCCGTAGACCATCGTCTTGGTTGAACCGTTTTGCATGGTCTTGCCATTCACGGTCAGCCACATCGACAGGTTCTGCGGATCGGGAACCTCATCGCGGGTTACCAGCCACGGGCCGATCTGGCCGAAGTTGTCGCAGGATTTGCCCTTGGTCCATTGCCCGGCGCGTTCGGTCTGGAACGCGCGTTCGGACACGTCATTGGTCACCGCATAGCCCGCGACATAGGACAGCGCGTCGGCCTCGGAGACATATTTCGCGCGGGTGCCGATGATCACGGCCAACTCGACCTCCCAGTCGGTCTTGACCGAGCCACGGGGGATCACCACGGGGTCGTTCGGGCCGCAGATGGCGGAGGTGGCTTTCATGAAAATCACCGGCTCTGGCGGGACGGCCATGCCGCTTTCGGCGGCGTGGTCGGCGTAGTTCAGGCCGATGCAGATGAATTTGCCGGTGCCGCTGACGCAGGGGCCAAGACGGGTGGCCGCGTCCACGACGGGCAGTGCGCCCGCATCGACGCCGCGCAGGGCTTGCAGGCCCGCATCCGACAGGGCGGCCCCAGCGATATCGGTGACGATCCCGGTCAGGTCGCGGATCGTGCCGTCGGTATGCATAAGACCCGGACGTTCAGCCCCTGCGGGACCGTGGCGCAAAAGTTTCATTGGTAGCTCCCTTAAGATTGGGCCTCAGATATTGGACCAGCCGCCGTCGATCACATGGGCGACGCCGGTGGTATAGCTGCTTTCATCCGAGGCAAGATAGACCACAAGTGCCGCGATCTCTTCGGCGAGGCCGATGCGGCCCATGGGTTGGCGGGCGACAAAGGCGGCGCGGGCGGCCTCATAATCGCCGGTGTCGCGCAGGCGTTGGTCAAGGCTGGGGCTTTCGACCGTGCCGGGGCAGATGGCGTTGCAGCGGATGCCTTTGGTGACAAAATCGGCGGCGATGCCCTTGGTCAGCCCGATGACGCCCGCCTTTGTTGCGCCGTAGACAAAGCGGTTGGGCGCGGCAATGACAGAGGAGGCGACAGAGGCCATGTTGATGATCGACCCGCGCCCCTGATCCAGCATGGCAGGCAGAAAAGCCTTACACATCCGATACATGGCGGTCATGTTCAGATCGAGGCTAAAGGCCCACTGGTCTTCGTCACACTCAAGGATCGTGCCGCTGGCCACAAAACCCGCGCAGTTGAACAGCACATCAAACGGCCCAAGTGCGGCTGCCGCCGCGATAGAGGCCGGGTCGCGCACGTTCAGAACGCGGGTTTCCAGCCCCTGCGCGCGAAGCGCTGCCAGCGCGGTTTCGTTGACATCGGTGGCCACAACCCGCGCCCCTTCGCGGGCCATCGCCAGCGCTGAGGCCTGCCCGATGCCTTGACCGGCGGCTGTGACCAGCGCGGTTTTTCCTTCCAGACGTCCCATTCTCAAATTCCTTGCGAAACAGTTTCCCGACGGGCGGGCTTACATGACGGCGCCGATCTGCCACGGCACGAATTCGGCCCCGCCAAAGCCCAGGCCTTCGGATTTGGTGATCTCGCCCGAGGCGACGCGCAAGAACAGTTCAAACATTTCTGCGCCTTTGGCATCAAGGCTTATTCCGCCGTCGATGATGTCGCCTGTGTTGATATCCATGTCCTCGGACATGTGGTTGAACATCTCGGTGTTGGTCGCGACCTTGATGCAGGGCACGGGTTTATACCCCGAGACAGAACCGCGCCCGGTGGTGAAGACGATCAGGTTGGCACCCGACGCGACCTGACCGGTAACAGAGCAGGGGTCGTAGCCGGGGCTGTCCATAAAGACGAAGCCCTTTTTGGTGATCGGTTCAGCGAAGAGATAGACATCCTCCAGCGGGGCGGTGCCGCCCTTGGCGACCGCGCCAAGCGACTTTTCAAGGATGGTCGACAGGCCGCCGCGTTTGTTGCCGGGGGAGGGGTTGTTGTTCATCTCGCCCTTGTTGCGGGCGCAGTAGTCTTCCCACCAGCGGATGCGGGCGATCAGTTTCTCGCCCACTTCGGGGGTGACGGCGCGGCGGGTCAGCAGATGTTCGGCGCCGTAGATTTCCGAGGTTTCCGACAGGATCGTGGTGCCGCCGTGGCGGACCAGCAGATCCGAGGCAAGGCCAAGGGCCGGGTTGGCGGTGATGCCGGAATAGCCGTCTGAGCCGCCGCATTGCATGCCGATGACCAGTTCCGAGACCGGGATCGGCTGGCGTTCCACGGCATCGGCAACGATCGCCATTTCGCGCAGCGCCTCTACCCCGCGCTCAACCGTGCGGCGGGTGCCGCCGGTCTGCTGGATGGTCATGTGGCGGAAGTTGCCATCGTCGCGCATCCGCGCCTTGCCGACCAGATCGGGGATCTGCATGACCTCACAGCCCAGACCCACCAGCAGGATGCCGCCGAAGTTGGGGTTGCGGGCATAGCCTTGGAGCGTGCGGAACAGGGTGTGGTAGCCCTCATTGTCGCCCGCCATGCCGCAGCCTGAGGAATGGGCGATGGGCACGATGCCGTCGACGTTCTTCAGCGCGCGGAACCAGTCGGTCTTTTCCGCCTCTTCGGCGATAAAGCGGGCGACCGAGCCCGAGCAGTTGACCGAGGTCAGCACCCCCAGGTAGTTGCGCGTGCCCGCCTTGCCGTCGCTGCGGCGATAGCCCTGGAAGGTGCGCGCCTCGGTGGCCGGGGGCAGGGGGCGGGCCTCTGACGCAAAGGCGTAGTCGTGGGAATGGTCGGACATGGCAAGGTTTTGCACATGCACATGCGCGCCCGCCGGGATGTCCACAGTCGCGCCGCCGATGATCTGGCCATAGCGGCGCACCAACCCGCCCTTGGGGATCGGCTGGTTGGCGATCTTGTGGCCGCGCTTGACCGGCTCGGTCAGGATCACGCCAAGCGCGTCCTCGCCCGCCGTCAGATCGGCAAGCGCTATGTCCACATTATCGTCGGGGTGCAGGCGGATGGAGCGGGTCATGGGGGCCTCAGGCTCTGGGGGCGAGGGTCGAAAGCGCACGGTCAAGGTGGGTATAGCCACCGTCAACGAACAGCCATTGCCCGGTGGTATGGCCGTTGCGCGGCGAAAGGGCGAAGACCACCGCGTCGGCGATCTCGGTGTCCAGCGTCATGCGGTTGCCCAGGGGGATGCGGGCGGTGATCTCGGCCACCTGCGCCTCACGGTCGGGCAGCGAATTCAGCCAGCGGTCGTAGAGCGGGGTCATCACCTCGGCCGGGATCACGGCGTTGACGCGCACGCCATCGGCGGCCAGCGCGGCCGCCCATTCGCGGGTCAGCCCCAGTTGGGCGGCCTTGGCGGCGACGTAGGCAGAGGTTCCGCCCTGCCCGGTCACGGCGGTTTTTGAACTGATGTTCACAATGGCCCCGCGCAGCGCCTTGAGATCGGCCAGCAGCAGATGCGCCAGTGTATAATAATGCACAAGATTGCCACTGATCGAGGCGCGGAACGCCTCTGGCCCGGCCTCTAGCCCCACGCCGTCATTCACACCGGCGTTGTTCACAAGCCCGTAGACCTGCCCCCAACGGCTGTGAACCTCGGCCACGGCGGTGCGGATCTGGTCGTCATCGGCCAGTTCAACCTGCACCCAGCCCGCCTTGGGCGACAGGGCCTGCACCGCGGCCAGAAAGGGCGCATCGGGTGCCCGGCGCGCAAGGATAACCGGCACGGCCCCCTCAGCAGCCAACCCCATCGAAATCGCCGCCCCGATGCCTGAGGCACCGCCCGTCACGATCACAACCTTGTCTTTCAGCCGCAAATCCATCGTCTTGTAACCCTCTGAATTGATTGGGGCGGCCCCACGGTTGGGATAACCGCAGCACCGCCCCGTTTTACCCCTTGGGAGGGATTAGTCGTACAGCACTGCTGCAATTTCCGGCGAGTCGATGTTGGTCTTGTCGTACCAGTAGAAGCCGGTATCGATGTTCTTCTCGACGGCTTCGCCCTTGGATGCGGCAAGAGCGGCTTTCACCGTTTCATAACCGATGCCGACCGGGTTCTGGGTGATCGCGCCTGCCATGGTGCCTTCCATGATCGCGGCTTTCTGGGCAGCGCCAGAGTCGTAGCCGATCACGATGACGCCTTGGGTTCCGGTTTCCTTGATCGCGTTGACCACACCGATGGCCGAGCCTTCGTTCGCGCCGAAGATGCCCTTGATATCGGGATGCGCGGTCAGGATCGCCTTGGTGATTTCCGTCGATTGCAGCTGGTCGCCGCCGCCGTACTGGATGTCGACGATTTCAATGTCCGGGAACTTTGCGGCCATTTCGTTTACAAAGCCGTCGCGACGGTCGATGCCGGTCCGCGAGGTCTGGTCATGCACCACGAGCGCCACTTTGCCCGCGCCGCCGATCAGTTCGGCCATTTTGTCTGCTGCCAAAGCTGCGGCGGCAATGTTGTTGGTCGAGGCGGTGGCCACCGGGATGTCGCTGTCAACGCCGGAGTCGAAGGCGACGATGGCAATGCCGGCCTCTTGTGCTTGCTTCAGCAGCGGAATCGCGGCCTGGCTGTCCAGAGCGGCAAAGCCGATGGCGGCAGGCTTTTTCGCCAGAGCGGCGGCGAGCATGTCCATCTGCTTGTCGACCTGCGCTTCGGTGTCGGGGCCTTCGAAGGTCACTTCGACGTTGAATTCAGCGGCGGCCTTGTCTGCGCCAGCCTTTACGGCCTGCCAGAACTGGTGCTGAAATCCTTTGGAAATCAGCGGGATGTACAGTTTGTCCTGAGCCGAGGCGAAGCCCGAGCTGGCGAACAATGCAGCGGCGCTGACCGCGGCAAACAGGGTTCTTCTGGTAATCATGGTGTCACTCCCTTGGTAGATGAACAGTTGTTTGGTTTGGAACGTTCGTCGTTCTCTGGTGGTAGGTTAACCCATGCGGCGGCGGCGCATCATGTCGGCATAGACCGCCGCAATGATGATCAGCCCGGTCACGACGGTTTGCCATTCCTGGGCCACCGACATGATCCGCAATCCGTTCAGCAGCACTGACATGATCAGCGCGCCAATGATGGTGCCCAGAACCGAGCCACGCCCCCCCGCCAGTGAGGTGCCGCCGATGACGACAGCTGCGATGGCGTCCAGCTCATAGCCAAGGCCAAGCGCGGGTTGGGCAGAGTTCAGGCGGGACGAGATGATCAGCCCGGCCAGACCGCAGATCGCACCGGCAAGGGCATAGATCGCCATTTTCCACGCGTCGGTGTTGACGCCCGACAGGCGCACGGCCTCTTCGTTAGAGCCGAGGGCAAAGCAGTAGCGGCCAAGCACCGTGCGGTTCAGCACATAGCCGATGCCAAGCGCCAGCACGAACAGGATCAGCACCCCGTTCGGCACAGCCAGGTCGGGAATGATCTTGCCGATCAGCGAGCCGGTCGAAATCTCGGGGTAGCTGGGGGTATCGTTGAAGTAGATGGGCTTGGTGCCGGAGATGACCAACGACATGCCCTTGAGGATCAGCATCATGCCCAGTGTGGCGATGAACGGCGGGATCTTCATCTTGGCGACCAAGGTGCCAGAGGTCAGCCCGCAAAGCGCCCCGGTGGCCACGGCGGCCAGCACGCCGAAGGGCAGCGGCAGACCCCAGTAGGTCAGCACAACCCCGGCGATCACGGCGCAAAACGTCATCAACGTGCCGACCGACAGGTCAATGCCCCCGGTGATGATCACCAGCGTGGCCGCGACCGCCAGCACCCCGTTGACCGAGGTGGCTTGCAGGATGGCGATGATGTTGGAGGTTTGCAGGAAGTTCGGCGAGGCGACCGAGAAGAACACCAGCAGCACGATCAGGCTGGCGAAGGCCAGAAACTTTTGCTGCGCGCCCGAGGCCTTGCGGTCCTTGGGGGTGGTCGGGATTGCGGGGGCGGTGGTCATGCGGTCGCTCCTTCCATGGCAGCGTTCGGGGCGTCGGATCGTAGGGTCGCCAGACGCATGATGTCTTCTTGGGTGGTGTGCGGACCGCCCGGCAGGATGCCGGTCAGGCGGCCTTCGCACATGATCGCGATGCGGTGGGCAAGGCGCATCACCTCGGGCAGTTCCGACGAGATGACGATAACGGCCTTGCCCTCGGCGGCAAGGGTTTGCAGCAGGCGGTAGATTTCCGCCTTGGCACCCACGTCGATGCCGCGGGTGGGTTCGTCAAAGATCAGGATATCGCAATCGCGCAGCAGCCATTTGGCGATGACCACCTTTTGCTGGTTGCCGCCCGACAGCAGTCGGACCTCTTGACGATCCGACGGGGTGCGGATGGCGAGGGTGTGGATATAATCCTTGGCCACCACCGCCAGCGCGTTTTCATCCATCACGCCAGCGCGGTTGCGGAACCGGAACATGCTGGCCAGACCGATGTTGGCGCGCACATCCATGCCCAAGGCCAGACCAAAGTGTTTGCGGTCCTCGGACAGGTAGCCGATGCCCGCCGCCACCGCGTCGGCGGGGGTGCGGATGTTCAGGGGTGTGCCCTTGACGATGATTTCGCCCGCATCCCGCGGGTCGGCGCCAAAGACGGCACGGGCAACCTCGGTACGGCCCGCGCCCATCAACCCGGCAAAGCCCAGAATCTCGCCCCGTTTCAGGGTGAAGGACACGTTGCGGATCGCCCGTCCCCGCGACAGGCCCCGCACCTCCAGCGCCACGGGGGCGGCCGACAGGTCAGGGATTTCAACATGGACCTGATCCAGCTCACGCCCGACCATCATCGAGATGATCGTGGCAATCGGGGTGTCTGCCGCCTCTACCGTGCCGACATAGGCCCCGTCGCGCATGACGGTCACCCGGTCAGAGATGCGTTTGATCTCATCCATCTTGTGGCTGATGTAGACGATGCCGACCCCTTCAGAGCGCAGGCGGCGGATGATCGCGAACAACTCATTCGTCTCGACATCATTCAGCGCGGCGGTGGGTTCGTCCATGATCAGGATGCGGGACTGGTGCGACAGCGCCTTGGCGATTTCCACCATTTGCTGACGGGCGACCGACAGGGTGCGGACCTCGGCGCGCGGGTCCATCGCCACGTTCATTCCGGCAAAGATCGCCTCGGCGTTCTTGTTCAGCGCGGCTTCGTCCAGCCGCCCAAAGGACAGGCGCGGCTCGCGTCCGATGAAGATGTTCTGCGCGACGGTCAGGTCGTTCATCAGGGCAAGTTCCTGATGGATGATGCCGATGCCCAAAGCCTGTGCGGCGCGGGGGCCGTGGACGGTAACGGGTTTGCCCGACACCTCTACCCGGCCACCATCGGGTTGGTAGATGCCCGACAGCACCTTCATCAGCGTCGATTTACCCGCCCCGTTTTCGCCCATAAGCGCGTGGACTTCGCCCGCCCGAAGATCGAACTGCGCCGCCTTCAGAGCATGAACGCCCGGAAAGTGCTTTTCGATTCCCGACAAGGACACCAGATAGGTCATGTCGCCTCCCCCCCGAAATCGACAATGACTTTGATGAGAGCGCCGCGATCCGCGGCAAGTGCTGCCATCCGTCCGGGTAAATCTTGCGGCTTTACCACCTCGGACTCAAGGGCTTTGCTGTCGATGCGGCCATCGCGCAGGGCGGACATCACCTGTTCAAAGTCTTCGCGCAGCGCATTGCGGCTGCCGATCAGGCGCATTTCGCGCTTGTGAAACTCGGGATCAGAGAAGGTGATGTTGTCGCGCACCACGCTGACCAGCACATAGGTGCCGCCGTGGGCCAGATGGGCAAAGCCGGCTTCGATGGCGCGGGCATTGCCGGTGGCATCGAACACAACGTCAAAGCCTTCGGCCAGATCGCCCGCGATCAGCGGTTTGTCGATGCCGTGCAGATGCGCCGCCAATTGGCCGGTGGCGTAGGTGAATTGGCTGCCGGCCACCGCCACACCGGCCTGCACCAGGCGGCGCGGCACCTCCTCGTCAGCCGACAGCAGCACCTGGAAAGGCGCGCCCTGCGTGATCTGCGCGAAGAACTTGCCCGACGAGCCGTAGGACAGCTGCAGCTGGTGACCACTGGCGGCCTCAAACAGCGGTGCCAACTGCTGCATCGGCGCGGTGAAATTGGCGGCCACCGCCACGCTGAGCGTCGCCGCCGACGCCAGCGAGGACACACACAGGCCAGCGCCCCCCCACAACAGGCGGGCCAGGCAGCGGGGCAGGGTCGATAACAAGGACATGGCGGGCAGAGCAGCTGGCAGCCGGTCAATATACCAGCAGCTACCTGAACCAAGTACGTGACAA
>CAWFGJ010000005.1:0-395096 GCA_963815355.1 uncultured Alphaproteobacteria bacterium
CGACCAAGATGCAGCTTAACAAGGTGAAATCCCTGCTGTCGCGGCAGAAGTGGGTGGCGATTGCGGTGGCGACGATTGTGTTGGCCGGGGCGCTGTCGGTGCTGTCGCCGGTGTTCCTGACGCTGTCGAACCTTCAAGCCATTCTGGTGCAGGCCAGCGTCACCGCGATCATGGCCATTGGCATGACCTTTATCATCCTGACCGCAGGTATCGACATTTCGGTCGGCGCGATCTTGTTCGTGACCTCGGCCCTGTTCGCGCAGCTGATGCTCGACACGGGCAGCTATGCTTTGGCGTTTAGCGTCACGTTGGTCTGTGCGACGGCGCTTGGCACGCTGAACGGGTTTCTGGTGGTGCGTTTTGCGGTGTCGCCGCTGATCACCACGCTTGCGACCTATTCGATCTATCGCGGGGCGGCCATTCACTTGACGGGCGCGCAGAACATCCCCGTCCCGCGTGAGATGGGCTTTCTGGGCAATGGCCGCATCTGGGGCATCCCGTTTCCGATCCTTGTGCTTTTGGTGGTGGCGGTGCTGGGGATCTATGTTTTGAACCACACGCGGCTTGGGGTTTACGCGCGGGCGATCGGCAACTCTGATCGCTCGGCGCGCGAGACGAACCTGCCGGTGCGTTGGGTGACGGTGGCCGTCTATGGCTTTAGCGGGCTGGTTGCGGGGATTGCGGGGCTGATCTTGCTGGCGCGGGTGGGGGGCTTGCAATCGGGCATCGGCATCGGCGTCGAGTTCACTGTGATTGCGGCCGTCATTCTGGGCGGCACCAAGCTGACGGGCGGCTCTGGGACGGTGGTGGGGTCGGTGATCGGCGCGGTGTTTCTGGTGCTGATTGATAACGGGCTGAACCTGATGAATGCCTCGCCCTACATCTATGACATCGTGCGCGGCAGCGTGCTTTTGGCGGCAGTGGCGATTGACCGCTATTCTGCGGCCCGTCAGCGGGCCTCTATCGAGGCGCAACGGGCGGCGCGCATCGCGGCCTAGTTAAGTTTTGGTGTGCCTAAACTTATGCCGCTTTGGTGTTTTTGCGCGAAATAGTGCCATTTTAATTGACATTACCTCGGCATTGCATTCTATCAACTATAGTTTGGTATGACCAAAATAAAATCTAGGATGATTGCGATGCAGAGGATTACAGGCGTTCAGGTCCAGCTTTTCCACATCCCGCTGGCCGAGGTTTTGGTGGATGCCAAGCACGGCGATCACCATTTCTTCGAGCTGATTACCGCCACCGTGACGCTGGACGATGGGTCGCAAGGCACCGGCTATACCTATACCGGCGGCAAGGGGGGCCATGCGATTGCGGCGATGATCAAGCATGATCTTGCGCCCTTTCTGATCGGTCGCGACGCCACGCCCATTGAGGAAATCTACGACGCCCTGCAGTGGCATGTGCATTACGTCGCGCGCGGCGGCATTGCGTCTTTTGCCATCTCGGCGGTGGATATTGCGCTGTGGGATTTGCGCGGCAAGCGGTTGGGCCAGCCGCTGTGGCAAATGGCGGGCGGGGCGGGGTCGCGCTGTCGGGCCTACTGCGGTGGGATTGATCTAAACTTTCCGCTGCCAAAACTGCTCGACAGCATCCAGAGCTATCTGGACCGCGGCTTTAACGGCGTTAAAATCAAGATCGGCCAGCCAACGCTTGCCGAGGATGTCGCGCGGATCAAGGCCGTGCGCGCGCTGATCGGGCCGGATATCGCCTTTGCCGTCGATGCCAATTACTCCATGAGCGTGCCACAAGCGATCGAGGCCGCCCGCGCCTTTGCGCCCTATGATCTGATGTGGTTCGAAGAGCCGACCATCCCCGACGATTATTTGGGCTATGCTGAAATCGCCGAGGCCACCGGAATGCCGTTGGCGATGGGTGAGAACCTGCACACGCTGCACGAGTTCGGCTATGCGCTGGCGCAATCCAAGCTGAGCTATGTGCAGCCCGATGCCTCTAACTGCGGGGGCATTACCGGCTGGTTGCAGGTCGCCGATCTGACCGAGCCTTATGGTCTGCCTGTGTGCAGCCACGGCATGCAAGAGCTGCACGTCAGCCTTGTCTCGGGGCGCTCGAACGCCGGTTGGATCGAGGTGCATTCCTTCCCCATCGACCAATATACCACGCGGCCCTTGGTGGTGGAAAACCATCTGGCCGTCGCCCCTGATGCCCCTGGCGTCGGCGTCAGCTTTGATTGGGCCAAACTGGCCGCCGCAACCATTCTGAAACAGTGAGAGAGACCATGACCAGCAAACGCGCCGTTTATCGTGGCAATAAAACCTTTAGCGTCGAGCAAGCAACCGTCCCCCCACCCGCTGCGGGCGAGGTGCAGATCGACGTGGCCTATTGCGGCATTTGCGGCACCGACCTGCATATCTATCTGGGCCATATGGACCCGCGCGTGGGCTTTGAGCGCGCCGTCGGCCACGAGATGTCGGGCAAGATCGCGGCACTTGGCGCTGGTGTCACGGGGTTGGAGGTCGGGCAGAACATCGTCGTGCGGCCCTTGGATCATTGTGGCGCGTGTCCTGCATGTCTGGCAGGGCACGAACACATCTGCCACAAGCTGAAGTTCATCGGGATTGATACCGAAGGCGCGTTTCAGCAAAAGTGGAACGTGCCCGCCCATACCATTCACGTGCTGCCCGAGGGGCTTTCGTTGCAGCACGCGGCGCTGATCGAGCCGTTGGCCGTTGCCTGCCACGACATCAAGCGCGGGCGGGTTGCACAGGGCGAGGACGTGCTGGTCATCGGCGGCGGGCCGATCGGGCTTTTGGTGGCGATGGTGGCGCGGCACGCGGGCGGCAAGGTGACGATTTCCGAGATCAATGAAAACCGCCTCGCCTATGCCGAAAAGCTCGGTTTTGCGACGCTGAACCCCAAGACGTGCGATGCGGGCAAAGCGGTGCATGAAGCGACGGGCGGCAAGGGGGCGGATGTGGTGTTCGAGGTTTCGGGCAGCCAGCCCGGGGTTGACCTGATGACGGCGGCTGCGGCAACGCGGGGGCGCATTGTCATGGTGGCGATCCATGCCAGCAAACCGACGGTCGACCTGTTCCAGTTCTTTTGGCGCGAGCTTGAGATGATGGGTGCCCGCGTTTACCACCGCGCCGACTATGACCAAGCCATGCAGCTTTTGGCCGAAGGCGTGGTTGATTGCGACAGCTTTATTACCGATGTTCAGCCCTTGGACGATATCCAGGCCGCGTTTGAGGCTTTGACGAAGAACCCCAATGCGATGAAGTCGATGATCCAGGTTTCCGAGGTGGCGCTATGAACGTTCTGCAATCCTTTGATCTGACGGGGAAAACGGCGCTTGTGACCGGTGCCAAGCGCGGCATTGGTCGTGGCATGGCGGTGGCTTTGGCCCAAGCGGGGGCCGATATCATCGGCGTTAGCGCCAGTCTGGAACCTTCGGGCAGCGCGGTCGAGGCGGCCGTGCAGGCCGAGGGGCGGCGCTTTCGCGGCTATCAATGCAACTTTGCCAATCGCGCTGCGGTGACGGCCTTTGCCGCTCAGGTTTTGGCCGAAAACCCGCAGATCGACATCCTTGTGAACAACGCGGGCACCATCAAGCGCGCGCCCGCGACCGAGCATGGCGACGACCTGTGGGATGAGGTGATCGAGGTCAACCTGACCTCGCAATTCGTGCTGACCCGTGAAATCGGACGGCATATGGTGGCGCGTGGGTCGGGCAAGGTGATCTTTACGGCCTCGCTGCTGACCTTTCAGGGCGGCATCACGGTGCCGGGTTATGCGGCCTCCAAGGGCGGGATTGGCCAGCTGACCAAGGCGTTTGCCAATGAATGGGCGGGCAAGGGCGTCAACGTCAACGCCATCGCGCCGGGCTATATCGACACCGACAACACCGAGGCGCTGCGCGCCGATGCGGCTCGCTCCAAGTCGATCCTGGAGCGTATTCCCGCAGGGCGCTGGGGCAAGCCCGAGGACTTTGCCGGCCCCGTGGTGTTCCTTGCCGCTGCCGCGTCCGACTATATGCACGGCACGGTGATGACGGTCGATGGCGGCTGGATGGGGCGCTAAGTTCCGCGCCGTTCCCAGAATACGCAAGCATGCAGCTTCTGCCCATCGGCGAGGCTAGGGCCGAGTTGCGCCGCAAGGCAGCAAGGTCGCCTTTGGCTGCAACCATCGCCCGCATCTGTGGGACGGCCAAGTGCGCGCCCTGTCAGCATCGTGGAAATCTTGCCAGGTGATGCGGGTGATTTCCATTTCTCGCTGTGATGAAAACATCTGATCGGTCCTCCCGATAGGCAGAGGCAAGCGGCGTTTGTCGCGGGGGGGCGTTTCAATGAATTACGACAAGAGGCTGTCAAACCCTTAAGGTTGGGGCGCCGGGTGGCTGCGATCATTCTGAACCGTCTGCGGGGATCTGCGCTTTGATCAGGTTCGGGCGGCCGATTAACGCTTGATGACTCCTGATGGACGATCCGGCCCTTGGCCTTTATAGGGATCTGTGCGCGTTAGCTGACCGTGCCATCCTTGCGGTTGCGTTCGACGATTGAGCCATTTCAGTCGTCCTTAGGACGACCGATGGGGATGTGTGGGCCGAAATATGCCAAACTGACACCAAATACGACCAAGTGAGATCCTCTGTATATGACTGATTTATCAATTAAAAAAGGGTTTCACGACGCGCACCGCTTGTCGGTTGCGCCGATGATGGATTGGACGGACCGGCATTGCCGGGTGTTTCACCGGATGATGACGCGCCGGGCGATGCTTTACACAGAGATGGTGACGGCGGCGGCGATTGTGCATGGCGCGCGGCCCCGGCTTTTGGACTTTGACGCGGTGGAGCATCCGGTGGCGTTGCAGCTGGGGGGATCGGACCCGGCAGAGCTGGCGCAGGCGGTGCGGATCGCGCGGGACTGGGGCTATGACGAGATCAACCTCAACGTCGGCTGCCCTTCGGACCGGGTGCAATCGGGCTGTTTCGGCGCGGTGTTGATGGAGCGGCCCGCGCTGGTTGCGGACTGTCTGCGGGCGATGATCGGGGAAAGCCCGGTGCCGGTGACGGTGAAATGCCGGATCGGGGTGGATGATCAGATCCCAGAAGAGGTGTTGCCCGAGTTTCTGGCGCAGGTGGCGGGGGCGGGGGTGAACCATGTGGTGATCCATGCCCGCAAGGCGTGGCTCAAGGGGCTGAGCCCCAAGGAGAACCGCGAGATTCCGCCGCTCGACTACGGGTTGGTGTTGCGGATGAAGGGGTTGTTTCCGCATCTGACGGTCTGTCTGAACGGGGGGGTGACCACCCTCGCACAGGCGCGTGATCTGCTGGATCAGGGGTTGGACGGGGTGATGGTGGGGCGCGCGGCCTATCACGATCCGGGGTCGGTGCTGATCGGGGCGGATGCGCTGTGGGGGGACGACTTTGCCCCCGATGCCTTTGCAGTGGTTGACGCGATGCGCCCCTATATCACGGCGCATCTGGCGGCGGGGGGGCGGATTCACCAGATCACCCGCCATATGCTGGGCCTGTTCACCGGGCGACCGGGGGCGCGGGCATGGCGGCGGGTGATCTCGGAAGGGGCGTCGCGCCCCGGCGCGGGGCTGGGGCTGATCGACGACGCCTTGGCGGCCGTGGGTCAGGCCTCGCCCTTTGCGGCGGCGGGCTGACGGCCAGAGACGACGCGCGACAACAAGAACGCCAGCGCCCCGCAAATCGCGATGGTCGCGAGCATCGGCCGCGCGGTGCCGTCAAAGAACGGGCCGGCAAGGGCGATCATCACGCCGCCCACCAGCATTTGCAGCGTGCCCCCAAGCGATGAGGCCAGCCCCGCTTCGGCGCCGTGATCGTCCAGCGCCATGACCATCGCGGTGGGGATCACCAGCCCAAGGCAGGCGTTGGCCAGAAACAGCCCGCCGATCACCGTATAAAGCCCGATACCGCCCGGCAGCGACAACGCGAACAGCCCCAGCGTGAACAGCGCAAACCCGGTGGACGCCACCCCCATCACCCGGCGCGCGCCGAAGCGCATCCCCAACGGTCCGGCCAGTTGCGAGGCCGCAAAGAACCCGATGGCGTTGATCGCAAAGGCGAGCGAGAACCCGGTGGGCGACAGGCCGAAGGCGTTGGTATAGACAAAGGCCGCCGAGGCGATGAACACGAAAAAGCTGGCCATGCCAAAGCCGCCAAGGAAGGTCAGGCTAAGAAACGCACGGTCGCGCATCAGCTTTTTGGTTGAGGCCCAGGTTGCCTTGGCATCAAAGCGTTGGCGCAGGTCTGTGGGCAGGGTTTCGGGCTGGCCAAAGATCAGGATCAGCAGGCTGACCCCTGAGGCGATCAGCAATGCGGCAAAGATCGCGCGCCAGCCAAAGAGCGCCATCAGCCCCGATCCGGCCAAGGGCGCCAGCATCGGCGAGACAGAGATCACCAGCATCACCGCCGCCATCAGCTGCGTGGCGCGCGGCCCGGTGTATTGGTCGCGGATGATCGCGCGCGGCACCACCATCATCGCGGCCCCGCCCAGGCCCTGCACGGCCCGCCCCGCGATCAGCCACGCGGTGCTGGGTGCGAAGGTGCACAGCACCGATCCCACAAAGAACACCGCAAGCCCGGCATAAAGCGGCGGTTTGCGGCCCGATTGGTCGGCCCACGGGCCATAGACCAGTTGGGCAAGGCCAAAGGCGATGAAATAGGCGGTGATGGTGGTTTGCATGTCTTGCACGCTGGCACCAAGGGCTGTGCCGATGGCGGGCATCGCGGGCAGATACATATCAATCGCAAAAGGTCCGACGCAGGACAAAAGCCCCAGCACGAGGGCAGGGCGCAGCAGTGGGGTGGTCATGGGGGTGCCTTTCGGGAGAACGGCCATTTCAGGAATGCAGAACGGCAGATTAATCATTTGAGCTTGAAAGGCAAGTCGGTGGCAATTTGGCCGGGAAGGCTTGGCTTTGGCCGCCTGCTCGGGCTAGACCTTTGCCCAAAGGAGACCCCTATGCCCGAATTGATGACCCATTTGCCGTTGCTGATCCTGATGCTGGCCATCGGCGCCTTTGCGGGCGTGGTGGGCGGTTTGCTGGGGGTCGGGGGCGGGATCGTGCTTGTCCCGGCGTTTTTCTATGCCTTTCAAAGCCTTGGCTATGGCGGCAACCAGTTGATGCAGATTTGCGTGGCGACATCCCTTGCGACGATTGTGGTGACCTCTATCCGGTCGGTGTCGGGGCATCACAAGAAGGGCGCGGTGGATTGGGCTGTGCTGAGGCGTTGGGGTCCGTTTCTGGTGATCGGGGCGGGTTTGGGGGTGTTCGTGGCCGCGCGGGTGTCGTCGATGACCTTGCAGGCGGTGTTTGGCGGGCTGGCGGGTGTGGCGGGGCTGTATATGGCCTTTGGTCGCGACAATTGGCGGCTGGCGCCACAGATGCCGGGCCAGCCTGCAGCGGGGGGAATTGCGGGGGTTGTGGGGTTCTTGTCGGCGCTGATGGGCATTGGCGGTGGCACCTTTGGGGTGCCGTTGATGACGCTTTACAACATGCCGATCCACCGGGCGGTGGCGACGGCCTCGGGGTTTGGGGTGTTGATCGCGGTGCCGTCGGTGCTGGGGTTCTTGCTGGTCAAGGTCGCGGATGCGCCGCCCTATACGGTGGGCGCGATCAGCCTGCCGGCGTTTTTCGTGGTGATCGGGACGACCTTGTTCACCACGCCTTGGGGGGTGCGGTTGGCCCATGCGATGGACCCCAAGCCGTTGAAGCGCGCCTTTGCGGTGTTCCTGACGCTGGTGGCGCTGAACATGCTGCGCAAGGTGTTTGGCTGGTAGGGCGGGGATGGCAAGCGCGGGCATGACGCCGGTCGGGGCCGGTCCGGGTTGGCGCAGGGTCAGCGCGCATCCGGATCTGGCGGCTTGGGCGGCGGCGGCGCGGCCTTTGGCCGAGCGCGCCCTGGCTGAGACGGCAGAGCCGTTGCGCTGTGGCGGGACCTGGGCGGTGGGGCTGGATCTGTTGCCCAATGCGGCGGATGGGGCGGTGGCCGGGGTGGCTTTGCCTTGGGAGGTGTTGGGCCTTGCGCCCACGCCCTTGCACCGCGCGCAGCTGTCGGCGGTGTGGCCGGGCTATCCGCGCCCCTCACCCGAGGAAAGCGACAGCGCCTTTCGGTTCCGCCTGACCCGCGATGCCGCCCATCTGGACGGCTTGCTGCCCGTGGGGCCCGCGCGCCAGCGGATGGTGAAAGAGCCGCACGGCTGGATTCTGGGCCTGCCTTTGGGGACGGTGACCATGTCGCCGCTCGTGGTGTGGGAGGGCAGTGCCGAGGTGTTGCGCGCCGGTTTGCGGGAGGCCTTGCAGGACCATCCGCCCGAAGATTGGGGCGCGGTGGATCTGACGGAGGCCTATGCGCAGGCGCGTCGCACGGTGTTTGGCACCTGCCGGCGGGTGGAGGTTCCTGTCGTGGCGGGGGAGGCGGTGGTGATGCACCGTCTGTGCCTGCACGGGGTTGCCCCTTGGGCGGGCAGTGCCGTGGGGCCGCGGGTGATTGCCTATTTCCGGCCAGAGCTTGCGTCGGTGGAGGCGTGGTTGCTGGCGCCTTAGGTGGTGCGGCCCAGACGGCCGCCCCGGCGTTTTTGCAGGCGGGGGGCGCGGGCGGGCAGGTCGGCCATGATTGCGCGGCGTTCCTGCGGGGTGTAGCGCGACCAGCCGGAGATTTCGTCAATGCTGCGCAGGCAGCCGACGCAAATGCGTTCCTCAGGATGGACAACGCACAGCTTGACGCAGGGGCTTTCGACCTCATTGCGCTGCCAGATCGCGTTGTTGCTTTCTTCGTTCATGCGGCACCCATATGCGCCAGACGGTCCAGCGCACCTTGCAAGATATACCCTGCGGCGACGTGATCGATGACCTCTTTGCGACGTTTGCGCGACGTATCCGCCTCTAATAAGGCACGGGTGGCGGCGACGGTGGAGAGCCGTTCATCCCAATAGGCGATGGGAAGGTCGGTCAGGCGCAGCAGATTGCGGGCAAAAGCGCGGGTGGATTGCACGCGCGGGCCTTCTGATCCGTCCATGTTCAGCGGCAGCCCAAGGATGATCCCTGAGATGTCGCGCGCCTTGATCACGGCCAGCAGGCGGGCGGCGTCTTCGGTGAATTTCACGCGGCGGATCGTCTCTGACGGCGTGGCCACGGTGCGCGTCAGGTCAGAGATCGCGAGGCCGATGGTTTTCTCGCCCAGATCCAGCCCGATGATGGCGCGAAAGCGCGGCAGGGCGGCGGAGAAATCGGCGATGCTCTTCGTGGATCATGGGGCCACCCCGGCGGCGGCGCGCAGGGCGTTGGTCTGGTCGGGCAGGGCGGCCTCGG
This sequence comes from uncultured Alphaproteobacteria bacterium, assembly GCA_963815355.1. Classification (GTDB taxonomy): domain Bacteria; phylum Pseudomonadota; class Alphaproteobacteria; order Rhodobacterales; family Rhodobacteraceae; genus JAPUEK01. The sequence goes on from CAWFGJ010000005.1 coordinate 9,310, forward strand.
CACGGGTCAGGGCGGCTTGCAGCCGGTCGGGCTGGTCCAGAACCTTGAGCGCGTTGAGCAGTTTCGTCCAGTCTTCCAGCCCGCCGCCTTGGTCGGTCAGGCGGGCTTCCAACTGGCCCACCATGCCTTCGATCATCGCCTGGCGGTCGGCGTCGGTCATCTCGCCCGCGGCTTGCATGTCGGCGGCGGTGGGGCCTTTGGCGTCGGGCAGGGCGTAGCGGATGCCCGCGAGTTCCGCCAGATCGGCAATGCCGGCGCGGATCGGCGCGATCCAGGGCGCATCGGGGGGGCCTTGTTCCAGCAGCGGCTGCCAAAGGGCAAAGCCGCGGTCGGGGCGGCCCACCTGTGCCCACATCAGCCCCGAGAAGTAGCGCGCCAGCGGGTGCTGCGGATCAAGCGCCAGAGCGGCGATCAGCGCCGTCTCGGCCTCGGGCGAGACATAGCCCCCGGCGGCGGCGATCAGGTATTGCGCATGGACGGCCTGCTGGTCGGCCGTGGCCTTGGCGCCCAGCACCGCGACCAGATGGCCCTGGGCGGCGGCGGCGGCGGAAAAATTGGTCAGCGCGGCCTCATTGCGGGCCAGAAGTTCCAGCCCGGCGGTGTCATCGGGGCGCTCTTTGATGGCGGTGCGCAGCTTGTCCATCAGCGCCAGATAGGCGGCATCGGGTTGGGGGCGGGCCTCGGCGTCCGGCGCAGCGGCGGCGGCGGTTTCGGCCTCGGCCTGCGAGGGGCGGGTCTTGTAGGCCACGTCCGTCATCGCCAGACGGTCCGACAGGGCGAGATCATCATAGCCGGGCGCGCCAAGGCGGGCGTAGAGCCAGACCGAAGCGGTCAGCGTTGCCAGCACCAAAGTCAGCGCCACGATCGGCGGCATCTGCGCGTGCTGTGCCTTGGGCGCATGTGCGGCGCGGTCGGCATCCAGCAGGCGGCGCGACACCTCGGTCCGCAGGCGCGCGGCCTCGGGCGGGGTCAGCAGGCCGCGGGCGGCGTCGCGTTCAACCTCGGTCAACTGGTCGCGGTAGATTTGCAGATCGGGTTGCGCATCGGGGCCGTCGGCATCCAGCGGACGGCGCAGCGCTTGCACCAACACCGCAACCACGACCAGCGCAAGCGCGCCCGCCACTGCCCAAAAGCTCCAATATTCCATGCGCGCACCTTGCCAATTCTGCCAATCATCTAGCGGCTTCGCGGCGATTGCAAAAGGGGGCTTGCCGTCGCAGGCCGCCACAACCGCCCGGCATTTTGCGCACAAACGACAAAGGTGTCGTAATTTTCCCGATTGTGCCGCTGGCGAGGGCGGCTCATTCTGCGGCGCGGACGACAAGTAACCCAGATTCCGCGACCCCGGAGGGACCCCCCGTGAAACGCTATTCGGCCTTTGCCATCGCGCGTGAAGCGCTGACCCATCACCTTGGCTGGGAAAAGGCCTGGGCCTCGCCCGCGCCGAAGAAATCCTATGATGTGGTGATTGTCGGGGCGGGGGGACATGGGCTGGCCACGGCCTATTACCTTGGCAAGAATTACGGCATCACCAATGTCGCCGTGATCGAAAAGGGCTGGCTGGGCGGCGGCAACACGGGCCGCAACACCACGATCATCCGGTCAAACTATCTGCAAGATCCGTCGGCCGCGATCTATGAAAAGGCGCGGTCCTTGTATGAGACGATGAGCCAGGATCTGAACTATAACGTCATGTTCAGCCCGCGTGGCTTGCTGATGCTGGCCCAGACCCATCACGAGGTGCGCGGCTATCTGCGCACGGCGCATGCCAATGCCTTGCAAGGGGTGTCGACCGAGTGGATCGAGCCTGCCAAGGTCAAGGAACTGGTGCCGATCATCAACATCGACGGGCCGCGCTATCCGGTTCTGGGGGCGCTGTATCAGGCGCGCGGCGGCACCGCGCGGCATGATGCGGTGGCCTGGGGCTATGCGCGGGCGTGCTCGGCGATGGGCATGGACATCATCCAGCAATGCGAAGTGACCGGTGTGCGGTCTGAGGGTGGCACGGTCACCGGAGTGGACACGACCAAGGGTCTGATCGGCTGCAAGAAGCTGGGGATCGTGGTGGCGGGTCATTCGGGGCAGGTCGCCGATATGGCAGGCTTCCGTCTGCCGATTGAGGCGGTGGCGTTGCAGGCGCTGGTGTCGGAGCCGATCAAGCCGTGCATGGATGTGGTCGTGATGGCCAACACGGTGCATGGCTATATGAGCCAGTCCGACAAGGGCGAGATGGTGATTGGCGGCGGCACCGACGGGTTCAACAATTTTACCCAGCGCGGCAGTTTCCACCATATCGAGGAAACCCTGCGCGCGTTGATCGAAACCTTTCCGATGATCAGCCGGTTGAAGATGCTGCGCCAGTGGGGCGGGATCGTGGACATGACGGGCGACCGCTCGCCGCTCATTTCCAAGACGCCGCTGGGCAACTGCTTTATCAACTGTGGCTGGGGCACGGGCGGGTTCAAGGCGATCCCCGGCTCTGGCTGGGCGATGGCCGAGCTGGTCGCCAAGGGCGAGCCCGGACCGCTGGCCGAGGCGTTCAACATGTGGCGCTTCAAGGAAGGCCAGTTCATCGACGAGTCGGTCGCGGCAGGGGTGGCGCATTGATGCGGAACCAATTCCAGCCCGTGGGTGTTTCCCTTCAGTTGAACAAAAGACTGGAGACCAACCCATGGCCGAAAACAACAACGGCACAAATTCTTCACTCGCCTTCATCGTCGGCGGTCTTGTCGTCGCGGTTGGGGTGCTTGTCTACTTCCTCTATGGCCAAGGCCCGGACGACAACGACATCAACATCAAGATCGACGTCCCCAAGATTCTTGAGCCTGCGCCCAAATCTGGCGGCTAAGCCTGTTTCCATTGAGTCTATCCAATGCGGGTGCCTCGCGGTGCCCGCATTTTCGCATGCCGGAGGTGAACCATGCTGATCCTTGAATGCCCCTATTGCGGTGTGAAGGCGGAGGAGACCGAGCTTTCCCCCGGATATGAGGCGCATCTGAAGCGCTTCGGGCCGGGGGCTTCGGATCAGGAATTCGAAGCCTATATGTTCGCGCGGAAAAACCCCAAGGGCGTGCATTTCGAACGCTGGCGTCATGTCTATGGCTGCGGCAAGTGGTTCCTTGCTGCCCGCGACACCGCCACGCTGGAGGTGTTCGGCACCTATCCTGCACAATCCAAAGAACCGCCCGCCGATCTGGTGGCAAAAATCAAGGCCAAGCGCCCGGCTTGGGAGGGATACAAATGAGCACCCGTCTGTCCAAAGGCGGCCGGTTGATCGACCGGGCCACCGCGTACCGCTTTGCCTTCAACGGCAAGCAGATGATCGGCTATCAGGGGGACACGCTGGCCTCGGCTTTGCTCGGCAATGATCAGATGCTGGTCGGGCGCAGCTTTAAGTATCACCGTGCGCGGGGGCTTGTTGCCTCCGGCGCGGAAGAGCCGAACGGTCTGGTCAATATGGGGGCGGGGGCGCGGCTGGAGCCGAACCAGCGCGTCACGACGACTGAATTGTTTGAGGGGCTGGAGGCGGCGAGCCAGAACCACTGGCCCAGCCTTGAGTTCGATGTGGGTGTGATCAACAACGCGGTCGCGCGTTTCTTGCCCGCCGGGTTCTATTACAAGACCTTCATGTTCCCGCGCGCCTTTTGGAAGCATGTGTTTGAGCCGATCATCCGCCACTCGGCCGGGCTTGGCAAAGCGCCCAAAGAGCGCGATGCGGATCGCTATGAGCATGCCTATGCCTTTTGCGACCTGCTGGTTGCGGGCGGCGGCATTGCCGGTTTGCAGGCGGCTTTGGTCGCGGCAAAGGCCGGGGCGCGGGTGATCGTGATGGAGCAGGCCGCCCATTGGGGGGGGCGTGCGCCTGTCGACGGCGATGTGATCGACGGCAAACCTGCCGCCGACTGGATCGAGGCCACGCTGAAGACCTTGGGCGCGATGGAGAATGTGACGCTGAAGCTGCGCACGATGGCCGCAGGGGTCTATGACCACGGCTACGTGCTGGCCGAGGAAAAGGTGGCCGATCACACGCCGGGCGACGGGCGGCCGAAAAAGCGGCTGTGGCGCATCCGGGCGGGGCGCATTCTGGCGGCGACGGGCGCGTTGGAGCGGCCGTTGTCCTTTGCCGGAAACGATATTCCGGGGGTGATGCTGGCGGGGGCGGTGCGCGATTATGTCGTGAACTTTGCCGTCTCGCCGGGGGATCGCACGGTGGTGGTCACCAACAACGACGACGCCTACCGCACGGCCATCGCGCTGAAGGCTGCCGGGTTGGAAGTGCCCTGCATCGTCGATGCGCGCAGCCATTCTGCGGGGCCTCTGCAGGACAAGGCCCGCGCTTTGGGCATCCGGATTGAGCAGGGCCGGGCCATCGTCAAGGTCAAGGGGGGCAAGCGGGTGACCGGTGTGTCCATCGGCTTGCAGGCGGGCGAAGGGGCCGTGCTGGAAGAGATCGCCTGCGACGCGGTCGCGATGTCGGGCGGCTGGTCGCCGGTGGTCCACCTGTGGAGCCATTGCGGTGGCAAGCTGATCTGGGACACCGACAAGGCGCATTTCCGCCCCGATGCCACCCGCCCGCCGACCAATCAGGATGGTGCTGCGATGGTGTTTGTGGCGGGGGCTGCCAACGGCGCGTTGCGCGGGGCCGAGGCGATGGCCGACGCGGCGCGCGCGGGGGCCGAGGCCGCCAAGGCGCTGGGGCTAAAGCCCAAGGCGGCCTCTGTGGCCGTGGACGATGTGGCCGAGGCGGCGATGGAAGCCGTCTGGATCATGCCGCAGGGGGCGGGTGCCAAGCTGCGGATGAAGATGTGGCTGGACTATCAGAACGACGTCAAGGTGTCGGACGTGCAGCTTGCCGCGCGTGAGGGCTACGAGTCGGTCGAACACACCAAGCGCTACACGACGCTTGGCATGGCGACGGATCAAGGGAAACTAAGCAACATCAACGGTTTGGCTGTGCTTGCTAAGTCGTTGAATGAAGATATTCCGCTGGTCGGCACCACCACCTTCCGCCCGCCCTATACGCCGGTGACCTTTGGCGCGCTGGCGGGCGAAAGCCGGGGCGAGATTTTCCAGCCGCTGCGGCGCACGCCGATGCACGGCTGGCATGAGGCGCAGAACGCCTATATGGAGCCGGTCGGTCTGTGGCGGCGCCCCTACTGCTATCCGCGCGGGGGCGAAAACTACGCGGCAGCGGTCAAGCGCGAGGTGCTGAACACCCGCAACGGCGTGGGGCTGCTGGATGCATCAACCCTTGGCAAGATCATCGTCAAGGGGCCGGATGCCGGGCGCTTTCTGGACATGCTCTATACCAACGTCATGTCCAACCTGCCCGTGGGCAAGTGCCGCTATGGCCTGATGTGCAGCGAGCAGGGCTTTTTGTCGGATGACGGCGTGGTCGCGCGGATCGACGAGGAGACGTGGCTGTGCCACACCACCTCGGGCGGGGCGGACCGTATCCATGCGTGGATGGAAGACTGGCTGCAATGCGAATGGTGGGATTGGCAGGTCTATACCGCCAATGTGACCGAGCAATATGCCCAAGTGGCGGTGGTCGGTCCCAAGGCGCGGATGGTGCTGGAAAAGCTGGGCGGGATGGATGTGTCCAAAGAGGCGCTGCCGTTCATGCAATGGGCCGATGGCACGTTGGGTGGGTTCCCGGTGCGGATCTACCGGATCAGTTTCTCGGGCGAGTTGAGCTATGAGATCGCGGTTCCGGCAAGCCATGGCGCGGCCTTCTGGGAGGCTTGCGTCGCCGCGGGGTCGGGCTTTGGCATGATGCCTTACGGCACCGAGGCGCTGCACGTCTTGCGCGCCGAAAAGGGGTTCATCATGATCGGCGACGAAACCGATGGCACGGTGATCCCGCAGGACCTGAACCTTGGCTGGGCGATTTCCAAGAAGAAAGCCGACTACCTTGGCAAGCGCGGGCAGGAGCGGACCTATCTGGCCAGCCCCGACCGCTGGAAACTGGCCGGGTTTGAGGCGCTGGACGGATCGGTGATCCCCGACGGGGCCTATATTCTGGCCGAGGGTTTCAACCGCAACGCGCAACGCAACACCCAAGGGCGGGTGACCTCAACCTACTACAGCCCGACGTTGGACCGGGGCATCTGCATGGGTCTGATCAAGGGCGGACTGGACCGGATCGGCGAGGAGGTGGCGTTCAACACCACCTCGGGCGGCACGGTGCTGGCGCGGGTCGTGGACCCGGTGTTCTATGACAAAGAGGGGGCAAAGCAGAATGTCTGAACCACGCAAGGCCCTAGGGCTTCCCCGCTTTGACGGGTTCGCATCGGTGGAGGAAATCGGCCCCTTGGGCATGATTTCCTTGCGCGCCAAGGCCGATCTGCCGGGACTGGCAGCGGCGATCAAGTCGGCGACGGGCTGTGCGGTGCCGGGCCAGCGCAAGATCGTGGTCAAGGACGACCGCGCGGCGGGCTGGATGAGCCCGGACGAATATCTGCTGGTGCTGCCCTACGGCGAGACCGAGGCGGCCTTGGCCGCAATCGCCAAGGCGTTGAAGGGCGGGCATTATCTGGCCGTCACAGTGTCAGACGCGCGGGCGGTGTTCCGGGTGGAGGGGGCAAAGGCCGATCAGGTTCTGGCCAAGCTGTGCCCCGTCGATATCGCGAAGATGGAGCCGGGAGAGTTGCGCCGCACGCGCGCAGCACAGGTCGCGGCGGCGTTCTGGAAAGACGGCGACGGCTATACGCTGGTCTGTTTCCGGTCGGTGGCGGGCTATGTGATGGGGCTGTTGACCCATTCTGCCGAGCCGGGCAGCGCGCTGTCCTGAGCGGTGTCCTGTCGGGGCCCTAAACGGGGCCCAGATCGGAACCCTGATCGGGGCGCAACAGCCGCGTGAACAGCAGTGTCAGGAACGCGTCGGCTTCGGCAAAGGGATCATGCCCCGGACCAAGCACGGCGCGGACCTGCACGTCAAAATCGGCGTAGTGCTGGGTCAGCGCCCAGATGGAAAAGATCAGGTGGACAGGTGGCATCTTGGCGATGCGCCCGTCGTCCATCCAGCGCGACAGGGTGGCGGATTTTTCCTCCACCAACTGGCGCAGATCGTTTTCGATGGTTTCACGCATGCGCGGCGCGCCTTGCAGCATTTCATTGGCAAAGAGCCGGCTTTCGCGCGGGTAGTCGCGCGACAGTTCCAGTTTGCGGTGCACATAGGCCATGATCTCGGCCAAAGGATCGCCCTGCGGATTCATCGCCTTTAGCGGATCAAGCCAGGTGTCGAGCAATTCGCGCAAGAGTGCGGTGTGCACCGCCTCTTTGGACGGGAAGTAGTAAAGCAGGTTGGGTTTGGACAGGCCCGCCCCTTCGGCAATCTGATCCAGCGTTGCCCCGCGGAACCCGTGTTGCGAGAACACGTCCAGCGCGGCATCCAGAATGCTGCGCGAGTTCTTTTCCTGAATGCGGGTGCGGGGTTTGGACATGGGTCTTGGAGGCTCCGTCAGGGGAGAGGCGGCGCGGGAGGTTCAATCTGGCCCAAAGCGCTGCGCGATGCAAACCCCTAAAGGGTGCGGTATCTGCGGTCGGGCTTAGCCGAGGGCCAGCAGCGCCTCTAGCCCGCGCACCACCAGCGCGTGATCCTCAACCTCCGGCAAGCCCGAGACGGTGACCACCGCGACCACACCCACCCCCCGGACCCGGATCGGAACGGCGCCGCCGTGGTCGGCAAATTCGGTTTCCGACAGGCCGTGATGGGCGAGGCTTTCGCCCTTGGCCCGGTGCTGAAGGCCCACGCGCAACGACGCATCGTGAAAGAGCAGGGCGGTGGCGCTTTTGCGCTGCGCCCAGCGGTCGTTCAGCCCGGTGGAGCCGGGCATCGCGGCGTGAAAGAGGCAGCGGTCCGGGGTGCGGATGTTGATGACCACGGGCAGGTTTTCGCCCCGCGCCATCTCAACAATCAAAAGCCCCAGTTTCAGGGCGGTGTCTTCGGTAAAGCGCGGCAAGGTCAGCCGGGCGGCCTGATCCTGAAGGGTTGCAAGGTCCATGACCGACTCCGCTAGGGTGAGCCTTTGCTTAGCCGATCGGGGGGCGGTTTGTCAGGGGGGTCGTTTGGGGGGGGGCGTTTGCTGGCGCATGTCTGGCCCCTGATTTCGCGCGTTTTGTTTGGGGACGGCGCTTGGCAGCAGCGGGGGAGCCTCCGGCGGGGATATTTAAGGACAGAAAATGGGAGGCGGGGTGTCAGATTGCGCCAATGCCGCGCAGGATCAGGGTTTTGACGGAGGCTTTGGCCTCACGCCATTGTGCCTCGCTTAGCGGTTTTCCGGCATTCAGGGTTTCGATCTGGTGGCCGAAATCGGCGTAGTGTTGGGTGGCGGCCCAGAGCATGTAGAGCAGGTGGCGCGGGTTCACCGGTGCCATCTGGCCCGCCGCGATCCAGCGTTGGATGACGGCGATCCGGCCTTCGGTCCAGTCGCGCAGGGTGGTCTCAAGGTAGTCCTGAATGACGGGGGCGCCGTGCATCACCTCGCTGGCCCAGACTTTGGAGCCATCGGGGTAGCGGCGCGAGATTTCCATTTTCGCATCGATATAGGCGCCGATGCCTTCGACCGGGCCGGGGGCGTTGTCCATCGTCTCGGCCGCGTGGAGCCATATTTCAAAGATGTTCTGGACGACCTGACGGTAGAGGTCTTCTTTGGTTGCAAAATAATAGTGCAGGTTGGCTTTGGGCAACCCTGCCACATCCGCGATCAGTTGCATGGTTGCCCCGCCAAACCCGGCCTCGGCAAAGACTTTTTCAGCTGCCTGAAGAATGAGCGATTGGTTCTGTTGGCGGATTTCGGTGCGGCGCGGCGGGCGGACGGGGTCGGTCATGGCGGTGGCCTTCAGATTTTTATTGACCGGTTGGTCAGGTTCTATAGCCTCTTTACTGACCATACGGTCAGGAAAAGATTCGGGACAAGGGGCAAGAAGACCCCTGTTGTCCCAAGGGAGAAGAAGATGACCTCATCCGGTGCAAATCTGCGGATCAATGCGGCGCGGCTTTGGGACAGTCTGGAAGAGATGGCGTTGATCGGGCCGGGCGTGGCGGGGGGCTGCAACCGTCAGACTTTGACCGATGCGGACGGCGAGGGGCGGCATTTGTTTCAGCGCTGGTGTGTGGCGGCGGGCATGACGATGGGGGTCGACACGATGGGCAACATGTTTGCCACCCGTGCCGGGACCGATCCGGAGGCGTTGCCGGTCTATATGGGCAGCCATCTGGACACGCAGCCGACGGGCGGGCGCTATGACGGGGTGTTGGGCGTGTTGGGCGCGCTGGAGGTGGTGCGGTCGATGAACGATCTGGGGCTGCGCACCAAGCATCCGGTGGTGGTGACAAACTGGACCAATGAGGAAGGCGCGCGCTTTGCCCCGGCGATGCTGGCCTCGGGCGTGTTTGCGGGCGTGCACACGCAGGACTATGCTTATGGGCGCGAGGATATGGACGGCAAGCGGTTCGGCGAGGAATTGGCGCGGATCGGTTGGGTCGGCGACGAGGCGGTGGGCGCGCGCAAGATGCACGCCATGCTGGAGTTGCACATCGAGCAGGGCCCCATTCTGGAGGCGGAGGGCAAGGACATTGGCGTTGTCACCCATGGGCAGGGGTTGTGGTGGCTGGAGATCACGCTGACCGGCAAGGATGCACACACCGGATCGACCCCCATGGCGATGCGGGTCAATGCGGGGCTTGGCATGGCGCGGATCACCGAGCGGGTGCATCAGATCGCAATGGGGCATCAGCCCGGGGCGGTCGGCGCGGTGGGGCAGGTGAAGGTTTTTCCGAATTCGCGCAATGTGATCCCGGGGAAGGTGATTTTCACGGTGGATATTCGCAGCCCGGATCAGACCAAGCTGGATTTGATGCGGGGCGAGGTGGAGCGGGCGGCGGCGGCGGTGGCGGCGGAGCTGGGTTTGGGCTGTTCCATCGAGGCGGTCGGGCATTTTGACCCGGTGACGTTTGACCCCGGTTTGGTCAAGGTGGTGCGGAATGCGGCGGAAAAGCTGGGCCATTCTCATATGGATATTATCTCGGGCGCTGGCCACGATGCGTGCTGGATCAACCGGGTTGCGCCGACGGTGATGATCATGTGCCCTTGTGTGGGCGGGCTGTCGCATAATGAGGCTGAGAAGATCAGCCCCGAATGGGCGGCGGCGGGGACGGATGTGTTGTTGCACGCGGTGCTTGCGGTGGCGGAGGTTGTGGGGTGAAGCCTGGGGCCGTTTGCGCGGCCCGAGGCGGCGGAGCGGGGGCCAGCCCCCGCACCCCCGGGATATTTAGAGACAGAAAATCAGGGCCGGGCGGCATGTCTGGGCCGGGCAGCAAATCAGGGCGGGGAGGCAGCAGATGGCGTCGACGGTGATCAAGGGCGGGACGGTCGTGACGGCGGACCTGTCTTATGCGGCGGATGTGAAGGTTGAAGGCGGCGTGATCACGGGGATCGGGCCGGGGTTGACGGGGGACAGGGTTCTGGATGCCACCGGCTGCTATGTCATGCCGGGCGGGATTGATCCGCACACGCATCTTGAGATGCCCTTTATGGGCACCTATTCGGCCGATGACTTTGAGAGCGGCACGCGGGCGGCGTTGGCGGGCGGCACCACGATGGTGGTCGATTTTGTGCTGCCGGGGCAGGGGCAGGGTCTGATGGACGCCGCGCAGATGTGGCACAACAAATCGGGCCGCGCGCATTGCGATTACAGTTTCCACATGGCGATCACATGGTGGGGCGAGAAGGTTTGGGCGGATATGGCGGACTCGGTCAAGGCCGGGATGACCTCGTTCAAGCATTTCATGGCGTATAAGGGCGCCTTGATGGTCAACGATGATGAGATGTATCAGTCCTTCAAGCGGGTGGGCGATCTGGGCGGGCTGGCCATGGTTCATGCCGAGAACGGCGATGTGGTGGCGGAGTTGACCGCCAAGCTGATCGCCGAGGGCAACACCGGCCCCGAGGCCCACGCCTATTCGCGCCCGCCGCAGGTGGAGGGCGAGGCCACCAACCGCGCCATCATGATTGCCGATATGGCGGGGGTGCCTTTGTATGTCGTGCACACCTCTTGCGAGGATGCGCATGAGGCGATCCGGCGGGCGCGGATGGCGGGAAAGCGCGTCTGGGGCGAGCCGCTGATCCAGCATTTGACGCTGGACGAGAGCGAGTATTTCAACGCCGATTGGGATCATGCGGCGCGGCGGGTGATGTCGCCGCCTTTCCGCGATAAAAAGCATCAAGACAGCCTTTGGGCGGGGTTGCAGTCGGGGTCCTTGTCAGTTGTGGCGACCGACCATTGCGCTTTTACCACCGAGCAGAAGCGGTTCGGGTTGGGCAACTTTTCCAAGATCCCCAACGGGACCGGGGGCCTTGAAGACCGGATGCCGATGTTGTGGACCCATGGGGTGGCGACGGGTCGCTTGACGCCGAATGAGTTTGTGGCGGTGACCTCGACCAACATCGCCAAGATCCTGAACTGCTATCCGAAGAAGGGTGCGGTTCTGGTTGGCGCGGATGCCGATCTGGTGGTGTGGGACCCGAAGAAGAGCAAGACCATCTCGGCCAAGGCGCAACAATCTGCCATTGATTACAATGTGTTCGAGGGCAAAGTTGTGACGGGTCTGCCGCGCTATACGTTGACGCGCGGGCGGGTGGCGATTGAGGATGGGGCGGTGATCGCGCAGGAAGGCCACGGCCAGTTTGTCGCCCGTGAGGCGCGGCCCGCGGTGAACCGGGCGCTGTCGGCGTGGAAAGACGTGACTGCCCCCCGCCCGGTGCTGCGCTCGGGCGTGCCGGCGACGGGGGTATAATGGGCGATTGGCTGACGCGATCGGGGTTGGATGTCCGCTTCTATCGGCTTGCGGTGTTCATGAGCCTGCTGGTCTGGCCGTGGATTATCGTGACGACATTTGGTGTTGGGTTGTTGGCGTGGAAACTGGTGTTTCTATGTCAGGCGGTGGCTTTGCCTTTTGCGGTCTTTGGCTGGGCGGCGGGGTTTCGGGCGGGGCGGGCATTGGGGCTTGGGCCGCGCGGGGCGGCGATGTTGGCCGGGTGGAGCGGGTTGGTTTTGGCCGAGATCGGGATGTCGCTTGTCTTGGCGCCGTGGTTCGGCTCTGTGCCGCATGAGATGGGGCTTTGGGCGCTTCCGGCGTTGGTGGTTCTGGTGACGGTGGGGGTGCTGTGGTTTTATCGCAGCGGGACGTGGCAGCGATACGGGCCATACGCAAAAGGGGCGGCGCTTTGAAGGATAGTTTGCATATGGCCGATCCCGTGATCGAGGCCCGCAACCTGCAACTGGTCTTCGAGACCAATGACGGCCCGGTGCAGGCGTTGAAGGATGTCAACCTGACCATCAACAAGGGGGATTTCGTGTCCTTTATCGGGCCGTCGGGCTGTGGCAAGACCACTTTCCTGCGGGCGATTGCGGCGCTGGAGCATCCGACGGGCGGCACTCTGACCGTCAACGGCATGAGCCCGGATGAGGCGCGGCAAAAGCGGGCTTACGGCTATGTGTTTCAGGCCGCCGGGCTTTACCCGTGGCGGACCATTGCGGGCAATGTCGGCTTGCCGTTGGAGATCATGGGGTTTTCGCGCCAAGAGCGGCAGGAAAAGATTGAGCAGGTGCTGGAGCTGGTTGAGCTTTCGGGCTTTGGCAAGAAATTCCCGTGGCAGTTGTCGGGCGGCATGCAGCAGCGGGCCAGTATCGCCCGCGCGCTGGCCTTTGACGCAGATATCTTGCTGATGGACGAACCCTTTGGCGCGCTGGATGAAATCGTGCGCGACCGGCTGAACGAAGAGGTGTTGAAGCTGTGGGCGCGCACCGGCAAGACCATTGCCTTTGTGACCCATTCGATCCCCGAGGCCGTCTATCTTTCCACCAAGATCGTGGTGATGAGCCCGCGTCCGGGGCGGATCACCGATGTGATTGACAGCCCCTTGCCGAAAGTGCGGCCCTTGGACATTCGCGACAGCCGTGAGTTTATCGAAATTGCACATCGGGTGCGGGAAGGGTTGAGGGCGGGACATGCGGATGACTAAGAGGGCCAGAGCCTTAGCGGTGCTTTTGGTGCTGGCCTCACCTGCGCTGGCCCTACCTGCGCTTGCCGAGACGGAAGTGGACGCCTACGGCTTGGGAACCCATGCGCCGGTGGCAGAGCAGTGGACCAAGATCGACGAGGATCTCTCTATCCGCGCGCAAGTCGTCCGCGACAAGTCCGGGGCGCTGGCGGAGGTGGTGAAGGCGCCTGAGGTGCTGCGGCTGGATCTGGCGTTTTTTGCGCGGGAAGGGGCGGCGGACCGCGACGTCAACCTGACCTGCACCGTGTATTTTCTGGCAGCAGATGCGACCCGGTCAGAGCCCGTCAAGTCCGACGTGCCGTGCTACAAGGGGCGCTTGTCGGATGCGGCGGGCCAGTTTGTGGCGCTGGATCTGGAGCTGAAATTCCGCCCCGTGGCCTCAGACCCGGCGGGCACGAGTGCTGTCGGGGTTCGGGTGACGGATACGGTCATCAAGGATGGGGTCACGCTGTGGCCGACCTATGACTGGCAAGGTGGCACGCGATGAGGACGATTTTGGCGGCAGCGGGGGGGCGGCGATGAACCGGGTTCTGCCGATCCTGACGGTTGTGCTGTGCATCGTGGTGCTGTGGTATGCGGCAGCGGTCAAGATGAACGCGGCTTGGGTCAATGATCAGGCCGCGCGGGCCGGAGCACCCGCGCCGGGGTTCTCGCAACTGGTCAAGGAAACGCTGAGCCTTGACCGTCCGGTCCTGCCCGCGCCGCATCAGGTGGTGACAGAGCTGGCGCGCAGCACCTTTGGGATGGCGATCACGTCAAAACGGTCGCTGGTCTATCATGGCTGGGTGACGATGTCGGCCACGCTGCTGGGCTTTGTGATCGGCACGGTTTTGGGGATTTTGCTGGCGGTGGGGATCATCCACAACCGGGCGATGGATATGTCGGTGATGCCTTGGGCGATTGCCAGCCAGACCATCCCTATTCTGGCCATCGCGCCGATGATCATCGTGGTTTTGAACTCGGTCGGGGTGACGGGGCTGGTGCCCAAGGCGATCATCTCGGCCTTCCTGAGCTTTTTCCCGGTTCTGGTGGGCATGGTGAAGGGGCTGCGCAGCCCGGATCAGATGCAGTTGGACCTGCTGTCCACCTATAACGCGGGCAAGATGGCGACGTTCTGGAAGCTGCGCCTGCCCTCGTCGATGCCTTATCTGTTCACCAGCCTGAAGGTCGGTGTGGCGGCCAGTCTGGTGGGCGCGATTGTGGGCGAGATGCCGACCGGTGCTGTGGCGGGCTTGGGCGCGCGGTTGCTGAGCGGGTCTTACTACGGGCAGACGGTGCAAATCTGGGCCGCCTTGTTTGCGGCGGCGGTGCTGGCGGCCGCGCTGGTGGCGGTGGTCGGTCTGGTCGAGCGGGTGACGCTGAAGCGGATGGGGATGGCGCGATGAAGGGGCTGATCCTTGCGGCGGTAGCGGTGGCGGCGGGCTTTGCGGCGGATTGGAGGCTGGGGCTGTTGCTGGCCTTTTGGCTGGGGGCTTGGGTGCTGAACGTCGGGCTGACGCAGGGCCGGGGGCGGCTGGTGCGCTGGCTGGTGCCGGCGGTGTTCGGGCTGTCGCTGCTGGCGGTCTGGGAGATGACGGTGCGGCTGTTCGGTATCTCGCCGGTGATCCTGCCGCCACCGTCTGCGATTGGCGCGCGGATCGCGGTAAGCGGGCCGACGCTGTGGGCCGATTTCTGGCAGACCTTCGTCAAGGGCGCGCTGAGCGGTTATGCCATCGGCTGCACTGCGGCGTTTCTGACGGCGATTGCCATTGACCGCAGCCCGTTCCTGCAGCGCGGCCTGATGCCGATTGGCAATTTCGTCGCCGCCCTGCCCATCGTGGGCATCGCCCCCATTCTGGTGATGTGGTTCGGGTTTGACTGGCACTCCAAGGCCGCTGTGGTGGTCGTGATGGTGTTCTTTCCGGTGCTGGTCAACACGGTGGCGGGGCTGGCGGCCTCGGACGCGATGCAGCGCGACCTGATGGCAACTTATTCGGCCAGCTATCTGCAAACATTGATGAAACTGCGCCTGCCTGCGGCGATGCCCTTTGTGTTCAACGGGCTGAAGATTGCCACGACGCTGGCGCTGATCGGGGCGATTGTTGCCGAATTTTTCGGCAGTCCGATCGTTGGAATGGGTTTTCGCATCACGGCAGAGGTCGGGCGGCTTGGCCTTGACATGGTTTGGTCCGAGATTGCGATTGCGGCCTTGGCGGGATCGGCCTTTTATGGGCTTGTCGCCATGATCGAACGGGGGGTGACCTTTTGGCACCCTTCGCAAAGGCACTAAAAGAACGAAAGCAAATGGTCCTGCCAAAAAGGGCCGCAACACGGAGGTTTTACGATGAAAAAGCTACTGACCGGCGCTTTGTTTGCCGCCTTGGCAACCGGCGCTCAGGCGGCCGACGACGTGACGCTGCAACTGAAGTGGGTCACGCAGGCGCAGTTCGCGGGCTATTATGTGGCCGCAGCGAAAGGGTTTTACGAGGAAGAGGGTCTGAACGTGACCATCCTTCCGGGCGGCCCCGATGTGGCCCCGACGCAGGTGATCGCGGGCGGTGGTGCGGATGTGGTCGTGGATTGGATGCCGTCGGCTTTGGCGGCGCGCGAAAAGGGTCTGGCGCTGGTGAACATTGCCCAGCCGTTCAAATCCTCGGGCATGATGCTGACCTGCCTGAAGGAAAGTGGCGTCGCCACTCCGGCAGATTTCGCGGACAAGACCTTGGGCGTCTGGTTTGGCGGCAACGAGTATCCGTTCCTGAACTGGATGAACAAGCTGGGCCTGAAGACCGACGGTTCCGCCGGGGGTGTGACCGTGCTGAAGCAGGGTTTCAACGTGGACCCGCTGTTGCAAAAGCAGGCGGCTTGTGTGTCGACCATGACCTATAACGAATACTGGCAAGTCATTGATGCCGGTGTGAAACCCGAAGATCTGGTCGTGTTCAAATACGAAGACGAAGGTGTCGCTACGTTGGAAGACGGGCTTTACGTCATGGAAGACAAGCTGGCTGACCCGGCCTTTGAAGACAAGATGGTGCGCTTTGTGCGGGCCTCGATGAAGGGTTGGAAATACGCTGAAGGCAACGTCGATGAAGCGGCACAGATCGTGCTGGACAACGACGCAACCGGTGCCCAGACGATTGAGCATCAGACCCGCATGATGGGCGAGATCGCCAAGCTGACCGCAGGGTCCAACGGCGCGCTGGACGAGGCGGATTACACCCGCACCGTGGCGGCGCTGATGTCGGGCGGCTCTGATCCGGTGATCACTGCCGAGCCGGTCGGGGCTTGGTCGCATGCTGTGACCGACAAAGCGCTGCAATAAGCGATTTGCCAGACAAAGAAAGGCGCGTCCGGGCAACCGGGCGCGCTTTTTGGTTCTGTGGCGGTGTCCTTTTCCGTTGCGTGGGCGCGCAGGGTTTGTAAAGAATTTACAAGCCGCGTTTGACCAGAGGTTTCCCGATGCCGATGACCGCCCTGACCGGAACGCGGCTGCGAGAGCGGCGGATTGCCCAGGGCATCCGGCAGGCCGATCTGGCGGGAATGGCGGGGATTTCAGCCTCTTACCTCAACTTGATTGAACATAACCGCCGCCGCATTTCCGCGCCTTTGCTGGAGTTGTTGGCGGCGGCCTTGGGCGTTCCGGTGGCCGGTTTACAAGAAGGTGCCGAGGCCACGGTGCTGGATGAGTTGCGCGCGGCGGCGGGGGCGGTGCCGGGGGCGGGGGCAGAGCTGGACCGGGTCGAAGATTTCGCCGGGCGCTTTCCGGGATGGGCTGCCGCCTTGGTGCAGCAGGGGCTGCGGGCGGCGGCTTTGGAGCGGGTGGTGGAGGCGCTGAACGACCGGATGAGCCATGATCCGCACTTGTCGGCCAGCTTGCATGAGGTGCTTTCGGCGGTCTCATCGGTGCGCTCTACCGCGGCCATTCTGGCCGACACCGAGGACATTGAGCCGGAGTGGCGCGAGCGGTTCCACCGCAACCTGCATCAGGACAGCGAGCGTCTGGCGGCGGGGGCAGAGGCGCTGGTGGCCTATCTCGACACCTCGGGGCAGGCCGAGGAGCAGGGCATCGCCTCGCCTCAGGAAGAGATGGAGGTTTGGGCGTCGGATCTGGGCTGGGCGCTGGAGGGGGCCGAGACGATGGGGCTGGCGTCGGGGGCGGCGCGGGTTTTGGCGCGGGCCGCGGTAGAGCAGGCCGAAGCCGATGCGGTGGCCCTGCCAGAGCCCGCGTTTTCGCAAGCTTTGCAAGAGCTTGGCCCGGACCCCGCCGGTTTGGCGGACCGGTTCCGGTCGGATGTGCTGGCCGCGTTCCGGCGCATTGCGCTGCGTCAGGGGGCGGTGTCGGGTCTGGTGATCTGCGATGCCTCTGGCACGCTGTTGTTGCGCAAGCCTTTGCCGGGGTTTGCGGTGCCGCGCTTTGGGTCTGCCTGCCCGCTGTGGCCGCTGTTCACCGCCCTTGCCCGGCCCGTCAGCCCGATTGAGGCGGTGATCGAGACGCCGGGGCCGCAGGGGCGGCGGTTCCGGGTGCGGGCCTTTTGCCAACCGCGCCACCCTTCGGGCTTTCGCGGGCCGGAGTTGCGCGAGGCGGCGATGCTGATCCTGCCCGAGCCGCCCGGAGCCGATCCGGGCTTGCCCGTGGGCACGACCTGCCGGATTTGCCCCCGGGTGGCCTGTGCGGCGCGGCGTGAGCCGTCGATTGTGACCGGGTAGGGGCGTCTTGCGGCGATCTTCTTTTGATCTTCCGGCGGTGGCGCGCTTTTGGGGGGCACAGAACGCAAGTGCGGTGTCGCTTGGCTTTTGACAGCACCGGGATTTGCCCCGATAGTCACCACGGGGACGGAGGGATCGGATTTATGGCGGGACGGGTGCTGCTCATCGAAGATGAACAGAACATCGCGGAGGCGATCCGCTTTTTGCTGAGCCGCGACGGGTTCGAGGTAGAGGTGCAGACTGATGGGGTGGCGGGGTTGGCGGCGGCGCGGCGGGGGGGCGCGGGGCTGATCATACTGGACCTGATGTTGCCCGGCCTGAGCGGGCTGGAGATTTTGACCGCCTTGCGCGCCGATCCTGACACGCGCGATTTGCCGGTGATGATGCTGACCGCCAAGGGGCAGGGGCGCGACCGAGATGCGGCCGAGGCGGCGGGGGTCAGTGCCTTTATGTCCAAGCCCTTTGCCAATGCCGAGATGCGCGCGCAGGTGCGTGCCTTGATGGGGCGCTGAATGGCGCGCTCACCCGCGCCGCTGTTTCTGGCCCGCGGCGTCTACCGGCGGCGTCGGTTGCGCGATGCGGCGCGGTTGCTGCCGCTGGTGGGGGCATTCTTTCTGCTGTTGCCGGTGTTGTGGGGCGGGCCACGCGGGGCGGGGTGGGACGCGGTGTTCATCTTTGCGGTGTGGGTGCTGCTGATCGGGGGGGCCGCCTTGTTGGCGCCAAAGCTGGCCGACCCGGAGCGGCCTGAGGGCGACGCGCCCACATTGGATGCCACCGCCGCATTGGCCCCCAAGGACGGGGGGTGACATGCCGTTCAACCTGTTGGTCTTGATTTGCCTGCTCTATGTGATTGCGCTGTTTCTGGTGGCCTTTGTGGTGGAGCGCCGGGCCGCGCAGGGGGCGATGGGGTTTTTGCGCTCGCCTCTGGTCTATACGCTGTCCTTGTCGATCTATTGCACGGCGTGGACCTTTTACGGCGCGGTTGGCTATGCGGCGCGGTCGGGGATAGAGTTTCTGACGATCTATCTGGGGCCGACGCTGGTGTTTGTCGGCTGGTGGTGGGTGTTGCGCAAGCTGGTGCGGATCGGGCGGCAGCAGCGTGTCACCTCGATCGCGGACCTGATTTCCAGCCGCTATGGCAAGTCAAACCTGCTGGGCGTGATGGTGACGGTGATCGCGGTGGTGGCCGCGACCCCGTATATCGCGCTGCAACTGCAATCGGTGACGCTGTCGTTCGCGGTCTTTGCCTCGGAGACGCCGACGGGCTGGGCCTTGCCCGACCGCAACGCCACGGCGATCTGGGTGGCGGGGGGGCTGGCGCTGTTCACCATTCTGTTCGGCACCCGCAAGCTGGACGCGCGTGAGCAGCACCACGGCATCGTCATGGCGATTGCGGTGGAGGCGGTGGTCAAGCTGGTGGCCTTGCTGGCCGTCGGGGCCTTTGTGGTCTGGGGGCTGGCCGAGGGGCCGCTGGCGGTGATTGAGCGGATATCGGCGGTGAAAAACGACGGCTGGCAGGTGCAGCCCGGCCGCTGGGCGGGGTTGATCTTTGTCTCGGCCGCCGCCGTGATCAGCCTGCCGCGGATGTTTCAGGTGCTGGTGGTTGAGAATGTCGCCGAAAGCCATCTGGCGCGCGCGTCATGGGCGTTTCCGCTCTATCTGTGTCTGATGAGCCTGTTCATCCTGCCCATCGCGGTGGTGGGGATGGAACGGTATCCGGCGGCCAACCCGGACATGCTGGTGCTGACCCTGCCCTTGGCCGAAGGGCAGAACGCGCTTGCGATGCTGGTGTTTCTGGGCGGGTTTTCCAGCGCCACCTCTATGGTGATCGTCGAGACGGTGGCACTGGCCACGATGCTGTCAAACCACGTGCTGATGCCGCTGTGGCTGCGGTTCAAGCCCGGCGCTTTGTCGGGTGATTTGCGGCGCGGGGTGCTTGTGGCGCGGCGGCTGTCGATCATTGGCGTCTTGGCGCTGGGTTTGGCGTATTTCCGGATGTCGGGCGGGTCAACCGCGCTGGCGGCGATCGGGCTGATCGCCTTTGCGGGGATGGCGCAGGTCTTGCCGGTGATGCTGGGGGGCATCTTCTGGCGGGGTGGCACCAAGAGCGGGGCGGTCTGGGGGATGGGGGTGGGCTTTGCGGTCTGGGCCTATACGCTGTTTCTGCCCTCTTTCGGGGAGGGGGCGGTGATCCCGGCGCAGGTCTTTGCCGAAGGGCCGTTCGGTCTGTCGTGGCTGCGCCCGCAGGGCCTGTTCGGCACCCAAGGGATGGACCCGCTGGTGCATTCGGTCTTTTGGTCGCTGGCGCTGAATGTGGCCGCGTTCTGCGCGGGGTCGATCTTCAGCTTTCCCGACCCGGTTGAGCGGGTGCAGGGCGCGGCCTTTGTCAACGCCTTTGATCTGGAGGCGCAGGCCGAACGGCTTGGCTGGATGCATGGGCAGGCAGAGCCCGAGGCGCTGTTGAACCTTGCCCAGCGGATCTTGGGCGAAGAGGCGCTGCTATTCTTTGAGGCGGGCGCGCGGGCGCAGGGCAAGGACGGCTACCTGCCCGACATGACCCCCACCTTTCTGGCCGATCTGGAGCGGCGGCTGGCAGGCTCGGTCGGGGCCGCGACGGCCCATGCGATGATCAGCCAGTTGTTCGGGCAGGCCACGGTGACGGTTGAGGATCTGATGGCGGTGGCGACGGAGGCCGCGCAGATCATGGAGTATTCGACAAAGCTGGAGCAAAACCAGCAGGAATTGACCCGCACCGCACGCCAGTTGCGCGATGCCAATGACAAGCTGACGCAACTGTCGGTGCAAAAGGACGCGTTCCTTAGCCAGATCAGCCATGAGCTGCGCACGCCGATGACCTCGATCCGTGCCTTTTCCGAAATCCTGACCGAGGGCGATCTGCCCCCCGGCAGCGTCGCCCATTACGGCCAGATCCTGCATGATGAGGCAGTGCGTCTGACCCGGTTGCTGGATGATCTGTTGGATCTGTCGGTGCTGGAAAGCGGCACGGTGCAGTTGAACCTTGGCCTGTCGCATCTGGGCCGGATGCTGGACCGGGCCGAGCAGGCGGCCAGCCAGACCCGCCCCGACCGGATGTTCCGGATTGAGCGCGAGGGTCTGGATGAGGTGTTCCTGTTCACCGATGCGGACCGTCTGGTTCAGGTGTTCATCAACCTGATCTCCAACGCGCGCAAATACTGCGATGCTGAGGCGGCGGTGCTGAAGATCCGGGTGCGGATGAAGGGCGGCCGGGTGCTTGTCGATTTCATCGACAATGGCAGCGGCATCGCCAAAGAGGCGCAGGGGCTGATCTTTGAGAAATTCGCGCGGCTGACGGATGGGTCACGGGCGGGCGGCGCGGGTCTGGGGCTGGCGATCTGCCGCGAGGTGATCGGCAATCTGGGCGGTGCCATCGCCTATCTGCCGGGGCAAAAGGGCGCAGCCTTTCGGGTGACCTTGCCGCTGCGGCTGGAAAAGCGCGCGGCTTAAGGGTTTTGCAACCTTTGACGCGATAGCCTTGGGCAAAGGCGTCGCAGAAAGGGTGCACCATGACCGAAGATGTGGAGGAAGGGACCAAAGGCGGGGTGATCCGGCGCAAACTGGCGCAGGCGCGGTCGGAAGCGGCCGAGGGCGGGCCGGGTGCCGACCGGGGCTGGCGTCTGGCGCTGGCGCGGGCCGCGCGGGATGAATTGAAACTGGGGCTTGAGGTGTCTGCGATGACGCTGAGCCGCGCCTCGCTGGCCGAATTGCTGGACCTGCCGCCGGATCGGTCGATGCTGGTGGTGCTGGATGGCCCGGGCGAGGGGTTGGGGCTGCTGGTGCTGTCGCCCGCCATTCTGCAGGGGCTGGTTGAGGTGCAGACGATTGGCCGGGTGGCATCTGCCCCGGTGGTGGCGCGCAAACCGACCCGCACCGACGCGGCAATGGTGATCGGGCTGATCGACAGGGCCTTGGCCGGGTTGGAACTGGTGCTGGCGCAAGAGGCCGATCTGATCTGGGCCGGCGGGTTCCGCTATGCGTCCTTCCTCGACGATGCGCGCCCGCTGGGCCTGTTGCTCGACGACACCCAATACCGGGTGATGAGCGCCGAAGTCTCGCTGGCGATGGACAGCCGGACCGGCCCGGTGATCCTTGCGCTGCCCGCCGAGGGGCGGGGCAAGCCGCCGCTGACGCACGCACTGGCGGACACGGTGGCCGAGGTGGGGCCGGCCTTTACCGAGCAACTGGCCGACCGGCTGTCGGGGGCCGATTGCGCGTTGGAGGCAGTGCTGGCGCGGCTGAACCTGCCGCTCAACACGATCCTGCGCCTGCGTGAGGGCGAGGTGCTGGCGCTGCCCTTCGCCGCCTTGGACCGGATCAGCCTTGAGGGTTTGGATGGCCGCCGCGTGGGCGAGGGCAAGCTGGGCCAGAACCGCGGGATGCGGGCGCTGCGCCTGTCACCCGCCGCGGTCCCGGCGCAGGGCCTGCCGCGGATGGCTCCCCCCGTCGCCGCCCCCGCGCCGTCCGCCCCCGCCGTGCCTGCCGCCGCCCTGCGTCAGGCGGGCTAACCGCCGCAAAACCGCCCCTGACACCGCCGCCCGCCCGAACGCAATGAAGATGAGGTCGCCACAAAAATCATATCACCAAAGCCCTGACACCCGCAGAAACCCGGGGCCCTATTTATGATTTTGGTCTATTTCACTGCAATGGAACGGGATTCGATTGTCGTGATGGTGGCTGCCAATTTGGCAGAGGCAATGGCGCGTAAAGGCACCAACGCGGCAGAGGTCGCGCGCCGTGCGGGGCTGAACCCAACAGGCGTTTACGACATCCTCAAAGGCAAGAGCAGAAGCCCCCGCTTGGACACGCTGCACAAGATCGCAGTGCTTGGGCTTGGTATGCCGCTGACGGCCCTATTCACCGAACCGAGCGGCGACGATCTTGACCAACAGCTGCTGGCAGTGCTTGGTCTTCTGCCTGTCGAGGATCGGAAGCGGTTCCTGACGATGGCGCAGGCTGTTCAGCGTCAGAATGTGGCTGCGCAAAACGCGGACCATTAAGAAACGGGTCACCCAAGCCAAAGTGCCGCCCCAGAAAACCGCGCGCGCGCAATGAACCGCCCCCCAAATATTACCCGGGGCCACCAACAAAACAGGGCGCCCCCAAAAGGCGCCCCGCTTGGCCGTTCATCTTGGCCCAAATACTCACCTTCACGCCAAACAAGGGCGCGCGGCGTGCCCGGTCTTACCCCTTGGCTTGGGCCAAAGCCTCAAGCTGGCCCTTCAGGCCCCGGTGGTCATAGCCGTGCTGCGCGGTGATGGCGATCAGGCTGTCGGCGTCGCGCTCGCCCGCCTGCATCATCAGCCACAGGATTGAGCTGCGGTTTCCCGAGGCGCAATAGGCAAAGACCGGACCGGGGGCGGCCTCAATCGCGGCGCGCTGCACTTCGACATTCATCGACGACAGCGCCCCGGCAATCACCGGGTTCAGGACAAAGGCCAGACCGGCGGCTTCGGCCGCGCGGGCCATTTCCTTGGCCGACAGCTCTGCCGGGATTTCCCCGTCGGGGCGATTGTCGATGACCGTGGTGTAACCCGCCGCCTTGATCGCGGCCAGATCGGTCAGCGCGATCTGGGGGGACACGGCATAGTCGGGCGTCAGGGCGCGGATTTCCATTTGGCTCTCATTCTTATGGGCGGACCATTTGTCGATCCGGGTCCGGACCGGGGGAGCAATCAGCATACCTGCGAGCATGGCCAGAAGAAAGACCAGACCGCCGATCCCGCCATAGCCGAGTGAGGCCATCGCCGGGCCGGGGCAGAGCCCCGCCAGGGCCCACCCCATTCCGAAGAGCACAGACCCGACCACCAGCCCCGCCGTCACGCCAGAGCGCACCGGCGCGGGAAAGGTCCCGCCCAGAACCGGGGACGTCCGCCGTGCGGCCACCCGCCAGGCCAGCGTCATCGGCAAGATCGCCCCGCCCATCACAAAGGCCAGAGTCGCATCCCAGTCGCCGAACACATCCAGCCAGCCTTGCACCCGCGTGGTGTCGGTCATGCCCGAAATCAGCAGGCCCGCGCCAAAGAGCCCCCCGGCCAGGGCGGCAAACAACAAACGCTTCATCTCAGATCACCCCGAAGCCGTGGCGAAACAGCGCCATCATCAACCCGCCCGCCAGCACATAAAACACCGTGGCCACGATGCCGCGCATCGAGAGCCGCGAGATGCCACAGACCCCGTGGCCCGAGGTGCAGCCATTGGCCAGCCGCGTGCCAAGCCCCACCAGCACGCCGGCCGCGATGATCACCGCCCAGTTGCTGGTCAGGTGCGTCGTGGCCCCGCCAGACAGCGCCGACAGCCCCCAAGGCACCAGCACCAGTGCTGCAAGAAAGCTGATCCGCTCCGCCGCCGTGGACCAGCCGGTGCCATCCACCAACTGCCCCACGATGCTGGAGGCCCCCATGATCCGCCCGTTGACCAGCAGATACAGCGTGGCCGCACCGCCGATCATCAGACCGCCGAGAAACCCGTAGGCCCAACTCATTTCCATAAAATACCCTCGCTTTCGCGAAGGGTTACAGGCCGTTGATCGGAAGTTTCAGATAGCTGACGCCATTGTCTTCCGGTTCCGGCATGTGACCCGCCCGCATGTTCACCTGCAAGGAAGGCACGATCAGGCGCGGCATGGCAAGGGTGGCGTCGCGGGTTTGGCGCAATTGCACGAAATCGGCCTTGGAGCGGCCCGCGCCGATGTGGACGTTGCGCGCTTTCTGGTCGCCCACGGTGGATTCCCACGCATAGGCCTCGCGCCCCGGCGCTTTGTAGTCGTGGCCCACAAAAATCCGCGTCTCTTCTGGCAGGGCAAGGATGCGCTGGACGGAATCGAACATCACCTCGGCCGATCCGCCGGGAAAGTCGCAGCGCGCCGTACCAAAGTCCGGCATGAACAGCGTGTCGCCAACAAAGGCCGCATCCCCCGCCACATAGGTCAGGCAGGCGGGTGTGTGGCCCGGCGTGTGCAGCACATCAACGCGCAACTGGCCGATCATCAGGCTGTCGCCATCGCGGAACAGCCGGTCAAACTGGCTGCCATCGCGGGCAAAGCGGGTGCCTTCGTTAAAGATCTTTCCAAAGGTTTCCTGCACCAGCGTGATGCGGTCGCCAATGCCGATCTTGCCGCCAAGACGTTCTTGCAGATAGGGCGCGGCAGACAGGTGATCGGCATGGACATGGGTTTCGAGCACCCATTGCAGATCCAAGCCCTGTTCGGTGATGAAGGCGGCGACCGCATCCGCAGACCGCGTATCGGTCCGCCCGGACGCATGGTCGAAATCAAGCACCGAATCGATGACGGCGCAGGCCCGGCCTTCGGGTTCACGCAGCACATAGGTCAGGGTGTTGGTGGCTTCGTCAAAGAAGGCGTGGACGGCGGGGTGCATCGGGATCTCCGGTTTTTGTCAGACTATCAAAAGATGGGGCCTTCGGCAACATATTGCAAGAGGTGAATGTATTACCCCAAACGCCCCCCTTCGTTGACCTGCATCAAGGCGGGGCAGGGGCGGGGCGGGTAGAGTGGGGTGAACAGAAGGAGTCCGCACATGTCAAAGGTAGCCCTAGCAGAGCGTAAATCGCAACTGACCACCCGGCTTGCCGCCTTGGAAGGGCGGCTCGACAAGATCGAGGCCGAGCTGGAAGGCCATAACGCGCAGGATTGGGAAGATCTGGCCACCGAGCGCGAGTCTGACGAGGTGCTGGAAGGCATGGGTGTCAGCGGCCAACACGAGATTCGCCAGATTGAGGCGGCTTTGGCGCGGATCGCGGCGGGCGACTACGGCAGTTGCACCAAATGCGGTGCAACGATCAGCGAGGACCGTCTGGACCTGCTGCCCCAGACCCCGTTTTGCCGCGACTGCGCTGTTTGAGAAAGGAAATCATCATGGAACGGTTCAACAAGAACAAAACCACGCCGCTTTCGAGCTTTACCGGGGCGGCTTTGGCCGGGCAGGCGGTGGCTTTGCAGCTGTTGCAGGCCGAAATGGCGGGCCTTGCCCAGTTGATCCCCGGTTCGGGCCCAGTTGCCCCGGCGGTGGATGAGGTTGCGCATGATGCCGAGGTTGAGGAAGGTTTTGACAACATGCCCGTCTGAACGGGCCGCGTTGTATCGGCGGCCGATCCCGCGGCGCGCCGGGAAGAACGCCCTAAACGGGGCGCGTCGGACGGTGGGCGGTGCCGGATCAAGCGCGGATCGGCGCGCAGCCGTGCCACGGCTTTGGTGATGGCTGTTGCCAATCGCGCGCCCGCTCCGCTTAATGGGGCAAAATGGGGCTCGGATGGACGGCAGGCCAGTGACGCAAAATCTGCAGCAGGAACGGCAGGGCAATGTGCTGGTGCTGTCTATGGCGCGCGCGCCGGTCAACGCGCTGGATGCGGGGTTGATCGCAGAGCTGCGTGACGCGCTGGCCGAGGCCCGCCAAGAGCCGGATCTGCGCGCGGTGGTCATCGGGTCAGAGTTGCCACAATTCTCGGTCGGGTTGGACATATCCGAGCTTGGCCGCGTCGCGGGGCCCGGGATTGCCGATCTGTGCGCCGAGATAGAGGACATGCCGGTGCCGGTGGTGGCCGCCCTGCGCGGGTCGGTGTTGGGCGGCGGGCTGGAGATCGCCCTAGCCTGCCATGTGCGGCTGGCCGATGCCAAGGCGCGGCTGGGGTTGCCGGAAATCTCGCTGGGCCTGTTGCCGGGGGCCGGCGCCACGCAGCGCTTGCCGCGTCTGGTGGGGGCCGGGCCGGCGCTGCATCTGCTGCTGGATGGGGTTTTGATCGCCGCCGGTGAGGCTTTGGCGATCGGTTTGATTGATCAGGTGGTCGAAGAGGCGCTGATCCCGCGCGCGGTGGCGCATGCCCGCACGCTGATCGGTCAGCCGCTGCGACGCACCTGCGAGCGGCGCGAGGGCATGCGCGACGGGCTGGCCTATCAGACGGCGCTGGCTGCGGCCCGGACGCGGATTGAGGGCAGCCGGATGCCCGCGTCGGAACGGATCGTGGCCTGCATCGAAGCGGCGCAGATCTTGCCCTTTGATCAAGGTCTTTGGTTCGAACGCGCTGCTTATGAAGACATGGTGGCCACGCCCGAATCGGCGGGCTTGCGGCATGCGTTCTCGGCAGAGCGGCGCGCGCTGGCGCCGCCCGCGGCCGTCACGGCGGTGACCGCACCGGGGTTGACGACGGTGGGGATACTCGGGGCAGGTGGGGCCGCGGCAGAGGTGGCGCGGATGGCGCTGGGGGCCGGGCTGCGGGTCATTCTGGTGGACCCGGACCGTCCGGCTCTGCTGGCCGCCTTGGAGCGAATCGCGGCGCGGCACGAACTCATGGTGTCTGAAGGCACGCTGGCACCCGAGGCGCGCGACGCCGATTGGGGGCGCTTGTTAAGCCGCCAGGATGCGGGCTCTTTGGCTGAGGCCGATCTGATCCTTGCGCAACAGACCGGCGCGCCAGAGGGCAAGCTGGTGATCGGACTGGGCGGGACGGGGCCCTTGGTGCTGCACCCGGCGGCACAGGCCGGAGGGCTGGCGGAACTGGATGCGGCACCGGGCGTTGCGGTGGCGGCACAGGCGGCAGGGCTGGTCTTTGCGCGGCGTCTGGGCTGGCGGCTGATGTTTGCAGGGCCGGGCGGGCCGGTTGAGCGGCGACTGCGCACGACCCTGTCGCGGGTGATCGCCCATCTGGAACAGGGCGGGCTAAGCCGGGCCGATATCGCGACCGCGCTGGCCGGCTTTGGTTTGGGTGCGGCGGCGCGGCGTCATCTGCCGCCCGCGCCGCGCCATGCCGCCGATGTGGTGCCAGCGTGCCTTGCGGCCCTGGCCAATGACGGCGCGCGGATGCTGGAGGAAAAGCTGGTGCGCCGCCCGGCACAGGTCGATGCAGCCGCGGTGCTGTCGGGGCTGTTTCCGCGCTGGGAAGGCGGGCCGATGTATCTGGCCGACCGGCGCGGGCTGTTGGTGCTGCGGGCCGATCTGCGCAAGCGGGCCGAGGCGGCACCGGCCCTGTATACCCCCGCCCCGTTGATTGAGACGCTGATTGACAAGGGCCTTGGGTTTGGCAGTCTGAACGGCGAACGGTAGTCGCGGCCGGGTTCAGGCGAGGATCACGCCGACCACCACGGCCATCAGCCCAAGGCCAGACACGGCAAGGGCGGCAAGGTTCCATACCACGACCTGTTGCAGGGCGGCCTTCATCTGCGCGTCGGGCAGGCCCGCGCGCTTGGCCTTCATCGCCAGAAAAATGCACCAGCCCAAGCCCGCCACGCCCAACAGCGTCAGCCCGGCCCCGCCCCAGATCAGATATTGCACGATGCGCACTCCTGTTGTTTCTCAGCGCCTAGCGGTTTTTTGCGCCAAGGAAAAGTCCCTCCGCCACAGGCCCCGCTTGCCTTTCGGCGGGCAGGCAGGGTAGGGAACAGTCCTCCAACCGCAAGACGAGGCCCAGATGAGCGACGTGAGTGATTACAGTGTGACCGCCGACGAACTGCGCCAGTTCATCGAACGCGCCGAGCAATTGTCTTCGGAAAAGAAAGACATTGCCGAGCAGGAAAAAGAGCTTTTCGCAGAAGCGAAGGGCCGTGGCTATGACACCAAGGTGATGCGCAAGGTCATCGCCCTGCGCAAGCGCAAGCCCGATGAGATCGCCGAAGAAGAGGCGATCATGGATATGTACAAAGCCGCCTTGGGCATGCAGTAAGCACGCCGTTCACTTGGCGCACCTGTGCGGCACATCCTTGCGGCACGTCCCGTGGTGGTTCGGATGCCGTGCGCGCGCCGCTTCGGGGGAAGCCTCCGGCGGGGATATTTTCAGACAGAAAATGCGCTATTTTCTGTCCTTAAATATCCCCCGCGGAGCGTCCGGGGGGGAAGCCTGCGCAACAGGGAAAAAGGGGAAAAGGCGCGCTGCAGGGCGCGCCCTTTGTTTTTGCCTTGCGGTATTTCTCCGCCCGGTCTTGTCAGGGATGCAGGAAATTCACCTCGGGCATCGCGGCGATGCGGGCCACGTCTTGTTCGTAGGCTTCGGTCAGGCGGGCGACGGTGTCTTCGGTCCAGTCCGGCATCTCTACCTCTAACTCGATCCGTTCGGGCAGGGCGAATTTGTCGAGGAAGGCCGAGACGATCTTGCGCCGTTGCAAGACGTTGAGCGGGGGGTGGCTTTCGATATAGGCGCGCATCCGGGCCAGACCTTCGCCCGACATCAGCGAGGCGAGCAGGTCTTCTTCACCCTCCAGCACGCAATCCTCTGGCAGGCCTGAGACCGCGCGCAGCACTTCGGGCCAGACCAGCGGTGTGTCTTCGTCACACCAAAGGGTCAGGGTTGCGCCGGGGTTGGCGGTCAGGATCTGTTCGACCACGCCGGACCATTGCAGGTCTTCCAACCGCGCCCCGGCGAGGAATTCTTCATAGCTTGCGGGTTTCAGGCGGTCGTAGAGCATGGGCAGAAAGGTGGCGGGGTTGCGGATGGCCAGATGAAACTCGGCTTCAATCTGCGGGAAGATTTGCGAGAAGGCGCGGGTGCGCTCGCCCGCCGCCGGGTAGAGCGTGCCCTTGACCACCCAGGCGGGCAGCGACAAGAAGCTGTCCCAAGACAGGATCATCCGGTCGGCGGCGTCTTCTTCCATGATCTGTTCAAGGATCAGCGCCTGGCTTTCAACCGAGGCGGCCTGACCTTTCAGTTGGATCGCGGTTTCGCGCAGCAGGCTGCGGTAGCGTTTGGGGCCGGGCACCACCACGTTGTGGTGCGCCAAAAGATCCCGGTTCTTCAGCAGGCATTTCAGCAAACGTTCTTCGTCCGTGAAATGCGCGCCCAGATGATAGACGATCCGCATGAAACCCCGTGCCTGCCCATTGTTCTTGTTGGGCCGAGTATAGTCGGATTTCTGGACAGGGAAACCGCTTTCCTGTAAGCCGCCGCCATGATCACTGAGCAAAACCGTCGGGTTAAGGATTTGGGCGCGTCTTCAAGGCGGCGGCGGGCGCTTTGGGATCCCTGGTCCCTGGTGGCGCTAGTGATTGCCGGGGTGGTGTTGGCGCCGATGCTGGCGGTGCTGTGGATTGCCTTTCATCCGACCGAGAATATCTGGCCGCATCTGCTGGCCACGGTCTTGCCGCGTTATCTGAGGACGACGCTGACCTTGATGTTGGGGGTGGGGGTTCTGGCCGCTGCGATGGGGACGGGGGCTGCGTGGTTGGTCACGCTGTACCGCTTTCCGGGGCGGGGGTGGCTGACCCATGCCTTGCTGTTTCCCTTGGCGATCCCGGCCTATGTCGGGGCCTATGCTTTGGTGGATTTCCTGGATTACTCCGGCCCGCTGCAACTGGCGATGCGGGCGGCGTTCGGGTGGCGCAACGCGCAGGACTACTGGTTTCCGCAGGTGCGCAGCGAAGGAGCGGCGATTGTCGTGCTGGCCTGTGCGCTTTACCCCTATGTCTACCTTCTGACCCGCGCGGCGCTGCGTGAGCAATCGGGCGGGGCTTATGAGGTCGCGCGGGCTTTGGGGCACGGCGGCTGGGGCCTGTTCTGGCGGCTGGGGCTACCATTGGCGCGGCCGGCGATTGCGGCGGGTGTGGCGCTGGCCCTGATGGAGACGGTCGCCGATTTCGGCACGGTGCAGTATTTCGGCGTGCAAACCCTGACGACGGGCGTGTTTTCGACTTGGCTGAGCGGCAACAACGCCGGGGGGGCGGCGCAGATTTCCGGCGTGATCCTTGTGGTCATTCTGCTGCTGGTGGGGGTAGAGCGGGCCAGTCGGCGCAACGCGCGCTTTCACCGCCCGACCCGTGCTGCGCGCCCGATTGTGGCGCAACGGTTGGCGGGCTGGCGGGCCGCGGCGGCCTTTGGCCTGTGCGCGGTGCCGGTGGCGATGGGGTTTGGCCTGCCGGTGGCGGTGATGGCGGGCCATGCGTTGGCCAAGCCTTCGGTCTGGTTGGCGCCGGGCTTGGCGGCGGCGGCGTTCAACACGGTGATGGTGGGCGGGATCGCAGCGGCGCTGACGGTGACGGCGGCGCTGGCGTTGGTCTACGGCTTGCGGATGGCGGGGCGGGATCTGGCGCGGCTGGTTCTGCCGGTGACGGCGCTGGGCTATGCCGCGCCGGGGGCGGTGCTGGCGGTGGGGATATTGGTGCCGCTGGCGGCGCTGGATCACCGGGTGGCTGATCTGGTGCTGGCGGTCACCGGGCATGACCCGGGGCTGATGCTGACCGGGACGGCGGCGGCGATCGTGCTGGCCTATACGGTGCGGTTTTTCGGCATCGCGCAGGGGGCGGCGGATGCGGCCTTCGGGCGGATATCACCGTCCTTGCCGATGGCCGCGCGGTCCTTGGGGCGCACGGCGGGAGGGGCGTTGCGGTCGGTCTATCTGCCGCTGATGCGGGGGTCTGTCGCCTCGGCACTGCTGGTGGTGTTTGTCGATTGCGTCAAGGAGTTGCCCGCGACGCTGCTGCTGCGACCGTTCAACTTCAACACCCTGTCCACACGGGTCTACGAGTTGGCGAGCCTTGAGCGTCTGGGCGAGGCGGCCCCGGCGGCGTTGGTGGTGGTCAGCCTTGGCCTTGCCGCCGTGGCCCTGCTGGCACGCACCAACCGCGACAGTTGATTCTGCGCTTTTGCCCGCCAAGTCAGACTTGCACGCCGCCGCGCGGAGCGTTATCTGAGAGACGCTGCCCTTATAGCTCAGCTGGTAGAGCACCTGATTTGTAATCAGGGGGTCTCGGGTTCAAATCCTGATGGGGGCACCATAAATCACTAATAAATCAATGACTTGCCGTGTAAGGCTGCTGTCTGATCCTGATGCTTTTGCTGATACAGTCATGATAGGCGGCGCGTTGGCGCATTTTATTACTGTATCAAAATCAGTTTAAGGTTGAAGTCGAATCAAGCCCGCTAACGCGGGCGGACCGCAAGCTGTGGGGCGTTTTCCGGAAAGCCAAGTGTGCTGACCTTGCAGACCGTCCAATGGTCGTGGCAGTGTTTGGCCCATAGGCTAGAGGATTGCTTTATGGGTTGGTTTTCCAAGCTTTTGGTCATCGGAGTCGTCGGTTACGGCGGCAACTACGTATATAAGTTGAATGAAAATGGATATCTGTCACTCCCTGACATTCCTACCGGTGCCTATCCTATTTCCTTCAAGAACGGACTTCGCGGGGTCGTCTACGACATGGACGTGACCGACGATCAATACGCGGATGCGCCGAAAATCTTCCGACGTCTGGTTATGGCAAACCGTGACAGACGGTTCATTGGCTTCCCGTCTGATGTGCCACGCTGGTTTGAAGATACGTGGTCAACCTGCCGCGCCGGGACGGCGGAGGAACGCGAATTCATCGTCAGCAGTCTGCCAGAAGGCATGAAGCGTGATCTGCTTGGGGCACGCCTAGACGCGATCTGCTCCATTGAGATTGAAGGCGAGCGTCCGATACTTCGCGGATTGATCTACTCGGTTCCGGCGTAGGGGACTGAAGGCGCATTCGTCGTTCACGTGCGACGATCTTGCCCCCTATGACTTGCACTGCGCTGTCGTTGCCGGCCTTTATGAAAGGCGGCGATGGCTGCCTCAAGTTCGCCCGCGAGGAAGTCGTTTTCCAGCAAGATGAGGCTCTTGAGGGTTTGCATAGCCCTTTGTTAGGGAAAGAAGATTGCGTTCACCGCCGATGGCATTATGGGATCAGCAATGGTTACGCCAAAGGCCGCGCGTAGCAAATTTCGCAATTCACTCATTGAGGAAGTTACATGACGAAGTGGACGACGGTTGATTGCATTGGGGCGCCTCATTGTCGGCATGAATGTGGGTTTGCAGAGCTGGGAGGGAAGTTCTACCTTTTTGGCGGCCGCCGTGTGCAGCCCGTTGATATTTTTGATCCACAGACCAAAGCATGGAGCCACGGCAGCCCACCGCCGATGGAGGTGCATCACTTTCAACCCGTGGTCGTCGGTGCCGAGATATGGATGCTCGGCACGATGAAAGGCGTGTTCCCACGCGAAACGCCGCTGGAAACCGTCCTGATTTACACACCCGGCACGGATACATGGAAAACCGGTCCTGAAATCCCGGTTGAGCGTCGTCGTGGGGCCTGTGGTTGTGCGATGCACAGTGATGGCTGGATTTATGTTGTCGGCGGGATCGTCGATGGCCATTATTCTGGCACTCAGGCTTGGTTTGACCGGATCAATCCGGTCACCGGCGAATGGCAAATATTGCCGGATGCGCCAAACAAACGCGATCACGCGCCCTGTGCGATCGTTGGGAATACGCTTTATTTCTTTGGCGGGCGCGAGTCTGGTCGCCACAATGGGCAGGACTTCGAGGCCATGCCGAGCCACACGATTGGCGATGTGGATCTTTATGATTTCACAGCGGCGAGTTGGTCGGTCCACCCCGAACCCCTGCCTGTTCAAACGGCAGCGGGGGGCACTGGTGTGGTGAACAACAAAATCCATTATGTCGGTGGCGAGTCGGGGCGACTGGAAGCGTTCAAAGAGATGCAGATATTTGACACCGCCGCCGGGGTTTGGTCGTTTGGCCCCTCGCTGAACCGCGAACGGCATGCCACGAATTGCTGTGTTTATGACGGAAAGCTTTGGATTGCTGCTGGCAGCGGTGCGCGCGGCGGTGAGCCGGAGCTGACCAGCATTGAATGTGTCGAAGTACACTGAGCAGGGACAGGTTGATCCCCCGCGCCGGGCTTGGCCGTGGCGCGGGGATGGGGGCTGAAACCCTGGCTGTTGCGCCTTCCGGTCGCGCCGCAAGGGGGCGACCGGAAGGCACGCGAACGGGCCCGGGTTTAGTTCAGCAAGGTGGTGATGCGGCGGATCGCGACGCGGCGGTTGCGGCGCTCGGCTTCAAGGGTCTTCACCTTCAGGAACTGTTCACCATAGCCTTGAACGATCAGGTTTTCAGGCGGCACGGCGAAGTATTCGGTCAGGGCAAGGGCCACGGTTTCGGCGCGCCGATCCGACAGGGCGAGGTTATAGGCGGGATCTCCCACCGCGTCGGTGTGGCCTTCGATCAGGAAGACTTCGAGCGGGTTTTCCGCGATCATCTGCACCATCAGGTCGCCCAATTGCTGCAGGTTTTCGGCCTGAGCGGGCCGGATGGCGGCGGAGCCTGTCTCGAAGGTCAGGGTGTTGATGTTGATTTCGCGTGCAAGTTCGCGCACTTGGCGGATTTCGCGGATCTGGCGCAACGAGAAGGTGCGGCCTGCCGTCTGGCCTTCGTCGGCGGTCAGGGCAAGGCGCAGGGCCGCAAGATCGGCCGTGTCGGCATAGGTATAGTCGTTGGCGTCAGCACGCGGCAGGGTGGTGATATCCACCGGGTCCACAACGACGGTATCGTCGATCAGTGTTGATTCCCGGCCATCGACGCCGATCAGCAAGCGGCGCTGCACGCGTCCGCTGGCATCGCGGATCGTCACGATCTGGGTGCCGTCGGCGCGCTGGACGGTGGAGCGGCTGGAGCCGTCGCTGAAGGTTTCGGTACGCACAGTGGCACCCGGCTGCATCAGCAACACGTCGTCATCTTTGTAAATGTGGTAGTCGCCGTTTTCGTCCTGCACCACGATCCGGTCGCCGGTGTTGGAGACGACTTTTTCATTGTTGTTGATGATGGCACCGACAACAAGGGCGCCAAGCAAGAGCAGTCCGGCCTTTTCAAGATCGCTTTGGCCGTTGCCTTTGACTTTCGGGGTGGCGTCGATGGCGGTTCCGAATTCTTCAGTGCTGGAGCGGATGTCTTTCTTGGTCAGGGTGCGGACTTCGCCGGACTTTGCGGTGGCCGGGGTTTCGGCGGCCTTTGCGGCCTCGGTCTCTACGGCGACGACGGGAACCTTGGCTGCCAGTGCGGCGGCGAGATCTTCGGCGGAGGGATCACATTTGATGCTGGGGTCGAGTGCCGGGCAGGGGGCGAGGATCTCGTCTCCGGCGGCGGTGTCGGCCTTGGCTGCTGCGGCGGCTTCGGCCTCGGCGGCGGCTTCTGCCGTGGCGGTGGCTTCGGTTTCGGCTGCGAGGGCTGCATCCGCTGCGGCTGCGGCTTCGGCTTCTGCGGCGGCCTGTGCTGCGAGCGCGGCTTCGGCGTCGGTCGCAGCGGTTGCTTCGGCCTTGGCGGCCTTGGCGGCGTCAAGGGCGGCGCCCAGTGCTGCGGCGTCGATCTTGGCTTGGGCTTCAGCGGAAAGGGGGGCGTCGTCGGGCGCTACGGCCCCTTCCTCTGCTGGCACGGGCAGCACGAGTTTGCCCGTTTCAACATCAAGGCAGGGCAGGTTGTCGAGCAACGCCTTGGGCGTGCAATCGATGACGGGGTCATCCTGCGCCTGCGCCATGACGGGATTCAGCAGTGACAGGGACATGACCAGGGCGGTCGTTGATTTGTAGAAGCTGCGTTGCATGTCGTCCTCAATTCCAGATGGGCCCCCGGTCAAGGGGCGTGGTTGCGGCGCGGGGCCGCAGGGTCATCACCCTACAAACACGCGGCGGCGCGATTGGTTCCGCGCGCGGCGATGGCAGCCGATGTGGGCGGCCGGGTGTTTGTTTGGAACGAAGCGGGGGCGGGGGGTGTTGATCAGGTGGGAACTGGCCAGCGCGACAGGTTTGGGTGACTGGCCGCCTAAGTGAAGGAAACACGATGTTTATCAGAAAAATGCTGGGTTTGTCGGCGGTTGGCGTCTTGATGGCGAGTGCCGCCATGGCCGAGACGCAGGCAGCTGCATGGACGGACCTTAATCTTCGGGCAGGCCCGGGGCCGTATTACATGATCCTTGGGGTCATCCCGGCCAGCGAAGTTGTCGATGTGCAGGGCTGTCTTGAAGGTGCCTCGTGGTGCAAGGTGACTTACGGCGAGATCGAGGGCTGGGCGGCAGGTGACTATCTGACCTCCATTGGTGATGAGACACCGACGGCGTTGAACGTCGTGGGTTCCAAGGTGGTGGTCAAGACGGTGACCTATGACGGCAAGCAGGATGAGGCCGTTCTGGCCGGTGGGTCTGCCGGGGCAGTTGCCGGGGCGATGATCGCGGGTCCGGTGGGTGCGGTTGTGGGTGGCATTGTCGGGGTTGTGGCCGGTGCCGCAGTCACGCCGCCGGACACCAAGTATATCACCTATGTGCAAAGCAACCCGGTCGATACCGTTTATCTTGACGGTGAAGTGGTTGTGGGTGCGGGCATTCCGGAGCCGGTCGTTCTCTACCCGGTGCCCGATAGCGCGTATTCCTATGTCTACGTCAACGGGGTGCCGGTTCTGGTTGAGACGCCGACCCGTCGTGTCGTCTATATTGTTCGCTAAGACACGAGACGACGCTTGCGCGGCCCCGATACCTGGGGCCGCGTACCATCGCTTTTCAAAGGAGACGGCTCATGCCTGTCATCAATCTGGTTGTTGTTCTTGTTGTTGTCGGGGTGCTGTTGTGGGCGGTGAACAATTACATCCCTATGGATTCCAAGATCAAACGGATCCTGAATATTGTGGTCGTGATTGCTGTGGTGATCTGGTTGCTTCAGGTGTTCGGGATCATGGGCAACATGAGCTCGATGCGGATCGGCAACTGAGCCGACCCGCGCGGTTTGTTTGCGCGGTTGGTTTGCGCGGTCGGGCCGCGGGCGTCCCGCATTACGCGTTGGCGTAGTGCGGGGTGGCCGGGGTTGCGGGCGGGGGCGAGGCGAAATCCATCGGCCCCTGAATTTGCAGCGTTTGCATCAGTTGGCTGCGGGCGCGTGACACGCGGCTTTTGATGGTGCCGGGTGCCGTGCCGACCAGCTCGGCGGCCTCGTCATAGGAATGGCCCAGCGCGCCCACCAGCACCAGCGCCCGGCGCTGCCGTGCGGGAACCGTCGCGAAGGCGACGAAGAAATCGTTCAGGTCCAGGATTGCATCATGGGCAGGATCGGCGCGCAGGCGGGCCGAGTAGAGGCCGTCGGTGTCTTGCACCTCGCGCTTTTGCTGGCGGATGCGGTTCAGAAAGTTGTTGCGCAGAATGGTAAAGAGCCAGGCGTTCAGGTTGCTGCCCGGTTGATAACGCGCGCGGTTCGACCACGCTTTGAGCAGCGTTTCCTGTACCAGATCTTCGGCCCCGTCTGCCGAGTGGCAGAGCGAGAGCGCAAAGCGGCGCAGGTTCGGCATGGCGGCGATGAGCCCTGCCGTGATGGCGGGCGAGGCGGGTTGCTGGAGCATGTCGGTCCTTTCGGGAGAACTGCTATGATATTCGGGAGGGGCTGCCGCAGGTCTGGGGAGGGCGCCTGCGGCAGGCTTTGACGCGCGCCTGCCTATTTTGCGCGCAGCGATTCTGCGGTTGCTGCCCCGGCGATCAGCGCGGCCAGCAGCAGTTCCATCTTGTTCGCACCGAAGGCTTGCA
Organism: uncultured Alphaproteobacteria bacterium; assembly: GCA_963815355.1. GTDB lineage: Bacteria > Pseudomonadota > Alphaproteobacteria > Rhodobacterales > Rhodobacteraceae > JAPUEK01. The sequence goes on from CAWFGJ010000005.1 coordinate 46,415, forward strand.
TCGCGGCTTCGGTCAGGTCTGGGGCGGTGGCAGGGGCCAAAGGCTCCGGTACGGCGCGGCGCTGTGCGGTCAGCACGCGCAGCCCCAGCGCCAGCCCGCTGAGCGCCAACAGCAGCGCTGCGGCGGAAAGAGCGGCCCCTGGCGCACCGATCCGGGGGGCAAGCAGCAACCACAGTGCGGCAACAGCGCAGCCCGTGGCGGCAAGGGCCATAACCCCCGCCACGGTCGCAAATGCGGCACCCACCGCGGCGCGGCGCAGGTCAGAGGCCAGACGGGAAAGATGCAGCGCAGAGCGCAGCCGCAACACCTGAGACAGGGACGTTTCCATGGGCTGGCCTCCGGTTTGGTTCATTTTGTCAGCAACCGGCTGCCAACAAAGCCAAGGCTGAAGGCCAGCATCAGGCTGACCAGCGGGTGTGCATCGACCTGACGTTCCACCGCGGCGACCGAGCTTTTGCCGGCATCGGTTGCGGAGCCCATCAGGCGGGTTGCCTCGGTGTTGACTTGGGTGGCGGCGGATTCGGCGGCGCGCACGGCATCGGTCTTCAGGCTGCTGGTCAGGCGGGCGACATCGGCGCGCAGGGCGGCAAAATCGGCCATCAGCGCCTTGATGTCAGCGCTGGCGTCGGTGGTGATCTGGGAAAGTTTGGTATCCATTGGGTCAGTCCTTGTTGGTTGGGCGGAAGCGCCCGTCGTGCAAATTCGGTTGTGAAAGAAGCCGTGTCGGCCCCGCCTAGATGCGCCCGGTCAAAAGCAGGATCACCAGAACGAGCACCACGATGCCGAGGGTGCCAGAGGGCCAGTAGCCGTAGCCTGCGCTGTGTGGCCAGGTGGGCAGCACGCCCACAAGGGCGAGGATCAGGATGATGATCAGGATGGTGGCGATGCTCATAACGAACTCCTTGGCTGTGGTCGCGGGGCCGGTGCGGTCAGGCTGTGGCGTGCGACAAGATTTCTGTATGTTCCGACACCGGCTGCACTGGGGAGTATCCGCTGGGGGACAGTCGGATTGGCATAAGCGCAGTGCCGGAACATTCGCTGACATTGGCTTGGATTTCTGGGGGGCGTCAGGCTCGGGAACTACCTATCCGTGTGTGGCGGGGGGGGATGTCGGGGAGGGGTGGCCAAACAATAGGGCGGGCGCGCCCAAGCGATGCCCGCCCTGATGATCCGCCCGGTCGTTCAGGCGGCGTGGGCCATCTGACAGCATTCAGGTTGGCCATCCTTGTCGGTAAAGGCCATCGTCACGGTGTCACCCGGCTTGAAGTCGGCAAGATCAACCGCTTGGCCGCAATGGCAGACCTTTCCGGTATCAAGGGTGACGTTGTGCGCGGCGGGGTCGATTGATTTGATGGTGCCAATGGTCTCGCTGTGGTCTTCCGGCACGTGCTTTTTCATTTCCACGGTAATCTCCTGATCGTTAAGGGGGGGGGTCCCCTTACGGGGGGCTCGCCTGGCAATTTTTGACCTGTGTCGGCGGCGCGCGACAGGCTCGGGAACTACGCAGCGGCAGGGTTCCCCCCTTGGTCGTGCGCGCTTGCGAAAGTTCCACGGAGGGTTTCTGTCTGTGATACGATGTCGTTGTGCCGGATGGGTACCAAGGGCGCGCCTCGGCGGGCGGAACCGCGGCAGGACTCCATGACAAATTTCAAAACTCTGAACGCGCGCAATGATTTTCCGGTGGTGGGGATCGGCGCTTCGGCCGGTGGGCTTGAAGCCTGCCAGCATATGTTTGAGGCGATGCCCGAAAAGACCGGCATGGCGTTTTTGCTGATCCAGCATCTGTTGCCGGATCATTCCAGCCTGATGGTCGATCTGCTGGCGGGGCGCACCAAGATGCGCGTGGCGCAGGCGACCGAAGGTATGCGCCTTGAGCCGGATCATTTGTATCTTATTCCGCCGGGCATGGTGATGTCGGTGGCGGGGGGGGCGGTGCATCTGGAACCCGCTGTGGTTGGGCCTGCGCTGCGGCTGCCCTTTGACCATTTGCTGCGATCAATGGCCGCTGATCTGGGCGCACGCGCGGTGGCGGTGGTGTTGACCGGTACCGGGTCTGACGGCAGCGCAGCACTGGGGGCCATTCGCGACGCTGGTGGTGCGGTCTTTGTGCAAGACCCCGATGAGGCCGCCTTTGAGGGCATGCCGCGCGCCGCCTTGGCCACGGGGATGGCGACGCGCACCGAAACGCTGGCCGGACTGGCGCGCGCGCTGATCGCCCATGCGACGGCGTGGCGGATGCCGCCGGGGGCCGCCGATGTGTCGGACGCGCTAAAGGGCATTGTGGCCCTGTTGCGCGACACGATGCACCACGACTTTTCGCTCTACAAAACCGGGACTTTGCAGCGGCGCATTGAGCAGCGCATTGCGCTGTTGCCGTTGCAGCGGGGCGATCTGGGCGGCTATCTCGCCTTGCTGCAGACCGACAAGGATGAGGCCGAACGGCTGGCGCAAAACCTGTTCATCAATGTGACCGGGTTCTTCCGCGATGCCGAGGTGTTCGCCCTGCTCGAGTCCCAGATCATTCCCGGTATCGTGCAGGCCCATGCCGGGAAACTGCCGATCCGCATTTGGGTGATCGGCTGCAGCACCGGGCAAGAGGCCTATTCCCTGGCCATGTTGTTTTTCGAGGCGATCACGGCGGCAAAGGCCGACTGTCAGGTGCAGATCTTTGCCACCGACGCCGACACCAATGCCTTGGCCGAAGCGCGCGACGGCTATTACAGCGACGTGCAAGGCGTGACCAAAGCGCGGCTGGCGCGGCATTTCGAGGCTGACGGCGCCGGTTATCGGGTGAAGACGGCGTTGCGCGCGGCGGTGACGTTTGCGCAGCATGACGTGTTGTCTGACCCGCCTTTTGCCGGTCTGGATTTTGTAAGCTGCCGAAATGTGATGATCTATCTTGCGCCACAGGCGCAAGGGCAACTGCTGGAGTCGTTCCATCTTGCGCTGGTGCCCGGGGGGTTGCTGCTGTTGGGCAGCGCCGAGACCGCCGACGCGCAGGGGGCCCGGTTCCGATCCGTATCTGAGACCGGTCGGCTTTACCGCAATCAGGCGCGTCTGGGGCTGCGGGCCAACGATGGCGCGCAACGGCCCGCCCATCCTGCCCCCGCCGACCCTGCGCTGGGTCCGGTTGCGGGCCCCGAGGTAGAGCTGGAAGAAGGCCGGCTGGATCTGCCGGCCCGTGAGGTGCCCTATCAGGGCGACCTTGCCGATGCGCTGCGCGAGTTGGACCTTGCACTGGCCGCCAAGCAGGCCCTGCGCAAGGACGCGCGGCAGGCCTCGCAGGAATATCAGGCCGCCAACGAGGAACTGCTGGCGTCGAAAGAAGAATTGCAGTCGCTGAATGAGGAACTGACCGCGCTGAACGGCCAGTTGCAGGAAACGCTTTCAACCCAGCGTGCCACGGCGGACGATCTGCAAAACGTGCTCTACAGCACCAATGTGGCCACGCTGTTTTTGGACGCCGATCTGCAGATCCGCTTCTTTACCCCGGCGGTGCTGGCCTTGTTCAGCCTGCGGCCCGGCGATATCGGGCGCCCGTTGGCCGATCTGGCGCCGCTGTCGTCGGACCGCGAGCTTTTGGCCGATGCGCGCGCCGTGCTGACTGGCGAGCCGTCGGTCGAGCAGGAAATCGAGGCGCAGGCGGGCAAATGGTTCAACCGGCGGGTCTTTCCTTACTTGACCCGCAGCGGCAAGATCGCCGGGGTGGTCATCACGTTTACGGACTATACAGATCGGCGCAAGATCACCGAATCCTTGGCCGCAGCCGAGCGCACGGCGCAGTTGGCCAGCGATGCCAAGACCCGGTTTCTGGCCGTGGCCAGCCACGATCTGCGCCAGCCGTTGCAAACCATGGTCATCCTGCAAGGTCTGCTGGCGGCGGCGGCCACCAATCAACGCTCTGCCGACCTGACGATCCGGCTGGGAGAGACGCTGGCCGCGATGGCGCGGATGCTGGATGTCTTGCTGGACATGAACCAGATCGCGGCGGGGGTCATCCGGCCCGAAAAGACCTTGTTCCCGATTGATGAGATCTTTGAACGCTTGCGGGCCGAGTTTTCCTATTCCGCACGGGCCAACGGGTTGGAGTTGCACATTCTGCATTCCAGTCTTGAGGTCAATTCCGACCCAAGTCTGCTGGAGCAGATCCTGCGGAACCTGTTGTCGAACGCCTTGAAATACACCCACAAGGGCAAGGTGCTGATCGGCTGTCGCAGGCGCGGCAAAGGGGTTGATATCGAGGTCTGGGACACCGGGATCGGTATTGCCGAATCCGAGATTGAGGCGATTTTTGAGGAATACCATCAGGTTAACAACCCTGCGCGTGAACGCAGTCTGGGGCTGGGGCTGGGGTTGAGCATCGTCAAACGGTTGGGTGTTCTATTATCACACCAGATCGGCACGGTTTCGCGGCCCGGTCACGGATCGGTCTTTACCGTCTCGATTGACGAGGCGACGGCGCAGCCTTCGCGGGCGAAGCCTCTTGCGCCCAAAGTGCGGCCCACGCAAAGCCTTGTGCTGTCGGGCAAGGTGCGGATCATGGTGGTTGAGGACGATCCGGATGTGCGCGATCTGCTGGACATGGTGTTGCGCGACCGGGGGCATGAAACCATGCTGGCCGAGGATGGGCCGCAGGCGCTGGCGTTGATTTCGGGGGGGGCGGCGCCGCCGGACCTGTTGCTGACCGATTACAATTTGCCGGGCGGGTTGAACGGGTTGGCCTTGGCGGCAGCACTGCGCAAGGCGCTGAACACCGACATCCCGACGATCGTGCTGACGGGCGATATCTCGACCTTGTCGATGCAGCGGATTTCGCAAGAAGATGTGCAGCATCTGGCGAAGCCTGTGACGGTGGACCGGCTGAACCGCGCGGTGGCAGAGTTGTTGGGCGCGGCCGCCGAGGAGCCAGCCGCGCCTGCCTTGCCGGTTGAGGTTGCCCCCGCCGAAGCCGAAGCGTTCCACGCGGCCGATCCCGCCGCGCTTTGCACGGCGGATGGGTTGGTGTTCTTGGTGGATGACGATGACGCCTTGCGACAAGCCTTGGGCGAATCGCTGCGCGAGCATGGGTATAGGGTGCAGGATTATCCGACCGCCGAGGCGTTTCTGGCCGGCTATGTGCCGGGCACCTTGGGCTGTTTGCTGATCGACGCGGCATTGCCGGGGATCAGCGGGCTGGAGCTGTTGCGGCAGCTGAAGCTTCGCGCTGATCCGCTGGCCGCGATTATGATCACGGGCTACGGCGATATCGCCATCGCGGTCGAGGCGATGAAGGCCGGAGCCAGCGATTTCGTCGAAAAGCCGGTGTCGATGCCAGACTTGCTGGAACGGATCGGCGTTTTGCTGGCAAGCAGCCATGAAACCGATCGGCACAGCGAAGAGCGCCGGTCGAACCGTGCCAGCCTTGCGACGCTGACCACACGGCAGCGCCAGGTCATGGAGGCGGTGATGGCCGGAAAGCCAAGCAAGATCATCGCGTTTGATCTGGGCATCAGCCAGCGCACGATCGAAAGCCACCGTGCGGCGATCATGGAAAAATTGGGCGTCAGTTCGGTGCCAGCCCTTGTGCGGGCGGTTCTGGGGGCGAATTAGCGGCAGGTTGGCGCGCGCGCTGTCTGCGCCGCGCGCGCCCGCTCTCCGCATATTCCGAGCCTGCCGCAAAGTGTCTGGCGCGTGCATGGTCCCCCCAAGCGGAGGCTAACACGGCGGGAATTGCCCCGGCGGCAGCGATCCGACAGGAGGAACTGCAATGTCCTATTCCACACCCTTTTTCGTCGCCGCTGTGGCCAGCCTTGCTTTGGCCGGTTGCGTCAATCCTGACGGGTCGGCCAACCGGACCGGCACTGGCGCGCTCGTGGGCGGCCTGACCGGGGCAGCCGCGGGCCAGATCATCAGCGGCGACACGCGCGGCACGGTGATTGGCGGCGTCATCGGTGCGGGCGTGGGGGCTGCGATTGGCAGCAACCTTGACAGCCAAGAGCGCGAGTTGCGCGGCTCGCTTGCCGGGACCAACGCTCAGGTCGTGAACAACGGCCAGTCGCTGGTGGTCAGCCTGCCGGAGTCGATCACGTTTGATTTCGGGTCCTCCGTGGTGCATTCCAGCTTCCGCCCGTCGCTGGCCTCTGTGTCGCGCAGCCTGCAGAACTATCCGCACACCACCATTCGCGTGGTCGGCCATACCGACAATGTCGGCACCTATGCGATCAACCAGCAACTGAGCGAGCAGCGCGCACTGGCCGTGACGCGCATCCTGATCAGCACCGGCACGCCGTCGGCCCGTATCAGCTATCAGGGGCGCGCCTATAATGACCCCATCGCGTCGAACAACACGGCTGCGGGTCGGGCCGCGAACCGTCGGGTGGAAATCATCATCACCCCAACCGCTAAGAGGCTTGCCCCGCCCCCGCCCTGCACGGCCGGTTGGTCGCAGGGGCGGGGGCGGCACCGGCGTTTGTCCATCAGACAAGCTGGCCCTAGACCAAACCGCTTTGCGGGTGCGATGGTGCCACAAAAGTCCATGATGGGGGACGGCCATGTCCAAAGACCGCAGCGCGCCCGACCAGACCGAACCACGCAGGATTGAGATCGAGACCCGCCGCGTTCTGGGCCGAAAGCAGGCGCACTATGGGGTGATCGACATTGGTTCCAACTCTATCCGGTTGGTGGTCTACGATGATCTGAGCCGCGCGCCCTTTCCCCGCTTTAACGAAAAGTCGATGGTGGCGCTGGGGGCGGGTCTGGGGGCGGACGAGCGCTTTTCTGACAAGGTGATGGCGCGGGCCTTGGATGCGGTGGTGCGGATGGATGCCATTGCCAAGGCGATGCAGGTTGAGCGCGTCGATGTGCTGGCAACCGAGGCGACGCGGCGCGCGGCCAATGGTGGCGCGTTGATGGAGGCGATCCGGCAGAAAACCGGGTTGGAGCCGCGCATCCTGACCGGGCAGGAAGAGGCGCATTTCACCGCCTTTGGGGTGATTTCCGGGTTTTTCCAACCGAAGGGCATGGTTGGCGACATTGGCGGCGGCAGTCTGGAAGTGGCCGAGGTGTTGGTGGACCAGGTGGGCGAGCGGATGACCAGCATGCCGCTGGGCGCGTTTCCGGTGACCGAAAAGCTGAAAGAGGGCTATGGCCCGGCCAAGGCATGGATCGATGAGATACTGGAGGCAAGTCTGCCGCCTATGCTGACCGATCCGGTGTTTTATGCGGTGGGTGGGGGGTGGCGGGCATTGGCGCGGATTTACCTCGCGCAAAACACGTTGCCGATCAGCGTGGTGCATGGCTTTGACATCGCCACAGAAGAGCTGCGCGCACTGGCCAAGGCGATTGCCAAGATGTCGCCCGAAGAGGTCGAAGCCCTGCCGGATGTGCCCAGTCGGCGGATCGCCACCCTGCCGGCCTCGGCGCTTGTGCTGTCGCGGGTGCTGCGCCGATTGGCGCCGGAGCGGGTGGTCTTTTCGGCCTATGGGTTGCGGGAGGGCTGGTTGTATCGGCAGTTGGACAGGGACGAGCAGTATCGCGACCCGTTGCTGGAGGGCGCGCAAGCCATAGGCTTGCCGCTGGCGCGGGTGCCCGCGTTCAGTGAGGCGTTGGGCCGCTGGACCGACGCGCTGTTTCCCAGCGAGACGCAAAGCGACCGGCGGCTGCGGCTGACGGTCTGCGCGCTGACCGATATTGCGTGGCGCGAACATGCCAAGGTGCGGGCGGAGGACAGTTTTTTGCGGCTGTTGGCCTTTCCCTTTATCGGGCTTGCCCATGCCGAGCGCGCCTTTGTGGCCTTGGCGGTCTTTGCGCGTTATGGCGGCAAGATCGACGGCAGGGTCAAGGAGGTGACCGACCGGTTGCTGTCGGCCAATGAGGTGCGCCGGGCCGACATTCTTGGGCGGACCTTGCTGTTGGCGCATCGGTTTTCGGCCTGCGTGCCCGAGATCTTGCAACACTCGCGCCTGAAGATTGAGGTGGAATCGGTGCGGCTGGAAATCCTTGACACCCAAGCCATGCCCGACAGCGATGCGGTGCAGAGCCGCTTGCGGCAATTGGCCAAGGCAATCGGCATTGACGAGGCGGTGACCGAGAGGTACGCCACCGGGGAAGGGACGTACGGATGACGCGGTCGGTTCTGATCACCACCTTGCGCAATGAGGGGCCGTTCTTGCTGGAATGGGTCGCCTATCATCGGCTGCTTGGGTTTTCCGAGATTCTGGTCGCCTTCAACGATTGTGATGACGGGTCCGAAGAGTTGCTGATGGCGCTGGAGTCCATCGGCTGGCTGCGCGCCCTGCGCAATGAGGGCACGGCAGAGCCGCCGCAGGTGGCCGCGCGGACGCTTTTCACTCAGGGCGGGCTTTTGGGCTTTGGCGATTGGGTGCTTTGGATCGATCTGGACGAATTCTTGAACATTCATCTCGGTAACCGTCGCCTGCCTGACTTGCTGGAGGCGATGGGTCCGGCGCGGGCGATGCTACTGGCGTGGCGGATCTTTGGCGACGGGCAGGGCGCGCCCTTTGGCGGGCGGTTCATCGACGACGCCTTTTGCCGCGCGGCAAAGCGGTCGGATCTGGTCAACGACAACACCAAGACCCTGCTGCGCTTTGACGACAGCATCGAAGAGCTGACCATCCACCGCCCGCGCTATGTCGAAGGGCGGGCGCCCGAGACGGCGCAGGTGCTGCTTGGGGATGGCACCCCGATGCACGACAACCGCCGCAATGCCCGCTGGCGCGTGCGGCGGACAGAGGGGGTCTATCCCCGGCTTGATCCGCATGAAATCCGCTGGGACTGGGCGCAGATCAACCATTATGCGATCCGCACCTTTGATCTTTACCCGCTCAAGGTGCTGCGCGGTCTGGGGGACAAGCTGGGGGGGCGCAACCGGCGTCACACGGCTGAGTTCTATGACAAGATGAACCGCAACGAGGGCGAGGACCGCTCTATCCTTGGCTGGCAGGACGCGGTGGGGGCGGCGATGGCCGAGGCGCTGGCCGATCCGGGGGTGCGGGCGGCGCAGGATCTGGTGGCGCGGCGCTTGGCCGAAAATCTGGAGAAGGTGGCGGGGTTTGCGCTGCCCTGAGCCGCGGGCCTGTCGCTTGGCCCGCCGTGCTGTGGGGGCCTTTGGGGGCGTGGCGATTGGGCCGGGGGGCGGCTGCGGCTTTGGCTTGCGGCGCGGCGTTGGGCGCGTCACTCTGGGATGGACTGCTCTGCAGTTTGTCCCAACCTTGAAAGGAAGCCTCAATGGCCCATAGCCATGCCACCGCCTCGCAGATCGAGGAACAGGCCGCCTTTGGGCTGAGCTTGCTGACCATTCTGGGCCTTGCGGCGGGGATGGCGGGGCAATGGGGCGGGGGTGGCGCGTGGATCGGGCTGGGCATCGTCTATCTTGCCGGTGGCTTGCCCGCGGGCAGTTCGGCCCTGTCGGCCCTGTTCCGTGAGCGCGAGTTGGACATCGACCTGCTGATGGTGATTGCCGCACTGGCGGCGGCGGCGGTTGGTGCGCCGCTGGAGGGGGCGGTGTTGCTGACGCTGTTCAGCCTGTCTTCGACGCTGGAGGCGCGGGCGATGGGGCGGGCACGGCGCGCGGTTGAGGCGCTGATGGAATTGCGCCCCGAGACTGCGCTGCGCCGCCATGGTGACCGCATTGAGGAAGTGGCCGCGGCAGAGTTGCAGCCCGGCGATGTGGTGGTCTTGCGCCCCGGGGCGCGGGTGCCGGTCGATGGGGTGATCGCTTCGGGCGACGGGTCATTGGACGAAAGCACCATCACAGGCGAATCGCTGCCGCTGCACAAGGGGCCGGGCGACAAGGTGTTTGAGGCCACGGTCAATCTGGACGGGGTGCTGGATATCACCGTTGGCCGGGGTTTGGCCGACAGCACGGTGGCGCGGATGATCCGGCTGGTGACAGAGGCGCAGACCGCGCGCGCCCCGTCTGAGCAGTTCAGCGAGTGGTTCGGCCAGCGCTATACGGTGGCCGTGCTGGCGGGGGCGGTCTTGGCCTTTGTGGGGTTCTGGCTGTTCGGGGTGCCGTTGCAGGTGGCGCTTTACCGGGCGGCGACCTTGCTGGTCGCGGCCAGCCCTTGTGCGATTGTGATTTCGGTCCCGGCGGCGATCTTGTCGGCGTTGTCGGCGGCGGCGCGGGGGGGGGTGTTGTTCAAGGGCGGTGCGGCGCTGGAGACGCTGGCCTCGGTCCAGGCCTTTGCCTTTGACAAGACCGGCACGCTGACCACCGGGCGGGCCGAGGTGCAGCGGGTGCAGGCGTCGGGCATGGCCGAGGACGAATTCCTGTCCAAGCTGGCCGGGTTGGAGGCGCAGTCCGAGCATCCGATCGCCGGGGCTATCCGGCGCGAAGTGGCGCGGCGCGGCCTGACGGTGGCCGAGTTGCCGGACATTCGCGCGATCCCCAGCGAGGGCATTGTCAGCGGCACCGGGGAAGGCGCGCTTTGGGCGGGCAATCCGCGGCTGGTGCAGCGGATGGGGGGCGAGGCGGGCATGGCCGATTTCGCCGAAATGCAGGCTGAGGCGCAGACGCTGGTCTATCTGGGGCATGGCACGCGGGTGTTGGGGGCCGTGTCGGTGGCTGACAGCGTGCGGCCCACCTCTGCCGCCGCTCTGACGGCATTGCGGGCCGGTGGGGTCAAGGAATTGGCGATGATGACCGGCGACCGGCGCGCGGTAGCCGAGCGGATCGGGGCAGCGCTGGGCTTTCGCCCCGAAGAAATCCACTCGGATCTCTTGCCCGAAGACAAGGTGGCGTTGTTGGCCAAGATGGCCGCCAAGGGCCGCGTGGCCTTTGTGGGTGACGGGGTGAACGATGCCGCCGCCTTGGCGCGGGCCGATGTCGGGATCGCGATGGGGGCTGCGGGCAGCGAGGTGGCGTTGCAGGCCGCCGATGTGGCCCTGCTGTCCGAAGACATGACCCGTCTGGCCGAAGCGCATCGCTTGGCGCGGCGCACGGCACGGGTGATCCGCCAGAACCTGATCTTTGCCATGGGGGCGATGGTGGTGCTGGTGTTCGGGGCCGTGGCCTTTGATCTGCCCCTGCCTTTGGCGGTGGTGGGCCATGAGGGGGGCACGCTTTTGGTGGTGCTGAACGGCTTGCGGTTGATGGCGGACCGTATCCGGCTCAAAAGCTGACACGGGTGCGGCTGGCCCTTTTCGGGGGCGGCGCGGCAAGGAGGACGGGCGATGGCGGGCAAGATACTGATCACGGGGGCTGGTTCTGGCATCGGCCGGGCCACAGCACGGCTGTTTGCGGCGAAGGGCTGGGAGGTGGCGCTGTTGGGGCGCAGGCGGCCCGCGCTGGAGGAAACCTTGCCGGGCGGGTTGATCCTTGCGGCGGATGTGGGCGAGCCAGAGGCGGTCGAGGCGGCTTTCGCGCAGATCAAGGCCGCGTGGGGGCGGTTGGACGTGGTGTTCAACAACGCTGGCCAAGCGGCGCCTGCTGCGCCGATTGACGAGATTCCGGTGGATCAATGGCTTGCGGTGCAAAGCGTCAACATCACCGGGGCGTTTTTGGTGGCGCGGGCAGCCTTTGGGCTGATGCGGCGGCAAGCGCCGCAGGGCGGGCGGATCATTAACAACGGGTCGATCTCGGCCCATGTGCCGCGGCCGGGATCAGCCCCTTACACGATGTCCAAGCATGCGGTGACCGGGTTGACGCGGACGCTGGCGCTGGACGGGCGGGCCTTTGACATCGCCTGCGGGCAGATCGACATTGGCAATGCGCTGACCGAGATGGCGGCGGCGTTTCCCAAGGGCGTGCCTCAGGCCGATGGGGCGGTCCGGGTGGAGCCGGTGATGGATGCAGCCCACGTCGCCGAGGCGGTGCTGCACATGGCCAGCCTGCCTCTGGACGTGAACATTCCCTTCCTGACGATCATGGCCCGCGACATGCCCTATATGGGGCGCGGTTAGGGTTTGGCGCCCGGCCCGCAGAACAGATCATAGACGAGGTTCATCGTCGCCAGCACTTTGGGATCGCGGATGGAATAGTGGATTGCCTTGCCCTCGCGCCGGGCGGCGACCAGACCTTCGGCGCGCAGCCGGGCAAGTTGCTGGCTGACAGCGGCCTGACGCAGGCCGAGGCGCGTCTCAATCTCGGTCACGGTCAACTCGCCCGCCGACAGGTGGCACAGGATCATCAGCCGCCCCTCATGGCTGAGCGCCTTAAGGAAGGTCGCGGCCTCTGCCGCGCGCACTGCCATGTCTTCGGGTGGCAGAACAGCGCAGCCTTCGCTTGAGTGATCCTCCACAGGCCCGTTCCTTTTTGTCTGAGCGCCGCAGCGTAGGGGGGTTCTTGCGCTGCTACCATAGTAAATATGCCGCCGCGGGGCCGGGTTCAATGCGCGCGGTGCGCAGCGAGCCACTGGACGCGGCAAGCGCAAGGCGTATGGTGCGCAAAACCGCAGGAGCTTTCGATGACACAACTTTCCGCCTTCTCCGCCGCCGGTCGCTTTTGGCGCGGCAATCTGCACACCCATTCGACCCGGTCGGACGGGGTGTTGGAGCCTGAGGAAGTGTGCCGTCGCTACCGGGCGGAAGGCTATGACTTTCTGGCGCTGACCGATCACTTCGTGGGCAAGTTCGGCTATCCGATCGTGGATACAGTGCCGATGCGGACCGCAGAGTTCACCACGATTCTGGGGGCGGAACTGCACTCGGGCGCGATGTCCAACGGCGAGTTGTGGCATATTCTGGCGGTGGGTCTGCCCGCCGATTTCGCGCCGTCGAACACGCCGGGGTTTGTGCCCTTGGCGGATCAGGAAACCGGGCCGGAGATCGCGGCGCGGGCGGTGGCGGCGGGGGCCTTTGTGGCCATTGCCCATCCGCAATGGTCGGGGATGACACTGGCCGATGCCCGCTCCATCACCGCGGCCCATGCGGTGGAGATCTATAACACCGGTTGTGCGATGGGGTGCGATCGGCCCGACGGGTTCAGCATTGCCGATCTGTTGCTGACCGAGGGGCGGCGGTTGAGCCTGATTGCCACCGATGACGCGCATTTCAGCGAGCCGGATCATTTCGGCGGCTGGGTGATGGTCAAGGCCACTGAAAACACGCCCGAGGCCTTGTTGGCCGCGCTGAAGGCGGGGAATTTCTATTCCTCCCAAGGGCCAGAGTTGCGCGATGTGCGCATAGAGGGCGACGTGGCAGTTGTGGAATGTTCTGCCGCCGTGTCGGTGGTGGCGCTTGGGCATGGCACCGGGGCCAAGGCGGTGCATGGCCATTCGCTGACCCGGGTTGAGGTTCCATTGGACCGGCTTAACAACTCGCCTTGGGTGCGGGTGGCGGTGATTGATGCGGCGGGCAAGCGGGCTTGGTCAAACCCGATCTGGGTGGATGGCCCGGCAAAGCCCAACCCGCGCGTGCGGGCCTAGGCCTTACCCTCAAGCCCGTCGGAAGCCATTCCAGAGGCGTTGGGAATGCGCATCTCGAAGGTTTCCGATACGGCGGTGTAGTCGTAATATCCCATCCGTGCCAAGGGCTTGATGGCGGCGTAGTCAAGCTTGCCTTGTGCCGTCAGCACCTCGTCCTTGACATGGATGCGCACGACTTCGCCGTAAACAACATCGACCCAACCGTGGCCTGAGTTGCCGCGCAGGCGGTGGGTGGACAGATACCGGCATTCGAAATGCGCCGGGCTTTGCGCCACGCGTGAAGCGGGGGCGTCGATGCAGGGCGATTTGGTCAGGCCCGCGCGTTCGAATTCATCGACGCCGTCGGGCCATTCCTGTGCGGTAATATTCATCGCCTCGCGCAGATCATAGGTGCACATGTTCCAGACAAACCAGCCGGTCTGTTCGGCGTTGATCACGGTGTGCTTGCGCCGTCCGTCGGAATATTGGTTGGCGGCGAACATCACCATGGGGGGATCGAAGGTCAGGTTTTGCCATTGGCTGTAGGGGGCGAGGTTATCCACGCCTTGCAATGAGCGGGTAGAGATCCAGCCGATCGGCCGCGGCACGGTGCAGGCCTTGAAGGGGCTGTAGGGGAGCGGGCAGGGCTCGGAGGCGGGGGCGTAGTGCATGACGGGGTTCCTGTGGCGGCTGCAGGTCCGGGGGCCGCGTTCGGGCCCCCGGGGTGTTTGCGGACGGATCAAAGGGCGGCCGTCAGTTTCCCAAAATGCCGGGCAGGCGCAGGTCATGGTCGCGCGCGCAGTCAAGCGCGATGTCATAGCCAGCATCGGCGTGGCGCATGACCCCGGTGGCCGGGTCGTTCCACAGGACGTTGTGAAGGCGGCGGGCGGCGTCATCGCTGCCATCCGCACAGATCACCATGCCGGAGTGTTGGCTGAAGCCCATGCCGACGCCGCCGCCGTGGTGCAGCGACACCCACGTGGCACCGGACGCGGTGTTAAGGAGCGCGTTCAGCAGCGGCCAGTCCGAGACGGCATCAGAGCCGTCCTTCATCGCTTCGGTCTCACGGTTGGGGCTGGCGACCGAGCCGCTGTCGAGGTGGTCGCGGCCGATCACGACGGGGGCTTTGAGTTCGCCGGATTTGACCATCTCATTAAACATCAGCCCCGCTTTGTGGCGCTCACCAAGCCCGATCCAGCAGATGCGGGCGGGCAGGCCTTGGAAGGCGATGCGTTCGGCAGCCATATCAAGCCAGCGGTGCAGGTGTTTGTTTTCGGGAAAGAGTTTCTTCATCGCCGCGTCGGTGGCGTGGATATCGGCCGGATCGCCGGACAGGGCCGCCCAGCGGAACGGGCCGATGCCCCGGCAAAAGAGCGGGCGGATATAGGCGGGCACAAAGCCCGGAAAGGCGAAGGCGTTGGTCAGCCCTTCGTCCAGCGCCACTTGGCGGATGTTGTTGCCGTAATCCAGCGTTGGCACCCCGGCGTTCCAGAAATCAACCATCGCGGCAACATGGGTGCGCATGGAGGCGCGGGCGGCCTTTTCCACCTCTTTCGGGGCGGTTTCCTGTTTGGCGCGCCACTCAGCCACGGTCCAGCCTTGCGGCAGGTAGCCGTGCAGCGGGTCATGGGCCGAGGTCTGGTCGGTGACCATGTCGGGGCGTGGGCCACCGGCCTGCATCCGGGCATAAAGTTCGGGGAAGATGTCGGCGGCGTTGCCGACAAGCCCGACCGATTTCGCCTCGCCCTTGGCGGTCCAGTCGGCGATCAGGGCGAGAGCCTCATCCAGCGTGTGGGCCTTGGCGTCGAGATAGCGGGTGCGGATGCGGAAATCGATCCGCGTCTCGTCGCATTCCACGGCAAGGCAGCAGGCCCCCGCCATCACGGCTGCAAGCGGCTGGGCGCCGCCCATGCCCCCCAGCCCGCCCGTCAGAATCCAGCGCCCGGTCAGGTTGCCGTCGTAATGTTGGCGGCCTGCCTCGGCGAAGGTTTCATAGGTGCCTTGAACGATCCCTTGGGTGCCGATGTAGATCCACGAGCCCGCCGTCATCTGGCCATACATCGCCAGACCCTTTTTATCGAGTTCGTTGAAATGGTCCCAAGTGGCCCAATGCGGCACGAGGTTGGAGTTGGCGATCAGCACGCGGGGGGCGTCCTTGTGGGTGCGAAACACGCCCACCGGTTTGCCTGACTGCACCAGCAGGGTTTCATCATCGTTCAGCGTCTTGAGCGTGGCCACGATCTTGTCAAAATCTTCCCAGGTCCGCGCTGCGCGGCCAATGCCGCCGTAGACCACCAGCTCATGCGGGTTTTCGGCCACATCGGGGTGCAGGTTGTTCATCAGCATCCGCATCGGCGCCTCGGTCATCCAGCTTTTCGCGGTGATCTCGGTGCCGGTGGCAGGATAGATGTCGCGGGTGTTGTGGCGGCTGGTCATGGGAACCTCGGCTGTCGGTTGGAGTGGGGAAGGCGCTTGCCTTATGTCTGGCTCTGGTGCTATTATGTCTGCACATAATATGACTTGTCAAGCGAGGCCTGCAATGACCGTGATCCATGCCAAGACCGCTTTGTTGCCCGCAGGTTGGGCGCAGGATGTGCGGGTGGAGATTGCCGGGGGGCGGATTGTGTCGGTGGCGGCAGGGGTGACGGAGGCGGGGGCCGGTTCGGTCGTTGATTGCCTGCTGCCCGCGCCGGTGAACCTGCATTCGCACAGTTTTCAGCGGGCCATGGCGGGGATGACGGAAAAGCGCGGGCCGGGCGGGCAGGACAGTTTCTGGTCATGGCGCACGCTGATGTACCGGTTTCTGGACCGCCTGACGCCTGATGATGTGCAGGCGATTGCGGCGATGGTGATGATGGAGATGGCCGAAGCGGGTTATGCGGCGGTGGCAGAGTTTCACTATCTGCACCACGCGCCGGGGGGTGGGACCTATGACGATCTGGCAGAGATGACGGCGCGGATCGCGGCGGCGGCGGCACAGACGGGATTGGGGCTGACGCATCTGCCGGTTCTGTATGAGCGCGGCGGCTGTGACGGGCGGGCGCTGACGGCGGGGCAGTTGCGCTTTGGCAATGACCCTGATCGCTTTGCGCGCTTGTGGGAGGCGGCGGGCAAGGCGCTTGCCGGGTTGCCGGGCGACACGGTTCTGGGGGTGGCACCGCATTCGCTGCGCGCGGCTTCGGCCGAGGGGGTGCGGCTGGCGGAGGCTTTGGCACCGGGCGCGCCCATCCATATTCATGTGGCCGAACAGGTGGCAGAGGTGGCAGAGGTGCAGGGCGCCACGGGGATGCGGCCTGTCGCGTGGTTGTTGGCCCATCACGCCCTTTCCCCGCGCTGGTGCCTGATCCATGCCACGCAGATGCTGCCCGAGGAGACAGTGGGCTTGGCGGCTTCGGGCGCGGTGGCGGGGTTGTGCCCGATCACTGAGGCCAATCTGGGCGACGGCCTCTTTGACGGGGTGCGGTTTGTTGAGGCGGGCGGGGTGTTTGGGGTGGGGTCGGACAGCAATGTGCGCATCTCATTGTCCGAGGAATTGCGGATGCTGGAATATTCGCAGCGGTTGGGTCTGCGCGGCAGGGTGCTGATCGCGCAGGCAGAGCGGTCCACAGGGCGGGTGCTGTATGAGGGGGCCTGTGCAGGCGGTGCCCTCGCGGCGGGCCGTGCGGCGGGGGCGATTGCACCGGGGCTTTGGGCCGATCTGATGGCGCTGGATTGCTCGGGGCCGGATCTGGGGGAAAGCCGGGGGGATACGCTGCTTGACAGCTATGTCTTTGCCGGGGATGACCGGATGGTATCGGAGGTCTGGTCAGCGGGCCGTCCGATCGTAACCGGGGGGCGCCACGTGGCGCGGGAGGCGATTGTGGCGCGCTATAGAACGGCAATGGCCCGGTTGAGGGCGGAGTTGTGATCGCGGGCTGGGAGGGCATCCGCGCCGAGGTGTTGCGCCGCATCCGGGTGCGCGACTGGCTGCCGGGTGCGCTGATCCCGACCGAAGAGGCGCTGGCGGTTGAGTTTGGTTGCGCGCGCGCCACGGTCAACCGGGCCTTGCGCGATCTGGCCGAGGCGGGGGTGCTGGAGCGTCGGCGCAAGGCGGGCACGCGGGTGGCGATGCTGCCGGTGCGCAAGGCCACGCTGGATATTCCGGTGATCCGCCAAGAGGTTGAGGCACGCGGCCAGACCCACGGTTTTCGGCTGTTGGCGCAGGCGATGGCGGTGCCGCCGGTGCCGGTCGCTTCGCGTCTGGCTTGGGCGCCGGGGGCGCAGTTGCTGTGGCTGGAGACGCTGCATCTGGCCGACGGTCGCCCTTTTGTGCATGAGACGCGCTGGTTGAACCCGGCGGTTCTGCCGCAGCCGTTGCCGGATTTCGGCGCGATCAGTGCGAATGAATGGCTGGTGGCGCATGTCTCCTATGCCACAGGCGACATTGCCTTTTCGGCAGAGGCGGCCAGCCCGCGTGAGGCAGAGGTCTTGGGCGTGGCCGCAGGGGCCGCGCTGTTTGTGACCGAGCGCGCCACTTGGACGGCGGATGCGCCAATTACCTATGTGCGGCTGGCCCATGCGCCGGGATACCGCGTGCAGACGATGGTGTGACGGGGCGCGCCCGGCGGCTTACTTTGGCCCCAGCCGCCGCGATACCAGCCGCCCAAGCCGCCCGTAAACGCTGGAGGTGCGATGGCGCAGATGCATGGCGGCATAAACCGGTTGGCTGATCGGGGGCACGTCCTCAACCATAAAGAATTTCTCGGTTGCGGTCAGGGCCAGCGCGCTTTCGGTCAGCACAAAGGCCGACCCGCCCAATGTTGTCAGCAAGCCCACGACGGCGGCGTTTTGCCCCGAGGACAGCGTGGCCGCACCCAGTTCTGGCACCGTCTGCATATGGGCCATGTCGAAGGCGACGGAGTAGGCCCCGCGAATATAGGTGGCGGGGTTGATCGTGGCCCGGGTCACCGGTTCGGATGAAACCAGCCGGTAGGTGACCTCACCCAGCGTGTTGAAATGCAGATCGGGCGCGATCTGCGGGCTGTAGAGCACCGCGAAATCCAGCACGCCCTTGGTCAGGTCGGTGCACATCTGGGTGGAATAATCCGGTTCCAGATAAAACGCGGCATCGGGCAGAAAGCGTTGGAACGCCGCCACCCACGCGCCGATCTGCCCCGCCGCAAGGTCATGCTGCAACCCGATGCGCAGGGTCATGGCGGCATTGCCCGAACTGGTGACGGCGCGTTGCGCCTCGGTCCAGCTATGGCGCAGGGCGCGGGCGTGGGTCTCAAATTTCAGCCCTTCGGTCGTCAGCGTGGTGCCGGCGCGGGAGCGGTCAAAAAGCCGCGCGCCAATTGCCGCTTCCAGCACTTGCAGCCGGGCGGAGACGGTGGATTGGGTGACCGAAAGCCGGTCTGCGGTGCGGTGAAAGCTGCGCGTTTCGACCAGGTCGAGAAAGGTTTCCAGAAGTTCGATCTGCATGGGTCAGCCTATCGGTTGTCACGTGGTTTTGGTGATCGTTTTCCCCGATCAATAGAACAGGTTTCGCTCAATTGAAAGCCCGAGATCTAAGCAGGATACTCCGCCCGAGAATCCTCTTAATGCCCGTTCAAGGAGCACGTTTATGGCCGACTTTCCTTCATCTGCCCGTGTGGTGATCATCGGGGGCGGGGCGGTTGGGGCCTCAAGCCTGTACCACCTGTGCAAGGCGGGGTGGACGGATTGTGTTCTGTTGGAAAAGAATGAGTTGACGGCCGGATCGACGTGGCATGCGGCGGGCAATGTGCCGACGTTTTCGTCCAGTTGGTCGATCATGAACATGCAGCGCTATTCGGCGGAGCTGTATCGCGGGCTGGGGGCCGAGGTTGACTATCCGATGAACTATCACGTCACCGGATCGGTGCGCCTTGCCCATACCGAAGAGCGGTTGCAAGAGTTCCAGCGCGTGGTGGGGATGGGGCGCTATCAGGGGATGGATCTGAAGATCCTGAAGCCCGAGGAGATTGCCGAGGTTTACCCCTTCCTTGAGACCCATGATCTGGTGGGCGCACTTTATGACCCCTATGACGGCGACATCGACCCCGCACAGCTGACCCAGGCCTTGGCCAAGGGTGCGCGGCAGATGGGGGGGCGGATTGAACGCTTCTGCCCGGTTACAGCCGTGCGGCGCGAGGGGGAGCAATGGGTGATCACCACGCCCAAGGGTGAGATCCGTTGCGACTATGTGGTCAACGCGGCGGGCTATTACGCCCGCGAGGTTGGCAAGATGTTTGGCCGCGACGTGCCAATGATGGTGATGAGCCATCAGTACATGCTGTTTGACACCGTCCCTGAGGTAGAAGCCCGCAGCGCGGCGACCGGGGGCAAGTTGCCGCTGCTGCGCGATGTGGACAGCAGCTATTACCTGCGGCAGGAAAAGAACGGCTTCAACCTTGGCCCTTATGAGCGCAACTGCAAGGCGCATTGGGTGACCAAGGACGATCCTTTCCCCGAGGATTTCTCGTTCCAGCTGTTCCCCGACGATCTGGAGCGGTTGGAGTGGTATATCAACGACGCGATGGCCCGCGTGCCCTTGCTGGAAAAGGCGCCGCTGACCAAGGTGATCAACGGGCCGATCCCCTACACGCCGGATGGCAACCCCTTGATCGGGCCGATGCCGGGGGTGCCCAACGCGTTTGAGGCCTGTGTCTTTACCTTTGGCATCTGTCAGGCGGGCGGCGCGGGCAAGGTTCTGGCCGAGTGGATCACCCAAGGTGCCACGGAATGGGACATGTGGTCCTGCGATCCGCGTCGCTTTACCGGGTTTGAGGATGAGGCCTATCTCGTGGCCAAGGGGATGGAGGTCTATGGCCACGAATACGCCATGCATTTCCCCCATCACGCCTGGCCAGAGGGGCGCGGCAAGAAGCTGTCGGCGGTGCATGACCGCACGGCCGCCTTGGGCGCGCAGTTCGGGGCCTATAACGGCTGGGAGCGGGCCTTGTGGTATGCGCGGGCGGGCGACGATGTATCCGAGGCCGCACAGCAGACATGGAAGCGGCAGGGGCCGTGGTTCGCGGCGGTGAAGGCCGAATGTGAAGCGGTGCGCGATGCGGCGGGCATTCTGGACCTGCCGGGTTTCTCGCGGTTTCGGTTGAGCGGGGCGGGCGCGGCCGAGTGGCTGGCGGCACAGATCACCGGCAAGTTGCCCTCGGTCGGGCGGCTGGGGCTGGCCTATTTCGCCGATGACAAGGGCCGGATCGTCACCGAAATGTCGGTGGCGCGGTTGGGCGAGGACGCCTTCGTGCTGATCACGGCGGCGACCGCGCAGTCCCATGACCGGGAATGGTTGCAGCGGCATCTGGCGGCAGGGCTGGTTCTGGTCGAAGAGACCGATCAGTGGTCAACGCAGATCCTGACCGGGCCAAAGGCGCGCGATATTCTGGCGGCGGTGGCCGAGGCCGATCTGGCCAAGGGCTGGCTGACGCATCAGTCTGCGCGGATCGCCGGGGCCGAAGTGATGCTGATGCGTGTGTCCTTTGCGGGCGAGTTGGGTTGGGAGATCCATTCCCGGCTGGCCGATACGTCGGCGGTCTGGGACGCGGTGCTGGCGGCGGGGGCGCCGATGGGGTTGCGGCCCTTCGGGATGTTCGCGCTGAATGCGCTGCGGGTGGAAAAGGGCTACCGGGCGTGGAAGGGCGATCTGTCGACCGATTACACCATCCTGCAGGGCGGGCTGGAGCGGTTTGTCGATTGGGCCAAGCCCGCGTTCCGCGGCAAGGCCGCGTTGGAGGCCGAAAAGCAGGCCGGGGTGGCCAAGCGGTTCTGCACGCTGGTGATCGAGGCGGGCGATCAGGACCCGCCCTACATGTCGACGATCTGGGCAGGGGATCAGGTCGTGGGAGAGGTAACCTCGGGCTATTACGGGCACCGGGTGGGGGCCTGCATCGGGCTGGGCATGTTGCGCGCCGATCTGAACAGTCGAGGGGCAGGCGGTGGAGGTGGAAATCTTCGGCCACCGCTATCCGGCGGTGGTGCAGGCTGATGCCCCGTTGTGGGACCCGAAAAACGAGCGTATCCGCGCCTGACACGCGCCGGGGGCGTCTGCCCCCGGACCCCCGAGGATATTTTTAGACAGAAAATGAGCAGGTTATGGCGGATATAGCGAAGCAGGCGCGGGCGGTTGTCATCGGCGGGGGGGTGTCGGGCTGTTCGGTGGCCTATCATCTGGCGAAGATGGGCTGGACGGATGTCGTGCTTTTGGAGCGCAAGCAGTTGACCTCGGGGACGACATGGCATGCGGCGGGGCTGATCGGGCAGTTGCGGGCCTCGGCCAACATGACGCGGTTGGCGAAGTATTCGGCCGATCTTTATGTGAAGCTGGCGGCGGAGACCGGGATCGAGACGGGGATGCGGCAGGTGGGCTCGATCTCGGTCGCGCTGACGGCGGCGCGGCACGAGGAATTGCTGCGGCAGGCAACCATGGCGCGGATTTTCGATGTCGATGTGGCCGAGATTTCGCCGACGCAGGTGAAGGAGATGTATCCGCATCTGAACATTGACGGCGTGGTGGGGGCGGTGCATCTGCCGCTGGACGGGCAATGCGATCCGGCCAATATCGCGATGGCGCTGGCCAAGGGCGCGCGGATGCGCGGTGCGCAGATCCATGAGCACACCAAGGTGGTGGCGGTGACCAAGGCGGATGGCCGGGTTACGGGGGTTGATTACATCGGGGCCGATGGCGAGCCGGGGCATATTGCCACCGATGTCGTGGTCAACTGTGGCGGCATGTGGGGGCGCGATCTGGCTGCGGCGTCGGGTGTCACGGTGCCGTTGCATGCCTGCGAGCATTTCTACCTGATCACCGAGCCGGTCGCGGGCCTTGGCCACATGCCGGTGCTGCGGGTGCCGGACGAATGCGCCTATTACAAATCCGACGCGGGAAAAATGATGATCGGGGCCTTTGAGCCGAAGGCCAAGCCCTGGGGCATGGGTGGCATCCGCGAGGATTTCATGTTCGACACGCTGCCGGAGGACTGGGATCATTTCCAGCCGATTCTGGAGCAGGCGATGAACCGGCTGCCCTTGTTCGAAACCGCGGGGATTCACACGTTCTTTAACGGGCCGGAAAGCTTTACGCCGGACGACCGCTATTACCTTGGCGAGGCGCCGGAGTTGGGCGGCTATTGGGTGGCGGCGGGCTATAACTCGGTCGGCATCGCATCTTCGGGCGGGGCGGGGATGGCGCTGGCGCATTGGATCGTCGAGGGCGAGGCGCCGTTTGATCTGTGGGAGGTCGATATCCGCCGCGCCCAGCCCTTCCAGCGCAACCGCCGCTATCTGAAAGAGCGGGTGACCGAAACGCTGGGCCTGCTTTACGCCGACCATTTCCCCTACCGGCAGATGGCCACGGCGCGGGGCGTGCGGCGCACGCCGCTGCATGAGCATCTGAAGGCGCGCGGCGCGGTCTTTGGCGAGGTGGCGGGTTGGGAGCGGGCCAACTGGTTCGCCAATCCGGGGCAGGAGCGGGAATACGATTACAGCTGGAAGCGGCAGAACTGGTTTGAGAACCAGAAGGCCGAGCATCTGGCCGTCCGCAACGGTGTCGGCTTTTTCGACATGACCTCCTTTGGCAAGATCCGGATTGAGGGGCGCGATGCCTGTGCCTTCCTCAACAAGGTTTGCGCGGGCGAGATGGACGTGGCCGTGGGGCGCATCGTCTATACACAGATGTTGAACGAACGCGGCGGGATCGAATGCGATCTGACGGTGACGCGCCTGTCGCCGACCGCCTATATGGCGGTGGTGCCGGGGGCGACCTTGCAGCGCGATCTGGCGTGGTTGCGGCGGCATCTGGGCGACGCGTTTGCCGTGATCACCGATGTGACGGCGGCGGAATCGGTGCTGTGCGTGATGGGGCCGAAGGCGCGTGAGCTGATGCAACGTGTCAGCCCGAACGACTTTAGCAACGCAGCGCATCCCTTTGGCACGATGCGGGAAATCGAGATTGGCATGGGGGTCGCGCGGGCGCACCGGGTGACCTATGTCGGCGAGTTGGGCTGGGAGATCTATGCCAGCGCCGACCAGACCGCCCATGTGTTTGAGACGCTGGAAGAGGCGGGGGCGGATCTGGGGCTGAAGCTGTGCGGGTTGCACACGCTGGACAGTTGCCGGATCGAGAAGGCCTATCGCCACTTTGGCCATGACATCACCGACGAGGATCATGTGCTGGAGGCGGGTCTGGGCTTTGCCGTGCGCACCAAGAAGCCGTCCTTCATCGGGCGCGATGCGGTGTTGCGCAAGGCCGAGGCGGGGCTGGACCGGCGCATGGTGCAGTTCCGGCTGACCGACCCGGAGCCGCTTTTGTTCCACAACGAGGCGCTGATCCGCGATGGCAAGATCGTCGGGCCGGTGACCAGCGGGGCCTATGGGCATTTCCTCGGCGGGGCGATCGGGATGGGCTATGTGCCCTGCACCGGGCAAACCGAGGCGGATGTGCTGGGCGCACGCTATGAAATTGAAGTGGCGGGGGTGCGGCATGCGGCGGTGGCGTCGCTGGTGCCGATGTATGATCCGAAATCGGAACGCATCCGCCAATAAGCTTTGCCCGCAGGCAGGCACGGTCTGCCTGCGGGTTTTCTCCATCTCTTTGACGGTTCAGATGAAAGCGGGAATGACATGAGCGATGTTGGCGAGACTTGCGCCCCGGCGCGTGCGCGGCGGTCTGGCGGGCGTGAAGCCCGTGTGGCGATGCGGGCGGCCCCGTTGAGCGATGACGTGCGCCCGGTGCGTCCGGGGATGCCGGGGGGGCGCTATAAGCCGCTGACCGAAGAGGGCGTGCAGCAGATCCATGCCGCCGCTTTGGACGCGCTGGAGCAGATCGGCCTGAGCCAGGCCCCGCCTTCTGGCGTTGAGGTGATGACCGCTGCCGGGGCCATTCAAGGCGACGATGGCCGTCTGCGCTTTCCGCGCGCCTTGGTCGAGGACATGCTGGCGGTGGCCGCGCGCGGCATCACGCTGCACGCCCGCGATCCCCGCTATGACCTGCATCTGAGCGGGTCAAACGTGCATTACGGCACGGCGGGGGCGGCGGTGCATATCGTGGACCCGATCACGCTGGACTACCGCGAAAGCACGGCGCAAGATCTGTATGATGCCGCGCGTCTGGTGGATAACCTTGATAACATTCACTTCTACCAGCGCACCATGGTGTGTCGGGATGTGGTGGACAACAAGGAGATGGACCTGAACACGCTGTATGGCTCGCTTTCGGGCACGGTCAAGCATGTCGGCACCAGCTTTAGCGACCCGTCGCATGTGGCTGAGTGTTTTGAGATGCTCTACACGATCGCGGGGGGCGAGGAAAAATGGCTGGAGCGGCCGTTCGTGTCGAACTCTAACTGTTTTGTCGTGCCGCCGATGAAATTTGCCGAGGAAAGCTGCATCACGATGGAGGATTGTATCCGTCGTGGGATGCCGATGCTGTTGTTGTCGGCAGGGCAGGCGGGGGCGACAGCGCCCGCGCCGATTGCACTGACCATCGTGCAGGCCGTGGCGGAATGTCTGGCTGGGGTGGTTTATGCCAATGCGGTCAAGAAGGGCGCGCCCTGCATTTTCGGGACTTGGCCCTTTGTCAGCGATTTGCGGACCGGGGCGATGTCGGGGGGGTCTGCGGAGCAGGCGCTGTTGACGGCGGGCTGCGCGCAGATGCACCGGTTCTACGATCTGCCCGGAGGGGCCGCTTCGGGCATCTCGGACAGCAAATTGCCGGACATGCAGGCGGGTTGGGAGCAGGGGATCACCAACGCCCTGGCCGGTCTGGCAGGGTTGAACATGTGCTATGAGGCGGTCGGCATGCATGCGTCCTTGCTGGGCTTCTGCATGGAAAGTCTGGTGCTGGGCGATGACCTGCTGGGCCAGACCATGCGGCTTGTGCGCGGGATTGATGTGACGCCCGACAGCACGTCGCTGGATGCGATGAAAGAGGTCTGTCTGGGCGGGCCGGGGCATTACCTTGGCTCTGACCAGACGCTGAAGCTGATGCAGACCGAGTATATCTATCCCAAGGTCGGCAACCGCATGAGCCCCAAGGAATGGAACGAGGCCGGAAAGCCGCTGTTGCTTGATACCGCGATTGCCCGCAAGAATGAGATATTGTCGCGCGCCGGAAGCCGGATTGATCCGCAGATCGATGCCCTGATCCGCGCAAAGTATAACATCTACTTCAAGTGAGGTCGCAATGATCCCCGCCAACATGTTGAAATTCTACATTAATGGACAATGGGTAGAGCCGCAGTCCAAGGTTCGGATCGGGGTGGAAAACCCCGCGACCGAAGAAATCGTCTGCGAGGTGGCGCTTGGCAATCAGGCCGATATTGACGCGGCGATTGCAGCGGCGCGGGCGGCTTTCGGGGCTTGGACGGTGGTTCCGGTGGCCGAACGGATCGCCTTGGTCAAGCGGGTGCTGGAGGTCTACAACAGCCGCTATGAGGATTTCGCGCAGGCGATGAGCACCGAGATGGGCGCGCCCATCGAATGGGCACGCGGCGCGCAGGCCTGGGCCGGGCAGGTGCATATCGAAAGCACCATCACCGCCGCCGAGGAAATGGTCTGGGAATATTCGCGCGGCACCACCCGGATCGTCCATGAAGGCATCGGGGTTTGCGCGCTGATCACGCCGTGGAACTGGCCGATGAACCAGATCGCCTGCAAGGTGGCGCCCGCGCTGATCGCGGGCTGCACCATGGTGCTGAAGCCGTCGGAAATTGCGCCGCTGTCGGGGGTGCTGTTCGCCGAGGTCTGCCATGAGGCGGGGGTGCCTGCGGGTGTGTTCAACCTTGTGAACGGCACCGGGCCAGAGGTCGGTGCGCGCATGTCGGCGCATCCGGAGGTGGACATGGTGTCCTTTACCGGATCGACCCGCGCGGGGACGGCCGTTGCTGCGGCAGCGGCCCCCACGGTCAAGCGCGTGGCGCAGGAATTGGGCGGCAAGTCGGCCAATATCATCCTGCCCTCGGCCGATCTTGCGGCGGCGGTGACGGGGGGCGTCGAGGGCTGCTTTGGCAACACGGGCCAGTCCTGCGACGCGCCGACCCGCATGTTCGTGCCACGCGCCCGCCACGATGAGGCGTTGGCCATCGCCAAGGCCGCGGCAGAGGCGGTGGTCGTGGGCGATCCGCGCGACAGCGCCACCACGATGGGGCCGCTGATTTCCAAGGCGCAGTTCGACAAGGTGCAGGGGCTGATTGCCAAGGGCATCGAAGAGGGGGCCACGCTGGTCACCGGGGGGCTTGGCCGTCCGGTGGGGGTCAATCGCGGCTGGTTCGCGCGGCCCACGATCTTTGGCGGGGTCACCAATGACATGACCATCGCGCGGGAGGAAATCTTTGGCCCGGTGCTGGCGATCCTGCCCTATGACTCGGTCGAGGGGGCCATCGCGGCGGCCAATGACACGCCTTACGGGCTGGCCGCCTATGTGCAGGGCCCGGTCGAAGAGGCGCGGGCGGTGGCGCGGCAGTTGCGCGCCGGGCAGGTCAGCCTGAACTATCCCGACTGGGACACGTTCGCCCCCTTTGGCGGCTACAAACAATCAGGCAATGGCCGGGAATATGCCGGCTGGGGCATTCATGACTTCTGTGAGGTCAAAGGCATCGTGGGGTGGGGAAGTTGATCTACGGCTATATCGGGCTTGGGAACCTTGGTGGCCATCTGGCGGCCAGTCTGTTGCGCAACGGGTTTGAGGTGGTTGTCTATGACCGCGACCCGGCCCTTGCCGAGCGGCATGTCAAGATGGGCGGGCGGGTTGCGGCCTCGGTCGCGGAACTGGCGGGGCAGGTGGATCATGTGATCACCTGTCTGCCGTCGCCCGCCGTGTCGGAACTGGTGCTGAAAGAGGTGCTGACCACGCTGAAACCCGGCGGGACATGGATCGAGAATTCCACGCTGAGCCGCGATGACATCGTGCGTCTTGGCGCTTTGGCGGCGGCGTCGGGGGTGCAACTGCTGGAGGCCCCCGTCACCGGCGGCGTCCATCTGGCGGCGCGCGGCGAGATCACCGTTCTGGTCGGCGGCGACAAGGCCTTGATGGAGGCGCATCGCCCGGCGCTGGAGGTGATCGGCAACCGGTTGTTCCACATGGGGCCGCTGGGCTCGGCGGCGATCATCAAGGTGATCACCAACATGCTGGCGTTTATCCACCTGAAAGCCTGCGGTGAGGCGTTGATGCTGGCCAAGCGGGGCGGGTTGGATCTGGGGCAGGCGTGGCATGCCATTGCGGCCTCGTCGGGGAATTCCTTTGTGCATGAAACCGAAGGGGCGCTGATCCTGAACGGGTCTTATGACATCGCGTTTTCGGTCGATCTGGCGCTGAAGGATCTGGGCTTTGCGCTTGGCTTTGGCAAGGAATTCGGCGTGCCGCTGGATCTGGCCTCGATGACCAACCAGACCTATGTGGCGGCCAAGGCGGCTTACGGCGGTGAGGCGCAGTCACCGATGATCGCCAAGCTGCTGGAGGATCTGCTGGGCACCGATCTGCGCGCCGAGGGGTTCCCGGCGCGATTGGAGTAGCGGGCGCGTTCGGGGGTTGCATCCGGGCGGGGGGCGCGCAACTCTGCCGTCAAATCTCAGGAGGCCCGGATGACCGAGGATCAAGGCGCGCGTTTTGCGCAGATGTTGCATTACCGCAAGTCAGAACTGGAATTGGGCGATCCGGTGGTCGCGCCGATCTCTTTGGCCACCACCTTTCATTTGCCCCAAGCGCAGGGGGCCGCGCATATCTATGGGCGGTCCGGTCAGCCGACATGGGATGCGGTGGAAACCCAGTTGACCCTGCTGGAAGAGGCCGAGACGGTGGCGTTTCCGTCGGGTATGGCCGCGATCATGGCCGCCTTGATGGTCACGCTGAAGGCAGGCGCACGGTTGGTGATCCCGTCGGATGGCTATTACGTCACCCGGCTTTTGTCGCGCGATGTGCTGACCACTTACGGGGTGCTGGTCGAAGACATTCCGACGCAGGAAATGGAGTTGGCCGATTTCACCGGAGTGGATGTGGTCTATATCGAGACGCCCTCAAACCCCGGTCTGGATGTGGTCGACATTGCGGCGGTGGCCGCCAAGGCCCGCGCGGCGGGGGCAATGGTCATCGCTGATAACACGACGATGACGCCCCTGTTGCAGCGCCCGCTGGATCTGGGCTGCGATCTGGTGGTGGCCGCCGATACCAAGGCGCCTGCGGGGCATTCGGATGCGCTGTTTGGCCATGTCGCCGGGCGCGATCCGGTGTTGATGGCGCGCATTCGCGAGTGGCGGCGCCAAACGGGCGCGGTGCCGGGGCCGTTTGAGGCCTATCTGGTGCACCGGGGGCTGGAGACGCTGGAGATCCGGCTGGAGCGGATGTGTGCCTCGGCCCAGATCATCGCGGAACGGCTGGTGGCGCATCCGCGGGTGACGGGCCTGCGCTTTCCGGGGCTGCCGGGCGATCCGTCGCATGCGATTGCCGCCAGGCAGATGTCGGGGTTTGGCTTTCTGATCGGGTTTGAATTGGAGGGCGAAGCAGAGGCCGAAGCGTTTCTGGCCCGCTGCCCGCTGATTGAGCAGGCCACCAGTTTCGGCGGCGTGCACAGCGCAGGTGAGCGGCGCGCCCGTTGGGGGGACAATGTCGCGCCGGGCTTTATCCGCCTGTCGGTCGGGATTGAGCCGGTTGAGGCGTTGTGGGCCGAAATCGCGCTGGCGCTGACGGCATACTAAGGCGGCGTTTGGGGCGACCTGAGGCGCAGTAGCCGGGTCGCCAATCCTTGACAGAGGGATGTCCGGGGGGCAGCCTCTTGGCATTGTGGTTGGAGGTTTTTCGATGCGCTTTTTCAAGATGGTCCTGCTGGGTCTGGGCGTGGTGGTCTGCGCTGCACCCGCCGCCCTTTCGCAAACGGTGTATGAATGCAGCTTTGCCAGACAGGGCGCGCATGGCGGCTGGATTCCCGAGGCGGTGGTGGTTGTTCATGACGAGTTGACGGGATCAGCCGTGGTCAATGACCCGTTCGTAGCCGCCACCAGCAAGCAGCCCGTGGTTGCCAAGATCATCGCAAACAATGACAAACGCGCCAGTTTTTCGTGGGAGGTCAAGGGGTTGACCTCGGCCACCGGGCAGCGGGTTCGCCTGATGTTGCGGCTGACGGTGCTGAAGGCGGATTTGGCCGGATCGGTCACCTCGCAGGCCTTGGGCTATGACGGGGGCTTCAGCGCGCAGGGGCGGTGCAAAAAAGGCAAGCTTTAGTGCGCTTATCGGGGGGCTATCTTTGCGCGCGGGGTTGACCTTGCAGCTTTACGCGCCCTTATTCCCCCTTTGAGACGCCTTAGTGAACAGGAGATCTGCCATGGCTTTCACCCTTCCCGATCTGCCCTATGCCCATGACGCGCTGGCCGCGCTTGGCATGTCGAAAGAGACGCTGGAATATCACCACGACCTGCACCACAAGGCCTATGTGGACAACGGCAACAAGTTGATTGCCGGGACCGAATGGGAGTCCAAATCGCTCGAAGAGATCGTCAAAGGCACCTATGTGGCCGGGTCGGTCGCGCAGAACGGCATTTTCAACAATGCATCACAGCATTGGAATCACGCGCTTTTCTGGGAAGTGATGGGGCCGGGCGAGGCCAAGAAGATGCCGGGCGCCTTGGAAACGGCTCTGGTCGAGGCCTTTGGGTCGGTCGCCAAATTCAAGGAAGACTTCGCCGCCGCCGGCGCGGGCCAGTTCGGTTCGGGCTGGGCGTGGCTGGTCAAAGACAAGGACGGCGCGTTGAAGGTCACCAAGACCGAAAACGGCGTGAACCCCTTGTGCTTTGGTCAGACGGCATTGCTGGGCTGCGATGTGTGGGAGCATTCCTACTACATCGACTTCCGCAACAAGCGTCCGGCCTATCTGACCAACTTCCTTGACAAACTGGTCAATTGGGAAGCGGTTGCGGCCAAGCTGTAAGCGACGGTCTTTGACAGACGCGGGGCCTGCCGGGGGAAACCTTGGCGGGCCTTTTCTTTTTGCGGTCGGTGGTTGTTCGTTTGGTGCGGTGAAGGAGGGGGGCTGTCTGCCCCCCAAGGCTTCGCCTTTCCCCCCGAGGATATTTTCAGACAGAAAATGGGGGGGCGTTTTACGGCGCGGGGGTGGTCAGGGCCGCAGCGCGCAGGGTGGTGAGGGCGGCGGGCACGTCGGGGGCGACGGTGAAGAGCGCGCGCAAGCTGGGGTCGGCAAAGCCTTCGGCGATGGTATGGTCAATCAGCGCCAGCAGCGGTTGCCAGTAACCGTCGCTGTCCAGAAGCAGGATCGGTTTGCGGTGCAGGCCGATTTGCGCCCAGGTCAGGACTTCGAAGAATTCATCCAGCGACCCCGCGCCGCCGGGCAAGACCACGATCACATCGGCGTTCATGAACATGACTTTCTTGCGCTCATGCATGGTTTCGGTGATCAGCAGGGTGGTCAGATCGCGTTTGCCCGCCTCGCGCCGCATCAGGTGGGTGGGGATGATCCCCAAGGTCGTGGCCCCTGCGGCGGCGGCGGTACGGGCGATTTCGCCCATGAGCCCGACATCCCCGGCACCAAAGACCAGACGCCAGCCTTCGGTGGCAATGGCCGCCCCCAAGGCGCGGGCGGCGACGGTATGGGCGGGATTTTTGCCCGGGCGTGAGCCACAGAAGACACAGACGGACAGCATCGCTGGCATGGCAGGTCCTGAAAATTGTTGCTTTGCGCGGTAATATCGGGGTTCCTGACAGAAGGGAAGCAGGGGCCGGGAACAGGTCTCGCGGGGTAAGGAAGAAAACGATGGCGGTTTGGGCCTCTACAGGGGCGACGGGGCGGGCAGTTGGGCTTGGTCTGGGGGCGGCGGCGGTCGTGGTTGGCGGCGTGCTCTATTGGCTGGGTGGGGCACCTGTGCCTGCGCCGGTTGTGGCACCGACGACGGCCGTTGTGGGCAGCCCGCAGGCTGGAACAACGGATGAGACTGTGCCGCCCGTTGGCGCGGATACCGTTGCGGCGGGGGCTGTCTCTGAGGCGGCGGTTGCGGAAGCGGCGGTGCCTGAGGCGGCCGTGCCTGAAGCGGCGGTGCCTGAAGCAGCGGTGCCTGAGGCGGCGGAAACTGTGGCGACTGAAGTTGCGACCGCTGAAGGTGCCGCAGCTTTGGGGGAAGCGGCTGCACCCCCGCCGCCCGGATTTGACAATTGGCGGGTTGACGCGGCGGGCGAGGCCGTTGTGGCGGGGCGCGGACCTGCGGGCGCCTTGGTTGCGGTGCTGGTCGATGGGGTCGAGGTGGCGGTCGCAACGGCGACGGCCTCGGGCGAGTTTGCGGCGTTGTTCACCTTGCCGCCGAAAGAGACCCCGTCCTTGCTGACGCTGGAAGCGCGGATGCCGGATGGGAGCAAGCTGGCATCGGTGGAAACGGTGGCTTTGGCGCCGATCTTGCCGCAGGCGGCGGTGGCGCCAGAGGTGGTGGCTGAGGCCTCGGCGGAGGCTGGGGCTGCGGGCGAGGCTGGGACGGGCGAGGATGGGGCGGGCGAGGCTGGGGCGCAGGCTGCGGCCCCACCTGCGGCGCTTTTGGTGACCGAGCAGGGCGTGAGTGTTTTGCAAGGGGCTGCGGAGGTGCCGTCGGATGTGACCATCGACACGATTGCCTATACGGCCAGTGGTGATGTGCAGTTGGGCGGGCGCGGGACGGCGGGGTTGTTTGTGCGGGTCTATCTGGACAATGCCGAGCAGGCCACGGTTCCGGTGGCCAAAGAGGGCCAGTGGCTGACGACGCTGCCCGAGGTAGAGCCGGGGATTTACACGCTTCGGGTCGATCAGATGGATGCGACGGGCAAGGTCAGTTCTCGGTTCGAGACCCCGTTCAAGCGGGAAACGCGCGAGGCTTTGGCGGCGGCGGCGGGGGAAGTGGCCCCTGAAGTGGTGCAAGCGCCTGCGGTTGCGGCGCCCGTGGCGGAAGTGGCGGTGGCTAATGTGGCGGAACCGGAGGCCCCGGCAGTGGCCCCTGTGGCCCCAGAGGTGGCCCCTGTGGCTGATCCGGCGGTTGAAGTCGCCCCTGTGGCCCCCGTGCCGCAGGAGCCTGCGGCAGCGGCAGCGGTCGCGACTGCGCCGACGGGGGAGGTTGCTGTTGCCGGGCAGATCGCCCCGGCGGCGGTCGTGGCGGAGCCGGTGGGTGAGGCCGCGCCCGTGGCGGGGGTTGTGCCCGCCACCAAAGCGGTGGCCCCGGTGACGGTGACGGTGCAGCCCGGCTATACGCTGTGGGGCATTGCCAAGCAGCGGTTTGGCGACGGGGTTTTGTATGTGCAGGTCTTTGAGGCCAACAAGGACAAGATCCGCAATCCGGATCTGATCTATCCGGGGCAGGTCTTTACCATGCCGGCGGGCAACTAGGGGCCAAAGGACACTGCTGACTGCCCGGTGATCTGGCGGGCGGGTGTGAACGGTCGTCGGCGCGCGCCACTGTGCGCGGGCCGCGCGCTATCTGTGCGGGGCGGAGGGGTTTACTCTGCGGGTTCGGTCCTTTACTCAATTCGACTGCCTGCGCCGGGCATTTCCGGCCGGGAGCGAAGGATTGAACCATGCCGCGTCCGCCTGTGAATGCCGCTGCCAAGCCCATCTTGCGCCCAAATGCCGTGCCTCCGCCGCTGCCTGAGGTGAGTGCGGGACAGTCTTCGGGGTTCCAGACGATGCGGCGGGTCCTGCCCTATCTTTGGCCGGACGGTCAGGCTTGGGTGAAATGGCGGGTGGTGCTGGCCTTGGCGATGCTGGTGGTGGCCAAAGTGATTTCGGTCACCATCCCGTGGTTTTACAAGCAGGTCGTTGACACGCTGACCGGGACCTCCCCGGAGCCGACACAGATGTTGGCGTTGGGGGCCGTGGGGTTGACGGTCGCTTATGGGGTGGCGCGGCTTGGCGCTGTGGGATTTGGCGAATTGCGCGATGCGATTTTTGTGCGCGTCGGCCAGCGGGCCTTGCGGCAGTTGGCGCTGGAGACCTTTACCCATATTCACCGCCTGTCGCTGCGCTATCACATCACCCGCAAGACCGGCGGTCTGAGCCGGATCATTGAGCGCGGGGTAAAGGGTGTCGATTTCCTTCTGCGCTTCATGCTGTTTTCCATCGGGCCGTTGATTTTGGAATTGAGCATGGTCTCGGTGATCTTTGCGGTGGCCTTTGGCTGGCAATATATGGTCGTCGTGGTGGTCACGATTGCGCTGTATGTGGCCTACACCTTCAAGGTGACTGAAATCCGGGTGAAGATCCGGCGCGAGATGAACGATCAGGACACAGACGCCAACCAGAAGGCGATTGATTCGCTGCTTAACTTTGAGACGGTCAAATATTTCAACGCCGAGGCCCGGGAGGCCGCGCGTTATGACCGGGCCATGCAGCGCTACGAATCCGCGGCGGTGAAAACAGGGCTGTCGCTGAGCGCGCTGAACTTTGGGCAAAGTTTTCTGATCACCTCGGGTCTGATCATCGTGATGGTGATGGCCGCCAAAGGGGTGGAGGCCAAAATCCTGACGGTGGGCGATTTCGTGATGGTCAACGCCTATATGATCCAGATCACCATGCCGCTGAACTTCCTTGGCACCGTCTACCGCGAAATCCGGCAGGCTTTGGTGGATATGGGGCAGATGTTCGGGCTGTTGGGCCAGAAGGCCGAAGTGCAGGACAAGCCGGACGCCGCATCCCTTGTCGTGACCAAGGGCGAGATCGTGTTTGAAGACGTGCAGTTTGCCTATGATCCGTCGCGGCCGATCCTGAAGGGGATTTCGTTCCGCGTCGCACCGGGGCAGCGGATTGCGCTTGTCGGGCCGTCGGGGTCTGGGAAATCGACCATCGGGCGCTTGTTGTTCCGGTTCTATGACGTGACCGGGGGGGCGATCCGCATTGACGGGCAGGACCTGCGCGATGTTGTGCAATCCTCTATTCACGCCAGCATCGGGGTGGTGCCGCAGGACACGGTCCTGTTCAACGACAGTGTGTTCTACAACATCTCTTACGGGCGCCCCGATGCCAGCCGCACCGAGGTTGAGGCCGCGGCCAAGGCAGCGCGCATTCATGATTTCATCCTGTCCTTGCCGGAAGGTTATGAAACGCAGGTGGGCGAGCGCGGGCTGAAGCTTTCGGGTGGCGAAAAGCAGCGGGTCGGGATTGCGCGGACCTTGCTCAAGAACCCGCCGATCCTGATTTTGGATGAGGCGACCAGTGCTCTGGACACCCAGACCGAGCAAAGCATTCAGGAAAGCCTGTTGGAAATGGGGCAGGGGCGGTCGGTGATCACCATCGCGCACCGTTTGTCGACCATTGCCGATGCCGACTGTATTCTGGTGCTGGAAGAGGGCCGGGTCACGGAAAGCGGCACCCATGAGGCGTTGCTGGAGCAAGACGGCAAATATGCCGCCATGTGGGCGCGCCAGTCTGCTGACGAAGAAGAAGAGGTGGCGGCGGCCTGAGGCCACCGCGCGCCGCGCCGACGTCGCCGCCCTTGGCAGGCGACGTTGCCGCGGGGCTTGGCAAGGCTTGCGCTTCCGCGCTAAGAAGACCTGCGCTTCCGCGGCAAGACGGGGGCCAAAGCACGAGAGAGGCACGCAGTGAGCAATCCCGACAGCTTTATCGACGAGGTGACCGAAGAGGTCCGCCGTGACCGGCTTTTCGCAATGTTCCGCAAATATGGCTGGATCGGCGTGATGCTGGTGGTGGGCATCGTTGGTGGGGCCGCTTGGAACGAATGGCAGAAGGCCCGGGCCGAAACCCGCGCCGAGGTCTTTGGCGACGGGTTGATTGACGCGCTGGACATGGGCGGGCCGGATGAGCGCCGCGCGGCCATTGCGGCGATCCCGGCCGACGGGTCACAGATTGCGCTGAAATCGCTGATGCTCGCCTCTGATCCGGCCGAGGACAAGGCGCAGACGCTGGCCGCACTGGACGCGCTGATCGCTGATTCGACTCAGCCCCAAGTTTACCGCGATATTGCCAGCCTGCGCCGCGTGATGGTGGCTGGCACCGACCAGCCCATCGCCGAGCGGCGGGCCGCGCTGGAGGCAATGGCCGTTCCAGGCCGGGCGTTTCGCACGCTGGCGCTGGAACAACTCGCTTATCTGCTGATCGAGGACGGCAAGTCTGACGAGGCGATTGCAGCGCTTTCGGCGCTGATGCAGGATCAGGAAGCCCCCGGCCCGTTGCGGTCGCGGGCGGGTCAAGTGATTACCGCTTTGGGGGGCACTCCGCCCGAGATCAGAGCGACTGGGACAGAGAGCCAAGGCTAAGGCCTTGGGTCGCCATCGGAACGGGAAAAGGACGGCAGCAGTGAGCAGCGTTGTAAAGCTTGGGATTGCGGGGCTGTTGCTGTGCTCGGCGCTGGCGGGGTGCGAACGCGAAGTGATCCTGGAGGGCGAACGCTTTCCGGTGCGCACGCCGCTTGAAGACTCCGTCGCGGTCGAAGGAGAGGCGGCACCGACCGCGCCTTCAGACCGGCCCGAAAACCTGTCGCAGCCGATTGCGCTGCCGGCCATGCAGTCCAACGCCGAATGGACCCATCGGGGCGGCAACAGCCAGCACGGCGGCATCCATGGCAAGCTGTCTGCCACGCCGCAAAAGGTGTGGTCCGTGTCCATCGGCGCAGGCAATTCCAAACGCAACCGCATCACCGCGACGCCTGTGGTGGCGGGCGGTCGGGTCTTTGCGATGGATTCGCGCTCGACGGTCAGCGCGGTCAGCCTGAGCGGCGGCACCCAGTGGCAGGCCAGCCTGATGCCGGAATTTGACCGCAGCGGCACCGAGGTGTCTGGCGGCGGTCTTGCGGTCGCAGGCGGCAGGCTTTTTGCGACGACAGGGTTCGGTGAGTTGGTCGCACTTGACGCGGCCAGCGGGAAAATCCAGTGGCGTCAGCGCTTTGACGCGCCAGTCACCGGCGCACCGACGGTTGAGGGCAGCACGGTTTACGCGGTCAGCAGTGACGGCGTGGTATCGGCGGTGAACGCGGCCAATGGCAAGATCATCTGGTCTTCGGGTGGGGTGCGTAGCGCCAAGGGCATGATCGGCCCGGCATCTCCGGCCATCAGCGGCGGTGAAGTGATTGTGCCGTTCTCCAGCGGGCAGTTGTCGGCTTATGGCACGGCGGATGGCGTGGGCGTCTGGGGCGCTGCGGTGGCAGGCCAGCGCGTGGGCCGCGCCTATGCGACGATGGGCGATCTGACCGGCGATCCGGTGGTGACCGGAGGCATGGTCTACGTTGGCACCTCGGCAGGTCGGACGGCGGCTTTGAACGCGGCCGATGGCAAGCGGCTGTGGACGGCGATGGACGGCGCGCTGAACCCGCCGCTCGTGGTCGGCGGTTCTGTGTTCGTGGTTGACGATGAGGCGCGTCTGGTGCGGATGGATGCGGGCACCGGTGCGGTGATCTGGTCCGTCGACATGCCCTATTACACCAAGGACAAGGCCAAGAAGCAGCGCGCGATCTATGCCCATTACGGGCCGGTTCTCGCCGGTGGCCGGGTGGTTGTTGCCTCGTCTGACGGCACGTTGCGGCTGTTCTCTCCGACCGATGGCGCGCTGGTTGGCAGTGCCGATATCGGCGGTGGTGCGGCCTCGGCCCCGGCTTTGGCGGGGGGCTTGTTGTTCGTCATCGGCGGCAATGGGCAACTTCAAGCTTTCCGTTGAGGCGTTCCCCGTGTAAGGGGAACGCTTCTTTACGCCGGACTGGAAGATATGAGCTTTACCCTCGCGATCGTTGGCCGCCCCAATGTGGGCAAATCGACGCTTTTCAACCGCCTTGTGGGGCGCAAGCTTGCGCTGGTCGATGACCAGCCGGGCGTCACCCGTGACTTGCGCGAGGGCGACGCCAAGTTGTTCGATCTGCGCTTTACGGTGATTGATACCGCGGGCCTGGAGGAAGTGACCGACGACAGCCTTCAGGGCCGGATGCGTCGCCTGACCGAGCGGGCGGTGGAACTGGCCGATGCCTGTCTGTTCGTGATCGACGGGCGCGTCGGGGTGACCCCCACGGATGAGGTTTTTGCCGATATCCTGCGCAAGAAGAACGCGCGTGTGTTCGTTGCCGTGAACAAATCCGAGGGCAAGGCGGGCGATGCCGGCGCGATTGAGGCCTATTCCTTGGGTCTGGGCGAGCCGATCCGCATTTCGGCCGAGCATGGCGAGGGTATGGACGACCTGTATCATGAGCTGCGCCCCCTTGAGGGCGAGTTCGCCGAGCGGGAGGCCGAGAACATCCCGCTGGTCGATGTGGATCTGTCCGAAGATGAGGCCGAGGCCGAAGCGGATGGCACCGCCCACTTCCCCACCGACAAAAAGCCTTTGCAGATTGCCGTGATCGGTCGCCCCAATGCCGGGAAATCGACGCTGATCAACAAGATCCTTGGCTATGACCGTTTGTTGACCGGGCCAGAGGCGGGCATCACCCGTGATGCGATCTCGGTTCGGGCGGAATGGCAGGGCACGCCCATTCGGATTTTTGACACCGCGGGGATGCGCAAAAAGGCGCGGATCGTGGAAAAGCTGGAAAAGCTGTCGGTTTCTGACGGGATTCGCGCCGTGCGCTTTGCCGAAGTGGTCGTGGTGCTGCTGGACGTGGATATCCCGTTTGAAGTGCAGGATTTGCGGATTGCCGACTTTGCCGAGACCGAAGGTCGTGCGGTGGTCGTGGCGATCAACAAATGGGACCTTGAGGAAGAAAAGCAAGAAAAGCTGGCCGAGCTGAAAGAGATGTTCGAGCGGCTTTTGCCCCAGTTGCGCGGCGCGCCGCTGGTGACCGTCTCGGCCAAGACCGGGCGCGGGCTTGACCGGCTGCACGATGCGATCCGCAAGGCGCATGACGTGTGGAACCGCCGCATCCCGACGGCGCGTCTGAACACCTGGCTGGGGGCTATGACCGAGGCACACCCGCCACCGGCACCGGGCGGTCACCGGATCAAGCTGCGCTACATGACGCAGGCCAAGACCCGCCCGCCGGGTTTCATGATCAAGTGTTCGCGCCCGGATGAATTGCCGGAAAGCTACAAGCGCTATCTGGTGAACGGTCTGCGTGAGCATTTCGACATGCCCGGCACGCCGATCCGGTTGTTCCTGCGCAGCCAAGGCGACCAGAACCCGTGGAAAGACCGCAAGTTCCACACGCCAAGCCGTCTGCGGAAGCATAAGGAAAAGAACACGGGCCAATAGGCCCGCGTCGCTTTACTGGCGCTTGTATAGCTTAGGTGCGGCGGGCCAGCAGGCCCGTTGCAGCGGCCATCAGGGCAGCCCCGGCAACGGCAGCCCAGGCCACCAGCGGCGTCAGTGCCCAATTGGCCACCACGATCCCCAGCACCGCCCAGGTGACCGCCAGACCGTACGTCCAGCCCCGCGGGCGGCGGCGTTGCACGGCAAGTGCGACGGCAAGGGCTGCGACCAGCATTACCAAAGCGGTGGCGCTGTTGGACAAGATCCCGTAGCCCGCCAGCATCACGCCCACTGACACCGACGATGCGGCCGTCAGCCAGCCCGCAAACAGGCCCAGCGGTGCCGACAGCAGCCAGCGATCTTGTGCAGGATCGGCGCGCAGAAAGGCGGTGATCGCCAGTGCGGCCATCACCAGAATGACAGCGGTGGCCGTCAGCGGCCAGCCCGCCGCGATCCACAGCCACAGCGTGCCAAGGGCAAGCGCCCCGATCAGAGGCCAGCGGGGGGCCTGCCACGCAGGCGCAGCCGCCCGCCGCCACAGCCCAAAGCCTGCCGAGACGATCAGCCACAGATAAATCACGCCCCAGATTGCAAAGGCGTAGCCGGCGGGCTGAATTTCGGGGCGGGTCACTTCGACCGGGAACAGGCCGGGGTCATAGCCCATGAAGGGCGGGGTGATCAGGGGCGCAAAGGCAAAGGCCAGCGTCAAAAGCAGGGTCAGCACAGGGGGGAGCGTGATGTTTTTCATGTAAAGACTACGTTCCACCCCCTGCGTTGGATCACTATATCCCTATTCCATAGCACCTGTCGCGGAAATCCGCGTCATGCCGCGCAGGTAAGGGTGAAGGGCTGCAGGCAACTCGACCGAGCCATCAGCCTGCTGGCCGTTTTCCAGCACCGCAATCAGGCAGCGGCCGACCGCAAGGCCAGAGCCGTTGAGCGTGGCCACAAACTCGGGCTTGCCGCCGCCTGCGGGGCGGTAGCGCGCGTTCATGCGGCGGCCCTGAAAGGTGCCGCAGGTTGAGACGGATGAGATTTCGCGGAATTTGTTCTGGCCCGGCAGCCACGCTTCCAGATCATGGGTTTTCTGCGCGCCAAAGCCCATGTCCCCAGTGCACAGCACAATGGTCCGGTAGGGGATTTCCAGCGCCTCAAGGATCGCCTCGGCGCAGCGGGTCATCCGGTCATGTTCGGCAAGGGCGGTCTCGGGGGTGCAGATTGTCACCATTTCGACCTTCTCGAACTGGTGCTGGCGCAGCATGCCCGAGGTGTCCTTGCCCGCAGAGCCGGCCTCAGAGCGGAAGCACTGGGTGTGGGCGGTCATGCGGATCGGCAAAGCGGCCTCATCCAGCGTGTCGCCCGCGACGGTGTTGGTCAGAGTGACCTCGGAGGTGGGGATCAGCCACCAGCCGTTTGTTGTCTGGTAGCTGTCCTCGGCGAATTTCGGCAGATTGCCGGTGCCATACATCGCCTCATCCTTGACCAGAACCGGGGTCCAGGTTTCCTGCAACCCGTGCTGTTCGATATGGGTGTCGAGCATGAACTGAGACAGCGCGCGGTGAACGCGGATCGCAGCTCCCCGCAGCACCACAAAGCGCGCGCCCGACAGTTTGGCGGCAGTTTCAAAATCCATGCCGGGTTTCACGCCGGGGATGTCGAAATGCTCCAGCGGCGCAAAATTGAAGGCGCGCGGCGTGCCCCAGCGGCGGATTTCCACGTTGGCGGATTTGTCGGGGCCGTCGGGCACTTCGGCAAGCGGCAGGTTCGGAATACGCAACAGCGCGTCCCGCAGGCGGGCATCTTCGGCGTTGGCGTCTTCGGTCAGGCGGGCGATCTCGGCCTTTTTCTCGGACACCAGCGCGCGCAGACGGTTGAATTCGGTCTCATCACCGCGCCCCTTGGCGGCACCGGCCTCTTTGGAGGCCGCGTTTTGAGCGGCTTGGGCGGTTTCGGCCGCGTGGATCATCGCGCGGCGTGCCTCATCAATGGCCAGCAAGCCCGGCGACATCGGGGCCAGTCCACGGCGGGAGAGGGCCGCATCAAAGGCGGCGGGTGTCTCGCGGATCAGGCGGATATCGTGCATGGCGGCTCCTTTAGCGGCAGTTTTGCGCGTGAGGCGGGTTATGCCAGATGTCCGGCGCGGGGGGAAGGGAGCGAAGGCCGGGTGATTTTCGGGATCGTGGCGGATTTGGCCCTACACATCCGCGTGACGGAGGCTTATCTGCGCATCACGCCGGGGGAATGGGGTGCAGGGCCTGCCTTGCACATCGCCCCCCTCAGAGATAGGGTGCCCGCCGAGTTCCGGGGGCTGCCCCCGCAATATGAGAGAGGACAGCCATGTTCGTAACCCCCGCCTTTGCACAGGCCGCCGGCGCTGGTGCCGGTTCTGCTTTTGCGTCTTTCCTGCCGCTCGTTCTGATCTTCGCGATCATGTATTTCCTTTTGATCCGTCCGCAGCAGCGGAAAGTGAAAGAGTTGAAAGCCATGGTTGAGGCGTTGCGCCGTGGCGATCAGGTCCTGACTCAGGGTGGGATCATCGGCAAGATCCACAAAGTGAACGAAGACGGCACGGTAGAGGTCGAAATCGCGGACAATGTGAAGGTCAAAGTGCTGAAGCACACGATCAGCCAAGTGATGAACAAGACCGAACCGGCGATCAAATCGACCTAAACGGATGTTGAGGGGCGCGGACTGCGCCCCTTTGCCGTTCCCCCTTGCGACTGATCAAGAACAGAAAGCCCGAGAGCCGCATCATGCTGCAAACTCCGCTGTGGAAACGCCTGCTGATCCTTGCCATCTGTCTTTGGGGCGTGGTGGCCGCCTTGCCGAATGCCTTTTACACAAGGGTTGAGCAGCACAATGATGCCGCCGAGGCGATTGCCGCGGCTGACGGGGCTGCGGCCACGCCGGAACAGGCCGCCGCTTTGGCGCAATGGCCGGAAATCCTGCCCTCGGCCTTGATGAACCTTGGCCTTGACCTGCGGGGCGGGGCGCATCTGCTGGCCGAAGTGCAGACCGGCGACGTCTACGGGCAGCGCATCGACGCGCTGTGGCCGGACGTGCGCGACGCCTTGCGCGAGATCCGCGATCAGGTGGGCGCGGTGCGCCGTCAGCCTTCGGTTGCGGGTGTGTTGCGGGTGACGATTTCCAACCCCGACGGGATGGCCTTGGCGCTGGAAAAGGTGAAGGCACTGGCGCAGCCGGTTGTCAGCCTGACCGGGGCCGGGTCCACCGATCTGGAGATCACGCAAGACGGCCAGGATATCGTGGTGCAACTGTCCGAGGCGGAGCGTGCCGCGACCGACACCCGGACCTTGCAGCAAAGCCTTGAGATCATCCGCCGCCGCGTGGATGAGGTGGGCACGCGCGAGCCCACGATCCAACGGCAGGGCACGGACCGCATTCTTATTCAGGTGCCGGGTATCGGATCGGCTGCCGAGTTGAAGGCGCTGATCGGGACCACGGCCAAGCTGACGTTCAACCCGGTTGTGGGGCGCAGCACCGATCCTGCGGCAGAACCGGGTGCGCGCCGCGCCCTGTTGCCCTCGACCACCGAAGAGGGCGTGTTCTACATCGTTGAGACAGAGGCAGTGGTCAGCGGCGAAGAGTTGACCGACGCCCAGCCCTCGTTTGACCAAAACGGCCGCCCGGCGGTGACGTTCCGCTTCAATCCTTCGGGGGCGCGTAAGTTCGGCGACTACACCGCCGCCCATATCGGCGAGCCCTTTGCCATCGTTCTGGATGATGAGGTGATCTCGGCCCCGGTGATCCAAAGCCATATCTCTGGCGGATCGGGGATCATCACCGGCACGTTCACGGTTGAGGAATTGACCAATCTTGCCGTGCTTTTGCGCGCGGGCGCCTTGCCTGCCAAGATGACCTTTCTGGAAGAGCGCACCGTCGGCCCCGAACTGGGGCAGGACAGCATCGACGCGGGCAAAGTGGCTGCGATCATCGGCATGGTGGCGGTGTCGCTGTTCATGATCGCCTCTTACGGGTTGTTCGGCGTCTTTGCGACGGCAGCGCTTGGCATCAACATGATGCTGATTTTCGCCTGTCTTTCGACCATCGGCGGCACGTTGACCCTGCCGGGGATCGCGGGGATCGTGCTCACCATCGGTATGGCGGTGGACGCCAACGTGCTGGTCTTTGAACGCATCCGCGAGGAATTGCGCACCGCCAAAGGCCCCGCCCGCGCCATCGAGATCGGCTATGAGCGCGCGTTGAGCGCGATCATCGACGCCAACCTGACCACGTTGATCACCGCCGCCGTGCTGTTCTTCTTTGGCGCGGGCCCGGTGCGCGGCTTTGCCGTGACCTTGGCCATCGGCATCGTCGGCTCGGTGTTCACGGCGATCTATGTGACGCGGATGTTCATTGAATTGTGGTTCGCCTGGCGGCGTCCCAAAACCATCGTCGTTTAAGGAGAGTCATCATGGCCTGGCGTCTGCGGCTTGCCCCTGAAAAAACCAGCATCGACTTTTTCCGCGCCCAGTGGATTACCTTTGGCGGGTCGATGTTCCTCATGATCCTGGCCTTTGCGGCTTGGGGGATTATGGGGTTGAACTATGGCATCGACTTCAAAGGCGGCACCACGCTGCGCACCGAAAGCACAGCGGCGGTTGACGTGGGCGTTTATCGGACCGCGCTGGCCGGGTTGGAGCTGGGCGATGTGGCGATCACCGAGGTGTTCGATCCGTCGTTCCGCGACGATCAGCACGTCGCGATGATCCGCCTTGGCGCCGAGGATGGGGTCGAAGAGGTCTCTGCCGAAGCCATGGCACGGGTTGAGGCCGCGCTGGTGGCCATGGACCCGGCGCTTAAAATCGTGTCCACCGAAAGCGTCGGGCCGAAAGTGTCGGGTGAGCTGGTGTGGTCGTCGATCGTGGCGGTCGCGGTCACCTCAGTCGGGATCATGCTCTATATCTGGATGCGGTTTGAATGGCAGTTCGCGCTTGGTGGCGTGTTGGCGCTGCTGCATGACGTGTTCATCACCATCGGCATCTTTGCGGTGTTCCAGTTGAAGTTTGACCTGACCATCATCGCGGCCTTGCTGACGATCTTGGGTTATTCGATCAACGACACGGTGGTGGTCTTTGACAGGCTTCGAGAAAACCTGATCAAATACAAGACCATGCCCCTGCGGGAGGTCATGAACCTATCGGTTAACGAGACGCTGAGCCGGACGTTGATGACCTCTATCACCACGCTGATTGCGATTGGTGCGATGATGATTTTCGGCGGTGACGTGATCCGTGGTTTTTCGTTCGCAATCTTCATCGGTGTGTTGCTGGGCACCTATTCGTCGGTCTATGTCGCCAAGAACATCGTCTTGATGATCGGGCTGGACCGCAGCGACAAGGTGCGCAACGGCAAACCTTCGGATCATGAATTCGCCAATATCGACGCGTAAATCGGGCGGCTGCCCAAGGGGCGGCTGCGAAATCGGAGGGGGTGAAGGGCCATGCGGCTGACGGAAATCACCTATGGCTCGGCCTTGGCAATCGAAAGCTACGGGCCGGGGTTCTTTCGGGTTGGCACCCATGTGTTGCGCGGGCCGTCTTTGGTGACGCCGTGGGATGCGGGTATCTGGGGTGGGCTGGACGATATAGCAGCCCCGCTTAGCCTTGCCGGGCGGATCGACGTTTTGCTGCTGGGGATGGGCCCCGACATCTCGCCGGTGCCGAAGGCCTTTCGCGAGGCGATGGACGCGGCGGGAATCGGGCTTGAGCCGATGAATTCCCCCGCCGCCTGCCGGACCTATAACGTCCTGCTGGGCGAAGGCCGCCGGATTGCGGCCTGCCTTCTGCCCATGCCGTGACCGCCTGAGGGCCGCACTACCAAAGGTGGTGGACCTGCGGGGCGATCAGGCGGGTATAG
This sequence comes from uncultured Alphaproteobacteria bacterium, assembly GCA_963815355.1. Classification (GTDB taxonomy): domain Bacteria; phylum Pseudomonadota; class Alphaproteobacteria; order Rhodobacterales; family Rhodobacteraceae; genus JAPUEK01. The sequence goes on from CAWFGJ010000005.1 coordinate 90,783, forward strand.
ACTGCGCGTGCGGCTTGCAGCACCTCGGGCGAAAGCGCGGGCAAATCGGCAGCGGCCGCATTGGCGCGGGCCTGTGGGGGCGTCTTTGCCCCCGGAATGACCACTGTGACAGCGCTTTCCATCAAGATCCAGCGCAGGGCAAAGGCCGCCATTGTGGCCCCCTGCGGCACAAGGGCGCGCAGTTCTTCCACCGCAGCAAGGGCGATGTCAAAGGGCACGCCCGAAAAGGTCTCGCCCTTGTCAAAAGCCTCGCCGTTGCGGTTAAAGCTGCGGTGATCATCGGCGGCGAACTGGCTTTGCGCCGTCATCTTGCCAGTCAGCAGGCCCGAGGCCAGCGGCACGCGCGCGATGATTGCGACACCTGCGGCCTGCGCCTCACGGAAGAACACCTCGGAGGGACGTTGGCGGAACAGGTTGTAGATCATCTGCACCGACACCACGCCGGGCTGACGGATCGCGGTGCGCGCCTCTTCGATGGTCTCGACCGAGACACCGAAATCGGCGATCTTGCCCTTTTGCTTCAGGCCAGCAAGCGCCTCAAACATCTCTGGATCGGAATAGACCGGGGTGGGCGGGCAGTGGAGTTGCAAAAGGTCCAGGCAATCCACCCCAAGGTTTTGCAAAGACCGGTCGATGAAGGCCTCTATCGCGGCACCGGTATAGGCCTCGGCGGTATGGGGGTTCAGACGGCGGCCGGCCTTGGTTGCCACGAACGGGCGCGGGCCGGGGCGTTCGGCCAGCACGGCGCGGATGATCCGTTCAGAGCGGCCATCGCCGTAGACATCGGCAGTGTCGATAAAGGTCATGCCCGCATCAAGGGCGGCGTGCAGCGTGGCCTTGGCGTCGGCCTCTGTCACCTCCCCCCAGGTGCCGCCGATGGCCCAGGCGCCAAAGCCGATGGCAGAGGTGGTCTTTCCGGTATGGGCGAAGGGACGGGTGGGCAGGGTCATGGTGTTCTCCTTGTTTGCGCCAACCTAGTGTGCCTTGCGGCGACCTGCCACCCTTTGCGCCCCTTTTCGGCGGGGCGGGCATGGGGTAGGGCTTGGGGATGAACACCGCACCGCCCCTTGTTGTCACCGATCTGGCCTGCGCCCGCGCCGGGGTTGCGGTGCTTGAGGGCGTGTCCTTTGCGGTGGCATCGGGGCAGGCGATGATTTTGCGCGGGCCCAACGGCATCGGCAAGACCACCTTGCTGCGCGTGGTGGCCGGGTTGCAGCCGCCACTGGCCGGGCAAGTAATGGCGGCGGAGGTCGCCTATGCCGCCCATGCCGACGGGGTGAAAGCGGTGCTGACGGTGCGCGAGAATCTGGCCTTTTGGGCGCAGATCTACGGCACCGATACGGTGGCCGCCGCGATGGAGGCGATGGATCTGGCCGATCTGGCCGAGCGGCGGGCGGCGCATTTGTCTGCAGGGCAGCGGCGCCGACTTGGGCTGGCGCGGCTGATGGTGTCGGGGCGGGCACTGTGGGTATTGGACGAGCCGACGGTGTCTTTGGATGCGGGGTCGGTTGCGCTGTTCGCGCAAGGGGTGGCCGCGCATCTGGCGGGCGGAGGTGCAGCGCTGATCGCCACGCATATCGCCTTGGGGCTGGAGGGCGCGGCAGAGCTGGACCTGACCCCCTACAAGGCGCGCGGCGGCGCGGGCCGCCCCAAGGGCGCGTTCGACGAGGCCTTTGCATGATCGCGTTGCTGGTTCGGGATTTGCGGTTGGCGGTGCGGGCGGGCGGGGGCTTTGGCCTTGGGCTGGCGTTCTTTCTGCTGGTGGCGGTGCTGGTGCCTTTGGGCGTCGGGCCGCAGGGCGATCTTTTGGCCCGCATCGCACCCGGTATCTTGTGGGTGGGGGCGTTGCTGGCCTGCCTGTTGTCGCTGGACCGGCTGTTTGCGCTGGATTTTGAGGACGGCTCACTGGACTTGCTGGCCACCTCTCCGATGCCGATGGAGGGGGTGGTCGCGGTCAAGGCGCTGGCGCATTGGCTGGTGACGGGGCTGCCCTTGGTCGTGGTGGCGCCGGGGCTTGGGGTTTTGCTGAACCTGCCGCTGGCGGGTTATGGGTGGCTGGTGCTGGCGCTGCTTTTGGGCACCCCGGCGCTAAGCGTGATCGGGGCCTTTGGCGCGGCCTTGGTGGTGGGGGTCAAGCGCGGCGGTTTGTTGCTGTCGCTGCTGGTCTTGCCGTTGTATATGCCAACGCTGATCTTTGGTGCCGAGGTTGTGAAGCGCGGCACACAGGGTTTGGCGGTAGGAGTGCCGTTGGCGCTGCTGGCGGGGATCACGCTGGGGGCTGCGGCATTGTTACCCTTTGCAGCGGCTGCCGCAATTCGCGTTAATCTACGCTAAGGCTTGGCGCAAAACAGGGGCGAGTCGAACAGGAATGGTCATGTCGATCTGGGAATACGCGAACCCCAAGCGGTTCATGCAGGCCTCGGGCGCTGTTTTGCCTTGGGTGGCAGGGCTTGCGGGGCTTTGCCTGGTGGTCGGATTGATCTGGGGCTTCTTTTTCACGCCGGATGCCGACAAGTTCGGATCGACCGTCAAGATCATCTATTTGCACGTGCCCGCCGCGATGATGGCGATTTCGGCTTGGGCGATGATGCTGGTGGCGTCGTTGATCTGGTTGGTCCGGCGGCACCACGTCAGCGCCTTGTCGGCGCGGGCGGCGGCCCCGGTGGGATTGGCCTTTACGGTGATCGGGCTGGTCACCGGGGCGATCTGGGGGCAGCCGATGTGGGGGACGTGGTGGGCATGGGATCCGCGTCTGACCTCTTTCCTGATCCTCGCGCTGTTCTATCTGGGCTATATCGCGCTGTGGGAGGCGGTTGAGGACCCTGACACCGCCGCCGACCTGACGGCGGTTCTGGCCATCGTCGGATCGGTGTTCGCGTTTCTCAGCCGCTATGCGGTGCTGTTCTGGAATCAGGGGCTGCATCAGGGGGCGAGCCTGTCGCTGGACGCCAAAGAAAACGTCTCGGATGTGTATTGGCTGCCGCTTTTGGTCTGTATCGCGGGGTTTGTGTTGTTGTTCGTGACGCTGGTGCTGATGCGGACGCGGACGGAAATCCGGGCGCGGCGGGTGTCGGCGTTGTTGGCGCGGGAGCGGGCAAGATGATGCCAGAGCTTGGGAAATATGCGGGCGCGGTGATCGGGTCTTATGCCGCCACAATCGCGGTGATCGTGGTGCTGATCGGCTGGACGTGGTGGCGCGGTGCGCGGGTGAAACGAGAACTGCGCGAAGTTGAAGCGCGGCAGGGGAAAGACAATGGCTAAATGGTGGCTCGCGGTTCCGCCCGTGGTGTTCTTTGGGTTGGTTGGCGCGCTTTATCTGGGGCTGGAGCGGCCCGGAGCGGGGATATTGCCGTCGGTCTTTGTGGACAAGGCGGCGCCGGCCGTGGGTAGCGGCGTTTTGCCGGGCATCCCGGGCTTTACCGACGCGGATTTGCGCGGTGGTCAGGTGACGATCGTGAACTTTTGGGCAAGCTGGTGCCCACCCTGCCGCGCCGAGCATCCGACGCTGAAGGCGTTATCGGGCGAGGGGATTCGCGTCATGGGCGTCAACATGATGGACGACCCTGACAAGGCGATTGCGTTTCTGGAAGAGGACGGCAATCCGTTCCTGGGGGTGATTGCGGACCCCAAGGGCCGGATGCGGATGGACTGGGGGGTCACTGCCCCGCCAGAGACGTTCATTCTGCGCGGCGATGGCACGGTGGCCTATCGGTTCATCGGGCCGATGGTGGGCGATGATTACGAACAGCGCTTCCGTCCGGAACTGGAAAAGGCGCTGCGCGGCGAATAGTCAATGCGTCGCCAACAGCAACAGGATTGATCCAAGGATAATCAACTCCCCCAAGGGGAGCGGGCTGGTGAGCAGCACTTTGGTGGCGGCCTTGGCGGGTTGCGTCGGGTGCTGCGGCGAACGGTGGGGCATCTGGAACCTGTGTTTCTGATTTGTTGCCCCGTTTTGCGCCAACATGCTTAACAAAAACCAAAGGCCCGGAGAGATCCGGGCCTTTGTTTTGGAAACAATCTGTTTCGATTATCGCGAGGCAAGGTCACGCAGAACGTAGTGCAGCACGCCGCCGTGTTCGACGTATTCGATCTCGATTTCGGTATCGATCCGGCACTTGATCTGGATCGTTTTCACCGAACCATCCGCATAGGTGATGTGGCACGGCAGGGTGGACAGCGGCTTCAGATCGCCTTCCAACCCGTCGATCGACACGGTCTCCGAGCCTTTCAGCCCAAGGGTCTTGCGGGTGTCGCCACCGGTGAACTCGAACGGGATCACGCCCATGCCGACGAGGTTGGAACGGTGGATACGTTCAAAGCTTTCAGCGATCACCGCCTTGACGCCCAACAGGGCGGTGCCCTTGGCGGCCCAGTCGCGCGACGAGCCCGCGCCGTATTCGATGCCGCCGAAGATCACCAGCGGGGTGCCAGCGTCCTGATAGGCCATCGAGGCGTCGAAGATCGAGGTTTCGACCCCGTCCGGCCCAAGGGTATAGCCGCCCTCTTTGCCGTCCAGCATCTCGTTCTTGATGCGGATGTTGGCGAAGGTGCCGCGCATCATCACTTCGTGGTTGCCGCGACGCGAGCCGTAGGAGTTGAACTCGCTGACCGGAACCTGACGGTCGGTCAGGTACTTACCTGCGGGAGATGAGGCCTTGAAGCTGCCTGCTGGAGAGATGTGATCGGTGGTGATCATATCGCCCAGCAGCGCCAGAACGCGGGCATTGTGGATGTTGGAGATCACGCCCGGCGTCTTTGACATGCCTTTGAAATAGGGCGGGTTCTGGATGTAGGTCGACGAAGACGGCCAGTCGTAGGTTTCGGAATCCGTCACCTTCACCGCTTGCCACTTTTCGTCGCCTTTGAACACGTCGGCGTATTTCTTGATGAAGGCGGCGCGGGTCACGGTGGATTCCACCAGATCCGAGATTTCCTGATTGGTCGGCCAGACGTCTTTCAGATAGACCGGGCCATTGGTGCCCATGCCCAAAGGTTCTGTGGTCAGGTCGATGTTCATGTCGCCCGCCAGCGCATAGGCCACGACCAGCGGCGGCGAGGCAAGGTAGTTGGCGCGCACGTCGGGGGAAATACGGCCCTCAAAGTTGCGGTTGCCCGACAGCACGGCGGTGGCGACCAGATCGCCTTCGGCAATGGCTGCCGAAATCGCCGGGTCCAGCGGGCCGGAGTTGCCGATACAGGTGGTGCAGCCATAGCCCACGAGGTTGAAGCCCACGGCGTCGAGGTCTTCTTGCAGGTTGGCGGCGTTCAGATACTCGGACACGACCTGCGATCCGGGTGCCAGCGAGGTCTTGACCCAAGGTTTTGATTTCAGGCCCAAAGCCCGCGCCTTGCGTGCGACAAGGCCCGCGCCGATCATCACATAGGGGTTCGAGGTGTTGGTGCAGGAGGTGATCGACGCGATCACGACCTTGCCGCTGGACATGGTGTAGTCCTGGCCTTTGACGGCCACTTGCTTGTCCAGCGCGCGCTTGAAGGTCGCGTCCATTTCCTTGGCAAAGCCCGCCTTTGCCTCGGTCAGCGGCAGGTAGTCTTGCGGACGCTTGGGGCCAGAGATGGCGGGCACGATCGTGCCCATGTCGAGGTGCAGGGTCGAGGTGTAGATCGGATCATAGGACGCATCGCGCCACATGCCGTTGGCCTTTGCATAGGCTTCGACCAAGGCGATGCGGGATTCTTCGCGGCCCGAATTGCGCAGGTAGCGGATCGTCTCGCCGTCGATGGGGAAGAAGCCGCAGGTGGCGCCGTATTCGGGTGCCATGTTGGCGATGGTCGCACGGTCTGCCAGCGGCAGGCGGTCAAGGCCCTCGCCGTAGAACTCAACGAACTTGTTCACCACGCCGTGCTTGCGCAGCATCTGCACGACTTTCAGCACGAGGTCGGTGGCGGTGGTGCCCTCAATCATCGCGCCGGTCAGCTTGAAGCCGACGACTTCGGGGATCAGCATGGAGACAGGTTGGCCCAGCATTGCGGCCTCGGCCTCGATGCCACCCACGCCCCAGCCCAGCACAGCAAGGCCGTTGACCATGGTGGTGTGGCTGTCGGTGCCGACGAGCGTATCGGGGTAGGCGACCATGTTGCCGTGCTGGTCGGTGTCGGTCCAGACGGTCTGGGCCAGATATTCAAGGTTGACCTGATGGCAGATCCCGGTGCCGGGCGGCACCACGCGGAAGTTGTTAAAGGCGTTCTGTCCCCATTTCAGGAAGACATAGCGTTCCATGTTCCGTTCATATTCGCGGTCCACGTTGGCCTGAAAGGCGCGCGGGGTGCCGAATTCGTCGATCATCACCGAATGGTCGATGACCAGGTCCACCGGGGCCAGCGGGTTGATGGCTTGGGCATTGCCGCCAAGGCCCTTGATGCCGTCGCGCATCGCGGCAAGGTCCACCACGGCGGGCACGCCGGTGAAATCCTGCATCAGCACGCGGGCCGGGCGGTAGGCGATCTCACGCGGGTTTTTGCCGCCAAGTTTGCCCCAGTCGGAGAAGGCTTTGATATCCTCAACCGAGACGGTCTTGGCGTCTTCATAGCGAAGCATGTTTTCCAAAACCACCTTGAGCGCAGCGGGCAGGCGCGCAAAGTCACCCAAGCCCGCCTTTTCAGCGGCCGGGATCGAGTAATAGGAGACGGTCTGACCGCCTGCGGTCAGAGTTTGGCGGGTTTTGGCGCTGTCGTGTCCAACGGTGACGGTCATGCGGGCCTCCTCATGGCTGGCGTCTTGCGCGTTGTTTGCCGTAGAGCAGGGCAGCGCGCAAGGGAATCGTGATGGGTATATGCGCATTGTATGCAATTGTATGCCGAAAAGCCAGCACTTCCTTGTGGCGGACAAGACCCCTTTTGTCACACGCTGCTGTGACAGGCCTGACGCAAAGGCTCGCAAAACCTTGATTGGCGGCGCGGCGAGGGGTTTTGTAGAACTGTGCAGGGATTGAAAAGGGACGGACCGAACCATGAAGCGACATATTGTCAGTGCGGCCGCGGGTCTGTGGTTTTGTCTGTTGGCACCGGGGATGGCGCAACAAAGCGAACCGGGTGTGGTGGTTGAGCTTTATACCTCACAAGGGTGTTCGTCCTGCCCACCTGCCGACGCGCTTTTGGCCGATCTGGCGAAAAAGCCGGGGGTGATCGCCTTGGCACTGCACGTGGATTATTGGGATTATATTGGCTGGGCCGATACATTTGGGCAGGCGCAGTTCACTGCCCGTCAAAAGGCCTATGCCCGCGCCAATGGCAGCAAGATGATCTACACCCCGCAAATGATCATTGGCGGCGGTGAACGCGTGGTGGGCAATGAGCCGGGGCAGGTCAACGCGGCGGTCAAGCGGCTGTTGGGCGCGTCCGGCCCGGTGACCCTGACACTCGAGCGGCGCGGCAACCGGGTGGTGATCCGGGCCGAGGCCGATCCGCCGTTGAAACGTGGCACGCGTGTGCAGTTGGTGCGTTATCAGCCGTCCAAGGTGGTCGAAATCCAGCGCGGAGAAAATGCCGGGGAAGCCATCAGCTATGCCAATATCGTGACCGACTGGCAGCCGATTGCCGAATGGTCAGGCCAAGCACCTTTGGAGATGCAGGCCGCAGCCCCCGGTAATTTGCCCGTAGTCGTCATCATCCAGTCCGATGGCCCGGCAGAAATTCTTGCCGCCGCGCGGATCAGATAGCGCAGACACTATTTCCAGCGGCGGTGAATCCAGAACCACTGGTCCAGATGCGTGCGCACGAGCGCCTCGAGGCTGTCGTTCAGCGCTTGGGTCATCGCCTCGGGCGTGTCCTGCGGGATTGGCGCCTCAACGATGATCTGAAAGGACAGACCGTCGGCTTGGCGGATCGCATAGGTCGGGATCACCAGCGCATCATATTTCAACGCAAGTTCCGCCGCTGACAGGGCGGTCAGGGCTGGGTGGCCGAAAAACGTCAGCGCCGCCCCGTGTTTCATGTGCTGGTCGATGAGCATTCCCAGCATACCGCCCGAACGCAGGTGGCGGACCATCTCGGCCAGCCCCTTTTTGCCGCGCGCAAACAGCGGGGTGCCTATTCCAGAGATCGCCTTGACGTAGTGTTCGTTGAAGTGGCGGTTGCTCATCGGCATATACAACGCGCCCACCCGGTAACCGCGTGCAATCAGGGCCGCGCGCGAGGCGTCGTAATTGCCGAAATGCCCGGTCACAAGGATCACCGGGCGGTTGGCAGCGTGGGCGGCCTCTAACGCGGCGACGCCGGCACCGGTCAGGGGCAGGCAACTGGCCTGTTCGATGAACTCAGGGCCGGAATAAATCTCGATCACGGTGCGGCCGACATTGTCGGGCACGGCGCGCAGGATGCGGCGCACTTCGGCCTCGGGCAGGTCGGGCAGGATCAGGGCAAGGTTGTTGCGGATGCGGCTGCGGTAGCCAGCCAGTGGCGCGATCACCTGCGCCATGATCCAGCCGCACAGGGGCACGCGCGTCCGATAGGGCAGCAGCAGCAGGCCACCGATCATCGCCCGCAAGACGCGGTCTTGCAGCCAATGGGCCAGCCTGAAGCGGGGAGGGTCTTCCATGCTGATGATCGGGTCCGTTTCAGGTCGGGTCGGTGTGGGTTCAGACGGGGCGACGCACAGGGCGGCGGGCAATCTGGGTTTCGCGGTGCCAGACATAAAGCCCCGCCACCACGATCACAAGCGCACCGATCACAGTCCAGAAGTCGGGCCACTCGCCATAGAGGGTAATGCCCCAAAAGGTGGCAAAGATGATGCCCACATAGGCAAAGGGTGCAACCGCCGAGGCTTCGGCCATTGAAAACGACCGGATGATGCACAGCTGAGCCGCCGATCCAAGGCAGGCAATCAGCGCCACCCGCCACAGATCGCTGGCGGCAAAGGGTGTCCAGACAAAGGGCAGGGCGAGTGCCGCAAAGCCCGTGCCGAGCAGGGCCGCGTGCAAGAGCGGCGTCCACGGGCTTTCGCGCGGCCCGACATGGCGCGTGAGCAGCGCATTGCCGGTGTAGCAGACCGCCGCCCCCAGCGGCAAAAGCGCGGCCGGTGTAAAGACCGACAGGCCGGGGCGGATCACGATCAGCGCGCCGACGAGTGCCGCGAGCACGCCAAACAACCGCCGGGGGCCAAGCCTTTCCCCCAGAAACAGCGTGGCGCCCAGCGTGATCAGCACCGGGTTGATGTCGGTCAGGGCCGTCGCCTCGGCCAGCCCGATATGGCCCAGCGACAGAAAGAACAGCGAGGTCGCGCCCAATTGGCAGACAGAGCGGGCCAAGTGCAACCACGGGTGCTGGCTGCGCAGCACGGGCAGCACCCCGCGCGGGCCACGGACCATCGCCAGCAGGCTCGCCACCACGATGGCCTGACCGGCAAAGCGGATGAAGACGATCTGCGGCGCGGGGTAGCGCGCGATCAGCCCTTTGGCGGTCGCATCCATCGCGGTAAACAGAAAGATTGCCAGCAGCATCAGCAAGATGCCCTTGGGCGTGTTATTGGCGGTATCGGTCATTGCGGGCTTTCACGCAGGGGGTGGGCCGCAGATGACGGGCCTTTGTCGATTGTCTGACAACTGACGGTAGGGGCAAGGTCCGCGGGCTGCAAGGGGGCTTGGCGCGCGAACCCCCGGCACCGCAAAAGTGCCGGGGGTCGGTCAGGGTGGGTTATTCCGCCGCGCGCAGGCCCTCGGGCGGCGCTGGCCCCAAAAGCCGGGCGCGAAGGTCGGCCTGATCGGCGGTAAGGATGCCAAGCCGTTCGGTCAGCGTGGCGGGGTCCAGCGCTTCGGGCTCTTCTTCGCCTTTGCCGATCATGCGGCTGAACAGCTTGCCCAGCAGGGCCGACAGATCATCCATGATCAGATAGAACGAGGGCACGATCACAAGGCTGAGCACGGTGGACACAATGATCCCGCCGATCACCGCCGTGGCCATAGGTGCGCGAAAGGCGCCGCCTTCGCCCACACCAAGTGCTGAGGGCAACATGCCCGCCGACATGGCGATAGAGGTCATCACGATGGGCCGCGCCCGCTTGTGCCCGGCCTCGATCACCGCCTGCACGCGGTCCATGCCGCGGCGACGCATCTCGATGGCAAAGTCGATCAGCAGGATCGCGTTCTTGGTCACGATGCCCATCAGCATCAGAATCCCGATCAGCACCGGCATCGACAGCGCGGCGTTGGTCAGCAGCAGGGCCGCAGCCACCCCGCCGATGGCCAAGGGCAGCGACAGCAGGATGGTAAAGGGCTGGATCACCGACTTGAACAGCAGGATCAGCACGGTCAGCACCAGCATCAACCCAAGGATCATCGCCTTGCCGAAAGAGGCGAACAACTCTCCCTGAATTTCGGCATCCCCCGATTCTTGCAGGCGGGCGGTGCGTGGCAGCGGGGTGGCGGCGGCAATTTCCTTGAACCGCTCCGACGCGGTGCCAAGGGCCACACCCACTGGCAGGTTCGCCCCGATCGTGGCGCGGCGTTCCTTGTTCAGACGCTTCACCGTGGACGGGCCTTCCCCGATCACCACATCGGCCACGCTCGACAGCGGCACCTGCGCGCCACTGGAGGTCGTGACCTTGAGCGCCCCGATCCGGGTCAGGTTCTCGCGTGAGGCGTCGTCCAGCCGCACCCGCACCGGGATCAGCCGATTGTCGATGGAAATCTTGGGCAAGGCCGCGTCAAAGTCACCGATGGTGGCCACGCGCAGCACGGCAGAGATCTGGTCGGTGGTAACTCCCAGACGGGCCGCCTCGGCGGTGCGCGGTCGGATCTGGATTTCCGGCCGGGGCAGTGCGCCTTCGGAGGCCACGTTGGCCAGGGCCGGATCCCCGCGCAACGCCTCTTCCAAAGCGGCCACGGCCCCGTTCAGGTCGGCCTCATTGGCGGCAAGGATGGAATAAGAGATGTCCCGCTCGCCCCGGTCGTTCAGTTTAAAGGCGCGGATGTCGGGGATCACGGCAAGCCGGCGGAAAATTTCGGCCTCGATCACGTTTTGCGGGATGGAGCGGCCTTCGTTCTTCACCTCTGGCACCAAGCCGCCGATGAGCGGCAGGCGGCGGCCCAGTTGCGACAGCTTAAGCGTCAGCCGCGGGTCCAGCCGGTCCAGAAGCACCGTAACCGAGGCGCGGCGGATATCCAGATCGCCGGTGGGCGAGGTGCCGCCCAGCACGAAGACATTGGCGATCCCTTCCACATCCTTGATCACGGCCAGCATGGCTTGGGTGGTGCGGTCGGTTTCCGCCAGCGTTGAGCCGGGCGGCAGTTCGACAGAGATCGACACCCGGCTGACATCCTCGGGCGGCAGGAACGACCCCGGCACCTGCAGCATCGCTGCGACAGAAATGATCACCACCACAATTGCCGCCATCATCGTCAGATAGTAGCGGCCAAAGCGCGGCTGGAAGCGGCGTTTGCCCAAGGGCACGGTGAAGGGCAGCTTCCACGAGCCGTTGGTGGCGCGCACAAAGCGCAGGTAGTTGCGCATGATCAGGCCATCGGCCGCCTCATGATCGCCGCCCGCATCCTTGGCCCGCATAAGATAGGCGGCCATCATCGGGGTGATCAATCGCGCGACCAGCAGCGAGAACATCACCGAGATCGCCACCGTCAGGCCGAACTGCCGGAAATATTGGCCCGGAATCCCGGCCATGAACGACACCGGCACAAAGACCGCGATGATGGTGAAGGTGGTGGCGATCACGGCAAGGCCGATCTCGTCCGCCGCCTCAACCGCGGCGCGGTAGGGGGTTTTGCCCATGCGGATATGGCGGGCGATGTTTTCAATCTCGACGATGGCATCGTCGACAAGGATGCCGGTGGCCAGCGTGATCGCAAGGAAGGACACAAGGTTCAGCGAGAACCCCATCAGGTCCATCGCCCAGAAGGTCGGGATCGCCGAAAGCGGCAGCGCCACCGCCGCGATGAAGGTCGCGCGCCAGTTCCGCAAGAACACCAGCACCACAAGGATCGCCAGAACGGAGCCTTCGATCAGCGTGTTCAGGGCACTTTCATAGTTGCCGTAGGTGTAGAAAACCGTCTCATCCACCAGCTTGATCGCCACTTCGGGGTGATCGGCGCGCACGGTGTCGAGCGTGGCATTCACCACCTCGGCGACCGACACCTCAGAGGCGCCTTTGGCGCGGAAGATCGCAAAGGTCACGACCTGCTCGCCGTTGAGCCGCGAGAAAGAGCGCAGTTCCTCATAGCTGTCGATGATCTGGCCCAGATCCGACAGCCGCACGTGCCGTCCCCCGGGCAGCGCGATTTCCACCTGTTTCAGCTTGGCCACGGTGGCGGCATCGCCAAGGGTGCGGATCGCCTGCTCGCCCGCGCCCAGTTCAGACCGGCCCGAGCCAAGGTTGATGTTGGCCGCGCGCAACTGGCCGCTGACGGCCTGGGCTGTGACGCCAAAGCTTTCCAGCCGGACCGGGTCCAGTTCCACCCGGATTTCCCGGTCGGCCCCACCATAGCGTTCGACCTTGCCAACCCCGGCCTTGCCTTGCAGCGCGCGTTTGACGGTATCATCGACGAACCAGGACAGTTCCTCAAACGACAGCGACGGCGCCTGCACCGCAAAGGTCATGATCGCCTGGCCTTCGACATCAATGCGGGTCACGATGGGGGCATCCACATCGGCGGGCAGGTTGCCGCGCGCCCGGTCGATGGCGTCTTTCACATCCTGCACGGCCTTGTCGGTCGGAATCTCCATGCGGAATTCCACCGCCGTGGTAGAGATTCCGTCTGAAATCGACGAGGTGATGTTCTTTACCCCGGTGATGCCCGAGACGGCATCTTCGATTTCCTTGGTTACTTGCGTTTCCATCTCGGCCGGGGCGGCCCCTTGCTGGGCCACCGTCACCGCCACCAAGGGCACGTCGATGTTGGGAAAGCGGGTGATGGGCAGGGCGTTGAAGGACTGCCAGCCCAGTACCAGCAGCAGCACAAAGCCAAGCAGGGGCGCGACGGGATTGCGGATCGACCAAGCCGAGAAATTCATGTGGGCGCTCCGTCAGTTCGTGCTGATTGCGGTGGGAACGGGTGTGATGTGGTCGCCAGAGCGCACAAAGGCGGCGGCTTTGGTGACGATGGTGTCGCCAAGGGTCAGGCCCGAGACGATCTCAACCAGACCCGCGTCGCGGATGCCGGTCTGCACGTTAACCTGTTCGACCACCCCGTCCTTGACCCGCATGACCACCGCCGCACCCTCCGCAGAACCAACGGCGGTAACCGGAACGGCCATGGCCTGATGTTCGGCCACAAGGATCGTCGCCTCGACAAACATGCCGGGGCGTAAGGGGTTGTCGGCTGACAATGAGATGCGGGCGCGGCCCATGCGGGTGGCCGGGTCGATTCCCGGCTCTACCAGCCGGATGGTACCGCTCAGCGGGGCCGGGCTGCCCACCGCCTGCAAGGTTGCCGTCTGGCCAGGGGCAAGGCGCAGCAGATCGGCCTCGGCCACATCGGCGTGCAGTTCAAGCGCGGAATCGCGGATCAGCGTGAACATGGGTTGGCCCTGCGCGGTGGCGATGGCACCAAGCTGGGCGTTGCGGGCCGTGATCTCACCCGCGAAGGGGGCTTTCACCTCGGTCCGGGTCAGTTGCAGTTCGACATTGGCGATCTGCGCCTCGACCAGCGCCAGTTGCGCGCGGGCGGCCTCTAGCGTCTGCGTGGCCACCGCAATGCGCGCGCCCGCCGAAATGGCCGCCGATTGCGCGGTGTCAGCTGCGGTTTGCGAAATGGTGCCCTGCGCTTTCAGGGCGGTGGCGCGGTCATTGGCCCGGATGGCCTGATCGGCGCTGGCCTGCACCTCTATCATCTGCGCCTCGGTCTGGGCGATATTGGCACGCGCCGCAGCCAGCGAGGCGGCAAGCTGGCTTTTCTGCAGACCCAACGTGGAGTTTGACAGCCGGGCCAGCACTTGGCCCGCGGTCACCTTGTCGCCCACATCGACAAAAAGCGCCTCGATGGGTTGGCCTTCAATCAAGGGGGCGACCTGCACCAACTCAACAGCGGTCACCAGACCAGCGGCCAGAACCCGGTCCGACAGCACGCGGCTTTCCACGGTCGAGACGGTAATGGCCGGCGCGACAGCGGCAGCTTGTGCTGCATCTGGGGGGGGCGTCTCGCCTTCGGCAAAGGCGGGGGCCGCCAGCAAGCTTGCGGCGGTCAACATGGGCAAGAGGGACAAAACAAGACGCATGATCAGCCTTTCGGGCGGGTGTCGGCGATGAAATCCAGCGTCTGGTCCATCGTGCGGAGGATTAGGGCCAACAGGTCTTCGCGCAGCGCCGGGGGCTGGCTGGACAACATGGTGGCGGATTTGAACAGTAGGATTAGATAGGCCGCATGGGCCCCAAAACGGTGCGCGGCTTCGGTTTCGCTAAGGCCGGTGGCGCGGGCGAAGACGCGGGTCAGAAAGCCACGGATCGTGTCTTCCATGCCTTGGCAGGTGCTGCAGATGTCGGGCTTGCGTTGGGACGCGGCGGTGATTTCTGCCCAGATCTGGCCATCGGCGCAGTCTTGTTTTTCGCGGATGTGGGCGCGCAACATATGGCGCAGCGCCTCTAGGGGGACCGGGGCCTGCATCAGGCGGCCAAAGTCCTGTTCAATCTGGTTCAGGTCCGCCGCGATCAGCCCTTCGACGATGGCGGTCTTGGAGGGGAAATAGCGGTAGAAGTTGCCCGGGCTCATCCCCGCCGCGCGGGCAAGGTCCTGCATAGAGGCCCCGTCAAAGCCCTTTTCGGCAAAAGTGCCCCGGACTTTGCCGAGAATCTCGGCAATGCGATCCTCATGCTTTTGGTCTTGGGCGAGGGTTGGCGCGGTTTGGGGCATGGGGGAGGGGCTTTGCGGTCAGGTGGGGCGTGAGAATGAACGTTCATTCTCAAATATCACGCTTTGGGGGAAGGTCAAGGGCCGCGGAAGTGGCGACGCTGCCAACCACCTGTTCACGGCTATCTGTGGCGGCTTTGGTTAAAGTCAACGTGACAGGCATAAAATCCGCTTTGGGGGAAAGCCTGCCGAGGGGCAGGGGGCACGGTTGCGCGATAAGATCGGGGCGTGTATCACCCGCAAAACGAGGATCGAAGGTTTCGGGGGGTCTGCTATGCGTCGAGTGGTGGTCACAGGGCTTGGCATGGTTACGCCGCTGGCTTGCGGTGTGGAAGAAACCTGGAGCCGCCTGCTGGCCGGGCAATCCGGCGCAGGTCCGATCACGCGCTTTGATGCGACCAATGTGATCACGCAATACGCTTGCGAAATCCCGGTGGGCGATGGCAGCGACGGCACCTTCAATGCCGACGACTGGATGGAACCGAAAGACCGGCGCAAGGTGGATGACTTCATCCTTTACGGCATGACCGCCGCCGTGCAGGCCGTGCGCGATTCCGGCTGGGAGCCTGCGACCGAAGAGGACCGCTGCCGCACCGGTGTGATGATCGGGTCGGGCATCGGCGGGCTGAGCACGATCGCCGAAACCGCCGTGCTGATCAAAGAGCGCGGGCCGAAGCGGGTCTCGCCGTTCTTTATCCCCGGCTCGCTGATCAACCTGATCTCAGGTCAGGTGTCGATCCGCTTTGGCTTCAAAGGGCCGAACCATGCCGTGGTGACCGCCTGTTCGACCGGTGCCCATGCCATCGGCGACGCGGCCCGGCTGATCCAGTGGGGCGATGCGGATGTGATGGTGGCGGGCGGGGCCGAAAGCCCGATCTCGGAAATCGGCATCGCGGGCTTTAACGCCTGCAAGGCCTTGTCCACCAAGCGCGCCGATGATCCGACCAAGGCCAGCCGCCCCTATGACGCGGACCGCGATGGGTTCGTGATGGGTGAGGGTGCGGGCGTGGTCGTGCTGGAAGAATACGAACACGCCAAGGCGCGCGGTGCCAAGATTTACGCCGAGGTGTTGGGCTACGGCCTGTCGGGCGACGCCTATCACATCACCGCCCCTGCCGAAGACGGCGATGGCGGTTTCCGGTCCATGCAGATGGCGCTGAAGCGCGCCGGACTGACGCCCGCGGACATCGACTATATCAACGCCCACGGCACCTCGACGATGGCCGACACGATTGAACTGGGCGCGGTTGAGCGGCTGATGGGGGATGCGGCGGCAGGGGCAACCATGTCGTCCACCAAATCCTCCATCGGGCATTTGCTGGGCGCTGCGGGCGCTGTTGAGGCGATTTTCTGCGTGCTGGCGCTGCGGGATCAGATCGCCCCGCCGACGATCAACCTTGATAATCCGGCGGTCACGCCCAAGCTTGACCTTGCCCCCAACAAGGCAGTCAATCGCAAGATCGACGTGGCGCTGTCCAACTCTTTCGGCTTTGGCGGCACCAATGCGAGCCTTGTCCTCGGCAAGGTGCGCTGAGCATGTGGCGCGCGGTTGCGTCCAACGCCCTGACGCTGTTCATCGTCTTGCTGGTGGTGGCCGCGGGGCTGCTGGCTTGGGGGCGGCAGGTCTATAACGGGCCGGGCTCTTTGGCCGAGGCCATTTGCTTTCGGGTGGAAAAGGGCGCGAGCCTGAGCCAGGTCAGCCGGGCGTTGCAGGATCAGGGCGCGGTGTCGGATGCACGGATTTTCCGGATCGGTGCGGATTACTCGGCCAAGGCGGGGCGGCTGAAATTCGGCAGCTATCTGCTGACGCCGGGGGCGTCGATGGGGCAGGTGCTTGAGGAACTGACCCAGGGTGGTCAGTCGACCTGCGGGCGTGAGGTTAACTTCCGCATCGGCATTGCAACCGCGGATGTGATCCTGCGTGAGTTGGACCCGACCTCCAACCGCTATGTTGAGGTGGTCAAGTTCAACCCGGCCACCGAAGCGGCCCCTGCGGCCTATCTGGATGCGGCCCAGCAGCCGGACCTGCGGTGGCGCGTCACGCTGGCCGAAGGTGTGACCAGCTGGCAGGTGGTCGAAGCGCTGAAACGCGCGGATTTCCTGCAAGGGGCAATCAAGGCGGTGCCAGCCGAGGGCACGCTGGCCCCCGACAGCTATGAGGTCGAAACGGGGGGGGACAGGGCTGCACTGATCGCCGAGATGGAACGGCGCCAGTCCGTCGTGCTTGCCGACCTTTGGGCCGCGCGCGCCGAAGGGGTGCCCTACAAGACTCCCGAAGAGGCACTGACGATGGCCTCTATCGTGGAAAAGGAAACCGGTATCGCTGAAGAGCGCCGTCAGGTCGCAAGCGTGTTCGTCAACCGGCTGGCGCAGGGCATGAAGCTGCAGACCGACCCCACGGTCATCTATGGCATCACCAAGGGCGAGGGCGTTCTGGGCCGCGGTCTGCGCCAAAGCGAGTTGCGCCGCGAGACGCCCTACAACACCTATGTGATCGACGGATTGCCGCCCGGTCCCATCGCCAATCCCGGCAAGCTGAGCATCGAGGCCGCACTGAACCCGGACACGACGGATTACCTGTATTTCGTCGCCAATGGCACCGGCGGCCATGCGTTTGCCACCACTCTGGCCGAGCACAACGAAAACGTCACCAAATGGCGCGCGATCGAGGCCCAGCAGGGCACCGAAGGGGCGACAGGCGTGCAGGGCAACTAAGCGCCCTGTTCGCCGCCTGATTTTGCACCCGCCCTTCGACGCCTTTGGCGCAGGCCCTGTGTCGCCGTTCTGCCCGTCGGGGAAGGATTTCCATTCCTTGACAGGTGCGCGCCACGGGGCATAGCCTTTCCCCATTGGTTTTAAGAGGATTGGGATGCCAGGTTTTCCAGCAGCACGCATTATCGCGGATATGCACACCTGCCCGGTTTGCTTAGGTGCCCCGATGCCGATTCTCGGGCCGGGAATGCCGAATGTCATTGTCGGTTTTTTTCCCGCAGCGCGTGCCACGGATCTTTGCTCCTGTCTGGTGCCCGCCATTCCCCCCGTCGATCCGATCTTGATGGGATCGCCGACCGTCCTGATCGGCTTCCTTCCAGCGGCCCATATGGGCGCGCCGACAACTCTTGGCGGCGTGATCCTGCCGCCGTGTTTGCCCACCGTGATGATCGGCTATGGCGGCATGCCCCCCATCGTCTTGCCGGGCGGGATGATCATTCAGGATGTGGTGCTGCCGGACGGCACGGTGGTCACAAAGGTCGGCGATAACATCACAGTCACCGGCTCACCGGAATTCCGCAGCAGGGTTACGGCGGATATCGTGAAACTCTACGGCACGCCGACGGGCAGGGGGTTGGTGGATTCGCTTAACAGCAGCGGCAACAAGCTGACCATCCAGCAAGGCAATCCGCCGGTGACCAGCTACGATTCACCCGGCGACCGTTTCCGCAACGCCGATGGCACGCCAGGGGCGGGGACCAACGCAACCATCACCATCACGGGCAATTCCGAGACGCTGGAAGACGGGTCCGAGCCGTGGATGACTGTGGATTCCCCGGTGGTGCTGGGCCATGAGATGGTCCATGCCGAACAGGCGCAGCGCGGCACCATCACGCCCGGCGTCACCAACGGCGTCAACAACCGCGAGACAGAGGCCGTGGGCCTGCCGCCCTACCAGAACAACCCCTACACTGAAAACAAGATCCGCCGCGATCTGGGCGTTCCTGCGCGTGAGCGCTATTGAGATGGGGGGCGTGAGGTGGCAGAGCAGATCTTGCACAACAGGCGGTATTGGCTGGGCGGGGCGGCCGCGGTGCTGGCTTTGGCCGGACTGCCGGGCAGACAAGGGGCGGAAGGCGCGATGAGCGATACAGGCGCAAAGCTGGACGTGACGTGGTCCGTTGGCGATTCCAAGGTCGAGATCAGCTACCGGCTGACCAATGCCGGGCAGGGCAGTCTGGTGGTCTTCGACCGCATGCAGTGGCGCGACGAAGGCGGTCGGCAGATCCCGGACCCGCATTACGCGCTGGTCGCGATTGCGCGCGACGGCTCTGTCACCGTGGATAAGCTGGCCCCGCCAGTGCCCGACGAGATCGACGTGATGAGCCCTTACATGCCCTATGGCCGCGTGATCAGTGCGGGCGAAGTGCTGGAAGGGGGCGCCCTGCTGCCACTGCCATTGGCCGAGGCGCTGGCCTATCCGCTGCCCAACCCCGATCTGCCCAAAGCCGCCACGCGTGCGGTCTTTCGGCTGGGGGTGGCGGTGTTTCCCGACCGCTGGGATGGCCCGCCGCCCTTCCACAAAGCCAAGCTGATTGCCGGGGAAGATGCGGTGCTGATGCGCCATTCCTGGGCGATGATGAACCAGCAGATCCTGACCAGCGCGGTCAGCCCGCTGAAGGTCGCGGTGGCACAATCTAAGAGTTAGTCCTTGACTTTGCGTACGCCCTAAGGTATAGATTTGGGCATGCTAGAAGAGGTGGGCAAGCGGCTCGGGGGTAACCCCGCAGCCGTTTTTTTCATGTCTTTCGTGCGGGGGCCTGAGGGGCGGGTCGAGTAACACATGACAATCAAATTCTCCGCTGGAGAAACACCGCCAGTCGATGTGCTGGCGATCACCGAAACATGGCTGATGCGCGCGGCGGATGATCTGGCCAGCACGATCAAGGCGATCAGGGACGGTCACTATGACCGCGCCTGTGAGGCCGAGATCGTGGTCAAGGATCTGGCCGCGGCCATGCAGTGCATTGTGAATGAAAGGAGCCGAGTTGAAAAACTCCGCAAACAGGTTACCGGGACTGTCGGAGCCGAACGGCTCGATTTTCACGCCGCGCGGGATGAGATCGGGCGCAGGTTGGCTCGCCTCCGCGACGCCGGAGCAGGTTGAAGATTTCATCGGCGGGCTAAGTGACAACGCGCTTTTGGCCCTGCCGTGGATCTTTGAATTCTGGGCCCTGCCGCATCAGTTGCCACCAGAGGGCGCGTGGAAAACCTGGGTGATCATGGGCGGGCGCGGGGCGGGCAAGACCCGGGCCGGGGCCGAATGGGTGCGCGCCGAGGTTGAGGGGGCCGGGCCCGACGATCCCGGCCGCTCTAAACGGGTGGCGCTGGTGGGCGAGACGGTCGATCAGGTGCGCGAGGTGATGATCTTTGGCGAAAGCGGCATCCTTGCCGTGTCGCCGCCCGACCGCAGGCCGGAATGGGAGGCCGGGCGAAAACGGCTGGTCTGGCCCAACGGCGCCATCGCGCAGGTGTTCTCGGCCCATGATCCGGCCAGTATGCGCGGTCCGCAGTTTGACGCGGCTTGGGTCGATGAGCTGGCCAAATGGCCCAAGGCGCAAGAGGCGTGGGACATGCTGCAATTCTCGCTGCGCTTGGGGGACAACCCCCGGCAGGTTGTGACAACCACACCGCAGAACATCCCGGCGCTGAAGGCAATCCTGAAAAACCCCTCGACCGTTATCACCCACGCGCCCACTGATGCCAACCGCGCCTATCTGGCGGCCTCGTTTCTGGAAGAGGTGCAGGCGCGCTATGCGGGCACCCGGCAGGGGGTGCAAGAGCTGGAGGGGCGGCTGGTTGAGGATGTCGAGGGCGCGTTGTGGACCGCCGAGATGCTGGAGGCCGCCCGGCTGCGACCCGCGCTTGCGCCGCAGCGCATCGTGGTGGCGGTGGACCCGCCGGTGACCGGGCACGCGGGCTCGGACGAATGCGGCATCGTGGTGGTTGGTGCGATCACCGATGGGCCGCCGCAACTGTGGCGGGCGGTGGTGCTGGAGGATGCCTCGGTCCGCGGTGCCTCGCCGGAAACATGGGCGCGCGCGGCGATTGCGGCCATGCAACGCCACAAGGCCGACCGCTTGGTGGCCGAGGTCAATCAGGGCGGCGATCTGGTGAAATCGGTGATCCGGGGCATTGATCCGGTGGTGCCCATCCGCTCGGTCAACGCCACGCGGTCCAAACAGGCGCGCGCCGAACCGGTGGCGGCCCTTTATGAACAAGGCCGGGTCGCGCATGTGCGCGGTCTGTCCGCGCTGGAAGAACAGATGGGCCTGATGAGCGCGCAGGGCTTTCGCGGCAAGGGCAGCCCCGACCGCGTCGACGCTCTGGTCTGGGCGCTGACCGATCTGATCGTGGAACCCGCCCAGCATCACAGCGCCCCGCAGGTGCGAACGCTGCGTTAATCCAATTTAACCACTGACAGCTAGGGTCTGAACCAGTCCCGAAGCAGTTCGGAAACAAGAAATCCCGGCGGCGAGCGGCCGGGGCCGGGAAAGAGTTGCCCGACGACAAAGGAGTTTGCGGCATGGTTTTCAACTTCCTGAAACGCGCGGCAGAGGCCCCGGCGGCGCCCGAAAAGAAGGCCTCGGCCACCGGGCGCGTCATCGCTTGGGCCGGGTCGGGCCGGGTGGCGTGGAGCCCGCGTGATGTGGTGTCTTTGGCGCGCAACGGGTTTCAGGGCAATCCGATCGGCTTTCGCGCGGTCAAGCTGATCTCTGAAGCGGCGGCGGCGTTGCCCTTGGTGCTGCAAGACCACGAGCGGCGCTATGAAAGCCATCCGGTGCTGGATCTGATCCGGCGCCCGAATGCGGTGCAGGGGCGGGCCGAGTTGTTTGAGGCGGTCTATGGCCACCTGCTGCTGTCGGGCAATGCCTATGTCGAGGCGGTGCCGGGCATGGGCAAGCTGCCAGCAGAACTGCACGTGCTGCGTTCAGACCGGATGTCGCTGGTGCCGGGGCCGGATGGCTGGCCGGTGGCCTATGACTATTCGGTCGGCGGGCGGACCCAACGCTTTGCGATGACCGAAGATCTGCACCCGATCTGCCACCTGAAAACCTTTCACCCGCAGGATGATCACTACGGCTTTTCGCCCCTGCAGGCGGCAGCGGTGGCGCTGGATGTGCACAGCTCTGCGTCGTCCTGGTCAAAGGCCTTGCTGGACAATGCCGCCCGGCCATCGGGGGCGATCATCTACAAGGGTTCGGACAACCAGTCGCAATTGAGCAACGAGCAATATGATCGCTTGCTGAACGAGATGGAAAGCCACCACCAAGGCGCGCGCAATGCCGGGCGGCCCATGCTGCTGGAGGGCGGGCTGGACTGGAAGCCGATGGGCTTTTCCCCTTCGGACATGGAGTTTCAGAAGACCAAAGAGGCTGCGGCGCGCGAAATCGCCACCGCCTTTGGGGTGCCGCCGATGCTCATGGGGATACCGGGCGATGCGACCTATTCCAACTATCAGGAAGCCAACCGCGCGTTCTTTCGGCTGACCGTCTTGCCCTTGGTGACACGGGTCGCGGCGGGGGTGTCGCACTGGCTGTCCGGCTTTAGCGGCGAGGTGGTGGAGCTGCGCCCCGATCTGGACCAGATCCCCGCCCTTGCGGTGGAGCGCGACCAGCAATGGCAACGCGTGGGTGCGGCCGATTTCCTGACCGGGGCGGAAAAGCGGGTGATCCTTGGCCTGCCACGTCTGGCGGAGGATGAATGAGCGTTCGCAAATCGTCTGAAACGGGGTCGCGCTTTTTGTACGACAGCTTTGATGCGGCTGCTGCGCGGATCGAGGCGAATGAACGGGTGGCCGAAGAACGCTGGGCGGCGCTCGACTACCGGCTGGGCCAGATCGACGCGGTGCTGGAGCGGTTGGAAAAGCGCATCTGGTTAGGGGTTTACGGGGTCGCGGCCTTTCTGCTGGCGCAGATGGGTGAGGCTCTTTTGCGGACGGCTTTGAAGTGAAGGGATGACGGGAAACATGCAAGGCGCACCGGAACGGAAATATCACCAGCCTGAAGCGGGCCTGACGGTGACAGAAGGGCGGGTCGTGGCGGGCTATGCGAGCCTGTTCGGCAAACGCGATCAGGGCGGCGATGTGGTGCTGAAAGGCGCCTATGCCGGCAGCCTTGGCGCGCTGGCCAAGTCGGGCCGGGCGGTCAAGATGCTGTGGCAGCATGATCCGGCCCAGCCCATCGGCGTCTGGGACGAAGTGCGGGAGGATGCGACTGGCCTTTGGGTCAAGGGCCGCATCCTGACCGAGGTGGAAAAGGGCCGCGAGGCAGTGGCCCTTCTGGCGGCAGGCGCGATTGATGGCTTGTCGATCGGCTATCGGACCGTCCGGGCCGAACGCGACGGCAAGGGCCAGCGCCTGCTGTCGGAACTGGAGCTTTGGGAGGTGTCGCTTGTGACCTTTCCGATGCTTCCCGAGGCGCGGGTCTCGGCCAAGGGCGACCTGCCCGAGGACGAGATCTGGCGGCACGTCGCCGCCCTTTTTGACGAAGCGCGCCAGACCCTGGCCGGGCGCCCCTAGCGCGGCCTTTCACGTCCAACCCAAGGAACTGACATGACCGAGATCAAAGCTCGGGTCGATGGCGCTTTGCCGCAGACCCAGACCCAGCCCTCAGGTGCGGAGGTGAAATCCGAGATGGCTGGATTTCTGAACGCCTTCAATGGCTTTCAGACCGAAGTGAAACAATCCTTGCAACAACATGAAGAGCGTTTGACCATGCTGCAGACCAAGACAACGACCTATTCCCGTGCCGCGCTTTCGGTTCATGCCGAGGTAGAGGTGCCCCACAAAAAGGCGTTCGGCGCCTATCTGCGCTCTGGCGATGATGACGGGCTGCGCGGGCTGGTGCTGGAAGGCAAGGCGATGTCATCGGCCGTTGCCGCGGATGGTGGCTACTTGATCGACCCGCAGACCGCCGATACCATCCGGTCGATGTTGCTTGCCACCTCTTCTCTGCGGGCGATTGGCAATGTGGTGCAGATCGACGCCGCCTCGTTCGATGTGCTGATCGACCGGACCGAGGTCGGCTCTGGCTGGGCAACGGAGGCTTTGGCCACCTCTGAGACCGGCACCCCGACGCTGGAGCGCATCTCGATCAAGCTGCATGAATTGTCGGCGATGCCCAAGGCCAGCCAGCGCCTGCTGGATGACAGCGCCTTTGACGTCGAAGGCTGGCTGGCGAGCAAGATTGCCACCCGCTTTATCCGCGCCGAGGCCTCGGCCTTTATCAACGGCACCGGGGTAGATCAGCCCAAGGGCATCCTGCTGCCGACCAAGGTGGCCAATGCGTCTTGGACCTGGGGGTCGCTGGGCTATGTGCCGACGGGGGCCGCGGCAGATTTCGCGCCGACCAATTCGGTCGATTGCATCATCAACCTGATCTATTCGCTGGGGGCGGATTACCGCGCCAATGCGACCTTTGTGATGAACTCCAAAACCGCGGGGGCCGTGCGTAAAATGAAGGACGCCGATGGTCGCTTCATGTGGTCGGACGGTCTGGTTGCGGGCCAGCCTGCCTATCTGATGGGCTATCCGGTGCTGGTCTGCGAAGACATGCCCGACATCGCCGCCAACGCCTATGCGATTGCCTTTGGCGATTTCAAAGCGGGCTACACGATCGCCGAACGCCCGGACCTGCGGATCCTGCGTGACCCGTTCTCGGCCAAGCCCAACGTCTTGTTCTATGCCAACAAGCGCGTGGGCGGCGATGTGACCGACTATGCGGCGATCAAGCTGCTGAAAATCGCGGTGTCCTGACCGCAACGGCATCCCGGCCCTTAGGGGCCGGGCTTGGGCGCGCGCCGAGTTGACCGTGCCGTCTAGCTGCTCCCCTCCGACCGAGCGGTGCGGGGCGCGCGTCCAGATTGAGGGCCATCGGGGACTGGAGGACAGGACATGATGCTAACGGAATTGACCACAGTGCCGCAGGGCGCTTTGCCGGTGCAGGGGCTGAAAGACCATTTGCGTCTGGGCAGCGGTTTTGCCGATGACGGGATGCAGGATGGCCTGATCGAGGCCTATCTGCGTGCCGCAATCGCGATGATTGAAGGCCGCATCGGCAAGGCGTTGATCGCGCGCCGGTTTGCGCTGGTGCTTGAGACGTGGCGCAGCCTTGATGAGCAAGCCCTGCCCGTCGCCCCGGTCAGCGCGCTGGTGTCGCTGACGGTGACCGATGCCGCAGCGATGTCGGTGGTCTTGCCCGCCAATCGCTACCGTCTGGTGCCCGATAGCCACCGCCCAAAGCTGGTGGCCGTCGGGGTCTTGCTGCCGCAGATTCCATCGGACGGTCAGGCCGAGATTGTGTTTGACGCGGGCTTTGGCGCGGCGTGGTCGGCGGTGCCGGCGGATCTGGCGCAGGCGGTGTTGCTGCTGGCGGCCGATTTCCATGAGCATCGCCATGACGCAGGCGACCGACCGGTGGGTCTGCCCTTGGTGGTACAGGCGTTGATCGAACGTTGGCGCACGGTGCGCGTCTTGGGCGGAGGTGCGGCATGACTGCCCCCGTCACCCTTGACCGCCCGCTGCTGCTGGAGGCCCCAACCCGCGTCGCTGACGGGGCCGGTGGCTTTGCGCTGACCTGGGTCGCAGTGGGCACGCTCTGGGCCGCCTTGCAGCCGGGATCGGGACGCGAGGCAGCGGGGGAAGAGGTTACCACCGCCCGTGTCCCTTACCGCATCACGGTGCGCGGTGCGCCTGATGGCTCGCCGCGCCGGCCCAAAGCGGAACAGCGATTTCGCGATGGCGCCCGGTTGTTCACCATCCTTGCCGTGACCGAGCGCGACCCGCGCGGCCAATACCTGACCTGCTTTGCCCAAGAGGAGCGCCCGACATGAGCTATCACGCGGCGGCAGCGCTTCAGGCGGCGGTGTTTCAACGGCTTTCGGGCTTTGCTGCGCTTGCCGGGGTCGCGATCCTGGATGCCATGCCGCCTGGGACGGCACCGGGCAGCTTTGTCTTGCTGGGGCCAGAGGTGGTGGTGGATCAGTCCGACGCCTCTGGCCCGGGGGCCGAGCACCGTTTTGACATCGCGGTGATCAGCGACGCAAGCGGGTTTCTGGCCGCCAAGGTCATCGCGGGCGCGGTGTCGGAGGCGCTGACCGACGCGCCGATGACCCTGACGCAGGGCCATCTGGTCTCAACCGGGTTTGTCCGCGCCCGCGCCCGACGGCTGGGCGAGGGCGAGACGCGCCGCATTGATCTGACCTTTCGCGCCCGGATCGGGTTTTAGCCCTTCCCGCACGGCGGGCGATGCCGGGGCGTTTCCCGGCGGCATTTTCAGACGGAGAAGACAGATGGCAGTGCAAAACGGCAAGGACCTGTTGATCAAGGTCGATTTGACGGGCGATGGCCAGTTTCAGACCGTCGCGGGCTTGCGGGCCTCGCGGATCAGTTTCAATGCCGAAACGGTGGATGTGACCTCGCTGGAAAGTGCCGGCGGCTGGCGCGAGTTGTTGGCCGGGGCCGGGGTCAAGACCGCCGCGATCTCGGGCTCGGGCGTCTTTCGCGATGCCGCGACCGACGAGCGCGCGCGCCAGATCTTCTTTGATGCCGAGATGCCCGACTTTCAGGTCGTGGTGCCCGATTTTGGCGTGGTTGAAGGCCCGTTCCAGATCACCGGAATCGAGTATTCCGGCAGCCATAACGGCGAGGCGACCTATGAGATGACGCTGGCCTCGGCGGGGCAGCTGACCTTTACGGCGCTGTGATGGCGAACCCCTAAGCCGGAGAAGTGGCGGTCTGGCTGGACGGCCAGCGCCACGTCGCCAAGTTGACACTGGGGGCGCTTGCCGAGCTGGAAACGGCGCTGGAGGTCGGCACGCTGTTCGATCTGGTCGAACGGTTTGAGGGGCGGCGTTTTTCCACCCGCGATGTGCTGGCCTTGCTGGTGGCGGGTCTGCGCGGGGGCGGCTGGTCCGGTTCTGCCGCCGATCTGCGCTGCGTGGAAATTGGCGGCGGCCCCTTGGGTGCGGCACGGGCGGCGGCGGAACTCTTGGCGCGCGCATTCGCGCTGCCCGGTGAGCCATGACCCAGGCGGACCGCGCGCTTGACTGGCCGGGGCTGCTGCGGGCGGGCCTTGGCCGGCTGGGTCTGGCCCCAGAGGCGTTCTGGCGACTGACCCCGCTGGAACTGAAATTGATGTTGGGGGTGGAGGCGCTGTCGCCCCCCCTGACAAGGGCGCGGCTGGAGGAACTGGCCACCGCCTTCCCCGATCACCAGAAAGGCGCTGCGGATGTCTGAAATCGAAGACCTGCAAGATCAGATCGCGGCCCTTGAGGCCACCATGTCCGGTGCGACCGGCATGGCCTCGGCCTTTGAGGGGGAATTGTCGCGGATGCGGGACAGCCTGGTCTTCACCGGGCGTGAGGTGAATACACAGTCCACCGGGATCGGCGGCGGGTTGCGCCATGCCTTTGACGGATTGGTCTTTGACGGACTGAAGCTAAGCGATGCGCTTAAATCCGTGGCCCAGACCATGATCGACACGGTCTATGGCATCGCCATGCGGCCGGTGCAAAACGCAGTCGGCGGCTTTGTGGCCAATGGGATCAATGGCTTGCTTAGCGGGATGATGCCCTTTGAACGCGGCGGGGCTTTTGCCCAAGGCCGGGTGATGCCCTTTGCCAAGGGCGGGGTCGTGGCCTCGCCCACCCCGTTTGCCATGCGCGGCGGCACCGGGTTGATGGGCGAGGCCGGGCCGGAGGCGATCATGCCGCTGGCGCGCGGGGCGGATGGCCGGCTGGGGGTGCAGACCTCAGGCGGCGGGCGGGCGGTGACGGTGGTGATGAACATTTCCACCCCCGATGTGCAGGGCTTTCAACGCAGCCAAAGTCAACTTGCGGCCCAAGCCACGCGCATGCTGGCGCGCGGCCAACGAAACCGGTGAGGGCAAGACATGGCATTTCACGACATCCGATTTCCCGCCAACCTAAGCCTCGGCGCACTTGGCGGCCCCGAACGGCGCACCGAGATTGTCACCCTCGCCAACGGGTTTGAAGAGCGCAACACCCCGTGGGAACATTCCCGTCGCCATTATGACGCGGGCCTCGGGCTGCGCGGCCCCGATGATCTGGACCAGCTTTTGGCGTTCTTTGAGGCCCGCCGTGGCCAGTTGCACGCCTTTCGCTGGAAAGACTGGGCTGATTTCCGGTCCTGCAAGCCGTCGCGCGGGATCGACCCGCTGGATCAGCGCATCGGGGTGGGCAACGCCGTTGCCCGCGATTTCCAGCTGCAAAAGCGCTATCTGTCCGGCGATGCGGCCTATCTCCGCCCGATCCTTAAGCCGGTCTTCGGCACGGTCAAAGTCGCCCTGGCGGGTGACCCAAAGGTGGAAGGACTGGAGTTTTCGGTCGACCACACCCGCGGCATCGTCACCTTTGTTGATCCGCCGGATATCGGCACGATCATTTCCGCAGGCTTTGAATTCGACGTGCCGGTGCGCTTTGACACCGACCGGATTCAAATCTCCATGACCTCCTTCCGCGCGGGGGAGGTCCCGACTGTCCCGGTAATCGAGGTGCGGATATGAGCGAGCAGACGTTGAACGATCACCTCGGCGCGGCCGTCACCACGGTTTGCCGGGCTTGGGCGGTGACGCGGCCCGATGGGCAGGTGCTGGGCTTTACCGACCATGACGGCGACCTTGCCTTTGACGACTTCGTCTTTGCGGCAAGCTCTGGCCTGACCGCGCGGGCCTTGCAGCAAACGACCGGGCTGTCGGTGGACAATTCCGAGGCGATTGGCGCGCTCAGTTCCGCCGCTGTGTCCGAGGATGACCTTGCGGCAGGGCGCTTTGACGGGGCCGAGGTGCGCTGCTGGCTGGTCAACTGGGCCGACACCGCGCAACGGCTAGAGCAGTTCCGCGGCAATTTCGGGGAAATCACCCGCAGTGCGGGCCGCTTTCGGGTGGAACTGCGCGGCCTGACCGAACGGCTGAACCTGCCGATCGGACGTGCCTATCAGGCGGGCTGCGGCGCGGTCTTGGGTGATGCGCGCTGCGGCTTTGACCTTAACACCCCCGGCTATCAGTTTGACGCCGTGCTGAGCGGGTTTACCGATCAGGGGGATCTGGTGCTTTCGGGCGTAGACGGCCCGGCGGATGGCTGGTTTGAGCGCGGTTTGCTGACGGTGTTGCAAGGCGATGCGGCGGGCCTTGCAGGCCTTGTCAAGTCTGACACCCAAACGCCCGAGGGCCGCCAGATCACGCTGTGGCACGGCTTGGGCGCGGCCTTGGCCCCCGGTGATCTGCTGCGCGTGACGGCGGGCTGCGACCGCACTGCAACCACCTGCCGTGCCAAATTCGATAACTTCCTGAACTTTCGCGGCTTTCCGCATATTCCGGGCGAAGACTGGATGGCCTCTTACCCTGTCTCTGGCCAGCCCAATGACGGTGGGAGCCTTGGGCGATGACCCAAGGCGCGCGGGTGGTCGCCGCGGCGCGCGGTTGGATCGGTACGCCCTACCTGCACCAAGCCTCATGCAAAGGGGCGGGCACCGATTGCCTTGGCCTGCTGCGGGGTCTTTGGCGTGAGTTCTACGGGGCTGAACCCGAAACCTTGCCCGCCTACACCGCCGACTGGGCCGAACCCTCGGGCCGCGAAATCCTGCTGGAGGCCACGCAGCGCCTGCTGACCGCCGCCCCGGCCGAGCAACCCGGTGACATCTTGCTGTTTCGAATGCGTGAGGGGGCTGTCGCCAAACATCTGGGCATCGCCTCTGCCGTCGGCGGCGATGCCCGCTTCATCCATGCCTATACCGGACACGGGGTTATCGAGAGCCCCCTGTCAGAGCCGTGGCGGCGCAAGATCGTCGCTCGGTTTCGTTTTCCTGAAGGGGGTTGATCTATGGCCACGCTCGTCTTGTCGGCAGTCGGTGCCTCGCTGGGGGCGGGGTTTGGGGGCACGGTGCTGGGGCTGTCGGGCGCTGTCATCGGCCGCGCGGTGGGGGCCACGCTGGGCCGTGTCATCGACCAGCGCGTCATGGGCAGTGGCTCGGATGCGGTCGAGGTGGGCCGCGTCGAACGCTTTACCCTGATGGGCGCGAGTGAGGGCGCACCCCTGACCCGCGTCTGGGGCAGGATGCGCGTGGCGGGGCAGGTGATCTGGGCCACGCGCTTTCAGGAAAACGTCACCCGCAGCGGTGGCGGCAAAGGGGCCCCGCAACCGCGCAGCGATCAGTTTTCCTATTCGCTCAGCCTCGCGATTGCCCTGTGCGAAGGCCAGATCACCAGCCTTGGCCGAGTGTGGGCGGACGGCAATGAGATCGCCAAATCCTCGCTGACGCTGCGGGTCTATCCCGGTGATGAGGCGCAATTGCCCGACCCCAAGATCGCTGCCGTCGAAGGGGCAGGGGCCGCGCCCAGTTATCGCGGCGTGGCCTATGTGGTGATCGAAGATCTCGATCTGTCGCGGTTCGGCAACCGCGTCCCGCAGTTCTCGTTTGAGGTGCTGCGCGCCGCCCAAGGCCCCGCCGCCGCCGCCGCCCCGCCGCTTTCTACCACGATTCCGGGTGTTTGCCTGATCCCCGGCACCGGAGAATACGCGCTGGCGACCACCCCGGTGCATTACGATTATGGCCCCGGCGTCAGCCAATCCGCCAACGTTCACAGTGCGGGCGAGGCCACGGATTTCACCGTGTCCTTGCAACAACTGGCCGAAGAGGTGCCGGGCGCGGGGGCGGTCTCGCTGGTGGTGTCGTGGTTTGGCGACGATCTGCGCTGCGGCCAGTGCAGCCTGCGGCCAAAGGTCGAACAAACCACCCATGACGGGGTGGGCATGCCGTGGCGGGCTGGCGGCATCACCCGTGGCTCAGCCCAGCCTGTGCCGCAGCTTGAAGGCCGCCCCGTCTACGGCGGCACTCCCGCCGACCGTTCGGTGATCGAGGCGATTGCCGCGCTGAACGCCAAGGGTAAGGATGTGACCTTCTACCCGTTCCTGCTCATGGATCAGCTGTCGCCCAACACCCGCCCCGATCCGTGGTCCGATGCGACCAGCCAGCCGGCCCTGCCGTGGCGCGGGCGCATCACGCTGTCCCAAGCGCCGGGCCGCGCGGGCAGCCCCGACCGCACCGCCGCCGCCGCGGCCGAGGTTGCGGCGTTCTTCGGCGCCGCCACCCCGGCGCATTTCAACGTCGCGTCGGGCAATATCACCTATTCCGGCCCCGCCGACTGGGGCTATCGCCGCTTTATCCTGCACTATGCCACGCTCTGCGCGCTCGCGGGCGGGGTTGAGGCGTTCTGCATCGGCTCTGAGATGCGCAGCCTGACCCAGATCCGCGGCGTGGGCGACAGCTTTCCCGCAGTCACCGCCCTCAAGGCGCTGGCGCAGGACGTGCGCCAGATCCTCGGGCCCAATGTCAAAATCAGCTATGCCGCTGACTGGTCAGAATATTTCGGCCACCACGTGGATGACAACGTCTACTTCCACCTTGACCCACTTTGGTCCGATCCGGCCATCGACTTTATCGGCATCGACAATTACATGCCCGTCGCCGACTGGCGTGACGGCTTGGCCCATGCCGATGCGACCTGGCCCGCGATCCACGACCTTGGTTACCTGACCGCCAATATTGCCGGGGGCGAGGGCTTTGACTGGTATTACGACGGCCCCGAGGGCGAGGCCGCGCAACGGCGAAAACCCATTGAGGATGCCGAACATCAGGAACCCTGGGTCTACCGCTACAAAGACCTGCGGGGCTGGTGGTCCAACCCCCACCACGACCGCATTGGCGGGGTGCGCGCTGCGGTGCCTTCGGGTTGGGTGCCCGGCTCCAAACCCTTCCGCTTTACCGAGTTTGGCTGTGCGGCGGTGGATAAGGGCGCGAACCAGCCGAACCGGTTTCTCGATCTGAAATCCTCGGAATCGGGGCTGCCCAAATACTCCAGCGGGCGGCGCGACGACCTGATGCAGATGGCCTATCACCATGCCATTCACGCCTTCTGGACCGATCCGGCCAATAACCCGGTCGCGCTGACCTATGCCGGCACGATGCTCGATTTTGCCCATTCCACCGCCTGGGCTTGGGACGCGCGGCCCTTTCCCGCCTTTCCCGCCACCGAAAGCCTGTGGAGCGACGGGGCCAATTACGACACCGGCCACTGGCTGAATGGCCGCACGGCCAACCAGACCCTTGCCGCCGTGATTGGCGATTTGTGCGCGGCCTCTGGCCTGCCGGACCCTGACTTGTCGCAGGCCCACGGTCTGGTGCGCGGCTATGCGCTGCGCGAGGTCGGTGCGGCGCGGGCCGCACTGCAACCATTGCTGCTTGCCGAGGGTGTGGATGCGGTCGAACGCGCCGGCCGCTTGCGCTTTGTCAAGCGGCGGGCAGGGGCCGTGACCCCGGTTGACCCGGCCGGTCTGGCCTTGGCGGAAGATCTGGACGGCAGCCTTGAGCTGACCCGAAGCGGGCTCTTCGACCGTCAGGATCGTTTGCGCCTGTCCTTTCCCGAAGCCGAGGGCGACTTTTCCATCCGCACCGTCGATGCCGTCTCGCCCGATGCCGTCACCGATGCCGTGTCAGATGCCGAGATGCCGCTTTTGCTGACCCGGGCCGAGGCGGTCTCCATGGCGGAACGCTGGCTGGCCGAGGCGCGGGTGGCCCGCGACGGCGCGCGCTTTGCCCTGCCGCCGTCGCTGACGCGGATCGGGGCAGGGGATGTGATCGCCTTGCAGGGCAAGACCTACCGCATTGACCGCATCGAACAATCCTCGTTGCAAATCGCCGAGGCCGTGCGGGTTGAGGCGGCGATCTATCAGCCCGCCGAGGTGGCGCGCCAGCCGCGCAACGCCACAGCCTATCAAGCCCCGCTGCCGGTGTTCGCGCAGTTTCTGGATCTGCCCTTGCTTACGGGCACAGAAATCGCCCACGCGCCTCATATTGCGGTTGCCGCCAAACCTTGGCCCGGCACGATTGGCCTTTGGTCTTCGGTCAGCGACGATGGCTACACGCTGAACACAAGGGCCGATCAGCCGGCCGTCATCGGCCGCACCCTGACCGCGCTTGCCGCCGCTGCCCCCGGTCGTTGGGACCGGGGCCCGGCGCTGGAGATCAGCGTCGAGACCGGCAGCCTATCCTCTGCCTCTGCCCTGTCGGTCTTTGCCGGGGCCAACGCGCTGGCGATCGGCGACGGCTCTTCCGGCCAGTGGGAGGTGCTGCAATTCACCGATGCCGCCCTCATCGCCCCCAAAACCTACGCCCTGTCCAACCGCCTGCGCGGCCAGCTTGGCACCGATGGCGTCCAGCCCACGGAATGGCCAGCGGGCAGCGTCGTGGTGCTGCTGGACAGCGCACTGCGCCAGATCGATCTGCCGCTTTCGGCGCGTGGGTTGGAGCGCTACTACCGCATCGCCCCCTTGGATCGCGGCTATCAGGCAAACGATGCCGTCCAGCAGATTGCGGCCTTTGACGGCGTGGGCCTGCGCCCCTATCCGGTCTGCCACCTGCGCGCCAAAGGCCAGCCGGGGGCCGAGATCACGTTGAGCTGGGTGCGCCGCACAAGGATCGACGGCGACAGTTGGCAATCGGTCGAGGTGCCCTTGGGCGAGGACAGCGAATCCTACCGCGTCCGCGTGCTGGCGGGGGCGACGGTCTTGCGCGAACACCTCGTCTCCAGCCCAAACTGGGCCTATACCCTCGCCATGCAGGCGGCAGATACGGCCTCGGGCACGCTTAGCGTTGAGGTAGCCCAGCTTTCGCAACGCTTTGGGCCGGGCCCCGCGCGGGTCCTGATCCTGTGACAGCCCCCCACGGTGACGTGACGAAACCTCCACTTTTGATGGGTCATACCCTGTGCTATTCTGAACGCTCAAACGGAGGGACACAGCGTGTTCGAAACCAAAGCCAAGCTGAGCCACGTCGATCCGGTCTGGACCCGCGTCCGCGAAGAAGCCTTCGAGATGGTCAACGCCGAACCCTTGCTGGGCGGCCTTATCCATTCCAGCCTGTTGCACCACCCCACGCTGGAACGCGCACTCGCCTACCGCTTTTCGATGAAGCTGGCCTCGGGCGAGATGAGCGAGCAGATCTTGCGCGAAATCGCGGATGAGGCCTATGAAAACGACCCCGCGCTTGGCCAATCCGCGCGGGCTGACCTGACAGCGGTTCTGGACCGTGACCCGGCCTGCCACCGCTTTATCCAGCCGATGCTGTTCTTCAAGGGCTTCCAGGCGGTTCAGGCCTACCGCGTGGGCCATTGGCTTTGGCAGCACGGGCGCAAGGACATGGCCTATTTCGTGCAGATGCGCGTGTCCGAGGCCTTTGGCGTCGATATCCACCCCGCCGCCCGCGTCGGGCGCGGCATCATGATTGACCATGCCCATTCCATCGTCATCGGCGAAACGGCCGTCGTTGGCGATAACGTCTCGATGCTGCATTCCGTCACCCTTGGCGGCACCGGCAAAGAAGACGGCGACCGCCACCCAAAGATCGGCGACGGCGTGCTGATCGGCGCGGGGGCCAAGGTGTTGGGCAATATCCACGTCGGCCACTGCTCGCGCATCGCGGCGGGCTCTGTCGTGCTGCAGGACGTGCCGCATAACAAGACCGTCGCCGGCGTTCCGGCCCGCGTGGTGGGTGAAGCAGGCTGTTCGCAACCCTCAGTCACCATGGACCAACTGATCAAGGGCGAGATATGATCACATCTTCCCGGTTGAAACCAAAACGCCCGAAGCGAAAGCTCCGGGCGTTTTGTGTTTTTATATCAGGGCCTTATGGCAAGACCCTGATGTGACACCTTAGGCCAGCATGGCAATCGGGTTCTCAAGGCAATCCACGACCACCTTCAGGAACTCAGCCCCCAAGGCGCCGTCGATCACCCGGTGATCGACCGACAGGGTCATCGACATCACCGTCGCCACACCCAGCGTGCCGTCTTTCAACACGACCGGCTTTTTCACACCCGCCCCAACCGCAAGGATCGCCCCATGCGGCGGGTTGATCACGGCGTCAAAGTTGTCGATGCCCATCATCCCAAGGTTTGAAATCGCAAAGCTGCCGCCCTGATATTCATGCGGAGCCAGCTTTTTGGTCTTGGCGCGCGTCGCCAGATCCTTCATCTCGGCCGACAGGGCCGACAGGGTTTTCTTGTCCGCATCGCGCAGCACCGGGGTGAACAGACCCCCCTCGATCGCCACCGCAACCGCCACATCCGACGGCTTCAGCTTCAAGATCCGGTCGCCTGCCCAAACGGCATTGGCATCCGGCACCGCCTGCAAGGCCAAAGCGCAGGCCTTGATGATGAAGTCATTGACGCTCAGCTTCACGCCGCGGCTTTCCAGCCCTTTGTTCAACTGCGCGCGGAAGGCCATCAGATCATCCAGCCGGACTTCGCGGCGCAGATAGAAATGCGGGATGGTCTGCTTGGCTTCGGTCAGGCGGGCTGCAATGGTGCGGCGCATCCCGTCCAGCGGCACTTCGGTGTAGGCCCGGTCGGCATACATCTTCATCACCGTTTCCGCCGACATGCCCGTGGCCATCGCCGGTTTCGCCGCCGGAGCCGCTGCTGGCGCAGCAACCGCAACCGGAGCTGCCGCCACCGGGGCCGCCTGCGCGCCCTCGACATCGGCGCGCACGATCCGGCCATGCGGGCCGGAACCGGTCACCTTGGTCAGATCCAGACCCTTTTCCGCCGCGATCCGCCGCGCCAGAGGCGAGGCAAACACCCGCGCCCCCGCCGCTTTGGGTGCCGCCGGGGCCACCGCGACCGCCGCCGCTGCCGGAGCAGCCACCGCCGCAACCGGCGCCGCCGCAACCGCAACTGGAGCCGCTTTCGCCGCACCTGCCGCCGGAACAGCTTCACCTTCTTCGATCAGCACCGCGATCGGCGTGTTCACTTTCACCCCGGCAGAGCCTTCAGCGATCAGAATCTTGCCGATGATGCCTTCATCCACCGCCTCAAATTCCATCGTCGCCTTGTCGGTTTCGATCTCGGCGAGGATCTGGCCCGATTTGACCACATCCCCCTCTTTGACCAACCATTTCGCCAGCGTGCCTTCCTCCATCGTCGGGGAAAGCGCGGGCATCAGGATTTCCACAGCCATTGTCCCCTCCTTACCGGTAGCAAACGGATTTGACGGCAGCGACCACATCGGCGGTCGTCACCAAGGCCAGCTTTTCAAGGTTGGCCGCATAGGGCATCGGCACGTCCTTGCCGGTGCAGTTGATCACCGGGGCGTCCAGATAATCAAAGGCGCGCTCCATGATCACCGCCGACAGGTGGTTGCCGATGGCCCCCACAGGGAAGCCCTCTTCCACCGTCACGCAGCGATTGGTTTTCTGAACCGAGGCGAGAACCGTATCGTAATCAAGCGGGCGCAGCGTGCGCAGATCGATCACTTCGGCTGAAATCCCGTCCTTGGCCAAGGCATCCGCCGCCTCCAGCGCATAGGTCATGCCGATGCCAAAGGACACGATGGTCACATCGGTGCCTTCGCGCCAGATCCGGGCCTTGCCGAAGGGAATGGTGAAATCGTCCAGCACCGGCACTTCAAAGCTGCGCCCGTAAAGGATCTCGTTCTCCAAAAACACCACCGGGTTCGGATCGCGGATCGCCTGTTTCAGCAGACCTTTCGCATCCGCCGCCGAATAGGGCATCACCACCCGCAGGCCGGGGATTGCCGCATACCAGGCCGCGTAGTCCTGGCTGTGCTGCGCGCCAACCCGCGCCGCGGCACCATTGGTCCCCCGGAACACGATCGGGCATCCCAACTGGCCGCCCGACATATAGTTGGTCTTGGCGGCAGAGTTCAGAATGTGGTCAATGGCTTGCATGGCGAAGTTAAAGGTCATGAACTCCACGATCGGGTTCAAGCCACCCCAAGCCGCGCCAATCGCGATGCCGGTAAAGCCGGCCTCGGTGATCGGGGTATCCACGATGCGCTTGGGGCCAAACTCATCCAAAAGACCCTGGCTGATCTTGTAGGCGCCTTGATACTCGCCCACCTCTTCGCCCATCAACATGACGTTGGGGTTGGCGCGCATCTCTTCGGCCATCGCCTCGCGCAGGGCTTCCCGCACGGTCATGGTTTTCATCGCCGTGCCTTCGGGCCAGTCGGGCGAGGCTTTGGACACCACGGCCACAGGAGCTGCCACAGCTGCAGGAGCCGCCGCCGCAGGGGCCGCAGCCACAGGTGCCGCCGCCGCAGGGGCTGCCGCGGCCGCCGGGGCGGCTGACGCGTCCTCTCCGTCTTCGACCAGCACCATGATCGGGGTGTTTACCTTCACCCCGGCCGTGCCTTCTGCGATCAGGATGCGGCCAACGGTGCCTTCATCCACAGCTTCGAATTCCATCGTCGCCTTGTCGGTCTCAATCTCGGCAAGGATCTGGCCGGACTTGACCACATCGCCTTCCTTGACCAGCCACTTGGCCAGCGTGCCTTCCTCCATCGTCGGGGAAAGTGCGGGCATCAATACTTCGGTTGCCATGTCTGTTCCCCCTCAGGCGTAGATGTCGGTCCAAAGCTCGCTCAGGGCGGGCTCCGGACTGGCTTTGGCGAATTCGGCGCTTTCGTTGACGATATCCTTGATCTCGCGGTCAATCGCCTTGAGATCCTCTTCCGAGGAAAGGCCAGACCCGACCAGCATATCGCGGATATGCTCAATCGCGTCCTTTTCGTCTTTCATCTTCTGCACTTCCTCACGGGTCCGGTATTTCGCCGGGTCCGACATGGAGTGGCCGCGATAGCGGTAGGTCATCATTTCCAGAATGTAGGGGCCTTTGCCGGCCCGGCAATGCGCCACAGCCTTTTCGCCCGCCGCTTTCACGGCCAGCACATCCATGCCGTCCACTTGCTCACCGGGGATGCCGTAGGCCAGCCCGCGTCCGAACAGGGTTTCCGATTTGGTTGACCGTGCTTGCGACGTGCCCATGGCGTAGTGGTTGTTTTCAATAACGAAAATAACCGGCAGCGCCCACAGTTCGGCCATGTTGTAGGTCTCATAGACCTGACCTTGGTTGGCCGCACCGTCGCCGAAATAGGTGAAGGTCACATTGTCATTGCCGTGGTATTTGTCGGCAAAGGCCAGACCGGCACCCAACGGCACCTGTGCGCCCACAATGCCGTGCCCACCGTAGAAATGCTTTTCCCGGCTGAACATGTGCATAGAGCCGCCCTTGCCCTTGGAGTATCCCCCCTCGCGCCCGGTTAACTCGGCCATCACACCCTTGGCATCCATGCCGCAGGCGAGCATATGCCCATGGTCGCGGTAAGAGGTGATGCGTTTGTCCCCCTCTTTGGCGCAGGCCTCAAGCCCGACCACAACCGCTTCTTGCCCGATGTAGAGGTGGCAGAACCCCCCGATCAGACCCATGCCATAGAGCTGGCCCGCTTTTTCTTCGAATCGGCGGATCAACAGCATCTCGCGGTAGAACTTCAGCAGTTCTTCCTTGGATACGTTTGACTTCTCAGGGGCTTTCTTCGCAGCCACGGTGGTCTCCTCCCGTCACGATGTAGAATAGTTCAGTGTTAAACCATCTATAGCGCACCGGAGAAAAAACGCAAAACTGAAAGTTGACGCTACGGCGCAGCGCATAGCAGCCATGAAAATGGGGAATAGGTCAGGCGAAGGGGCAGGGCGCGTTAGCGAATGACGATCTCATCCGCGCGCAGATAGCCCAGAACCGAACGGGCCTGCTCATCCAGCAAGTCCACGTCCAGATAGTCATCCGACAGACGGTGCGTCAGGTTGGTGACCAACACCAGCTCATGCGCAAGCCGGTCACGCTCAATTGTCAGCGCCTCGGCCTCGGCATGGATCTGCACCCGGCGGAACACGCCGAAATCGCCCTGCACAGCGGCAAAGGTAAAGTAGCCGCCCAGCGTGAACGCCAGAACCATATAGAGAATGCCACCAAGGGCTGGACGCATCGGGGAACTGTTCATCTGCCGCCTCATCGCCCACCCCTCATGTGCCGGGGGCGGTTCGTGACCTAACTGTGACACATCCTTTGGCCGTTGGGAATCCCCGCAAACGTGCCACGCAAAAAAAAACGCGCAGAGATTCCGCGCGCCTTCAAGCCGTTGCGGGGCGAGGCTACTCTGCCACTGTAACCACGCTGCCCATCTGCACATCGGTTTCAATACGCAGCGCAAGATCCTCGCAAGGGGTGTCGGGCCAATCCACCGGGCACACCCGTGCAGTCACGCTGCCGGTCAGGTGGCGCAGATAGCTGTCCTCTTGCGCCGGGCCGATGCTTTCAAGGACAAGCGCCGCGGTTTGCCCGACCGAACTGAGCCGCGGCCCCTCGAAATCCTTGCCTTGCAGGATTTCCACCGTCACCGCCTCTGCCGCGCCCGTGCGCAGTTGCGGGCCAAAGTTGCCCTCTGCCGACAGGCGAAACCCGAAATCCTTCGGGTTATCGGGCGTATAGCCGACGATCCGCAGGATCACCGCCTTGGTTTTATAATCCTGATCCACCCAAGCCGAGGCATCAAAGGCCCCGATCGAAAAGTCGAACGTCTCCCAGGCCGCCGGAGCGCCCCCCAGCGTGCCAGTGACACTGCCCATCTTGGGCGGATAGCCGGGGCCGCCGTCTTCTTCCAACACATCCTGCGCCGAGGCGATCCCGGCGCAGAGCATCAGCCCCAGAACAGCGGCCCGCAGCATCAGGCCTTGCCCTTGTAGATATCGACCAGCTTGGCCAGCATCGCCAAAGCATCCTCACGTTTGCGCTGGAAAGAGTTGCGCCCGATGATCGACCCGTTGCCGCCGCCATCGCGGATCGCGCGGGCATCGTCATAGACCGCATCGGCCCCTTTGGCCGCCCCGCCC
Source organism: uncultured Alphaproteobacteria bacterium (assembly GCA_963815355.1). Classification (GTDB taxonomy): domain Bacteria; phylum Pseudomonadota; class Alphaproteobacteria; order Rhodobacterales; family Rhodobacteraceae; genus JAPUEK01. The sequence goes on from CAWFGJ010000005.1 coordinate 130,128, forward strand.
GAAAACACCACGATCCGCCGCCCGGCAAAGCTGGCATCCATGCAATGCTTGACGCGGGCCGCCTGCGTCGACACGTCGATCTTTTCCTTTTCATAGACCTTCTTGGCCTCGGGCAGCATCAGATGATCGGTCGACAGCTTGATCTTGATGATATGCGCCCCCAAAAGCGCCGCGATTTGCGCCGCATAGGCCGCCACATCAATCGCCGTCTCGCCGTCTTTGGTGATCGCCTCGCCGCGCGGGTACGACCAGATCACCGTCGCGATCCCCTTGGCCGCCGCCTCTTTGCGCAGCTCCACGATCTCTTCGAACATGTCCAAAGCCATATCCGAGCCGGGATAGATGGTGAACCCGATGGCCGAGGCACCAATCCGCAGCGCGTCATCGACGCTGCCCGTCACGGCCTGATTCTTGCCCGCCGTGTCGGACATCAGGCTGTTGGCGGAGTTCAGCTTCAGGATCGTCGGGATCTGGCCCGCGAAAGTATCCGCTCCGGCCTCTAGCGCGCCCAAGGGGGCGGCATAGGCGTTCAGCCCGGCATCGATGGCCAGTTGGTAATGGTAATGCGGGTCATAGGCCGCCGGGTTCATCGCAAAGTTGCGCGCCGGGCCATGCTCAAAGCCCTGATCCACCGGCAGAATGATCATCTTGCCCGTGCCGCCAAGTTTCCCCTCCATCAGCATCCGGCACAGATTGGCCTTCACGCCGGGGGTTTCGCCTTCGTAATTGGCCAGAATCTTCTGAACGGTCTTGGTCGCGCGCATCTGATGTTCCTTTAGCGGGATACCGGTAAACGCCTCGTAGAAAGCTTGCAGAGGTGACGCAATATTGTTTGCGCTAACGCTACTTTACCAGCGTCTTTTAAGGAATTGTCCGGTGAAAAACGTGACAATCTTGCGCGGCAAAAGACGCGGCAGGACGGTCAGGATCTTGTTGTCGATCCCCGGCACGATCACCCCTTGGCCGCGCTGCATCGCCGACCAGCCCGCTGCCGCAACCGAGGCGGGCGATTTCATCCCCATCCGGGTGACGATCGTGGCCCCCTCGGCCCCGTCTGCGGCAAAGAACTGGGTTGCAACCGGGCCGGGGCATAGCGCGGTGACTGTAACACCCGTGCCGCGCAACTCTGCCGCCACCCCTTCGGACAGGCTCAGGAAATAGGCCTTGGTCGCATGATATACCGCCATATGTGGCCCGGCCAGAAACCCCGCAACGGACGCCACGTTCAGCACCCGGCCCGCGCCTTGGCCGACCATCGCCACGACCGCCCGCTTCATCAGGATCGTTGCCGCCACCACGTTGACGGCGACAGAGGCCTCTTCGCGCGCCCAGCCCTCGGGGTCGGCAAAATCCCCGTTGCGGCCAAGCCCTGCGTTGTTGACCAGCACCACAATCTTGCGCCCCTCGGTGGCTTCGGCCCATAACCGCTCGGCCTCGGCGGCCTGCGCCAGATCGGCGCCGATCACCACCACCTCGATCCCGTGGGCCTGTCGCAACGTCGCGGCAAGCACGTCAAGCTTGTCCACCTGCCGTGCTGACAGGATCAGGTGGAACCCGTCCCGCGCCGCGAGGCCCGCAAATTCGCGCCCCAACCCTTCAGAAGCCCCCGTGATCAACGCCCAATCCGCCATCGCTGCCCCCCAAAAAGTTGCGGCCAAGGCCAAGGACCCCGGACGGTTGTTCGCCCCGCCGCAAGCCTAGCCGAGCGCTGCGACCCCTGGCAACTCCTTGCCCTCCATCCACTCAAGGAACGCGCCGCCCGCGGTGGAGATAAAGGTGAAATCCGCCGCTGCCCCCGCCTGGTTCAGCGCGGCCACCGTATCGCCCCCGCCCGCCACAGAGATCAGCTTGCCTGCCTTGGTCAGCGCCGCTGCTGCCAAGGCCGCCGCGTCGGTTGCGGCGTTAAAGGGCGCGATCTCGAACGCGCCCAGCGGGCCGTTCCAGATCAGGGTCTTGCAGGTGGCAAACACCTTGGTCAGTTCCGCCACCGTCTGCGGACCCGCATCCAGAATCATCGCATCCGCCGGGCAGGCGCCCACGGCCACTGTCTCACTTGCGGCCCCGGCCTTGAACTCGCGCGCAACCACCACATCCACCGGTAAGTGGATCACACAACCTGCTGCTTTGGCCTTGGCCAGAATGTCGATCGCGGTCGGCGCCATCTCGCGCTCGGCCAGCGATTTGCCGACCTCGACCCCTTGGGCGACCAGAAAGGTGTTGGCCATGCCGCCGCCAATTACCAGATGATCGACCTTGGTTACCAGATTGCCCAGCAACTCCAGCTTGCTGGACACCTTGGCCCCGCCGACCACCGCCACCACCGGGCGCTTCGGCGTGCCCAAAGCCGCCTCCAGCGCGCGCAATTCTTCTTCCATCAGACGCCCCGCGCAGGATGGCAGCAAATGCGCCACCCCCTCGGTCGAGGCATGGGCGCGGTGCGCCGCCGAGAAGGCATCGTTGCAATAGATGTCGCCCAGCCCGGCCAGAAATTGCGCCATCGCCGGGTCATTGGCCTCTTCCATCGGGGAAAAGCGGGTGTTTTCGACCAAAATCACCGAACCAGAGGGCAGGGCGTCAATCTCGGCCCGGCTGGGGCGCTCCATGAACACCACCGCGCGGCCCAGACCGGCTTCCAGCGCGGGCAACACATGGCGCAGGCTCATCTCCGGCACGACCTTGCCCTTGGGGCGACCGAAATGCGCCAGCAGAACCACCTTGGCCCCGCGCGCGATCAGGTCTTCGACCGTCGGCTTGATCTTGTCGATCCGGGTGGTGTCGGTGACAACGCCCCCCTCCATCGGCACGTTGATGTCCACGCGGGTCAGCACGGTTTTGCCGGCCAACCCCAGATCGTCAATCGTCTTCCAAGCCATCGCAGCCTCCATAGCATTTCCCCTTCTTTCCGCCCATCTCGCGGCTTCGTCAACCGTCAGCCCTTCCCCTTTTTGCCCGGCCCCATTAGGTTCCCCGCAGATTTCAAACCGGAGAACCGCCGATGGCCGCGATCAAAGACCCCGAAAACACCATTATCCTTACGCTGAAAGATGGCGAAGTCGTCATCGAACTTCTGGCAGATGTAGCGCCCAAGCATGTCGAGCGTATGAAATCCCTCGCCCGTGCCAAAGCCTATGACAACGTGGCTTTCCACCGGGTGATCGAAGGCTTCATGGCCCAGACCGGCGATGTGGCCAACGGCAACATGGAAAAAGACTTTAACCTGCGCCGCGCAGGCACGGGTGGTTCCGAGCATCCGGACCTTCCGGCAGAATTCTCCAAACTGCCGCATGACCGGGGCAGCATCGGGGCGGCGCGTTCGTCCAACCCGAACTCGGCCAACTCGCAATTCTTCATCAACTTCAGCAACAACAGCTTCCTGAACGGCCAATACACCGTTTACGGTCGCGTGATTTCCGGGATGGAGCATGTCGACAAGATCGCGCGCGGCGAGCCGCCAGCCAACCCTGATCGCATGATCACTGTCCGGGTGGCCGCAGATGTTCAATAAACTGACCCTCGCCGCCCTGTTGCTGGCCGCTGCCCCCGCCTTCGCCGAAGGCGACGGGCCGGGCCCGAACCTTGTGATCGACGTGACCGGTGTGGCCAACGGCCAGATCGTCATTGATCTGAACGCCGAGGCCGCCCCCAAGCACGTCGCCCAGATCGTGGCCCTTGCCAAATCTGGCGCCTATGACGGGGTCATCTTTCACCGCGTGATCGACGGCTTCATGGCGCAGACCGGCGATATTGCAAATGGCAAGGCCGGTGCTGACAACACGATGGCGGGTATGGGTGGCTCGACCATGCCGAACATCCCGGCTGAGTTCTCGGACCTGCCGTTTGAACGCGGCACCGTCGGCATGGCCCGCTCGCAAGACATGGATTCGGCCAACAGCCAGTTCTTTATCATGTTTGCGCCGGGTGATTTCCTGAACGGCCAATACACCGTCTTTGGCAAAGTGATTTCCGGCATGGAAATCGTTGATGCCATCAAGCGCGGCGAAGGCCAGAACGGCGAGGTCACCGCCCCGGCGGACGTCATGGCGAAAGTCACCGTCAAAGAATGATCCCCAGCGGATCAGATGCAAAAAGGGGGCCGCTTGGCCCCCTTTTTCATTTTGAACAGGATTTGAAGGTAAACTGATCCCAAGGCTCTTCGCCCGGCGCGCTGAACACCGCATAGCGCAGCTTGCGCCCGACATCCGACAGAATCAGGCTTTGCGGGGCAGGTTCATCGAACATCGGGGTGTAATCGACCTTGCCGTCCACCAGCGCATAGACCACGCCCTCCCAGACCTGACAGTCCTCGGCCACCGCGTCGTCCAGCGGTGCATCCTCGGGCCCCGGTCGGGCGCACCCCAGAAACAAGCGCCCCACATCGCGGCTGGTGCCCATGTTCTCGTCAATCTCGCCCCACAGTACCCGGCCATCTGGCAGGGGCATCTCCATGACATGCTTGGTCATCGCGGCCTGCTCCCAGCTTTCCGCCGGACGAAACCGCAACTCCAACCCGGTCACCGCATCTGCATAGACCGCATCCTGCATCAGACAGCCTTCCGCCAAGGCAGGGCAGGGTGCCAGCGCCAGAACCAAAGCAGCAAGCCTCATCCCAGCACCACCAGCGCATGCCGCTTCTTGCCCGCGGTCAGCTTCATCGGCGCGGCCAGATCCTCGGCCCCGTAGCGCAGCCCCGCATCCGTCACCACCGCGTCATTGACCCGCGCGCCACCCTCCAGGATCAGCCGCTTGGCATCCTTGCCAGACCCGGCCAGCCCCGCCTTCACAAACAACTGCACAATGCCCAAGCCCTCTGCCGCCTCCGCCGCCGAGACGGTGATCGTCGGCAGGTCCTCGCCCACGCCACCGCGCTCAAACACCTCGCGCGCCGTGGCCTCAGCCGCCTGCGCCGCTGCCGCCCCATGCAAAAGCGTGGTCACCGCGTTGGCCAGCACGATCTTGGCCTCGTTGATCTCGGCCCCTTCCAGCGCGCCCAGACGGTCGCACTCTTCCAGCGGCATCTCGGTGTACAGCTTCAGGAACCGGCCCACATCGGCATCGGTGGTGTTGCGCCAGTATTGCCAGAACTCATAGGGCGCGAACATGTCGCCATTCAGCCAGACCGCGCCATTCTGCGACTTGCCCATCTTCTTGCCATCGCTGGTGGTCAGCAGATGCGAGGTCAGCCCATAGACCTCATGGTCGATCACCCGGCGCGTCAGGTCCACGCCGTTGACGATATTGCCCCACTGATCCGACCCGCCCATCTGCACCAGACAGCCATAGCGGCGGTTCAGCTCCAGAAAGTCATAGGCCTGCAAGATCATGTAGTTGAACTCAAGGAAGGACAGCGATTGCTCCCGATCCAGCCGTGATTTCACCGATTTCAAACGACAACATACGGTTGACCGAGAAATGCCGCCCGATGTCGCGCAGAAAGCCAAGGTAGTTCAGATCATCCAGCCACTCGGCGTTGTTGACCATCACCGCATCATTCGGCCCGTCGCCAAACGAGACATAGGGCGAGAATGCCCGCTTGATCCCGGCGATATTGTCGTCGATCTGCGCGTTGGTCAGCAGCGGGCGCTCATCGGCGCGAAAGCTGGGGTCGCCGACCTTGGTGGTGCCGCCGCCCATCAGAACGATCGGCTTGCCGCCGCACTTCTGCAACCAGCGCAGCATCATGATCTGGATAAGGCTGCCCACATGCAACGACTTGGCCGTTGCATCAAAGCCGATATAGCCCGGCACGACCCCTTTGACCAAAGCCTCGTCAAGCGCCTGATAATCGGTGCAGTCGGCGACAAAGCCGCGCTCGAACATCACACGCAGGAATTCAGATTTCGGATGGTAGGTCATGGGGTGCTCATGCTTTAAGGTGGCGCAGGTATATCGAGGCAAGGGGCCAAGGGAAAGATGCAGAAAGCCGGGGCGATCTGGGCTTTGGGGGCGATGTCGGGCACCTCGCTGGATGGGGTGGACGCCGCCATGCTGCGCACCGATGGCGTCACAATCACCGAATTCGGCCCCGACGCCTATCGCCCCTATACCGAGGCAGAGCGCGCGGTGATCCGCGCCGCCTTTGGCCGCTGGCCGGGCGAGGCGGGGGTGCAAGCCGCGGCGGAACTGGTGGAAAACGCCCATACTGAGGTGCTGGCGCGCTTTACCGGTGTGGATCTGGTGGGCTTTCACGGCCAGACACTTGCGCATGACCCACGCGGGCGCGGCACGCATCAGGCCGGCAACGGCGCTGTGCTGGCCGAGGTGCTGGGCCTGCCGGTCGTCTGGGATTTCCGCAGCTCGGACGTGGCCTTGGGTGGGCAGGGCGCACCCTTGGCCCCGTTCTTTCACTTTGCCTGCGCGAAATGGATGGGCGCAACTGCCCCCGTGGCCTTTCTGAACATGGGCGGCGTGGGCAATCTGACTTGGGTGGACCCAACCGCCGCCAGCCCCGATAGCCCCGGCGCGCTATTGGCCTTTGACACCGGCCCCGCCAATGCGCCTGTGAATGACCTGATGCAAAGCCGCCTTGACCTGCCGCAAGACGAAGGCGGCGCACTGGCCGCCACGGGCCGCGTCGACGAACGCCTTGTCCAAGCCTTCCTCGCCCAACCATATTTCCACAAAATGCCGCCGAAGTCCTTGGACCGGAACGATTTTCAACGGTTCTTGCGCAAGATCCACCCGCTGTCGAACGCCGATGCGGCCGCTACCCTGACCGCAATCGCCGCCGCCTCTGTCGCCAAAGGGGCCGAGCATTTCCCCGCCCCCGTCTCGCGCGTGCTGGTCACCGGTGGGGGGCGCCACAACGAAAGCCTGATGGCCTCCCTCGCGCATCGCATGAGCTGTCCCGTAGAACCCATTGAGATCGCAGGGCTAAACGGTGACATGCTAGAGGCGCAGGCCTTCGCCTATCTGGCGGTGCGCGTCGCACGCGGCCTGCCGACCTCTTGCGCCACCACCACCGGGGTGCCCGCGGCCGTTGGCGGCGGGCAGATCAGCCGGCCCTAAAGCCGCGCCAACCGCTCGGTCAGCAAGGCGAAGAACCCGTCCGCATCCACATCCCCAATGAACATCGCATTGGCCGTGCGCTTGGTAACACCCCACCAATCGGCCACGGTCATCCCCAGCGTCAGCTCGGATTTCGTCTCGATCTCCACATTGATCCGCCGCCCGCTGAACAGCTCGGGCTTCAACAGCCAAGCGATCACGGTGGGATCATGGAGCGGGCCGCCATTGCTGCCGTATTTCGCCACGTCAAACCGCTCAAAGAAATCGGCCCATGCGGCGGCGACCCGGCCAACTTCGGTTCCCATTGCACGAAACGCGTCGATCCGATCTTTGGTCGTCAACAACTTATGCGTGACATCCAGCGGCATGATCACCAGTGGGATGCCAGATTTCAACACGATTTCCGCCGCTTCCGGGTCGACGTAGATGTTGAACTCTGCTGCGGGCGTGATGTTGCCCACCTCAAAATAGGCCCCCCCCATCAGCACGATTTCCTGCACCCGCCCCACCACATCGGGGGCCTGCAAGAAGGCCTGCGCCAGGTTGGTCAGCGGCCCAAGGGCGCAGAGCGTCACCGTCCCCGCAGGCTCCCGCCGCAAGGTTTCAATCAGGAACGCCACCGCCGTCTGCGCCTGCACCGGCATTGTGGGCTCAACCAGATCCGGGCCATCCAGCCCGGTTTTGCCATGCACATGCTCTGCCGTGACCAGATCGCGCTTCAATGGGGCGGCACATCCGGCAAACACCGGCACGCCGCGCCGCCCGGCCAGTTCACAGATGATCCGGGCATTGCGGACGGTCAGGGTCAAAGGCACATTGCCCGCCACCGCCGTCACCCCCAATACCTCCAACTCGGGTGAGCCAAAGGCCAAAAGCATCGCAAAAGCGTCGTCCTGTCCGGGGTCTGTGTCTATGATGATCTTGCGCGCCATTGGTCTACTCCTGCTTGGGCATATCCAAATCGGAACCCGTCGGCGAAGTCCATCACAGAAAGGTCAGTCTTGCTGACATTATTGTGTGTCTTCATGCAACAGCGACAAAAATGCGTCATAATAGACCGGCGGGCGCCCAGTCGGGCGCCCGCTTTGGCCGTAGCGCCCGCCTTAACCGTCGAAATCGACCGTTTCTGTCAGCTTCAGCGCCTCTGGCCGTCCCTTGGCAATCTCAGTCAGGCTCAGCCCATCGGCAGTGAAATCGCCCCAGCTTTTGACCAGTTCCGACCGCTCCACCCCCGGCTTGACCGGGAACTCGTTGTTGGTCTCGGCATAGATGCGCTGTGCTTCGTCCGACGACAGCCACTCCATCAGCTTCAGCGCGGCGTCATGATGCGGGGCGGCCTTCGTCATCGCCACGCCCGAGATGTTCAGATGCGTGCCGCCGTCATCAAAGACCGGGAAAACGATCCGCACCGAATTGGCCCATTCCACCTGCTCGGCATCCGACAACATCTCGCCCATGTAATAGGTGTTGCCCAACGAGATATCGCACTGCCCGGCCCAGATCGCCTTGACCTGATCGCGGTCCCCGCCCTCTGGCTTGCGCGCCAGATTGGCCTTCTGCCCGGCAAGCCAGTTTGAAGTATACTCCGCCCCGTGATGGGCCAGCATCGCCGAGGTCAACGCCACATTGTAATCCGACAGACCCGACCGCGTGCAGATCCGCCCCTTCCACTTCGGATCGGCCAGATCCTCATAAGTGGTGACCTCCCCATCCTTGACCCGCTCTTTGCTGGCATAGACGATCCGGGCGCGGGTGGTCAGACCGAACCACTGGTTTGCGGGGTCACGAAACGCCGCCGGAATATTGGCCTCCAACACCGCCGAGGTGACAGGCTGGGTCACGCCCGCCTCCACCACCTGCATCAGCCGCGCGATGTCTACCGTCAGCACCAGATCGGCGGGCGACCGGTCGCCCTCGGCCACCAGACGCTCTGACATGCCCTTGTCAACAAAGGCCACATTGGTGGTTATTCCGGTCTCTGCGGTAAAGGCATCCAACAATGGCTGAATCAACTCCGGCTGGCGATGGGAGTAGATGTTCACCTCCTCCGCCAAAGCGGGCAGGGCGACAGAACACAAGCCAAGGGCAAGAACGGTAAGACGCATATCGATGACTCCTTTAGTCAGGTATTTCCCGCGTTAAACCTGACTATTTTACTCAGGTCAATACCCGCACCTCACCGCGGTCATCATCTTGGCCTAAATACTCCCGCCGGAGGCGTCTTTCTTCCTTGCCTTCTCCTCAGCCTTGGCGCGGTTCCAAAGCGCGTCCATCTCTGCCAGATCGCTTTGCGCCGGGGCCTTGCCCGCCTCGGCCAGCCAATCCTCTATGCGGGCAAAGCGCCGTGAAAACTTGGCATTGGCCGCGCGCAGGGCCTCTTCGGGGTCCACCTTCAAGTGCCGCGCCAGATTGGCCATCACGAACAACAGATCGCCCAATTCTTCCGTCACCTCGTCCTGCGTCAAGCGGTCGCGCGCCTCAACCAACTCGCCCGCCTCCTCGGCGATCTTGTCGACCACCTCGGCGGTCGAGGGCCAGTCAAACCCCACCCGCGCCGTGCGCCCCTGCAACTTCACCGCCCGCGTCAACCCCGGCAAGCCCAGGGCCACCCCGTCCAGCACCCGTACCCTGTTGGCCCCCCGTTCCGCCGCCTTGATCCGCTCCCAATCGGCGGTCTGCTGCTCGGGCGACTTGTCGCGGCTTTCGGTCCCAAAGACATGCGGATGGCGTGCCACCATCTTGTCGGAAATCGCCCGCACCACCGCGTCAAAGCCAAACAGCCCGGCCTCTTCGGCCATTTGCGCGTGATAGACCGTCTGCAGCAGCAGGTCGCCCAATTCGCCCGGCAACTCCTCCCAAGCCTGCCGTTCGATGGCGTCGGCCACCTCATAAGCCTCTTCAACCGTATAGGGCGCGATGCTGGAAAAACTTTGCGCGATGTCCCAGGGGCAGCCGGTTTTTGGGTCGCGCAATCGGCGCATGATCTCCAACAAGCGCGGCATTCCGCCGTCGGGGTTCCGTACAAGCTGATCGGAAGCATCGTCAGAATGGGGCAGGGGCATTGCCGATCCCTCGCAATTAAGATTTGATCAAAGGGCAAAGAACAGGAGTCCCCCATGCCCGTCCTCAACCGTATCGCCGCTTATGCCGAGGAAATGAAGGGCTGGCGTCACCATCTTCACGCCCATCCCGAACTGGGCTTTGAGTGCCACAACACCGCCAGCTGGATCGCCGAGCGCCTGAAAGAGATCGGCGTCGATGAGATTCACCCCGCAATTGCCAAGACCGGCATCGTGGCGATCATCAACGGCACCGGCCCCGGCCCGACCATCGGCCTGCGCGCCGACATGGATGCGCTGCCCATCGAAGAGATGACCGGCGCGCCCTATGCCTCGACCATCAAGGGCAAGATGCACGCCTGCGGCCATGACGGCCATGTCACCATGCTGCTGGGGGCCGCCAAATACCTGGCCGAGACCCGGCGCTTTTCGGGCCGCGTGGCGCTTTTGTTCCAACCTGCCGAAGAAGACGGCGGCGGCGGGCAGGTCATGGTGCAGGAAGGCGTCATGGACCGTTTTGACATCACGCAGGTCTACGGCATCCACAACGCGCCCAACATCGCCTTTGGCCATTTCCTGACCAACCCTGATGCGCTGATGGCCTCGGTCGATACGGCCTTTGTCTATCTGACCGGCCAAGGCGGCCACGGAGCGAACCCGCATGAATGTGTCGACCCGGTCGTGGCCGTTGTCGGCATGGTGCAGGCGCTGCAAACCATCATCCCCCGCAACGTCTATGCGTTGGATGAAGCGGTCTTGTCCGTCACCCAGATCCACACCGGCACCGCGTCAAACATCATCCCCGAAGAGGCGATGTTCTGCGCCACCATCCGCTGCTTCAAACCGGATGTGCGCGCGCTGCTGAAAAAGCGGTTCTACGAGATCGTCGAAGGCCATGCCGCCGCCTACGGTGTCAAGGCGCGCATCGACTATGACTGGGGCTACCCGGCCACCATCAACCACGCCGAAAATGCCGCCTTCGCCACCGAGGTCGCCATCGAAATCTCGGGGGCCGACGCTGTCGACGGCCATTCCGTGCGCGAGATGGGGTCTGAAGATTTCTCCTACATGCTCGAATCGCGCCCCGGCGCCTATCTGTTCCTCGGCACCGGGCCGGGGGCAGGGCTGCATCACGCCGCCTATGACTTCAATGATGAGGCAGCCCCGGTAGGGGCCAGCTTCTTTGCCCGTCTGGTCGAACGCGCCCAGCCCTTGGCCTAAGCGGCCCCTTGCAAGACCAAAGGCGCGGCTGCAGAGTCGCGCCTTTCACCGGAGGTTCCGATGCGTCTTGCCCTTGCCCTTTGCCTGCTTGCCAGCCCCGCTCTGGCCGATGATTACATCGCCTTCCATTCCCCGTCGGGGAACATCCAATGCGCCATCGCCACGGGCGATTATTCCTTTCTGCGCTGCGATATGCGCGACCTGACGCTCAGCTTTACCCAAGGCCCCGCCGATTGCGAATTTGACTGGGGCAATTCCTTTGCGGTCGAAGAAACCTCGACCAAGGGCTATCTCGCCTGCGTGTCTGACAGCGTGTCCGACAGCGCGGGGATGGAACTGGGCTACGGCGCGACCGTCACCCTTGGCGGCTATACCTGCACCTCAGCCAAGTCCGGCATGACCTGCCAGAACAGCCTTGGCCACGGCTTTTCCCTAAGCAAAGCCCGCCAATCCTTCTTTTGATCAAAATCTTCTGGCCTTTGAACGCGCTTGGTCTATGGTCAGCTTCAGCCTATTGACTGGAGATTCAATATGACCCCGACCCTGCGCAACCAAGATCTTTGGGAAATGGACCGGGCCCATGCGCTGCACCCTTGGGCCAATTTCGGGCCCTTTGAACGGGACGGCTCGCTGGTGATCACGCGGGGGCAGGGCTGTTATCTTTGGGATTCCGAAGGGCGGAAATACTTCGACGCCGTGGGCGGTATGTGGTGCACCAACATCGGTCTGGGGCGCAAGGAAATGGCCACCGCCATTGGTGAGCAAGCCGAAAAACTGGCCTTTGCCAACTACTTCACCGACACCACCAACGACCCCGCCGCCCGCCTTGCCGCCAAACTGGCCGAACTTGCCCCGGGCGATCTGACCCGCGTGCACTTCACCACGGGCGGCTCTACCGCCGTCGATACTGCGGTGCGCATGGTCAGCTTTTACCACCACGCCCGCGGCAACCCCTTGAAAACCGACATCGTGGCGCGGGATCATTCCTACCACGGCTCCACCTATCTGACCCAATCGGTCGGCAAACGCCCCGGCGATCAGATAGAGGAATTCCGCTACAAGACCGACGGCATTCACCACCTGTCTTGCCCCAACCCCTACCGTCGCCCCGACTGGATGACCGAGGCGCAGTTCTGCGATCACCTCATCGCAGAGTTTGAGGCGCTGATCGCCCGCGTCGGCGCCGACCGCATCGGCGGCTTTATTGCCGAGCCGATCCAGGCCTCGGGCGGTATCATCGTGCCCCCCGACGGCTATCTGCGCCGCATGTGGGAAATCTGCCAGCGCCACGAGATCCTGTTCATCGCGGATGAGGTGGTGACCGCCTTTGGCCGCATCGGCCACTGGTTCGCCAGCCTGTCCGAATTCGGCGTCCAGCCCGACATGATCACCACCGCCAAGGGCCTGACCTCGGGCTATGTGCCCTTGGGCGCTCTGATCTTTTCCAAGCGCATCTGGGATGTGATGGCCGAAGGGGGCGGGCGGTGGTTCACCTCCGGCCTGACCTATTCGGGCCATCCGGTGTCCTGCGCCGCAGCCCTGAAGAACATAGAGATCATCGAGCGCGAAGACCTGCTGACCCATGCCCAGACCGTCGGCGCCTATTTTCAGTCCCGCCTGAAAGGGCTGGAAGATCTGCCGCTCGTGGGCAATGTGCGGGGCATGGGGCTGATGCTTTGCGTGGAAAACGTCGCCAACAAGACCACCAAGGCGCCCTTGCCGGATACGGTCGGGGAAAGCAAACGCATCTCGGATGTGGCCGAAAGCCTCGGGCTGATGGTGCGCCCGATCGGGCATCTCAACGTGATGTCGCCGCCCTTGACCCTGACCGAAGGCGATGTGGATTTCATCGCCGACACCCTGCGCGCCGCGATCACCCGCGTCACCGATGATCTGGTGCGCGAAGGCCTGTGGCAGGATCGCGGCTGATTCGCCGCGCAAAGGTTAACGCGGCTTGGGGCAGGCGGGCGATACCCGTGCAGGAAGACAAAAAGAAGATTGCAGGAAGACGGAATAAAGATCGGCATTTTTCAGTGAATTCAGGCTATTAGCCCTGCGTTCGCAACCCATGCCTTGACAACCACCGCCCCCTCCTGTCCCTTCACCCAACCGGATCCGCGGCGTCTCCGGGCCAGAACGACCCCGCGTTTTCCCGATGAGTTCCCCATGGCCCTAGAAGACGCCAAAACCCAAGTCGACACCGCTTTCACCCGCAAGACCCAACGCGGTCTGGCGTTTGAGAATGCCTTTGGCGGTGCCACCTCATTCCTGCGCCGCAGCTATACCAAAGACCTGACCGGGGTGGATCTGGCCATCACCGGCGTGCCCTTTGATCAGGCCGTCACCCACCGCCCCGGCACCCGTTTCGGCCCCCGCGCGATCCGCGAGGCGTCCTGCCTTCAGCCCTATGATCCGCCCTATGGCTGGCCGACCAATCCACTTGAGGAAATGAACGTAATTGATTACGGCGATTGCGCTTTTGACTATGCCAAGGTGTCGGATTTCCCCGAAACACTGACCGCGCATATTGCCAAAATCCTGAAATCCGGCGCGGGAACGGTGACCTTGGGCGGGGATCACTACATCACCTATCCGATCCTCAAGGCCTACGCGGAAAAGTATGGCCCATTGGGTGTGATCCACTTTGACGCCCATTCCGACCTCTGGCCCGACGATGATCTGACCCGTATCGACCACGGCACCATGTTGTATAAGGCGGTGAAAACCGGGCTGGTGGACCCCAAACGCTCGGTCCAGATCGGCATTCGCACCGTGACCGAAGACTACCTCGGCGTCCACGTGATCGACGCACGTGAGGTGCACGAAAAGGGCTGCGCGGCGGCGGTAGCCAAAGCCAAGGATATTGTTGGCAATTCAGCGACTTATGTGACGTTTGACATCGACGCTTTGGACCCGTCCGTGGCCCCCGGCACCGGCACGCCGGTCTGGGGCGGGCTGCATTCGTGGCAGGCGGCGGCGATGCTGCGCGATCTGGCGGGAATCAACATGGTCGGCGGCGATATCGTTGAGGTCTCTCCCCCCTACGACACCACCGGCGCCACCGCGATTGCCGGGGCGCATGTGGCCTACGAACTGATCTGCCTCTATCATTGGGCAAAGACCCAAAGGTAATGGTATTTCAATGAGATGGACGTTTCTTTTTGCGCTCCTGCTGATAGCGGGCGGGGCGGGCTATATCCGGCTCGCCCCGTCTGACCCCGCAGTTTGGCATCTGGACCCGCTGGTCACCCTAGCGGGCCAACCGCCCTTGGCCGAGGGCCAGATAACCAAGGTTCCCCAAGGGGCCGCGGTCAGTCTGTTGTCTTCGGAGCCCGCCCAAGACCTGCTGACACGGCTGGAGGCGATTGTGCTTGCGGACCCGCAAAGCCAACGGCTGGCAGGCTCGGCGCAAGAGGGGCGGATCACCTGGGTAAGTCGTTCCAAGGTATGGGGTTTTCCGGATTATACCACGGCACAAACCACCACGGACCAAGGCCAGACGCGGCTGACCCTGCACGCCCGCCAACGCTTTGGCCGCGATGATTTCGGCGTCAATGCGGCGCGGCTACGGGCGTGGCTTGGGGCGCTTGCGCTGACAGCCGCAGCCGCCCGTCCTGCCCCTTGACCAAGCCCCCCCCATCAGCCAAACCCGCGCCATGGTTCCATTGGATAAACTTGCCCAGATCACCCAGCGTTTCGAGTTTCTCGAAGCCCGGCTGAACGCTGGCGCCACCCCGGGGGAAATCGCGACCCTATCGCGCGAATACTCTGATCTGAAGCCCGTCGCGGACGAGGTGGCCGCCTATCGCCAGTCGCTCACCGATCTTGCCGAGGCCGAGGCGATGCTGTCCGATCCCGAAATGAAACCGCTGGCCGAGGAAGAAATCCCCCGCCTTCGCGCGAAAATTCCCGAAATGGAACAAAGGCTTCGGCTTGCTCTTTTGCCCAAAGATGCCGCCGATGCCCGCCCCGCGATCCTTGAAATCCGCCCCGGAACCGGGGGCGATGAGGCCGCGCTGTTCGCCGCCGACCTTTTGCGGATGTATCAACGCTTTTGCGAGGGCCAAGGCTGGACCTTCGAAATCCTTGAACAACAAGACAGCGATCTTGGCGGGATCAAAGAGGTCTCTGCCCATATCTCCGGCGAAGGGGTCTTCGCCAAGCTGAAGTTCGAATCAGGCGTGCACCGTGTTCAGCGCGTCCCCGAAACCGAGGCGCAGGGCCGCATTCACACCTCCGCCGCCACCGTCGCCGTCTTGCCCGAGGCTGAAGAGGTTGAGATGCACATCCCGGCCTCGGATATCCGCATCGACACGATGCGCGCCTCTGGCGCTGGTGGGCAGCACGTCAACACCACCAATTCTGCCGTGCGGATCACCCACTTGCCGACCGGAATGATCGTAACCTCGGCGCAGAAATCCCAGCACCGCAACCGCGAGATGGCGATGCAGGTGTTGCGCGCCCGGCTTTATGACCTTGAGCGCGCCCGCGTCGATGATGCCCGCGCCGCCGACCGTAAGGCGCAGGTTGGCTCTGGTGATCGCTCAGAGCGGATCCGCACCTATAACTTCCCCCAAGGCCGGATGACCGACCACCGCATCAATCTGACGCTCTATTCGCTGGACCGGATCATGGCGGGCGACATCAAGGAGGTGGTCGATGCTTTGGTGGCGCATGATCAGGCCACCAAGCTGACCGAGATGGAGCAATGACCGGCAATGAGGCCCTGCGCGCTGCTTTGCCGCAACTGGCCGCTGCCGGAATCGAAGGACCGGCCAATGACGCCCGCCACCTTCTGGCCCATGCCCTTGGCCTGCCGCTGGACCGCTTGACCCTGCATCTGGCCGACCCGTTGACCGAACTGCAAAGGGCCGCGTTCGACCAATCCGTAGCGGCAAGGGCCCGCCGCCAACCCGTGGCCCAGATCACGGGCCAGCGACTCTTTTGGGGGCGCTGGTTTCAAGTCACGCAAGACACACTCGACCCGCGCCCCGATACCGAGCCGCTGATCGCGGCAGCGCTGGAGCGGCCCTTTCTGAAGATGCTGGATCTGGGCACCGGCACCGGATGTATCCTGTTGTCTTGCCTCGCTGAAATGCCAATGGCGCAAGGGCTCGGCACCGATCTGTCGCCAGCGGCCCTTTCGGTCGCGCGAACCAACGCCACCAGCCTCGGCCTGTCCAGCCGCGCACGGTTTCTCGCCTCGGACTGGTTCAGCGAGGTGCAGGGCCGGTATGACCTGATCACCTCCAATCCGCCCTATATTGCGGCCGATGAGATGGCCACTCTCGCGCCCGAAGTCCGCGACTGGGAGCCGCATCTGGCCCTGACTCCCGGCGGTGACGGGCTGGACGCCTACCGTGCAATTGCGCGCGGGGCCGGGGCGCGGCTGATGGCTGGCGGGCGGCTGTTGCTGGAAATCGGCCCGACCCAAGGGGCTGCGGTAACGGCCCTGCTTGTCGCGCAAGGCTTCGTCAATCCGCGGGTTTTGCCCGACATGGATGGCCGCGACCGGGTGGTTCTTGCGGTCAAGGCGGGCGATCCCGACCATTGCGGCGCGGCATAATCTGCGCACAACACCTGCTATCGGGAAGAAATCCCTTGTCAGCCCGCCCCGGCTGTGATTAATCCAAAAGGCGCGTGGGGCAGGGCTATCGCCCCCCCATCTGCACCATGCCATTCACCGCTCGCTTTTTAGTTCGCGCCGCAGGCGCAAGCAGCAGGTCAAAGCCAGTTCATCTGGATCAAAGGACAAGATGCGCTCTTCCAAGTCCCGCTCGCGTTCAAAAACGAACCGCCCGCGCACTCTCGGCAATATCATCAACCGTGTCTTCGACAGCTCCGGCCCCGAAGGCAAGGTGCGCGGCACGCCGCAGCAGATTATCGAGAAATATCAAATGCTCGCCCGTGATGCCCAGTTGTCTAACGACCGGGTTGCGGCCGAGAACTTCCTGCAACATGCCGAGCATTACACCCGGCTTCTGGCCGAGGCGACGCGTGAAATGGCGGCGGAGCAGGATGCCCGCCAACAGTTCCAGCAAAACAGCCCCTCAGGTCAGGGCAATGGCCAAAACGGTGGCAACCAAGGCGGAAATGGCCAAGGTGGCTATGGGCAGGGCGGCAACAATCAGAACCGGGATCGCCAGCAAGGCGACTATCGGCCTGAACGGTCAGACTATCGCTCTGATCGCAATGACGCGTCAGATAGCGACCAGCCCTATGGCTCGGGCTTTTCGGTCGTGAACGAGGATGAGCAACCTGCTTTGGTTGATCTGCCCGAATCCGGCCAGAACCAGCAGCGTCGCGACGAACCCCGCCGGGACGATGGTCGCAACGACCAGCCCCGTAACGACCAGCCGCGCAACAACCAGAACCGCCGCCAGGACAATCGCCCACGGGATGAGCGCCCCCGTGATGAGCGTCCTCGTGACGAGCGTCCTCAGGAAAATAGGTCTCAGGAAAATCGCCCGCGCGAAGACCGGCAGCAGGATAATCGTCCCCGTGACGAGCGTCCCCGTGACGAGCGCCCGCGCGATCAGCCGCGCGCGCCACGTCACGAAAACCGGCAAGGCGACCGCATGGTTGAGCAACCCGCCGTAGCGGATGCCCCGCACGCCGAAGCCCCCGTGCCGAAGCCCCCCGGCCGAGCGCCCGTGCCGAAGCCCCACGGAGTGAGCCGCCGCGGTTTGAATCGCCCGCAGCCCTTGTTGCGCAAGTGGAACAAGCTGCTGCCGCACCAAAGCCGCGCTCGCCGAAAGCGGCCGCAAAAGCGGATAGTGCCGGCGCAGAGGCCCCCAAGCCCCGCGTGGTCCGGCCGCGTAAAAAGCCCGAGGCGGAACTGGATCTGGGCCGACCCGGACCGATCCCGACCGACACGGCAGAATAACAAAAAGGCCCGCGCACGCCGCGGGCCTTTTGCTTAACCCCCGACGTTTTGCTTAGCCCTTCACGATACGGGCCAAGGCGCAGAATTGCTCAAGTGAGATTTCTTCGGCCCGCGCGGTCGGCTCGATGCCGGCCTCCACCAGTTGCGCTTCGATGTTGGGGCCGATGCCTTTCAGGCTGGACCGCAGCATCTTGCGCCTCTGGTTGAACCCCATCGCGGTGATCCGGTTCAAGACGGCCCCATCCGCAGAAAATCGCGGCGCAGGCAGGCGCGTCAAATGAACAACCGCCGAATGCACCTTGGGGGCAGGGGTAAAGGCCTCTGGCGGCAAATGCATGACGATCTTGGCATCACAGCGCCATTGCACCAACAGGGCCAGCCGCCCATAGTGATCGGTGCGTGGCTTGGCCACAATGCGCTCGGCCACTTCCTTTTGGAACATCAGCGTCAGGCTTTCCCAAAACGGCGGCCAGACCGCCGGGGTCAACCAGCGGATCAGCAATTCCGTGCCGACGTTGTAGGGCAGGTTGGCGATGACACGGATCGGTGGGGTCAGGTGGTTAAGCACTTCAACCTCCATCGCGTCGCCGATGATGACGTCCAGCCGCCCCGGGTGCGCCTGCGAAATCTCGGTCAGGGCGGGCAGGCAGCGCGGGTCTTTTTCGACCGCCAACACATGCCGCGCCCCTTCCGCCAACAAGCCCCGCGTCAAACCGCCGGGGCCTGGCCCAACCTCAAGGACATCACAGGCCGACAGATCCCCCGCCATCCGGGCGATTTTGGCCGTCAGGTTCAGGTCGAGCAGAAAGTTCTGCCCCAGCTGCTTTTTTGCCACCAGATCATGCGCCCGGATCACCTCGCGCAGCGGCGGCAACCCATCAATCGTGCCCACAGAGAAGCCCTTTCCAATTGGCGTGAACGCATGGCAAGCGGGCAAAAGCCCCGCTCATCCAAGCCGAGCCGCCGCCATTTTTGCCGCCATCCTGAGCGCTGCCACCAGACTGTCCGGCCGCGCAATGCCCTTGCCCGCGATATCACAGGCGGTGCCGTGATCTGGGGAGGTCCGCACAAAAGGCAGGCCTAGGGTCACGTTGACCCCCCCATCGAAATCCAACGTCTTGATCGGGATCAGCGCCTGATCGTGATACATGCACACCGCCGCATCATAGCCCGCCCGCGCGCGCGCATGAAACATCGTGTCGGCGGACAGCGGGCCCAGCAGGTCCATCCCTTCGGCGCGCAACAGGTCCAACACCGGAGTGATCAGGGCGATCTCTTCGCCGCCCATCGTGCCACCCTCACCGGCATGGGGGTTCAACCCCGCGACGGCGATCCGGGGGCGGGTCAGACCGAAGTCGCGGCGCAAACCGGCATGGGTGATGCGCAGCGTGGCTTCCAGCAAATCCGCCGTCAGCGCCTGTGGCACTTCGGCAATCGGCAGGTGAATGGTGGTCGGCACCACCCGCAAGCTGTCGCAGGCAAGCATCATGACCACGCGGTCCACGCCCGCCAGTGCTGCCAGAAACTCCGTATGGCCGGGGTAGGCGAAATCCGCCCCGTCCTTGAGTGCCTTCTTGTGGATCGGGGCCGTGCAAACTGCCGAAGCCTCACCCGACTGCACCAGCGCCACCGCCCGTTTGATCACTGCAATCACCGACGCGGCATTTTCGGGCGCAGGATGGCCCGGCACATTCGGTGCGGCAAAGCGGTGCGGCAAGACGGCCAGCCGATGCTCCGGCACCGACAGAGCCTCCATAGGCGTTGAAATTTCGGCAATCTCCGTGCCGGCGGGCAAATGCGACGGGTCGCCGATCCAGAAGAAAGGCACCTCCGAGCGGAGCAACAGACGCGCCGCAACGGCCAGTTCGGGGCCCACCCCCGCCGGTTCGCCGCAGGTCAGCGCGATTGGGGCGCGCATGCTCACGGCTCGCGAATGATGGCTTCCGAACGCAGCTCTTCCAAATAGATGTCCGCCTGCGCCGAGAGCCGCTGGTTCAGCAACTGAACCCGCACGTCATCGCGTGACGGCAGATAATCCTTCGGCGCCGTCCGGCTGCACAGCATCAAAAAGACCTTCCAGCCGCCGCGGGTCAGCGCAGTAGAGGATTCGCCTGTATCGAGCAGCGTCAACGCCCCCGCAATATCGCCCGGGATGTCACTGGTCAGCTTGGACTCGCGCAGCAGACGGTCGGCAGGCAAGCCTTTGCCAAGGTCGTACAAGTCGTCACAGGTGTCGACGCTGGCGCGAATCTTTACCGCCTCTGCCTCGGAACCCTCACCGGCGGGGAACAGAAATTGCGCATAGTCGACAACGGTGCCGACATTGCCCGAAACCTTGTCCTCGCCCAATTCGATCATCCGGTACAGAACGACCTCATTGTCCAGAACCACCGGCGCCGACATTTGGCCCGGCGCAAGCCGGCGCACGGCTGTCACCGTCGCCTCGGGCAGGGACGAAAGCCGCTGCCACTCCCGCGCGCCCCCCCGACCGGCGGTCGGCCCGGAGGAGTTTTTCCGCGCCTCATCCGCAAATTCGGCATCGGTTGTGGCAATCTGGCGCAGGCGCTGCGCCAAGGCCAGCGCCGTGCTGCGTTGTGCCGGGGTCGCCGGGATCACGATCTCAGCCAGACGCACCTTCAGCACCGATACCGGCTTATACTGGGCCAGCGCACGGTCCACTTCGGCCTCGGTGATGGAGGTGACACCCGCATACCGCGCGCGCACCACTTCGCGCCAAACCACCCCAGACTCGACAAAATCCCGGAAGGTCTGCGCATCAATCCCGGCTTGGCCGACGATTTCAATGAATTTCTCGGTTGTCAGATTCGCGCGGCCGGCAAATTCTTCCATCCCGGCCTTGACCGTTTCCGCAGGCACCGAAATGCCCATGCGCTTTGCTTCCTCCAGCCGCAACCGATCTTCGATCAGCCCTTTAAGAGCGGATTCCCGCAGGTCGCCCGGTTGGCGCAAGATTTGCAGAAACAAAACCCGTTGGTCCAACTCATACGCCGAAACCACCCGGTTGTTTACATAGGCCACTGGTGCAAAAGGACTGTTTTGCGCTGCCCCAATGCCTGCAGGCAGCGCCAGCGCCGCCACAAGCGCTGCCCCGCGCAAGAATTCCCAAAGCCGGTCCGTCTGATCTGCCTGCCGCATTGCCTGCCGTCGTCCGTTTCTTGCCTTGGCCCAAAAGACCCCGGCGTTTCCAAATCGTTTCATTATCTCCGGCATGTCCGTGCCGGACCGGCCGCCGTTCCCCCGCCAAAGCCGAGAAGTTCAACCGAAAGTCCAAAATTCGTCGTCGGGCTTACACTAGTGGAGGACGTGAAGCGACGCGAGAGAGAAAGATCGACCGCAAGGCATTCGTTGCGAAAGGTCAGCCCCAAGCCCGCACGCGACGCCCGGTCGGCCACAAGATCATACCTGTTCGATAGATTTGCCGTCCATGCGTCGGTCAGCGCATAGCTACCGTCAAAGACCACTTCCGAAGTATCAATGGCCCGGTTCTCTTCCGTGTCTGCAACCGCATAGACATAGCCCGCCGCCAGATCATAGCGTTCGCCGTCCAAAGCCAGACGCATTTCGCCCTTGGTCAGGCCCAGATCGTCACCCAGCACCAGTCGGCTGGCAAGGTTCAGCGTGTCGCCAAACTGCAACTGCCCCGCCACCAGCCAGTCAGACCGAATACCGTCAAGGCCAGACGCGTTTGAGAACTGTCCCAGATCTTCCAGCCGGACCACCCGCCCGACGGTCATCCCAAGCGACCAGCCCGCCGGATCGTCGCGCAGATAATGCAGGCCAAGGTTGGCACGCGCGCCACGCTCTACCGCATCCGAGCCCGGAAAACGGTTAAGCGAGAACAGGTTGCCCTCGTCGAATTCAACCAGCACCGAATCCTCGTTCGGCAGTACATCCGGCTCACCGGGGGACCAGACCAGTTGCACGACGGGTTCCAGAACATGCGACACTCCGTTCTGGCTCGCCTTGACCCAAGGCCAGCGCAGTTCTGCCCCAAAGGCACCATGCGCGCGGGTGTAGTCGTTCGCATAGGTCGTATCTTGCCCGATCCGGTAGAAATCCGCCGACACTTCGCCCAATACCGAGGCGACCATGCCGTTGGGCAGTGTCCAGCCCTTGCGCCAATCCGCCCGCAACGAGATCCGCCCCATATCGCGCCCGTCGGCGATCCCGTCACCACTGGTGTCCAGTGGGTTGCTTGAACGGCGGTAGTGGCTATGGCTTTGGAACCGCAATCCACCTTCGCCGCCCAGCGTGCCCAGCGTAAAGCGGCGGTGATAGGTCAGATCGCCCACAACTGATGGAATCGTCTCATCAGATTCGCCATCCCGCAGCGTTTGAAAGCCAACAATCCGACCAGAGATATATTCGTTGCGGCGGGTGCGGGTGATTTCTGCATCGCTCTGAAGGCGGTCCTGAACGGGATAGCCGTAGTCCAGCAAATAGGCGTCATCGCTGACCGCCTCGGCGTGCAGGTTCAGCCGAAAGTCCCGGGGCAGGGCGAAGCTACCGTCGATCTGAAGCCGCCCGCGGGTCTCGCCCGGTGCCAGATCATCCCGCGACAGCGCGCCCAAAACGGTCAATTCGCCCGTGCGGAACGCTTGGCGGTAGCGCAGTTCAACCGTGCGCGCGCCTTTGGTGGTAAAGTAGGGCGTTACCAGCAAGTCGCGGCTGTCGCCCATTTTGATGAAATAGGGCAGGCGCAGGCCACTTCCCAAGTTGGAAGAGGTAGCCAATGTCGGCATCATAAACCCGGTTGCCCGCGTCAGTGTCGGGTCCGGCATCCGCAGTCGCGGGATGTAGAACACGGGAATACCCGCCAGCCGCAACTGGGCGCTGTCAAAGTAGATCTGGCGTTCAAGCTGGTCATGGACAACGCGGCGGGCGCGCAGTTCCCACAGCGGCGTGGGATCGCCCGCGCAAATCTTGCAGGAAGAGGCGGCAACCTGCGTCATAGCAGTATAGCGGCCACCCGCCCGCACAACCTCGGCTGCCGCCAGTTGCAACTGTTGGTTCAGCACCACCCGTGCAGACAGCAAGATCCCCTCTGTCAGGTCCGCCGAAAGTTCGGCCTGATCGGCGATCATGAGAGTGCCAGCGCCGTCATCAATGGTGATCGGCCCCTCGATCAGCAACTGATCCGCCACCCGGTCATAAGTGACACGATGCGCGGTCAGACGCTGGCCCTGATAAAAAACCTCAACATGGCCTTCCGCCAACAACACCCGGTCGTTGACGATCCGCAAGGCGTCGGCAACCAAAGTGGCCCGGTCCTGCGCAAAAAGCACCGCGGGCAGCAGGATGAGCCAAAGGGCGATTAACAGACGGCGCATGTCAGCCATCCTCCAGATGCAACAACAGGCTCAGGGCCAAAAGTGCAGCCGCCAGGGGCGGGCTCCACGCCGCAACCACGATCGGGATCTGTCCGTTGTCACCCAGCACTTGCGCAAAATTCCTCAGAAAAAAGATCGCAAACCCACCCGCCAGCGCCAGAAGCACCATTTGCCCAGTCTTGCCAGACCGAGCGTGGCGCATCGTGAAACCAGCGGCAATCAGAACCATTGCCGCCATCAGCAGGGGTTGCGCAAGCTCCATCTGCATCCACACCTGATAGCTGCGCGCCGAAAAGCCCGCGCGTTCCAGATCCTTGATGTGGCGCGGCAAATTCCAAAAGGAAATCGCCGAAGGTTCGGCAAAACCGCCGCGGATGCGGTCGCTGGTCAGATCCGTGGGCAAGGTCAGGCCAGCGGGCTCGATGGTCGCGTCGCGTTCGGGGTTGGCTTTGGTCAGATCCCAGCGCTTGGCGCCGTAAAGCCGCCACTGGCCGGGCTCAAGATGGGCACTCAGTGCCTCGATCCGGGCGATCGACTGGCCATCGGGGGCGTAAAGGAAAAAGCTTACATGCTCCAGGACCGAGCCGTCGGGCAGGGCGCTTTCCGCCCGGATCACGGTCTGCCCATTGGCATCGCCTTGGCGCATCCAAAGCCCCTCTGCCGAGACCGACAGGATCGAGCCATCTTTGCCGCGCGCCATCGCGGCGGTCAGCGTGTCGTATTCCTTGGAGGTTGCTGCAACTAGCGGGTTCATCACAGCCACCGCGATCAGCCCAATGCCCAACGCTGCGGCGACGGGGGCCACCAGAAAACGCAAGCCCGACCGGCCCGCTGCCCGCACCACCACCAGCTCCGACGACCGCGCCAGACCCAGAAACAAGGCGATCGCTGACAGGATCATGATCAGCGGCATGATCTGATACAGGCTTTCCGGCACGTTCATCACGGACAAGAACAGTGCGCTCTTCATTGGCAACCCGGTGCCAGAGTATCGGCGCAACTGATCAATCACGTCGATCAGCAGCAAAATGCCCAGAAATACACTGAAGACGATGAAGAACATCCACAGGAACCGGCGGGCGATGTAGAGGCTTAGCGTCATGCTGGCACCTCAATCGGTCTCGCGGCGCGCACGCGGCGCGGGCGCTGCGCGAACCATAAAAGCCCCGCTGCAATCGCCAGCCCGACAAGCGGGGCGGTATAGGTCCACAAATAACCGCGCGGCGATTTCAGCGCCAGATCGGTCGAGGCCGAGGCCAAAGCCTGAACGAAGATCAACAACATCACCGCAACAAGGATCTGCCGCCACAAACCAAAGCGGCTAAAGGCCCCGATCAGCAGGCTGGAAAAACCGATCAGGGCGGCGGCTGTCGCCAGCAAGGGTTGGGCGAACCGGCTGTGCCCGTCCAACAGGAACGCGGCCTCTGTTTCTCCAGTTTCCTTCAGCAGCGCAGGTGTCGGGTTCAGCAACTCTTGGGTTGCAAGCTCGTTGATCGAGCGCGGTTCGCGGCCTCCAACTGCGATCAGACCGGACAAGTCATAGGTGAAATCCCCAAAACGCGTCACGGCAAGCCGCCCCTCGGTTTTCGCGTCATTGGCCATTGCCTGAACCATTCCGTCAAACATCAGCAACTTCGGCCCGGTGTCCGACCGCGCAAACAGGGCTTTTCGGGCGGTGTAGGTGACACTTTGCGCAGGGTCGCGGGCATCGGTCAGAAACATGTCCAAAAGTTCGCCCGACGCCGCGACCTCGCGTATGTACAGGGTTATCCCCTTGGCGGGATGCGTAAACTGCCCATCGGTCAAAAAGCGTGCGGTGACATTCTGGCTGATCTCTGCGCTGCGCTCTGCCAAAGCTGCCCGGCTGGCGGGCACAAGGTAATGCATCAAGATCAGCATCATCGCCGCAACCAAAAGCCCGAAATACAGAACCGGCCGCGCCAAGCGAAACGCCGAGAACCCGGTCGCCTGCATCACCACCAACTCGCTTTCCTGCGTCAGCCGGTTGGCCACAAAGACCGCCGCCGCAAAGGCCGAAATCGGCAGCACAAGCCGAATGACATTCGGCAGCGTCAGCATCGAAAATTCCAGAAAGACCAAGGCGGACTGGCCATCGCCGATCAACTGGTCAAACAGGCCAACCGCCCGGTTGACCCAGTAGACAGCCACCAGCACTAGCGAGAAGAATCCGAAGACCGCAAGCAGTTGGGCTAAAAGATATCTGTCAAATCTCGGCACCCGCCACCCTTCCACGGCTAATACGGTCCCTTGCGGGCGAACACTTGCCAAGACGCTATCGGAAATCTGCGGCGGGGAAAACTCATATCTGGCCATTGGCGGACCGCTTCGCTAGCCTTGCGCGAAACCCTGCGCGGGTTGGTCCGCCCCCGGCAGGGCGCGACCTCGCCGCCACGGGGCGCGATTGTCTCAATCCCTACGGAGCGCTCATGTCACATCCTGTCGCCATTCGATTCACCAGCCTTGATCTTGATGCCTTGTCGGCCTTTGCTGGCCACCTGGCCTTGATCGCCGATGGAGATCGCCCGAACACACCGGCAGCCCGAAAGATCGACAAGGCGCTGCGCGGTGGCCTTGCGCGCGTGCTCGGCAGTGACGCCTGGACCAAGCTTAAACAGGGTGAGTCGCTGGATCTGGCCTTTCCAGCGGGACTGGCCGCAGAAGCGTTGACGCTGATCAAACTCGCCCGCAAAGCCACGGTGGATGAGGCCCGCAAGGCCGGAGCCGCGATCGGGCGGGCGCTGTCCACCCAAGACGTACTCGTCGTGGCCGAAGGTCACGCCCGTGCCGCCGATCTGTCGTTCGGTCTGGCCCTGCGCGCCTATGACTTCACGCCCCACAAATCGGCGGCCCAGCCTGTCAAAGGGGCCGTCAGCATTGCGGTCACCCAGCCCGAGGCCGTGGCCGCAGCCGCCAGCCCCTTTGCCGCCTTGGCTGAAGGCGTGTTTTTCACCCGCGATCTGGTCAATGAACCCGCCAACATTCTGACCACCCATGATTTCGCCGCGCGCTTGGCCGCGATGCAAGAGTTGGGGCTGGAGGTGGAGATTCTTGAAGAAGAGCAACTGACAAAACTGGGGATGGCCGCGCTTTTGGGTGTTGGTCAAGGGTCCGAAAGCCCTTCCAAGGTTGTGGTCATGCATTGGAACGGCGGCGGTGACGAAGCGCCATTTGCGCTGGTGGGCAAGGGCGTGGTCTTTGATACCGGCGGCATCTCGATCAAGCCTGCGGGCGGGATGGAAGAGATGACGATGGACATGGGCGGGGCCGCCGTGGTCGCAGGGGTGATGCGCACGCTTGCCCTGCGCAAGGCCAAGGCCAATGTCGTTGGCTTGGTCGGTATCGTCGAGAACATGCCGGATGGCCGGGCGCAACGCCCCGGAGACGTGGTGCGCTCGATGAAAGGCGACACCATAGAGGTAATAAACACCGACGCCGAGGGCCGTCTGGTCTTGGCTGACGTGCTTTGGTACGCGCAAGAGAGGTTCAAGCCCTCGGGTGTGATCAATCTGGCGACTCTGACGGGGGCGATCATCGTGGCGCTCGGCCATGAAAACACCGGGGTCTTTTCCAACGATGACGCCTTGTGCGACGCGTTTCTCAAGGCGGCGGCATCCGAGGGCGAGGGCGCATGGCGGATGCCCATGGGCGATGCCTATGATGCCAAACTGAAATCCCGGATCGCCGATATGGTGAACTCCTGTGGCCGGGATGGCGGCTCGATCACCGCAGCGCAGTTTCTTAAGCGCTTTATCAAGGACGGCATGCCTTGGATTCACCTCGATATCGCGGGGACTGCCTTGCTGAAGACCGACTCTACCCTTGCCCCAAAGGGTGCGACGGGCTGGGGTGTTCTGGCGCTGGATCGGCTGATCCGGGACCGGTTCGAGGCAAAGTAGATGCGGCCTTTCCCTAAGGGTCCCCACCGCAAATGACCACAGCGGTCTTTTACCACCTGACCCGGTCCAGCCCCGCGGAAACGCTGGCCAACTTGCTGCCGCGCGGGCTTAAGCTCGGCTGGCCCGCGATGGTCCGTGGCACGAACCCTGAGGGGCTGGAGGCACTGGACCGCGCGCTATGGGAGCAACCGGCGGACAGCTTTTTGCCGCACGGGCGCGAAGGGGGCGGTCAGGACGCCGATCAACCGGTGTTGATCGGGCACGGCGCGATCCGGAATGAGGCGCGGATTCTGGCGCTGATCGACGGGGCGCAACCGCTGCCAGAGGAGCTGGCTTCCCCCATCCGCGACCGTTTGGAGCGGGTGTGGGTGCTGTTTGACGGGGCCGATGACGCGGCCGTTGCGGCAGCCCGGGGGCTTTGGACGGGGCTGATTGAGGCGGGTTGCGGCGCGCAATACTGGACGCAGGACGAAGGCCCTTGGGCAATGAAGACCGAGCGCAAACCAAAGCCATAGAAAAGGGGCGGCCGATCGCTCAGCCGCCCCAATATGCTCTCGCAAGCGCGATCTAGCGCGCCGTGGCCTTAGCCAACCAGTTCAAGACCCGAGAAGAAGAACGCGATTTCGCGTGCAGCCGAAGCTTCGCTGTCCGAACCGTGGACCGAGTTTTCGCCTTTGGAGATCGCGAACTCTTTGCGGATCGTTCCGGCATCGGCAGCAGCCGGATCCGTCGCGCCCATCACTTCGCGGTTTTTGGCAATGGCGCCTTCGCCTTCCAGAACCTGCACAACGACCGGCTCGGACGCCATGAACGCGCACAGCTCACCATAAAAGCCGCGCTCGGAATGCTCGGCATAGAAAGCGCCAGCTTGCGCCGGGGTCAGTTGGATGCGCTTGGATGCGACGACGCGCAGGCCGGCATCCTCAAACTTGGCAACGATTTTGCCGGTCAGGTTGCGCTTGGTGGCGTCGGGCTTGATGATCGAGAGGGTGCGTTCGGTGGCCATGGGGGCTCCATTTCTGCGGGCGCATGTCGCCCTGAATTGATGTGCCGCCTCCTAGCATGGCCCAGCAGGCTTGAAAACCTAGGAAATCACCGCAGCCCCTGCTATAATTCCGGCAAAATCACCGGAGCAAGCCCATGGCAGTTCTTGGAATCGGCGGCTTGTTTTTCCGCAGCAAAAACCCCGGGGTTCTGGCCGCATGGTATCGTGACGCCCTTGGCATCGGCGCAGGCTTGGGGCCCGACGCGCCGCCCGACACGCCCTATTGGTCAACCGCATCCGGCCCCGTTGTATTTCAACCCTTCGCCGCAGATTCCGATTATTTCGCCGCCGACCGCGCCTATATGCTTAATCTGCGTGTCGATAACCTCGATGCCATGCTCGTCGAATTCGACCGCAAAGGCATCGCCTATCAGACCAATCCCTCTTGGGACGACCCCGCCTATGGCCGTTTTGCCCGCTTGCACGACCCCGACGCCAACCCGATCGAACTCTGGCAGCCGCCCCCACAAGCCTGATTGACCTTTGAGCGGCAATCAGGCACTTCCCGCGCATGCTTAAAATCTCCGATATCACCTATTCCGTCGAAGGCCGCCCCCTGTTTGAGGGCGCGTCCGCAACCATTCCCACAGGCCACAAAGTGGGCCTTGTCGGGCGCAACGGCGCTGGCAAGACCACGCTGTTCCGCCTGATCAAGAAGGAACTGGCGTTGGAGGGTGGCGACATCACCATGCCAAGCCGTGCCCGGATCGGCGGGGTGGCACAGGAAGTGCCATCGTCTTCGACCTCGCTTTTGGAAACGGTGCTAGCCGCCGACACCGAACGTGCTGCACTGCTGGCCGAATCCGAAACCGCCCAAGACCCGCACCGCATCGCCGATATTCAGCACCGGCTGAACGACATCGACGCCTGGTCGGCCGAAGGCCGCGCGGCCAGCATTCTTAAAGGGCTTGGCTTTGACGCCGAGGCGCAACAGCGCCCCTGCTCTGATTTCTCGGGCGGCTGGCGGATGCGTGTGGCGCTGGCCGGCGTGCTGTTTGCCCAGCCGGACTATCTGCTGCTGGACGAACCGACCAACTATCTGGATCTTGAAGGCGCGCTTTGGCTGGAAAGCTATTTGCAGAAATACCCGCATACCGTGCTGATCATCAGCCACGATCGCGGCCTTTTGAACCGCGCCGTGGGCGGCATCTTGCATCTGGACAATCGCAAGCTGACCTATTGGACCGGCCCTTATGACCAGTTCGCACGTCAAATGGCCGAACGCCGCGCCGTCTTGCAGGCCGAAGCGAAAAAGCAAGACGCGCGGCGCGCGCATTTGCAAAGCTTTGTAGACCGCTTCAAAGCCAAGGCATCCAAGGCCGTGCAGGCGCAAAGCCGCGTGAAGATGCTGGAAAAGATGGAGGTGATCACCGCCCCCGAAGACGCAAAAAAGGTGGTTTTCAGCTTTCCCGAACCCGAAGAGCTTTCGCCCCCGATTATCAATATGGAAGGCGTCGCGGTTGGTTATGGCGGCGCTCCGGTCCTGAAAAAGCTGTCCTTGCGGATCGACCAGGATGACCGGATTGCCCTTTTGGGCCGCAACGGTGAAGGCAAGTCGACGCTGTCCAAATTGCTTGCGGGCAAGTTGTTGCCGGTTGAGGGCAAAATGGTCCGGTCCTCCAAGCTGCGGATCGGCTATTTTGCCCAGCATCAGGTCGATGAGCTGCACATCGACGAGACGCCGCTTCAGCACATCATGCGCCTGCGCCCTGCGGAGGGCCAACCCCGGCTGCGGGCGCGGCTCGCAGGTTTTGGCCTGATGGCCGATCAGGCGGAAACGGCAGTCGGGCGCCTGTCGGGCGGGCAGAAGGCGCGCTTGTCGTTGCTTTTGGCCACCATCGACGCGCCGCATTTGTTGATCCTCGACGAGCCGACCAACCACCTCGACATGGAAAGCCGCGAGGCTTTGGTCGAAGCGTTGACAACCTATTCGGGCGCGGTTGTGCTGGTCAGCCACGATATGCACCTTTTGGGCCTCGTGGCGGATCGCCTTTGGCTGGTCAAAGGCGGGGCGGTCCAGCCCTATACCGAAGATCTTGAAGCCTACCGCCGCCAACTCCTTGCCGGAGATGAGGACGCCAAGCCTGAACCAAAGCTGGTGGAAAAGCCCAAAAAGGTCAGCCGCGATGAGGTTCTGGCGCTACGCTCCGAGGTGCGAAAATGCGAGGACCGTTTGGGAAAACTGAATGAGATGCGCGACAAGCTGGCGAAAAAGCTGGCCGACCCAGAGCTGTATGAGGCGTCACGGATCGGCGAGCTGGAAACCTGGAACAAGAAATACGCCGAAGTGATGGGGGCGTTGGACCGCGCCGAGGCCATGTGGCTTAGCGCGCAGGAAAAGTTGGAAAAGGCCGCTTAAGCGGCTCGCAGACGCGACGGCCCGCTCAGCGCCCGGTTTTGCTTGACGGGCCTGTATGCGGCTGCGACCCTTGGGCAAGGTCATTGTCTCGCTTGGCCAAGTCAGGACCAAAATGCCCGAAACCGCCTTTCTGATCACCGCCTTTGCCACGCTGTTCGTGGTCATCGATCCGCCCGGAATCGTGCCACTCTTCATCGCGTTGACCCAAGGCATGTCAAATGAGCGTCGCAAGGCGATGGCCCTGCGAGCCTGCCTTATCGCCGCAGCGCTGCTTTTGCTTTTCGGTCTGGCGGGGGAGTCGATCCTTGGCTTTGTGGGGATCTCAATGCCCGCGTTTCGCATCGCAGGTGGGATTTTGCTATTTCTGACAGCGCTGGACATGCTTTTTGAGCGCCGCACCCAGCGCCGTGAGGGGCAACAAGCCGACCCCGATCATGACCCGTCTGTTTTTCCCTTGGCCACACCGTTGATCGCGGGGCCGGGGGCCATCGCGTCGATGATTCTGCTGGTGGGGCAGGCGGGTAATAACTGGCCCGGAACGCTGGCTGTGCTGGGCCTGATGCTGGCAATGATGGCCGTCACCTACGCGTTTCTTTTGGCCTCGCCGCCGCTGGAAAGACTGCTGGGCCGTACGGGCACGATTGTGATCACGCGCCTGCTGGGGATGCTGCTCGCCGCTCTTTCCGTTCAGTTCGTGATCGACGGCGTGCGCGGCACAGGCTTGATCTGAAGGTTTGTTGCATCAGGGCGGTGGCATGCCTATGTCTTTACCGACACAGAGGATACAGGTTTGGACAGTGATCAGATCGGACGGCTGGTCTATCTGGGCCTGCTACTGGCAGCACTTGGCGGCTGGCTGATGGTGGAATTCCGGCAGCGCCTTGGGCACAGCTTGCGGATTGCACTCGGCTGGGGGCTGATCTTTATGGCTGCGATGGCCGGATACGGTGTCTGGCAGGATTTGCGCCATGACATCCTGCCCCACCAGACGGTAACCCAATCCGGCGAGGTGCGGGTGCCGCGAGCGGCCGACGGGCACTACTACTTGCGCCTGACCATCTCTGGCACTGAGATCCCGTTTCTTGCCGATACCGGGGCCACAAACGTCGTGCTCTCGCCGTCAGATGCGCGCAGTCTGGGCCTTGATCCCGAGAATTTGCCCTATCTTGGCGAAGCAATGACCGCCAATGGCAAAGTGCGGACCGCACGCGTGACCTTGCCGTTGGTGGCACTTGGGCCTTTCAGCGATGACAATCTGGGGGTCTGGGTGAACGAGGCGGACATGCAGAACTCGCTCTTGGGCATGGACTATCTGGGCCAATTCCATATCGAATTGGTGGGCGACACGATGATCCTGCGCCGGTAAGTCGCGCTAAGGTCGCGCGATAACACCCAGAATATTCAGGTGTTTTTCCAATTCGGACAGGGGTGATTTCACGACTTTGGCTTTCAGTGCATCAAAACGCTTGCGCAGCATCTTTTTCTCTTCCCCCTGACAATCGGTCCAGCGCCGGCCCTGTAGCCCCATCACCAACACATAATACCCGATGAAATGCGGCGGCGTCCCGCTTTCCAAAAGCCGCAGATAGGCCGCATCCGGCCCGATCTCGCGGATTTCCTCGGCGGAGTGGATGCCGGCCTTGGCAAAGGCGGCCTCTGTGGCTGGGCCAAGATTTGGAATGGAAGAAACGGGGCTGGGCATCTGTGGGTCTACCGGATGTAAAAAGGCCAGCCTACCGGCTGGCCTTGGTACTTCAAGGGGAGCCGCTAGGTTTCCTAAAACGGAAAGCCCCAGATCCGGCGTGAAGAGCGCCCGATCGCTTAGATCGAGGCCCAGTCGCGAATGATCGGCTTGGGCGTTGGGGTGCCGGCCTGCTGCTGGGTGGAAGAGGGGGAAGACTGGCCCTGTTGCGGGGCCGGGGATTGGGTGCCACCTTGTTGGGTGGACGGGTAGGAAGACATTTGACTGCTCCGGTTTCGATTGCCCAGGCGTTCTGCCTGTGACGACGTTGCTCCCGGTTCAGGGCAACAACTTGCCCGGAACATGAAGGAATTAAGACGAATTATAGCTGGTTAGCGACCTGTTCAACCCCCACGCGGCCCAATTCACCAAGAATGACGCGAAGGTGTGAAGTTTTGGCCGATTTCCGCTTGACCCATAGCGGCGCGTCAAGCGACCTTCAAAAGCCCCGCCAGCTCCGCGTTTCCTGACACCAGATCATCAACACTGACCCCGTCAAGGCGGAAGTAAAACGCCTCAAGTGCTTCTGCGATCAGGCATTTCAAACGACAGGCCGCCGCAAGCGGGCAAACCTGCGCGGAGGCGTCAGAGCATTCGGTGAACGGCAACACGCTTTCAAAACTGCGAAACACTTCGCCAACTGAAATTTCATTTGCCGGGCGGCCAAGGGTAAGCCCGCCCGAGCGGCCGCGTTGCGTTTTGAGATAGCCTTTGCGGGCCAGCAGATGAATCACCTGTGCCAAATGGTTCTCTGACGCAGCGCAAGCGAGGGCCACCTCGGCTTTGCGGACGGTCCGCCCTTCATTCACGGCGCAAAACATCAGCGTCCGCATGGCAAGGTTGGTTCGGGTGGTGAGCCGCATGAGACCTCCTCAGGGGATTCGCCTTTAACGATAGCTTGCCCGCCTACCTGGCGAATTGATTCAGATCAGAAATGGGAAATACTCTGTTGATCGAAACGCCCGGTTTTTGGGCGGCATTCGGCAACGTAAACGTTACAGTCTGCCCAAGCTGGCCCCGTCTACTTCAAAGCGATTTGGAAAAAGTCAGCCAGCGGACAAATTGCAAATATTTGCTAATGATCTTTGGGAATGTTTGCGGTAACATGAAAGCGGTTTGAGGTGATGCCTTGTGGAACTGTGCTGTTGCTTCGGTCCATCCCCGAACGCGGGTTGACGCTGGAACTGCGAGGCATAGGCTTCTTTTGAACCCAACATAAAACCCGGACGGACAGTGTGAACGATCAGAGCCTTACCCCCAATCTGCTGCAAAATGACGTGCTTCGGCACCTGACGTTTACCTTGGCCAAGGATGCGGCGAACGCCAGCCGGTATGATTGGCGGATGGCTTTGTCCTACGCGATCCGCGACCGGATTGTAGAGCCGTGGTTTGCCTCAACCCGCCGGACTTGGGCCGAGGATCGCAAGCGCGTCTACTATCTGTCGATGGAGTTTCTGATTGGCCGCCTGCTGGAAGATGCGACGGTTAACCTTGGCCTGCGCGACATGGCTGAAGAGGTCATGCAGGGCTTTGGTCAGGATTTCCGCCTGATCGTTGAAGACGAGCCTGACGCAGCGCTTGGCAACGGTGGCTTGGGGCGTTTGGCGGCCTGTTTCATGGAAAGCATGGCGACGGTGGGCTGCCCCGCCTACGGCTATGGTATCCGCTATGAGCACGGCCTGTTCCGTCAGCGCTTTGAGGGCGGTCATCAGATTGAGACGGCAGAAGACTGGCTGAAACAAACCCACCCGTGGGAATTTGCGCGCCCCGAAAGCGTCTATACCATCCCCTTCAAAGGCGAGATGCAAAGCCGCGATGGCCGCGACATCTGGGTGCCGGGTGAAACGGTTCTGGCCTCGGCCCATGACACGCCGGTCATTGGCTGGCAGGGCAAATGGGCAAACACGCTGCGCCTTTGGGAAGCGCAACCGACAACCATGTTCGATTTGGCCCGCTTTAACCGGGGCGACTACGCCGCCGCTGCCGAACCGGAGGCTCTGGCTCGGACGTTAAGCCGGGTGCTTTACCCGGACGACACGACCTATCAAGGCAAAGAGCTGCGCCTGAAACAGGAATTCTTCCTGACCTCTGCCGCGCTGCAAGACATCTTGCGCCGATACAAGGCCAATCACAGCGACTTGCGCGCCTTGCCGAAATACGTGGCGATCCAAATGAACGACACGCATCCCGCGATTGCCGGACCAGAGCTTATCCGGCTGCTGATGGATGAGAACGGACTGGAATTTGAAGCGGCCCTCGACATTGCGCGCGACTGTCTGGGCTACACCAACCACACGCTTTTGCCAGAAGCACTGGAACGTTGGGCAACCTATACGTTCGGAACCGTTCTGCCGCGCCACATGCAGATCGTCGAGCGGATCGACAGCTGGCACCGCCGCACCTTTAATCCGCCCCATTACATCGGCGTGGTCAAACACCACGAGGTCCGCATGGGTGAATTGGCCTTTGTCATGGCCCATAAGGTCAACGGGGTTTCGGCTCTGCATTCCGATCTGGTCAAGAAGAACCTGTTCCCCGAGCTGGACAAGCTGCACCCCGGCCGGATCGTGAACCAGACCAACGGCGTGACTCCGCGTCGCTGGCTCAAGATGGCCAACCGCCCGCTTGCTGGGCTGATCACGGAAAGCATCGGACAGGGCTGGGAAGACAATCTCGACAAATTGCGTGCGCTGGAACCGCTGGTAACGGACAAAGGGTTCCGCGACCGGTATGATGCAGCAAAGCGGCAAAACAAGGTTGCGTTGGGCCAATGGATCGCCACGGAATGCGGGGTCAGCGTTAACCCGGACGCGCTCTTTGATGTGCAGATCAAACGGATCCACGAATACAAGCGGCAACTGCTCAACATTCTGGAAACCATCGCGCATTGGCAAAATCTGCGCGCCAATCCAACGGCAAACTGGGTTCCACGGGTCAAGATCTTTGGCGGCAAATCGGCGCCCGGCTATGCAGTAGCCAAGGAAATAATACATCTTATCAACGATGTGGCGGCCACAATTAATGCCGATCCTGTGACGGGTGATTTGCTAAAGATTGTCTACCCTGCCAACTATAACGTCTCAATGGCGGAACGCCTGATCCCGGCGTCTGATCTGTCAGAGCAGATTTCCACGGCGGGCAAAGAGGCGTCCGGCACCGGCAACATGAAGTTCATGATGAATGGCGCACCCACGATCGGCACGCTGGACGGTGCGAACGTGGAAATCCTGCAAGAGGTCGGGGCCGACAACTTCTTCCTGTTCGGCATGACCACCGAAGAGGCAATGAAACGTCGCGAAGACCCCGATCATTCCCGCAAGGCGATTGAGGCGAGCAAGCCCTTGCAGGGCGTTCTGCAAATGATTGCCGAGGGCCGCTTTAGCCCGGAGCAGCCTGACCGTTATCATGATCTGGTGCACCGGATCTGGCATCACGATTATTTCCTCGTGGCCTCGGACTTCAACTCGTATCATGCCGCGCAGGCGCAGGTGGACACGGCCTACGCCGATCGCGACGCATGGGTTAAGATGGCGGCATTGAATACGGCCCGTTCCGGTTTTTTCTCATCAGACCGGACGATCCGCAGCTATATGGCAGAAATCTGGGATATTCCTTCCGCTTTGTGAGGGCGACATGACCGACACCACTTCTGACTTGGGCGCGGCACAAGCCATCGTCGAAGGGCGCCACGGCGATCCGTTTTCGGTCCTCGGCCCGCATAAATTTGGCAAAGAGTGGTGGGTCACGGCCTTTGTTCCCGGGGCTGAGAAAGTCTGGCTGTTGACAGGCAAGAATACGCAAACCATCGCTGATCCGGTGCAGGGCGCGCCCGGGGTCTTTCGGGCCAAGCTGGCCCGCAAAGGCGCCTACCGCCTGCGCGCCGAGGGAAGTGGCGCAACTTGGGATTGGGATGACCCGTTCCGGTTCGGTCCGGTGCTGGGCGAGATGGACGAATATCTGCTTGGCGAAGGCACGCACAAGCGCATCTGGCAGGTGCTGGGTGCCCACCCGATGGCCCATGAAGGGGTTGAGGGCACGCATTTCGCGGTCTGGGCACCGAACGCGCAGCGGGTGTCGGTGGTCGGTGACTTCAACATCTGGGATGGTCGGCGGCACCCGATGCGCCGCCGCGGGGCCACCGGGGTCTGGGAGACATTCATTCCCGGCCTCGGCGAAGGGGCTGGCTACAAATACGAGATCCGTGGCCCCCATGGCGAAGTGCTGCCGCTAAAGGCAGACCCCGTGGGCTTCGGTTCAGAACACGCTCCGGCCAACGCCAGCGTGGTGCGCGATATCCGCGGGGCAAGTTGGCAGGATGCGACCTGGATGACCACCCGACAGGCCGTCCAGAATATCGAAGCGCCGATCTCTATCTATGAGGTGCAGTTGGGCTCTTGGAAGCGTGCGCCGGGCAACCGGATGCTCAGCTATCTGGAATTGGCAGAACAGCTGGTCGATTACGTGGTCGACATGGGCTTCACCCACATCGAGATGCTGCCCATCTCGGAATATCCCTTCGATGGAAGCTGGGGATATCAGCCGGTCGGCATGTTTGCCCCCACCATCCGCCACGGCACACCGGGCGAGTTTCGCACGTTTGTAGACGCCGCGCACCGCAAAGGCTTGGGCGTCTTGCTGGACTGGGTTCCGGGCCATTTCCCGACCGATCCGCATGGTCTTGGCCAGTTTGACGGCACCGCCCTTTATGAACACCAGGACCCGCGCGAGGGGTTCCATCAGGACTGGAACACGCTGATCTACAACTATGGCCGGACAGAGGTCATCAACTACCTGAATTCCAATGCCTTGTATTGGCTGGAGGAATACCACCTTGACGGCCTTCGCGTCGATGCGGTGGCGTCCATGCTCTACCGTGACTACTCCCGTTCGGAAGGGCAGTGGGTGCCCAACAAGGACGGCGGGCGCGAGAACTATGAAGCGATTGCCCTGCTGCGGCAGATGAACATTGCCGCTTATGGCGAATGCCCCGGCGTGATGACCGTGGCCGAGGAAAGCACCGCCTTTCCCGGCGTGTCGCGACCCGCCGATTGGGGTGGCCTTGGATTTGGGTTCAAGTGGAACATGGGTTGGATGAACGACACCCTGTCCTACATGCAAAAGGACCCGCTTTACCGGAAATACCACCATCATCAGATGACGTTCGGGCTGCATTATGCGTGGTCAGAGAATTACATCCTGCCAATCAGCCATGATGAGGTGGTGCATGGCAAAGGCTCCATGCTGGAGAAGATGCCCGGCAACAGCTGGGAGAAATTCGCCAACCTGCGGGCCTACTACGGGTTCATGTGGGGGCATCCGGGCAAGAAGCTGTTGTTCATGGGGCAGGAGTTCGCGCAAGGCGCGGAATGGAACCACAACCAAAGCCTTGATTGGCACCAGTTGGACATCCCCGAACATGCCGGGATGCAGGCCTTGGTCCGCGACTTGAACCGTCTTTACCGGACCACGCCGGCGCTTCATGTCAACGACACGCGCCCCGAGGGTTTCCAATGGCTGGAAAGCAATGACGCCGAAGGCTCCACCTATGTCTGGCTCCGGCGCGGCAGGGTCAGCGATCCGATGGTGGTGATTGCCGTCAACATGACCCCGGTCGAGCGCCAGTTGCGGATCGGGCTGCCGTCTTCGGGCCATTGGACCGAAGCTTTGAATACCGATGCTGCGATCTACGGAGGGGGAAATCGCGGCAATATGGGCGGGGTCACACCCGAAGCAACGCCAT
Source organism: uncultured Alphaproteobacteria bacterium (assembly GCA_963815355.1). Lineage (GTDB taxonomy): Bacteria > Pseudomonadota > Alphaproteobacteria > Rhodobacterales > Rhodobacteraceae > JAPUEK01. Next base: position 168,452 of record CAWFGJ010000005.1, read on the forward strand.
GGCAAGGGCAGCGTCATTCGGCTCTTGTCACGTTGCCTCCCTTATCGGCAATCTTTCTAAAACAGGACCAAACGGTCTGATCGCGAATGAGTAGGCGGCATCCGCCACAGGGGAGGACGACATGAAGGCAAGACCCAAGCAGCGGCTTTCGTCGCAGGCCATGGCATTCGTATTAGCGGGCGGGCGCGGGTCTCGGCTAAAAGAGCTGACAGACTTGCGTGCAAAGCCGGCGGTCTATTTCGGCGGCAAGACCCGGATCATCGACTTTGCGCTGTCAAATGCGTTGAACTCCGGTATCAGGAAAATGGCGATTGCCACCCAATACAAGGCCCACAGCCTGATCCGGCACATGCAGCGGGGCTGGGGCTTTTTCCGGGCCGAGCGGAATGAATATCTGGATATCCTTCCCGCCAGCCAGCGCGTCGATGAAAACAAGTGGTATCTGGGCACCGCTGATGCCGTCACCCAGAACATTGATATCGTTGACAGCTACGGGATCAAATATGTGGTGATCCTTGCGGGCGATCATATCTACAAGATGGATTACGAGATCATGCTCCAGCAGCATGTCGAGACCAACGCGGATGTGACCATCGGCTGTCTGACCGTGCCGCGTATGGAGGCGGTTGCCTTTGGCGTTATGCATGTCGACAAAGACATGCGGATCACCCAATTCCTTGAAAAGCCCAAAGATCCGCCGGCCATTCCCGGTGATCCCGACAGCGCTCTGGCCTCTATGGGGATCTATATCTTCAACTGGGATTTGTTGCGTGATCTGTTGATCCGTGACGCTGAAGACCCGAATTCCAGCCACGACTTTGGCAATGACATCATCCCGCAGGTCGTCGCGAACGGCAAAGCCGTGGCGCATAAATTCTCGGACAGCTGCGTGACCTCGGGTCTGGAACATGAGCCTTACTGGCGCGATGTGGGCACGATCGACGCTTTCTGGCAGGCCAACATCGACCTGACCGACTTTGTCCCCAAGCTTGACATCTACGACAACAGCTGGCCGATCTGGACCTATGCCGAAATCTTGCCGCCTGCCAAATTCATCCATGATGAGGACAAACGCCGCGGCTCTGCGGTGTCGTCCTTGGTGTCGGGCGACTGCATCGTTTCCGGCTCGGCCGTCTCCAACAGCTTGTTGTTCACCGGTTGCCGCACCCACTCTTTTGCAACGCTGGAATACGTTGTCGCCTTGCCTCAGGTGATCGTGAACCGTAAAGCCGAGCTGAAAAACTGCGTCATCGACCGGGGTGTGATTATCCCCGAAGGGCTGGTGGTCGGGCAAGATCCGTTGGAAGATGCGAAATGGTTCCGTCGCACGGATGCTGGCATTGTTCTGATCACGCAAAACATGCTGGATGTCAGAGCGCACGCAAAAAGCTAGAACCAGCGCGGGTCGGGCGGGGCTCGGCTGGCCCGCGGTGCCACCAGAACGGTTGAAGGAAGATGAGGGTGAAGATGCAGCTTCGGGGTCGGGTATTGTCGGTGGCCTCGGAATGTGTGCCGCTCATCAAGACGGGCGGGTTGGCCGATGTTGTCGGCGCTCTGCCCGCGGCTTTGGCGGCAGTTGGTTGGGACATGCGCGTGCTGATCCCGGCCTACCGCGCCATCCGGCCCAAAATTACGGACTGGGAAGAGGTCTGGCACGAGGAAAACCTTTGGGGCGGGCGTGGCACGGTTCTGATGGGCGAGGTTGCCGGGGTCACGGTGCTGGCCTTGGATGCACCCCACCTCTTTGACCGCGACGGCGGCCCCTATGGCAGCCCGAGCGGGGATTGGTGGGATAACCCGCAACGCTTCGCGGCACTCAGCTGGATCGGGGCCCGCATTGCGCGCGAAGGGTTGGAGGGCTGGAAGCCCGATGTCCTGCACGCCCATGACTGGCAGGCGGGGCTGGCACCCGCGTATCTGGCCTATCACGGCTCGGGCGGGGTCGCGTCCGTCCTGACGATCCACAACATTGCGTTCCAAGGCTGGGCTCCCTCGACCTTGCTGACAGACCTGCGGCTTCCGGCCCAACAATTCCATCCCGGTGCGTTGGAATATTTTGGCGGACTGTCGATGCTTAAGGCCGGCCTTGTTACCGCTGACCGGATCACCACAGTTTCTCCCACCTACGCGGCCGAGTTGATGCGTCCCGAATTCGGGATGGGGCTGGAGGGTGTGATCACGGCCCGCGCCTCGGTGGTGTCAGGGATCTTGAACGGCGTTGACACGGCGGTCTGGTCGCCCGATGCCGGACCAACCCCCTATTCCGCGGCAAAACCCGCAGGTAAAGCCAAGGCCCGGGCGGCCCTGTGCGAAGAATTCGGCCTGACCGTGCCGGGCCCGTTAGCCATTCTGGTCAGCCGGATGACCGATCAGAAAGGCATCGACCTTTTGGCCAGCACCATCCCGCAATTTGTCGTCGACGGGGGCGGACTGCTGGTTCTGGGCTCTGGTGATCCCGCACTTGAGGCAGCCGTAAAAGGGCTTGAGGCGCGCCATCCGGGCCGCGTCGCGGTGCGGATCGGCTATGATGAGGCGTTAAGCCACCGCCTCTTTGCCGGCGGCGACGCGGTGCTGGTGCCGTCCCGGTTTGAACCTTGTGGCCTGACGCAAATGTACGGCCTGCGTTTTGGCACGGTTCCGGTTGTATCTGCGGTTGGCGGCTTGGCCGACACGGTCATCCACGCGTCGCCCGCCGCGATGACGGCAGGGGTGGCAACGGGGATCGTGTTCCACCCGGTCGATGCAATGGCCTTGGGGCAAGCGCTGCGCCAGTTGGTACAGCTTTATGCGGACCCGACCGCATGGGCGCAGGTGCAGGCAAATGCGATGGCGCAGCCCGTCGGATGGGAAGCCTCCGCCGCGGCCTATGCCGCACTTTATGCGGGGTTGACCAAGTGAACGCTGCGGCCCTTTCGACCCGGCCCGGCCGGGCTTGGCCGATGGGCGCAAGCCTGACGGCGGAGGGGGTCAATTTCGCCGTCTTCTCCGCCCATGCCACTGGGCTTGACCTGTGCCTCTATTCTCCTGACGGGCGGCGCGAGCTTGCGCGCTTGGCCTTTGCCGAGCGCAGCGGCGACGTTTGGCATGTGGAGGTCATCGGCTTGGCAACGGGCCAGCTTTACGGGCTTCGCGCCCACGGTCCTTATGCGCCAGATCAGGGATTACGGTTTAATCACAACAAGTTGCTGATCGACCCTTACGCAAAGGGTTTGGCCGGGCGGTTGCGATGGTCGGATGCCTTGATGGGCTACAAGATTGGTTCACCGCGGGGCGACGTGTCGTTTGACTCGCGTGATTCTGCGTTTGCCATGCCCAAGTCGGTCGTGGTGGATTGCCATTTCGATTGGCTGGGCGACGCGCCCCCCTTGGTGCCCCTGTCTGAGACGGTGATTTATGAGGCCCATGTCCGGTCGCTGACCATGAATAACCCCAGCGTCGCCCCGGCGGTGCGGGGAACATACGCGGGGCTCGCCGACCCGGCGATGATTGCCCATTTCAAGCGGATTGGCGTCACCGCAGTAGAGCTTTTGCCGATCCACGCCTATTTTGATGACCGGTTTTTGGTGGCCAAAGGTCTGACCAATCACTGGGGCTATAACTCAATGGGCTTTTTCGCGCCCGAACCCCGCTACGGCGGGCGCAACCCGTTGGTGGAGTTGAAAACCGCCATTCGCACCCTGCACCGGGCCGGAATCGAGGTTATTCTGGACGTCGTCTATAACCATTCCGGCGAAGGGGATGAGTGGGGTCCGACCCTTAGTTTCCGCGGCTTGGATAACCCGTCTTACTACCGGCTAAGCAACGGGGGCAGGCATTTTGTGAATGATGCTGGCACCGGCAATACCTTTGATCTTACCCATCCGGCGGTTTTGCGGATGGTGATGGACAGCCTGCGCTATTGGGTGGAGGAGGTTCATGTAGACGGGTTCCGCTTTGATCTCGCCTCGGTTCTTGGGCGGGAGCCGCAGGGATTTGACCCGCAGGGCGGTTTTTTTGACGCCATCCGGCAAGACCCGGTTTTGCAACGGGTTAAGCTGATCGCAGAGCCGTGGGATATTGGTCCGGGGGGATATCAGCTTGGCAACTACCCCGCGCCGTTTCTGGAATGGAATGACAAGTATCGCGACGGCGTCCGCAAGTTCTGGCGGGGCGATTCAGGCATGGCGCCGGAACTGGCGCGCCGCTTGCTGGGCTCGGCCGAACGGTTTGATCACTCGCGCCGAGCGGCGACCAGTTCGGTCAATCTGATCACCGCGCATGACGGCTTTACGCTGGAAGACTTGGTGACCTACGCGGTCAAACGCAATCTGGCCAATGGCGAGAATAACCGTGACGGCCATGATGACAACCACTCCGACAATATGGGTATCGAGGGTCCGTCCGATGATCCCGCAGTCCGCGCGGCGCGCGATCTTCGCAAGCGCAATCTGTTGGCGACGCTCTTTCTGTCCCAAGGCACGCCAATGGTGCTTGCCGGGGATGAGGTCGGGCATTCCCAAGGTGGCAATAACAACGCCTACGCCCAAGACAATGACACGACGCGCATCGACTGGGCGCGGCGCGATGACGTGCTGGAAGGGTTCGTGGCCCGGCTTGCCGATCTGAGGCGTCAACATCCCGTGCTGCGCCAGCGTCGTTTTCTGCATGCCCGACCGCGTGCTGCGGATGGTCTGCCGGATGTGATCTGGCGCAGAGCCGACGGCTTGCCGCCTTTGCCCGAAGATTGGCACAACCCGAGTTTCCGTTGCCTGGGGTTGGAAATCCGCATGGCGGCAGAGGGGCCGGATAGCAACGACTCCTTGTTCATCCTGTTCAATGGCGGTGGCGTTTGCGAATTGGCGCTGCCGGAAGCGCCGACAGGCTGGACGCTGGAGTTGGCCACCAACCGACCGGATGCCACACCTGGCCCGGTGCCCAACCGTTTTGAAATCGCCGCCCAATCGGTGCTGGTGTTCAGCCAGAACGCAGCGGCACATAATACCACCGCTAAGACTGTCTAGAAACTGCCTGTCGCAAACTCAGGGGAAGCCGCAAAATGACCGTTCTGACCATCGCCACCCAACCGATCGCAGGGCAAAAACCCGGCACCTCAGGCTTGCGCAAAAAGACCCATGTTTTTATGGGGCCGCACTATCTTGAAAACTTCATACAGGCGATTTTTGACGTCGTGGGCGCGCAGGGAAAAACCTTCGTCCTTGGCGGGGACGGGCGCTATTTCAACGACCGGGCCGCCCAGGTGATCATGCGAATGGCGGCGGCCAACGGTGCCGCGCGGGTGATCGTGGGGCAGGGCGCCATCCTGTCAACGCCAGCGGCCAGCCACCTGATCCGGCTAAACAAAACGGATGGCGGTATCATCATGTCGGCGTCCCACAACCCGGGTGGGCCGAAAGAGGATTTCGGCGTCAAGTTCAACATGCCGAACGGTGGTCCCGCACCAGAACAGGTGACAGAAGCCATGTTCGTTCGCACGACCGAGATCACCGAATACCGGGTTGTCCAATCGCAAGACATCGACCTGCAGGCGATCGGGCGGCATGAACTGGGGGGGATGATCGTCGATGTCGTCGATCCGGTCGCAGACTATGCCGCCCTGATGGAGACGCTGTTTGATTTCCCGGCACTCCGGGCCATGTTTGCGGGCGGTTTTCGGATGCGGATGGATTCGATGTGCGCGGTCACCGGGCCTTATGCGGTCGAAATTCTGGAAAACCGGCTGGGGGCTGCCAAAGGCACTGTCGTCAACGCAATTCCCTTGCCGGATTTCGGTGGCATGCATCCCGATCCCAACCCGACTTGGGCCAAGGCTCTGATGGACGAGATGTTCGGGCCGCAGGCTCCGGATTTTGGTGCGGCCAGCGATGGCGACGGGGACCGCAACATGGTGGTGGGCCGGGGGATTTATGTCTCGCCCTCTGACAGTCTGGCGGTTCTTGCGGCGAATGCGCATCTGGCACCCGGCTATGCCAAGGGCCTTGCGGGGGTGGCGCGCTCTATGCCGACCTCGGCCGCGGCAGACCGCGTCGCAGAATCCCTCGGCATCGGCTGCTACGAAACCCCGACGGGCTGGAAGTTTTTCGGCAATCTGCTGGACGCGGGCCGGGCCACGCTCTGCGGCGAGGAAAGCTTTGGCACCGGCTCAGACCATGTGCGGGAAAAGGATGGTCTTTGGGCCATTCTTCTGTGGCTGAACATTCTGGCTGTGCGTAAAGAGTCCGTCGCTGAAATCCTTGGCGCGCATTGGCAGAAGTTTGGGCGGAATTACTACAGCCGCCATGATTTTGAGGCGATTGCGACCGACAAAGCCGATGCGATGATGGCCGCTTTGCGCGCCGCTCTGCCCGGCCTGACGGGGCAGGTCGTAGAGGGCATGACCATCGCAGGGGCCGATGATTTTGCCTATACCGACCCGGTTGACGGCTCGGTCAGTCGCAACCAAGGGGTGCGCATCCTGTTTGCGGATGGCAGCCGCATTGTGCTTCGCCTGTCCGGCACCGGAACCGAAGGCGCGACGCTTCGGCTTTATCTGGAGCGGTACGCGGCGGGTCCCGGCGGCTTGGATATGGACGCTCAACACGCTTTGGCACCCGTGATCCGGGCCGCGCATCAGATCGCTGGTATCGAAGGCTTTACCGGTCGGGTGTCCCCTGATGTGATCACCTGAGCCACTTCCCTCGGTCTTATATCGTCTGAAGGGGGCGGGCGCAGAGTGTGTGGCGCAAACAGAATAGTTTGTGTCGCCGTCCTGCCAGATACCCGCCCCACTTGGCGCAAACTCGACACTAGTGTCGGGGAGGACCTTATGGGCGAAGTTCGGGTAAGATCAGGGCGGCAAGCACGGCAGACAGAGCGGGCACAAAAAGGCGGAGGCATGGGCCGCCCCTATATTGTCCGCAACATCCCGACCTATGACATTCTGTCCGAGGAAAACCTGCGTAAGGTAGAGGCAGCGGCAGACCGCATTCTGGCTGAAACGGGTATCGAATTTCGCGACGACCCAGAGGCGCTGGAACTGTGGCGCAAGGCCGGTGCCAAGGTTCAGGGATTGCTTGTCAAGTTTGAGCCCGGCCTTTTGCGTGAGGTCTTGCGGACGGCCCCGGCGCAGTTCACCCAGCACGCCCGCAACCCTGCGAATTCCGTAGAAATCGGCGGCAAGTCGGTGGTCTTTGCGCCCGCCTACGGCAGTCCCTTTGTGATGGATCTCGACCGGGGGCGTCGGTTTGGCACGCTGGAAGACTTTCACAATTTCATCAAACTCGCGCAGTCTTCGCCAAACTTTCATCACTCGGGCGGGACGATCTGTGAACCGACCGACATTCCGGTCAACAAGCGCCACCTCGATATGGTCTTGGCCCACATGACGCTTTCGGATCGCCCCTTTATGGGGTCGGTCACCGCCGAAGACCGGTCCGAGGACACGATAGAGATGTCGCGGATTCTGTTCGGCGCAGACTTTGTCGACCAAAATTGCGTGATCTTGGGCAATGTGAATGTGAACTCACCACTGGTCTGGGACGGCACGATGACCCGCAGCCTGCGTGCCTATGCGCGCGCCAATCAGGCCGCGGTGGTGGTGCCCTTTATCCTTGGCGGTGCAATGGGGCCCGTCACAAGCGCGGGCGGCATCGCGCAATCCTTGGCCGAGACGATGGCTGGTTGCGCGCTGACCCAGTTGGAACGGCCCGGCGCGCCGGTGATTTTCGGCAACTTTCTGTCGTCGATGTCGCTGCGGTCCGGCTCGCCCACCTTTGGCACACCGGAACCTGCAATCGGGTCAATGGTGATCGGCCAGTTGGCGCGGCGGTTGAACTTGCCTTTGCGCTGCTCAGGCAATTTCACCACCTCCAAACTGCCCGATGGCCAAGCGATGATGGAAGGCACCATGTCCATGCTGGCGGCAATCCATTGCGGTGCCAATTTCATCCTGCATTCGGCCGGCTTCCTCGATGGGCTGCTGAGCATGTCTTACGAGAAATTCATGCTGGATGCCGACCTCTGCGGGGCACTGCACAGCTACCTCGATGGGGTCAAGATCGACGATGACCAATTGGCCGTTGAGGCCTTTGCCGAAGTCGGCCCGGGCAATCATTTCTTTGGCTGCGCGCACACGCTGGCCCATTACGAGACCGCGTTCTGGGACAGCGACTTGTCCGACAATGAACCGTTCGAGAAATGGGAGGCGGCGGGCTCGACCGATGCCGCGACCCGCGCAAATCTGCTTTGGAAAAAACGGCTGGCCGAATTTGAAGCACCCAAACTGGACGAGGGGCTGCGGGACGGGCTCAATGATTTTGTCAGCGCGCGCAAGGCATCCGTGGCCGACGCTTGGTATTGAGCGACCGCGGCGCTTTTACGGAAAACCTGCGCTTAGCTGCGCAGGCCCGTTTCCTGCAGCAGACCCCGCCGCTTAGCCTCATAGTAATAGCCCTTTGCATACCACATGACCGCCCGGTCTTGGCTGCCGTCCGCAACCAACCAGGCGCCGCGCAGGTATTTTCCCGCATAGTGCAGGTTTGTTTCGGCATCCAGCAGGCCCGAATCCGGCCCCTCATAGCCCATGGTCCGGGCCGTCTGGGGCACGATCTGCATCAGCCCGTAATAAGGCCCGTTGCGTGCACCGGGGTTGTAGTCACTTTCGCGCTTTATCACCCGATGCATCAGGCTTTCCGGAATCCCGTGGATGTTGGACCATTTCTTGATCAGCGCGCGCATCTGCGGGGTCTCGCCGGGGTGGAGATTGCCGTGCGAACTCACAGCCTCGCGCGGCACACCGCCACAGGCACTCAGGGTGGTGGCAAGGCAAAGCCCAATCATGGCGCGGCGAGAATGCATCTTGGTCCCTCAAGTGATTTTGGCTCTTTTAGGCAAGCCATTCTCGGCGGGAAAGGGGTCAGGGCGGGGATCGGCGGAATTGCGACTTAAGATGTGGTGGCCAATGGCGCAGGCTTTGCTAGGCTGGTCCGACGTCATTGTGATCAACGAAAGGGAAACCGCGCGTGGCAGAGCCTCTGGCCAGACGGGAACATGCGATGCAACGCGCGCTGATCGTGGACGACCACCCGCTTTTTTGTGATGCCATTTCCATGACGCTGAAGGTCGCGGCGGGGCTTTCGGTGGTCGAAACCGTAGGCAGGCTTGAGGATGCCTGCGCGCTGCTGGAACGGGTGCCCCTACCCGACATCGTGGTGCTGGACCTGCATCTACCGGATGTGGATGGGTTGGACGGGTTGATGCGGCTGCGTCTGGTCGCACCAACGGTTCCCATTCTGGTGGTCTCTTCGCTTGCCGATAACCGCGTCATCGCGGCGGCACTGCGGGCAGGGGCAATCGGCTTTGTCCCCAAACATTCCCACCGCGAGATATACCGGGCCGCCTTGATGGCCGTGCAAGCGGGGCGGGTCTATCTGCCAGACGGGTTCGAGCCCTTGCCCGAAGCGGCTGAGACGGGGGCCGAGGCCGCCGCCGCGCGGCTTTCTCTGTTGACCCGTCAGCAGGCACGGATCTTGCAACTGGTCTGTGAGGGCAAGCTGAACAAACAAATCGCCTATGAGCTGAGCATCGCGGAAACCACCGTAAAGGCCCATGTCACCGCAATCATGCGCAAACTTGGGGTGATGAGCCGAACGCAAGCAGTGTTGATCGCCAAACAGGTCAGCTTTGCCTCGATCTTGCCGGATGGGGCGTAATGCAGACGCCCAACCCACATCAGGCCCTGTTTGCTACGGCCTCGGCGCCAGCAAACGCGCCGGATATTGCGCTGCAACTGGCCAATGACCTCGGGCATGGCCCCTTTTCGGCGATCTTTATCTTCGTGTCGCCAGAGGCGGATCTGTCCGCCCTCGCCCTGTCGCTGGAAAAGGTGTTCGGCACCACCCCCGTGATCGGCTGCACCACCGCGGGCGAGATCTCGGCGCAGGGCTATACCGAAGGCGAGGTTGTGGCGATCGCCCTGCCGCAATCGATGTTTGTCGTGGCCCCGTTGCTTATCGAAGACCTCGGCGCAATCGAGCCACAAGACCTGATCGGGCAACTGATCCGTGGTCGCCAGTCCTTGGCCCAGATGCAGCCCGACTGGGAAGGGGAGTTCGCCTTTCTGGTCGTGGATGGATTGTCGGTCCGCGAAGATGACCTGACCGCGACCTTGGCGCGCGGCTTGGGGCCGGTGCCGCTGTTTGGCGGCTCGGCGGGGGATGGCACGCGGTTTCAGCAAACCTTCGTGCTGGCCAACGGCCGGTTTTTGCAAAATGCCGCCGTCGTGACACTTGTCCGCACCGCCGCACGCGTGCAGGTCTTTAGCATCGACCATCTCCGCCCGACCACCCGTCGCATGGTGGTGACAGAGGCAGACCCGGCGCGGCGCATTGTGCGCCAGATCAATGCCGAACCTGCCGCGCGGGAATATGCTCGCATCTTGGGCAAAGATCCGGGCCAACTGACGCCCTTCACCTTTGCCGCCCATCCGTTGGTGGTGCGCATCGGTGGCGCGCATCATGTTCGGGCGATCCAGCAGGTCGGGCCTGATGGCGATCTGGTGTTCTTTTCGGCCATCAGCGAAGGGGTCGTGCTCACCCTCGCAGAACCCGATGACATGGCCGAGCATCTGCATCAGGCCCTTGCCAAATTGGCTGGCACAGGCGCCGCGCCGTCCATTTTTGCCTGTGATTGCATCCTGCGGCGACTAGAGGCGACCGAAAAGCAAAAGGTGGGCGCCATCTCTGACCTGTTGCGCCGCTACAGGGTGCAGGGCTTTTCCACCTACGGCGAGCAATTCAACGCCATGCATGTGAACCAAACCATGACCGGGGTGGCGCTTTACCCGCCAGCGTCCCAATGAGCGGGCAACAAGGTGAAGACACCCTGATCAATCCCGCCGATCCCCCGGACCGGCAGCGCGAAAAGCTGTTGACCATCGCGCGGGTCTTGATGCGCCGGGTAGAGCAGATCACCGATGACGGCGGGGCCGCCTATGCGCAATTCCAACGCGCGGCGATGCTGGAAGATCAGGTCAGCCTGCGCATGCGGGAACTGGAGCGCACGGTTGATTTGCTGAACGCCTCCAACGCCGCCCTTGAGGCTGCAAACCGCGAAACCGAAATCGCGCGCACCAATCTCGCCATGGCTATTGAGACGGTGCAAGAAGGGTTTGGCCTGTTCGATGCCAAAGACGTTCTGGTCCTGTGCAACTCTCGCTTCGGGATGCATATGTCCGATGTCCAACCGCAAATCGCACCCGGCCTGCACTTTGACACCTACGTCGATCTGGTCAGCCGCTCTACCAGCCTGACATTGCCGGACGGGATGCAGCCCGAGGCTTGGGCCGTGGCGCGAAAACGCCGGCACGCCGACCAGCATGTCATCTTCAACGTGCAGATGAAGCGCGATCATTGGGTTCAGGTCAGCGAGCATCGCACCGAAGACGGCGGTACGGTGATCCTTCAGACCGATGTGACCGACATCATCCGGATAGAGCGCAGTGAACGCGGGCGGTTGCTGGATGATCAGGCGCGGATGATCCGGGCGACACTGGACCATCTGGAGCAGGGGGTCTGGATCTTCGATTCCGGCGGCCAGCTTGCGGGTTGGAATGCCCGCCTCGGGGGGCTTTTGCCCATCGTTCTGCCCCGCCTGCGCCTTGGCGCGTCAGCGGAACGGCTTGTTGCGCGCATTTGCGAAGACAGCGACCTGACCGGAATCGACCGGCGCGCCTTGACCGACTGGATGGAGGGGCACCACGGCCGCGCCCCGATCCGTTTTGAGGTGGCGCGCCGTCGAGATGGGCAGGTTGTCACGGTCTTTGCGCAGGAACTGCCCGACGGTGGCTTTGTGATGAGCTTTGTCGATGTGACGACCGAGCGCCGCGCGGGCGAGGCGTTGCAGCGCGCCAAAGATACGCTAGAGGCGCGCGTCGTTGACCGGACGCTCGAACTAGAGGACGCGCTGGATCAGGCAGAGCGGGCGAACGCCGGGCGGTCCCGCTTTGTCGCCGCCGCCAGCCATGATCTTTTGCAGCCGCTGTCTGCGGCCAAACTGTTTTTGTCGTCGGTTCCAGAAGACAGCCTGCCGCCGCAGACCGCAGAGGCGCTTTCCAAGGCCCAAAATGCGCTCTTGTCGGTTGAGGGGATTGTCGAGGCGCTGTTGGATATCTCACGGCTGGAAAGCGGGAAGGCGTCCTTGTCGGTCGGCCCCGTGCGACTGGACAGGCTTTTGCGACAACTGGTGCAGGAATTCTTGCCCGTCGCCGAGGCCAAGGGGCTACGCCTCCACTTGCGCGCGCCGCCGAACGTCATGGTCCAGTCAGACGCGACTTATCTGCGGCGGATCCTGCAAAACCTGATTGGCAACGCGATCCGCTACACGGACAAGGGTGGGGTGCTTGTGGCGGCGCGCATGCGGGGAAAAGCTGTGCTTCGGTTGGAGGTCTGGGATTCCGGTCTTGGGATCGCAGAAGAAGAACAAGACAACATTTTTAAGGAATTCCACCGTGTCGCCGCGCGCGCTTCCGCGTCAGAAGGGCTGGGACTTGGCCTGGCGATTGTGGAACGTGCCTGCGCGCTTTTGGGCCATCCGCTTGCGTTGTATTCGCGATTGGGGCGGGGCAGCGTCTTCATGGTTCAGGTGCCTGTCCTTGACGCCCCCACCCAAATTGAGCCCGCAAGCCTTGGTGCGCGGGCGGATGTAGTGGGGGGCCAGATCGTGCTGCTGGTTGAGAACGACGCCGATCTGCGCCGGGCCCTTGTGCTCTTGTTGGAACGCTGGGGGGCGGATGTGCTGGAAAGTGCGTCGGCAGAAGAAGCGCGCGCCTTGCTGGAAGAGCTTGGCATCTTTCCCGATCTGGTGATTGCCGATCAACGCCTTGGACCGGGGGGCAGCGGGCTGGACCTGATCAAGGGCTTGCGGCACATGCGGCCGAACATGCCGGCCCGGTTGATCAGCGCGGACCGATCGGCGGCCTTGCATGCCGCGGCACAGGCGGCAGGGGTTGAAGTCTTGGTGAAACCTGTCGATCCGCAGCGGCTCCGGCATTTCATCGCCACCGCACCTGCGCCTACGACCAAAGGTCCATAGCAAGGCGGCGCGGATCTGACATAGGCTTTGAGTGGGATGGAGGATTTGACCTATGCAACTTGCCGACAGCCGCGACATCAAGGCGCCGCCCGAAATCGTTTGGGCCGCCATTTTGAACCCCGAAGTCCTGAAGGTTTGCGTGCCGGGTTGCGAATCCATGACCGGCAGCGTCGAAGATGGGTTTGAGGCGGCGGTCGTCCAGAAGGTCGGCCCGGTCAAGGCGCGGTTCACCGGGGTCGTCAAGCTATCGGACATTGAGCCAGGCCGCGCCGTGACGATCAGCGGCGAGGGCAAGGGCGGGGCCGCCGGCTTTGCCAAAGGCGGCGCCAAGATTGACCTGACACCCATCGAGGGCGGCACCCGGCTGACCTACACGGTTGAGGCCAGCGTGGGCGGCAAGATCGCGCAGCTAGGCAGCCGGATCATCGAAGGATTTGCAAAGAAGATGGCGGATGAGTTTTTCGCCCGCTTTCAAGAGGCCGTAGAAGGCCCGGAAGAAGAAGCCCTGGCCGAAGCACCGGTCGAAGGCGAAGGCGAAGGCGGACCGAAAAAAGGTTGGTTCAAGCGGCTGCTGGGCTGACCCGGCAAAGACCGGGCGGCGGCCAATAAACCGTGGCCAAAGAATTGAATGCACTCGATACCAAGGACGTTCCAAGGGAGGAAAACATGACGAAAGTCTCAATGACGGTGAACGGAAAGCCCGTTTCCGGCGAGGTTGAGGGACGCACGCTTTTGGTGAATTTCCTGCGTGAGGGCCTTTCGCTGACCGGCACCCATGTCGGCTGTGACACCTCGCAATGCGGGGCCTGCGTTGTCCATGTGGATGGCAAAGCGGTCAAAAGCTGCACGGTCTTTGCGCTGGATGTGGCGGGCGCGCAGGTCCGCACGATTGAAGGCATGGCCAATGCCGATGGCACGCTTGGCACCCTGCAACAGGCATTCCAAGATCACCACGGCCTGCAATGTGGTTTTTGCACGCCGGGAATGGTGATGTCCTCTGCAGCCCTTCTGGCCGAAAACCCCAAACCCACCGAGGGCGAAATCCGCCATTATCTTGAGGGTAACATTTGCCGCTGCACAGGCTACCACAACATTATCAAGTCGGTGCTTGCCGCCTCTGGCCAAGACGCGGACGCAATAGCAGCTGAATAATTTCAATGTCTTACGATGCGTCTATGACGTATCGCTTCAAGGGAGGACGACATGCCCAAAGACGGCGGCATCGGCGCCAGCACCAAGCGGCGCGAAGATATCCGGTTTCTCACCGGTCGGGGACGGTACACGGCCGACATCAATCTGCGTGGACAGGCGTATGCGATCTTTCTGCGCTCGGAAATGGCGCACGGCCGGATCAATGCAATCGACACTACGGCGGCCATGGCCATGCCCGGCGTGCTCGCAATCCTGACGGGGGAGGATTTCACCGGCATGGGCGGAAACCCTGCCGGTTGGTTCATTCCCAGCCGCAACGGCGACGCGATGAAAGAACCAAAACGCCCGGTGCTGGCCCATGGCAAAGTGCGCCATGTGGGCGACGCCTATGCGGTTGTGGTCGCCGAAACGCTGGAACAGGCGCGCGATGCCGCCGCAGCGATTGACGCCGATATCACCGAGTTGCCCGCAATCGTGAACATGGCCGAGGCCGTCGCGGACGCCAGCCACCGCGTGCACGATGAGATCGCCGACAACGTCTGCTTTGACTGGGGTTGGATTGAGGATAACCGGGCGGCCGTCGATGCCGCATTTGCGGCGGCACCCCATGTCACCACGCTTGAATTGGTCAACAACCGGTTAGTGCCGAACGCGATGGAACCGCGCGCGTCCATCGGGGACTATGATCCGGGGACAGGGGACTACAAACTTTACACCACCAGCCAGAACCCCCACCTGAGCCGCCTGCTGATCGCGGCCTTTGTCATGGGGATACCGGAAAACAAGCTGACCGTGGTGGCCCCGGATGTGGGTGGCGGCTTTGGGTCGAAGATCTACCACTACGGCGAAGAAGCGGCGGTGCTAGAGGCGGCCAAACGGCTTAACAGGCCGGTAAAATGGGTCGCGGATCGGTCGGAAAGCTTTCTGTCGGATGCCCATGGCCGCGATCACGTGACCAAGATCCAGCTTGCAACCGACAAAGAGGGTAAGATGCTTGCCCTGCGGACCGAGACTCTGGCCAATGTCGGCGCCTATCTTTCGAACTTCTCGACCGCGACGCCCACGTTCTTGCATGGCACGCTGATGGCGGGGCCTTACAAGACGCCGCTGGTCTATGTGAACGTCAAAGCCGTCTTTACCAACACAGCGCCGGTGGATGCCTATCGCGGGGCAGGGCGGCCAGAGGCCACCTACAGCATCGAGCGCGTGATTGACAAAGCCGCCGACGAGCTTGGCCTTGATCCGCTGGAAATGCGTCGCAAGAACCTGCTGACGCCCGACCAGTTCCCCTATACCACCCCCGTTGGTCTGGTCTATGACACCGGCAACTATCAGGCGACGTTGGAAAAGATGATCGAACTGGCCGATCTGGCGGGGTTTGAGGCGCGGGCGGCGGCATCCAAATCCAAGGGCAAGCTGCGCGGCCTTGGGCTGTCCACGTGGATCGAGGCCTGCGGAATCGCGCCCTCGCATCTGGTGGGGGTCTTGGGCGCACGCGTCGGCTTGTTCGATGCTGCGGCCGTGCGGGTCAACGCCACGGGGTCCATCACCGTGATGACAGGCGCGCACAGCCACGGGCAGGGCCATGAGACGGTCTTCCCGCAGATCGTGTCCGAGATGCTGGGTATTCCGGCCTCTTCGGTCGATATCGTCCACGGCGACACGTCCAAAATTCCTTTCGGTATGGGGTCTTATGGCTCACGCAGCCTTGCTGTTGCGGGCACCGCAATGGTCAAGGCGGTGGACAAGATCATCGCCAAGGGCAAAAAGATCGCGGCCCATATGCTAGAGGCGGCCGAGGCGGATATCGTCTTTGCCGATGGCAAGTTTTCGGTCACCGGCACCGACAAGGCCAAGACTTTTGGCGAGATCGCGTTCTCGGCCTATGTTCCGCACAACTATCCTCTGGAAACCCTCGAACCCGGCTTGGAGGAAAGCGCGTTCTACGATCCTGCAAACTTCACCTATCCGGCGGGCGCCTATGCCTGTGAGGTCGAGGTGGACCCGGAAACCGGCCGGGTTGAGATCGCGTCCTTCACCTGCGCCGACGATTTCGGCAATGTGATGAACCCGATGATCGTCGATGGCCAGGTGCATGGCGGTGTCGGCCAAGGCATCGGTCAGGCCCTGCTGGAGAACACGACCTACGATGAAAACGGCCAGCTTTTGACCGGCAGCTACATGGATTACGCCATGCCGCGGGCCGAGGATGTGCCGTTCTACACCGTCGATCACTCTTGCAATACGCCTTGCACGCACAATCCACTGGGCGTGAAAGGCTGTGGGGAGGCAGGGGCGATCGGCAGCCCGCCCGCGGTGGTCAATGCCGTGATCGACGCCTTGCATCGCGGCGGTTACACCCATGTTTCCCATATCGACATGCCAGTCTCGCCGTCGCGGGTCTGGTCTGCGATGCACGGTTGAGGAGGAACGAACATGTATGATTTTGAGTTCTTGAAGCCCTCATCTGTCGCTGAGGCGGTCAAGGCCTTGGCGCAGGACGACGCGCTGCCGCTGTCGGGCGGGCAAACGCTGATGCCAACGATGAAACAGCGCCTTGCAGCGCCTTCGGTTCTGGTCAGCCTGACCGGGATTTCAGAGCTGCACGGTGTCTGCCAAGGCGAAGGCGGGCTGCACATCGGGGCCGCCACCCCGCATGCCGTCGTCGCGGCAGGGGCGGCAAAATACTATCCCGCACTGGCCAAACTCGCTGGGGGGATCGGTGATCCTGCGGTCCGCAATCGCGGCACAATCGGGGGGTCTGTCGCCAACAACGATCCGGCGGCTTGCTATCCGTCTGCGGTGCTCGCCTCCAACGCCACGGTGGTGACCAACAAGCGCAAGATTGCGGCGGATGACTACTTCCAAGGCATGTTCACAACCGCGCTGGATGAGGGTGAGATCATCACCTCAGTCATCTTCCCGATCCCGCAAAAGGCCGCTTACGTAAAGTTCAACCAGCCTGCGAGCCGCTTTGCCCTGACGGGCGTGTTTGTCGCGCAATATGCAACGGGTGTGCGGGTGGCCGTGACGGGGGCGTCGAATGAAGGCGTGTTCCGCTGGGCCGAGGCCGAGGCTGCCTTGAGCGCCAATTTCTCGGCGGCCGCCATCGCGGGTCTGACGGTGGACAGCAAGAACCTCATCCAGGATCTGCACGGCACGCCGGCCTACCGCGCCAATCTTGTCAAAGTGTTGACCGGACGGGCCGTGACCGCCGCCTGAGTTTTAACGCACCTGCAACAAAGGCCCCGGAATCTTCGGGGCCTTTGTCATGTCATTGTGATGGGCTTGGGGCAATCTGCGACAGAGGGCGCAAATCCTAGGGCTTGTCAGCACGTTTGCGCCAGATATAGTTGTGGTTATCGGGGCGGGACTCCCGCCTTGATGCCGCAGCGGCAGCAGGGCGAAAGCGGAGTCTTTTTGGGAATGGACGGCGATTTTAGAACTCAGTTCGTGCGCGATCCAGCCGCGCTAAAGCATTTTCCGGCGCTGGTTCTGAATGCCGATTTTCGACCGCTAAGCTACTACCCCCTGTCGCTTTGGCCTTGGCAAGAAGCCATAAAGGCCGCCGTTCTGGACAGGGTGCAGATCGTGGCGGAATACGACCAAGTCGTGCGCAGCCAGCGACAAGAGTTCCGGATACCCTCGGTCGTGGTTCTGAAAGACTTTGTGAAACCCCAAAAGCGCGTGGCCTTCACGCGCTTTAATCTTTTTCTAAGGGACGAATTCTGTTGCCAGTATTGCGGATCGAAGGGCGATCTGACCTTTGACCATGTCCTGCCAAGGGCGCGCGGCGGCATCACGTCATGGGAAAACGTGGTTGCAGCCTGTTCTCCTTGCAATCTTCGCAAGGGCGCCAAGACCTTACGCCAGGTGAACATGAGCCTGAAACGCCCGCCGCGTCCGCCCAGTGCCGAAGAAATGCAGGCCCACGGGCGCCGCTTTCCACCGGGGCATCTGCATGAAAGCTGGATGGACTACCTTTATTGGGATGCCGAACTAGAGGCCTAGGCCGCGTTCCGCTGCCTTGCAGCAACTGGCGCCGCTTTGGGTTGTTCTTGGTCCATCGCGTGCTAGACTTTGCCCGACGCTGCCGCTACAACTGCGCGCGTTAGCGCTAACAGGCGCCCTGAACTACGAGGTAAGCGATGGTTGTGCGCGTCATCCCGGTGGATGTCTTTGATCTGGTGATTTTCGGTGGGACCGGGGATCTTGCGCGCCGCAAGATATTTCCCGGCCTGTATCGTCGCTTTTTGGCGGGGCAGATGCCTGCGGACAGCCGGATCATCGGTGCCGCCCGTGCGGAACTGACAACGGAGGAATTTCGCGCCTCTATCCGCGAAGCTATTGACGAATTTGTTCCCGAAGCGCGCCGTGACGCGGCGGTGATTGACGCGTTTGTGGCGCAGGTCGGCTATGTCTCTATCGACGCCAAGGGCGCGGGCGGTTGGGATGCCCTCAAGGGAATGATGCGCGACAACGTTGTGCGCGCCTTCTACTTTTCGGTCGCACCCGCGCTGTTTGGCGATCTGGCCGAGCGTCTGCACGCCCATGGCATTGCCGACGCCTGGAGCCGGATCGTTGTGGAAAAACCCTTTGGCCGCGATCTGGTTTCTGCCCGCGCGCTGAATGAGGTTCTTGCCCAGCACTTCACCGAAGCCCAAATTTACCGCATTGACCACTATCTGGGCAAGGAAACGGTCCAGAACCTGATGGCCGTGCGCTTTGCAAACATCCTGTTTGAACCGCTGTGGAAGGCCGAATACATCGACCACGTGCAGATCACCGTCGCCGAAACTGTCTCGGTGGATGGGCGTGGCGCCTATTACGACAAATCCGGTGCGATGCGGGATATGGTGCAAAACCACCTGATGCAGCTTTTGTGCCTGATCGCGATGGAGCCGCCCTATCACTTCGATCCGGACGCGGTTCGCGATGAAAAGTTGAAGGTTATCCGGGCGTTGGACCCGGTGGGTCCCGAAGACATCGTGCGCGGCCAGTATCTTCGCGGTGGTGGTGAGGGCGGCTATGTCGAGCATAGCGAAAATCCGACCACCAAGACCGAAAGCTACATCGCGCTGAAGGTTGGCATTTCCAACTGGCGTTGGAAGGGCACACCATTCTACCTGCGCACGGGCAAACGCCTGCGTGCGCGCGGGTCTGAAATCGCCATCACCTTTAAATCGCCGCCGCACTCGATCTTTGATGACGCGAAGGGCTGGCTTGAAAACGTCTTGGTCATTCGCTTGCAGCCGAATGAGGGGATGAACCTCATGGTGATGATCAAAGAGCCGGGTCCGGGGGGAATGCGTTTGATGCAGGTTCCCTTGGATATGTCTTTTGCCGAAGCCGTAGGCACCGATGCCGAAGATATTCCGGATGCCTATGAGCGCCTGATCATGGATGTGATCCGGGGCAACCAGACCTTGTTCATGCGCGGTGATGAGGTAGAGGCGGCTTGGGCCTGGGCCGATCCGATCATTGAGGGATGGGAAAACAAGGGCGACAAGCCGCAAGGTTACGACCCCGGCTCATCTGGCCCCGAAGATGCGCTGATGTTGATGCACCGCGATGGACGCCGTTGGAGGGAAATCAAAGGATGATCTTGGAAGTTTATCCCGATCGGGAAATGATGTTCCTGTCCGTCTCCAGTCTGATCACCAGCCAGCTGGGCGATTTTCTGCGACGGGAGGGGCGCGCCTCGCTGTGCGTTCCGGGGGGAACTACGCCCGGCCCGATCTTTGATACCCTGTCTGGTGTGGAACTTGACTGGGCGAATGTTGCGGTGTTTCTAAATGACGAACGCTGGGTGCCCGAGGACAATCCCCGGTCCAATACGCGCCTGCTGCGAGAACGTCTGATCCGCGGTCAAGCCGCAGCGGCCCAGTTGGTGCCGCTTTACATGGACGCCGCAAATCCGGAATCCGCGTTGGAATCCTTGACCTTGGGGTTGGAACCTCATCTGCCCATCTCTGTTCTTTTGCTTGGAATGGGCGAAGACATGCACACGGCCTCGCTCTTTCCGGGGGCAGACCGGTTGGCGGAAGGTTTGGCTTCGGATGCGCCTGTGCTTTTGCCGATGCGCGCCGACGCTGCGGGCGAGCCACGGATCACACTGACCGCACCCGTCTTGCAATCGGCCTTCAATATTCACTTGCTGATCACCGGGCCAGAAAAGCGCGCCGCCTTAGAGCGCGCTATGACCCTTTCGCCGCTGGAAGCGCCCGTTCGGGCCGTTCTGGACAACGCAACCGTGCATTGGGCGGAGTGACGCTATGCAAGACCACTGGAATGCCCTGAAATCCTACCATGCCAGCGTCGCTGCACGCCCCATTCTGGCGTTGTTTGAAGACGCCACGCGCGCGACCTCCTTTTCTGCCCGCGCTGGCGAGATGCTGTTTGACTACTCAAAGACCACGCTCGATGCCAAAGCCAAGGGCATGTTGGTCGACTTAGCAAAGGCTGCTGGCGTAGCCGAAAAACGGGCCGCGATGTTCGCTGGTGACAAGATCAACGTCACCGAGGGGCGCGCCGTCTTGCACACCGCCATGCGGGCCGGCGAGGACGCGACAGTGTTTGTGGACGGTGTCGATGTCCTGCCAGAGGTTCGGCGCATCCGCGCGGCCTGCGCCGCATTTGCAAACGCCGTCCGGACCGGAACCTTCAAGGGGCAGGGCGGCAAGATCACCGATGTGGTCAATATCGGCATCGGCGGCTCTGATCTTGGACCGGCAATGGCAACGCTGGCGCTGGCGCCGTGGCATGATGGGCCAAGGGTTCATTTCGTCTCTAACGTGGACGGCGCGCATATCGCCGACACTCTGGTAGGCCTCAACCCCGAGACGACCTTGGTCGTCGTCGCCTCCAAGACCTTCACCACCATTGAGACGATGACCAACGCCGACACGGCAAAGCGATGGATGGCCGGAAAAGTCACCGACCCGGCGGCGCAGTTCGCAGCCGTCTCTACCGCTGGCGACAAAACCGCGGCCTACGGGATCGCGCCGGAGCGTGTCTTCGGCTTTGAGGATTGGGTTGGCGGGCGCTATTCGATGTGGGGCCCGATTGGCTTGTCACTTATGATCGCCATTGGCCCAGAGGCGTTTGACGCGTTTCTGGCCGGTGGTCGGGACATGGACAACCACTTCGTCGCGACCGCGTTTGAAGATAACCTGCCGGTTCTGCTGGCTTTGGTCGGGATCTGGCACAATCAGATCTGCGGCCATGCAACGCGGGCCGTATTGCCCTATGATCAACGCCTTAGCCGGCTTGCCGCCTATCTTCAGCAGTTGGAGATGGAATCAAACGGCAAGCGCGTGGCCATAGACGGCAGCGATCTGACCGAGCATTCGGGCCCGGTTGTCTGGGGAGAGCCGGGCACCAACGGTCAGCACGCCTTCTACCAGCTTATCCATCAGGGCACCCGCCCGGTTCCGTGCGAATTCCTCGTGGCCAGACAAGGGCATGAACCGGATCTCGCCCATCAGCATCTGCTGCTGGTCTCCAACTGCCTTGCCCAGTCCGAAGCGTTGATGCGGGGCCGCAGTCTGGATGAAGCCCGGGCCATCATGGCCAAAAAGGGCGCCACGGGTGCCGAGTTGGAACGCCAAGCGCGGCACAGGGTTTTCCCCGGCAACCGTCCTTCAACCACCTTGGCCTATCCGCAACTGACGCCCTTCACGTTGGGGCAGATCATTGCCCTTTACGAACACCGGGTGTTTGTTGAGGGCGTGATCCTCGGCCTCAATTCCTATGATCAATGGGGGGTAGAGCTGGGCAAGGAGCTCGCACTTGCGCTGCAACCGGTGCTGGAAGGCAAGACCGGGACAGAGGGCAAGGATGGCTCAACCGCCGCCTTGGTCGCCTATCTGCGGGTCTGACCCGCTTGGCGAAAACGTAAAAAAAAGGGGGGCGCGCGGCCCCCCTTTTCAGTATCTGATCAGACGGGCTTAGCCCAGAGCCGCTGTCACGATGACCTCAACCTTGTAGTCCGGCGTGGCCAACTTTGCTTCACCCGTGGCGCGTGCCGGGGTGTTGCCCTGCGGAACCCACTGATCCCAGACAGCATTCATCTCGGCAAAGGTCGCAATATCGGCCAGCCAGATTTGAACCGAAAGCATCCGGGTCTTGTCAGTGCCCGCTTCCGCCAGAATGCGGTCCACTTCGGCAAGGCAGGTGCGGGTCTGATCGGCCACCGATTCACCCGGATTGCCGACTTGACCGGCCAACCAAACAATACCGTTATAGGCCACAGCCTCGCTCATCCGCGCGCCGACGCCGATGCGTTTGATTTCATTGCTCATGGGATGTCCCTTCCATTGGATATCGCTTGTTAGCCTGTGCGACGCCAAAGGAAAAGGGGGGGGAGGTTGGAGCGGGTGAAGGGAATCGAACCCTCGTATTCAGCTTGGGAAGCTGCTGCTCTGCCATTGAGCTACACCCGCAACGCCTCTTCAGGTAAGCCAAGCCCGACCCGCCGTCAAGCGGATCGGGCTGAAAATTCAGGGCTTCGCGAGGGCGACCTCCGTCCGCTCCCCCGCGGTGACAGTTGCGGTCTGTTCCACCACCTGATCATCCCACTTGGCGCGGATCAAAACATCACCGGCGGTCACCGTCACGTTGATCTCTGTGGCGTAGTCAAACGCAAGCGAGGTCTGGTTGCCGCTGATGTCCGCTTTGGCCTCCAGCACTTCGATCGAACTTGCCCCCGGCGCGCTTGCATATAGCACCCCCGCATTCAGGATCACGGCCACATCCACTCGTTCCCCCGCCTTTACGCTAAAGGGGGTTTCTGCCACCGCCTCGTTCTGCCGGACCCGCGCGATGTAATCACCGGGGGGAAGCGCAAACTGCTCGCCGGTGCCGTAAGCGGTGCCAAAGTCTTCGCGGCTGCCGTCGATCTTCTTTTTGGCCGAAAGGACAGAAACGGCATGCCCGTCTCCCTCCATCAACATCCCTTCGACGTAGTAACCTTCAATCGCGGCGATCCCGCTCGCGATCAGGAAATCGCGCGTCACAGTTTCCCCCGCCGCTAGCGTCAGCGTCTCGGACACCGAAGCGGCCCCGTTTGTGCCCGTGACCACGATATCCCCGGCGGGTACATAAAAGCGGCTTTCGCCGTAGGCCGTGGTGTTGATCTCCGCG
Organism: uncultured Alphaproteobacteria bacterium; assembly: GCA_963815355.1. Lineage (GTDB taxonomy): Bacteria > Pseudomonadota > Alphaproteobacteria > Rhodobacterales > Rhodobacteraceae > JAPUEK01. Next base: position 191,813 of record CAWFGJ010000005.1, read on the forward strand.
CCATCGGCAATATTAAGCGCTGCATTGTCCAGCGTCGGCCCGCCTTCCTCGCCAATCGGGCGCAGGAACAGCCGTGCCGCGTTCAGAACAATTTCGGGGGCTGACAGTTGGTCCTCGGTAAAGGTCAGGTCTTTGGCCACGGTGGCGTTGCCCACAGTGGTCAGCAGTCGATAGGTGCCAGGCCCCACCTTGGTTTTCAGATCGTTGTATTCGGTCCACAGGCGCTCACCCGTGTCGCCATTCGCGGCGATGGTGTAGAGTTCCCACGCAATATCGGCGCCGTCGTCGGGCTTGGGAATACCGGGTGCAAGGACGACGGTCGGGATGAAGTTGACCTCTAACGCGGCAGGGGCGGCGGGGGTCACCGGTTCCGGCTCGGGCGCTGGTTCCGGCTCGGCCGGCAAGATAACGGTCGTCTCCAAAGCAAGCGTCAGGCTGTCAAGGTCAGAGGCAGCGATATACTGCCCCCCGGTATTTTCGGCCAAACAGGCAACCTGCTTGCCCTCTTCGGCTGTCAGACCAAAGCCCACAACATGCGCGGTAAAATCGACCCCGGTGTTTTCAAGCTCGGCCCCAAGCGCGCAAGGATCGGCTTCGCAGGTCTCTATCCCGTCGGTGATCAGTATGACGGTGGCCTTCTCTTCGGTGGATCGCATCGCCTCCGCCGCTCGGCGAACCGCTTCGGTCAGTGGCGTCTTTCCCAAGAATTTCAGCTTATTGGCGGCATCAATGATTTGCTGACCGGTGCCCGCTGCAGGGGGCACGATCAGCTCTATATCGGTGCAAGACCCCTTTTCCCGGTGACCATAGGCCATCAACCCGATTTCATTTTCGGCGGGAATTTTGCCGACAACATCGGCCAGCGCCGTGCGTGCTAGGTCGATTTTTGTCTGCCCGTCAATCTGCCCCCACATGGAACCCGAGGCGTCCAGAACAATAATCGAACGCCCCTCGGAAAAAGCGGGGGTGAGCAGGGCAAGAGAAAGCCAGAATGACATCAGAATACGGCGGAACATAAGAAGGACCTCGGCTGAAATGACTTCTGAAACGCTAAACCAGCGTTGGCCTATCTGGCAAGGTCAGGAAACCCCGGTCCGCGACGGCATCGCCGCGACAAGGTCCAGCAGAAATCCAGGTGCCGCGGCAGCACTGGGGCAGCGCGCAATGTCGCCGGGCGCATCGCCCACGCCGTGCAGCGCGCCCGTCCAGCGCATCCCCAACCACACCGCACTGCGCCGGATCATCATCTCGGCCGCTTCGGGAACCGTCGGGTCCGGATCGGCCCGCGCGGTGATCAGTGCTGCAGGCTTTTCGCGCAACGCTGACAGGAAACCCAGCCCCGGGTTATCCAGCCACCCCGACCAGTGGGACAGCAGCAAATGCAACGGCGCGGGCAAACCATACCAGTAAATCGGTGCGACAAAGACGATGGCCGAGGCGGCGCGGATCTGCATCAGGCAGTCAGCTAGGGCACCTGTGGGGGCAGGGGGGGCGGCCGGGCGCAGGTCGTGAAACGGCGGCAAATTCATCTGCTGCAGGTCGAGCCAGCGCGCAGTCACCGATTGCGGCAAGCCCAGGACTGCGATCCGGGCAAGGCGCACGGCATTGCCCTCGGGGCGGGCAGAGGCGGTCAGAAAGAGAACAGCGTGGTGCATGGGGCACTCAAACACGGTGAGGCCAAAAAGCAAACCCCCCGGCGGGGAGACGCCGGGGGGAGCACATCAAGGATCAGAACAATCTTGGGGACGGTGGGACAGGTCTGATCCCGGACGAACCCTGACGGCAGGTTTGCACCCGCCCTCAGGGATGGTTCCGGATCACATGGCCGGCAGCATGACGGTGTCGATCACATGGATCACGCCGTTCGATTGCTTCACGTCCGCGATGGTCACGGTCGCCACGTTGCCTTGCTCGTCGGTCAGCATCATCGCGCCGTCGGTATAGGTCGCCTGCAGGGTGCATCCGCCCAGCGTCGGGACCGCATGCTTGCCGCCGTCGTCCTTGATCATCCCGGCCAGCGCTTCGGACATCACTTCCGCGCCGACAACGTGGCAGGTCAGGATCTTGACCAGCATGTCTTTGTTTTCGGGCTTCAGCAGCGTCTCAACCGTGCCTTCGGGCAGCTTGGCGAAGGCGTCATTGGTCGGCGCGAAGACGGTGAACGGGCCTGCGCCCTGAAGGGTTTCCACAAGGCCAGCGGCCTGCACAGCGGCCACAAGCGTGGTGTGATCCGCAGAGTTCACGGCATTTTCAACGATGTTCTTGTCTTCAAACATCGCGGCACCGCCGACCATCGGGTTTTCGGCATAAGCAAAACCAGTGGTCAGCGCGAGGATGGCCGTTGCAATACGAAGTTTCATTTGGTGCTCCATGTCGTTTACCGGGGCGGGCCTTTCCCGCCTCACACAGCAGATACGGATGCCAAACGAGGTTAGTTTCATTTGAAGTTGCAGATAACGGCTTCGTGAAGATTTTTCTTTTGAAGCCGGTGAAACTTCAAAATCGGCGCAACCGCGTCACGCGGTCAGGCGCCGATCTCGGTCGACATCAGGATCGGACCGCTTGGAATACCGCCCGGCGCGCCGCCCGCAGGTTCCAACGTGATCGCCAGAACCCAACCCTTTGGCGGCACCGGATAGTCCACCGTCAGCACCGCCTCTTGCAGCAACCCAAGCGAAGCAGGGGCCGCCCCGGGGGCGATGATCCACAATTCGTGGACATGCGCGGCGTCGGCGGCCTGCCCGGCAACGCGGATGACGTTCATCTTTCCGTTGTCGAACTCGGCGCGGTAGGTCACGGCCGCATCCGCCGTGGACATTGTGGCCACCAAATCCGGGGTCGGTGGCACAACGAAGAAAAAGCCAACCACACCCAGAACCGCCAAAGTGCCAAGTGCCCCGCCAAACAGCCCGCTCCAGCCACGACGCGGGGCAGGGGCTGCAACCGGGAAAAGCCGCGCTTCGATTTTGGCAAGCATGTCCGGGGCAGGCACAGGTTCAAACTCGGCATTGAGCGGGCTCAGATGGCCCTCCCACACAGCCACACGGGCCGCAAAGGCGCTATCGCGGCGCAGGCGTTCCTCGGCGGCGCGCAAGTCGGGCAAGTCCAGCACGCCCAGCACATATTCGGCCGCCAGCGCGTCCATCTCTTCGTCCGGCGTGAAGGGGATTTCCTGTGTCATGCTTCCAGACACTCCTTCAACCGCAACAGGCTCCGCCGCAACCAAGTTCGCATGGTGTTGATCGGCACGGCGTGCCGTTCGGCCAACTCGACATAGGACAGGCCCGCCAGATAGGCCCCGCGCACGGCGGCAGCCCGGTCGGGTTCAAGCGTGGCAAAGCAATCAGTCACGCGCCGCGCCTCGCCCGCTGCGATCAGACGCGTTTCGGCGCGGGGGGCGGTGTCGGTGATATTCTCCATCGCATCATCGTCGCTGACGGTGTGATCGGGCCGCGAGCGGATGCGATCAATCGCCAGATTTCGGGTAATGGCGATCATCCAGGTCATGCCACGGCCTTTGTCGGCGTCAAAGCGCCCCGCCCGCAGCCATACCCTGGTGAAAACCTCTTGCAACGCATCCTCCGCTTCCGCTCTGTTTCCGAACATACGGATCAGAACGCCCAGAAGTTTCGCAGAGGCCGATTGGTATAGCGTTGTGAACGCCACACGATCCTGCTTGGCGCAGCGCAGCAACAGGGCGGCTATGGGATCGTCTTCGGACATGGGCAGAATATAGCGCCTTTGATTTGGTTGTCACGCCCCGACCGCAGCCGTTTTCGAGTTCAGCGGCGCGTCATCCGCGCCGCCTGCGCCGTCCACCATCGCCGCCCGAGCCGCCCGTGTTAAACGAGACATCGGGCAAGGTGACAATCTTTGACAATTCCGGAAAGCCATCAATCGCGTTCGGAATAGCCGAGGCATTGACAAAATGCTCTTGAAAGCGCGGCTCGATGGCGGTTTCCACCTTGTGGATCTGATGGACCGTCTGCTCGATCGCATCGCGCGCGCCGATATTGCACAGCGCGATCCGCGCCCCGGTGCCCGCTGCATTTCCGGCAGACACCACATGGTCCAACGGCACATCGGGGATCATGCCCAGCACCATCGCGTGTTTCGGACTGATATGGGCGCCAAAAGCCCCGGCGAGCGTGACCTTCTCAACCGTCTCTACGCCCATTTCATCCATCAAAAGCCGCGCGCCGGCATAAAGTGCCGCCTTGGCCAGTTGGATGGCGCGAATGTCGCCCTGCGTTACCATGATCCGGGGGCCACCTTGGGCGGTCCCGTCATAGAGCAGATAAGAATGCGTGCGCCCCTCGCTTTGGCAGCGCCATGTGCCAGTCTGCTCGGGGGAGCCGATCAAGCCGCTCTGATCGACAAGCCCGGCCATGCGCATTTCGGCCACGGCCTCAATGATGCCAGAGCCGCAAACACCGGTGATCCCTGTCGCCGCCGTTGCCTCAAAAAACTCCGGATCGTCGGACCAAAGCTCAGACCCGATCACCCGAAAGCGCGGTTCCTTGGTGATCGGATCAATCTCGACCCGTTCGATCGCACCCGGTGCGGCGCGTTGGCCAGAGGAAATCTGCGCGCCTTCAAAGGCAGGGCCGGTGGGCGACGAACACGCCAAAACCCGCTTTTCATTGCCCAAGAGCAGTTCCGCATTGGTGCCGACATCAACGATCAACACCATTTCCTTGGATTTGCCGGGCTCTTCGGCCAAGGCCACAGCGGCGCAATCGGCCCCCACATGGCCTGCAATGCACGGCAGGATATAGACCTGCGCCGAGGTGTTAAGGTGGGTCAACTCCAGATCCCGCGCGGCAAGCGACAAGCTGCCCGAGGTGGCCAAGGCAAACGGCGCCTGACCCAGTTCAACCGGGTCAATCCCCAGCAGCAGATGGTGCATGACCGGATTGCAGACAAAGACGATCTCATAGACCGCAGCGGGATCAATCTTTGCTTCCAAGGCGATGGTCAGGGCCAGCGAATTGATCGCTTCGCGCACCGCGCGGGTCATCTCCACATCACCGCCCGGGTTCATCATTGCGTAGGAAACCCGGCTCATCAGGTCTTCGCCAAAGCGGATCTGCGGGTTCATCAAGCCAGACGACGCAAGGACCGATCCGTCCCGCAGGTCGCACAAATGGGCCGCGATGGTGGTTGAACCAAGGTCGATGGCCAGCCCGTAAAGACCGCCTTCGTGATAGCCCGGAAAGATGTCCAGAATGCGCGGTTTGTTGTCGTGATTGCCCTTGTGCAGGATGACGGTGACTTTCCACTCACCCTTACGCAGCGCGGGTTGCAGCCGGCGCATCAGGGTCAGATCAGCGGTCACATCCTCGACCTGCCATTGCTCGCGCAGCGCCGTCGCCAGCCGTTCGAAATCCCCCGTCGGCTCGTGCATGTCGGGTTCGGCCACTTCGACGTAATAGGCGCGCGAGGCCGGGTCCATCACGATATCGCGCTGCGTCGCAGACTTGCGGATAACTTGCTTGTGGACTTGGCTTTCCGGCGGCACGTCGATGACGACATCCCCCATGACCATGGCCTGACATCCCAGACGGCGGCCATCAATCATTCCGCGCTTGGACTTGTAGCGCTCTTCGACCGAGTTCCACTCGGTCAAGGCGTCTTGCTCGACAACCACGCCATGCTTGGGGAACTCACCATAGCTGGGCGTGATCTGGCACTTGGAACAAATCCCCCGCCCGCCGCAAACGGAATCGAGATCGACCCCCAGGCGCCGGGCCGCCGTCAACACGGGCGTCCCTAATGCAAAACGTCCCCTCTTGCCCGAGGGCGTGAAGATAACCAGCGCTTCGTCCGACATGAGGGCCTCCTGTTCGCCTCGTTGTTCTAGGATGTTACGCGGCGAGGGCAATGCCAGAATGCGGCATCTGCGGCATTGGTTGCGGCGAGTGTGGGGCCGCCGTGGCCTTGGCGATCAGGTCGGGCATGTTTTTCGGACCAGCCGAGGGCATGGGCGGCGCACAGGCTGCCATCACGGCGACGGATCAGCGGACTGGATCAGGCCCAATGGCACGCCGATCTGGCGCAGCCCAGTCGCCCGCCAAGGGCCTTGCGAAGGGGATCAAAGCGCGGGGTTTTGCGCGTGGGGTCTGGGAAGACGCGGGCGAAGATCACAGGAAGATTGAAAGAAGACGCTTTCTTTTTGCGCGTTCAGCCGTCCCGGAACTGTTTGGCAAGCTTCAATCCTTGCCCCTGATAGTTGGAAGAAATGCCTGCGCCGTAAAGCGAATCCGGTCGTTCCGCCATCCGTTCATAGACCAAGCGACCAACGACCTGACCATGTTCCAACACAAAGGGCGCTTCGTGACAGCGCACTTCCAGCACCCCACGACTGCCCGCCCCACCCGCCGCCGCATGACCAAACCCCGGATCGAAGAATCCGGCGTAGTGGACGCGAAACTCACCGACCATCGCAAGAAACGGAGCCATTTCAGCAGCATAGTCGGGCGGTATGGTCACGGCCTCCCGGCTGACAAGGATGTAAAACGCCCCGGGATCAAGGATAATGCGGCCGTCGCGGCTGCGCACTTCTTCCCAGAAATCGGACGCGGGATAGTGACCGATCTTGTCCAGATCAATCACCCCGGCATGCGGTTTGGCCCGGTAACCCACCAGATCGCCCTGCGCCGGCTGCAGATCTACCGAAAACCCAAGGCCCTCAGAAATCACGGCCTCACCAGTAACCAAAGGTTCGCGTTTGTTCAGTAAGGTCAGTTCCGCGTCGCTTAACACCGCCTGCCCGTTGCGAAACCGAATCTGGTTCAGGCGTTGGCCAGCACGAACCAAGACAGAAAAGCTCTTGGGGCACACTTCCGCGTAAAGCGGCCCAACGTAACCCTCTGGGATGCGGTCAAATTCCGTTCCCCCATCGGTAATCGTCCGCGTTAGCAGATCCAGCCTCCCGGTTGAGGATTTGGCATTGGCAACCGCGGTAATCCCCTTGGGCAGCGCCAGTTGCTCCATCAAAGGAATGACATAGACGCAGCCCTTTTCCAGAACGGCACCCTTGGTCAGATCAACCTGATGCATCCCGAATTCTTCAAGCCGATCAGCCACCTTGCGCCCATGACCCGTAAGAAAGGAGGCCCGGACCCGATAAGCCGTGGTCCCAAGCCGCAGATCAAGGCTGGCAGGTTGCACCTGTGCATCAAGAATATCGGTTGCCGCGCTGATGGCACCGGAGAGGATAAGTAGACGCAATGCCTGAGCGGGAAGTACACCGGGTGCAGTCATGATCCCCCCATTTCAGATCGCGTTAAACGGAACCGCCCGCACAGCCGTGAGGCAGGCGGGCGGTTTCGATTTGGTCGGGCCGGAGAGATTCGAACTCTCGACCTCCCGCCCCCCAGACGGACGCGCTAACCAGGCTGCGCTACGGCCCGACACCGCCGGATACATAGCGAGTTTCCGGGCCGTCGCAAGCAAGAAAGCGCATATCGCCAATGCAATTTTTTCGCAGGTTGGGGTGGGGGTCACGATGTGGCTAGGATGGGGGCTGCAAGCCGATTTCTCATGATTTGCAGGCGATCTATCAAGGGAAGCACAGCCTCACGATGCGCCAACAGTGCACCAGGGGGCAGGGCGCGCAAATGTGCGAGCAAGCCACCATCTTCCATCGAAATCTCAGACTGCGCTTCCGGGGGCGTCGGCGGAGCCGAATCCAATTCCGCCTGCCGCTGCTCCGCAAGGGATTGATTCGGCGGCGATTCTTCGGCGACCGTCTTTTGGTGTGCTGCAAAAAGCGCGGCGACAGCGGCCTCCGGTTCTACGTCTTCGTGCATCGGGGCTTCGGGCACCTCGTCCACCAACCACACGCTATCATCGGCCAGATCGGCTGCTTGGCCGGCATCGGGCGTCCGCGTATCGTCAGGGGCGGATGGCTTGGATGCATCGATCTTCTTTGTGTCTTCCGGTGAGGAAGGTTTGATCTTGGTGACCTTGGGCACAGGGGCTTCGAAATCTTCGGCAAAGAGCGAAGGCTGCTTCGATTTCGCCGTGGGTGCCTGACGGCGCAGCGCAGATTCCAGCGCCACGATCTGTGCGGATTCGACCTCTGCCGGAGGCAAGACCGCCTTTTCGGGCGCGGCAAAATTCGCGTTCAGCGCGGCTTCGAGGGCGGCTTCGGCGTCCAGATCGTCTTCCACACTGGCGGCTTCGACAAGGCCAGAGACGTGACGGACCCCTTGCTCGCGCAGAATCTTCTGCACGCCGCGGATCGTCAGACCTTCTTCATGCAAAAGCCGTTTGATCCCGGAAAGAAGGGCCACGTCGGCGGGGCGGTAATAGCGCCGCCCGCCCGCCCGTTTTACCGGGCGGATCTGCGGAAAGCGGCTTTCCCAGAATCGCAGCACATGGGCTGGCGTTTCCAGATGTTCCGCCACTTCGCTAATGGTGCGGAAGGCGTCGGGCGACTTGTCCATACGCCGGACCTTTCATTACTTTTTCTTGCCGGCCGCTACGCGATCTTTCATCAGATGCGAGGGACGGAAGGTCAGCACGCGGCGCGGGCTGATAGGAACCTCATCGCCGGTCTTTGGGTTGCGGCCTACGCGGGCCGTTTTGTCGCGGACTGAAAAAGTGCCAAAGGATGAGATCTTGACGGTCTCACCAGACGCCAGCGAGTCCGACATATGGACCAACACGGCTTCTACCAGTTGCGCCGATTCATTCCGGCTTAGTCCGACCTCGCGAAACACGGCTTCGCTCAGGTCCATTCGTGTCAGAGTCTTTTCGCTCATCATATCCCCCCCGGGTTATTTGGTCAGGATGGGCGGGATGGATTTACGAGTCAATATCAATCACTTGGAACCGGGGATTGAAGCGGTTTACCAACGCAAAACGACCGATCCCCACGCGAGACCGCCGCCGATTGCCTCGGTAACGATCAAATCGCCGGGCTTGATCTGGCCGCGCGCCTTGCCAACCGACAGCGCCAGAGGAATCGAGGCAGCCGAGGTGTTGCCATGATCCTGAACGGTCACCACCACGCGGTCCATCGGAACCTGCATGCGTCTTGCCGTGCCTTCGATGATGCGGATATTGGCCTGATGAGGCACAATCCAGTCGACATCCTCGCCGGAAAGCCCAACTTTGTTGAGACTCGCGTGAGCCGTTTCTGCAAGTTTTTCAACGGCATGGCGGAAGACCTCTTTGCCTTCCATCCGCAGGTGCCCCGTCGTCCCGGTTGACGTGCCGCCATCGACATAAAGCAGATCGCGGTACCGCCCGTCACTGTGCAGATCGGTCGCAAGGATGCCACGGTCGGCGTTGGTGCCCGTGCCTTCGCAGGCCTCCAGCACCACAGCGCCCGCACCATCGCCAAACAACACGCAGGTTGCGCGGTCATTCCAGTCCAGCAGGCGGGAGAAGGTTTCCGCACCGATCACCAGCACCCGGCGGATTTGGCCGGACAGGATCAGCGCATTGGCGTTGGTCAGCGCGAACACAAATCCGGCGCAAACGGCCTGAACGTCAAAAGCAAAGCCGGTCTGCATCCCCAGATTGCCCTGAATCATCGTGGCAACAGAGGGGAAAGTGAGGTCTGGCGTTGAGGTTGCAACGATAATGGCGTCAATGTCGCTTGGCTCAAGCCCCGCATCCGCCAAAGCCGCAAGTGCGGCGCGCGTTCCCAGATCAGAGGTCAGCTGCCCCTCGGCGGCGAAATGGCGGCGCTCGATCCCGGACCGGCTGCGAATCCATTCATCCGAGGTCTCAACCAGGGAAGCAAGATCGTCATTGGCGACAACGCGTTCAGGCAAATAATGCCCGACGCCCTTGACCATGGCGCGTATCGTCATTCGCTGGACCCTGCCTCCGCACCACTTGTTGCGGCATCCTGCCCCGCGCGGCCTGTGGATGCAACCCGCGCCGCAAGCCGTTCAAGAAAGCCCGCATGGGTTAACTGATACGCAAGGCCGATGGCGGCAGCGATGCCCGTCGCATCGGCAGAGCCATGAGACTTGACCACGGTGCCATTCAGCCCAAGGAACACCCCGCCGTTCACGCGGCGGGGGTCAATGCGGGCCTGAAGACGTTTGAGCGAATTCAGCGCCAAAAGGGCTGCAAATTTTGACAAGATGCCGGCCCCAAACGCTTCTTTCAGGAAATCGGAGATCAGCTTGGCCGTGCCCTCACCGGTTTTAAGCGCGATATTGCCGGTAAACCCATCGGTGACGATCACATCGACGCGGTCAGAGGGAATATCGCTGCCTTCGACAAAGCCAACGAATTCATAATCGCCCGCCTCGGCATGGGCGGCCAGTTGGCGATGCGCCTCATGCAGTTCGGCGCGGCCTTTGTGTTCCTCGGTGCCGACATTGAGCAGGCCGATGCGAGGGCGCGCCAGACGCATGCCGTTGCGGGCGTAAGAGGCCCCCATGGTCGCGTATTGCAGCAGGTCCGCGGCCTCGGCCTTGATATCAGCGCCCACGTCGAGCATCACGTTGAAGCCAGAAGGATTGCGCGACGGCCAATAGCAGGCAATCGCCGGGCGGTTCACGCCGGGCAGCTTGCGCAACCGGATCATGGAGACCGCCATAAGCGCGCCGGTGTTGCCACAAGACACGGCAACCTGCGCCTCACCATTTTTGACAGAATCAATCGCCGACCACATGGAGGTGCCCTCGCCATGGCGCATCACCTGGCTGGGTTTGTCGGTCATGGTCACGGTGCGTGGGGCGTGGCGCAGGTCAATGCGCGCCCGCAGGGCAGGGTGCTTGGCAAGCAACTTGCTCAGCACCGCCTCGTCGCCGTGAAGGATAAACTTTGCGTCCGGATGTGAATCGGCAGACAGAACAAGGCCGGCAACAACAGCTGCCGGGCCACGATCTCCACCCATCGCATCAATGGAAATGGCAACGCGCTCTGCATTTGGTACGGCGGGCGTTTCGGCTCCGGACGGCATAAGCAGGGCGCGAGGGAGCGCGGCTTACGCCGCGTCCTCGTCCATTTCGACCGCTTTGGTCGCAACAATCTCGCGGGCATCGTAATGGCCGCAGGACGGGCAAACGTGGTGCGGGCGCTTCAGCTCGCCACAGTTGGTGCAATCCTGCGGATTGCCAGCCACGAGTGCATCGTGCGAACGACGCATATTGCGACGGGATTTGGTGGTGCGGTTCTGCGGGACAGCCATGTCTCGACCTCGATAACTGGGGGACAGGCCCCTATTTTCCTTTGATTTCAGAAACTTGAAACGAACAAACCTGTTCACAACAAAGTCCTGAATGAGGCGCGGAACATAGACGGATTCCGCTTGGGCGCAAGCCCCTTTTTCCCTCGCGATCAAGACCCCCGGTCGGACGCGCCTTTCAGCTTGTCGGCAAGGCTTGCGAAGGGGTTCAGATCGGCCTGACGCAGGGGTGTTGTGCCCGGTGCGGCAAAGACTGCTTCGCCCAAAGTGGCGCCCGGCGCGCGGGGGTATTGGGGCAGGGCCAGGGCCAAAGCCTCAATCGCCACGGCGGCGATGTCGATTTCCTCGGGCAGGGGTTCATTCTCTTCGGTGGAAACTTCCACCTCTTCGCCCACATCTTCCTCATAATCGGCCTGATAGCGCCGCTTGATCGGCTCGCTGATGCTCGCTGGGACAGGCACGAGCGAGATAGAGCAAGGCTGGACTACGTCTGCGGCCAACTGTGCCGTCATGCAGTAATCGCGCCGACCCTCGGGGGTAAGCTCGCCAATCAAGGTCAGCGCGCGCAGTTCGATCAGATCAAGTGCGGCAGCGATGGCGGCGCGTTCTGGTTCGGACGGGCGAAAGGTGAAACGCGTCGGTTTGCGTGCGGCAAGGGCGGCGACGCGCAGGGGCTGCGTGGGCAGGGTGGTTTGACCGGTCATTCTGGTCTCCTTTTGCTCTGCGGCGGCCTGATTGCGCCGGCACAGTATAGCGCCACATTTGGGCGCCGGATGTTTGCATTCTTGAACCGGAGCGCGACCTATCGTAAGCCAGAGGCGAAGTTGACGCGGTTCAGTCCTTTCCTTTTCGATAGAGCCGTCGCAGGCTTCTGGCAAGGGCAGGCGGGTGTTTGACCGGCGTGGACAACAGACCTTGACCGAAACGTCGCGGCAGCGCGACGCCGAGGGCACATTAGGCGTGAGGGCAGGCATGACGGAACTAGGCAAGGCGCGGCATGGCGCAGACGTACAGGTCGCGGGCAGGACACGACCCATGCGTCGGGGGCTGCTCTTGGCCTGTGCGCTTGCCTTTGGCATCGCGGCCTGCGCGCCGATCTACCGCAACACCGGATATGTCCCTTCGGACGCCGAACTGGCGCTGATCGAAGTTGGCAAGGACAATCGGGACAGCGTCGCGGCCACCCTAGGCCGGCCATCGGCTTCGGGGTTGCTGAACGACATTGGCTGGTACTATGTCCAAAGCCGTTTCAAGCAATTCGGTGCGCTGGAGGCAAAAGAGATCGACCGCGAAGTCGTGGCGATCACGTTTTCCGAGGAAGGCATTGTTGAGAACGTTGAGCGCTTTGGCCTAGAGGATGGCAAGATCGTCGCCATTTCTCGTCGCGTGACCAAGTCCAACATCAAGGGCACCGGGTTCTTGCGCCAGATTTTCGGAAGCCTTGGACGGCTGCGCGCCGATCAGGTCATCAAGTAAGTTCGGTTTACCACGCTAAACGGCGCCGTCCGTAAAGGGGGCGCCGTTTTCGTTTGTTCAGGCTTCGGGTTCAAACTTTAGCGCGACCCCATTGATGCAATAGCGCAGCCCTGTTGGTGCCGGGCCATCCGGGAAGACATGGCCAAGATGCCCGTCGCAGCGATTGCAATGGACCTCTGTCCGGCGCATCGCAAAGGTGCGGTCTTCGCTTTCCCCCACCTGTTCCTCGGCAAGGGGGGCCGAGAACGAAGGCCAGCCACAGCCGCTGTCAAACTTGGCTGACTGTTCGAACAGCGGCGCGCCACAACCAGCGCAAAAATAGGTGCCGGGGTCTTTGGGGAAATCCTCATGGGTAAAGGCGCGCTCGGTTCCATGCTGGCGCATCACCTTATAGGCTAGGTCAGAGAGTTCGGCGCGCCACTCTTCTTCGGATTTGATCACCTTTTCCATCATCGCTCCTCTGTGGTCCAAGCCATCCTGTCTTGCGAACGGGGGCTGTCAAAGGCAAACTTAGGCTGCGGGGGGCCAATCGCCAAGCCCAGCGGGAGAGCCAAGCGTGCTACCGATCACAAAAGGGCGTTACCGGGTTCGTTTGGCGACGGGCGCTGTGGACATGGAGCGTGCGCAAGCGCTCCGGCACCATTGCTTTCGGGCCGGGCGTGGAGCGCAGGCAGAGGGTGCGGCTGACGCGGACCGCTTTGACGCCCTTTGCATGCATGTTTTGGTTGAAGAGGTGGACAGCCGCCAGCTTTTGGCCTGCTATCGGCTGATGCCGTTGGCCGATGGGCGGGGCATTTGTGAGAGCTATTCCGCCCAGTTCTATGACCTTGGCGCGTTGCGCGCTTTCCCGGAACCGATGATGGAGTTGGGCCGATTCTGTATTCTGCCCAATCGGTTGGACCCTGACATCTTGCGATTGGCATGGGGGGCGATGGCCGCATTGGTCGATGCGGCGGGGGTGCGGATGCTGTTTGGCTGCACCTCATTCGAAGGAACAGGGACGGCGTTGCATCAGCATGCCTTTGCGTTGCTGAAGGACCGCCACCTTGCCCCAGACCATTGGCGGCCGCAGGTCAAGGCGGACAAGGTTTTTGACTTTGCGAAACGCCTTGCCGGCCATGCCGCAGACCCGCGCCGGGCGTTGCTTGAATTGCCGCCCTTGTTGCGCACCTACCTGCTGATGGGGGGTTGGGTCAGTGATCATGCTGTGATCGATCAAGAGTTGAACACGCTGCACGTCTTCACCGGGCTGGAGATCGCCGCCATTCCGCCAGCGCGGGCGCGGGCGCTGCGGGCGTTGGCTGTCTGAACCTGTTTGGCGTCGCGGCTGCGCTTGACGCGCCGCGCCCGGCAGATTAGCCAGCCGCATGGCACGTGCACCCCTTCTCCAACTATCCAACATTTCGCTGACCTTCGGCGGGAATCCCATTTTTGATCAGCTTGACACGGTGATCCAGCCGGGGGACCGAGTGGCCTTGGTCGGCCGCAACGGATCAGGCAAGTCGACCCTGATGAAGATAATGGCCGGGCTGGTAGAGCCCGATCATGGCATTCGCGTCGTCCCCCCCGGCATCACTGTCGGCTATATGGAGCAAGACCCGGATTTATCCGGCTTTGCGACTTTGGGGGATTATGCCGCAAGTGCCTTGCCCGAAGGCGAATCCTACCGCGTCGAAGTTGCCGCCGAAGGGTTGAAGTTCAATCCCGAAACACCGGTCGCAACTGCCTCTGGTGGGGAACGGCGGCGGGCGGCATTGGCAAAGCTGATGGCCGAATCGCCTGAGCTGATGCTTTTGGACGAACCGACAAACCATTTGGATATTCAGGCGATCGAATGGCTGGAAGCGCAGTTGGGCGAGACGCGCTCGGCCTATGTGCTGATCAGCCACGACCGGGCATTTTTGCGGGCGTTGTCCAAGGCGACTCTGTGGATTGACCGGGGGCAGGTGCGTCGCCGCGAATCCGGCTTTGACGGGTTTGAAGACTGGCGCGAGACGGTTTGGGCCGAAGAGGATGAGGCGCGCCACAAACTTGACCGCAAGATCAAGCATGAGGCGAAATGGGCGGTCGAGGGGATCTCGGCGCGGCGCAAGCGCAACATGGGGCGGGTGCGCGCCTTGGCAGAGCTGAAGTCTGAACGCGCCGGACAAATCCGCCGTCAGGGCACCGCCGCGATGGAATTTGATGCGACGGTGGTTTCGGGCAAAAAGGTCATCGAAGCGCAAGGCATCTCAAAGGCGTTTGGCGACAAGGTGATTGCGCGCGACTTTGATCTGCGGGTTTTGCGTGGAGATCGGGTGGCGTTTGTCGGGCCGAATGGGGTTGGCAAAACGACCCTGCTGAAGATGCTGGTGGGGGAGCTCGCACCGGATACAGGCACCGTTCGGCTTGGCACCAATCTTGAAATCGCGGTCTTTGACCAAAGCCGCGCGCAACTGGACCCTGAGGCGACGCTATGGGAGAACCTGACGGGCGATCCGGGCATGAAGGTTTCCGGCGCGTCAGATCAGGTTTTGGTGCGCGGCACGCCGCGCCACGTCGTTGCCTATCTGAAGGATTTCCTGTTCGACGAGCGGCAGGCACGGGCCCCGGTCAAGAGCCTGTCCGGTGGCGAAAAGGCCCGCTTGTTGTTGGCCAAGCTGATGGCGCGGTCTTCCAATCTGTTGATTCTCGACGAACCGACCAACGATCTGGATGTCGAGACTCTCGATTTGCTGCAAGATATCCTTGGGGATTACGACGGGACTGTGCTGCTGGTCAGCCACGACCGGGACTTCATTGACCGGGTGGCCACGGCCACTGTCGCGTTGGACGGCCAAGGCGTGGCGACCGCCTATCCAGGTGGGTGGTCAGACTATGCGGCACAGCGCCCTGCGGCTTTGGCTGCGCTGGCGGCGCGGGCTGCTGCCGCAGCCTTGCCCGTCGCAAGAACAGAGGCACGCAAGGCAGACGGGCTAAGCTTTACAGAGCGCAAGCGGCTGGAAGCCTTGCCCGGCACCATTGAAAAGCTGGAAGCCGAGATTGCAAAGCTGACCGTCTATCTGTCCGCGCCCGATCTTTTCTCCAAAGAACCAGCAAAGTTTGCCAAGGCAAGTGCTGGGATTGCAGAGCGGCAAGCGGCTTTGGCATCGGCGGAAGAGGAATGGCTGTCGTTGGCCGAGAAAGAGGCGTGACGCACGGCCCCTTCACGCCGCGCCAGATGGCTGGCGGCCTTGCGATCAGCCTTCAAGCAATTCGGCAACCACTGTATCAATCATCTGCACGTCTTGCTGCGTGCAGTCGAATTGGCCGACCTGCACCCGGATCACATAGCGATCTTCATGCCGTGTCTGGGTGAGATAGATCCTGCCGTCGTCGTTGATCCGGGTGAGGAGGGTCTCTGTCGCCGCATCCGAGCCCAAGGCGAAGGTGAAAAGCGACAGTCGTGGTTCTGTGGTGATACTCACCCCGTTGATCGCGCGCAGCGCCTCGCAGCATTCTTGCGCCCATGTGACATGGTTGCGGATGCGCTGACGCAATCCGTCAAGACCGTAAGCGCGCAGCGTGAACCACAGTTTCAGGGCACGGAAACGACGGCCAAGGGGCACCGTCCATTCGTTGAAGTTCACAATCTCTTCTCGGCCCGCCGTTTCCAGATAGGTCGGGCGCAGGCCAAGGGTTTTGACCTGATTGGTCGGATCGCGCAGGAACTGAACCGAGCAATCAAACTGGGCGCCAAGCCACTTATGCGGATTGAAAACGATTGAATCGGCTTGGTCTATCCCCTCCCAGAGGGTCCGAAACTCGGGACAGATCATTGCAGAGCCGGCCCATGCCGCATCGACATGGACAGGCAGGCCGCGCGCATGCGCAACGGCGATACATTCGCCGATCAGATCAAAGGCGCCAACCGAGGTACCCCCCGCGCAAAGCACAACACCCGCAGGCAGGAAACCAGCCGCAAGATCGGCGTCGATCGCGGCCCCCAGCGCCTGCGGCTGCATGGAAAGCGTGGTGTCGGTCGGCACTTTGACAAGGTTTCGTTGCCCGATCCCCGCGACCCGCGTGGCCTTGTCCACCGAAGAATGGGTCTGCGCGCTGGCATAAATCCGCAAGACGGGTTGATGGCTTAGCCCGTTCACGTTGCCGTCGAAGGCCAAGGCCGTCTCGCGCATCGTCAGGACGGCAGACAGGGTGGCGGTGGTCGCGCTGTCGTGAATGGTTCCCGTAAACCCCTCAGGCAGACCAAGCGACTGGCGCAACCATTGGACCATCACCTGTTCCATTTCGGTCGCCACGGGCGCAGTTTGCCACAACATTGCTTGCGCCCCGATGGCGTTGGCCAATTGCTCGGCCAACATCGAGGCAGGAGAGGCATTGGCCGGGAAATAGGCGAAAAAGCGCGGATGTTGCCAGTGGGTCAGGCCACCCGGGACGATCCGTTCAAAATCGGCCCAGATCGCCTCCATCGGTTCGGCCTCATCGGGTGGCGAGGGGGGAAGTTGGGCCGCAATCGCACCGGGGGACTGGGTGGCGCGAACGGGAACATCCCTAAGCCCGGCATGATAGGTCTTGGCCCAGTCGGCGGCCCGCTTGGACCAGTGTTGAAGTTCGTTGTGGTCCATCGCGGTCTGCTCCCTTGGCTTATCGCCTTTAATTTAACAAGTTAATCAGGCAGGGCAAGATCAAGGGGAGCCAGACTGGCCTGCACCTTTTTCGGCAGAGCCGCCCGGATAATCCTGTAGGAGATATCAAGCCGGGCCATAAGCTCTGCGTCCTCAACAAGCCCCCACGGAATACGGACCCAACTGCGATGAAAATAAGGGGCGCGAAATGCGTGACCGACCTCAATCAGCAGGCTGGCTGTCTCGGTGTCGGGGCATTTGACCGCCACCCCATGGCCCTCAACCGCGCCGATGCAGGCAAACATCTTGCCACCGACCTTCCAGGCATCGTGACCACCGCCCCAAGGGTCGGAAACCTGGGCGCCGGGTAGGCTGGCGCAATGCGCGTTGACAAGTGTACGGGTCATTGGTGCAGCATGGCATGGGCGGCACAGTGGATCAATCGCGCGGGTCACACCTTTGGCCACAGGGCGGCGGCGGTCGGGCTTGTTCGTGGGTCTTGCTTTGGGCGGGGTCCGCATGCTACCGGATTGGCATGACAAAGACGCTTAACATCGGCATTTGCTGCATTACGCGCTGACCTCCGGTCGCGCGGGCGCTCTCGTCATTCCCATGGAAGAGGAAAGTTGCTAGACCCGCGCCGCGAGGCTTTCGGCGGATTTCGGGGTTTGGGACCATGACCATCAGGCTGTACAATTCGAAATCGCGGACCAAAGAGGACTTTTCGCCGATCGATCCGGCGAATGTGCGGCTTTATGTCTGCGGTCCAACGGTTTACGACCGGGCCCATCTTGGCAACGGTCGCCCGGTGGTGGTGTTTGACACGCTGTTTCGGCTGTTGCGCCATGTCTATGGGGCCAAGCATGTCACCTATGTGCGCAACTTCACCGATGTGGATGACAAGATCAACGCCACCGCGCAGGCGCGCAAGGCGGCGGGCGATCCGCGCAGTCTGGAGGCGCTGATCCACGAGCGCACCGAGGAAACCATCGGCTGGTATCACGCCGATATGGACGCGCTTGGCGCCTTGCGCCCCACGCATGAACCGCGGGCGACGGAATACATCGGGCCGATGATCGCCATGATCCAGACGCTGATCGACGGCGGCCACGCCTATGCGGTGCAGGGGCATGTGGTGTTCCGGGTGCGGTCCTACAAGGATTACGGCGCGTTGTCGGGTCGGTCTGTCGATGACATGATCGCGGGTGCGCGGGTCGAGGTGTCTCCGTTTAAGGAAGACCCGATGGATTTCGTGCTCTGGAAGCCGTCGAGCACGGAAGAGCCGGGGTGGGACAGCCCTTGGGGCCGCGGGCGGCCGGGCTGGCATATCGAATGCTCGGCCATGAGCTATGAGCTGCTGGGGCCCTCGTTCGACATCCACGGCGGCGGGTTGGACCTGCAATTCCCGCATCATGAAAACGAGATCGCCCAATCCTGCTGCGCCCATCCCGCGGGAGATTTCGCGAAGGTCTGGATGCATAACGAGATGTTGCAGGTCGAGGGCAAGAAGATGTCCAAGTCCTTGGGCAATTTCTTTACCGTGCGGGATTTGTTGGATCAGGGCGTGCCGGGCGAGGTGATCCGGTTCGTGTATCTGAGCACGCATTATTCCAAGCCGATGGATTGGACAAAGGAGAAGGCGGAGCAGTCTATAAAGACGCTTATTGAATGGGGTGAGTTGACGGAAAATTCAACGCCTAGTGTAGTGCTGCCGGGGGTTATTGAAGCGCTGTCAGATGATCTAAATACAGCAGGAGCACTTGCTGAATTGCATGCTGCTGCTGTTAGAGGGGAAAAATCAGAACTCTTGGCCTCGGCTCAATTGCTGGGTTTACTCAATCCCAGTGGAAGTGCTTGGCGCAGGACGCTGAAATCCTACCACAGACTTCGGGAAGTTTTGAAAGAACGACAGAAAGCCAAGGCGCTGAAAGACTTCGCAAAAGCCGATCGGATTAGAGAATTGTTAAAATCTTTCGGTGTGGGAATCGAGGATCAACCGGACGGACGGGTCAAACCGAAAACCGACGCCTTGCAGGCACACGCGTTCTTTAACAGACTAACTCTCTCTGAAAAACGGAGCTTCCTTGGTTTGGAGGCGTTTGAAGAAGGCGACAACGTGGATTACACGGTATTCATGGATGCGTATCAGTTGTTTGTTGCAAACAAGGTTATGGAAGCTCTCAAATGACCCGCGAGCGCCTCTATCTCTTCGACACCACCCTGCGGGATGGGCAGCAGACGCAAGGTGTGCAGTTTTCGACCTTGGAAAAGCGGCAGATCGCGCTTGCTCTGGACTCGCTGGGGGTGGACTACATTGAGGGGGGGTGGCCCGGCGCCAATCCGACCGACAGTGAGTTTTTCGCCGATGTGCCGAAACTGCGCGCCACGATGACCGCGTTTGGCATGACCAAACGGGTCGGGCGCTCGGCTGAGAATGATGATGTTCTGGCGGCAGTGCTGGATGCGAACACCCCGGCGGTGTGCCTTGTTGGCAAGAGCCACGAATTCCATGTGACCACGGCCCTTGGTGTCAGCCTTGAGGAAAACCGCGAGGCGATCCGGGCCTCGGTGGCGCATCTGGTTGCCAAGGGACGCGAAGCGATGCTGGATGCCGAGCATTTCTTTGACGGCTACCGCGCAAACCCGGCCTATGCACTGTCGTGCTTGCGCGCAGCATTGGATGCGGGCGCGCGTTGGGTGGTATTGTGCGATACGAACGGTGGGACGCTGCCCTCGGAAGTGGGGCGAGTGGTGCGGGAGGTGATTGCCAGTGGCATTCCGGGCGCGCAGCTTGGCATCCATTGCCACGATGACACCGGCAACGCGGTTGCGAACTCATTGGTGGCGGTTGAGGCGGGGTGCCGTCAGGTGCAAGGCACGCTCAACGGGCTGGGTGAGCGTTGCGGTAACGCTAATCTGACCACGATCATCCCTACATTATTGTTGAAAGAGCCGTTTGCGCAGCAGTTTGAAACCGGGGTGACGCGTGAGGCCTTGTCGGGCTTGGTGCGCGTCTCGCGGATGCTGGACGATATCCTGAACCGGGTGCCGCTGCGGGCCGCACCCTATGTGGGTGCCAGTGCGTTTGCCCATAAGGCCGGCCTTCATGCGTCGGCTATCCTGAAAGACCCCACGACCTATGAGCACGTCCCGCCCGAAGTGGTCGGGAATGAGCGGGTTATTCCGATGTCCAATCAGGCGGGGCAGTCGAACCTGCGCGCGCGGCTGGTATCGGCGGGGATCATGGTGCCTGCGGGCGACGCGCGGCTGGGGCGCATCCTGGAGATTGTCAAAGAGCGCGAGGATCAGGGCTATGCCTATGACGGCGCGCAGGCGAGCTTTGAGCTGGTCGCGCGCAAGGAACTTGGCCTGCTGCCCGCCTTCTTTGAGGTCAAACGCTACCGCGTCACGGTTGAGCGGCGCAAAAACAAATATGACCAGATGGTCAGCCTGTCCGAGGCCGTGGTTGTGGTGAAGATCGGCGACCGCAAGATGCTTTCGGTTTCGGAAAGCATGGATGAGACGGGCACCGACCGGGGGCCAGTCAACGCGCTTTCCAAGGCTTTGGCCAAGGATCTTGGTCCGTATCAGGCCTGTATCGACGACATGAAGCTGGTCGATTTCAAGGTACGGATCACCAATGGCGGCACCGAAGCGGTGACACGGGTGATCATCGACAGCGAAGACGCGCAGGGGCGGCGCTGGTCCACGGTCGGCGTGTCGGCAAACATCGTGGATGCGTCATTTGAGGCTTTGCTGGATGCGATCAATTGGAAGCTGATCCGTGATATTGGAGCCCCGGCGTGACAACTGCTGCTTGCGCCGCTTTGGTCGAGCGTGGGGACCCGGACCGGTTTGCCGCAGTGATGGCGGCCCCCGTGGCGTTGCGCGCGCGGCTTTTTCCGCTTTATGCCTTTAATCTTGAAGTGGCCCGCGCGCCTTGGGTGACCAAAGAACCGATGATCGCAGAGATGCGCCTGCAATGGTGGCGCGATGTGGTGGCAGAACCCGCACCGCGCGAGCATGAGGTTGCCGGACCGTTACACGCGGTCATTCAGGATGCAGGCCTTCCGGTTGCCGTGTTGGACCGGCTGATTGAGGCGCGCCGCTGGGATGTCTACCGCGAGGCCTTTGCCGATCACGACGCCTTTGATGCGTATCTTGAGGACAGTGGCGCGGGCCTGATGTGGCTGGCGGCTTTGGCCGCCGGGGCAGGGGCGGCGGCAGAACCTGTCGTGCGGGCTTATGGCTGGGCGGTCGCCTTGGCCCATTACTTGCGCGCAGTGCCAGACCTTGAGGCGCGGGGTCGGCTGCCTTTGGTCGAGGGCACGCCAGCAGCCGTTGCCGCACTGGCGACGCGAGGTCTGGAAAAGCTCGCGCAAGCGCGCAAGGACAGGTGGCTTGTCGGCGGGGCTGCACCGGGGTTGCTGGCAGGCTGGCAGGCAGAAATCTTGCTGCGTCAGGCTGCAAAAGAACCCGCCCGGGTTGCCGATAACAGCCTTGGCTTGTCAGAGTTTTCCAAACGGGGCCGTCTGGTCTGGCAGGCCTTTTCGGGGCGCTGGTAGCAGGGCTTTGCCGATGCGCGACGAAGACTTGGAAGGTGCTTTGCGCCTGCCGATATCCGGCTTATCCTGACGCGAGATATTGCTGAAGGAGCCTTTCATGGCATCGTTTTCCAATCCGCCGTTCAAACCGCTTGCCTTTGGCCTTGCGTTGCTGCTGGCGGGGGCCGTGGGTGGGGTCCCGGCGGGGGCCCAGACTGGATCAGGGCGGTTGATCGCTGCCGCCAGTCAGAGTTCAACCCAACAAACCGGCGTGCTGATCGGCTTGGCACTGGACGGTTTCGTGCTCAAAGGGCGCAAGGGGCAGGCGTTGCGCGTGGCGCTGGTTGGCAAGAACCGCAAGCTGTCGTTGCGGGTCACGCCGCCGGGCAAGCGCGCGGTGCTCTTTGAGGGGTTCTCAAGTTTGACGCCGACGACCTTAACCCTGCCCGCCGATGGCGACTATCAGATCGAAGTGTTTCTGGGCCAGGGTGCGGGATTGTTTGAAGTGGCGGGCTATCGTCTCGACATTGACGTCACCACGCCCGAGACTAAGCCGCCGGTCCCCACGCCGGGGGGCAAGGATATGTGGACGGTCCAAGGCGTGGCACCGGGCGATTTGCTGAATGTGCGCAGCGGGGCCTCCACCCGTGAGCCGATTATCGCGCGGCTGGCCAATGGGACGGTGGTAAGCAATCTGGGCTGCGTCGACAGCGCGGGCGCGCGGTGGTGCCAGATCACCTTTGCGCCGAAGACGATCGGCTGGGTCTCGGCCAAATTCATCGTGCAGGGCAAACCGCCAGCACCGAAACCGGACCCGATACCGGAAGACGGCGGACCGGACTATCTGATGGTCAAAGGCGTTGTTGCGGGCGATTTGTTGAACCTGCGGAGCGGTCCGTCGACGCAAAAGCCGATCGTCGGGCGGCTGGCGAATGGCACTGTCGTGCGGAATGCCGGGTGCGTTGTGCGCACGGGCGCGCGGTGGTGCCAGATTTCGACGGGCACGTTGACGGGCTGGGCGTCGGGCCGCTATCTGGTCGAAGCGCCAGCGCCGGGGTCGCAGCAGGGCGCGCCGTTTACCGGGCGGGGCAAGTTGCAATGTTCCACTTATCCCGGCCAAGCGGCCCATAGCTGCGACTATCAGGTAAGCGGCGATGGCAAGGGCGGCGCGAAACTGTCCGTCACCTTGGACAATGGAACCGTGCGCCGCATCGTTTTCCTTGAAGGAGAGCCGATCAATTCCAACCTGCCCAATGCGATCACCTATCGGTTGTCACGCGGGGTGTTTGTGATCGAAATGGCAGGTGAGCGCTATGAGGTCGCGCAATCTATCGTGACAGGCTAATCGGTTACCCCCTGCCGCGCGTCTCTTTCGGGGCGCGCGGCAGGGGCAGGCCGTCTGGGTCAGACCTGCTCTTTCGGGCGCATCGCCAACCAGATCAACGCGCCGCCTGCCAGAACCAGAAACGGCAGCATCGCGAGGTTGACCGCTTGCCAACCCGCCTGAACCGACCCACCCGAGCAATTCATCAACCCGCCCGATGAAAAGCTGGCAAGCGTCACGCCGCCAAAGACCAAGAGGTCATTCAACCCCTGCATCCGGCCGCGCTCTTCTGGTTTGATGGCACCGGTCAGCATCGTCGTTGCCCCGATGAAACCAAAGTTCCAGCCGATCCCCAGCAAGACCAGCGCCAGAAAGAAGTTGGGCAATTCCACGCCCGACATGGCAACCGCGCCCGCCGAGGCAAGGATGACAAGGCCAAGCGCCACAACCTTTTCCACCCCGAAGCGGGCAATGACATGGCCGGTAAAGAACGAGGGCGCATACATGGCGAGCACGTGGCCCGTGACCACATTGGCCGCGTCCGATTTGGCAAAGCCGCATCCGACCACCGCCAGCGGTGAGGACGTCATCACAAGGTTCATCAACGCATAAGAGACCGCCGCACAGATAACCGCGACAGCGATCACCGGGTCCCGGATCAATTCGGAACGGCTGCGGCCTTGGGTTCCCACCTCTCCCCGAGGGCGCGGGGCAGGAATTTTCAGCGCGGCAAACAGGAACATGCCCACAAGGTTCAGCACAATGACTGTCAGATAGGTGCCGAGGAAGACCACGGGTGCGGCCTCAACCGTAAGTTTCACCAGCTCTGGCCCGACCACGGCGGACAACAATCCGCCCGCCATCACCCACGAAATCGCCTTGGGACGAAACGTGTCGGAGGCCGTGTCAGCGGCGGCAAATCGGTAAAAACCCTGCGCAGACATATAGATGCCCGACAGAAGCGCACCCAGAAGGAACAGCGTGAAAGACGACTGGATCAACCCCCATGCGCCGATCGCTGCCCCAAGTGCGCCCCCCAAGGCCCCGACGACAAACCCCGCACGCCGCCCAAACCGCGCCATGAAGGCCGAGATGGGGGTGGCGGTAAGCATGGAGCCGATGACCATGAAGGAAATCGGCAGTGTCGCCCAGCAGGCGTTCGGGGCAAGCGTTTGGCCTGCCAGACCCGCGATGGTGAAAATCATCGGCATTTGTGCGCCGAGAATGGCTTGAGCTGCGACCAGAACCAGCACATTGCGCTTGGCAAGGCGGTCGTCGATGAGCGGGCTTTGGGAAATCTGGGTCATGCGCCAAGGCGTAGGCCTGGCTTTGCGCGGGGGCAAGTGGGATTTTGACACTCTGGAGCTGGAACTTTGGGGCAGGGCGGGGCAAGTTGGACAAAACGGGGGGAACATGGTCGGACGCATCATCGAGAGGGCGGAATGTGTGGCGGAGGGGGCCGATTGGCTGGCCGCGCACGACCCAAGGTTCGCGCATGCCCTTGTTCTGACCGGACCATTGCCGCTGCGGCGTCAGGCAGACGGCTTTACTGCCTTGCTGGACGCAATCACCGGGCAGCAGGTTTCGGTGGCCTCGGCCAATGCGATCTGGGCGCGGATGGAGGCGGCGGGTTTAACCGATCAGGCGGCGATGGCTGCGGCCTCGGATGAGGCGCTGCGGGCCGTCGGGCTAAGCCGTCAGAAAGCCCGCTACGGTCGCGCTTTGGCGCAGGCTGGCATTGATTTCAATGCCTTGCGGACGCTGCCTGATGCAGAGGTTATCGCGATCCTGACAGCGGTACCGGGCATCGGCACATGGACCGCCGAAATCTATGCGATGTTCGCCTTGGGCCGGGCGGATGTGTTTGCCTCAGGCGATCTTGCCTTACAAGAGGGCGCCAAGCTGTTGTTCGGATTGGAAAACCGACCTACGGACAAGGCCTTGCGGGCCATGGCGCAGGACTGGAGCCCGTGGCGGGCGGTTGCGGCGCGTGTGCTTTGGGCCTACTACCACGTCGCAAAATCGCGCGAGGGGATCAGATGACACGCACGCTTCCGTTTGGCCGCAAGGGGCCTGCCTCGGGCAAGGCCCATTCCATGGTGGTTTTCTTGCATGGTTACGGTGCCGATGGGGCCGATTTGTTGGGCCTTGCGGACCCACTGGCCCCTCACCTGCCCGACACGGTCTTTCTTGCGCCCGATGCGCCAGAAGCCTGTGCGGGCAATCCGTTTGGTCGGCAGTGGTTTGGCATTCCGCGCTTTGACGGGTCGTCAGAACTGGACGCAGCGGTTGGGCTGAACCGGGCGGCGGAGGATCTGAACGCCTTTCTGGACGCCCAGCTTAAAACCGAGGGACTGGCACCGCAAGCGCTTGCTTTGGTTGGGTTTTCTCAAGGTGCGATGATGGCTTTGCACATCGCGCCGCGGCGGGACGAAGCGATGGCAGGGGTGGTTGCGATTTCAGGCCGGCTGCTGCGGCCGCAGGTTTTGCCGATGGAGGTGAAGGTCAAGCCACCCGTGCTTCTGATCCACGGCGATCAGGATGAGGTGGTCGATTTCAGCGAAATGGGCATGGCGGGCAACGCGTTGGTGGCTGCGGGTTTTCCGACGTTTGGGCATGTGATGAAAGGGTCGGGGCACGGGATCGCGCCCGACGGGTTGCAGGTTGCGTTGGCGTTTTTGCGCGAACGGCTGATGAAGTAGCGCAAGGGTCTGAGAACGCAGGGTTAATCCGGAAAGATCGCCGGGTTTTCCGCCGATGTCCGGCTCTTCTTTCGATCTTCTTTTGATCTTCCTTCGATCTTCCGGCGGCAAGCGCGGCGCTGCGTTAACCATGATTGGCGAATCAGCGTCAGCCGCGCCCGCCGGCCTCCAGATAGGCCGCGCAGCCGGTGAGGGCGGCGTAGTCATCCTCTACCACAGTCACCGCAAAGTTTTCCATGAACGAGGCAAAGCGGCCCTTGTCGCGGAAATGTCGGGTCAGGTCCATGGTGTCAAAATAGGGGGTCATGGCGCGGGCCACGCCGCCGATCAGGAACAGGCCGCCAAAGGGCAGATGGATCAGCGCAAGATTGCCCAGTTCCTGCCCCAGCAGATGCACGTAAAGCTGGGCGGTGGCCTTGGCGGCAGCGTCACCCTTGGCAAGGTCGGCCATGATCTCGGCGGCTTTGCGATCCGCGCGCGCGCCGGATTCCTTGGTGGTAAAGGCATGGACCTGTTCCAGACCGCGCCCGGCCAGCACGTCTTCGACCCCGGCAAACCCGTGGGCATGCGGGCTTTCGGTGGCGATGAAGCGGGCAAGACGCTCGTCTTGTTCGGTGCGCACGGGCATGGAGATGTGGCCACATTCCGAGGCGGCAACCACCCGTCCCCATGGCGTTTCATGCACCGGGGCCGCGTTCATGCCCGTGCCGACGCCCACCACAAGCATCGCGCCGCCGGGCTTTTGCGGCCCCTTGATCACCGGGCGCAGGAATTGCGGTGCGATATGGCCCAAGGCGTGCCCTTGGGCTTGCAGGTCGTTGAGGATGGCCACGCGGCTGGCCCCCGTGCCGCGCAGGATGTCGCCGTCGATGGTCCAATCCAGATTGGTCATCACCGCCACCCCGTCGCGCACCGGGCCTGCCGCCGCCACACAGGCACCGTCCACCGAGGCGATCGCGGCCTCATCCAGATAGCGGCGCAGGATCGGGGCCAGACCGGGATAGTCCGCGTTGGAATAGCGCCGGATACTATCGGGGCGCACCACGCGGCCCTCGGCCAGCGCCACGCGGGTATTGGTGCCGCCAATGTCAGCAAGGATCGAGAGCGAAGCGGTCATAGAGCCATCCGGAGGTCAGGGCTAAAGAAGGGCATGTTACGCCTTGAGGGGCGCAGGGCCGGTGGATTGGCCAAGGATCAGATCCGCCTCTAGCAGGCGTTGACGCGGGGGTTGATGCGGATTGGCGATCAGGTCAAGCAACATCTCGGCAGCATAGCGGCCCGCCTCGCGCACCGAGGAACGGGTGGCGGTAAAAATTGGCAGCCCATCGCCGTTTTTCAGATAGCTGAGTTCGTCGTCAAAGATGATGACCGACACGTCACGCCCCATGCGCAGGCCACGCGCCTCAATCGCGCGGCGCACGCCCATGCCTGACAGCATCGACGAGGTCACGAAGGCCGTCGGCGGGTCAGGCTGATCCAGCATGCGGCTGGCAGCGTTGAAGCCGGAGAGTTCGGTCATCTCGCCCGAGGTCATCAGCGCGGGATCGGCAGGCAGGCCGCGCTCGCCCAAAGCATCCAGATAGCCGATGCGGCGGCGGGCGGCGAAGGCCATATTCTCCATCCCGTTGACCAGGGCGATGCGGCGGTGGCCCAGATCCAGCAGAAATTCTGTGGCGCGCAAGAAGGCCCGGCGGTTGTTCACATCGACCCAGTTGTAATCATTGACCAAGCCCGTCGCCCGGCCATGGGTGACAAAGGGCATACCAATCTCACGCAGGGCGGCGATGCGCGGGTCTTCGGCGCGGACGGCGTGGATGATCACCCCGTCTACCGCACCGCGCGACTTCAGATCGCGGTAGGCGGCCTCTTCGCTGTCATCGGCGACCACCGACAGCAGCATGTCATAGCCGTTGGCCGAATAGACCTCGCCCGCGCCGGCGATGAAATCGGCAAAGATCGGGTTCATGATTTCGTTCTTGGTGGCGACCGGGAAGATATGCCCCACCGCCATCGCCCGCCCGGTGGCCAGACGAATGGCGCGCGCATTGGGGCGGTAGTTGTGGCGTTTGGCGGCCGCCATGACCCGGTCACGGGTGGCGTCATTCACCTCAGGATAGCCGTTCAGGGCCCGGCTGACCGTGGTCGGCGAGAGGCCGAGTTTTATTGCGAGTTCCTTGAGGTTCATCAGGGGTCCGGAAAAAGGAGGCAAACGATGTGCGTTCCGGACCATAGCGGCGGGCCAGCCCTTGGTCAAAGTCATTCGGGTTTTTGGTTTGGATTTCAGATTTGTGGCGGGGATACATCAACGTTTCAAATTGAGGAAAAGCAGGGATATTGGTTCGGTCAAATCGCTTTGGAATTTTTCTGTTGTGGGCGCGCGCGCCGGTGCAGGCCTATGGGCGGGACTGATGCAGGGCCGGGGGCGGGGCCCGTGGGGCGTTTCGGCTGGATTGGGCGCGACGAATCGCGGCATTGTTACAGTTTGCGCGGGCGGGGGTTTGAAGTTTCGTGCGGTCTGGGTCATTGCTTGGACAAAGCAGACGGGCACCGCTTGGACAAAGCAGGCGGGCACCGCGTGCCAAAGGCAGCAGGAGCAGAAGATGACAGTCGATGTAACCGAAGAGATGGTCGACACCTATCAGCGTGAGGGGGTCGTGCTGGTCAAAGGGCTCTGGGCCGATTGGGTCAAAGAGTTGCGGGCCGGAGTCGAGCGCAACATGGAGACGCCCGGACCCTACGGGGCAGAGAACCTCAAACCCGGTGAGGGCGGGCGGTTTTTCGACGATTACTGCAACTGGGACCGTATCCGCGAATTTGAGCGGGTGATCCGCGAATCCGAAGTGGCCGAGGTGGCCAGCAAGCTGATGCGCTCGCCGCGGGTGCAGTTGTTCCATGACCATGTGCTGGTCAAAGAGCCGGGGACGACCAAGCCCACGCCTTGGCATCAGGATGGGCCCTATTACTTCGTGGAAGGGCAGCAGACGGTCAGCTTCTGGTCACCGCTCGATCCGGTGTCAGAGGCGTCCTTGCGCTGTGTGGCGGGGAGCCATCTGTGGGAAAAGCCCGTGCTGCCGACGCGTTGGCTGGCAGAGACGGCGTTTTACCCGAATCCGGAACTTTATCGTCCGGTGCCGGACCCGGACGCCGAAGGGATGCCGGTGCGGGAATGGACGATGGAGCCGGGCGACGCGGTGGCGTTCAACTTCCGCACGCTGCACGGGGCGCGCGGCAATGCGGCAGGGGCACGGCGGCGCGCCTTCAGCCTGCGGCTGGTGGGCGAGGATGTGCGCTATGTCGAGCGTCCCGGCCGCACCTCACCGCCCTATCCCGGCCACGGGATGCAACCCGGTGAGCGCCTGCGCGAGGACTGGTTTCCGGTGCTCAAGGGGTGATGGTTGGGGGGGGCTGCGGCAGTAGGGCTGCTGGACTTCCCTGCCGGGATCGCGCGATCATCGGCCAAGGAGTAACGTCATGAGCCAAATGCCAGACCCGTCGGCACCGCCCAGAGTGTCCCAGACCCGACGCAAACCACTGATGTTTCCGCCGCCGGAATTTCCGCCGCGTCGGCCAAAACTGTTCGCCCGCACCCCTCCGGCGGTCTTTCCGGTGATACTGGGGCTGCTTGGGTTGGGGTTGGCGCTGCGGCGGGCCTTGGGGGTCGTGGGCAGAGATGCAGGGATTGCCGATCTGCTCTTGGGCGCGCTGGTGGGGCTGTGGGGATTTGCGGTGCTGGCGCTGCTGGCCAAGATCGCCCGCAGGCCGGGCGTGATCTGGGAAGACCTGCGGGTCATGCCGGGCCGGGCGGGATTGGCTGCCGCCGCAATGGGGGCGATGGCATCGTCTCTGGCACTGGTGCCGGTCATGCCGGACGTGGCGCTGGCATTGCTCTGGCTTGGCCTTGGGGCGCAGGTGCTGCTGGTGGCACTCTGGCTGCGGCTGATGTGGGATTTGCCGCGTGAAGCGCGCAGCGTAGATCCTGGGTGGCACCTTTTGCTGACGGGCAGCATCGTGGCCGGTCTGCCGGCGCTGGCCTTTGGGCAAGAGGCGCTTGCGCAGGGGCTCTTCGCGCTTGGGATCATGACGGCAACGGCGGTTTGGCTGGCCTCGGCGGTGCAACTGCTGCGCCGGGTGCCGCCTGCGCCGCTGCGCCCGATGCTGGCCATCCACCTGTCGCCGGCGGCGCTGCTATCGGTCACGGCAAGCGGGCTGAACCGGCCCGAGTTGGCGCTGGGGTTTGCGGTGCTGTCGGGCCTGTTGTTCCTGGCCTTGGTGGTGGCGGGACGGTGGATTGCGGTGGCCGGGCGATCCCCGGTTTGGGGGGCCTTTACCTTTCCGCTGACCGCCTTTGCCTCGGCCTTGCTCGCCCTTGGGGGGATAGGGGTAAACCTGGGGATCGGCGTGTTGATCCTCGCGCTGGGTTTGGTGCCCTGGATCGCTTGGGGGGTCTTGTCGGCTTGGCCCGGCGGCAAGCTGGCCGCGCGCACCAACGCGGCCGAAGCCTAGCGCCTTCTGTGTGAGGGACGGGCTGCCCGACGGGCGGGACGCTCCGCGGGGGATATTTGAAGACAGAAAATGCCGATTTTCTGTCCCTAAATATCCCCGCCGGAGGCATCCGACAGCGCGGCCTTCGGCGAAGGTTCAGAACAAGGACACCCAGCCGCGGGCGAGCGCCAGACCGATCCGGTCCGCCTCGGCCCCGGCCTCATCCGCGGTGGCGGCGTGGGTCTGGTGCCAGCCGGGGGCCGCTTTGTCGATCAGGTCGGGGAATGTGGCAAGCCAGTCGGCGACCACAGCGCGGTTGGCCTCAAAATGAAACTGCATTCCGTAGCTTTTCGCGCCGAAGCGAAAGCATTGCACGGGGGCGGTGGCCGAGGTGGCGAGCACGGTCGCGCCGTAGGGCGCCGTGAAGGTATCTGAATGCCATTGAAAGCTGCGAAAGCGTTGGGGCAGGCGGGACAGCAGCGGGTCGGCGGCCCCGGCCTCGGTCAGCGTGATGTCTTGCCAGCCGAACTCGGGTGCTGTGCCGAGGTGATTGTCTGCGCCAAGGCCGCGCGCAAAAACCTGCGCGCCGAGGCAGATGCCAAGCGTCGGGCGCCCCTGCGCTGCGGTGCTGCGCATCAGTGCGGCAAGGCGCGGCAGGTAGGGGTGGCTGTGATCGGCCCGCGCATCCTGCTCACCGCCAAAGACCACCAACGCGTCGTAGCTGTCCGGGTCAGGCAGCGCGCCATCGGCCCAGGGTTTCCACAAGGCGATGCGCGCCCCCGCCTCGTGCAGTGCCACGCCGACCTGTCCGTGGTGGGTGACGATGGTGTTTTCTACGATAGCAACGCGCATGCCGATCCCCTCGTTTGTGGCGCGCAGTCTGCACGGCGCAAGGCGCGGGGCAAGACCCACGATTGCCTCTTGCGCTTGGCCGCGACCCGTGAAAAGGGGAGCCGTCAAACGAACACTCCCAACCCGACCCCGATGGAGGTTTTTATGGAGATTCGAGAGGCGCTCACCTTTGATGACGTGCTTTTGGTGCCGGCTGCCAGCTCTGTGCTGCCGTCGGATGCGGACACGTCGACTTTCGTGACCAAGTCGATCCGGATGAATATCCCATTGCTGTCTTCGGCAATGGATACGGTGACCGAGGGGCGTATGGCGATTGCCATGGCGCAGGCCGGGGGGATTGGGGTTATTCACCGCAATCTGGATCTGGTTGCGCAGGCGCGGGAGGTCAGCCGCGTGAAGCGGTTTGAAAGCGGTGTGGTCTACCAGCCCATCACCCTGACCCCGGATCAGACCTTGGCCGATGCCAAGCTGTTGATGGAGCGCTATCAGATCACCGGCTTTCCGGTGGTGGACGCCACGGGCCGCGTTTTGGGCATCGTGACCAACCGCGACATGCGCTTTGCCAGTGACGACAAGACCCCGGTCTCGGTGATGATGACCACAACCAATCTGGCCTTGCTGCGCGAGCCGGTGGACCGCGAGCAGGCGATCAGTCTGATGAAAGCGCGCCGGATTGAAAAGCTGTTGGTCACCGATGGCATGGGCAAGCTGACCGGGTTGCTGACGTTGAAAGACACCGAAAAGAGCGTGCTGAACCCGCAGGCGTGCAAGGATGAGATGGGGCGGCTGCGGGTGGCGGCGGCCTCGACCGTCGGCGATGCGGGGTTTGAGCGGTCGCAGGCGCTGATTGACGCGGGCGTGGATATGGTTGTCATCGACACCGCGCATGGCCATTCCGAAGGCGTGGCCCGCGCGGTTGAGCGGATCAAGGCGCTGTCCAATACGGTGCAGGTGGTGGCGGGCAACGTCGCCACGGCCGAGGCCACCCGCGCGCTGATCGGTGCGGGGGCGGATGCGGTCAAGGTTGGTATCGGGCCGGGATCGATCTGCACCACGCGGATCGTCGCGGGTGTGGGTGTGCCGCAGTTGACCGCGATCATGGATTCGGCCCGGGCAGCGGGGGATATTCCGATCATCGCGGACGGCGGCATCAAGTATTCCGGCGATTTCGCCAAGGCAATCGCGGCGGGGGCGTCTTGCGCCATGGTCGGCTCGGCCATTGCCGGAACCGACGAATCACCGGGTGAGATGATCTTGTGGAACGGGCGGTCGTTCAAATCCTACCGTGGGATGGGCAGCCTTGGGGCAATGGCGCGCGGCTCTGCCGACCGGTATTTCCAGAAGGATGCCGCCAGCGACAAGCTGGTGCCGGAAGGGATTGAGGGGCAGGTGCCCTATAAGGGTGCGGCGGCGCAGGTTATTCACCAGATGGTCGGCGGTTTGCGGGCAGCGATGGGCTATACCGGTTGCGCCACCGTGGCCGAGATGCGCACCAACTGTCAGTTCGTGCGGATCACCGGCGCGGGGCTGAAGGAAAGCCACGTTCATGACGTGCAGATCACCCGCGAAAGCCCGAATTACCGGGTGGGCTAAACCGACCTATTGGGGGGGCGGTTGCGCCCCCCCATTCTGTTGCGGGCGCTTAGCTGAACACCCCGACAAGCACGAACACCAGTGATTTCACCACCGCCCAGATCACGGTTGAGGCGACCAGCACCGACAGCACGGCCAAGGCCGCACCGGCCAGCACCCAAACCCCGTCATCCTCCATCACCCCAAGCGCAAAGCAGATGATTGCCAGCGCGGGCAGCATGTTGCCGAAGGGGATGGGCAGCATCAGGATCAGGGCCAGCAAGACCGAAACCGCCCCGACGATCCGTTCGGCCCTCGGCGAGGCCAGAGCGGTCAGGCGGGGGTGCAGGTAGCGCTCACCGCGCTCTAGCCAGGGCAGGGCGCGGGTCAGCACGGTTTCCAGCGTCGTGCGGCTGATCGAGCGGCGGGCGATCAGGCTTGGCAACCATGGGGGCCGGCCCAGGGCCTGTTGCACGCTTAGATACACCAACGGCACCCCCAGCACCGCTGACATGCCGGGAATGCCCGGCACGGTATTGGGCAGCGCAAAGAGGATCAACAGCGCGGGGTGGGCGCGGCTGTGCATCCGGGTCACCAGATCACCGATGGAAATGCGGGCCTCAGGGCCGGTCGCCTCGCCCACAGGGTCCAGCAGCGCCAGCAGGGCATGGGACAGGCGGTCTAAGGGCGGTGTCTTGGTGTCGTGCATAAGCTCCTCGCAGGGTGCGTAGGCCTTAGATGGGGTACGATAGGGCCAGATACCAGCGCGCGCGCCCTCTTTCCCTGCGTTGCGCCGCCGCGCCCCAAGGCGTAGGACACAGCTGTAATCAAAGGAGAGCGACATGACGCCGGGTGCAAGGCTTGCTGCCGCAATCGAAGTGCTGAACCGTATTCTGGCCGGGGCCGTGGCCGAACAGGCGCTGACCAACTGGGGGCGCGGCAACCGCTTTGCGGGCTCTGGAGACCGGGCGGCGCTGCGCGATCTGGTCTATGAGGCGCTGCGCTGCAAGCGGTCGTTTGCCGCACTGGGAGGGGCGGAAACCGGGCGGGGCCTGATGCTGGGTTTGGCGCGATCGACCGGGCAGGAGGCGCTGTTTGACGGGCAGGGCCACGCGCCGCCGCCACCGGAGCCGAGCGAAGTGGGCGCCCCTGCAGAAGGGTTGGCCGCGCTTGATTGCCCGGACTGGTTGGCACCGCGCCTTCAAGCCAGTCTTGGGGCCGAGTTTGCCCCGGTGATGGCGGCGATGCGCCACCGCGCCCCGGTCTATCTGCGGGTCAACTTTGGCCAGACCAGCCCTGCGGCTGTGCAGGCGGAACTGGCAGAGACCGGGATCAGGACCACAGCACACCCAGAGGTGAGCTCTGCCTTGGAAGTCACGGAAAACGCGCGAAAAGTGCAGACCTCGGCGGCCTATCTTGAGGGGCGGGTGGAGTTGCAGGACGCCGCCTCGCAGGCGGTGGTGGCCGCACTTCCGCTGGTGTCGGGGCTGCGGGTGCTGGACCATTGCGCGGGCGGTGGCGGCAAGGCCCTGGCGATGGCGGCGCGCGGCGGCCTTGATCTTTATGCCCATGACAATGAGCCGCGCCGGATGGCCGACCTGCCCGCCCGGGCCAAACGGGCCGGCGTGCGGATCACTGTTCTGGAAAACCCCGAAAGAACAGCGCCTTATGATCTTATCCTGACAGATGTTCCGTGCTCTGGCTCGGGGTCTTGGCGGCGCGATCCGCAGGGGAAATGGGCGCTGACCGAAGAGCGGTTGACCGCGCTGTTGGCCACGCAGGCCGAAATTCTGGACCGGGCGGCGCCGATGGTGCGGCAGGGCGGGACGCTGGCCTATGTGACCTGCTCGCTGCTGGCGGACGAGAACGAGGCGCAGGTTGCGGCGTTTATTGACCGAACGGCGGGGTGGCGGCTGGTGTCAGAGCGGCGGTTTTCGCCGCTGAGCGGATCGGATGGGTTCTATCTTGCGTTGTTGACGCGAGAAACCTGAGCTTGTTACACAACCTGAGGTGGGTCTTGCCCCTTTTTCCTCCGGGGTTAAGCCCGGCTTAACGATTTACCTGCCGTATGGAGTTGGGAACGAATCCCCGAGCGGAGGAAACGGTGGCGCAATCGGTGTCAGGCGTGGCGGAGGTTTTTGGCCGACGCAGCAAATTGCCGGGGGTGGCGGTGCTGCTTGTGGCGGCGTTGGCCTGTCTGGTGATGGCCTTTGAAACCACGCAGCCCTTGGTGCGGCTGATGGCCGTGGTGGCGGGGATGACCCTGACCGCACTGGTCTTGCAGGTGCGTCTGGTGGCCCATTGGCGCAAGCGGCAAAGCCATGCGCTGACACGGCAACTGGCATCCCTGACCGGGCAGGATGCGACCCCATGTTTCACCACCGACGATCTGGGGGTGATCACCTATCAGAACACCAGCGCACAAACCCGGTTCGGCGCGCAGGACGGCGCGACGCTGACCGCGGCGCTGCATGACCATTTCGCCTCGCCCGCGTCGGTGCTCTACCGGTTGCAGTCGCGGGCCACGGGCGTCGGGGCGGCGCGCGAAGATGTGGTGACACGGCGCGGCCACACCCGGCTGTCGGTCCACCGGCTGACAGAGGCGCGGTTTTTGTGGCGGCTCGAAGAGTTTCAGGACCGCAGCGGGGCCGGGCGCGGGGCCGAGGGGCTAAGCCTGCCGATGCTGACCGCCAATAAATCGGGCGTGGTGTTGTTCACCAATGAGGCGATGCGCCGGCTTTTGGGGGGGAGGCCGAAGCACCTTGACCGGGTTTTCGCGCGCCCCGCACGCTCGGGCGAAGAGGTCGAGGTCTCCGCGGCCGATGGCCCCGTGCGCGCCATTCTGGCCGAGGTTGAGGGGCTGGCCGAACGGCGCGAACTCTACCTGCTGCCAGTGCCGCAGGGCGATGCCCCGGCCGCAGTGCTGGCCGATTTCGATCATCTGCCGGTGGCGCTGATGACCCTGTCGCCCGACGGCGCGTTGCGCGCGGCCAACCGCGCCGCCCGCGATCTGCTGCAGTTGGCGCCGGACAGCTTTCCGATGTTCCATGATCTGTTTGACGGTCTGGGGCGCCCGGTGACTGACTGGCTGGCCGATGTGGTGGCCGAACGCAGCCCCGGCGGCTCAGAGGTGATCAATGCCCGCGGCCTTGGCCCGGAGGCCTTTATGCAAGTCACCCTGCGCCGCACGGTCGAACAGGGCCGCCCGGGGGTGTTGGCTGTTCTACAAGACGCCACCGCCATGAAGACGCTTGAGGCGCAGTTTGTCCAAAGCCAGAAAATGCAGGCTATTGGACAACTTGCGGGCGGTGTTGCGCATGATTTCAACAATCTTCTGACTGCGATTTCAGGCCATTGCGATCTGCTTTTGCTGCGCCATGATTCGGGCGACGGGGACTACGCCGATCTCGTGCAGATCCACCAGAACGCCAACCGCGCCGCCGCTTTGGTCAGCCAGCTCTTGGCGTTTTCGCGCAAACAGGCGCTCAAGCCCGAACAGTTGGATCTGCAGGATTTGCTGTCGGATCTTACCCACCTTCTTAACCGGTTGGTGGGCGAACGGGTCCGCTTGCGCCTTGCGCATGCGCCCGACCTGGGGCGTATCAGAGCCGACCGGCGCAAGCTGGAGCAGGTGGTGATGAACCTTGTGGTCAATGCCCGCGATGCCATGACCCAGGGCGGCACCATCCGTATCGAGACCGAGGCGCAGACGCTGACAGAAGAGTTGCACCGCGATCGTGCCGTGGTGCCAGCGGGGGACTATGCGGTGATCCGGGTCAGTGACACGGGCTGCGGCACCCCCGCAGACCGGCTGCCCAAAATCTTTGAGCCGTTCTTTACCACGAAAAAGGCGGGGGAGGGCACGGGGCTTGGGCTTTCAACCGCTTACGGAATGGTCAAGCAATCGGGCGGTTTCATCTTTGTGACCTCGGAGGAAGGGGTGGGCACGGTGTTTGAACTGTTCTTCCCGATCCACGCCGGCGCAGAGGAAACCCCCAGCCAAGGCTTCGAATCGCGGCGCAACATGGTGGTGCGCCAAGGCGAAGGGGTGGTGCTGCTGGTTGAGGATGAAGCCCCGGTGCGCGCCTTTGCCAGCCGCGCGCTGCGTCTGCGCGGCTATACGGTGCTTGAGGCGGAAAACGCCGAAGCGGCTCTCAAAACGCTGGAAGATCCGCTGTTGGCGGTGGATCTGTTCGTCACCGACGTGGTCATGCCGGGCATGGACGGGCCAAGCTGGGTCCGCCGCGCGCTGGAGGATCGACCGGACGTGCGGGTGATCTTTGTCTCGGGCTATGCCGAAGAGGCGTTGAACGAACATCAGGCACGCATCCCGAATTCCGTGTTCTTGCCCAAACCGTTCTCGCTTTCCGAACTGACGGCGACTGTTCAGGAACAGTTGGTGCATTGAGCATTGGCAACTGAAACACCAATTAAACCCCGTCTGAAGGGCCATACTTGGCAAGGGAAAGACCAATTCAAGCTCGCCTGTCGGGCCAAACAGGGCGTGAGGATTCGCCAGTCCACGACCGGGCACCTTTCTTTGGCGTGGCGGCCCGTGGCCTTACTTTTCTGGCGCCCGCTGCGCGCACCTTTCTCTGGCTGATCGCGGTGGTGACGGGGAGGCGCTGTCATCGTGGCGCGCTAGAACTGTCGGCTGGCATAGGGAAAGTTGGTTTCCAGTGGCTTGGGTCGGAAAGTTCCGCCTCACCTTCTGAATCGCCTGAGTGCCTCGCGACCGGGGCGTTTTGGCGCGCTGACAGGGCGGGCTGTTGTGGTTGGTCGTTGCGGCGGGCAGACACTGCGGGTCAATCCGGTGGGGGGATAGGGCGGTTCGGTCGGGCATGCCCTTTGCCCGGTGCGGCCCCGGCCCGTTGGCAGGCTTGTGGGATATCCGCCCCGCTGTCTGAACTCTTTCGGGACTGTGCCAGAGCCAATACCTGCGCATGCTTTGGCCTTCCTTGGGGCGGGCTTTCTGAAGGGAGCAGGCGGGCGGCACCGCGACTTGACGCGTGATCTTCCCTTTGCGTTGCCATGAAATGGAACGTGCCGGGTAGGCCGGCACGCCCGACGATGGGGCAATCAGACTTAGGCCGGGCGGATTGGCGTGTGCGGAGCGCGAGGGCAAATCGGTATCCCCGTTGCGCGATGCACCGCGTGCCCGGCGCAAAACGCGCCCGGTTCAAAGGGGGGTGGCGACTGGGCACATCCCCACCCGCCTGCTGGGCGTCTGATCCAGCGTTCGGGCCCTTTGTCCTGCAGACTACGTAACTGGCGCCCGGGTGGGCGGGTGCGGGGAATCAGGGGCGGATGAGGCTTTCGTAGAGTTCAAAATCAGCCGCGCAGGTCTGGCGCAATAGGGCGGCTGTTTCGGCAGACAGATCTGTTGCGCCCTCGGGCGAGACGTTGATGCGGGGCAGGATGATGGAACAATCCAGCCGATCCTCCAGAAAAATCACAAAATCCTCCATCCGCTCATATCGGAAGATGTGATCCACCGGCGAGCCGCCCTTGGCCGCAAGGAACTGCGCCTGCGAGCCAACTTCGGCGTATTCGGGCCGGTTTTTGCTGCAATAGGCGCGCACAAACTGATCGAAACTGACCGCGCGGGTCGAGCGCGCCACGGGCACGCCCTCGCGTTGACGGTAGCGATACCAGCTTCCCAACCAGTCGCGCGGCTCACGCATCAGGGCACAGAGTTCGAATTCGTCGCCCTGTGAGGCGGCCAGCCAAGGTGCCAGAAACCGTTGAAACCGACGCGCGGGGGTGTGCTTTAGCTGGGGCGGGCGCATGATGACCACGGAGGCGAGACCGCTGAGCGCCGTTTCTATCGCGGTCGACCCTGCCTTTGGCGTCGCGAGGAAAACCAGCTTTTGTTTAGAAAAAACCAACATCTGAACGCTCATCATTTGCCGCCCGGCGGCGATAACTATTCCTTAATCTTGGCAAGTTAAAGGTTGGTTTACGATAATTTGGTTAATCTGTTCTTGCTTTGTCCGCAGAGATAGTAAACAAAGAGAGAACATCAGACCAATTGCCGCTCCCAAGCGGCCATGACATAAGGATACGGCAATGGCGGTGGCGAACCTCCTCGATTTGAACGGGAAGCGGGAAATGGACAAGGCAAAGGCGCTGGAAAGCGCGCTGGCACAGATTGAGCGGCAGTTCGGCAAGGGCTCCATCATGAAGCTCGGCTCGGACAACGCGGTCATGGATATCGAGGCGACCTCGACCGGCTCCTTGGGGCTGGACATCGCGCTGGGGATTGGCGGCCTGCCGCAGGGCCGGATCATTGAGATTTACGGGCCGGAAAGCTCGGGCAAGACCACGTTGACGCTGCACGTGGTGGCTGAGGCGCAGAAAAAAGGCGGCGTTTGCGCCTTTGTGGATGCCGAGCACGCGCTGGATCCGCAATATGCCAAGAAGCTGGGCGTCAATCTGGATGAGCTGCTGATCAGCCAGCCGGACACGGGCGAACAGGCGCTGGAGATCGTGGACACGCTGGTGCGCTCGGGCGCGGTCAGCCTGATCGTGGTCGATTCGGTGGCGGCCCTTGTGCCGAAGTCGGAAATCGAAGGCGATATGGGCGACATGCAGATGGGCAGCCAGGCCCGTCTGATGAGCCAGGCGATGCGGAAACTGACGGCTTCTATCGGGCGGTCGAACTGCATGGTGATCTTCATCAACCAGATCCGGATGAAGATCGGCGTGATGTTCGGCTCACCCGAGACGACGACGGGCGGCAATGCGCTTAAATTCTACGCGTCGGTGCGTCTGGATATCCGCCGGACGGGGGCTATCAAGGACCGGGACGAGGTGGTTGGCAACTCTACCCGCGTCAAAGTGGTCAAGAACAAGGTGGCACCGCCCTTCCGTGAGGTGGAATTCGACATCATGTATGGCGAGGGGATCTCCAAGATGGGGGAACTTGTCGACATCGGTGTGAAGGCGGGCGTCGTTGAAAAGTCCGGCAGCTGGTATTCGTTCCGCGACGAGCGGATCGGGCAAGGACGGGAGAACGCAAAGAGCTTTCTCAAGCAAAACCCGGCGATTGCCAACGAGATCGAGGAAAAGATCCGCGCCGCCAACGGGCTTGATTTTACAGCCCCCGCTGAGGACACCAGCGTTCTGGACGATTGAGTCACAGGCGCGCGTCTGGCGGGAAATCGGCCGATAATTTGGGTCGCAGCCATGGCTGCGGCCCTTTTTCATCGACCTGGGGCCAAGTGGGGCCACAGGACGGGCAAAACCCGTGGACAGGCCCGAACGGGGGGGCTAAACGGGGGCCGACACCAAAAAACCCAAAGGGTTCCCTGACATGCCGAGCCTGAACGACATCCGCTCTACCTATCTTGATTTCTTTGAACGCAATGGTCACCGCAAGGTGGACAGCAGCCCGCTGGTTCCGCGCAATGATCCGACGCTGATGTTCGCCAACTCTGGCATGGTGCAGTTCAAGAACCTGTTCACCGGGGTGGAGACGCGCGATTACAAACGGGCGACAACGGCGCAGAAATGCGTCCGCGCAGGCGGCAAGCACAACGATCTGGACAACGTGGGCTATACCGCACGGCACCATACGTTCTTTGAAATGCTGGGGAACTTCAGCTTTGGCGACTACTTCAAGGATCAGGCGATTGCCTTTGCCTGGGAGTTGCTGACCAAGGATTTCGGGCTGAACAAGGATAAGCTGTTGGTCACGGTCTATCACACCGATGACGAGGCCGCTGATATCTGGAAAAAGGTCGCGGGTCTGCCTGACAGCCGGATCATCCGCATCGCCAGCGATGATAACTTCTGGCGCATGGGGCCGACCGGGCCTTGCGGCCCGTGCACCGAGATTTTCTATGACCACGGCGAGCATATCTGGGGCGGGCCGCCCGGCTCGGCGCAGGAAG
Source organism: uncultured Alphaproteobacteria bacterium (assembly GCA_963815355.1). Classification (GTDB taxonomy): domain Bacteria; phylum Pseudomonadota; class Alphaproteobacteria; order Rhodobacterales; family Rhodobacteraceae; genus JAPUEK01. The sequence continues at coordinate 232,425 of CAWFGJ010000005.1, forward strand.
ACGGTGACCGGTTCATCGAGATCTGGAACAACGTCTTCATGCAGAACGAGCAGTTCGCAGATGGCTCTTTGCGGCCCCTGGACATGCAGTCGATCGACACCGGCATGGGGTTGGAGCGGATCGGTGCCTTGTTGCAGGGCAAGCATGACAACTATGACACCGACCTGATGCGCAGCCTGATTGAGGCCAGCGCCCATGCCACCAACACCGACCCCGACGGGCCGGGCAAAGACCAGCCATCGGGTGATTGCGGACCATTTGCGGTCCACGTCGTTCCTGATCGCGGACGGAGTGATGCCCAGCAACGAAGGCCGCGGCTATGTGCTGCGCCGGATCATGCGGCGCGCGATGCGGCACGCGCATATGTTGGGCGCGCAGGACCCGGTGATGCACCGCTTGGTGCCGGCATTGGTGCGGCAGATGGGCGAGGCCTATCCCGAGCTTGCCCGCGCGCAGAGCCTGATCGAGGAAACGCAGCGGCTGGAAGAGACGCGGTTCAAGACGACGCTGGACCGTGGTTTGCGCTTGCTGAACGACGAGTTGGACCATCTGCCCGAGGGCGGCGATCTGCCCGGCGCGGTGGCGTTCAAGTTGTATGACACCTACGGCTTCCCGCTGGATCTGACGCAGGACGTGCTGCGCGAAAAGGCGCGGGTCGTGGATGTGGCGGGCTTTGACGCGGCCATGGAAGAGCAAAAGGCCAAGGCGCGGGCGTCCTGGTCGGGCGCGGGCGGCACGGCGGATGCAAAAATCTGGTTCGAGATCGCCGAAGCGCATGGGGTGACGGAATTCCTGGGCTATGACACCCAGATCGCCGAGGGGCAGATCAACGCGTTGGTGGTGGACGGTGCTTTGGTGGGCGATGCGCAAACGGGCGCCTCGGTGCAGATCGTGGTCAACCAGACGCCGTTTTACGCCGAAAGCGGCGGGCAGGTCGGGGATCACGGCTTGATCCGCACCGCGACCGGGCTTGCCGAAGTGACCGACACCCGCAAGACGGCGGGGGTGTTCCTGCATGTGGCCAATGTGATCGAGGGCACGATCCTGAAGGGCCAGCCGGCCAAGCTGGAAGTGTCGCACACGCGGCGCGGGCAGATTCAGGCAAACCACTCGGCCACGCACCTGCTGCATGAGGCGCTGCGGCGCGCGCTTGGCGATCACGTGGCCCAGCGTGGCAGCTTGAACGCGCCGGACCGGTTGCGGTTCGATTTCAGCCACGGCGTGGCGATGTCGGGCGCGGAACTGGCGCAGGTTGAGGCCGAGGTGAACGCCTATATCCGCCAGAACAGCCCGGTGGAGACGCGGATCATGACACCGGACGATGCGCGCGCGATCGGGGCGCAGGCGTTGTTCGGTGAGAAATACGGCGAAGAGGTGCGGGTCGTGTCGATGGGCGCGCTGGACGGGTCTGGCAAGGGGGCCGATGGGCGGACCTACTCGCTGGAGCTTTGCGGCGGCACGCATGTGGCGCGCACCGGCGACATCGGGGCCTTTGTGGCCTTGGGGGAAAGTGCGTCCTCGGCTGGGGTGCGGCGCTTTGAGGCGCTGACCGGGCAGGCGGCTTTGGACCATCTGCGCCAGCAGGATCAACGGCTGGCTGATGTGGCTACGGCGCTCAAGGCCTCGGCTGCGGAAGCGGTGGAGCGGGTCAAGGCGCTGGTGGATGAGCGTCGCGCTTTGCAGAACGAGGTGGCGCAACTGCGCCGCGAGCTGGCGATGGGTGGCAGCGGCTCTGGCCCGGAAGCCAAGGAAATCAACGGCGTAAAGCTGATTGCTCAGGTACTGTCGGGCGTGTCGGGCAAGGATCTGCCCGCGCTGATCGACGAGATGAAGGCGCGGATCGGGTCGGGGGCCGTTGTGCTGATCGCCGATACCGGGGCCAAGCCTGCGGTGGCAGCCGGGGTCACGGCGGATCTGGTCGGGCGCATCTCGGCGGTGACGCTGGCCAAGGCGGCGGTTGAGGCTTTGGGTGGCAAGGGCGGCGGTGGTCGCCCGGATATGGCGCAGGGCGGTGGCGCGGATATTGCGCTGGCGCCGCAAGCCCTTGCTGCGGTTGAAGCCGCGTTGGAGGCATAAGATGGCCACGTGCTTTGTGGATTGCCCATGTCGAAGTGACCGATGCCGAGGCTTACGGGCGCTATGCCAAGCTGGCAGGTGCCCCCATTGCCGCGCATGGCGGGGTGTTTCTGGCCCGTGGCGGGCGCTATGTGCAGCTGGAAGGCCGCGACCGCGCCCGCAATGTCGTTGCGCGCTTTCCCAGCGTCGAGGCGGCGGTGGCCTGTTACAACTCGCCCGCCTACCAAGAGGCGCTGAGCCATGCCAAGGGGGCCTCGGTCCGCGATCTGGTGGTGGTGGAGGAAGTCGGCGAATAGCCGCAAAGCCTAGGATTGGACCTAAATTTCTGCTGCAAAATCGGCGGTCTGTGATATCTTTCGGTTAAAGACCATGAGGCAGAGCATGTTTTTCCGTCGTGACGCTGGCTTCCTTTTGCAGGAGGTGTGCTGATGTGCCGTTGGGCTGCCTATACGGGGGCGCCGATCTTTCTGGATGAGATCATCTCGCGTCCCGGCCATTCCCTGATCCACCAAAGCCATTGCGCAACGCAATGCCATAGCGCGATCAACGCCGACGGGTTCGGCGTGGCGTGGTATGGCGAACGGCCCGAACCGGGGCTGTACCGCGATGTGTTGCCGGCCTGGTCTGATCCGAACTTGCGCAGTCTGACGGCGCAGGTGAAATCTGGGCTGTTCATGGCGCATGTGCGGGCCTCTACGGGCACGGCGACCAGCCGGAACAATTGCCACCCGTTTGTGCACGGGGTTTGGAGTTTCATGCACAACGGCCAGATCGGCGGGTTTGAGGCATTGCGCCGCGATGCCGACATGATGATTCCCGACACGCTTTACCCCGACCGCAAGGGTGCGACCGACAGCGAGGCGCTGTTTCTGGTGGCCATTGCCGAGGGGTTGGCCGACGATCCGCGCGGTGCTTTGGAGCGGGCGGCGGCACGGTTCATCTCGCTGTCACGGGAAAAGGGCGCGGCCCCGCATTTGCGGATGACGGCGGCCTTGTCAGATGGTCAGCGGCTTTATGCGTTGCGCTATGCGACGGACGCGGCAGCGCCGAGCCTGTATTACCGGTGGTCAGACACGCGCGGCGGTATGGCCGTGGTGTCTGAGCCGTTGGAGGCAGAGGAGGGCGGCTGGAATGAGATCGCCAGCAACACCTTTTGCACCTTTGACGGCCCCGAGGTGCGGGTAGAGACGTTTCTGCCCTGCCGCCTGGCGCAGGCGGCTTAGGCCCGCCAAACCTGCCTATGAAAAAAACCCGCCTTTCGGCGGGTTTTTGTTTAGGCGCTGCGCGAGTGGCGCTTGCGTTCGTTCGGGTCCAGATGGCGTTTGCGCATCCGCACCGATTTCGGTGTGACTTCGACCAGTTCATCATCGTCGATATAGGCGATGCACTGTTCCAGCGACAGCTTGACCGGGGTGGTCAGGCGCACGGCTTCGTCGGTGCCCGAGGCACGGACGTTGGTCAGCTGTTTGCCCTTGAGCGGGTTCACTTCCAGATCGTTGTCGCGGCTAGTGCTCGCCAATGATCATGCCGGTGTAGACAGGTTCCTGCACGCCAATGAAGAAGTGGCCGCGGTCTTCCAGTTTCCACATCGCGTAGGCCACCGAAACGCCGGTTTCCATCGAGATCAGAACGCCTTGACGACGGCCCTCGATGGCGCCTTTGTGCGGCGCCCAGCCGTGGAACACGCGGTTCAGAACCCCGGTGCCGCGGGTGTCGGTCATGAACTGACCGTGATAGCCGATCAGACCACGCGACGGCACATGCGCGATGATACGGGTTTTGCCGACGCCTGCCGGTTTCATCTCGACCAGATCGCCCTTGCGGGGGCCGGTCAGCTTTTCGATCACCGGGCCGGTGTATTCGTCATCCACGTCGATGGTGACTTCTTCAATCGGCTCAGAGCGCACACCGTCAATCTCTTGGAACAGCACGCGCGGGCGGCTGATCGACAGTTCAAACCCTTCGCGGCGCATGTTCTCGATCAGAACGCCCATCTGAAGTTCGCCGCGACCTGCCACTTCGAAGGCGTCGCCGCCGGGGGTGTCGGTGACTTTGATCGCGACGTTGATCTCGGCCTCTTTCATCAGACGTTCGCGGATGATGCGCGACTGAACCTTGGAGCCTTCTTTGCCGGCAAGCGGGAATCGTTGATGCCGAAGGTGACCGAGATGGTCGGCGGGTCAATCGGCTGGGCCGGGATCGCGGTTTCGATGTCCAGCGCGCAGAGCGTATCGGCCACGGTGGCCTTGGTCATGCCGGCGAGGGTGACGATGTCGCCCGCCTCGGCCGCGTCGATCGGGGTTTGCACCAGACCGCGGTACGCCAGAACCTTGGAGACGCGGAACTGTTCAATCTTGGTGCCATCGCGCGACAGCGCCTTGATGGTTTCGCCGGCACGCAGGGTGCCTGCCTCAACCCGGCCGGTCAGGATGCGGCCGATGAAGGGGTCAGCCGACAAGGTGGTGGCCAGCATCTGGAACGGCTCCGCCCGGCGCTGAGATTTGCTTCGGCTCGGGGACGTGCTTGATGACCAGCTCATAAAGGGCGGTCAGATCCTTGCGCGGCCCGTCCAGTTCGGTGTCGGCCCAGCCAGAGCGGCCCGACGCGTAAAGCACCGGAAAATCAAGCTGGTCGTCATCCGCACCAAGGTTGGCGAACAGATCGAAGACTTCGTTCAGCGCGCGCGAGGGTTCGGCGTCATGCTTGTCGACCTTGTTCAGCACCACGATCGGGCGCAGGCCAAGGGCCAAGGCTTTGGAGGTCACGAATTTGGTTTGCGGCATCGGGCCTTCGGCGGCATCCACCAGCAGAACCACGCCGTCAACCATCGACAGGATGCGTTCGACTTCGCCACCAAAGTCGGCGTGGCCGGGGGTGTCGACGATGTTGATGCGCGCGCCGCCCCATTCCAGCGAGGTGCATTTCGCCAGAATGGTGATGCCGCGTTCGCGTTCAATGTCGTTGCTGTCCATTGCACGCTCGGCAACGGCTTGGTTGTCGCGGAAAGAGCCGGACTGTTTCAGCAGTTCGTCCACCAGCGTGGTTTTGCCATGGTCGACATGGGCGATGATGGCGATGTTGCGGAGCTCCATCGGGAGGGTCACTTTCAGTTATATATGGTTTGGCGCGGCGATACCCTAGGTACGACCGAAAGGCCAGAGGAACCTTCGCAGATGCAGCGTCAGGTGGCGATATAGCGGTCTTTGCGGTGATTTATTGCCAGAAACAGGTTGAAAACCACTGCGCCAAGGAAGGACCAGCCCAAGGTTTCAGCCGGCACGATGAAAGCCGACAGGCCAAAGAGGCCAAGGTCAAACAGCAGTTGCGCGTAGCCCGCGCGAAAACCGGTTCGGTCTTGCAGCATCAGCCACAGGATTGACACGCCGCCAAAGCTGCCGCCGTGGCGCACCACCGCAAGGGCGGCAAAGCCAAAGAGCGCGCCAAACAGGACCGCGGCAAAGGCGGGTTCGATAGTGCCAAGGTGCAGCCAGCCGGGCAGGGCGGCGGTCAGCAGGGTCATGGCGGTGACGCTGATCACGGTCTTGGCCGCAAAGCGCCAGCCCATCCGCGCGCCGCCAAAGGCAAGGAAGGGCAACGAGATCAGGAAATACACCACCGGAAAGGGGGCGCCAGTGCTGTAGGCGATCAGCGCGGCCATGCCCGTGGTCTGGCCCGACACAAAGCCCATATGCGTCATCACATGCAGCCCGACGGCCGCAAGGCAGATGCCAAAGGCGATGCCTTGGCCGTCTTCGATCAGGGAATGGCGGGCAGCTGCGGACATGAATCGGCTTTACGCCCGGATCGTCATCTAAGTCAATAATGCTGACCTAAAAGCGGGGGCAAAAAAGAAAGGCCGGGGGCGGGTGCCTCCGGCCTTTGGGGATGTCAGCCGACGAGGGCTTTGTTCAGGTATTCGTCGACCTTTTCCAGATAGCCCATCGTGGTCAGCCATTTCTGATCGGGGCCAACCAGCAGCGCCAGATCCTTGGTCATCCAGCCATCTTCGACCGCATCGACGGTGACCTTTTCCAGCGTGGTGGCAAAGCGCATCAGCGCCTCGTTGTTGTCGAGGTTCGCGCGGTGCTTCAGACCGCCGGTCCAGGCAAAGATCGACGCGATGGAGTTGGTGCTGGTCGCCTTGCCCTTCTGGTGCTCGCGGTAGTGGCGGGTGACGGTGCCGTGGGCGGCCTCGGCCTCGACGGTTTTGCCATCGGGCGTCATCAGGATCGAGGTCATCAGGCCCAGCGAGCCAAAGCCCTGTGCCACGGTGTCGGACTGCACGTCGCCGTCGTAGTTCTTGCAGGCCCAGACATAGCCGCCCGACCATTTCATCGCCGAGGCGACCATATCGTCGATCAGGCGGTGTTCGTAGTGGATGCCAGCGGCCTTGAATTTGTCTTCGAATTCTTCGGCATAGATCTTGGCGAAGATATCCTTGAAGCGGCCGTCATAGGCCTTGAGGATGGTGTTCTTGGTCGACAGATACACCGGCCAGCCCTTCAGCAAGCCGTAGTTCATCGAGGAGCGGGCAAAGTCGATGGATCGAGTCGTCAAGGTTATACATGCCCATGTAGACGCCTGAGGACGGGGCCTGATAGACCTCTTTTTCGATCACGGTGCCGTCGTCGCCCACGAATTTCATCGTCAGCTTGCCAGCGCCGGGGAAGCGGAAATCGGTGGCTTTATACTGATCACCAAAGGCGTGACGGCCCACCACGATGGGCTGGGTCCAGCCCGGAACCAGGCGGGGCACGTTCTTGCAGATGATCGGCTCGCGGAAAATCACGCCGCCAAGGATGTTGCGGATGGTGCCGTTGGGCGATTTCCACATCTGTTTCAGGCCGAATTCCTCGACGCGCTGCTCATCCGGGGTGATGGTCGCGCATTTGACGCCGACGCCGTATTTCTTGATCGCCTCGGCCGAGTCGATGGTGATCTGGTCGTTGGTGCGATCCCGCTCTTCGATGCCCAGATCGTAGTATTTCAGATCAATGTCGAGATAGGGCAGGATCAGCTTTTGCTTGATGAAATCCCAGATGATTCGGGTCATCTCATCGCCGTCGAGTTCGACGACGGGGTTGGCTACCTTGATCTTTGACATGGGGGCCTCTCAGTTTGGGATGGGTTCCAGAGCGTCATAGTGGAAAGCGGGGGCTTTGGGAAGCGCGGTATGCGGTGGTATACCGAATTGTCGCATCTGAAATGGACGACACAGGTTAGAACTTTGAAAACGGCGGCGGCTGTGTAAACTAACCCAGAGTTAGGGAGTGAGCGCCCGTGCGATTCTTTGCAGTAATTGTTGTATTTTTGGGCGGTCTTTTAATATTAGGCACAAACGTGGCAAGTTCAGAAGAAGTTGTTTGTTCGGCAATGCGCGGGCAGTTGGTTCTGCCAAACGGGGCCGCGGTTTCGAACGTGGAAATCCTCAGGCAATGGTCGTGGCGCGGCAAATCGGGGCAAGATCGCACCCGGACCGATGCCAGCGGGCGGTTTGCCTTTGACAAGGTGCCGGCCAAGCGGGGTTTGCTGGGACGGTTGCCGGCAGAAGAGGCCGTGATGCAGCGCTATTTTGCAGAGCTGCCGGACGGGCCGTTTGAGTTTTTATACATCACACGGCATGATTTGACTTTGAATGGTGAAACGGGCGGCGCGGCCTTTAACCTGCGCTGCACGGCGGGGGGCGAGGGTAGCCGCGACGGCTTTGCCTGGGGGACTTGTATCCTTTTGCCCTGATTTGAATCGGTTGTATTATATTTTCAAGAGGCTCACATGACCCTGCTTTCCGCAAAGGACGCTGCGATTTTAGCGCAGTCCGTTTACGCAGTTTTGCCGGCCGCTTCAGCCAAAGAGGCCCTGACGTTCGTCAAACGCGACGCCGCGTTTGGTAAAAGCCCGACACCGGGGCCGAAACTGTCCGAACCCATTGTACCGATCAGCGGGATGCTCGGGAAATCCGGGGCTTTCGTGAAGAAAGAGACGGGTTTCGGCGTTGTGTGTGAACGCAATGGGATCAATGGGCGCGAGTTGATCTTTGTGTTCCGTGGCACGCAATCCAATTTCGACTGGGCGTCGAATTTCAACATCGGCTACGATCTGGGCCCGGGTGGTGCGACGGTGCATTCCGGTTTCAACCGCATTTACAAGACCATGCGTGAGGATATTGCCCGCGAAATCACCGATTCCAAGCCCGCGGCGGTGCATATGGTCGGTCATTCGCTGGGGGGTGCGTTGGCCTCGCTGGCCTGTCTTGATTTTATCGCGGGCAAGCCGCAGCAGGGGTATCTTTACACCTTTGGCGCGCCGCGGGTCGGCACGGTGGGCACGGCCAGCCGGATCAAGTCTGCGATGGCGGCGGATAGCGTCAAGCGTGTCTATTCGCTGTCCGATCCTGTGCCGATGATCCCGCTGTTTCCCTATATGCACAGCTCTGCCGGGTCGACAGGGTTGGCCGACGGGTTCAGCTTCATCACCGCGGATGCGCATAGCATGAAGGGCAATTATGTGCCGTCGATGCCTGCCAGCGGCTGGCCCACAGCCATCGCAATGCCCAACAAGGCCGATCCAAGCTACTGGTTGGCGCAGGCTGTAAAGTCGAGCAGCATCAGCAAGGGGTATGCCTATGTCTGCTTGTCGGCCGCACTGACCCAGATCATGGGGGCGCTGTCGCTTTTGGGCTTTGGGGTTTCGAGCGGGATGACCGTTCTGGACGGGATTGCACAGGGTCTGGCCAATGGGGTTTTGCTGAGCAAGGCCATTGGCGAGACGGTGCTGAAGTTCGTCAAGGCCGCGATGATCGTACTGGGGCTGGCGAGTTTGGTCACGGCGGTGGCGGTGGTGGACCTGACCTCCAAGTTCTTGCGCTATGTGCTGGACCTGTTGCTGGCACCGGTGCGGATGGCGGCACTGGCGGCGGACAAAATGCTGAGCTGATCCGCGTGGTTACAGCGTGCGGGCCGGGCCGAAAAAAGCCGGCAGCCGGGCCTTGACCCAATCCCAGATCGCGGGCGCGCCTTTGGCGATCTTGACACCAACGCGGGTGCCCAGTTGCTCGGCGGTGACGTTGTAGGTCAGCCAGGTGCCGCCGCCCGATTGCAGGTTTGCCATGACCGGCTGCACCCGGTCGAGGCTTTTGGCAAAGACAGCGTCAGGGGTTTGGGCGGCCTCAAACTCATCCCAGAGCGCGCGCAACGCTTGGCCCTGCGCGGGTGGCAGCAGGCCAAAGATCCGGTCTGCAGCGGCTTGTTCGGCGGCTTGGGTTTGCGCGCTGGCATGGGCCTGCCCGTTGGCCGAGTGGATCGGCACATCGCCCACGTCGATTTCGACAAGGTCATGGATCAGCAACATGCGGATCACCCGATCAATGGACACGCCCGCCGCCGCCTGATCGGCCAGCACCAGCGCATAGAGCGCCAGATGCCACGAATGCTCGCCCGAATTTTCCCGCCGCGAGCCATCGCAGAGCGTCGTGGCGCGCAGCACCGATTTCAGCTTGTCCGCCTCATTCAGAAAAGCGAACTGCTGATCGAGCGTGGCGTTCAGGCTGGTCTGGTTCAATGGTCGCTCTGCATGTGGGGGCCGGGCGGGGGGGCTACGCCATCCCGCTTGGCTTGCAACAGGCTGTCGAGAAACTTGCGTCCGCGCATTTCAGCGACGCGGACGCGGTAGGCGGTCAGGAACGCCTCTTGCATGGTCGGAGAGGCGTCCAGCAACACTTTGGACACCTTTTCCGGCAGGCGGTGATCGTCGAGTTCCACCATTGCGGCGATCACATCGCGGGCAAGTGCATCGCCCATGTCCTCGACGACGCCCATTTAGCGGGTCACTTCGGTAAGGCGGCGCTTCACATAGCCCGACACCGTGTCGATCATCGGCTTCATATGCGCTTCATCGTCTTTGAAGAAGTGATCGGCGCCTTCGATCTGGGTGTGGGTGACGGTGATGCCCTTTTGCTCATGCAGCTTGTTGACCAGCGACAGGGTGTCTTTCGGCGGCGCCACTTTGTCGGCGGTGCCGTTGATGATCAGGCCTGACGAGGGGCAGGGCGCAAGGAAGCTGAAGTCATACAGGTTGGCCGGAGGGGCCACCGAGATGAACCCGGTGATTTCCGGGCGGCGCATCAGCAGTTGCATTCCGATCCACGCGCCAAAGGAAAAGCCCGCGACCCAGCAATGCTTGGCGTTCTGGTTCATGGATTGCAGGTAATCGAGCGCCGATGCGGCATCCGACAACTCACCGATCCCCAGATCATATTCCCCCTGGCTGCGCCCGACGCCGCGGAAGTTGAACCGCATCACCGTAAAGCCGAGGTTATAAAACGCATAGTGGAGGTTATAGACCACCTTGTTGTTCATCGTCCCGCCATACTGGGGGTGCGGATGCAGAACGATGGCGATTGGCGCGTCACGTTCCTTTTGCGGGTGGTAGCGTCCTTCGAGACGGCCTTCGGGGCCGGCAAAAATCACTTCGGGCATGGTTTATCCGTTATGTACTTTCCCTGAGCGATTAGTTGACGAAATCGGTCAGATAACTTAGAACCATTCCAAGACGCGGCTCGCCCCGGATGGTATTACTTTTTCAGGTAATGGCAGGGACCGCCTGCGTCAATGGATTTGCCAACGCAAATGCGGTGATTTGCCGGAGAATGACGTGGAAATCTGCTGGGACATGGGTGGAGACCGGGAATGAAACTGTCGACCAAGGGGCGTTATGCAATGGTGGCGCTGGCCGACCTCGCGCTGGCCGATGTGAAGCCGCGGCAAGACCGGGATCGGGGATGACCTGACGTCGCTGGCGGCGATTTCCAAGCGGCAGGATATTTCCTTGCCCTATCTGGAGCAGTTGTTCGTCAAGCTGCGCCGGGCGGGGCTGGTTGAAGCGGTGCGCGGGCCGGGCGGGGGGTACCGTCTGGCCCGCAGTGCCCATGAAATCCGCATATCCGAAGTCATGGAGGCGGTGGAGGAGACGGTCGACGCGCTGCACACCGGGGCGGGGGCTTCGGGTGGGGTGTCGGGGAGCCGCGCGCAAAGCCTGACCAACCGTTTGTGGGAGGGTTTGTCGGCCAACGTCTATGTGTTCCTGCACCAGACGCGGCTGTCGGATGTGATCGGCAACGCGATGACGCCCTGCCCGGCGGTGCCGGCGCTGTTCCGGGTGGTGGACGAATGAGCCGGGTCTATCTGGACTGGAACGCGACGACGCCGCTGCGCCCGGAGGCGCGGGCAGCGATGATCGACGCGATGGAAATCGTGGGCAACCCATCGTCGGTGCACCAAGAGGGCCGGGCGGCGAAGTCATTGCTGGAAAAGGCGCGCGGCCGGATTGCGGCGGCCTTGGGGGCCGAGGGGGCGGATCTGGTCTTTACCTCGGGCGCCACGGAGGCGGCGGCTTTGGCCTGCGCGGGGCGCGGCTTGGTCTGCGCCGATGTGGAGCATGAGGCAGTGGCCGCGTGGTGCGACACGGGGCTGGCGGTGGACGGCGCGGGCCGGGTGGCGGTGGATGATCCGGCGCGGACGGCGTTGCAGTTGGCCAATTCGGAAACCGGTATCGTGCAGACCCTGCCTGAGGGCATCGCGGTCTGTGATCTGACGCAGGGGTTTGGCAAGCTGCCGGTGGCGTTCAACTGGCTGGGCTGCGACATGGGGCTGGTCTCGGCGCATAAGCTGGGCGGGCCGAAAGGGATTGGCGCGCTGGTCATACGGCGCGGGTTGGACGTGGCCGCGCAGTTGCGCGGCGGCGGGCAGGAAATGGGGCGGCGCGCGGGCACCGAGAACCTGATCGGAATCGCGGGATTTGCCGCGGCGGCAGAGGCTGCGGCGCAAGATTTGGCCAATGGCGTCTGGGAGGAAGTGGCCGAACTTAGAGATGTTCTAAATTCAGCATTGTCTGCCCTTGGATTTGATACTATTTCAGTCGGGAAAGGCGCGCAGCGTCTGCCGAACACGCTTTGCCTGATTGCGCCCGGCTGGAAAGGCGAGACTCAGGTCATGGCGATGGACTTGGCAGGTTTTGCGGTTTCGGCTGGGTCGGCCTGCTCATCTGGCAAGGTGCGGGCAAGCCGGGTGCTGAAAGCGATGGGCATGGATGAGGCGCGGGCCGCTCAGGCGATCCGCATCTCTATCGGGCCGCAGACGCGCGGGGAAGACGTGCTCCGCTTTGCCGAAAGCTGGGGCCGCGACTATCGGCGCATTCTGGCGCGGGTAGCGTAAGGACATTAAGTTTGGGGTATAACCCCATGAAACGGAAAGGGTAACGCCATGACGGCGCTTGAAACCGAAGTGCGCGACGGGGTTGATCGGGAAACGATTGAAACCGTGAATGCCATGTCTGGCACCTATAAGTATGGCTGGTCCACGGAAATCGAGATGGACTATGCGCCCAAGGGCGTCTCGGAAGATATCGTCCGGCTGATCAGCGAAAAGAACGGTGAGCCGGAATGGATGCTGGAGTGGCGCCTTGCGGCCTATCGCCGTTGGGTGAAGATGGAAGAGCCGCGTTGGGCCATGCTCAACTATCCGGAAATCGACTATCAGGATCAGTATTACTACGCCAAGCCCAAGAGCATGGACGTCAAGCCGAAGTCCTTGGATGAGGTCGACCCCAAGCTGCTGGCCACCTACGAAAAGCTGGGCATCCCGTTGAAAGAGCAGATGCTTCTGGCGGGCGTCGAGGCTCCAGAGGGTGAGCGGCGGGTTGCGGTGGATGCGGTGTTTGATTCCGTTTCCTTGGGCACAACGTTCAAGGCGGAACTGGCCAAGGCCGGGGTGATCTTCTGTTCGATCTCGGAAGCTGTGCGCGAGCATCCTGAACTGGTGAAGAAGTATCTGGGCACGGTCGTGCCGCAGTCCGACAACTTCTTTGCGACGCTGAATTCGGCGGTCTTCTCGGACGGCTCGTTCGTCTATATCCCCAAGGGCACCCGCTGCCCGATGGAATTGTCGACCTATTTCCGCATCAACGCCGAAAACACCGGCCAGTTTGAGCGCACGCTGATCATCGCCGAAGAGGGCAGCTATGTGAGCTATCTGGAAGGCTGCACCGCTCCCAAGCGCGACACCCACCAGCTGCACGCGGCGGTGGTCGAACTGGTGATCCTGAAGGATGCCGAGGTCAAATACTCGACCGTTCAGAACTGGTATCCGGGCGATGAAAACGGCAAGGGCGGGATCTATAACTTTGTCACCAAGCGCGCCGATTGCCGGGGCGACCGGGCCAAGGTGATGTGGACGCAGGTGGAAACCGGGTCGGCGATCACGTGGAAATACCCGTCCTGCATCCTGCGCGGCGACGACAGCCAGGGCGAGTTTTATTCCATCGCTATCGCCAACAACGCGCAGCAGGCCGATACCGGCACCAAGATGATCCATCTGGGCAAGCGCACCAAGTCGCGCATCGTGTCCAAGGGCATCTCGGCGGGGCGGGCGCAGAACACCTACCGCGGTCTGGTGTCAATGCACCCCAAAGCCACCGACAGCCGCAACTATACCCAATGTGACAGCCTGTTGATCGGCGACAAATGCGGCGCCCATACCGTGCCCTATATCGAGGTGCGCAACAACTCGTCGCGCGTCGAGCATGAGGCGACCACCTCCAAGGTCGATGAGGACCAGCTGTTCTATTGCCGCAGCCGCGGGATGGATGAGGAAGAGGCGGTCGCACTGGTGGTGAACGGGTTCTGCAAAGAGGTCTTGCAGGCGTTGCCGATGGAATTCGCGATGGAGGCGCAAAGCCTTGTAGCAATCAGCCTTGAAGGCTCGGTTGGCTGAACCATGGCGCGTGGTGCTGTCAAACGTCCTATTTTGACGATGCCGCCGGATGAGGCGGCCGCCGTGCGCGCGGCGTTTGGTGATGCGCGGGTGATCCTGGAATACGGCTCTGGGGGCACCACTTTGATCGCGGCGGAACAGCCGGGGCGGGTGGTCTTTTCGGTGGAAAGTGACCGCAAATGGCTGGACGGCATGCAGGCGTGGTTTCGCGCCAACCCGGGCGAGGCCGAGCTGCACCTGATCTACGGCGATATTGGCCCGACCAAACGCTGGGGCTATCCGGTGGATGGCGCGCATTTCCGGCGCTGGCCCGGCTATGCCAATGCGGTCTGGGACCGGGATGACTTTCGTCAACCCGATGTGGTGCTGATCGACGGGCGGTTCCGGTTGGCGTGTTTTCTGACGACAATGATCCGCTCTACCGCGCCGGTGACGGTGCTGTGGGATGATTACGATGGCCGCCCGACCTACCATGCGGTTGAAGATCTGGTGAAACCGGTTGACCGGATCGGCCGGATGGCGCGGTTTGAGGTGCAGCCACGCGCCCTGCCACCCGAGCGGATGTCGTGGTATCTGTCCAGCCATTTGCAGCCGTTGTGAGGGCCAGATGAAACGCATCACCGAACGGCTGACCGATTGGACGCAGGGGCACCCGCTGGCCTTGCCAGCGATGGAGCAGATCCACGTCACGCTGCGCGGGCGGCGGGTGGTCTTTTGTGTCAATATGGCCGAAGACCCGATCCAGAACGCCCATCGGCGTGGGCGGTTTTATGAGGCGGCAGAGCTGGACGCCCTGCGCGCGCTGTTGCCCAAGGCGCCGGTCGTGTTGGATGTGGGGGCCAATGTCGGCAATCACGCGCTGTATTTCGCGCTGATCGCCGGGGCCGCCAAGGTGGTGGTGGTTGAGCCGAACCCGCTGGCCATCGGGCCTTTGGTGGGCAATGTGTTGCTGAACCGGCTGGAGGGGGTCATCGACCTGTCCCATCTGGGCTTTGGCCTGTCGGACCGCTCGGCGGGCGGCTATCACATGAAGGTGCACGACAAGAACCTTGGCGCGACCAGAATGCAGCCGACCGGCGGGTCGCTGGAAGTGCGGCGCGGCGATGAGGCCTTTCCCGATCTGGTGCCCGATCTGTTGAAGATCGACGTTGAGGGCATGGAGATGGAAGTGCTGCGGGGGCTGGAGGCGCTGATCGCGCGGGCCCGGCCGCTGATGATGGTCGAGGTGGGCAAGGACCACCAGTTCGACATGGCAATCTGGGTGGCCGAGCATGGCTATGCCACCCATTCGGTGACCTCGGTCGGGCCGAAGAATGACAATCACATCCTGATCCCGGTCGAACGCGCCGGGGCAGCGGATCAAACCTGACGGCACATGCCGTCCAAGGCCCGGACAAGACCGGGCGAGAGGAAATGAGGAAGACATGCTGGATATCAACAACCTCCATGTGAAACTGGCCGATGAAGACAAGGTGATCTTGCGCGGCGTCGATCTGAAGATCGGCGCGGGCGAGGTCCATGCGATCATGGGGCCGAACGGGTCGGGCAAATCGACGCTGTCTTATGTGTTGTCGGGCCGCGAGGGCTATGAGGTCACCGAAGGTTCGGCCAAGCTGGAAGGGGCGGAGCTGCTGGAGATGGAGCCCGAAGAGCGCGCTGCGGCGGGGCTGTTTCTGGCGTTCCAATACCCGGTGGAAATCCCCGGCGTGGGCAACATGACCTTCCTGCGCACCGCCCTGAACGCGCAACGCAAAGCGCGCGGCGAGGACGAGGTTTCGGCAGGTGATTTCCTGAAACTCGTGCGCGAAAAGGCCAAGGCGCTGAAGATCGACGCAGAAATGCTGAAACGCCCGGTCAATGTGGGCTTTTCGGGCGGCGAGAAAAAGCGCAACGAAATCTTGCAGATGGCCATGCTGGAACCAAAGATGTGCATCCTTGATGAGACCGACTCCGGTCTTGATGTCGATGCGATGAAGCTGGTGGCCGACGGCGTGAATGCGCTGCGCGGGGCAGGGCGGTCGTTTCTGGTGATCACCCACTATCAGCGGCTTTTGGACCATATCAAGCCGGACGTGGTGCATATCATGGCGGCAGGCCGGATCATCAAGACCGGCGGGCCGGAACTTGCGCTGGAAGTCGAAAACAACGGCTACGCCGATCTGCTTGCGGAGGTTGAATGATGGCGCTGCCGCAAGCCAAACAAGACGCCCTGAGCGCGCGGATTGCTGACATGGCCTTGCCCAAGGGCGGGTTTTCGGCGCGCGCGCGGGCCGAGGCCCTGACACGCCTGTCGTCGATGGGCTTGCCGGGCAAGCGCGACGAATACTGGCGCTATACCGATCCCACCGTCTTGATCCAGAACGCGCCCAAGCCTGCAAAGGTGTTTGACGCGGGCGATGAATCAACCGTGTTCGGGGCGATTGACCGGCTGAAGATCGTGTTCGTGGACGGGGTGTTTGACGCCGAAGCGTCCGATGATCTGAGCCTCGCCGGGGTCAGCATCGAACGTCTGGCCGCTGTCAGCGCCGAGATTCACTGGGCGCGGGATATCTATGGTGTGCTGGAGGCGCGGGGGCAAACACCGGTCGCCCGCCCGCTGGCCGCGCTCAACTCTGCCTTTGCAACAGATGGGGTCTTGATCCGCGTGACGGGCAAGGTGGCCAAGCCGATCGCGCTGATTTATGAACATAAATCAGAGGTTTCTGACGCGATGCTGCACAACTGCATCAAGCTGGAAGCCGGGGCTGAGGTGACGCTGCTGGAAAACGGCCCGGCGGCGGCACGGATCAATCAGGTGATGGAGGTCGAGGTCGCTGATGGCGCGCGGTTCCACCACATCCGCGCGCAGGGCCGCGACCATGAACGCTGTGCGGTCACCCATATTTTCGCGCGTCTGGGTAAGGGGTCGCTGTTCAAGTCCTTTACCCTGACGGCCAATGGCAGCCTGACCCGCAACGAGGCGGTGTTGGAACTGGCAGGCTCGGATTCCATGGCCCATGTCGCCGGGGCTGCGGTCGGGGACGGCGCGTTCCTGCACGACGACACGGTCTTTGTGACCCACGCGGGCGAGCGGTGCGAAAGCCGTCAGGTGTTCAAGAAGGTGCTCAAGAACGGCGCGACCGGGGTGTTTCAGGGCAAGATCCTTGTGAAGGCCGGGGCGCAAAAGACGGACGGCTATCAGATCTCGCAAAGCCTGCTTCTGGACGGCGACAGCCAGTTTCTGGCCAAACCGGAGCTGGAAATCTATGCCGACGACGTGAAGTGCAGCCACGGGTCCACCTCGGGCGCGATTGACGATACGGCGCTGTTCTACTTGCGGTCGCGGGGCGTGCCCCTGCGTGAGGCGCAATCGCTGCTGGTTCTGGCCTTCCTTGCCGAAGCCATTGGCGAGATTGAGGACGAGGCGATTGCCGATGATATCCGCAGCCGGTTGGAAGGCTGGCTGGTGCGGCACGCCAAATAGCATGGCTGTCACGTCCGATATCGTTGAAAGCTGGCGCCACCCCCGCAGGGTGGTCGCACGGCACTTGGCAAGGGAACGGTCAGAAGCGTTTGTTTTCACGTTTCTTTTCGTGTTCCTGCTGCTGACCTTCGTCTCGCTTTGGCCCGGTCAGGCGCGTGAGGCGTTTGCCGCCCAGGGCCAACCCTTGTCGCCACGGCTGCTGGCGGTCGGGCTGGCCCTTTTGGCGACGATTCCGCTTTGGTACGGGCTTGCGGCGTTGTCGCATCTGGTGGCCAAGGCTCTGGGCGGGCAGGGTAACTATTACCGGGCAAGGCTGGCGTTGTTCTGGGCCTTGGTCGTTGTGTCGCCGCTCTTGCTGCTACAGGGGATGGTGGCAGGTCTGATTGGTCCGGGGCCGCAGCTTATCCTCGTGCAGATCGTGGTTTCTATCGGTTTTATAGGTATTTGGCTGGTTATGTTGATGGAAGCGGAGCGCAAGGCATGAGCCTGCAATACTGGATCGACGCGGTGGCTCTTAGCCTGCATGCGCCCCGCAAAGGGGCGGCGTGGGTGATCAGCCAACGTCTTAGCCTTTCGACCGCGGTGACGGCGATGGCGTTGATGGCGCTGCTGTCGGCGATCCTGTCCTCGGCGGCGTTTCTGACGCTGCAGGCGGAGGAAATCGCAGAGCTGGGCGTTATGGCGCGGAGCCCCTTTGTGATGGCCGCACTGCAGATTGCCGTGCAAGTCATTGGCTGTCTTGCGGTTTTCATGATCGGCAAGCGCTATGGGGGCAGGGGAAGCCTTGCTGACAGTGTCGCCGTCATGGCGTGGCTGGAAGCGTTGATGATCCTTTTGCAACTGGCGCAACTGGCGCTGTTGTTCGTGATTCCGCCAATGGCCGAAGCCTTGGGCTACCTGGGCGTCGTGCTGTTCTTTTGGCTCCTGACCCAGTTTGTGACCGAGTTGCACGGCTTTCCCTCGGCCGGAAAGGTGTTTCTTGCGATCCTTGGCTTTGGCCTGTTCTTTTCGGTGATACTAATGGTGGTGCTGACCCTTGTGATCGGCCCCGAAGGATTGACCAATGTTTGACATCGCCCGCATTCGTGCCGATTTTCCGATCCTGTCGCGAAAGGTGAATGGCAAGCCGCTTGTCTATCTGGACAACGGCGCCTCGGCGCAAAAGCCGCAGGTGGTGATAGATGCGGTCAACACCGCCTATACGTTGGAATATGCCAATGTTCACCGTGGCTTACATACCCTTTCCAATATCGCGACGGATAAGTATGAGGCCGTGCGCGGCACCATTGCGCGGTTTTTGAATGCACCGAGCCAAGAGGATATCGTGTTCGCCTCTGGCACGACCGAGGCGATCAACCTTGTCTCGTACGCTTGGGCCGCACCGCGCTTGCAGCCGGGCGATGAGATCGTGCTGTCGGTGATGGAGCATCACGCCAACATCGTGCCGTGGCATTTTCTGCGCGAACGGCAGGGTGTGGTGCTGAAATGGGTAGAAGTGGACGCCAACGGTGATCTGGACCCGCAGGCTGTGCTGGAGGCAATCGGGCCGCGCACCAAGCTTGTCGCAATAACGCATATGTCCAATGTGTTAGGCACCGTTGTTGATGTGGCCAGCATCTGCAGGGGCGCACGTGCCCTTGGGGTTCCGGTGCTTGTCGATGGCTCGCAGGCGGCCGTTCATATGCCGGTCGATGTTCAGGCGATTGGCTGCGACTTTTATGCGATCACCGGACATAAGCTCTATGGTCCGAGCGGTTCCGGCGCGATCTTTATCCGGCCTGAGCGGATGGCCGAGATGCGGCCCTTCCTTGGCGGCGGTGATATGATCCGTGAGGTGACGCGTGACACGGTGACCTACAACGACCCGCCGATGAAATTTGAGGCCGGAACGCCGGCCATCGTCCAGCAGATCGGGCTTGGTGTGGCGCTGGACTATCTGATGGGGCTTGGCATGGCCAATGTCGCCGCCCATGAGCGGGTTTTGCGCGACTATGCGCGTGATCGGCTGGCGGGTCTTAACTGGCTGCAAGTGCAGGGTAATTCGGCGGGGAAGGGCGCGATTTTTTCCTTTACGCTGGATGGTCCGGCCCATGCGCATGATATCTCTACCGTGCTGGACAAGCGCGGGATTGCGGTCCGCGCGGGCACCCATTGCGCAATGCCACTGATGGCCCACTGGGGTTTGGGTGCTACGTGCCGGGCGTCGTTCGGGCTGTATAACACGGTTGAGGAAGTGGACGCGCTTGTCTCGGCGCTGGAGCTTTGCCACGAGCTTTTTGCCTGAAAGACGAGCGAGTTCCACTTGCAACCCTCGCTGGATTGTCCTATCCGAGGGGCAGGCACCCATAGCTCAGCTGGATAGAGTGTTGCCCTCCGAAGGCAAAGGTCGCACGTTCGAATCGTGCTGGGTGCACCATTTCCCTTACTTGTAGATCGCGTCTTCTCAGGTAGGGATTGGCTGTGTGTAATATCGCATAATCAATATTATGTAATATGCGGATACAGGCAGGGCTGGACCTATTCCCCCCAAACCGCTAAATCCCTGCAAAACCCAAGGAGATGCCCCCATGAGCTTTGACCGCAACGTGAAGATCGCCCCATCGATCCTGTCGGCGGATTTTGCGAACTTTGGCGCGGAATGTCGCGCGATTGAAGCGCAAGGTGCGGATTGGGTGCATGTCGATGTCATGGACGGGCATTTCGTGCCGAACATCACCTTTGGGCCTGCGACCTGCGCGGCGATCCGGCCGCATATCAAGGGCATCATGGATGTGCATCTGATGATCGCCCCGGCTGACGCCTATCTGGAGGCGTTTGCAACGGCGGGCGCGGATGTGATCTCTGTGCATCTGGAGGCCGGGCCGCATATTCACCGCAGCCTGCAAGCCATTCGTGCGCTTGGGAAAAAAGTGGGTCTTGCCATAAACCCGGGCACGGGCGTTGACGCGGTTGCCCATCTTCTGGACATGGTGGATCTGATCTGTGTGATGACGGTCAACCCCGGCTTTGGCGGGCAGAAGTTCATTCACTCGCAGGTCGCCAAGGTGCGGACCCTGCGTGAGATGATAGGTGACCGTCCGATCCACATTGAAATTGACGGTGGCGTCACCGTGGAAACCGCGCCTTTGGTGGTTGCGGCGGGTGCGGATGTGTTGGTGGCGGGATCTGCGGTGTTCAAGGGGGGCTCTGTGACGGACCCTGCCCCGTATGGCGCCAATATTGCCGCGATCCGGGCTGCGGCGCGCGGCTAATTTAGCCGCGCAACCCTTTGCTTTACAAAGAAAATCAGACGACCGCCTTTTCCAAAAGCGGCGTATTGGTCAACACGCGGGCCACCGACAGATCGCTTAGATCAAGGCTTTGCCAGCCGCCGGTCAGCACTTGTTCTGCAATGCCGCGGCCAATGGCGGGTGCCTGTTGCAACCCGTGGCCCGAAAAGCCGTTCATGAAGAACAGGTTCGGCACTTGCGGCATAGCCCCGAGCAAGGCGTTTTGGTCCAGTGTGTTATAGGCATAATGGCCCACCCAGTGACGGACCACTTTCACCGCATCAAAACCGGGCGCGCGGTTGTAGAGTTGCTCCCATATCACCTCTTCAAACAGGTGAAGATCGGGTTCGAAGTCTTTGACATCACAGGGCCCATCATCTTGAGGAACGGTCGCAGTGATCCAGTGGTTCTGCTCGGGACGCAGGTAGAACCCGGTGTCGACCAGCAAGGGCGCGTCCGGATGCCGGGCGTTCGGCGCGTCGATGACAAAGACGGTGCGTTTGCGTGGCTCTACCGGCAAGGCAAGCCCAGCCCACCCGGCAACAACCGAGGCGCGCGTGCCCGCGGCGTTGACGGCCGCCGCACAGGCAATCCGCCCCGCCTTGGCAAGGGTAACCGCGACCACCCTGCCCTGTTCCATCTCCAGCCCGACCGCCTCATCGGTGACAAAGCGCGCGCCTTGCGCTTTGGCCGCCGCCCGAAAGCCCGACAAGAGACCCATGTTATCAAACCAGCCTTCGTCGCGCACGCCAAAGCTGCCCGCGGACAGGTCGCCCACCTCTAGCCAAGCAAAGCGGGCTTTGATCTGTTCAGGTGTCAGAACCTCGGTGGAGGCGCCGAGGTCGCGCTGCATTTGGGCCAGTTCCGCCAGAACGGTGGCCCCCTCGGCGCTGTGCGACAGGAAAAGGTAGCCGTTTTCCTTTAGACCCAAAGAGCCGACGCCCACCTCAACCCCAAGGCTTTCCTGAAAGTTCCGGATAAAGTCGATGCCAAAGCGGGAAATCGAGACGTTGACCGGGCTGGAAAACTGCTGACGGATCGAGGCCACGGACAATGCGGTGGATGCAAAGGCAAAGCTTGGGTCGCGTTCGACCACGAGGACTTTCAGCCCCGGTTGCTGGCGGGTCAGCCAATAGGCGCAGGATGCCCCCATAACCGCACCGCCGATGACGACCACATCCATCGTTTCTTCTGTCATTTCCGCACCCTGGCATGTCACGGTCCTCGACAGACCGCCCGAAGCATGGATAAGCTTGACCTAGGGGGAGGGCAAGGCGTAGGCCCCTCTTACGGGCTGGTTTTTGAGGGCCCTCGCCGGGGGGCGACACATTGGCAGATACACTTTCGCTCGTCATTCGGATTGCCGAAGCAAAAACCAAACGTGAGGTCTGGGACCTTGCGGCCGCGCATTTCCGGTCTTTGGGGTTTGCGCGCATCAATTATGGGTTCACCCGGTTCCGGGGCTTGCGCAATGTGGGCGACCCCGATGACGCGGTTTTTCTGACCACCACCGACGCCAGCTATGCCGAATTCTATTTTCGCAACGGATTTTTCGCCAAGACGCCGGCGTTTCGCTGGACGCTGACCAATGAGGGGGCCTGCACCTGGACTTGGGTGCGGGAGGCGTTTCTTGCCGGGCGACTGTCGCCGGAAGAGGCGGAAACCGTGCGGCAAAACCTTGCGATGGGGATTGTGGCGGGGATTACGATCAGCTTTCCGGAAAGCTCTACCCGCGCCAAAGGTGCGATGGGGTTGATCGCTGACCCAGGGCTGGACCCGCCGACAGTGGACCGGATCTTTGCGGCCAAGCATGACGAGATTCTGTCCGTGGCCCATATGATGCATTTGCGGCTGCTGCAGTTGCCATTTTCCACCCATCGACGGGCGCTGACCCATCGGCAGCGCGAGGCGTTGGAGTGGGTGGCCGATGGCAAGACGACGCAGGATGTGGCGATGCTGATGGGGGTTTCTCCGGCGATGGTAGAGAAACACTTGCGTCTGGCGCGCGACGCGTTGTCGGTCGACACAACGGCGCAAGCGGTGGCGAAAGCGGCGTTGATGAACCTGATTTTCCAGACCCTCGCCTCCGAGGCGCCAGAGCTGATCGGGGTAGGGAATCCCTGACTTTCTTTGCCGCGGGGAAAGTGAAAATCTGCACGGGTTCCGGGCGGTCAAGCTTTGATCTTTGGAACGGTGGGCGCGATCTGAACCGCATTTTCGGCTTTGATCCGCCTCGTACTCTTGGTGCATTTACGGGCACCACTCCCTGTTGGTGTGGCGGATCAATTTCCGGTCGGTCCACTGGTAACCTGTACGCCCCCCGCCTTATCCCCAAGGGCAAGGGCGAACGGTGCAGCCCTTTCAAAGGCTGCACCGTTTTTTTATGCGCTTTGGCAGGTGGTGCGTGTGGACAAAAGAAAAGGGGCGCCGAGTTGCCCCGCGCCCCCTTCCCCGCCTTGCGACGATCGACTTAGCCCTGAACCATCTTTGCGACTTCAGCGGCGAAATCTTCTTCTTTCTTCTCGATGCCTTCGCCCACGCCCATGCGGACGAAGCCGGTGATCTCAACGCCGGCATCTTTCGCGGCTTGCGCCACGGTGATGTCAGGGTTCATCACGAACATCTGGCCGAGCAGCGTGTTCTCGGCGAGGAACTTCTTCATCCGGCCCGGGATGATGTTGTTCTGGATCACCGCGTCGGGCTTCGGCTTGGCCGAGGCCGCGTTTTCTTCCAGCGCTTTTTGGGTCTGAACGGCCAGCTCGCGCTCGACCACGACCGGGTCAAGATCGGCTTCCGACAGGGCCAGCGGGTTGGTCGCGGCAACGTGCATCGCGAACTGCTTGGCAATACCGTGGTCAGCGCCTTTGACAGCGACGAGAACGCCGATCTTGCCAAGGCCATCGGCCACCGAGTTGTGGACGTAGGCTGCGACATGATCACCATCAAGCGTCGCCATGCGGCGCAGGGTCATGTTTTCGCCGATGGTGGCGACGGCTTCTTGAATAACGGTTTCGACGGGCTGGCCGGCCAGATCGGCGGCTTTCAGCTCTTCGACGCTATTGCAGCGGATTGCGGTCTTGGTGATGTTGTGAACCATCGACTGGAAATCGGCGTTCTTGCCGACAAAGTCGGTTTCCGAGTTCACTTCGACAGCCACACCGCGCCCACCGGACACGACGACGCCAACAAGGCCCTCGGCGGCAACGCGGTCGGCTTTTTTGGCGGCTTTGGCGAGGCCTTTGGTGCGCAGCCAGTCAACGGCAGCTTCCATGTCGCCATTGGTTTCGACGAGCGCTTTTTTTGCGTCCATCATGCCTGCGCCGGTGCTGTCGCGCAGTTCTTTCACCATTTGTGCGGTGACGGTCATATCAGGCTCCTGAAATCCGAAAAATGAGTCCGGCGGGGAATATAGCCCCGCCGGTTATCCGTGCTGTGACAGCGATTACGCTTCAGCGGTGGCGGCTTCTTCCGGCGCGGTTTCCAGCGCACCAAGGTCGATACCAGCCGCACCCATCTGGGCCGACATACCGTCAAGCGCCGCGCGCGAGATCAGGTCGCAATACAGAGCGATTGCGCGGGCCGCGTCGTCGTTGCCGGGGATCACATAATCCACGCCTTTGGGCGAGTTGTTGGTATCAACGATACCCACAACCGGGATGCCCAGTTTTTGTGCTTCGAGGATGGCAAGGTCTTCTTTGCCCACATCAATGATGAACAGCAGGTCAGGAACGCCGCCCATTTCACGGATGCCGCCCAGCGAAGCCTGCAGCTTGGACTGGTCACGTTCCATGCCAAGACGCTCTTTCTTGGTCAGGCCTTCGCCGCCATGGGAAAGAACTTCGTCGATCTGCTTGAGGCGCTGGATCGACTTGGAAACGGTCTGCCAGTTGGTCAGCGTGCCGCCAAGCCAGCGGTGGTTCATGTAATACTGTGCGCATTTCTCAGCGGCTTCAGCGATCGGCTTTTGAGCCTGACGCTTGGTGCCGACGAAGAGGATGCGGCCGCCTTTGGCAACGGTATCACGCACGACTTTAAGCGCTTGGTCCAGCATCGGGACGGTCTGCGTCAGGTCGAGAATGTGGATGCCGTTACGGTCGCCGTAGATGTACTCACCCATGCGGGGATTCCAACGGGCGGTCTGGTGGCCGTAGTGAACGCCAGCTTCAAGCAGCTGACGCATGGAGAACTCGGGAAGAGCCATGTCTTATCCTTTTCCGGTTTACGCCTTGGCGAAGCTGTCTCAGGGCGGATGCCCCAACCGGCGGACCTTACGGGATTTCTCCCCGCAACGGCCCAAGCCTCACCTGTGAAGTGTGGCGCACATAGACCGGGGGAGCGCGAAGTGCAAGCGCCAAAAGCATCCACCTGCGCGGGGGACGGGCAAAACGGGCGTTCGCGCGGGTTCGCCCTTGGCGCAGATTTGGCGGGGCGCGTTTTGGCAGGGCTTGCACCCTGCCCCACCTTAGGCGATGAAATGGGCCATGACACCAGATATTCTCTGCATTGGCTCGGTCCTGTGGGACATTATTGGTCGCTCGGCCGCGTCGATGCGTCTGGGCGCCGATGTGCCGGGGCGCATTACGCGGCTGCCCGGCGGGGTCGCCATGAACATCGCCATGACGCTGCGCCGGTTTGGTCTGTCGCCAGCGCTGCTGACGGCGGTGGGTCGCGACGCCGAGGGGGATGAGTTGATCGCCGCGTGTGAGCGCTTGGGTTTGATTACCGCCCATGCCTACCGGTCCGAAGACCTGCCCACCGACCGCTATATGGCGATTGAGGGGGCCAACGGCTTGATTGCGGCGATTGCCGATGCCCATTCGCTGGAAGCGGCGGGCGACAAGATCCTGCGGCCTTTGGCCGATGGCCGGCTGGGAACCGAGGCTGCCCCCTGGGCCGGACTGATCGCGCTGGACGGCAACCTGACCTCGGAACTGCTGTCGCAGATCGCGGCGTCGCCGCTGTTTGCGCGGGCGGATATGCGACTGGCCCCTGCAAGCCCCGGCAAGGCCGAACGGTTGGTGCCGATGCTTGGCCATGAGGGTGCTACGCTTTATGTCAATCTGGAAGAGGCCTGCCTGATTGCCCGCACCCCCTGCCCGACTGCCCCCGAAGCGGCAGAGGCGCTGCTGGCCTGCGGGGCCGGGCGGGTTCTGGTCACCCATGGCGGCAAGACCTGTGCCGAGGGTAGCCGTGCCAAGGGCGTGATCACCGGCACGCCGCCCGCCGTGATGGTGGCGCGGGTCACCGGCGCGGGCGATACGTTTATGGCCGCCCATATCGTCGCAGAACAACGCGGCGCCAGCCGGGCCGAGGCACTGACCGCCGCCCTTGCTGCCGCCGCCACTTATGTCTCGGGAGAGATCGGAACATGATGACCCTGCCGCTTGTCTTTTCACCCGAAGTTGCCAAAGCCAAGGCTGAAGGTGCGGCGCTTGTCGCGCTGGAAAGCACGATCATCACCCACGGCATGCCCTTTCCGCAAAATGTTGAAACCGCCCGCCGGGTTGAGGCCGAGATCCGCGCCCATGGTGCGGTGCCAGCCACCATCGCGATCATGGCCGGCAAGATCCATATCGGCCTGACCAGCGCCGAGCTGGACCAGCTTGGCCAAGCGCAGGGCGTGATGAAGTTGTCGCGGGCCGATCTGGCGGCCTGTCTGGCGCTTGGCCAGACCGGGGCGACAACGGTGGCCGCCACGATGATCTGCGCTGCGCTTGCGGGGATCACCGTGTTTGCCACGGGCGGCATCGGCGGGGTGCACCGAGGGGCCGAGGACAGTTTCGATATCTCGGCCGATCTGCTCGAACTGGCGCAAACCCCGGTAACGGTGGTTGCAGCGGGGGCCAAGGCCATTCTGGACCTGCCGAAAACGCTGGAAGTGTTGGAAACCCACGGGGTGCCGGTGATCGCCTATGGTCAGGATGATTTCCCGGCTTTCTGGTCGCGCTCGTCTGGTCTGCGCGCCCCCTTGCGGATGGACAGCCCCGAGCAGATCGCACAGGCGCTGCGGCTGCGGCGCGCGCTCGGCCTGCCCGGCGGACAACTGGTCGCCAACCCGATCCCGGTCGAGGCCGAGATCACCCGTGCAGTGATCGGCCCGGTGATCGAGACGGCGCTGGCCGAGGCCGCCGCCCAAGGCATCGCGGCCAAGGCGGTGACGCCGTTCTTGCTGCAGCGGATCTTTGAACTGACGGCCGGGCGGTCGCTCGAGTCCAATATTGCCCTCGTTCTGAACAATGCGCGTCTTGGGGCGGCGATTGCACGGGCAGATCGGGGATAGGCGATCACGGGCCATTGTGCTGCCCCGCGCGGCTGCCTAGATTGCCCCGCGGAATGCAGGAGCAATCATGACCGAGACGTCGCCACATCGTCGGACCTTGCTTGGGGCGCTGCGTGCCTCTTTTCTGACCGGGCTGGTCGTGGTGCTGCCGGTGGGTCTGACGATTTACGTCGTCTGGGCGCTGATCGGTTGGATCGATGGCTGGATCTTGCCACTGATCCCCGGCCCGTGGAAACCGGAGGCGGTCATCCGGCGGATGTTCGGGCCAGAGGCAAGCTTTCCGGTGCGTGGCGTCGGCGTTCTGGTGTTCCTGGTCTTTACCGCACTGATCGGCGCGCTGACCCGAGGGTTGATCGGGCGAAGCATCATGCGCCAGGCCGAACGGATTGTGGACCGCGTGCCCCTGGTGCGCTCGGTCTATTCGGGGGTCAAACAGATCACCGAGACCTTTTTCACCAAATCCGAGAAAAGCTTTGATCGCACCTGCCTGGTCGAATTTCCCGCCCCCGGCCATTGGGCTGTCGGTATGGTTGCCACCACACCGAAGGGGGAAATCGCCGCCAAACTGCCCCAGGGTGAAAACCGGGTCGCGGTGTTCATCGGGTTGACGCCGCTGACCTCGGGATTCCTGGTCTTTGTGCCAGAGCATGAGGTTATCATGCTGGATCTGAAGCCGGATGAGGCGGTCAAACTGATTGTCTCGGCAGGTCTGGTCTATCCCGCGATCCGCGCCGAGGACGAAGAGATCTGACCCCTCACCGCCCCTGCCCCGCGAAGGACGCTCCGCGGGGGATATTTGAAGACAGAAAATGGGCTTTCATCTTGGCCCAAATACTCCCCCGCCGGAGGCGTTCCCCAAGGGGGGCCTAGAGCGCCGTCCAGCCGCCATCGACCGAGATCGTGGTGCCGGTCACCTGATCGGCATAGGGGCTGCACAGATAGACCACGGTGCCGCCGATCTGTTCTGTCGTGGCAAACTGGCGCGAGGGTTGGCGCAGCAGCATCACTTCCCGGATCACCGTATCCCGGTCCATTCCGTGGACTTTCATCTGATCGGGGATTTGCGCCTCGACCAAGGGGGTCAGCACATAGCCGGGGCAGATTGCGTTGCAGGTGATGCCCTGCCCCGCCGTCTCAAGCGCGATGGTCTTGGACAGCCCGACGACGCCGTGTTTGGCCGCGATATAGGCCGATTTGAACGGCGAAGCGGTCAGGCCGTGGGCCGAGGCGATGTTTATGATCCGCCCCCATCCCTTGGCGCGCATCAGGGGCATGGCGACAGCCGCCGTGTGGAAGGCCGATGACAGGTTGATCGCGAGGATCTGGTTCCATTTGTCGACGGGGAATTCATCCACCGGGGCCACGTATTGGATGCCCGCGTTGTTCACCAGAATATCGCAACCGCCTGCCGCCTCCACCAGCCGGCGACAGGCCGCCCCATCCGACATATCGGCCGCGATGTAGCGCGCCGTGACGCCGTGGCGATGGCCAAGATCCGCGGCCAGCGCATGATCCTCGGGCCGGTCGGTAAAGCTGTTGAGCACCACATCCGCACCAGCGCGCGCAAGCTCTTCTGCCGCCCCCAGTCCGATGCCGGAATTCGATCCTGTGATGATCGCGGTCTTGCCCTTGAGCATTTTGAAACCCCTTTGCTGCTATGCGGCAAAGTCTAGCCTGTCTGCCCGGTGGCGGAAAGCCGGGCACGTAAGCAGGCGCGGTCAAAACAAAAAAAACGCCGGCACGAAGCCGGCGTTAAGTTATTGAGGCAGGTTTCATACAGGCAAGAAACCTATCGAGCAGTAGGTATCTTATACGCCGCCTTCACGCGCCTTCCAAGCTAAAAGTTTGAATTGGTTCAAAAGCCAGCATAAGCTTGCGTCTGACAGATACGGGCTCCGGAGGATTGTTGCCGCGATGAGACAAACTGTAATCACGTCCCTAAGAACCATTGGGGCAGCGATGGTGTTGGCGGCCCTTGGGCAAATGGCGGAGGCGGAAGCACGCCACGGCATAGCTATGTATGGAGAGCCAGCGCTTCCACCTGATTTTGTGTCGCTTCCCTATGCCAACCCGGATGCGCCCAAGGGCGGGCGCATCGTTTTCGGGGAATCGGGCGGGTTCGATTCGCTCAACCCTTACATCCTGAAAGGGGCATCGCCTGCCGGGGTATCTTTGCTGACGGTAGAGACACTTCTGGGACGTTCTTATGACGAGCCCTTCTCGCTTTACGGGGTTTTGGCCGAATCGGTGGCGACCGATGACGCCCGCAGCTACGTCGAATTCACTCTGCGCGAAGGGGCCCGATTTTCGGACGGCAACCCGGTGACGGTCGAAGATGTGCTGTGGTCGTTTGAAAAGCTGGGGACCGAGGGCAACCCGCGCTATGCGGCGGCGTGGAAGAAAATCGGTACGGCTGAAAAGACCGGTGAGCGGTCGGTCAAGTTTACCTTCAACGTGGAGGACCGCGAACTGCCGCTGATCCTGGGCCTGCGCCCCATTCTGGAAAAGGCGCAGTGGGAGGGCAAGGATTTCACCGCCTCGACCCTCGAAGCGCCGATCGGATCGGGGCCCTATGTGGTGGACAGCTTTGAGCCGGGCAAGTTCATCAGTTTCAAGAAAAACCCTGATTGGTGGGGCAAGGATCTGCCCTTTTACCGGGGCCAGCACAATTTTGACGAAGTGCGCTATGACTATTTCGGCGATGGCGGCGTGGTGTTCCAAGCGTTCCAAGCCGGAGAGATCGACAGTTTCCGCGAAACCAACCCGGCGAAATGGGAAACCAACTATGACTTCCCGGCTGTCCAGTCGGGCGACGTGGTAAAGTCGGTCATCCCGCATGGGCGGCCGTCGGGGATCGAAGGGTTGGTGTTCAACACGCGCAAGCCGATCTTTGCCGATTGGCGGGTGCGGGAGGCGTTGATTGACGCGTTCAACTTTGAGCTGGTCAACCAGACGCTGAACGGTGGGGCGGTGCCGCGGATTCAGTCCTATTATTCCAACTCGGAACTGGGCGCGCCTGCTGGCACCCCGGCTGAGGGCAAGGTGTTGGAATTGCTGACCCCGTTCAAGGATCAATTGCTGCCCGGTGCGTTGGAGGGGTATAGCTTGCCTGTCTCGGACGGGTCCGAGGCCAACCGTGCCAATCTGCGGGCCGCGACCGCACTTCTGGAAGAGGCCGGGTGGACGGTTCAGGACGGGGTATTGAAGGATGCCGCGGGCACGCCGTTCAGCTTTGACATCCTGTTGGTCAACGGTGCCGATGACATCATCGCTACCGCGAATATCTATGTTGAGGCGCTGAAGCGGTTGGGCATTGCGGCCAAGGTGACGACGGTGGACAGCGCGCAGTACAAAGACCGCACCAACGCCTATGACTTTGACATGACCCATTACATCCGGTCGTTGTCGCTGAGCCCCGGCAATGAGCAGATGCTGTACTGGGGGGCCGCCGGGGTGACAGAGCCGGGCACGCGCAACTGGATGGGCATGAACGCACCTGCGGCAGAGGCGATGATCCAGACCATGCTGACCTCAACCAGCCGTGACGATTTCGTGGCGGCGGTGCAGGCTCTGGACCGGGTGCTGATCACCGGGCGCTATGTCATCCCGATCTGGTATTCGGATGTCTCGCGGCTGGCCCACAAGAAGCGGCTGCATTTCCCGGAAACCTTGCCGGTGTACGGAGATTGGCTGGGGTTCCAGCCTGAAGTCTGGTGGGCGCAAGAATGAGGGCGGTGGTTTTGGTGGCATTGCTGGCGCTGACAGCCTGCAACACAGTCGAGGGCGTGGGCACGGATGTGGCCGGGGGCGCGCGCACGGTGCGCGGCTGGCTTGGCGGCGGACGCTGATACCTGAGGAACGAACTGTGGCGGCCCCCTTCGCGGGGGCCGTTTTCATTCAGGGCGTGGGCGCACCGGCAAGGGCCGGCATGGTGGCGGCCACAGGCGTCTCATCAAAGGATCGCGCTTGTGGCAGGCGAATGACGGTGACCGAACAGGGGGCCTCTGCCACGACCTTGGCAGAGACAGAGCCCAGATAGCGCCGAGTGGTCGAACTGCCCCGCGCGCCCATCAGGATGTGATCGGCGCGGACGGCTTCGGCATGGTCCAGAATGGCGCTGGCGGGGTCGGTCGATTTCAAGGATGGTGAAGGTCAGCCGGTCATCGGTCAAATCAATACCCTCGGCCCAAGCTTTCAACCCTACGAGGCGGCCGACATGCAGGTGGTTGCCGTCGGTATCCGTGGTCTGGTCGATGCCAAGCCGCGCGGTCTTGATGACGTTCACGCATGCCACGCGCGCGTCTGGTTGAATGACCAGCATCCGCTTGACGGACAAAAACAGCGCCGCGGCCAAAGGCTCCATCTCGGCAGACAAGTCGACCGCGACCAGCAGGATCGGTGCGCGGTCCATCTGTGCCGCGACCGAGGGCGGCGCGGCAAAAGCCCGGACTTTGCGCATCGCGCGCCAGTTGCGAAACCGGTCGAGCGCGCTTTGCGGTTTTATCCGGTGGCCACGCTCTGTCAGGCGGATTTGCTGCGGGTGGGTCAGGTCAAAGGCAATCTGCGCGGCGGACTGGTAGCGATCGGCCGGGTCCACCTCCATCGCGCGCAGGATGATTTCCTGAAACCATTCCGGCAGGTCTGGGCGCAGCCGGCGTGGTGGCAGCGGCGCGCGCCACAAGCGTTGGCGCACCTGCCCCAGCGTTTCCGGCTCACCAAAGGGCAGATGCCCGGTGGCCAGTTGGTAGAGCATCGCGCCAAGCGCATAGAGGTCAGACCGCAGATCGCCGCGTTGGCGCAGGAACTGTTCGGGCGCGATATAGGGGAAAGTGCCCATGGGAATGGTGAATTCCTCGGCCAGCAGGTCGGGCAGATGATCGTGCCGCGAAAGGCCAAAGTCGATCAACACCATCTCACCCGTCGGGCGTTGCAGGAAATTGTCAGGTTTCAGGTCCAGATGGATGACGTGCTGGCGGTGCAGATCGTGGAGCGCGTCTGCCAGCCGCGCTGCCGTCTCTATGAGATCGGACAGCGGCAGGGGGGCGGCCTTGAACAGCCGGTGCAAAGAACCGCCGGGGATCTTTTCGGTGACGATATAGGGCATGCGGGAAAAGTCGCCTTCACCCATCACGCGGGGCACATGCGGGCCGGTCAGGCGGGGCATGATCATCTGCTCCACCTCAAAGCCGACGATGGTCGGGCCATCGTAACCGTCGAGGATGGTCGGAACCTTCATCACCATCGGCGTGCGGTAGAGCGGGTGCGTCACCTCCCAGACCGTGGCAAAGCCGCCCTTGTGCAACTGGTTGCCCAAGGTAAAGCCGTCAATTTCCAACCCCGGTTGCGGACGGATCAGTGGCATTTATTCCCCCTTCATCAGCCGGGATGCCAGCGCCTCGGGCAAGCCCGCCGCGCGCATCTTTTTGGCGGTCGTCATCACATCATAGCCGACCCGGCGAAAGGTCAGCGTGTTGGCCGCCCGGTCAAGGATCGCATAGCCTGCCTGTGCCACGCCGTCACGCGGCTGACCGACAGATCCGATCACGCCCAGCCAGCGCCGCGAACGGATCAGCGGCAAGGGTTGGGCGAAGATCACGGAGTGGCCCGTCACCTTGCCGGTCAGATCGGCGGAGTAAAGCTGCGGGCGGTGCACATGGCCGCAAAAGATCAGCCGCGCATCGGTCACCGAAAAAGACCCGCGCGCCATGGTTTCAGAATTCACATAGATCCAGTCCGCCGGATTGTTGGCAGAGGCATGAACCAGCATCAGATCGCCATCTTCGATCACCAGTGGCAGTTCGGACAAGAACGTCTTGTGGCGTTTGGACAGCCGGTTCACCGTCCAGTCGATCACCCGTTTGGCGTTCGGATTGAACGCGCCGTCGGGCACACCCACTGCGCGGTCATGGTTGCCGCGCAGGCACCACGCCCCTTGGGCAACCAGCTCCTCAACTTTCTCAATGCACCATTGAGGGTCGGGGCCATAGCCGACGATATCCCCCAAAGCACGCGATCTGGTCGATGTTGCGTTGGGCAAGATCGGTCAGAACCGCCTCAAGCGCCTCTTGATTGGCGTGGATGTCGCTCAAGAGCGCCAGACGCATGTAATTCTCCCCTTGCCGCCCGAGGGCAGCCCCAATCGCAAGCCTAAGGTGCCAGACGACGCGCGGCAACGCGACCAAGTAGCCCGGTTGGCCCCATTTACGTCAAAGAGGTGACCCACAGCAGCGTTGCATCATCATCCGAGACGGAAATAACATTGTGCCCCATCGAGGCGTCGTAATAGGCGCTGTCGCCCCGGCGCAGATCGACGGGTTCATAAAACTCGGTATAAAGCCGGATCACCCCGGTCAGCACATACAGGAACTCTTCGCCGTCGTGGCGGACCCAGCCATCAAAATCGTCCATATCACGGGCGCGGATGGTGGCGCGGTAGGGCAGCATCTGCTTTTTGGTCAGCGAGCCTGCCAGCAATTCGTGTTCATAGGTGATGGTCGCGTGGGCCTGACCTTCGCCCATGCGGGTGGTGACCATTCGTCCAGACACCTGTGCCTTGGAAGGCGGCGTGAACAGTTGCGGCACCGACATGCCCATGCCAAGCGCCAGTTTCTTGAGCGCGTCATAGGTGGGGGACATCTGGCCGTTTTCGATCTTGGACAGGGTAGACCGCGCAAGCCCGGCCCGGCCTGCCGCTTGTTCCAGCGTCCAGCCCTTGTCTTTGCGAAGGTCGCGGACCCGCAGGCCAAGATCCAGCGGTTCAACCGCCGGGGCGCTGCCGCTGTCGCGCGCAATACGGATCAGGCGTTTGGGATCGCTGGACATACGGGTTGCATAGCGGGCCAGCGGCTTGCTTGCAACAAAAGGTAGAGGGCGTTAGCAGGAGATATGCTTGCCCCTGCCCCCGCCATCGCGCCTTGCCC
This sequence comes from uncultured Alphaproteobacteria bacterium, assembly GCA_963815355.1. Classification (GTDB taxonomy): domain Bacteria; phylum Pseudomonadota; class Alphaproteobacteria; order Rhodobacterales; family Rhodobacteraceae; genus JAPUEK01. The sequence continues at coordinate 266,198 of CAWFGJ010000005.1, forward strand.
CGCGCCGTTCAATCTTGCCGCACAGGCGTTGCGGTTGGCACCTGCGCGCGGCGCCCATCCGGCGCTGGAAATCCTACACGGGGACCGTGTCGAAGTTTGTAGCTACGGCCAGTTGGAGGCGGCGGTGCGGGGCTGTGGCACCGGGCTTTTGGCGCTGGGTTTGACGCCGGGTGCGCGGGTGCTGATGCGGATGGGCAATAGTGCGGCCTTCCCGATCTTGTTCCTTGGGGCGATCACGGTGGGTCTGGTGCCTGTGCCGACCTCTGCCGCGCTGACCGAGGCCGAGATCACCCCCATGGCGGCGGCGCTGAACCCGGCCTTGGTGGTCGCCGATGCGGGGGTCGCCTTGCCCGCCGGCCCGGTGCCGGTGCTGGCGGCGGCGGCTTTGGCCGGTATGGCCACCCTGCCCCCGGCCGCTTGGGCCATGGGCGACCCGGACAGGCTGGCCTATGTGATTTATACCTCTGGCACCGCGGGCAAGCCGATGGCGGTGGCCCATGCGCACCGGGCCCTCTGGGCGCGCGGCATGATGCGGGACGGCTGGGAGGGTCTGGGGCCAAAAGACCGTTTGCTGCACGCGGGGGCGTTCAACTGGACCTACACGCTGGGCACGGGCCTTCTGGACCCATGGTCTGTGGGGGCGACAGCGCTGATCCCGGCCAATGGGATGCCCGTGGCAGAGCTTGGGCCCCTTGCGGCGCGGCACCGGGCGACGATCTTTGCTGCGGCGCCGGGGATATACCGGCAGATGCTGCGCGCGGGGGTGCCGGACTTGCCCGATTTGCGCCACGGGCTTTCGGCGGGCGAGGCATTGTCACCGGACCTGCGCGCCAAGTGGCAACAGGCGACCGGCACCGATCTGCATGAAGCGTTGGGGCTGTCAGAATGTTCGACCTTTCTGTCCGGCAGCCCGACCCGGCCCGCCCCTGAGGGCACGGCTGGCTTTGCACAGACGGGGCGGCGGGTTGCCGTTCTGGATGAGACCGGGGCCAACTGTGCGCCGGATCAGCCCGGCACCTTGGCTGTGCACCGCAATGATCCGGGTTTGATGATCGGTTATCTTGATCAGGCCGAGGCGACCTCCGCCCGGTTCAAGGGCGACTGGTTTGTCACGGGCGATCAGGTTTCACGCGGGGCGGATGGGGCCTACAGGTTTCTTGGCCGCAGCGATGACATGATGAACGCCGGGGGCTTCAAAGTCTCCCCCTTGGAGGTCGAGGCGGTGATGGCCACCCTGCCCACCTTGGTCGATTGCGCGGTAACCGAAGTTGAAATCACCACCGGCACGCGGATTATCGCCTGCTTTTACACCGCGACCGATGACCCCGGACCAGAGGCACTGCGCGCCCATGCCGCCCGGCATCTGGCGCGGTGGAAACAACCGCGCCACTATCAACGCCTTGACGCGCTGCCCAGGAATGCCAACTTAAAGCTCAACCGCCGCGCACTGGCCCGGCTCTTGAAAACGGAAATCTGATGATCCGCCTTGATATCTTCTCTGATCCGGTCTGCCCTTGGTGCATGGTCGGCAAAGCCAATCTGGACCGCGCGCTGGAAGGCCACGCGGACCATCCGTTCCAGATACAATGGCATCCGTTCCAGTTGAACCCGGACATGCCCCCCGAGGGCGTGGCCAAACGCGACTATCTGGAAGCCAAGTTTGGCGGCAAAGAGCGTGTGGACCAGATTCACGGCCAGTTGCGCGACGTGGCCAAGCGCAATGGCGTGGATATGGACCCTGATGTCCCGCGGCGCATGCCAAACACCCTGAACGCGCACCGGTTGATCCACTGGGCGGGGCTGGAGGGGCGGCAGACGCCGGTCGTCTCGGCGCTGTTCCGCGCCTATTGGAAAGAGGGCCGCGATCTGGGCAACCCCGAGGTACTGGCCGATATTGCGGCGGGCTGCGGGATGGACCGGGATGTGATCAAGCGGCTTTTGGCGTCTGACGCGGATGCCGACGACATTCTGGCGCGGGACGAAGACGCGCGCCAAAAGGGCGTCAGCGCGGTGCCGACCTTTTTGATCGCCCAGCAATACGTTGTCTCTGGTGCGCAACCGCCGGAAGTGTGGACCAAGGTCATTGCCGAACTGACCGCCAAGGCCAAGGCGGGAACTTTGGACGCGGACAGCGAGATCGGGCACTAAGCGGCCCCTTTGTGCGCTGACGCAGAGAAAGGCCCGGGTCTGCGCGGCAAGGCTGTTGCCGCCGCGCGGTCCGGTCGCTAACCAGTGGCAAAAGCCGAGGCCTTGGCTGTGCCCCTTTGAAAGCGATTTGCATGACTCCTACAAAACCTTTGTCGCAGGGCGAATTCGTCGCCCTGATCGCGGCGCTGTTCGCCACGATTGCCATTTCCATCGATGCGATGCTGCCTGCGCTGCCCGAAATCGCCGTAACCTTGTCGCCCGATGCGGTGAACCGGGCGCAGTTGGTGGTCACCAGCTTTGTCTTTGGCATGGGGCTGGGGACGCTGTTTGTCGGCCCCTTGGCAGATGCCTTTGGCCGCAAGCCTGTGATCCTTGCGGGGGCGGCGTTGTATGTGGCGGCGGCGGTGGCCTGTTACTTTGCCAACTCATTGGATTTGCTGCTGATCGCCCGTGTCGTTCAGGGGATCGGGGCGGCGGCTCCGCGCACGGTGTCGATGGCAATGGTGCGCGACCTGTTCAAGGGGCGCGCGATGGCCCAAGTGATGTCTTTCGTGATGATGGTGTTCACGCTGGTCCCTGCGGTGGCACCGCTGTTGGGTCAGGGCGTGATTGCGGTGGCGGGCTGGAAATCGATTTTCCTTATTTATGTCCTGTTCTCGGCGGTCACCATGCTGTGGATGGGGCTGCGCCAACCTGAGACGCTTGCCCCGGAAAACCGTCGCAAGTTGCAGCTATCGACGATTCTGTCGTCGACCAAGGAGTTGCTGAGCTACCGCATCGTCATCGTCTCGATTGTGGCGCAGACGCTGACGCTGGCCGCGCTGTTTGCGACGCTCTCGTCCATGCAAGGCGTGTTTGAGCAGCGCTTTGACGCGGCTGAAACCTTCCCGCTGTGGTTTGCCTTTATTGCACTGGTGTCGGGCACCGGCAGTTTCATCAATTCGCGCATCGTCATGCGGGTGGGGATGCGGGCTGTTGTTGTCACCACGTATGCCGGGGTTTTGGTGCTGACGCTGGTGTTGCTGGCGATCAACGCCAGCGGGGCGATGCCCGAGATGCTGTCCTTTCCAAGCCATCTTTTGTGGAGCATTGCGCTCTTTGGCATGATGGGGCTGTCGATGGGCAACCTGAACGCGCTGGCGATGGAGCCGGTGGGCCATATTGCGGGGCTGGCGGCGTCGGTGACCAGCGCCATCTCGACGGTGCTGTCGGTGTTGCTGGCGGTGCCGGTCGGGTTGGCCTTCAATGGCACGGCACTGCCGCTGATGGCGGGGGTCGCGGTCTATGTCGCGCTGGCGCTGTTGGCCATGCGCTTTGCGGGCAAGCGGTGATCAGCCCTTGGGCTTCACGACCTTTTCGGCCAGATCACGGGCGATCGCAAACGCGCCCTTGATCCGGTCGGCTTCGGATTTCATCTCGCCCAGCAAGACCACCTTGTTGCCCTGAACCTTGGCGGCGGGGCCTTGCGCCCGGAGGAATTCCACCAAGCCAGCGGGGTTGGCGAATTTGTCGTTGTGGAATTGCACCGTGGCCCCTTTGACCCCGGCATCCAGGCGGCTGATCCCGGCGCGTTTGCACATGGATTTGATCCGCACGATCAGCATGAGGGTGTTCACCTCTTTCGGCAACGGGCCGAAACGGTCGATCATCTCGGCGGCAAAGCCTTCGAGTTCCACTTTGGTCGCCAGCGAGGACAGCCGGCGGTAAAGGCCAAGGCGGATGTCCAGATCGGGGATGTAGCTTTCCGGGATCATCACCGGCACGCCGAGGTTGATCTGCGGTGACCACTGATCGTCAACTGCGCTCAGCCCCTGCAATTCACCCGATTTGATCTTGGCAATCGTTTCTTCCAGCATGGCCTGATACAGTTCATAGCCCACTTCCTTGATATGGCCGGATTGCTCTTCGCCCAACAGGTTCCCCGCCCCGCGCAGGTCAAGGTCATGCGAGGCAAGGTTGAAGCCCGCGCCAAGGTTATCAAGGCTGCCCAGAAGCCGCAGACGCTTTTGCGCCTGAGGCGTCAGCGGGCTGCGGGGCTTGGTGGTCAGGTAGCAATAGGCGCGGGTCTTGGAGCGGCCCACCCTGCCCCGGATCTGGTAAAGCTGGCTGAGGCCGAACATATCGGCCCGGTGCACGATCATCGTGTTGGCGGTCGGAATATCCAAACCGCTTTCCACGATAGACGTGGCGATCAACACATCAAACTTGCCGTCGTAGAATTGATTCATCCGGTCATCCAGGTCCCCCGCCGCAAGCTGACCGTGGGCAACAACGTAGCTGACCTCTGGCACATGGGTCTTCAGGAAGTCCTCGACGTCGGGCAGATCAGAGATGCGGGGCACAACATAGAAGCTTTGCCCACCTCTGAAATGTTCCCGCAACAGCGCTTCGCGCAGGGTCAGGGTGTCAAATTCCGAAATATAGGTGCGGATCGCCAGACGATCGACGGGTGGCGTGGCGATGATCGACAGGTCCCGCACCCCGGTCAGCGACAATTGCAGCGTGCGCGGAATGGGCGTGGCGGTCAGGGTCAGAACATGGACCTCGGAGCGCATTTCTTTCAGCCGCTCTTTGTGGCCGACACCGAAGTGTTGTTCTTCGTCAATGACGAGCAGGCCGAGGTTTTTGAACCGCACAGACTTGGCCAAAAGCGCGTGGGTGCCGACGACGATATCCACGGTGCCGTCCGCCATGCCCGCGCGGGTGGCGTTGGCGGCTTTGGCAGAGACAAAGCGGCTAAGCGGGTGGACGTTGATGGGAAAGCCGCGGAACCGTTCCACAAAGCTGCGGAAGTGTTGGCGGGCCAACAGGGTTGTCGGGCAAATCACCGCCACCTGCATGCCCGCAAGCGCCGCGACAAAGGCCGCGCGCATCGCGACCTCGGTCTTGCCAAAGCCGACGTCGCCCACAACGAGGCGGTCCATCGGGCTGCCCTTTTCCAGATCCGCGACCACATCGGCAATCGCCGACAGCTGATCTTCGGTTTCCTGATAGGGGAAACGGGCAGCAAACGCCTCCCAGATGCTGTGGGGGGCTTCTAGGATCGGGGCGTGGCGCAGGGCGCGTTCCGCGGCGATACGCATCAACTTGTCGGCAATCTCGCGGATGCGTTCCTTGAGCTTGGCCTTCTTGGCCTGCCAGGCACCGCCCCCCAGACGGTCCAGAAGACCCTCTTCATGGCCATAGCGGCTGAGCAGTTCGATATTCTCGACCGGCAGATAAAGTTTCGCGTTTTCAGCGTATTCCAAGGCGACGCAGGCATGGGGCGCGCCAAGGGCCGTGATCGTTTCCAGCCCAAGATAGCGCCCGACCCCATGTTCGACATGCACCACCAGATCACCGATGGACAGGGTGTCCACCTCGCGCAGGAAGTTGTCGGCCTTGCGTTTGCGCAGGGGTTTGGAGACCAGCCGGTCGCCCAGCACATCCTGTTCCGAGATCACCGCAAGGCCGGGTGCTGCAAAGCCCGCTTCCAGCGCCCAGACCATCAGGAACAGTTGCCCACGCCCTTCGGGAACCTCGCGGAAATCCTTGATCTCCTTGGCATTTGTGATCTTCTGATCTTCCAGAAGGCCCTTCAGACGCTCGCGCGCGCCTTCGGACCAAGACGCGATAACCACGTTGCGCTCTTGCAGCAGTTTGCGAAGATGATCCGCCAAGGCATCGAAAAGACTAACGTTTTCCTGTTGACGCTCTGGCGCGAAGCTGCGGCCGATGCGGCCTTGGGCGTCCAGCACCCCCGGCCCCGGTGCTTGCGGCAGAGGCGAAAGTTGGATCACGCGGTGGCGGGCAATCGCGGCTTCCCAAGCGGCATCATCCAGATACAACAGCCCCGGAGCGCAGGGTTTATAGACCGTCTCCAGCCGCCCCTTTGGGCCATTGCCTCGCGGCGGGCGTCGTATTGATCCTCTATCCCCTCCCAGCGCGACAGGCGCGCGGCGGTGAATTGATCATCCAGCATGACGGTGGCGTCGGGCAGATAGTCAAACAGGGTTTCCATCTCTGCGTGGAAATAGGGAAGCCAATGTTCCATCCCCTGATGTTTGCGCCCGGCCGAGACGGCCTCATACAGCGGGTCGTCGGAGCCTGCGGTGCCGAACTCAACCCGGTAGGTCTGCCGGAAACGGGTGATGGCGGCCTCATCAAGGATGATTTCCGACATCGGCGCAAATTCGATGGCTTTCAGCTTTTCGGTGGTGCGTTGGGTGATCGGATCAAAGCGGCGCGCGCCATCCAGAACGTCGCCAAAGAAATCCAGCCGGATCGGACCGCCCTCACCCGGTGGGAAGATGTCGACGATCCCGCCGCGGATCGCGAAATCGCCGGGCTCTGACACGGTGGACACCGGAGAGAACCCCATGCGCGCGAGGAACCCCTTGAGCCGTTGCTCGTCCACCCGGTCGCCGACGCGGGCAGCAAAAGAGGCCTGACGCAGCACTGCCCGTGTCGGCAGGCGCTGGGTGGCGCTGCTCATCGTGGTCAGCAGAACGAAAGCACCGGGAAGACCTGCGCTGAGCGTGGCAAGGGCCGCCATGCGGCGGGCCGAGATATCCGGGTTAGGCGAGACGCGGTCATAGGGCAGGCAATCCCAAGCGGGCAGTTCCAGCACTACCGCCCCCGGCACCATGACGGCAAGGGCAGCGCGCATCGCCTCCATCCGCTTGTCGTCGCGGGCAACGTGGATAATGGGCGCGCCCTTTTCCAGTTCACGCGCCAGAAGCCGGGCGTCAAAGCCTTCGGGCGCGCCGCCCAGAACAATGCGCCCAGCCGTCATCGGTCAGCCCAGATAGCTGAGATGCATGTTTTGCCACATCCCGAACAGCGAGGTGACAAAAATTGCAATCATGCCAAGAAATTGGGTCGATACCCGGTGGCGGAACAGGCGGCGGTGCAGGGTGTCGCCGCTGTTCTCGCCGCTTTCAATCCGCACGGCGGTGCGCAGCGACAGCATCATCAGGATTGTGACCGGTGCCATAAGGAACAACAGCGCCTGCGCGACCTCGATCCAGTAATAAAAGCCCAGAATGCCAAGAGCCGAGATCACAAAGGTCACAAACCCGATCAACCAGATTCCTGCCGAGCGAGAGATATACAGCATCCGGTCGACGTTGATGCGGACCATGGTTTCAAGGTCAATTTGGGTCTGGCCGCCTTCGCGGCGGGCGCGACTGATCATGTCAAAGGGCACACCCAGCACCCAATGGCTTGCCGTGGACCACAGCACCGCCAACATGATCCAATACCAAAGATTCGAGAAAGATCTTGTATCGATCAGTTCGAAAATAATCTTATACCAGTCCAAACCTGACCCCGTATCGACAGAAGGTGCGGATTTGTCCGCTTGAGACGCGCGCCTTTCCATGGCAGGCAAGGCACCAAACCGCAAGCCCCTTCGCCGGATCAGCACCGGCGTATTGCCACCGGAGAACCTTATGCACCCAGTTGCCGCACCCGATCACCGTTTTCGCAGGTTGCGCGGGTCTGCCCCCTTGCGCGCGCTGGTGCAGGAAAATCACCTGACCGCGAGCGATTTCATCTGGCCCGTCTTTGTGCGCGACGGGGTCGGTCTGCGCGAGCCGATCCACGCGATGCCCGGTGTGGCGCGCCTAAGCGTCGATCTGGTGGTCGAAGCCGCGCAGGAAGCGGCAGAGTTGGGGATTCCGGCGATATGCCTGTTTCCCTATACAGACGCGCGCCTGAAAACCTTGGACTGCGAAGAGGCGTGGAACCCTGACAACCTGACCAACCGGGCCATTCGCGCAATCAAGGCCGCCGTGCCCGGCATTTCGGTTATGACGGATGTGGCGCTGGACCCTTACAACGCCTTGGGTCAGGACGGGTTGGTGCGCGACGGTGAGGTTTTGAACGATGAGACCGTCGAGGCCTTGGTCAAGATGGCCTTGGCGCAGGCCGAGGCGGGGGCGGATATACTGGGGCCCTCGGATATGATGGACGGCAGGATCGGGGCGATGCGGGCCGCGCTGGAGGGTGCGGGGCATCAGCAAGTGGCGATCTTGAGCTATGCGGCGAAATACGCCAGCGCGTTTTACGGCCCGTTTCGCGATGCCGTTGGCGCCTCGGGGGTGCTGAAGGGCGACAAGAAGACCTATCAGATGAACCCGGCCAATTCGGATGAGGCGTTGCGGCTGGTTGAGCGGGATCTGCGCGAAGGCGCGGATATGGTGATGGTCAAGCCCGGGATGCCCTATCTGGATATTTGCCGTCAGGTGAAAGACGCCTTTGGCGCGCCGACCTTTGCCTATCAGGTTTCGGGTGAGTACGCGATGATCGTGGGGGCCGCCGAGCGCGGCTGGATCAAGAGGGAGGACGCGATGCTGGAAAGCTTGATGGCCTTCAAACGGGCGGGCTGTGATGGGGTTTTGACCTATTTCGCGCCGGCGGCGGCCCGGTTGCTGCGGACGGGCTGAGCGCGCGCGGGTGGCGGCGGCGCAGCGGGGGTTTCACACCCCCGCGCCCCCGTGGAGTATTTGTCCAAGGTGATGGGCCTTTTGAGCGGGATTTTTCGAATTGGTGGGGATGCGCGCCTTGTTGCCTTTGCCACGCGCGGCGCGTGACAGGGGGGTGCACGCGCGCTAAGATGCGCCAAAAGGGGGAGTAAACCCCGGATGAGGCAGGAGCGAGAGCAATGACAGTGGTTTCAAGAAGATCCCTTTTGGCGATGGGCGGGGCAGCGGTTCTGGCCGCCTGTGACGGGGGGATCACCGGCAACGGAATCGGCTCTCGTGGGTCATCACAGATTGATGCCCGGGTCGATGCGACGCGGGATTATTTGTTCTCGCGCTATCCCGGAACGCAGGATCTGGCCGCCCGGGCGGCGGGGGTGCTGTATATGCCGTTGGTCACAGAAGCCGGGTTCGGCATCGGCGGCGGCTATGGGCGGGGCGCGTTGCGGCTAAACGGGGCGACGGTGGACTATTATTCCGCCACACGCGCCACGGTTGGCTTCCAGATCGGCGCGCAGCAATACGCGCATGCGTTGTTCTTCATGACCGATGCGGCTTTGTCGACGTTCCGGCGCTCGTCCGGTTGGGCGGCGGGGGCGGATGTGCGCTATGCAACCCCGCAGGAAGGGGCGAGCCTTGGCAAGGAGACAACCGAGTTGGACCCGGTAATCGGTTTGGTCTTTGGCCAGCAAGGTTTGATTGCAGGCGCGACCTTGTCGGGCGTGAAATACAGCCGCATCATCCCCTGAGGTTACTGTCGGGTCGGGCGGGGTTACCCGCGCCCGGCCCACAACCCGGTTTGCCGTCGCTCGCGTCAGCGCAGGCGGCGGATCAGGCTTGACGTGTCGTGGCGCCCGCCGCCCATCAGCTGCACATCCTTGTAAAACTGATCGACCAAGGCGGTCACGGGAAGCCGCGCGCCGATCTGGTCGGCAGTTTGTAGGCAGATGCCGAGGTCTTTGCGCATCCAATCCACGGCAAACCCATAGTCGAACTTGTCGGCCAGCATGGTTTTGTGGCGGTTGACCATTTGCCAGCTGCCCGCGGCACCCTGAGAGATTACCTCGACCACCGCTTCGCCATCGAGCCCTGCCTTTTCGCCAAAGGCCAAGGCTTCGGACAAGCCCTGCATCAGCCCGGCGATGCAGATCTGGTTCATCATTTTGGCCAGTTGCCCGGCCCCGCTGTCACCAAGGCGGCGGCAGATGCGGGCGTAGGCGGCCATTACCGGCTCTGCGGCATCGTAATCGGCTTGTGTCCCGCCGCACATGATCGACAGGACACCATTTTCCGCCCCCGCCTGTCCGCCCGACACCGGGGCATCGACAAAGCCGAGGCCGTGCTCTGCGGCCGTCGCCGAAAGCGCGCGGGTCACTTGGGCGGAGACGGTGGTGTGATCGACGAAAACCGAGCCTTGGGCCATGCCGGCAAACGCGCCATCCGGGCCGAGGCAGACGGCGCGCAGGTCATCGTCATTGCCAACGCAGGCGAGGACGAAATCGGCGCCCTGAGCGGCTTGGCGCGGTGTATCGGCCGCCGCCCCACCGTGTTGAGACACCCAAGCCACCGCTTTGGCGCGGGTTCGGTTATAGACGGTCACCGAATGACCTTTGGCGGCCAAATGGCCTGCCATCGGAAATCCCATTACGCCAAGGCCAAGGAATGCAAGTTTCGCCATGCCGCTTACTCCAACTGCTGGGCTGCCCGGCCAATTGCCGCTGCTTCGGCTTTGGACTAGGAAGGCAGAAGCCCGGCTGCGTCAACCGGGCCTTGATGCTGTTGCCCAAAGGACTGCCCCGATGATCCTCGCTTTTCGCTGGCTTTTGCGCGCCCTGACCGGGTTGATCGTTTTGGGCCTGATTGCCGTGGCGCTGGCCTATTACGTGCTGGGCAGGTCGCTGCCCGACTACAACGAGGATTTCACCTTGCAGGGCCTCTCGGCCCCGGTTGAGATCGTGCGTAACAACGCGAACGTCCCGCATATCTTTGGAAAAACCGAAGCGGATGTGTTCTTTGCGTTGGGTTTTGTGCATGCGCAGGATCGGTTGTGGCAGATGACGATGCTGCGCCGGACGGCGCAGGGGCGGCTTTCAGAGATATTTGGCACACGGACGGTCAAGATTGATGAGCTGCTGCGGCGGCTGGATCTTTACACGCTGGCCCAGCAATCGGTGGCCGCACAGGATGATCGGACCAAAGCGGCATTGGAAGCCTATTCGGCGGGGGTCAACGCGTGGATCGGGCAGGTCAACACCGGCGCGCGTGGCCGTGGTGCGCCAGAGTTCTTCTTTTTCTCCAATGAGATCGCCGCTTGGTCGCCTGCCGATAGCATTTCGATCATCAAGCTGATGGCGCTGCAATTGTCATCGCAGATGGAAAGCGAAGTGCAGCGGGCGGGATTGTCTCTGATCCTGCCGGCGGCGCGGTTGGCGGATTTGCTGCCGGATGACAACTCGGAGGGGATTGCGGCCCTGCCCGACTATGCCAGCCTGATGCCCGGAGATTTTCCGCAGCCGGCCAAGACGCAGATGGCCTATATCGACAACCCGTTGTCGCCGTTTCGTTCGGCGGCATTTGCGGGGGCTTCCAACGCTTGGGCTGCGATGCCGGGGCGATCGGCGGCGGGGGGCAGTTTGCTGGCCAATGACCCGCATCTGGGGCTGACAGCGCCGTCGATCTGGTATCTGGCGCGGCTGGAGTTGCCGTCGGGCGGTGTGATCGGCGGGACGATTCCGGGGATGCCGCTGGTTCTGGTGGGGCGGTCGGACAAGCTGGGTTGGGGGCTGACCTCTTCCTACCTTGATGATCAGGATGTGGTGATCGAACGGATCAACCCGGAAAACCCGGAACAATATCTGACACCTGAGGGGCCAAAGCCCTTTACCACCCGCCGCACCATCATCACGATCAAGGATGCCGAGCCGATCACCATCACGCAGCGCTGGTCGGAGAGTGGGCCGATCTTGCCGGGTTCGCATTACGATCTGGCCTCTGTCACCCCGGCGGGGCATGTGGCCGCGCTGGAGTGGACGGCCCTGTCTGGGGCAGACACCTCTATGATGGGGGGGCTGCGGTTGATGACCGCGGGCTCTGTCGCCGAAGCCATTGACGCGGGTTCATTGTTCGTGGCCCCGTCACAGAACCTGATGCTGGCCGATGAGGCGGGTATTGCGTTGCAGACGGTCGGTGCCATGCCCGCGCGCGATATCAGCCATCGCACCCAAGGGCGGATGCCCGCACCGGGATGGGAGGGCAAGAACCGCTGGATCGGCACCCTGCCCTACACAGACAACCCGCGCTTTGTGAACCCGGCCAGCGGGATTCTGGGCAATACCAACAACAAGACCGTCAATCGGCCCTTTCCGAACCATGTCAGCTTTGACTGGGGCGACACGCAGCGGATTCAGCGTTGGCTGGCGTTGATGAAGACGCGCGGGGTGCACACGAGGGATAGCTTCATCGAGGCGCAGTTGGACACGGTCTCCCCAACCGCGCGCGAGTTGCTGCCGCTGATCGGGGCGGATCTGTGGTTCACCGGTGAGCCCGCCGCCGAAGGCACGCCAGAGCGGATGCGCCAGACCGCCTTGGGCCTTTTGGCTGAGTGGAACGGCGAGATGAACGAACATCTGCCAGAGCCGCTGATCGCCGAGGCGTGGCTGCGCGCCTTGCAGGACCGTTTGACGCGCGATGAGATTGGCCCCTTGGCCGATCAGTTCACCCACCCGCAGCCCGATTTCATCGAGCGCGTCTATCGCAATGTCGGTGGCGCGTCGGTCTGGTGTGACGTGGTGCAATCGGCGGCGGTTGAGACCTGCACCGACATTGCCCGGATCGCGCTGGACGAGGCCTTGCTGACCCTGTCGGAAACCTATGGCCCGAACGTGGAAAGCTGGCGTTGGGGCGACGCGCATCAGGCCGCGCATGACCATCCGGTCTTGGGTGAGGTGCCGGTGTTGCGCTACTTCGTCAACATCCGGCAATCGACTTCGGGCGGGGATACCACGCTGATGCGCGGCCGGACCAAGGGGACGGGCGAGAACCCCTATCTTAACGTCCACGCCGGGGCCTATCGCGGGGTCTATGACTTTGCCGACCCGGATTCGTCGGTGTTCATCATTTCAACCGGGCAATCGGGCCATCCTTTGTCGCGCTTTTACGATGACTTGTCCGATCTGTGGCGGCGCGGAGAGTATATTCCGATGTCACTGGATGCCGAGCTGGCACGGGCTGCGGCCGTGGGGATCACGCATTTGACGCCACAAGTGGTAAATTAAGGACGGATTGACAGAAGGGGCGGCAGGGCGGACACTTTTGCCATTAGCAGACCTCTTCTCGTCATTTCATTCAGGATTTCGCCATGCAGTACGAAGTTCCCGGCGTGACTCTGTTCACGCAAGACAAAGACAATGCTTGCTGGTTTGCCTCGGCCATGATGCTTTTGAACTGGGCCGAGCGGTATCGGCCACCCAACCCTCTTTTGGGGATAAACCAGTGCAGCGCGATCGATCAGGAAACCATCGCGCTTTACAAGGCCAACAACGGCATCCTGAACCCTCAGATCATTCCCTTGGCAAAAAGGCTGGGGCTGAAGCCGGTGCCGCCCATGTCCCCCTCGGTCGAAGGCTTGCGTAACTGGCTGATGAGTTGGGGCCCGCTTTGGACCAATGGGGTGCGCCATATCGTGGTTATCGCGGGCATTCGCGGTGACGAAACCGTTGGCTATGAGGTCAAGGTCTACGACCCGTGGCCCGGCAATGGCGTGACGTGGCGCAGTTTGGCGGGGTGGTATACTGGCTTTAACCCCGGCCCGAACGGGGCCAGTTCGCGCGATACCGGCAAGGATGTGGAGGCCGTCTTTCTGCACGCCTGAGCCGCGTCAGGTGACGTAGTTCAGCATCCGAAGCACATCCATGTAATCGCCCGTCTCCATCCTGATGGTGCGGTTGCCGATGTGGCGTGCGCCGGGATAATGCTGGTGGCGGGTTGCAAGGTTGGGATCGGCATAGGTGATTTCCAACGCATGCGGCCCGGCAAGCGGCAAAGGTGCGATCTTTTTCAAGCCTTTAAGCGCTGCGGTCACGCCAATGCGGATCGCATCGCGCGCGCCTGCTGGTGAAAGGGTGACGGTGGATTGCCCCGATCCCGCCTTGACAGCGCAGCGGTGAATGGCGGGATCGGTGACGCGCACCTCTTCCATCAGCCCTGCGTCACCGCTGACAAAGACCACCGGCACGCCCACCATTGCGGCGGCCAGCGCATGGATCAGGAACTCGGACGCGCGCGCGCCGTTCAAGCGGATTTCGGCTGCTGCCAATGAAAGCGTATGGGCGAGTGCATTGGCCTCGGACCCGGCAGAGGCGTGGTAGCCGATCATCAGCACCGCATCAAAGCTGGCGTCGAGTTCCTGCACCATGCAGAACGGATGCCCGGCCCAGGATCGCACCAGCCGTACATCCGGCGGCAGACGGTCAAGGATCAGGTTGCGGCCTGTGGAATGGGCGTCTTTCAACAAGATCTCTTTGGCCCCGGCGGCCTTGGCCCCCTCAATCGCGGCCAGGGCCTCGGCGGTCATGATCTCGCGGAATTCCGCATAGTCAGGGTGGTTTTTCTCGGCCTCATCCCAATGGGTGATGCCGGCACAGCCTTCGATATCGACGCTGATGAACACCTTCACAGCTATACCTCCTGAAAGCGTGTCTCCTGCCGCGGGGTCCAGAAGACGGTGATCTTCCAACCATCTTCTTCTTGTCTTTCTTCGGTCACCACGGCCTCTGCGTGCAGCCATGCCCGCCGCTTGCCTTCGGCAAAGCCAAGGTGCAGCTCGGTCGCGGTCTTTTGTTCTTCAAAGGTGGCCGAGATGTCGGCCAAAAGGCGGTCGATCCCCTCACCCGTCAGGGCCGAGACCGGGTAGACGCCGGTCCTGTTCTGCGCCTGCACCTCCAGCAAGTCCCGCGCCGAGGCGGGCACCAGATCCAGCTTGTTCCAGACTTCCAGTTGCGGGACGGCCCGGTTCACGCCGAGGGAGGTCAGGATGTCGTCAACATCCGCCGCTTGCTCGGCCAACTCTGGGTGGCTGATGTCCCGGACGTGCAGGATCAGATCCGCCTCCAGCACCTCTTCCAGCGTGGCGCGGAAGGCGGCGACCAGTTGCGTTGGCAGGTCGGAAATAAAGCCCACCGTGTCCGAGGCGATGATCTTGCGCCCCGATGGCAGCACCACACCGCGCATCGTGGGGTCCAGTGTGGCAAAGAGCATATCTTTGGCCAGCACCTCTGCCCCGGTCATGCGGTTGAACAGTGTGGATTTGCCCGCGTTGGTGTAGCCAACCAGAGCCACCACCGGAAACGGCACCTTGCGGCGTGAGGCCCGGTGCAACTCGCGCGTCTTTACCACCCGGTCCAGCTGGCGTTTCAGGCGAATCACCTGATCGTCAATCGCGCGGCGGTCGGCTTCCAACTGCGTCTCGCCGGGGCCGCCGACAAAACCAAAGCCACCGCGTTGGCGTTCAAGGTGGGTCCAGGCGCGCACCAGTCGGGTGCGTTGATAGGACAGCGCCGCCAACTCCACCTGCAACACGCCTTCCCGCGTGCGGGCGCGGTCGGCAAAAATCTCAAGGATCAGGCCGGTTCGGTCCAGAAGCTTGACGCCCCATTCCTTTTCCAGATTGCGCTGCTGCACCGGAGAGACCGGGCCATCGACGAGCACAAGGCCGATCTCCAGCGCCTTCATGCGCGCGGCCAACTCCTCTACCTTGCCAGAGCCGAACAGCATGCCCGGATGTAGGCGTGGCAGGCGCACGACCTCGGCCCCCAAAACCTCCAACCCCGGCAGGGCGGCGGCAAGGCTGACCGCTTCGGCCAGCCCATGCTCCGGCAGCCGCCGGGTCTTGGCGCTTTTGAGATCGGGATGCAGGACATAGGCGCGGGTCAGTGCGGCTGCGGTGTCATGCGAGGCGGGCCTGCGGTCGTGAAACAGCGGCGCGTCATCGTCATGTTCGTCGTCAGGAAGGTCGGGGTTCAGTCTTCGCCCTCGTACAGGTTGATGGGGCCACCCGGCATGATGGTGGAAATCGCATGCTTGTAAACAAGCTGCGACTGTCCATCACGGCGCAGGAGCACACAGAAGTTGTCGAACCAAGTGATCACACCCTGAAGTTTGACGCCATTGATCAGGAAAATGGTGACCGGAAGCTTGGACTTCCGGACATGATTCAGAAATGCGTCCTGCAAATTTTGTTTGTCGGCGGCCATTGGCTTCTTGTCCTTGTTGTCAGTCGCGCAATCGGAGCCGCCCTTTCGGCCCCCTGTGTGAAAGTATTGCGTCTAAATCGACGGGTTTCCAGCCCAAAAACAGCGATTTAACCGCCGTTGTATCCCCGCGGTCTCAGCTTCGCCAACTGCCAGGGGCCAGAAGCGCCAGAATCGCCAGTGTTTCCATGCGGCCAACGATCATCGCGGCCCCGAGGATCACGCGCGTCGGCTCATTCAGGGCGGCGTATTCGATGGGCATGCCTGCGACCTGATGCGCCAGCGCGCCCGCATTGGTCAGCGCGGCAAGGCTGAGCACAAGGGCGGTATCAAAATCCTCGCCCGCGAGGGTCAGCGCCGCCATCACCGCCGCAATCGCCAGCGAAAAAGTCAGGAAAAAGATCCACGCCATCGCCGCGCCGCCTTTGGCGACATTGCCCATCGTCGACACCGACCGAGGCACGACACTGGGGTGGATCAGGCGGTCAAGCTCGTGGATGTTGTGGCGGATCAGCACATGCATCCGCAGCAGCTTTACCCCGCCCGCCGTGGTGGCAATGCCGCCGCCCATCACCGCCAGCCCCCAAAGCGCAAGCCCTGCCCGGCCAAGACCCGACCAGTCCTCTGCCGCGCGCCAATAGGCGGATTCAAAGCCGGTCGTGGTCAGGAACGACATGGTCATGAACAGCCCCCCCCACCCGGCCTGCAATGCCGCAAGGAAGTCTGTCGCATGGCCCGCCTGCGCGGCCGCAATCCAGTGGCGCAGCAAGAACACCGACGACACGCACAGCAAGATGACCAGTGCCAGCCGCAGTTCGGGATCGCGGGCAAGCTTTTGGTCGCGCTGCATGCCGATGGCATGCAGCAAGGGGCGGCGGCTAAGTGCCGGGATCAGGAACAGAAAGATCAAAACCTCGGCCAGCCACCCTGCCCGTCCCTCGGCCAGCCCACCGATGGGTGACAGACCCGAGGTGGAGAGCGTCCCCATCGCATGGCACAGCGCGGTCAGATTGTCCTCACCGGCAAGGATAAGGCCGAGCCAGAGCAGCAACGTCATGCCGCCATAGACCGGCAGCACCAGCAGCGCAAAACGCAGCATCCGCACGCCCGGGTCCGCGACCTGGATCACCTGAGACGCCCCCTGCGCGCCCCGGCCCGGCGTGCGCCCGGTCATCACCTCGGCCCCGCCAAGGTTCAGCGGTGCCAGCACCGACATCGCCATCACAACCGTAAAGAACCCGCCCATCCAGCCCACTTGCGCCCGCCACAGATGCAGCGTCGGTGGCAATTCCCAAGGCGCGAACATCGGCGCGCCCGTGGTGGTCATGGCCGAGAGCATCTCAAACCACACATCCGAAAAACGGTGCCCGCCCGCCCCCGGTTGCATCATCGGCAGGGCCAGCACGCAGGGCAGCAGCAAGTAGGCACCGGCCAAGGCAATCAGATGGCTGCGCGCCGCATTGCGGGGCCGGTAACGTGAGGTGGCAATGCCAAGCAAAACCACAAAGAACAGCAAAAACAGCAGGCTATATAGAAAAGATCGCGCAAGCGCGTGGCTGCCGCTGACCACCGCATGGCCCCAGGGCAGCAGCATCGACAGCGCCGCAATGCCCATAAGGACCACCAGAACCGGCAGATTGGACAGGCGGCGCACCGGGCGACCTCAGAAGAACTCGACCGAGACCTGCAAGAGGCGTTCAACCTCGGGGCGGTCCTTGGTCATGGTGAACAACGCGATGATGTCGCCCGCCTCGATCCGTAGATCGCCGGTCGGCTTCATCACCGTCTCGCCCTTCAGCAGCGCGCCAACCAGAACGCCCTCAGGGAAATCCACGTCGCGGATCAACTTGCCCGCAAGCGGAGAGGTTGTCAGCACCTGCGCCTCAATCATCTCGGCCTCGGCATCGCCGATGGAATAGATCGCCCGCACCTTGCCGTGGCGGATATGGCGCAAGATGGACGAGACGGTGGTCGCGCGGGGGTTGATGTAGGCGTCGATGTCCAAGGGGCCCATCAGCGACGCCAGCGTCGGGTCATTGACCAGTGCAATGGCCATCGCACAGCCCGCCTGCTTGGCACGCACCGCCACCAGAAGGTTGGTCTTGTCGTCATCGGTCACGGCCAGCACCGCATCGGCCCGGTCCACCGAGGCCTCAAGCAGCAGATCAAGATCCATCCCGTCGCCATGCAGCACAATGGTCCGGTCCAGCGCATCGGCGGCCACTTCGGCGCGGGCGCGGTTGTTCTCGATGATCTTGGCGCGAACGCGGTCGGTGCGGGATTCCAGCGCCTTGGCCACGGCAAGGCCCACATTGCCGCCACCAATGATGATAACACGTTCCTGCTTTTTCGTATTTTTGCCAAAGACTTCCAGCGTTCTGTTCACGTCTTCAACATGGGTAAACACATAGATCATGTCGCCCGGCAGCAGCAGATCGCGGGGTTCGGGGGCAAAGAGGTTATCCTGACGGCGGATACCCACGACAATGGCGCGCAGGCTGGGGAACAGCTCGTTCAACTGGCGCAGCGGGGTCATCAGCACTGGGCAATCCTCGGTCAACGCGATGCCCAAAAGCTGCGCCTTGCCGCCCATGAAGCTTTCGGTATCAAAGGCCGCAGGGGCCGCCAGACGCTGCAAGGCGGCCTCGGCGACTTCCCGTTCGGGGCTGATCACCACGTCGATCGGCAAGTGATCGCGGCGGTACAGGTCGGAATAGATCGCATCCAGATAACTTTGAGACCGCAGGCGCGCGATTTTACGCGGCACGGCAAAGACCGAGTGGGCGACCTGACAGGTGACCATGTTCACCTCATCAGAGTGGGTGGCGGCGATGATCATGTCGGCATCCCGCGCGCCGGCCTTTTCCAACACATCCGGGTATGAAGCAAATCCCGTAACGCCCTGAACATCAAGCGTTTCTGTCGCGCGCCTGACCAGATCCGCGTTGTAGTCCACGACCGTGACGTCGTTGTTTTCGCCCGACAGATGCCGGGCGATCTGCCAACCGACCTGACCGGCGCCACAGATGATGACTTTCATGCAACCCCCTCGGGTTTGGCTCCGCCACGGTTAGCGGTTTTCTGCTTGGCAGACGGGAGACGGCGGGTCAATCGCTGCGCGATCAATCCTCGCCGTCATCGTCTTCGTCTTCGCCGGGACGGCCGTGCCCCTTGGCCGAGGTGACCACGCCCAGTGACTTCAACTTGCGGTGCAAGGCCGAACGTTCCATGCCGACAAACCCCGCGGTGCGGCTGATATTGCCGCCAAAACGGTTGATCTGGGTCAGCAGGTATTCGCGTTCAAACACCTCACGCGCCTCGCGCAAAGGCAAGGTGGCCATCACGCCGCCCAACACCAGCCGCCCGCCGCCCTCGCTGCCTGAATCCTGACCGGGCAGCTCCTTGGCCTCAATCGGGCCGGTGCCGTCGCCAAGGATCAGCACCCGTTCGATCACGTTGCGCAACTGGCGCAGGTTGCCGGGCCACTGCATGGTTTGCAGCATCGCCTCGGCCTCAAGGCTTAACGTGCGCAGCGGCAGGCCTTGGGTGCGATGGAACATGTCGATGAAATGCCGCGTCAGTTCGGGGATATCCTCGCGTCGGTCTTCAAGGCTTGGCACCGCGATCGGCACGACGTTCAGGCGGTCGTAAAGCTCTTGCCGGAAGCGGCCCGCGGCGATTTCCTGCCGCAGATCGCGTGTGGTTGAGGAAATAACCCGCAGATCGACGCGCACCTTATCTGTGCCGCCCACGCGGGTGAATTGCTGCTCGGTCAGAACGCGCAGGATCTTGGATTGGGTGCCGGGGGGCATGTCGGCGACTTCGTCAAAGTAGATAACGCCGCCATGTCCTTGTTCCAGAATGCCTTTCTCAACACCCCGCTCGGGCGTCTCGCGACCGAACAGCACCTCTTCCATCCGGTCCGGTTCCACTGTGGCGCTTGAGACGGACACGAAGGGCGCAGAGGCGCGGGCCGAGTTGGTGTGGATATAGCGCGCCGCCATTTCTTTGCCCGAGCCAGGGGGGCCTGCAAGCATCACGCGCCCGTTGGACTTCGTGACCTTTTCCAGCTGTGATTTCAAGCCCTTGAAGGCCGGACCTGAACCGATCATTTCAGCGGAACCCACATCGCGGCGACGCAAATCGGCGTTTTCACGGCGCAGGCGGCTGGTTTCCATCGCGCGCGACACCACGACCATCAACTGGTCGATGTTGAACGGCTTTTCGATGAAGTCATACGCGCCTTGCTTGATCGCAGCGACGGCGATTTCGATGTTGCCATGACCCGAAATGATCACCACCGGGATGTCGGGGTTATCGCGTTTCACGGTTTTCAGGATGTCGATGCCATCCATCCGGCTGTCCTTCAGCCAGATATCAAGGATCATCAGCGCCGGAGGATCGGCGTTGATCTCGGCCATGCAATCGTCGGAGTTGGCTGCAAGACGAATGGTATAGCCTTCGTCCTTCAGAATATCCCCGATCAATTCGCGGATGTCCTTCTCGTCGTCGGTGATCAAAATGCTACTCATCATCCCCCCTGGGCCGCGCTGGCCGCCTGTTTGCCCGCACGCTTGCGCGTTGCCCGGGGAAGGCGGATCAGCGCCATCGCCCCGGCATGGGCATTGCCGTCAAAAACCGGTGCATCCTCTAGCGTGAGGCTGCCGCCATGTTCTTCGATAATCTTCTTAACGATGGGCAAACCCAGACCTGTGCCCTTGTCGCGGGTTGTCACGTAGGGTTCAAACAGCCGCGCCCGGTCAGGCGGCAGGCCGATGCCGTTGTCCATGATGCGGATGATCGCCTCATCTTCGCCCGTCGTCATTTCAAGCCGGATCTGCGGCACATAGCCCGCGGGCGCACCTTTTTCCCGAAGGGTTTCCGTGGCTTCCCCGGCGTTCTTGATCAAGTTTGTCAACGCCTGCCCGATCATGGTGGAGTCGATCTCCATCAAAAGCGGGCCGTCAGGCAGGTGGCTGGTAAAGGTCACCTCTGGCTGCCCGTTCTCCTGCAGCATCAAGGCGCCGCGCACCAGCGCCACAAGATCCGCCTCGCGCCGATCCGGTTCGGGCATGCGGGCGAATTTGGAAAACTCATCAACAATGCGGCGCAAGTCATTGGTTTGGCGCACGATTACGTCGGTGTACTGTTCCAGCTCTGCCGGGTCTTTGACCTCGGTGCGGAACTTGCGCTTGATCCGCTCGGCCGAAAGCTGAATCGGGGTCAGCGGGTTCTTGATTTCATGCGCGATCCGGCGGGCCACATCGCCCCAAGCGGCCATGCGCTGGGCGGACACCAGATCGGTGACATCATCAAAGGCCACCACATAGCCTTCAAGCTGGCCTTGGTCCGAGCGGCGGACCGACATGCGGACCAGCAGGCTTTCCTGTTTGCCCTTGCGGGTCAGGCGCACCTCTTCTTGAACGGCCGAGCCGCCCCCGTCCCGCAGACGATCAAAGAGCGCTGCGAATTCCGGCACGGCGAGGGGCAGTGACACCTCGGCAGGACCGGCAGAGATGTCCAGCAACCGCTCTGCCGCGCGGTTGGCGAAATCAACCCGGCCCTCGGCGTCCAGACCGATGACGCCCGCGGTGACGTTGGACAGAACGGAATCGAACAGCCTGCGGCGGGTGTCGGTCTGAGCGTGGCTTTCCAACAAGGCGACGCGCTGGCCCTTAAGCTGGCGGGTCATCTGGTTGAACACGCGGCCAAGGGTGGCGATTTCGTCGTCGCCCTCTTCCTCCAGCACCTGCACGTCCAGATCCCCTGCCCCAACCCGCCCCGCCGCCGAAGCCAAGCGCCCCACAGGGCGGCTGAGGCGTTCAGCAAACCACAGGCCAAGCCAGACCGCCGCCAGCACGAGGATCAGCGCAAAGCCCAGATAGAGCAGGCCAAAGTTGAACAGGACCGTGCCGCGTTCGGCCTCTAGTTGTTGGTAGAGGGTGACGGTTTGTTTGGTTTCATCCAGCAGCGACAGCAAGCGGCCATCCACCGCGCGTGAGACGTAGAGGTAACGGTCCGCAAAGGCATCAAGGTGCACGAGGGCGCGGAATTCGTCCTGCGCCCAGTCTTCGATGATGACCGTCTCGCCTGCTTTGGCGCGGGCCAAGGCATCCTCTGTCGGTGGTTCGAAATCAAACAGATAGCTTTTATCGCCACGGGTTTTCAGCACACCGGCGCCATCGACCAGAAACACCTCACGCAGGCCGCGCTGCACAGCCTGCTGGCCTTGTGACAGGATCGGGCGCACCTGACCGTCATCAAGGAAAAACGACGATTGCTTGGCGATGTTCAGGTAGGCGGCCAACGATTCCGTGTCCGAGGTCAGGGCGGTGGTATGTTCCTGTTCGTAGGCCTGGGCGGCGGCGAGCGATGAGCCGACCACATTGCGGACCCGTTCGGAAAACCAGCCCTCAAGCCCGATGTTCAGGTTCAGCACCGCAAAGACCGCGACCAGAATCGTCGGCACCAGCGCCATGAAGGCAAAAACCCCGGTCAGGCGCAGGTGCAGCCGTGATCCGGCTGATTGGCTGCGCCGATCAGCCACCATCCGCATCACCCGCGACAGCACAAGCGAGGCCACGACCAGCACATAGACAAGGTCGAACAGCAAGATAAGCCGCAGCAAGACGGAGCTTGCGCCAAGGTTGAACCGGCTTAGCGCCAGAAAGGTCACGACCGCCATGACCGGGCCCAGCACGACAAGCCCAAGGGTCATCGCCGTTTGCACACGCCGCTGCCGTCTGAGCCTGCTCAGACGTAACCATGTGCTTTGACGAACCCGCGCCTGAACCACCGACAACTCCCGCTCAGAGGGTCTTTGATGCCCCCGTTTGGCCCGCGCTTGCGACGGGCGCAAAGGTCACGGGCATTGTGGCGGTTTTACATCAGTTTGCGGCGCCGTGTCACGCGGATATCGAGGTCAGTGATCTTCTTGCGCAAGGTATTGCGGTTGATCCCCAAAAGATCGGCACATTTGGCCTGGTTGCCGCCGGTTGCCTCTAGCGCGATCTCGATCAGCGGGATCTCCATTTCATGCAAAATGCGGTCATAGACGCCTGCGGGGGGCAGTTGGCCGCCGTGCAGATCGAAATAGCGTTTCAGATGGCGCGCGACCGAGGCGGACAGTTTCTCGCCCTCCATCCCGCCCTTTATCGGCACGACGGGCTGCGCGCCGCCAAGGGCAGATTCGACCTCGGCCTTGGTGATTTCCGGCTCTGTCGCGGTGACAAGGAGGCGGCGCAGCAGATTTTCCAACTGCCGCACGTTGCCCGGCCAAGGGTGGGCCCGCACGAGGGCCGCAGCCTCGGCCGAAAGCCTGCGGACAGCACCAAGGTCGCGCTCGCCTTTGGCAAGGATGTGTTCGACCAACAGCGGGATATCGTCGACCCGCTCACGCAGCGGAGGGACGGCAAGGGTGACACCGCCCAGCCGGTAGAACAGGTCTTTGCGGAAAGAGCCCTGTTCCATCCGGGCGGCCAGATCGGCCTGAGAGGTGGCCATGATGCGCGGTCCCTGTTCGCCCATCACATCCTGCATCCGCACGAGACGGGCCTGCGCGTCTTCGTCAAAATCGGCGACCTCATCCAGCACCAGCGAGCCGCCCTTGGCGCGGGCCAGCAGTGTCGCGATGCCATCCACCCCGGACAGGTCTGCGGCTTGGGCCACCACAAAGGGCTGGCTGCGGCGGTCGGAAAAGTCGTGGATCGCGCGGGCGATCAGCGATTTGCCCGTGCCACTTTCGCCCGTGATCAGCACCGGCAGATCGACGTTCATCACCCGTGCGACCAGCCGATACAGCGCCTGCATCGCGGGCGTGCGACCGACGAGCGGCAAGTCATCCACCTTTTCCCGCGGGGCGGCGGGTTGGGGGCTGCGGCGCTTGATATCCAGCGCGCGGGCGGACCGTTTCATCAGGTCTGGCAGATCAAAGGGTTTGGGCAGGTAATCGAACGCCTCGGCCTCGGCGGCCTGAATGGCGGTCATGATGGTATTCTGAGCGGAAATCACGATCACAGGCAGGCCGGGACGCATCCGGGCGATTTGCGGCAGCGCCTGAAGCCCGTTGCCATCGGGCATCATCACATCCGAGATCACCAGATCACCTTTGCCCTCTTCGATCCAGCGCATCAGGGTCATCAGGCTGGAGGTGGCATGCACCTTGCACCCTGCCCGGGTCAGCGCCTGGGTCAGGACGGTGCGGATGGTGCGGTCGTCGTCGGCCACCAGAACTGTGCCATCCATCAGCGGGAATCCTTTATGTCTTTGGGTGCTGTGGGCAATGAAACACGAAACACGGTGCGCCCCGGCACCGAGTCCACCGAAATCCAGCCCTCGTGATCGGAGATGATCTTGGAGACGAGGGCGAGACCAAGCCCGGTGCCGTTTTCGCGGCCCGAGACGAAGGGTTCAAATA
Organism: uncultured Alphaproteobacteria bacterium; assembly: GCA_963815355.1. Taxonomy (GTDB): domain Bacteria; phylum Pseudomonadota; class Alphaproteobacteria; order Rhodobacterales; family Rhodobacteraceae; genus JAPUEK01. The sequence continues at coordinate 290,473 of CAWFGJ010000005.1, forward strand.
TATCCGCGGCGATCTCAGGCGGCAGGCCGGGGCCATCGTCGATGATTTCCACGGTCAACGGCAGGCGGCCTCCGCTGCCGTCTTTGCGGCGCAGGCGCAGAGACTGGTCGTAAAAGCTGCGCAGGCGGATGGTGCCGGGCCCGTGCGACGCCTCGGCTGCGTTTTTGATCAGGTTCAGGAAGACCTGCATCAACTGATCGCTATCGGCAAGGGTCGCGGGCAGCGAGGGGTCGTAATCCTCAATAATCGTCATATGTGCGGCAAAGCCCACCATGGCCGAGCGGCGGGCCCGGTCGAGTGCGTCATGCAGGTTCACCGCTTTGCGGTCTGGCGGGCGCAGGTTGCCGAACTGTTCGACCTGCTCCAGCAGCTTCACGATCCGGCGGGTTTCCTCAACGATCAGATCGGTCAGCTCGCGGTCTTCGGGGCTGGCGTTCATGGAAATCAGCTGTGCGGCGCCGGAAATACCCGCCAGCGGGTTCTTGATTTCATGGGCAAGCATTTCCGCCATGCCGATCGCCGATTTCGCCGCCGATTTCACCTGCATGGCGCGGCCAAGGCGATCAGCCAGATCGCGCGGCGAGATCAGCAGCAGGATCATTTCGGCGTTGTCGTGCATGGGGGCGATCTGGACGTTGCATTGCACGGGCGGGCGCTCGCCGGTGGTCACGTCGACATCGTTGATGAAAAGCGCGGCCTGGTTGGCGCGGGCACGCGCGATGGCCTCATCCATAGGCGCGTCAATCAGCACGCGGTCAAAGGCGGGTTGGCCGGCAAGGGTGCGTTGGGACGCGTTCAGAAAGATTTCCCCCGCCGGATTGACCTCTGCGATCAGACCCGCGCGGTCGATCAGCAGCGCCGGGATCGGCAGCGACGCCCAGATCACGCCCGGAACCGGATAGGGGGAACGGTAGTTGGTCATGCGGCCCTTACCTCGGGGTCAGAGGTGGCAGCGGGGATGCTGAAAGCCTCGGGCAGCAGGCGCAGCACGGTGGCGGGATCATCCGAAGTCAGGATGGCGGCACGGGCGGCCCCTGCCCCGGCGGCTGCAAGATACCAGCCAAGATGCTTGCGCGCGCAGCGCAGGCCAAGGTCATGGCCGTAAAAGCCCAGCATGTCGGTGTAGTGTTCGGCCACCAGATCGGCCAGCGCCTGGCCTTGCGGCACAACCGGAGCCGCACCGCCGTGCAGACCGTGGGCGATCTGGGCCAGTCGCCACGGCGCCCCCTGCGCCCCGCGCCCCACCATCACGCCATCCGCGCCTGAGGCCCGAAGTGCTTCTTGCGCCGAGGCAAGGTCAACGATGTCGCCATTGGCGATCACCGGGATCGTTACAGCCGCTTTCACCGCCGAGATCGCTGCCCAGTTGGCCTGGCCTTTATAGAACTGGCAGCGGGTGCGCCCATGAATGGTGATCATCTGCACGCCCGCCGCTTCGGCACTTTGCGCGATCTGCGGGGCATTGAGGCTGTCATCATCCCAGCCCAGCCGGGTTTTCAGCGTAACGGGGACCGAGACCGCGCCCACAACCGCCTCTATCAGCCGCAACGCCTGATCGGGTTCGCGCATCAGCGCCGAGCCACAGGCCCCGTTGCCGCCCTCGGCGGTGACCCGTTTGGCCGGGCAGCCCATGTTGATGTCGATGATCTGCGCGCCCTGCGCCTCCAGATAGCGGGCGGCTTCGGCCATCCAGTAAGGATCGCGGCCCACCAGTTGCACCGCCGTCGCCGCCTCTTCAAAGCCCAGTTCGGCCCGCGCCCTTGCCAAGGGCCGGGCCTGCACGATTTCCTGCGAGGCAACCATTTCGGACACGACCAGACCCGCGCCGAACCGCGTCACCAGACGGCGAAACGGCAGGTCGGTGATTCCAGCCATCGGGGCCAGAATCACAGGCGGAGAAAACCGGATTTGGGTCGGCTTGGGGGTCATTATCGATCCTTCTGCAAAGATCCTGCGCTGGATATGGCGCGGGGCAAATGGGGCCACTGCGGCGAGGCTGTCAGACTATGCCCGAATTCCGGGCAATGCACAAATATTGGGCAACTGTGCCGCATTTCGCAGCCTGATTGTCACGCCAAGGGCCATGGCTTAGGGAGAGTGCAGGAGATACGCGCAGATGACCCAAACCGCCAGCCCGTCCGCCCCCAACCCAGACCGTCTTGCTGCGATTATTGTGGCTGCGGGGCGCGGCACCCGTGCGGGGGGGGCTTTGCCCAAGCAATGGCAGCCTTTGGCCGGAGAGCCCGTCCTTGCCCATACCTTGCGGGCGTTTGCAGGGATGTTGCGGGTGTTGGTCATCCATCCCGACGACCGGGCGCTGGCCGAAGCACTGGTCGATACGCTGGGCGGCGACGTGCTGATCGTCGAGGGCGGGGCCACGCGCGATGCCTCGGTGCGGGCGGCGTTGCAGGCTTTGGCGGGGCGCGGGGTGGAGCATGTGTTGATCCACGATGCCGCCCGACCTTTGGTGAGCGCGGCGGTGATCGATGGCGTGATCCTTGCCTTGGCGGAGGCGCCGGGGGCGGCGCCGGCACTGGCGGTGAACGATGCGCTATGGACCGGGGCGGACGGCCGGGTGAGCGGTGCGCGCGACCGGACCGGGCTTTACCGCGCACAAACGCCGCAAGGCTTTCGCTATGACGCGATCCTCGCGGCCCATCTCGCCCATCCGGGTGGTGCGGCGGATGACGTTGAGGTGGCACGGGCGGCGGGCATGGTGGTGGCGATCACCGAAGGCCATGAGGACAATCTGAAACTGACCCATCCGGCCGATTTTGCGCGGGCCGAGGCGGTGCTGAAAGGACGGCGAATGGATTTGCGGATCGGCAACGGTTTTGATGTACACGCGTTTTGTCCGGGCGATCATGTCTGGTTGTGCGGGGTGAAAGTGCCGCACGGGCGCGGGCTTTTGGGCCATTCGGATGCGGATGTGGGGATGCATGCGCTGACCGACGCGCTGTATGGGGCGCTGGCTGAGGGCGATATCGGACAGCACTTTCCACCCTCGGACCCGCAATGGAAAGGGGCTGAAAGCCACATCTTTTTGCGCCATGCGATGGGGCGGGTGGCGGCAAGGGGCTTGCGCGTGGCCAATTGCGATGTGACGCTGATCTGCGAGGCGCCAAAGATCGGGCCGCATGCGCTGGCCATGCGGGCGGCCTTGGCCGATATTATGGGGGTTCGGATGGATCAGGTTTCAGTCAAGGCCACGACCTCTGAACGGCTGGGCTTTACGGGCCGCGAAGAAGGCATCGCGGCCCTAGCCTCTGCCGCCTTGGTGTCGGCATGAGCCGGATGGTGGCGACGGTCTTTGGGGTGGGTTTGATGCGCCCGGCACCGGGCACCTGGGGCTCATTGGTGGCGATTTTGCTGGCGTGGGTCATTGTGGGTTATGCGGGCTTTCCGGTGTTGGCCGGATTGACGGTGCTGGTCACGCTGCTGGGGTTCTGGGCCTGCCGGGCAGAGCTGTCGGGCAAGCCGGGCGAAGATCCGTCCGAGTTTGTTATTGATGAGGTGGCCGGCCAATGGATCGCCTTTCTGTTCCCGGCGGCGGCCTTTTGGGCGCGGGGGTTTGACGGGTTTCTGCCGTGGCCCGCGCCTTTGGCGGCATTTGTGTTCTTTCGGCTGTTCGACATCTGGAAGCCTTGGCTTGTGGGCCGCGCGGATGCGCGTGGCGATGCGGATGGCGTGATGCTGGATGATCTTTGGGCCGGGCTGTTTGCCGGTATTGCGAGCTTTGTGGCGGCGGCTCTTTATCACCTGCCGATGATCCTTATGGGGTAACAGATGACACCTGCGAACCTGTTGAACGCTGCCCGCTATTGGGGTCTGAAATTTGCCACGGCAGAGAGCTGCACGGGCGGGATGGTGGCGGCGGCGCTGACCGATATCGCTGGGTCGTCGGATGTGTTTGATCGCGGCTTTGTCACCTATTCCAACGCCGCCAAGCAAGACATGCTGGGGGTGCGGGCCGAGACCTTGCGGGATCATGGGGCGGTTTCAGAACGGGTTGCAGGCGAGATGGCCGAGGGCGCGCTGGCGCATTCGCAGGCCGATATTGCGGTGTCGGTGACGGGGATTGCCGGACCGGGCGGGTCCGAGTTCAAACCCGAGGGCCGGGTGTGTTTCGGGCTGGCGCAGCGCGGCAAGCCGACGCGCGTGGAGACGGTTGAGTTTGGCGCGTTGGGGCGGGGCAAAGTACGCAAGGCCGCGCGCGATCATGCGCTGGCCTTGTTTTGCCGAGCGGTGGACCCGGTTTAAGCGCTGTAGAGGGCTGCGGCGCGGGTTTCAAACGCCCGAACGATCCGGCGCATCGCCTCATCAAAGACCATGCCGATGATCCCGGCCAGCAGGGCGTTGCGAAATTCAAAATCCACCGAGAAATCAACCTCGCAGCCGCCTTCGGGCAGGTCGCGAAACGCCCAGACGGAGTGCAGGTGTTTGAACGGGCCGTCCAGATAATCGGTCAGGATGCGGTTCTCGGCGGGCAAGAGCGTGACCCGTGAGCCGAATTTCTCGCGGAACACCTTGAAGCTGATGACCAGATCGGCCTCCATCACCTCCCCCCCTTCGATCGGGTGGCGTGTGCGGATGCGCGCCGCCGAGTTCCACGGCAGAAACTCCGGATAGCGGGCGACATCGGCCACCAGAGCGAACATCTGGGCGGCAGTGTAGGGCAGGCGTTTGGTTTCGGCGTGGCGCGGCATCGGGACCTGACAGAACGAGGGCAAGGGTGAAGGTGGGGGCGTGACTTGCCCCTTGGTATTGAGTAGACCAGCAGAGGAAATCAAGAGGGACACATGCCGCAGCGACCCTACGTTATAGATCAGATGATTTCGGCCAAGGCGATTGCCGCCCGCGTTGAGGCCTTGGCGCGCGACATCACCGCCCATTACCGCGACTGTGACAAGCTGGTTGTGGTCGGGCTTTTGCGGGGGTCGTTCGTGTTCATCGCCGATCTGGTGCGCGAAATCGACTTGCCCGTCGAGGTGGATTTTCTGGAAGCTTCGTCCTATGGCGATGCGATGCATTCCAGCCGGGAAGTGCGTATTCTTAAGGACTTGCGCGGCGAAATTGCCGGCCGTGACGTGCTGGTGGTTGAAGATATCGTCGACACGGGCTTTACACTGCACCATGTCAAGAACCTGTTGCTAAGCCGGGGGCCGAACCGGCTGGAGGTCTGTGCGCTGCTGGACAAGCCGTCGCGGCGCGAGGTGGATATCAAGGCCACGTGGACCGGGTTTGAAATCCCCGACGAATTTGTGGTGGGCTATGGCATCGACTTTGCGCAGCGCAACCGCAACCTGCCCTATATCGGCAAGGTCAGGTTCACGGGCGAGGAAAGCTGACCACGGGCCGGGTCTACCGGCCTGGGGCGTGTGCAAGCCGGTTGGGGAGTTGGGCTGAATGAATATGCATTGGCTGATCCGCATGTCCCAATGGGCGCGCAAGCCGCCCTCGCCCGAGCGCGTCAAGCTGGTGGTGGGCGTGATCGTGCTGTGCTTTGTGCTGTGGGGGGTGGAGTTATTGTGGGGATGGCCCGCTTGGTTGACGGTGAACGGTCGGCGCTGATCCGGCCCGCCGCATTTTTGCGGCAATTCTTGGATGGTAATGACGCGCGGGTCATGTAGGCTTGCCCAACCCCAGGCCGTGCCCCAGATAAGGTGCCTTTCGATGAAGCGTCTGCGTTTTGCTTTCCTTGCTGCCGTGTTTTTGGGCTTTGCCCTGTTCTTGTTGCTGACCGAGCCGCGCTTGGGATCTATGGCCGATCTTCAGGGACTGACCCCGGATCCGGTGCACGGCGCGCAGGTGTTTACCGCGGCGGGCTGTGCGTCGTGCCATATGGCGCCGGGGGCAGAGGGGGATGCGCAGTTGGTGCTGGCGGGTGGCCAGCGATTTCCGTCGGCGTTTGGCACCTTTGTGGCGCCCAATATCTCGCCCGATCCGGTCGAAGGCATCGGGGGCTGGACGGTTGAGCAGTTGGCTTGCGCGATCCGCGACGGTGTCTCACCCGAGGGGCAGCACTATTTCCCCGCCCTGCCCTATGTCGCCTATAGCAAGATGGTGGGTCAGGATGTTGTGGACCTGAAGGCCTATCTGGACGGGTTGCCCGCCTCAGCCACGCCGTCGCAGCCGCATGAGGTGGGCTTTCCGTTCAATATCCGGCGCAGTCTGGGGGGGTGGAAGCTGCTATTCGCCTCCAGCGACTGGGTGTTGCAGGGGGATCTGTCGCCCGAGGTGACGCGCGGGCGCTATATTGTCGAGGCCGAGGCGCATTGCGGCGAATGTCATACCCCGCGCAACATTCTGGGCGGGTTGAAGACCAGCCAATGGCTGAGCGGCGCGGACAATCCGGCAGGTGGCAAGAAGATCCCCAACATCACCCCCGGCGCGCTGGAGTGGTCACAAGCCGAGATCGTTGACTATCTGACAACCGGGTTTACGCCCGAGTTCGACTTTGTCGGGGGTCATATGGCGCATGTGGTGGCGAATATGGCCAAGCTGCCCGAGAGCGACCGGCAGGCCGTGGCGGCCTATCTGAAGGCGGTGCCCGCCGTGGCAACTGCGCCATGATCCTCATCGGCCAATATGACAGCCCCTTTGTGCGCCGCGTGGCAATCGCGCTGCGGCTCTACGGGATCGGATTTGAGCATCGGCCTTGGTCGGTGTTCGGGGATGGCGACGCGATCCGGGCGCTGAACCCGTTGATGCGGGTGCCGACGCTGGTGCTGGACGACGGCTTTGTGCTGACAGACAGCCATATGATGCTGGATTACCTCGACAGTCTGGCGGCGCAGCCGTTGTATCCAAGGGCGGAACCGGCACGGCACCGCGCGCTGAAAGTGGCGACACTGGCCTGCGGGCTGGCCGAAAAGGCGGTCAGTCTGTTCTATGAGCGGCGGTTGCACGCGGCGGTGTCCGAGACATGGGACCAGCGCTGCCAGACGCAGATCGGATCGGTCATGGCAGCGTTGGAGCGGGATCGCGCGGCGCAGGCCGGGCCGTGGTGGTTCGGGGACCGCATGGGCAATGCCGATATTGCCGTGGCCTGTGCGATGCGCTTTGTGGGCGAGGCGCATCCGGGGCTGCTGTCGCCGCAAGACCAGCCTGCCCTCGCCGATCACTGCGCGCGCTGTGAGGCGCAGCCGGTTTTCTCCGAGATCGTCCAGCCGTTTGCGCCGCCCGCTTAGCGGATCAGGGCTGCATCGCGGCGACGGTTTCGACCAGTTTGGACTGATCGACCTCAATCAGGCCGCGCCGAGGCCGGTCCAGATCAATGATCAGGAACACCAGCACCACGATCAGCATCATCATCGCGTAGACCGGCATGCCGGGGTGCACGTTGGCGATCGACGAGGAATAGCCGACAACACCGCCCAGCATGATAAAGGTGCCAAAGAGCAGGAACAGCACCAGTTCGGGCACATGGCGTTTGACGGCGGCATCGCGGCTGGACAGGGCATCGATCATATCATTCAGGCTGGCGACAAAGCTCATGGTCACCGGGTTCGGCAACTCGCGGGTTTCGTCAACCGCGACCTGCCAAAGGGCGGCAAAGACCGTCTCGGCCTCGGCGATCAGGGCGGTGCGCTGACCATCATCGGCGGCGGTGACGCGTGTCGCCTCGACGCGCAGGTCGGCGTAGTCTTTCAGCAGGCGTTTGGCCTGTTCCGACCGCGCATCGCTGAGCAAATCTGTCCGCAGCCATGCGGTGCCGATGGCATTGGCCTCTGTGACCACCTCGGCGGAACGTTGGTCGTAGCGGCCCAGCGACAGCGAAAAGGTGAAGCCCAAGAGCAGCGCCAGCAGACCCAGAAGCGAGGCCTGAACCGAACTGGCCTGTTCTTTGCTGGCATCAGATTTAGAGGAGCGATTGCGCCCGCCTAACTTGATCCCCAAGAAGATCGACAGGCACATGACGCAAAAGAGCCCTGCGGCAATCAGGTAAGAGGGAATGTCATACATCACTTCGGTCATTCCCATTGTCGCCAGCCAAGATACCTACAAAACGCGGCCCGTCATACAGTCCACAATGCGGGCGGGCAAGCCGAGAACTGTGATGTGGCACTTGGCTTGACGGGGCCGCACTTTTGCGCGGCCTGAGCGGGATCAGTTGCCGCCCAGCTTTGCCAGACGCGCCGCGCGCATTTGGGCAAAATCATCGCCCGCGTGGTAGGAGGACCGGGTCAAGGGCGTGGCCGAAACCATCAGAAAGCCTTTGGCAAAGGCCGCCGCCTCATAGGATTTGAATTCATCCGGGGTGACGAAGCGGGCGACGCGGTGGTGCTTGGGTGTCGGTTGCAGGTATTGACCGACGGTCAGAAAGTCGATGTCGGCAGAGCGCATGTCATCCATGACCTGCATCACGCCCGCGCGATCCTCGCCCAATCCAACCATGATGCCGGATTTGGTGAACATGGTCGGGTCCAGTTCCTTGACCTTTTGCAGCAGCCGCAGCGAGTGGAAATAGCGCGCGCCGGGGCGCACCTCCAGATAAAGGCCGGGGACGGTTTCAAGGTTGTGGTTGAACACATCGGGGCGCGCCTCAACGACCTTCTCCAGCGCCGAGGGCGGGCATTTCAGAAAGTCAGGCGTCAGGATTTCGATGGTGGTGGCCGGCGCGCGGTGGCGGATGGCGCGGATGGTCTGGGCAAAGTGTTCGGCCCCGCCATCGTCAAGATCGTCCCGGTCAACCGAGGTGATCACCACATGGTTCAGCCCAAGTTCGGCCACGGCATGGGCCACGCGGCCCGGTTCAAACGCGTCGAGGGTTTGCGGCTTGCCGGTGGCGACGTTGCAAAAGGTGCAGCCGCGCGTGCAGATCTCGCCCATGATCATCATGGTGGCGTGGCCCTGGCTCCAGCATTCCCCGACGTTGGGGCAGCCCGCCTCTTCGCAGACGGTGACCAGCTTTTTCTCGCGCAAGATGTCGCGGGTTTTCTTGTAGCCCTCGGAGGTGGGGGCTTTGACCCGGATCCAGTCCGGCTTTTTGGGTTGAGCGTTGTCGGGGCGATGCGCTTTTTCGGGGTGACGTTCTTCCGGCAACTTTAGATCGCGCATCGGTATTCCCCCCTTGAACGGCCCGCTTACCCCCCAAATAGTCTGCTGGCCCGCGCTTGGCAACGCCTGCCTCTCTGCAAGGGCGGCGTGCGGCTATGCAGTGCGCACAAGTCCGGGGGCCAAAAGCCGTTCATGGCCAAGGCGCGCGGCGGATTGGCACAGACCCTGCCCCGCCTCGGTCAGGATACGGGCAAGGTCTGCGAACCAGCCGTCGCCCGGGGTCGCCTCACGCCGGACCAGCACCACTTCGCGCTCTGGCTGTGGGTTGGCAAAGCGGCGCAGGGCCATTTGCGGCGCGGCGGCCATTTCCTGTTTCAGCGCAAGTTCGGGCAGGAACGTAAGCCCGAACCCCTCGGCCACCAGCCCCACCAGCGTGCTTAGCGATGAGGCCCCCAGATCAATGCGGCGCTGTTTGCGGTTCAGGCCGCAGACCTCAAGCGCTTGATCGGCAAGGCAGTGCCCCTCGTCCAGCAGCAACAACTGGTCGGGGTCAAGGGCGACGGGGCGCAGACCTTCGGCTGACTCCAGCCCCGAAAGGCGCGACTGGCTGCCCGCCAACAAGAAGCGGTCGGTGAACAGCGGGGCGGCCACCAGCCCGGCCCGGTTCGGCGGCGTGGCGATAACGATGGCATCCAACTCACCCGCCTCCAGATCGTCAAGCAGGCGGTCGGTATGGGCCTCACGCAGGCGCAGGTCGCGGTTGATGTCATCGGCGCGCAGCCGCGCCAGCACCGACGGTAACAGATAGGGTGCAACGGTGGGGATGACGCCAAGCTGCAAGCGCCCTTCAAACCCGTGCTGCTGTCCCAGCGCCTCAACCTCTTGCACATCGGCAAGAATCCGACCGGCCCGGAGCAAGACCGCGCGCCCCGCTGGCGTCAGCCGGGCCTCACGGGGCCCGCGTTCCACCAGTTGGACGCCCAGCGATTGCTCCAGTTCCTTGATCTGCATCGACAGGGCCGGTTGGGTGACATGCACCTCTGCCGCCGCCCGCGCAAAGCTGCGGGTGCCGGCGAGGGCGGTAAAGTAACGCAACTGGCGCAGGGTGATTGCCATAATATTTTCTGATCGGATTGGTTAGAATTTCGGATTTATAATTATTCCAGACTTGACCCATAGTCCAGCGATCATACCCCGCCCCTAAGGAAAGGATTCGTCATGACCAGATTGACGACGACCGCCGGCGCACCTGTTGCCGACAACCAGAACTCCGAAACCGCTGGCCCACGCGGCCCGGTCTTGCTGCAAGACTACCAGTTGCTTGAAAAGCTGGCGCATCAAAACCGCGAGCGTATTCCGGAGCGGGTTGTGCACGCCAAGGGCTGGGGCGCGTTCGGAACGCTGAAAATCACCGGTGACATCACCCAATACACGCGGGCAGCGGTTTTCAAACCGGGGACCGAGACGCCGATGCTGGCGCGGTTCTCGACCGTGGCGGGCGAAGCGGGCGCCGCAGACCATGAGCGCGACGTGCGCGGCTTTGCGCTGAAGTTCTACACCTCAGAAGGCAACTGGGATCTGGTTGGCAACAACACCCCGGTGTTCTTTGTGCGCGATCCGCTGAAGTTCCCGGATTTCATCCACACCCAAAAGCGCCACCCGCGCACCAACCTGCGCTCGCCAACTGCGATGTGGGATTTCTGGGGCCTGTCGCCCGAAGCGCTGCATCAGGTCACGATCCTGATGTCGGATCGCGGCCTGCCGCAGACGCCGATGCAGATGAACGGCTACGGCAGCCACACCTATTCGTTCTGGAATGACGCAGGTGAGCGGTTCTGGGTGAAGTTCCACTTCAAGACCATGCAAGGCCACGCGCATTTCACCAATGCCGAGGGCAATGCCAAGATCGGTGAGACGCGCGAAGGCTACCAAGAAGCGCTGTTTGGCGGGATTGAGGCCGGGAACTTCCCGAAATGGGCCGTCAAGGTTCAGATCATGCCGGAACTGGACGCCGAAAAGACCAGCTACAACCCGTTCGACCTGACCAAGGTCTGGCCGCACAGCGAATACCCGCTGATCGACGTGGGCGTGATGGAATTGAACCGCAACGCCGCCAACTACTTTGCCGAGATTGAGCAAGCTGCCTTCAGCCCGTCAAACAAGGTGCCGGGCATCGGGTATTCGCCCGACAAGATGTTGCAGGCGCGGGTGTTTTCCTATGCCGACGCGCACCGCTATCGGCTTGGCACCCATTATGAGGCGCTTCCCGTCAACGCGCCGAAATGCCCGGTGCATCACTATCACAAAGACGGCAGCATGAACTTCATGGGCCACGCGCATGTCAGCGACGATGCGTTTTATGAGCCGAACTCCATCGCCGGGGCGCCAAAAGAAGACCCCTCGGTGACAGAGCCGCCGCTGCGGATCAACGGCGATGCGGCGCGCTGGAACCATCGGGATGGCAATGACGACTACTCCCAACCGCGCGCCCTGCACGACACGGTGATGAACGACGGTGAGCGTCAGCGGCTTTATGGCAACCTTGCCGCTGCGATGGCGGGCGTGCCGGACGACATCATCAACCGCGTTCTGGTGCATTTCGACAAGATCAGCCCGGCTTATGGCAATGGCATCCGGGCTGCGCGGGCGGCTTTGGCGGCCAAGTAAGCCTGCCTGTTTTGCAAAGGGGGGCGGCGGGGAAACCTGCCGCCCTTTTCCTTTGGCTTAACCGATCAGGGGGCCAGAGCGGCCATAGGTTTCATCATAGTGGCGGCGCAACCGTTGCAGCGCGATACGCAAGACGATCTTGCCCGACCGCGCCGCCCACCCCATGCGTTGTTCCGCCGTCTCGACCCCTTCGAGGTAGCAACAGACCCGCAAGGCCACATCGCCCAAACCCGGACCAAGATCGCGCAGGGCCAACGCGACACGGTCGCGCGCGGCACCGGGGGCTTGGTTGCGCGACTTGTCAGAGTGGTAAAGACCGCGATCTTCGCAGGTCAGAAAGCGTTCCCAGTTCTGCGTCACCCGTGGGCCCATCTGCGCCAGCTCAAAATCTTCGCGCAGCCGTTCGGCCGCTTCGACCAGTTCCGTTTCCAGAAACAGGTTGCCGTCCTTGTCGCGCCGCCGCCCAAGCACGGTGATCGGGCTTTCGGCGAGGTTGTGGCGCAGTTTGCGGCTGACCTCATCCCCCGGCGCATCGCGGTCCCCCCAAAGGCTGTTCGGCCCGGTAAACGCCGCCGCCGCCTCGGCCATGCCGATCCGGCCCTGTTCCTCGGCCTCAATCATCTGGCGCAGCGCGCTGCGCCCGGCCGGCGTGATGTCATAACAGATCACCCGCCCCGCCTTGCGACAGGAAATCCAGTCCTTCAGCACAAAGGCCTGCGCCACAGAACGATCCAGAACCCCGGTGCGCGCCGACCGGCCATCGGGGAATTCGCGCATGATGACGGCCTTTTCCATCCCCGGCGCTATTGCCATGACCGCCCCCGGTTCGCTTAGTCGGCGCAGCACGCGCTTGCCCTCGCGTTGGATCGTATCCTCATCGGTCGCAAGGGCGGTGGGGCGCAGGGGCGTGCGGATCTGGAGCGACATCGTGGCAGAGTCCTTTCTGGCTGGATCGGCAATGGCCCGTGTTGTGGGCGAGAGCGCGGTCAGCGCCTCATCCAAAAGCGGGTCATCACGGCGTTTTTCGTAGCGGCGCACAAGACGCAGGATTGTCGAGGCGTTGCGTCCATCCCGTCGCGCGATCTCCCGGAGCGACAGGCCTTCCTCGGTGTGGTCAAGGTAAAGCCGTACCCCATTGGGAACCCAATCGGGCAGTTTGTGCAGAGAGGTCTGGTTGGTCTGCATCATCTGTTTCCGGGCCGCGTCTCGGGCCGTTTTGTCCTGCCAGGGACAACGACAACCCTGAGAGGCATTGGTTACGCAAGCGTTAATGTCTCAAGCAATTGCGATAATTGTTTCGAATTCCTAAACAAACTGGAAAGGTCCGTACGCTCGAAAATGACAAAGCGCAACGTAAGGTTGTGTCGGTCTATGGTGGCCTATCCATTTCAGGAGCCTCTGATGACCGACTTTCGCAGCTTGCTTTCCAACCTTCGCCGCCCGCGTCTGCTGATCCGGGCCGCCCGCTTTGGCATGGGCGACTATTGCCGCGACCGCGACCTGCGCCGGGTGCTGTCCCAGTCCGCCGCCGCTGGCCCCGCAACGTCACCCACCCCCGCCCCCGAGCGGACCGTGCATGCGCTGCTGAGTGCCGAGGAACGGATGGAAGACATCCGACGCGCCGGAAAGGCGGAATATTCGGTCGCGCGCCACATCGAGGTGCTGATCGCGCTGATGGCCGAGGTGCGTCTGTTGCCGCGCAGCGTGGCGATGTAGACAAAAAGGCCCGCAACGCGGTGCGTGCGGGCCTTTTTGCTGTCTGTGCGTGGCCTGCCCCACTGGGCGGGTGATCACATAAAGGCGTCGGGCATTTCCGATTTACGGCGTGCGACATAGGCGTCGATCGCCTCGCGCGTGCCTTCATCAAGGGCCGGTTGCTGATAGTCGCCCAGCATCTTCTTGACCCGCTCTGCCGCCAGCGTCTGCGTGTCGCGCGCGCCTTCCTCGGCCCAGGTTTCAAAGGGTTTGTAATCCAGCAGGTCCGACCGCCAGAATGCGCTTTTGAAGTTGGCTTGGGTGTGTTCGCAACCAAGGTAGTGACCGCCCGGCCCGACTTCGCGGATCGCATCCATCGCCTGACCGTTGGTGTCGATCTGAACGCCTTGGGCGAGGTGGTGAAGGGTGCCAAGCTGGTCAGCATCCATCACGAACTTTTCGTAGGAACTGACCAGACCGCCCTCTAGCCAACCGCAGGCGTGCAGCATGAAGTTCACGCCCGCCAGCAAGGCCATGTTCAGGCTGTTCGACGTCTCATAAGCCGCTTGGGCGTCGGGCAGTTTAGAGCCGCAGAAAGAGCCGCCCGAACGGTAGGGCAGACCCAGACGGCGCACCAACTGGCCCGTGCCATAGGTGATATGCGCGGCTTCGGGCGTGCCAAAGGTCGGCGCGCCGGAGTTCATGTCGATTGAGGTCACAAAGGCCCCCGCGATCACCGGCGAGCCGGGGCGCACCAACTGGCTATAGGACACGCCAGCAAGGATTTCGGCCAGAACCTGTGTCAGGGTGCCTGCCACCGTCACCGGGGCCATCGCGCCGCCAACGATAAAGGGCGACACGATCGAGGCCTGATTGTTACTGGCGTACACTTCCAGCGCGCCCATCATGATCCCGTCGAAGGTCATCGGCGAGTTGATGTTGATCAGGCTGGTCATCACCGTGTTCTGGTCAACAAAGTCCGAACCAAACAGGATTTTCGACATCTCGATGGAATCGCTGGCGCGCGAGGGTTCGGTGACCGAGCCCATATAGGGCTTGTCCGACAGCACCATATGGGCGCGCAGCATATCAAGGTGACGTTTGTTGACCGGAACATCGGTCGGCTCGCACACGGTGCCGCCGGAATGGTGCAGCCATTTCGACATGTAGCCGAGTTTTACGAAGTTCTGGAAATCTTCCAGCGTCGCATAGCGGCGGCCGCCTTCGACGTCGCGCACGAAGGGCGGGCCATAGACCGGGGCCAGCACCAGATTGCGGCCACCAACCTCAACATTGCGCTCGGGGTTGCGGGCGTGTTGGGTGAAGGTTGCGGGGGCTGTAGAGCACAGCTTGCGAGCCAGTCCGCGCGGAATGTGGACCCGTTCGCCCTGAACATCGGCCCCGGCTGCGCGCCAGCGATCCAGCGCCGCAGGATTTTCAACAAAGTTGACGCCGATCTCTTCAAGAACGGTTTCGGCGTTCCATTCGATGATCTGCAGCGCTTCTTCGTTCAGAATCTCAAAATTCGGGATGTTGCGTTCAATATAGCGGGCTGTCTCAAACGAGACTGCCGTCCGCTCTGCCCGACGTGCCCCGCCGCCGCCGCCCCGCGCTCTGCGCCCACCACCGACATCGCTCATCTCTAACTCCAGGTTCGTTTGCGGCCCTTATGCCTTGAAGCCTGACCGGGCCGCTCCCAAAATACGGCGCATGATGGCCAAAACCGACATCCGCCAAGCCGGAACGCGACGCTTCTGCACAGCCCTGCAGTCTGGCGCAGCGCGGGATCAAAAACACCGGATCGCGCAGACATCGCCGTGACGCACACCGGCCCCTCTTGCGATTCTCTGCGCCAGAAGTTACGCGAAGCCATGACCCAGCATGACCGCCTTCTTATCATCGACTTCGGCTCTCAGGTAACGCAGCTTATTGCGCGTCGCTTGCGGGAACTGAACGTCTATTGCGAAATCCATCCCTATAATCGGGTGACGGACAGTTTCCTGAAAGAGTTCGCCCCCAAGGCGGTGATCTTGTCGGGTGGACCGGATTCGGTGACCCGTGAAGGATCGCCCCGCGCGCCCGACGCGCTGTGGACCCTGGGCGTGCCGGTTTTGGGCATATGCTATGGTCAGCAGACCATGATGCAGCAGTTGGGCGGGCTGGTCGAACACGGCCACGGCACCGCCGAATTTGGCCGCGCCTTTGTGACCCCGGCTGCCAACAGCCTGTCGATCCTTGACGGCTGGTTCGCCGAGGGTCGTGAGCAGGTCTGGATGAGCCATGGCGATCATGTCTCGCGCATTGCGCCGGGCTTTACGGTTTATGGCACCTCACCCAACGCGCCTTTTGCGATCACCGCCGATGTGGCGCGGCAGTTCTACGCCGTGCAGTTTCACCCCGAGGTGCATCACACCCCCAAGGGCGCAAAGCTGTATGAGAATTTCGTCAAGCTGGCCGGGTTCAAGGGCGACTGGACGATGGGCGCCTACCGGGCCGAGGCCATTGCCAAGATCCGCGAACAGGTGGGCGATGCCAAGGTGATCTGCGGCCTGTCGGGCGGGGTCGACAGCTCTGTCGCGGCAGTGCTGATCCATGAGGCGATCGGCGATCAGTTGACCTGCGTGTTTGTCGACCACGGTTTGCTGCGTCTGGGCGAGGCCGAGCAGGTCGTGACCATGTTCCGCGACCATTACAACATGCCGCTGATCCACGCCGATGAAAGCGATCTGTTCCTTGGCGCGCTGGAAGGCGTGTCGGACCCGGAGGTCAAGCGCAAGACCATCGGCAAGCTGTTCATTGACGTGTTCCAGAAACATGCCACCGAAGTGGGCGGTGCCACGTTCCTTGCCCAAGGCACGCTGTATCCCGATGTGATCGAAAGCGTCAGCTTTTCGGGCGGGCCTTCGGTGACGATCAAATCGCACCACAATGTCGGCGGATTGCCCGAGAAGATGGGGCTGAAACTGGTTGAGCCGCTGCGCGAGCTGTTCAAGGACGAGGTGCGCGCCTTGGGGCGTGAGCTTGGCCTGCCGCCCAGCTTTATCGGCCGCCACCCCTTCCCCGGGCCCGGCCTTGCCATTCGCTGCCCCGGTGAGATCACCCGCGAAAAGCTGGACATCCTGCGCCGCGCCGATGCCGTCTATATTGACCAGATCCGCAAACACGGGCTTTACGATGAGATCTGGCAGGCTTTTGCCGCGATCTTGCCGATGAAAACCGTGGGCGTGATGGGCGACGGGCGCACCTATGACTTTGCGTTGGCGCTGCGGGCGGTCACCAGCGTGGATGGGATGACGGCGGATTACTATCCGTTCACGCATGATTTCCTTGGTGAAACCGCGACGCGGATCATCAATGAGGTCAAGGGCGTGAACCGGGTGTTCTACGACTGCACCTCCAAGCCGCCGGGCACAATCGAGCTGGAATGAGCGGCCCCCCGGTGCCTGCATGATCCGGTTGCGCGGTCGGCTTATTTGCCTGACCGACGCGGAAGCGCAGGCGGTGCGCGCCCATTTGGGCGAGCACATCCGCCTGACGCGGGCAGAGGCGGGCTGTCTGAGCTTTGATGTCACCCAAGCCGATGATCCGTTGATTTGGGAAGTCGCGGAGGCCTTCCGCGACCGTGTGGCCTTTGACGCGCATCAGGCGCGGACGCGGGAAAGTGTCTGGTTTGCCGCCACGCGGGGGATTTTGCGTGATTTCAGGGTTGAAGAACTGGGCGACTAAGCCATTCTTTTTCCGGACGCATCCGGGGTTTACGTCTTCCGGGGCGAAAATCAGACGGAGATCGCATGCGCGCAGCACAGCTTTTGGGCATCGGGTCTTTGGCCTTGGTCAATCTGCCAGACCCTACCCCCGGCCCCGGCGAAATCCTGATCAAGGTCGAGGCGGCGGGCATTTGCGGCACCGACCGGCATTTGTTCAAGGGTGAGTTTCCTTGCGCGCCGCCGGTGACGCTGGGCCATGAGTTCAGCGGCCTTATCGTCGCCTGCGGTTCCGCGGTGAAGATGCCGCTGGACCAGCGGGTGACGTGTGATCCCAATATCTCTTGCGGTGCCTGTGATGCCTGCCTGCGGGGACGGGTCAACCTGTGTGCGGCCAATGTGGCGATCGGCATTCACCGCAATGGCGGCTTTGCGCCCTTTGCCACCCTGCCCGCGCACCGCGCCCATGTTTTGCCCGCCACCCTTAACCCTTTGCACGGCGCTTTTTGTGAGCCTCTGGCCTGCACGCTGCACGGGCTGGATCTTGGCGCGCCACGGGTGGGCGAGCGGGTGATCATTCTGGGTGGCGGCGTGATCGGGCTTTTGGCGTTGCAACTGGCCCGGCTGGCGGGGGCCGAGACCTTGCTGGTCACCCGTCAGGCCAGCAAGCGCGCCGTGGCCGAAACGCTGGGGGCCACGGCCACCGCCGCGACGGCTGAAGACGCGCTGCGCCACTGGCCGCGCGGGGCCGATCTGGTGCTGGAATGCGCGGGCGTGGCCCAAACGATGGAGGCCGCCCCGCGGTTGGCCCGATCGGGCGGGCGGGTGGTTGTTCTGGGCGTGCTGCCGCAAGGAGAGCGGGTGACGATTGAGCCGTTTGATCTGCTGTTTCGCGAAATCCAGTTGCACTTTGCCTTTATCAACCCGTTCACCCAAAGCCGTGCAGCGGCGATGATCGCAGCGGGTCAGCTGCAGCTTGATCCGTTGATCAGCCGCGTCATTGACCTTGACGCGGTGCCCGCCGCCATAGGTGCGCCCCCCCTGCCCGGCGAGATCAAGGTTCTGGTCCGGCCAGAGCGGTGATTTTGGGGCTGGAAGCCCCGCGGAGGCGGCGCTAACACTTCTGCCATGACCTCCACACGCCCCGCCCCGTTCCTTCTTCGTCATCGCGACTTTGGCCTGTTTTGGCTGGCGATGCTTTTCGTCAACGTTGCCGTCCAGATTGAGGCGGTCACCATTGGCTGGCAAATCTATGGCCTTGGCCGGGCCACGCTTTCCATCAAGGAAAGTGCGTTTCTGGTCGGCATGGTGGGTTTGGCGCAGTTTGTGCCGCTGTTCATCCTGACGCTCTGGGCCGGATCTTTGGCAGATCGCCATTCGCGCCGCACGATCGTGCTGCTTAGTCTGGTGGTTGAGGCGGTGTGCGTGCTTGGCCTTGTGGCGGTGGCACTGGAGACGGCCCCGGCGTTCAGCCATATTTTCATGATCGCGGCGCTGTTTGGTGCGGCGCGGGCGTTCTTGTCACCGGCCGCGTCGGCGTTGGTGCCGATGCTGGTGCCACGGGCGGACATGCCGCAGGCGATCTCGTTAAAGTCACTCAGCTGGCAGGCGGCGGTGATTGCGGGGCCTTGGGCGGGGGGGCTGCTTTGTGCCGTCTCTACCGCGCTGGCCTATTCGGTTGCGGCGGCGCTGTACGTCCTTGGCATGGGGATCATCTTGCTGATGCGGGCCAACACCACGCCACAGCGCCAACCCGGCAACCAACTGGAGCAGATCCGCGAAGGGCTGTCCTATGTCTGGAACAACAAGATCATCTTCGGGGCGATCTCGCTTGATCTGTTCGCGGTGCTTTTGGGGGGGGCGACAGCGCTGCTGCCCGCCTTTGCGTCCGATATTCTGGGGGTGGGGGCCGAGGGCTTTGGCCTGTTGCGCTCGGGTCCTGCGGTGGGGGCATTGCTGATGGCGGTGGCGCTGTCGCGCTGGCCTTTGAAACAGCGGGCGGGCACGCGGATGTTCTGGGCGGTGGGCGCGTTTGGTCTGGCCACGGTGGTGTTCGGGCTATCGAAATCCATGCCGCTGTCGCTTTTGGCGCTGGCGGTGCTGGGCGCGGCAGACATGGTTTCGGTCTATGTGCGCCAGACGTTGGTGCAGATCGTCACGCCGGACCATATGCGCGGGCGGGTGTCGTCGGTTTCGGGTCTGTTCATCTCAGGATCAAATGAGCTGGGCGAGTTTGAAAGCGGCGTCGTCTCACGGTTCATTGGCCCTGTGGGCGCGGCGGTGTTTGGCGGGCTTGGCACGATTGCGGTCACTGGTTTGTGGGCCTGGATGTTTCCCGCGCTGCGCAAGGCGGACCGGTTGGATGGCGCGGATGCGGCCGAGGAAACCTTGCCCGCCCATTCGGCCACGGCACCCGCCTCGCTTTCATAGGCCTTTGTTGCCACGCGCGTTACGGATGTACCGCGTGCGGCGGCTGGACAATGCGCGGCAGGCGGCGCAGTTCTTTCGCAATCGCTGAAAAGAGACCCCCCATGCGCGACGCAACAAGACCCGCAGAGCAAAGCCACCCCCTGCGCGCCGCGCTATGGATGACGGGGGCGGTGGCCTCGTTCAGCGCCATGGCGATTGCCGGGCGACAGGTCAGCCATCTGCACGACAGTTTTGAGATCATGACCGTCCGGTCAGCCGTGGGTTTTGCGTTGGTTCTTGTCTATGGCGTGGCGAGCGGCACGCTGCGGCAGGTCACCCGCGCGCGGCTGGGCGGGCATCTGTTGCGCAATGTGGTGCATTTCACCGGACAAAACCTTTGGTTCTGGGCGCTGACCTTGATCCCCTTGGCGCAGGTCTTTGCGTTGGAGTTTACATCCCCGATCTGGGTGATCTTGCTTTCACCCTTGTTCCTGGGAGAACGGCTGACCCGCACAAAGCTGGTTGCGGCGGGGCTGGGGTTTGCAGGTATCCTTCTGGTTGCACGGCCCGATTTTGCGGCGCTGGACAAAGGAGTGCTTGCGGCGGCCGGATCGGCGGTGTGTTTTGCGGCCACCTCCATCCTGACCAAACGGCTGACCAAAGGGGAGCCAATCATCGGCATCCTGTTTTGGTTGACGGGGATGCAGTTCTTTATGGGGCTTGCCGCCGCCGGATTTGACGGCACGATTCACCTGCCGACGGCGCAGACCTTGCCTTGGCTGGTGCTGATCGGCGGGGCCGGGGTGCTGGCGCATCTGTCGCTGACCTCGGCGCTGAAACTTGCGCCTGCAAGCTTTGTCGCACCCTTGGATTTCCTGCGTCTTCCGCTGATCGCGGTGGTCGGCGCGCTGGTTTACGCCGAGCCGCTGGACCCCTTTGTTCTGGCCGGTGGCGCGGTCATATTTGCTGGCATCTGGCTGAACATCCGGGCGGAACTCAGGTCCCGGCGCAACAGTTTGAATATCACAAATCTGTGACGCGGCGTCATTGATTGACCGAACACAAAATCGGGGCTTAGCCTCTGCTTCAGATGCATCAAGCAGCCGGAAGATCGCAACAAGACGGTCGAAGGATGCCACTCATTGCAGGGGAAGAGGACAATGATAAAACAACTGACAGCGCTGGGTGTCTTGGCGCTTAGCACAACCACAGGTTTTGCAGGCGGCATCGACCGTTCGGGACAAAGCATCCTTTCGATCTTTGAAAAGGGCAACTATGCCGAACTGTCGTTCGGCAATGTCATGCCAAATGTCTCGGGCATCGGGGCGGGCACGATTCCCAACGGTGCACAACCGACGCCGGGCCAGGATTCGGGCAACATGGCCAAGTCCTATAACCAGATCGGGATGGCGGTGAAGACCGACCTGAACGAAAGCCTTGCCTTCGCGATGATCCTTGATCAGCCGTTCGGGGCCGATGTCGCCTATGCACCCGGGACCACCTATTACGCCCGCGGCACCCATGCGACGCTGAAGACGACCGCACTGACTGGCGTTTTGAAATACACGCTGCCGTCAAACATCTCCGTCTACGGCGGCTTGCGCTATCAGACGATGTCGGCTGAAGCGTTTATCCCCTTCATTCCCACATCCGGCTATTCGGTCAGTTCCGACACCGCAAGCGGCGTGGGCTATCTGGTGGGTGTGGCTTATGAAAAGCCCGAGATTGCGCTGCGCGTCGCGCTGACCTTCAACTCGGAGATCACGCACAACTTCAATACCATCGAGTTCGAGCTTGCTGACCGGGTATGTGGCGACGGCTGGCACCACCTCAACCACGACGCCGAAAAGCGTCAACCTCGACTTCCAGTCGGGCGTGGCCAAGGACACGCTGGTGTTCGGCTCGATCCGTTGGGTCGACTGGTCGAACTTTGTGATCGACCCGACCTATTACACCCCGCCGTCGCCACTGGTCAGCTATGACAGCGACACCGTCACCTATAGCCTTGGAGTCGGGCGTCGGTTGAATGAGAACTGGTCGGTCGCGGCGTCGGTTGGTTATGAAGCCCCGGTGGGTGGCTTTGCGTCCAACCTTGGGCCGACGGATGGCAAGACCAGCATCACGCTGGGGGCCTCTTACACCAAGGACAACATGAAGATCTCGGGCGGCATGTCCTATGTCCAGATCGGTGATGCACAAACCACGCTGGCGTCGGGCATTCCGGCGGCCGACTTTACGGGCAACCATGCCTTGGGCGTGGGGATCAAGATCGGCTTTACGTTCTGATCCAGACCTTTACGACACCTTCCCCCCGTGCCCGCAAAGGCGCGGGGGTTTTTCATTGCGTTGGCTGATCTGCGAAATCACAAGATCCGGGTGGCGCGGATCGCAGGCTGCCCGTAGGTTGCCGCGATGAGCACACTGCCCCTTCCCCCCGCCGCCGTCGCCCCGATCGTGCCCCCCGTGCAACGGCGCATGTCGCCGCTTGCGTGGGCGTTGATGGCGGTGCTGGCGCTGATCTGGAGCGGGTCTTTTTCGGCCAATCATCTGGCCTTGGCCGAGGTTGGCGTGCTGACCACCGTGGCCATCCGGGTGACAGGCGGCGCGATGCTGCTTTGGACTTGGGTGCTTTGGCGGGGCCTGCCGGTGCCGAAGAACGCGGGCTGGCTGCTGACCTGCGGCGTGCTGGGGCTTTTGAACAACGTGGTGCCGTTCAGCCTGATCGTCTGGGGGCAGACCCATATTGCCTCGGGGTTGGCGGCAATCCTGAACGCGGCGACGGCGATATTCTCGGTGCTGTTGGCCGCGATGCTCTTTCCCGATGAGCGTTTGACACGCGCCAAATCGCTGGGTGTAGCGCTTGGTTTCGCCGGGCTGGTCTTGGCCGTTGGCCCCGAGGCGCTGCGGGGGTTTGATCTGACCTCGCTTGGGCAGCTTGCGGTGCTGGGGGCGGCGGTCAGCTATGCGGCGGCGGCGATGTTTGCGCGCAACGCGCTGCGCGGAGTGCGGCCAGAAACCGGGGCGGCGGGGATGTTGACGGCGGCGGCGCTGATCCTTGTGCCAAGCGCCTTGGCCGTGGAGGGTGCCCCGTCGCTGGATTATTCCCCCGCGACATGGGGGGCGCTGGCCTATCTGGCTGCAATCGCATCGGCCCTTGCCTATATGCTGTTCTATCAGGTGCTGGCGTTGGCGGGGGCGGGTAATCTGGGCCTTGTGACGCTGATGATCGCGCCCTTGGCCATTGCCATCGGCGCTGTGGCCTTTGGCGAGGTGCTGCCGCCCTCTGCCTATGGGGGATTCGGGCTTTTGGCGCTGGGTTTGCTGGTGATTGATGGGCGGCTGTTGCGCGCACATCGGCGCTAGCCCCGCATTTTCCGCGTGAACTCCGCCCCGGTCTTGGCTAAGCCTGCGGGACGGCACGACAGAGGAAGGCATGGCGATGATCTACAGTTCTGGCGCAGATTATCTGGCCAGCCCGGCCAAGCGGGTGATGGTGTTCGGCATGTCGGGCTTGGGCAAGACCACGCTGTCGAATATGCTGCGCGGCGCGGGGGACTGGTTTCACTACTCGGTCGATTACCGGATCGGCACGCGCTATATGGGCGAATACATCGCCGACAACTTCAAGCTTGAGGCGATGAAGGTTCCGCTGTTGCGTGAGCTGTTGATGACCAATTCTGTCTATATCGCCTCTAACATCACCTTCGATAATCTCGCCCCGCTGTCGAGCTATCTTGGCAAGCCGGGGGATCCGGCGCGCGGCGGGGTGGAGTTCCGCGAATACCAGCGCCGTCAGGACCAGCATCGCCACGCCGAGATCGCCGCCATGCTGGACACGCCGCGCTTTGTGGACCGGTCGAAGGCGCTGTACGGCTATCCGCATTTCGTCTGTGACACCTCGGGGTCGATCTGCGAGGTGGTTGAGGCGGACAATCCCGACGATCCGGTGATGACGGCGTTGGCGCAAAACCTGCTGCTGGTCTGGATCAAGGGCAGCGCGGATCATAGTGCGGAACTGGCCCGCCGCTTTGATCGCGCGCCCAAGCCGATGTATTACCGTGCTGCCTTTTTGACAGCCCTTTGGGCGGAATATCTGAAGGTTCAGGGCCTGCCTGCCGATAAAGTGGACCCGGACGCCTTCTTGCGGTTTGGCTACGCCCGGCTGCTGGAAAGCCGCCAGCCCCGTTATGCGGCGATGGCCAAATGGGGGGTCACGGTGACCGCCGAAGAGGTGGCCGCTGCAACAAGCCCCGCGGCCTTCGACGCGCTGATCGCTTCCGCTCTTGATCGTGGGCCTTTGCCCGCTTAAATCGGCTCCCTCAAGGAGAGACCCATGCCCATCACCCTGCCCCAGACCCTGCCCGCCTTTGACGTTCTGCGGAACGAGGGCGTCATGGTCATGTCGCCAGAACGGGCAAGCTCGCAGGAAATCCGCCCCTTGCGGATTGCCTTGCTGAACCTGATGCCGAAAAAGATCCAGACCGAGAACCAGTTTGCCCGGCTGATCGGGGCCACGCCCCTGCAAATCGACCTGTCGCTGATCCGCATGACCGAGCATCTGACCAAGAACACTGCCGCCGAGCATATGGAGACGTTCTACCGCCCCTTCGCCGATGTAGAGGCAAGCGGGGAAAAGTTTGACGGGCTGATCATCACCGGCGCGCCGATTGAGCATCTGGCCTTTGAGGATGTTACCTATTGGCCCGAGCTGGTCCGGGTGATGGACTGGACCCAAAGCCATGTCCATTCCACCTTTGGCGTCTGCTGGGGCGGGATGGCGATGATCAACCATTTCCACGGGGTGCAAAAGCATCTGCTGGATCACAAGGCCTTTGGCTGCTTCCGTCACCAGAACCTGGCCCCCACCTCGCCCTATCTGCGCGGGTTTTCGGATGATTTCGTGATCCCGGTCAGCCGTTGGACCGAGATGCGGCAGGCCGAGATTGCCACCAGCCCCGATCTTGTCACCCTGTTGGGATCGGATGAGGTTGGCCCCTGTCTGGTTGAGGATGCAGCGCATCGCGCGCTCTATATCTTCAACCATTTCGAATATGACAGCGACACGCTAAAACAGGAATATGACCGCGATGTTGCGGCAGGCACGCCGATCAATGTGCCGATGAACTACTACCCCGATGACAACCCCGCCAAGCCGCCTTTGAACCGCTGGCGCAGCCATGCCCATTTGCTGTACGGCAACTGGATCAACGAAATCTATCAATCCACGCCCTATGACCTTGCTGCGATTGGCCGCTAGTCTTGTTCTGGCGCTTGGCGCGGTGGTCGCGCTGACGCTGTGGCGGGCCTCATCGCGCGAGGCGGCGGCGTTGCGCGCGCAACCGCCGACGGGGCAGTTCGTGCAGGTCGGGGCGCAGCGGGTGCATTACGTCACGCGCGGCTCTGGCCCGGATGTGGTGCTGATCCACGGCGCGTCGGGGTCGTTGCAGGATTTTGATTTCGGGCTGAGTGCGGCGCTTGCAACGCGCTACCGGGTGACCGCGTTTGATCGGCCGGGGTTTGGGTATTCGGCCCCTATGGCTAACGGCGATGCCTCGCTGGCTGGGCAGGCCGAGGTGTTGCGCGCCGCCGCCGAAGCGCTTGACCTTCAGCACCCGATCCTTGTCGGGCAAAGCTATGGCGGGGCGGTGGCACTGGCTTGGGCGCTGCAAGACCCGCCACCGGCGATGGTGTTGATCTCGGCCCCGTCGTTGCCTTGGCCGGGGAAACTGGACTGGTGGTACCGGATCAATGAAACCGCCTTTGCCCGCCGTATTCTGACGCCGCTGGCCGCCGCCCTTGTGCCGCGCGCCTTCGTGCAGGCCGCCATTACGGGCATTTTCGCGCCCGATCCGGTGCCAGAGGGGTATCAAGACACGTTCGGGACGGATATGACGCTGCGGCAGGCCTCCCTCTCGGCCAACCTTGCACAAGTGAACGCCCTGCGCGCGCAATTGGTTGCGATGTCACCACGCTACCCCGGCCTGAGTGTTCCGGTTGAACTGATCCACGGCGATGCCGATACGATTGTGCCGCTGCAGATCCATTCAGCCCCCTTGTCGCAGATTCTGCCCGATGCGCGGCTGACCGTGGTGCACGGTGCCGGACATATGCCCCACCATTCCCATAGCCCCGAAGTGATCGCTGCGATCGACCGGGCGGTTGCTCGGGCCCGATTGCGCTAAGCCGCGCAATCGCCATAGTGGGCACAAAGACGGAGATCATCATGACCCTGCCCTTCGACGGTGCCATCAGCCGCTACTTCAAGGAAACCGCGCCGAAAGAGGTGCGCAAAGTCATTGAAAATGCGGGCAAGGATACAATCCTGAACAAGGATTACCCCTATCCGGAAGAGCTTAAGCGCAAACACTACGACGCCCAGATGGCCGCGTTGCAGATCCAGTTGGTCAAACTGCAATCGGATGTGAAGGCGACGGGCAAGCGGATCATCGTGCTGTTTGAGGGGCGCGATGCATCAGGCAAAGGGGGCACCATTGGCGCCATGCGCGAAAACCTGAACCCGCGCGTCGCCAATGTGGTCGCCCTTGCCAAGCCGTCAGATCGCGAGGCATCGCAATGGTATTTTCAACGCTACATCGACTGGTTCCCTGCGGCAGGCGAGATCGCGATTTTTGACCGTAGTTGGTATAACCGCGCGATGATTGAGCAAATCTTTGGCTTTTGCACCCCAGAGCAGCGCGCGACCTTTTTCCGGCAACTGCCTGATTTTGAAAGGATGATTGCCGATGATGGCGTCACCTTCCTTAAGATATGGCTGGAGGTCGGACAGGCCGCCCAACTCAAACGCTTTATGGACCGCGAGCAAGACCCGCTGAAGCAATGGAAGCTGTCGCCCATTGATATCGACGGTTTGCCGAAATGGGCGGAATACACCGAAGTCATCGATGAGACGATGGAGAAGACCCATTTCAAGGAGGCCCCTTGGACGGTGATCTTGTCGGATGACAAACGGCGCGCCCGGATTGCGGCCTGCCAGACCTTGCTGCACGCGGTGGATTTCAAGGGCCGCGATCTGGACGCCGTTGGCAAGATCGACAGCAAGATTTGCGGCGGGCCAGAGATCCGCATCAAGTGAAACGCGGATACCACCACGGAAATCTGCGGCAGGCCCTGGTGGATGCCGCCCTTGTGCTGATCGCAGAGCAAGGCCCCACAGGCTTTACCCTGTCAGAGGCCGCAAAGGCCGCCGAAGTCACCCCTGCGGCGGTCTATCGGCATTTTGCCGGGCGCGATGACCTGCTCGCCGAGGTGGCACGGCAGGGCTATGATATTTTCGCAGCCCTGATGGAGTTTGCCTATAACGATGGCCGGCCAAGTGCTTTGGCGGCCTTTGGGGCAACCGGGCGGGCCTATCTGGCCTTTGCGCGCAAATACCCCGGCCACTACATGGCGATGTTTGAAAGCGGGTTAAGTCTGAACGCCTATCCCGATCTGGCAATCGTCGCGCAAAAGGCGCGCGACGTGTTGGAGCAATCGGCCGAGCAGTTGGCGCAACATCTGCCTGCGGGCAAACGCCCGCCCTCCACGATGTTTTCGGCCCATATCTGGGCGTTGAGCCACGGTGTCGTGGAACTTTACATGCGTGGCGCACCGGGCGCGCGGTCCCCCTTCGCACCAGAAGACCTTTTGGAGGCCGGAATAGGGATCTATCTGCGCGGGCTTGGATTGTTGCCACCGGACCAGTAGGCGCTAGAAATAGCCGCGCGCCGGGTCCGCCCACGCATAGCCCTTGCGGTAGAGCCTTTCCAACAGTTTTGGCACCTGCCCCGGCACGTCTTCGATACAATGGTGCCGCAAATACCAGACGAGGAACTTTTCGTGCGGCCAGTGCCGGGCCATCGCCGCCTCAACCGCCTCGCCCAGTTTTGCCAGATCCATCACCGTCAGCGCGTTTTGCCAAAAGTCGGTCTGCCCCCCAGAACCACCGGCTTTTTGTGCAAGAACGCCTCAAACCCGACGGCAGAGGTCACGGTCAGCACGCAATCGGCGACGGCAAGCAGGTCATGGATTGAGGCATTGGTCACATGCACGCCCTGTGCCGGGTCGTGGAAGGCGGCCAGCTGCTCCATCTCATCGACGGTTTGGTTGGGGTGCGGCTTGATGTAGAGCGGCCGCTTGCCCTTGATCGCTATCGCTGCCGCGATCATGTCAGGCACTTCGACAAAGTGGCGATGATAGCGCGGTGGTTTGAAGTCTTGTGCGAAGAAGGCCAGACTGCCTTTCTCGACAGGTTCCGCCCCGCGCGGAAGCTGGTCAAATTTCGTCCGGTTGGCGGCAACAAACTTTTGCACCAGCTGGCCGTGCACCTCGCGGGCATAGTCGACGGACATGGGGCGAGGGTCGAATTTTGCCAGCCGCATCAGCGCGTTATTGCGGGTTCCGACCTCTTCGAAATACCAAAACCCGTGCAGATAGCTGGGCACCGAATGCACCGCGTTCAGCCCGTAAGTCGGGCGATCATCCATGAAGACGTGAAGATGGCGCGGCTCCGCCACAGCGGCATCCTGACTGCGCGCCGAAAAGGTGACCAGTTCGATCCCCCAGCCCGCCGCCTGCGCCTGTGCCGCGAGCCCGTTCATCAGCTTGAAATGCCCCGCCTGCAAAGCCGCCGCCAGCTTGTCACGCGCATGAAAGAACAGCGTGTCGGGCAACCTGTTAAGCTTGCCCTTGGTCAGCCAATCCGCCGGGCGTTCCGGCCCGAACTCTGCCATCAGCGGAAGAGAACCAAGGCGCCGGGGGACCAAGCGACGCGGGTCCGGGTGCCGATATCCAGAACCGGGCGCCCGAACACATTGCGCATGGACAAGCGCAACAGCTGCTCAGAGCCATCCAGCATGATGTCGTAATAGGTCATGTCGCCATAGTAGACGACCTCACACACCGTGGCTTGGCTTTGACGGTCGGTCGCGGTCTGGCCGTCAAACAGGATGGTCAGCGTCTCGGGCCGGAAACCAACGTTCGGGCCGCCATCCGATTTGGCACCCATGACTTGCTCGGCTTCAAGCGTGATCGGCCCGAAACCCTCGGCGTCCACCTCAACCTTATTGCCCGCCTCTGACAGGATCTTTGCCGGCAGAAAGTTCATGGTGCCGATGAAATCCGCCACTTTGCGGCTGGCGGGACGGCGATACAGCGTTTCGGGATCGGCAAGCTGCGCGATAGAGCCGTCGAACATCACGGCGATCCGGTCAGACATGACCAAGGCTTCTTCCTGATCATGGGTGACGAGGATGAAGGTAATGCCGACTTGCCGCTGCAGGCGGATCAATTCAACCTGCATATGTTCGCGCATTTTCTTGTCGAGCGCGGAGAGGGGTTCGTCCAGCAGCAGCACTTTGGGTTTCAGGATCAGCGCACGCGCCAAGGCAACCCGCTGCCGTTGCCCACCTGACAGCGCATGGGCCGCCCGGTCGCCAAAGCCCTTGAGGCCGACCATCGCAAGCGCCTCATCCACCGCCTGCACCTTTTCGGCTTTGGACCGTTTGTCTTTACGCAGACCAAAGCCCACGTTTTCAGCCACAGTCATATGCGGGAAGATCGCATAGCTTTGGAACACCATATTGGTGGGGCGGGCGTTGGAGGGGACGGATTTCATGTCTTTGCCGTCGATTAGGACGACACCCGAGGAAATCCCTTCAAACCCTGCGATCGTGCGCAAGAGCGTGGTCTTGCCGCAACCGGACGGGCCCAGCAGCGAAAAGAACTCTCCCGCGCGGATCGTCGCGG
Source organism: uncultured Alphaproteobacteria bacterium (assembly GCA_963815355.1). GTDB lineage: Bacteria > Pseudomonadota > Alphaproteobacteria > Rhodobacterales > Rhodobacteraceae > JAPUEK01. Next base: position 319,692 of record CAWFGJ010000005.1, read on the forward strand.
TGATGCCCCGCAGGGCGTGATAGTCGCCATAATATTTATGGACGTCCTTGAACTCGATCATGGTGGGTTTTTCAGACGTCACAGGAAGCCTCCGGTATCCTTGCCGCCGGTTTTCGCGATGCCGCGGCGGCGGAAGTATTCAGCAATGGACAGCAAGGTGATGGATAGAAGCACAAGGATCGTGCCAAGCGCCAGCATCGCCGGCACCTTGGCCGGAAAACGGAACTGGCCGTAGATATAGGCCGACAGCACCTTGGTATTGCCGCCGAGGAAGTTGGCGATGATGAATTCGTCCAGGCTGATGGTAAAGCAGATCAGCAGGCTAGAGACGATCCCCGGCATCACCAGCGGCAAGATCACCAGACGAAAGGCCGAGAACGGGCCTTCGCCAAGGTCATAGGCCGCTTCTTCCAAGGATTTATCAAGGCTTTGAAAGGCTGAGGACAGGATCGCCACCGCAAAGGGGGTGCAGATCAGGATATGGCCCATGGCGATGGTGTGTTTGCCAAGCGGTATCCCGACCGCCAACAGGACCATCAGCAGCGACATGGCCACGATCATCTCGGGCAGCACGAGTGGCAGCATCACCATGCCCAGAATGCCGCCCTTGGCCGGAAAGGTGAACCGCGTCGAGGCACGGGCGGCAAGCAGGCCCAGCAACGTGGCGATCACCGAAGAGCTTAGCGCCACGATCAAGCTGTTGGACAGCGCTTCGCGCAGCGATTCGTCGCTCCACATCTCGCCGAACCACTTGAAGGTGAAACCACTTAACGGGAAGGCCACCACCTTGCTGTCGTTCAACGCAAACATCGGCAAAAGGATGATCGGCGCGTAAAGGAAGATCAGATAGACGATCGCATAGATCCGCAGGCCGGGGTTTTTCATTTTTGCCCCTTCAGGAAACGACGGTTCAGCAGCAGGAAGACAATCGACACCAGCGCCACGATCAGCATCGCCGTCACGGCAATGGCCGCGCCAATGGCCTTTTGGTTCTGCTTCAGCATCTTCACTTCGATCATGTTGGCGATCATGGGGATCTTGCCGCCGCCGATCAGGTCTGGCGTCACATAGTCGCCGATGGTGGGAATAAAGACGATCAACACCGCCGCGATCACCCCGGTCATCGACAGCGGCAGGGTGACGCGCCAGAAGGTCATCAGCTTGGTCTCGCCCAAATCCTGCCCCGCCTCCAGCAGGCTGCGGTCGATCTTTTCCAGCGCCACAAAGATCGGAAGGATCGCAAAAGGCGCATAGGCGTGGGCAAGCGTCATCACCATCGCGCCGACGTTATAGTTGATGGCCTGCAACGGTTCCGAGATAATGCCAAGGCTGAGCAGGCCCGAGTTGATGACCCCGTTATAGCCAAGGATCACCTTCCACAAAAACACCCGGATCACATAAGAGGTCCAGAACGGGATGGTGATCATGAACAGCCAAAGCGACTTTCGGCTGGTGGCCACGTGAAAGGACACGAAATAAGCCACCGGATAGGCCAGAAGCACCGTAAACAGTGTGACCAAGGTCGACACCCACAGCGAGCGGAACATGATCGCGCGGTAGACGTTGCCTGTCCAGACCTCAATGTAGTTGCCGAAGGTGAAGACCCATTCGATCTTGCCCAGACCATCGGTCATGACCGAATAGAACAGGACGGTCGCAAGGGGGGCAATCAGCAAGAGGAACGCGTAAATCGCAGTTGGTGAGATCAACACCAACCCGCTTGCCGCCTCAGATCGCCTGATGCGGCCCAACAACGACGAGTTCTCCATCGCGCCCCCTGACGTACTGCCTTATCGCGGCACCGTTGTGTTCAACGTTTGATCAAACCAAAGCAAATGCCCGCTTGCCACGCAAGCAAAATCGCAGGTGGCCGCTAAGGTTCCGCTAAGTGCCCGATTTCCAAGCAGATCATTGGTGCACAGGCTAGCCCGTGATGCGTTCGATGGCAATGGCGCGCTTTTTCAACTCATCATACAGCGTCGGCACCACCCGGATCGCACTGACCGCAACCCGCAGCGCATCCGAAATCCGCGCCTCATTGGCCGAGGCGCTGGCCACGCGCCACACCATGCGCCGGGTCACGCCATCATCATAGACGATCTCGGTGCCGCCACTGCGGTTCTTGCGGTAGCCAAGAAAATCTGCGCCACCGTGCGGCGCGTGGAAGGTCGATTGAAGTCCCATTTTCGGGTTCTTTCTTATCTGCTCTGACAAGAAATCTGCGCCTTCTCAGGGGGTTCGGTCAATCTTGCGCAGCAGACCTCGCTGCATGTTTACCGCAAAGCGCAGCAGCAAAGACACAATCCGGCCCCTTTTGTGCACCCGGAGGTATCTGCCGCCATGCCGCGGCCACAGGTGCAACACAATCCTGCCACAATCGGGGCCGGGCGTTTGGGGCGGATCACACCGCCATGTCAAAGGGCGGGCGGCCCAAGAGTTGCGACAGCGACGCGAGGCCCGATTCAAACTGCTGGCGGGGGATATTGCCAACGACCGCCAGCCGCACGGCATTGGGCGCCCTGCCCCCAACCATTGCGTATTGATCGGCCGAGCGGACCAACACGCCCTCTTCTTCGGACATCCGCGCAAAGGTGGAGGCCCGCCACCCCTGCGGCAGGCGCAACCAAACAAAGGGAATATCCGTCTGCCACGCCAGATCAAACGCGCCCAAGCGGTTCACCACAATCTGCAACCGTTCCCCCAACTCGCGCTGCACCTCGCTGCGGATCGACTGCGCTGCACCCGAGCGGAGCAAGTTCAGGCACAGCCCGCTGACGGCCAGCGACAGCGCAAAGAACCCGTGCTGCGCCGTCATCCGGCCCGCATCCCCCATGCCCGCCGGGCAGACCACATAGCCAAAGCGCAGCGCCGCCGACACGGATTTGGACAGGCTGCCGACATACCAAACCCGTTCCGGCGCCAAAGCCCGCAACGAAGGTTCTTCCTGATCCATCAGGGAATAACATTCGTCTTCAATGATTTGCAGATCATAGCGCCGGGCGACGGCCACGACTTGGGCCCGGCGCTCTGGCGACATCCGCGCCGTGGTCGGATTTTGCGCAACGGGGGTCAGGCACAACACTTGCGGACCGTGGCGGCGGCAAGCGGCCTCCAACACGTCCGGACGGATGCCTTCGTCATCCATCTCAATCCCCACCACCTCGGCGCGCGCGAGGCGGGCCGCATAGCGAAAGCCGGGATAGGCAAGATCTTCGGTCAGCACGACCGGGCGATCTCCGCGCAGACAGCAGGCCAGCACAAGACCGATGCCCGATTGCCCCCCATGGGTCAGCATGATGTCATCCTGCGTGCAGGGGCCCAGCACGCGCCCGGAAAGCCAGCCGCAGACCGCTTCGCGTAACGGGCGCTCGGCGGTTTGGCTGGTGTAGTCAAGCCACGCCGTCCCCACCGTTTCGGCTTGGGCGCGCAGGGCGGCGGTCAGCGCCTCGGCTTGGCCCACCTCTGGCAGTTGCGGCGCGCGCAGATCGACGCGGCCAGAGACAACGCCAGGATCACGCTCCAGATACAGTGGTTGCGTGGGGCCAAGCCGGGGATTGCGCGCGGCAACAAAGGTGCCGCGCCCAACGGTTGCCTCTAGCAGCCCTTCCTGCGTGGCGATCTGATAGGCCCGGCTGACCGTGCCCGGCGTAACCGCCAGACGCCACGCCAATTCGCGCACCGTGGGAAGCTGGCTGCCCTCTGGCAACTCGCCAGTTCGCACCGCATCGCGCAGGCTGCGCGCGAGGGCCAGATACTTCGGCCCTTCCCCATCCGACAAGACAGGAATCCAAATTGTGCTCATAACAATGTTCCTATGGTGACTCGGTCTGGGATTATTGTATCAATATATTAGCGGACAAACCGCTTTGTAACAATACAAATGGAGTCTCCCATGTCGCTGACCAGCACATCTGCCCTGTTCGATCGCCCGCTTCCGCCGCTGTCGCGGCTTGCGCTTTCGGTCGCGATTGCTGTGTTCACTTGGGAAACCCGTACCAAGACCCGCCGCAGTTTGCGCCGCCTCGATGACCGGCTGTTGCGCGATATCGGGCTTGATCCTGCACAGGCCGGTGCCGAAGGGCATAAGCGGTTCTGGCAAGACTAGCGCCGGGGTCGGCCAAGACATTTGTCCCCTGACTGGGCCGGGTTTTACCCCGGCCTCTTTTTTGGGCAAACCGCACGGGCCGTCGCAAAGGTGCGGCGCGAATAGGCCAATGCGCCCCAAATCGCACGACTTGCGTCATGAAGCCTTCACTTGCCGCGCGGCATGGCACATGGGGGACATCGGTCAGATGCCCTTGTCGGTCCGATCAGGAGGCTCGATTGACACTTCGATTTTTCACCTGCCCGCCTTGCGGGCATAACCTGCGCTATGGCGCTGTGCGGTGCGGGGCTTGCCGCCAACCCACCCCGGTTTGGAACAGGGTCTGGACGGTCGCGCTTGCCCTGCTTGTGCTGACGTTTGGGCTGCTTTCCACCCTTGGCTGACAGCGGCCCGGAATGGCAAAAGGCCCGTGGTTTCCCACGGGCCTTTTGTATGTCTTGCAACCAGATCAGCGCTTGGAGAACTGGAAGGAACGACGTGCTTTGCGCTTGCCGTATTTCTTCCGTTCCACGACGCGGCTGTCGCGGGTCAGGAAGCCTGCCGCTTTCAGAGCGCCGCGCAGGGCGGGTTCATAAAGCTGCAATGCTTTGGAAATGCCGTGCTTCACAGCGCCGGCCTGACCCGAAAGGCCACCACCAGCAACCGTTGCGAAGACGTCAAACTGACCTTCGACATTGGCGATGGTGAAGGGCTGCTTCAGGATCATCTGCAGCACGGGACGGGCGAAATAAACCGCCATTTCCTTGCCGTTGACGATGACCTTGCCCGAACCGGGCTTAACCCAGACGCGGGCGACAGCGTCTTTACGCTTGCCGGTCGCGTAAGCGCGGCCCAGCTTGTCGCGCACCGGGGTGCGGGGCTTTGCGATTTCTGCGACCGGGGTAGCGGCACCAACGGCAGACTTCAGATCGTCGAGGGATTTGATATCGGCCATGATCATGCGCTCCGGGTGTTCTTCGGGTTCAGCGCGCCCACGTCGAGGACGGTCGGCTGCTGAGCTTCATGCGGATGGGCTGCCCCGGCATACACGCGCAGGTTCGTCATTTGCTGACGGCCCAGACGGTTGCGGGTGATCATCCGTTCCACGGCTTTGACCACGATGCGCTCAGGATGCGCACCTTCGAGCACTTGCCGCGCGGTGCGCTGCTTGATGCCGCCCGGGTGGCCGGTGTGCCAGAAGTAGATCTTGTCGTTGCGCTTGTTGCCCGTCATCTGCACCTTTTCGGCGTTGATGATGATCACGTTGTCGCCCATATCCATGTGCGGCGTGAACGTCGGCTTGTTTTTGCCGCGCAAGATGTTTGCGACGATCGAGGCGAGGCGGCCCAGAACGATACCTTCGGCATCGATCAGGATCCACTTCTTCTCGATATCCGCCGGCGTAGCGGTAAAGGTTTTCATGTCGAACCCTATCAGAGGAGTGGCGGGGGTCACCCCCCGGTGTCTTGGATGGGGGCTTATCGCTGATAGGGCGCAACAGGTCAAGAGCGATACAAAACATAAAAACAAGTTAAATCAAGGCACTACAACATGCGGTATTTATATACCCCAATCAGCGGAGCCGCGGCGGTTTGTCGGGATTGCTTCCCGGCGCTTCTGGCACCCACGTCTCGTTTGTCGGGGTCTCTGGGGGGCGGGCACTTCAAAGACGACAGCCACGCGCGCCAAGGCTTGCAAGACCGGATCATCGGAAGTCAGGAAGGTGACGTCCAACTCCCCCGCCTCCAGCCCGGAAAACTTCAGCGCCTCGGCAATGGCCCTTGCGAGCGGCTCTTCGGCCGGTTTGGGCACATCCAACAATGCGAGCATATGGCCGCGCCGCCCGCCCTCATAGCGCACCGCTGCCAAGAGGCCCCCGCTGGCCAGGCCGGCAGCCCCGTCGAGGGTAAAGCGCAGCGCCACGGCCAGCGCGTCGGGCAGGCCCGTGGGCGGATCAAAGGCTTCTGGCCGGGCCTCAACCGCGACGGGCGCGGTCTCCAGCATTTCGGCCAGCCATGTCAGGGCCTCGGGGGGCAACATGATCTCTGACGGCGCGCCGGAGCCAAAGTTAAGACCCAGCGACAGCCCCTGCCCCGTCAGATGCTGCGCGATGATGCGGCCCGGCAAGGCGGCATAGGGCAGAGCGCCCCCCTGCCCCAAGACCGCAAGCCGTTCTTCAAGGTCATAGGCCAAGAGCACCGGCCCCGCCTCCAGATCAAAGACGCGCGGATTGATGCGTTCGCCTTCTGGTTCTTCCTCGAGCAGCAGATACAAGGTGGCGTCGGCCAACAGGCGGTAGAAGTGTCGGGCGTCGGCCTCGTCGCCGTGCAGCATCGCGGCATGGGCGCGGTCCAGCGGAGTTTCAGCAGCCTTATCCATTCAACCCTCCATCGCGGTGCAAGACCGCCCGCACCGCCCTGCGCAGTTCGGGCAGAAGATCCGCCTCAAACCAAGGGTTGCGCCTTTGCCAAGCGGTAGTGCGCCACGACGGATGCGGCAAGGGAAAGACGCCTTGGGCCGACCATTTCCGCCATTGCAGCACGGCATCGGTCATGCGGGGCGTGCCAAGGTGCCAACGGATCGCGGCCCCGCCCACCAAAAGCGTCAGGGGCACCGGGCCAAGCGAGGCCATCACCCGGCTGCGCCATGTCCGGGCGCATACGGGCGGTGGCGGCAGATCGGCCCCTTTGTCGTTGTAGCCCGGAAAACAAAAGGCCATCGGCACAATCGCGATCTTGTCGCGATCGTAGAATTCCGCCTCGGCAAGGCCCATCCAATCGCGCAGGCGCAGCCCGGACGGGTCCGTAAAGGGGCGGCCCGATTGGTGCACCCGCGCGCCCGGCGCTTGCCCCGCCACCATAAGGCGGGGTGCATTACCGGGTTGAAACCAGACCACCGGGCGCGGGCTATGCGCGGTCGCCGTGGCGGCAAAGCGCTCCGCACACAGCTGACAGGCAGAGATTTCGGCGACCAGTGACATGGCACCAGCTGTGCCAAGGGCGTCCGGGCCGCGCAAGTCCGCTGCCGCGGGATGCACCCCCGCAACAGTCGCGATCTCGTCGCAGGATATGTGCCCCCCGCGCATTGAACCCGCTTGGGGTGCATGATTGAAGCAGCGGAAGCCTTCCCTAACCGCTGGAATCGCTGACCATGTATCGCGTCTCTCCCTTTGTGCGCCATTTCGCTTGGACCTTGCTGCTGGGCGTGGCGCTGGCGACGCTTTGGGTTAATCTGGACCCGTCAAGCTATTACGACAGCGTCGAATTCCGCCTGTATGACCTAAGCCTGCTGGATGTGTTCGGCGGCGGGCGGCTGACGCTGACGCCGATGTTCCTTGTGGCCCATGGGGCAATGGCGCTGTTTCTGGCCTTTTTGGGCAAAGAGCTGTGGGAGGCGCTGGTGCTGGAGCGCGGCGCTTTTCACGGGCGCAACGCGGCCATACCGTTGTCGGGTGTGCTGGGCGGCAGTCTTGGCGCAGTGCTGGTCTGGGTTTTGGTGTCCAGCCTGATCGAGACCGCGCAAGAGGCAAGTTTCGGTCTTGGCTGGCAAGTGCCTTTGGGCAGCGATGTGGTTTTGGGCTATGTGATCGGACGGCGGGTCTTCGGCGCGGGTCACCCGGCCCTGCATCTGCTGCTGCTGACGATGATCGGCTATGATCTTGTGGCGCTGCTGCTGTTGGGGTTCAGCGATCCGACGGTGACGCTGCGCTTGGTCTGGCTGATGCTGCCGTTGGCGGCATGTGTTGGGGTCTGGGCTTTCTTTGGCCGCAAGGCGGGCGATCCGGGGCCAGAGGTTCAACGCCGCCGGGGTCAGGCGCTTTGGCCGTATCTGCTGGCCGGATTGCTTAGCTATATCGGGGTCTCTGCCTCGGGCCTGCCGCCTGTTTTGGGGCTTTTGCCGGTGATCCCTGCGATCCCCCATGCCGATCGGTCCTTTGGGGTTTTTGCCGAGGCGGAGGCGTATTTGCACGATCCGCTGAACCGGTTGGCCCATCTTTTGGTCAAACCGGTGGCTGTTGTGCTGTTCCTGTTCGGGCTGACGCGCGGCGGCATCGACTTTGCGGCGTTTGGCCCGACGACGCTGACCGTGCTGGCCGCACTGTGGATCGGCAAGCCCTTGGGATTATTGGCGGGCATGGTGTTGGGACATCTGGTGTTCCGGGTGTCGTTGCCGGAAGGCATCCGTCTGCGCAGCCTGCTGTTGCTGGCCATGATCACCGGGATGGGCTTTACCGTGCCGGTCCTTGCGCTGGAAAGTGCCTTGCCCGGCGGGGGCATGACCGAAGGCGCGCGGCTTGGGCTTGCCCTGTCTTTGCTGATCGGCCCCCTGACGCTGCTTTTGGCCCGCGGGCTTGCGCAGAACGGCGCAAAGGAGTGAGCGTTTTGTTGCTGCATCCTCCGCAGTCAAAGGATAACCTTGTGATTGTTATCGAAACGGCACCTCCGACATAATGCTGCCCAAAAGCCCGTATACGCCTCTAGGTAGAGCGGATGATCCGTTCTCAACAAAGGCCGAAAGGTTCGGCGGGGCGCAAACCGGGCGTTAACTATGGACCGGTAAGCTGGGGCACTCCCCGGCACAAAGAGGCGGGAATGATCGCGTTTGAAAATGTCAGCAAGTCCTTCTGGACCGGCAAACAACGCAAAGTGATCCTTGATCGCGCAAGCTTTCGGGTGGAAATCGGCAATTCGCTTGGCATTTTGGCCCGCAACGGCACCGGCAAGACAACGCTGATCAACATGATGGCCGGGTTAGAGAAACCGGATGAGGGCAAGATCGTGCGCACCTCGCGGATCTCTTTTCCGCTGGGGTTCATGGGCGGCATCATTACCAAACACACCGCCACCGAAAACGCCCGCTATATCGCGCGGCTCTATGGGCTGGACCCGGACTATGTCGAAAGCTTTTGTCGCTGGCTTGCCGGGATCGACGAATATTTTGACATGCCGGTCGGCACCTATTCTTCGGGTATGCGGGCACGGTTTTCCTTTGCGCTGATGCTGGCGCTGGAATTCGATATCTACCTGTGGACGAAGGCATGCCGTCGTCAACCGATGCGGAATTCAATCGCAAGGCGGGTTCTGTGCTGCGCCAGCGATTGCAGAACGCGACGATGGTGGTGGTTTCGCACCAAGCCGCCACGCTTGAAAAATTCTGCCGGTCTGCGGCTGTGTTGCGCAACGGGCAGCTCTATATGTTTGACACTCTGGAAGAGGCGAAGCGGCTTTATGACTATGAAGCTCAGAGTTAAGCGGTTCCGCACCCGCCGTCCGGACCCGGTCGCAGTTTCTGTGACACCGGTCCCGCCGCGTGTGTCCGGTTCCAAGATCGGGGATCAGGCCTTCTTTCCGGGTGCCAACGAAGATGGTTTCGGGGACGGCCCCTATCCCACAGCGCAGGGCGGAGAGGCGATGATGCTGACCGGGGCCATCCGCCCCGGAACGCGCCCCGCCAACGCCTCTGAAATGCCCTCTGGCACGCCGGAAGGCGCGCCGATGGAGATTGACGGCATCCGCCGCGAAGGGCTGACCGGCCGACAACTGCGTCTGGCGCGACGTCTGGCCCAAAAGCACGGCCTGCCGGCAACGTCTGATTTTGATGCCGTGCGCTTGCTGCGCGCCCAGGGCATTGACCCGTTTCGCACCAATTCGGTTCTTGAGCTGGTCAGCTCTGCCGAGGCCGAGGGGGAATTTGGGGCGGGTGGCTCTCGGGCGCTGACGACGACGCCGGGTGGCCAAGGCATTCAGCTGCCGCAAACCAGCAGCCCCGCCGCCCTTCCCTCGCCAGAGGCACGCGCCGAGCAAAGCCATTTGTCGGACCTGCACCGCATCCAGCGCGATATCGCCCGGCGCCGTCGCCGCAAATCGGCGCTGCTTATGGCGCGGTTGTTTGTGTTTGTTTTCCTGCCGACGCTGCTGGCGGGGATTTATTACTACACGATCGCTACGCCACTTTATGCAACCAAGACCGATTTTGTGATCCAGCAGGCCGAACCCGCCGCCGCGGCGGGCATGTCAAGTCTGCTGCGCGGCACGCAATTTGCCACGTCACAAGACAGCATCGCCGTCCAAGCTTATCTGCAATCGCAAGATGCGATGGCGCGGCTGGACAAGGACATGGGTTTTCGCGCGCATTTCTCGGATGAGGCGATTGACCCGATCCAGCGGCTTGACCCGAATGCCTCCAACGCTGCTGCCTACAAGCTTTACAAGCGGAACGTGAAGATCGCTTACGACCCCACCGAAGGCATCGTGAAGCTGGAGGTGATCGCCGCAGATCCGGCCAAATCGGTCGATTTTGCCAAGGCGCTGCTGGGCTATGCGGAAGAGCAGGTCGATCAGATGACCCAGCGTTTGCGCGAAGACCAGATGAAGGGCGCTCGCGAAAGCTTTGCGGATGCGGATGCCAAGCTGCAAGAAGCCACGCGCAGGCTGGTAGATTTACAGGAGAAGTTCAAAATCCTGTCGTCTGAAACCGAGGCCGCCCTGATCACCACACAAATCGGCGCGCTGGAAAGCCAGTTGACGCAAGACACGCTTTCGCTGACCCAGATGCAGTCGAACGCCAGCCCGAACGCCGCCCGGATGGAGCCGCTCAAGCGCCGGATCATCGCGTTGCAGGACCAGATCACCGCGTTGCGCTCCAAATTGACGGACCGCAGCACCAACGGCAAATCGCTGGCCGAAGTGCAAAGTGAGCTGCTGGTCGCGCAGGCCGACGCGCAGACGCGCCAGTTGCTGGTGTCGCAATCCATGCAGGCGATGGAAACCGCCCGGATTGAGGCCAACCGGCAGACCCGCTATCTTTCGGTCGCGGTAAGCCCGGTGCAGCCGGATGAGGCAAGCTATCCGCGAGCGTTTGAAAACACCTTGGTGGTCATGCTGATTTTCGCGGGGATCTATCTGATGATTTCGATGACGGTCGCGATCTTGCGCGAACAGATCAGTTCCTAAGCCATGAAGGTGGTCAAGGTCGGACAACTGTCTGTGGGGAACGATTGCCCGTTGGTGGTGATTGCTGGCCCCTGCCAGTTGGAAAGCCTTGACCATGCCCAGATGATCGCCGGGGTGATGGCCGAGGCGTGCAAGGCCGCCGGGGCGCAGTTCATCTTCAAGGCCAGCTATGACAAAGCCAACCGAAGTGCCTTGTCCGGCAAGCGCGGCCTGGGGCTGGAGGCGGGGCTGACCGCGCTGGCGGCGGTTCGGGCAACCGGCATTCCCGTCCTGACCGATGTCCATGACGCGGCGCAGGCGCGAGAGGCCGCAACGGTGGTGGATGTCATCCAGATCCCCGCCTTCTTGTGCCGCCAGACCGATTTACTGCTGGCCGCAGGGCAGACCGGGGCAGTTGTGAACATCAAGAAGGGTCAGTTTCTGGCCCCTTGGGATATGGAGCATGTTGCCCAAAAGGTGGCCTCCACCGGCAACCAGCAAATTTTGCTGACCGAACGCGGATCAAGTTTCGGCTACAACACCTTGGTGGCCGATATGCGCGCCCTGCCCATTCTGGCGCGCACGGGCTATCCGGTGATCATGGATGCGACCCATTCCGTGCAACAACCCGGCGGCAATGGCACCTCTTCGGGCGGGCAACGTGAGTTTGCGCCGGTCATGGCGCGCTGCGCGGTGGCCTTGGGCATCGCCGGCGTCTTCATCGAAACACATGAAGACCCCGACAGCGCCCCCTCCGATGGGCCGAACATGATTCCGCTGTCCCAGATGCGCGGGCTGATTGGCAGCCTGATGGCCTTCGACCGGCTGGCGAAATCTGACCCTTTGCGGGTCTGACAACCGCGTGTCAGGCGACCTGCCCCGCAGCCCAGCCCGATGACCAGGCCCATTGGAAATTATAGCCGCCTAGCCAACCGGTTACGTCAACAACCTCACCCACAAAATAGAGCCCCGGCACGGCCTTTGCCTCCATCGTGCGCCCGTCCAGCGCGTTGGTGTCCACCCCGCCCAGCGTGACCTCGGCGGTCCGGTAGCCTTCAGAGCCCACCGGAACCAGATCCCAATCGGTGACCATCCCCGCCACCCGGTCCAGATCGGCCCCCGACAGCTCCGCCAGTGGCGCTGTCAGGCCAGAGGCACTCTCTATATGCCGCGCCAGCTTTTCCGGCACGATCCGGGCAAGGGCGGTACGCAGCGCCACCCGCCCCGTATCGCGCTTGGCACTACGTAGGGCCGCCGCCACATCCGTTTGCGGCGCAAGGTTCAGCCGGATGCCAAGGCCCTCGCGCCAATAGCTGGAGATCTGCAAGATCGCCGGGCCGGACAAGCCGCGATGCGTGAACAGCACCGCCTCTTCAAAGCCCGTGCGCCCACAACCGACCCGCGCCTCCACCGCCACGCCCGCCAGCGGCACCATCCACGCCAATTCCTGCTCGGCAAAGGTCAGCGGCACCAAGCCGGGGCGGGTTTCCACCAGCGGCAAGCCAAACGTTTCGGCAAGACGATAGCCAAAGCCCGTAGCACCCATCTTGGGAATGGACTTGCCGCCTGTCGCCACCACCACAGCGGCCGCCCGCAGGGGGCCACGACCCGTCTCCACCTCAAACCCACCCCGCACCTGCCGAACCGCCTCTACCGTGCAGCCCAGCCACAGGGCCCCCCCCGCCGAGGCCAGATCGCGCAGCAGCATCTCCACAACCTGCCGGGCCGAGCCGTCACAAAATAACTGCCCCAGGGTCTTTTCATGCCACGCAATACCCGCTGCATCCATCCGCGCGATGAAATCCCATTGCGTGTAGCGCTTAAGAGCCGACAGCGCAAAGCGCGGGTTCTGCGACAAAAACCGGTCCGGCAAGATGCCAAGGTTGGTAAAGTTGCACCGCCCCCCGCCCGAGATGCGAATCTTTTCGCCCGCCGCCTTGGCGTGATCTATGACCACAACCCGCCGCCCGCGCCGCGCCGCTTCGATCCCGGCGAAAAGCCCCGCAGCTCCCGCACCCAGTATGACCACATCCACCTTGTCCATGGCCTTGCCTAGCGTGACACGGCTTTGCTGACAACCGCCGGAATATTTTCCGGAATTCGGCAAGTTCCCCCCTTGCACCCCCCCGACCGCTTCGCTAAATACCGCCGCAAGTTGGGGCGTCGCCAAGTGGTAAGGCATCGGTTTTTGGTACCGACATACCTAGGTTCGAATCCTAGCGCCCCAGCCAACTTCTCGCAGAGATCGCGAGTATTATTTTCCAAACACTTACGCACCGCCGCAAGCACTAAACCGCCCCAAGGGCTGCCCAAATGCGGGTCGGCGGGTGACGGGGTTTACAATCGCCGCGGGTCAGTGGCACGGGGTTGGAGCAGATCAAATCCTACTCCGAGCATTGTCATCTGGTAGACGACTCATTGTGCGAAGAAGTTCTTTGCGCAGTTGATCTATTTGCCAAACGTGCACAATATTTGACTAAATCCTCTACCGCATGATTGAATAGCCGGACTAGGTAAGGGGTGGGCGTGCATGGACAAACCTGACTCAGATCCTGCCGACCATACCGAGCCTAATACTTGGGAAGAAATGCGTTCGCTTGTGATTGAGAATTCAATCCAACTTCCCCACCATGCGTCCGCAGAAGCTAAGCGTGCCGAAATGCGATCCCAGTCTATGCATCTACTTCGCGCGTTCGTTGACGAAGGCATACGTGTAGCCAAGGAACGTAGTTTGGAACCAATGACCCCGGGTGCTTGGCGCACAATTGAAGCTATCAGCGATATCGCCAAAGACGTCATACTCTCGCTGTCAATGTTTGAACTACCATTCGATGGTGACGAGCGGGCCAAGCTGTCGCCAGAGAAGATCAATCGCACACTTCGTATTACCCACCCTACTCCAGCCCGCGATTTGGTCTATGAAGCAGGACGGGGAAAGCAGGGGGTGATTGACAAGGACGGGTTCCACGACGCGGTAAGTCGGTATTTGAAGAGCGAATTCCGCTTCCCATTTGCAGACCGAATTCTCCTGACAGCTTCGGTTGATATCGAGACGGTCGCTTATCTAGCTGAAATTTATGAAAAGAACATCTTAACCCGGAAGAGCGTCGCATCTGTCATGGATCGTGCACCTATCGCAACTTGGTTGATAGGAAGGGGCTGGTCCGTACTTCGTCTGGCAGTCGTCACCGTCGCTTTGATTGGCATGACCCGCATGGATTGGCTAAGCGAAGTTAATGCGTTTTGGCTATTTCTTGGATTTGTAGGGCTGTGGGCCCTTGGCACTGTCGTATCGTTCATGGGCTACCTGTCGTTCAGGCAGCGATGGAAATCCTTGCAACCAAAGCTAGTCCACCTACCACAAGCAATGGTCGCCTTTTACGGTGAACTCCACTGCGAAGGACCGCTTAGCGTCCGCAGAGTCCGTGAGCAATCTCAGAAACTCGCAGATATGGGTGCGGTCTGGCCAGGTGGAGTATGGGCACTACTAGACGACATGGAAGCGAGGGGCGTCGTTACGATGCACGGCTAAAGGCAGCGAGCAGGAATAGGTATAAGTAATGGAAGATGAAGGGGTTAGACAGTGCTAGGAGCTACTAGTTCCCCCGCCCCATAATGAACCACTTCCCTACCCTTCCTCTTCTCCCACCCACTTATCCGGTCAAGATAACCTTTGCCTCTTGGGGTCTCGCGCCACGACTGGTAGTCAAGAACAACAACACGTTCACCCGTCATCTCATCCAAGCCGAACCCGTTAGCGTCGATGGCCAGAGCTTTGCCCACGACTAGTCGCGCTGCCAGCCCCATTGCCGCCTTCAAGTCCCCGACGTGGGTATAGTCGATGATGAAGCTATCATGCACCGACAAGACCGGGATATCTCTGCGGGTAAAGAAGCGCTGGACCAGAGCAGCGATTTGACCGTCTAGGTTCATCAAGCGGATGCCTTGGTCAGCGCAGAGACAGTCGGTCAGGTGCGGGTGGCGGGTGGTAAAGGCGACAAGCAAGACCCCCAACTCTGTGTTGGTCAGTCCTTTGGCCACATGACCCGTTGGAAATCCCTCTCGGAAGCTTGCAAACGCAGCACGCTCACTGCCCGCATTCAGAGCCGTCAGCACTAGCTTCTTGATTATGGCCCTCTGCAACTCAGGAGGAGCACCGGGCACCTGTCCTGCTGGCAACTCATAGGGGTCGCCCTCAATAGCCACCCCTCGTTGAGCAGACAGTATCGCTACATGCAGTCCCTTAAAGTCCACCTCTACCGTTGGGGTGTCGTTGATGAAGATCTGCCCTCTGAGCGTCTTATCTATCTGCTGCCACCAAGGCCCATAGAACCGGCCATTGCAGCCCCAGTCACCACGACTGAAGATACGTCTGACGAACTGATGGTGGTGGTCAATGTGAACCCTGACTTCTCGCCCTCGTTCGTCCCGTCTGGTCACCCAAGAGTCCTCTAGGCCCGGTATGTCGATGTAACTGCTGGCCAGCATGGTATTATAGGCCACCAGTTCACGCCGCATCGCAAGCGTTTGCTCGGTATCCTCGTAGTCAACCAGCTTGGCCCCGTCCCCATCGCCTGCCCTAAGAACAATACATTCTTGGTTCTCGGCTTGGTGGATATCGTCACGGGTGACGTGGAGGCGTCTAAACATCGCCCGTAGCGGTTCTGCCGCCCTGATCCTAGTTGTTCTGTTGCCCAGAGACTTGGACCCTCCATAGCTGCCCTTGGCAAGGTCAATCAGCCCCACCTCCGCCAGCGTCAGGATCAGCGGAAGGATCTTCTTTGATATGTTCAGGGCGTTATAGCGCGACCACGAGTGCCAGTCGTTTTGTGACATGGACACCCCGATGCTCAACTCTGGGTCTTCCAGCCAAGCCACGTACAAGTCCAGGATCAACACCCGCAACTGGTGCTTAAAACTGCGCTTGGGTTGAACGCAGACCCAAGCACCGCTTGCAGTTCCTTGGGGTAGTTCCTGCGATACAGCCAGCACTGCTGCTTCAGGTAGGCATACTGAATAGTCACAGACATGCGTCCTCCTTTTGGGGCGGTTGCCCCAAGGTTCATTGGTTTGCTGATTTTTAGATTAGTTTGATCGGCTTAGAGGGATAGTTAAGTTCCCTGCTCAACCTCGTCTGGGGTCAAAACCCTTAGGATCATGGAGACTTCGGGTTCCCCATACTCACCCGCCAGCGGCCCTGTTATTGCCACCCCTGTTACGCAATCGCCCAAGACCTCGTCGATCTTAAACCAGTGCTCAGGCACCTCGTCAAAGGCTGCGATCACCACCACATCACCGGGCTTCATCGTACCACCCCGCCTTCATGACCTCCTTGAACAGCGCCAGTGCCAGGCCATGACTGACCCGTGCTGCCACCCAGAGAACCACCGCAAGGCCGATCCAGCCCCGCACGACAAAAAGAAACCCCCGGACGAACCGAGGGCTGCAAACGTCTTCATGGTCGAGCTCCTGTTTCTACTTCCTATTATAGATACAGGGGGTGCCTCACTTTTTGGGGGTGGGGAGGAAGGGGAAGAGCGCTGGGAGGTCACAAACGGCCCGTTGCAGCCCTCCCTTGCCGTCCCCGACGCTGCACCAGAACGGACGGTCGTGCAGTCTGCAGCACTTTCGAAAGGTGAACGGCGGCAGTGCGAGAGATCTGGGATCAGCCCAACGGCCACCTTCTTGTCTGGACAATAAATGCGCAGGGAATTCAGATGCAGCGTTGGCAGGCGTAAGATCAAGGTCGATTGGGCAAACCCTGCTATTCCGCCCCAAGGGCAAGTCCAATGCGCTCTCGATCAAGATCCACGGCAAGTCGGTTTTCCTCAAAAAACCGGATGCCTACGATGTGATGATCCAATCCCTCGGCAAACTCCACTTCAGGGCTGTAGCGGGTCTCGAACTCCCATTTCTTCAATGAGTTGACCTTGACGGGAACTCCCTTTTTCAGCGGCTTGCCGCCGGCCCCGGCAACGACGATCGTCGAGTTTCCGGTATCAAACAAAGTGGGTTTGCAAATCGTTGTCTCTCCGAAAGACAGGCAAGCTGTCAGTGTCGGAAAATTGAAACGGTTGTCGGCGCGCGCGGTCGCCGCGAATTTCCAGTCATCGCCCATGTCTGGCGCTAGCCCAATGGAAAGTGCGGGCACCTCCGGGCAGTTCCGATCCTCGATGGTGCAGGTGTCCCACGTGCCCCCCAACCCGCCGATCGTATAGCCGCGGTTCAACCCCGCCGGAGCGTCAACCTCGGCAAGTGGCGACCGGATACTGCCCGCATCGTCGATGGCACCGATGGGGGAAATGCCGATAATTCCCTTGGGCCACAGTCGGCCACCCACAATCTCTCCATCCGACCGCCTGACTTTCTTGGTGCGGATCAGGAATGCAATCGGTTTCTGCGTTACCGCCACATCGTCAGAAGACCCAACCTGCACAACAGCATATGCAAGGTTTCCGTATTCATCATAGGTTCCGTAATGCGCCACCAATTCTTGGGTCGTCACCGTGATGCCGTCGATCTGGGTCACTTTGTCGATCTTTATCCCGTCGGATGAGCACATCTCCGCAGGTAGCACCACCGCACAATCCACCGTCATCCCAGCGGACCCAGTGTCCAGTAAAAGGGGTTGGTCTACTGTTCGCCTCCCCACCTTGGCCAGATTAAGATAAATCAAGCGGATGTTTTTCGGCTTACCAGGATACTCCTGTTTGATCACTGGCAACACGAGCGGGGACGCATTCTCTGCGTGACCCAGACTTGCAGAAGCAAAAAGGGCCACAACCGCCACTGCCGCGACAGGTCTTGGATTGTGCAAATGCGAGAAAGCGGAAATAAGGCAGTCAATGATCTTCATGGCACATCCATTTTCTTGCATTGCGCAAGCAATCGCCCTTTTCGCACGAGATCGCGATTGTAGAACGCTCGTCTGATATCGCCTCACCGTCAAGTGCTTGGCGCTGTCGTTCAGGTCTCCAATTCAGCGCGCGGGTTGATCAGTTCTCGGATCTGACGCACCTGTGCAACCGGTGGGTTTGTGCGCAGTTGCATTAACGTTCCAGGCCCATAAAGGTCATGGGCCACTTATCGAGTCCACAGTGCAACTTCCCCGGTCGGTCATCCTTGGCGCAACTATCTGCGGTTTAAATACCTGGGATGCTGACAGCTCCCGGATGTTTCCGACCGCATACGCCGCCGTTCATCGTGGGCGGACAGGCTTGATCACCTCCTCTGGCGCTGCGAAAGAAGGACCGCTTGATCTGCATACCGCGAGAAGTTGCCGCGCCGCCGCAAGCCCGCTTTCCGCCCAAACCAGCACTCCCCCCTAACCGCCCCAGCCGCTGCCCCACCCCGCAAGGCTCGGCATCGTTTTGGTACCAGTCCAACGGCCAACCCGAAATCCTAGCGCCCCCGCCAACTTCTCGCAGAAATCGCGAGTAATATTTTCCAAACACTTACCCACCGCCGCAAGCGCCAAACCGCCCCACGTGGGTGGATCGGGTGGCTGCATTCGGGGGTGGCGTGGGCACACAAAGGGTCCAATCTATTGTCGATCTCGTTCGCCCGTCATGTTCTGGCTATGACATGCGAAAGCGGCCTGACCGTCGGGCTTTGTCCTAACCCAGTTCCCCGACAGCGTCTTCAGCAAGGCAGAGGGGAACAGTGCTTTGGCAAATCACAAACTCGCGCGGTCGTGTGGTCAATATGCAAGCCATTAGGAATAAATACAGTTTTCTGTGGCAGGTCCTTGGTTATACGAATTAAAGAGGGATTCAACCGTAAGGTGATCGGGGCGCAGGCATCTGCCGGTCGCCACGGATCAAATCTGGAAAGGGCCGAACCGCCATGAAAACCACTGTTTTGACGATGCTGGCCTTTGTGACGTCAGCAGCGGCACATGCCGAGCCGGCTTCTGAGCGCAGCGGGGCCTTTGATGGCGCCTTTTTCAGCGCGCAATTCGGCGCCCAATCCGGGGCGGCGGTGGAGGCGAATGTGCAGACCTCTGCGCAACCCGGCCCGTCCTTCGACCAGCCAGATGCACGGGGCAAAGGCGGGGTTTTTCAGTTTCAGGCCGGCTATGGCCGTGATCTCGGGCGGGCCTTCAACCTGTCGGTCGGCGGCTTTGCCGAGTTTGGCGGGGCTGAATTGGACGTGTCGCAGGCGACATTCTTTCGCGACCCGGTCGAGCAGGCAATAACCAATCGGGTTGGCTTATATCTCGCGCCCGGGGTTTACGTGGATCCTCAGACGTTGATTTATGCCAAAATCGGGGTATCGCAGGCCACCCACCACTATGACCGCGCCACTTACGCGGTCGCGTTGAGCCAGCAGATTTCAGGACCGATGCTGGGGATCGGCCTGAAAAGGATGCTGAACGACCACATGTTCTGGACGATGGATTACACGCGGGTAGATTACGGTTTGGCTCAAATCGGGTCTTCGGTGTCGCTGAACTCGAACGTGGTCGATGTGCGCAGCCACGCGATCACGGAGGATATAAGCGTAGGCTTCGGCTATCAGTTCTAAGGGTTCGGCCCGTCCTGAGGCAGATGCGACGCCGCAGGTCATCCGGTTCTCTGGCCGGGCGGACTGGTGGCCGGGATGGACGCGGTCCGGTGCTCTGGCACCCCTGCCCGCTCAGACTGGGTTAGGAACCACTTGCGCGATGCGTGGATCACCAGACCCGACCGCGTCAGGACCAACTGTGACCGCAGCACGGCAATGCGTTTGGTGACACGATGGGCGGTCAGCCCGGGGAACAGCCGCCCCCCCTCCGGCACGCGAGCCAGCAACGGCGTCAGGGCCGGGTGCCGCGGCATCAACCGCTCCGCCGCGTCGGTCTTCAACCTCGGCACCTCGTTTGGCCGCACCCAGACGGACCCGCCCGGATTGCCCTTCCAGACCAGATTACCCCGCAGGCTCGCTCGCATACCCGTCAGTAAGCGGAGGGTCAGGGCATCCCCAGTCTTACCTGTGTGGCCGTACGGATCGCACCGCGCCGTGGAAAATAAGTTCGACGGAAAAATGACCGCGCGGCGTTGCACCTACGACGAGGTAATAACAAAACTGGGGCCCTGAATGACTTTGGCGAAAACGGATTGGGTGAGGCGCGGGGTGACGCACGCCTTCTTTTGCGCGGCGGCGATTGGATTTGTGCCTGCGATGGCGCTGGCCCATGAAGAGGAAACCCATTGCGCCGCGGTCGCCAAGTCGATTGCGGAGGCCGGATTTGGCGACAAAGTTTCTGTCACCTGCACCGACGGGCAGGCGCTGATCGCGTCGGATACCTATCCCGACCATCCCTTGATGACAGGGATTGTCGGCAGCAATGAACAGGTGCCGGTTCCGGCGAAAGACTATGTCTCGCCCATCCCCTTGCATCCGGTTCTGGGCTCTGAGCCCCATACCCGCGATGCGGCCCTTGGCGTGGCGGTGAATGGCGTGCCGATCTATGACTATACCGGCGGCGGTGAGATGAGCGTGGCAGACCTGTCCACCCATCAAGCCGCGCAGGACACCGTTCTGACCCAGCAGCTTGATATGTGCGGCGGCCATGCGGGGCGGGGCGACGACTACCATTACCACGCGACACCCACCTGCATGATCGCGCAGATGCCCAATGCGGGGCCCGATGCGATCATCGGTTGGGCCTTTGATGGCTATCCGATCTACGGCGACAAAAATCCAGACGGCACCGACATCAAGCCCGGCGATCTGGATGTTTGCAACGGCCAGCCCGACCCAGTTTACGGCTACCGCTATCACACGTCCAAGGGCGTCCCCTATATCATCCAATGCTTGCGGGGACAGACCGCCGAGATGAAGGATCTGCCGCGGGTGCCACCGCTTGAACCAGCGGGTTGGGGCTTGTGGGGCGGGATGTCGCCCGGCAAGCCACCACAGGGAGGGGTTCAAAACCTTGTCTTCACTCAGGATGCAACCGGCTTGCGCAGCATGACCTACAGCTATGAAGGAGCGGATTACTATATCAATTACGTCCCCTCAAAGACCGCCAATTGCTATGATTTTGAAACCCGCAGGGTGACGGATGGCGGCGCGGTGTTTACGGGGGAGTTGTGCCGGTGACCGGTTTTTCGATCCTGCGGATGGCAGGCGCCGTCTTACTGACCGCAGGCTTGGGCGCACCGGCGATTGCGCAAGAGCGCTTCACCCTGACCAGTCCGGCACTGGTCGACGGCGGGGCTTTGCCCCCGGATCTGCGGTGTACGCGCGATGGTGGCGATGGGCTGTCGCCGCCCGTCAACTGGACAACCCCGCCCGCGGGCACCAACGGCTTTGCGATCATCATGCATCACTATCCCCGTGGCCATGTTGAAGGCGTGGATGCCCCGAGCCAGTATTGGCTGTTGTGGAACATTCCAGCTGACACCAAGGGCATTGCGCGCGGCAATCCCACCTCAATTGGTGACGAAGGCGCGGATAAAGACATGCGGGCAACCGGTTACACCCCGCCTTGTGCGCCGCCGGGGCGCGCGGATGGGCCCGCACATCGCTATACGATCACTGTCTATGCGTTGAGCGCGCCGCTTACCGAGCTGCCCGCACAGGATGATGGCGATGTCGATTGGGCGCAGATGGTTGCGGCGATGGACGGATCGGTCCTGGCATCCTCTGCACTGACATTTACCAATTAGCGACAGGCCAACCTTGGCCAGAAAGACCTTAACATGCGCTATCTTCTGACTGCCGCACTGATTTTGACTGCGGGCGTGGCCACGGCAGAGCCGCAAACCCTGCGGGCGGATATCTGGGCAGACAACTGGTTTGCCATGTATGCCAACGGCCGACTTGTGATTGAGGATTCCGTGCCGATCACAACCGAGCGGTCATTCAACGCCGAAACGGTCACCTTTACCGCCAACCTGCCGATGACGATTGCTTTTGAGGTCAAGGACTTCAAAGAGAATGACACCGGGCTGGAATATATCGGCACCGACCGCCAGCAGATGGGCGACGGCGGCATGATCGCACAGTTTCTGGAAGCAACAACGGGCAAGACCGTTGCGGTGACGGATGCGCGCATGCGTTGTCTGGTGGTGCAGCGCGCACCCGTTGATCGCAGTTGCGCCGAGCAAAGCAATCCCGTGGCGGGCGAAGGTGCCTGCGGTTTTGTGGAAACCGCCATACCCGACAACTGGACCGCCGCCGATTTTGACGACAGCCTTTGGCCCGCCGCCACGGTCCACTCTTCATGGGAGGTCGGCCCAAAAGACGGCTACGACACCATCGACTGGGATTGGGACGCCAAGCTGATCTGGAGCGACGATCTGGTGCAAGACAACACGCTTTTGTGCCGCATGGTTCTTGGCAACTAAGCCTGCTGCATAAGCGGTGAGATTTGGGCTGCGGGGCAGAATTGCCCCCCAGCGGGCCGTGTTTTCGGTCACGCGCAGGCCTTGCGCGCTTTGGACGGTCACAAAGCCCTGCGATAGTCCGTGGTGCCCGAAGCGAAGGCTACCGCGTAACCCTCACGGATCATTTTTCACGCTGGTCAAATTGCCCACGATACAATCCGGCGACAGTTCGAGATCCACTTGGATCGTCCCGGCCCGCCAAATGTAATAGATATTGTCAGCGACGTTCCCAACATCCTCGTTCAGCAATCTATATTGCCACGGGTAATAGACGTTCGTTCCAACGGTTACCGGCCCTAAAAACAGATTTGTATCGCCCGTCAGTCCCTCACCCGCCCAATCGTCATTGGGAAAAATCAGTTCAAGCATTTTAGGGCAGGCGCTGATTTCGGCGGGCAGAACGTAATCCTTTGCCTGCGCAATCGCATCTGCCCATTCAACGGCCCCGTCGGCGTTGGGCAGTGCTCCATCGACAGACACTGTGCCAAGGTCGACACCGTCAAGGCGCACCACAACCATGGGCGCGCCCAAGAATTTCGTGCCGCTGGCGTTGATGGTGATCCGGGGGGGGGCCTCGTCCAGCGGCTGCGTCGGGGCATTGCCCAGCAATGCCTGCGTTTGGGCATCATGCAACCGAACCCAATAGGCCAATTTGGCACTGGCTTTGGCCAAAAGGTCCGGGTTTGTGCTGGAAAGATCGGTTTGCTCCTGCGGGTCTGCCGCGAGGTCGGTCAGGCGCGTTGCGTCCGTATTGGTGTTCAGAACAAGCTTGGTCGCCCCCTCCCGATAGCCGATCTGCAGCCCGTTCCAAGCGGTAAAGAACATCAACCCATTCGCGCGATTGGTGGCAAACAGGCTTTGCCCCTGCCAACCTGCCGGCGCGGGTATGTCGAGCAGATCAACAATGGTCGGCGCTACGGCCGATAGGCCTACGATCCGTTGGGCCGTCTCGCCGTTAAAAAGCGTCGGATTGATAAAGATCATCGGGATGCGCAGATATTCTTCGAACACCTCCGTTATATGCCCAAACAACTGATGCTCACCGAAAGCCTCGCCATGATCACCGACCACAACGATCAAAGTTGAATCGAACAATCCACGGTCACGCAATCCTTGGACCAACTCACCAAATACGGCATCGTCCTCTTCAACGGCGTTAATATACTTGTTTTGGCCGGGCTCCTCGACATATTGCTTCGGATCTTCGCCGGGATAGTAAGGATAATGCGTCATTCCCGTCCAAAGCAATGCGGCGAACGGTTTATTGGGGTCTTGGTCAACAAAGTCGAATACAGCCGGTATCAGGCAGTGGTCATTGCCCGTGTCCAGATATTTCTGCGTGGAACCCTTGTCATCCTCCGCACCCTGCACACAGTCGAAATCCCGGCTGTCCTGGATGGTTTGAAAACCCGCCCGCTCCGCAAAACCGGCATTATTCTGAAAGCGATTGTCGGGCGAACTGAAAAAACCTGTCTTGTATCCCCGTTCGGCAAGCACTTTCGGAAGCCCCACAAAACTCAGGTCGGGGCGATGGTAGGTCATGCTATCTGGTGACAGTTCGGGAACAATCGCCGCCAAAATGGACACCAGAGAATAGCTTGATGTCGGCACATGGGCATAGGCATCTGTCACGTGCAGGCTGGCGTCCGCCAATGCAGCGATTTGCGGCGTCACCTCATGTTCAGGCGCATATCCAGAGATATACTTGGCCCCGGTCGACTCCATGACATAGATAATCACATTGCGCACCGTGCCGTCCGAAGTGTCGGGCCGGGGCACGGGCGGAAGCGTTTCGGTGAAGCTGACTGCGGATCGCAATGTCGTTGGATCGCCATTTGCATCCAGAAGTTCGGGCAGCCGCATTTCCGGTTCAAACACCGAAGTCATCATCGCCAAAACAGGATTGCGTGTCTTGCCAACAGGGGTGGTGTCGCCTGACGACAGGGCCCCCAGCAGAATTGGGATCAGAAAGAGCGCCGATATTTTAACATCGCGGCCGCCCATAAGATGCGCAATCACCCAGATCAGCCCCAGATAAAGGCCGATGACCAGAAGGCCCCCTAAAATCCAGCTTAGTTTCAAGGCCGAAAGCAGCGTGGAGATCATGTAGGAACTGTTTGCAATGTCAGAAAACGCAAGCCATTGCACCGTGACCGGACCACCCAGCATTTGAACTGCGGTAATATTCGCAATGCCCAATGCGGCGAGAAGCAGAGTCAAAATGGAATAGGTTCGGCACGCCGCAAGATGCCACCTGCTGCGTTGCGCAATCAGGGCGAAAACGATGGCAAGCCCCCACGTCACCACCCAATCCGCTGTTGAGGCCTGCAAAATCATCGCGATGGCAGCAAGCGGCGACAGGCTGTGGATGTCGGGGCGAAGGATTAGCAAGCGGCAAACCAACAGGACAATTGCCAGCAATGCCGCAGCCGCCAGTATATAACGGACGCATTTCCGTTTTTGCGCCTTCAGGGTCTTTTGGCCTTGTGGCAGCTGTCTAATCAATTTCAATCCAAACCAGTTCAGCGCATCAAGCCTGTGCAGTTGAATTTTATTGCAAAAGGGTAGCCGAGGGATTGGTTCTGCACAAGACAGTGAAACCAACCCCCTTTCCCGCGTGATCCTTAGCAATTTTCTGGGGCCGGGTGGGTTTTGCAGACAGGGGGGGTGCGCTTGACCCGCGATTAAACTGCCGGCACGGTCGGGATGATCGGTTTCGAAAACAAGATCCATTCCGATGCATCGACGCGCCAATCTTCTTTAACCACCGAACGCCGGGCCACCTCACCAAAGCCCTTGGCCCGGTAGAGGCGTAGGGCCTCGACATGCGTGTCTGCTGCAATCAGGCTGACCGAGCCGTGGCCGTTGCTTTGCGCCACCTTTTCGGCATGGGCCAACAACGCGCTGCCCAGCCCCCTGCCCCGAAATGGCGCATAGCTGGCCAGCACGTTCAGATACCACGATCCGGGTGCCAGCGCTTCGAGCTCCAGCAGCGGGACAAAGATCGCTGGCGTGTCAGGGTCAATAGGACCGGGCGTCGCTTCGGCCGCATACCCCAGAAGACAGGCCGCGACCGCCCCATCTGACTCGGCCAGCCACGCGTTGCGATAGGAAAAGCTGCCCGTGTCGCGCGCCGCACGCTCTTTGCCATAGGCCCAGGGATCGCCCGCCGCACCCACGCTCTTTTGCCAGAAGTGCAGCGGCAGATCATCTGCCGCCAGATTTATGAAACGCGCCAAATGCTCGGCGTCTGACGGTCTGGCCTCACGGATCAACATGGTCACCCCCTCTTACCTTTTGCCGGCATCCTGCCTGTGCAAATGGCAGACATCAACGATGCGCAGCAGCTTCGCCCCCCGATTTGGCCTCGCACCACGACCCATCAACAAGCCTTCCGCACGCAGGGCCGCTGTGTTGGCTCTTGTCAGGCTGCAGGTGAGATCTTACGACCACCCCATAGCCGCGCAATTCCTGAAAGGACTGACATGAGCGATATGGTTTTCCGCTTTCCCGCAACCGGACCCGAGCCGATGCTGACCGATCTTGAGGGTTGGACCAAGATTGAAGGCAACCCGACCATGAAGACATGGGTCCAGCACACCTCGATCGACGGCAGCGTGATCAGCGGCACGTGGGAAGCGACCCTTGGCACGTGGCACGCGAGCTATAAGTTTTATGAGTTCGTGCACCTGATCGAAGGGCAAATCACCATAACGCCTGACGGCGGCAACTCTGTCGTGCTGCGGCCGGGCGACGCGTTTGTCGTCGAGCCGGGCTTCAAGGGCACCTGGACCATCGAGAAGCCCGTGCGAAAGCACTTTTGCATCAAGCTAAGCTGACACAGCCTGCCCGGCAGGCCATTTCGCCGTGCCGGGGCAATAGCCGGGAAACCTCGTGCTTGTTGCGGGATCGGAGCGTGCCCGATTTCGCGACATTGCCCGCCACGGGGGCAAAACCGCCTGCAGCTTTGCCTCCAGGTGGGCCACACGGGCTCGGTTAGAAACTGCGGTCAGCACGAAGCGCCGAACCGGACCGTCGCAGGCAATCTGTTGGCGCGTGGACGATTTCCCGGTCTGCAGATTTGGCTTGCCAATCGGGGGGAGTCGCGCCCAATACTGAACCAAATGGATCAGTATTCAAAAGCCCGCTTAGATGCCGCGTTCTCAGCGCTCTCCGACGCCACCCGGCGCGGGGTGCTGGAGCATTTGGGCCGGGCAGATGCGTCGATCACCGATCTTGCCGGGCAGTTTCAGATGACCCTGACCAACATGAAAAAGCACGTCAGCGTGCTGGAGCGGGCGGGGCTTGTCTTTACCAGCAAAGTCGGGCGCGTGCGGACCTGCGGGCTTGGCCCGGGGCGGCTGGAGGAAGAGGCGGCGTGGCTTGCACGCTACCACCAGCTTTGGGCGGCCCGCTTTGACGCGCTGGGTGCGGTTCTTGAGGACCTTAAACAGAAGGAGTTGGAGGATGGGCAAAGCCCCAAAGAATGATCTTGGCACTTTGCAAGGCAGCACCCGCGTGGAACGCGCCTCTGCCTGCGAACTTATCGTCACGCGCAGCTTCAACGCACCCGCAGCACTGGTTTATGAAGCGTGGACCAAGCCCGAACTGCTGCAACGATGGTGGGCGCCGAAATCGTTCGGGATTTCGTTTATCCGGTGCGAGGTCGATGTGCGCGTCGGCGGCCGCTACCGGTTTGAGTTCGGCCACCCCGCCTCAGAGCAGCCCATGGCGTTTTTTGGCCGCTATCTTGAAGTGACGCCGCTCAAGCGCCTTGTCTGGACGAACGAGGAGGCAGGCGACGCGGGTGCGCTGACCACAGTGTCGTTTGAAGATCGCGGGGCCCAGACTCTGCTTGTGCTGCGCGACCTTTATCCTTCGAAAGAGGCGCTTGATGATGCTGTAAACTCGGGCAGCACAAGCGGGTTCGGCGAAACCTTCCAGCAGTTGGAGGACATGCTCGCACCCCCCAGCGGGCCTGTCACCGGGGTATGAGCCTGCCGCACGGCTTGGCCGTATCTTTGGCGCAAGGCATCGCCCTTGGCCTGCTGGCGTTCTTGCAACCGACAATCCAAACCAAGGCTGTTTCCCATCGTCTTGCCGCCTGTTGAAATCTGTTTCCTTTAGGACCACGGCACCTTAACTTTGACACAAGACCGTCCCGCCGGAGCCAAAGTGCGCCCAGTGCTGGATTAACAGCGCAAGAGCGCGCGGAAAGGTATTCACCCCATGACGGCGAATAACATCAGAAAATGGCTTCAGGACCGTCCCGAGATCGAATCGGTTTTTGCCTGCGTCTGCGATCTGAACGGCGCGATGCGGGGCAAACGCCTTCCCATCGAGAAGGCCAAGGAGATCATGGATGGGGGGCTGCGGATGCCGCTATCCGTGCTCAGCGTCGATATCTGGGGCGAAGACATCGAGAATAACGAGTTGGTGTTTGAAACCGGCGATTCCGACGGCATCTGTGACTATACCGGTCGCCCCATCGTTTTGGTCAACTGGACCAGCCGCCCCTCGGCGCTGGTGATGTTCTGGATGAGCACCGAAGACGGCGTGCCGTTTCCGGGGGACCCACGCTATGCGCTGTCCAACATTGTCGATCGCTACAAAGCGCTTGGATTGACGCCTGTGGTGGCGACCGAGCTGGAATTCTATCTTTGCGATCCCACCGAGGCGCAGCCCCAGCCCCCCCGCTCTCCGGTCACCGGCAAGCGGCTGGATTCGGACGGGGCCTTGTCGCTGGACGAATTGCAGCATTTCGATGCCTTCCTGAACGATGTCTACGACGCCTGCCATGAACAGGGGATCCCGGCGGATGCCGCGATTTCGGAAAACGGGGCGGGTCAGTTTGAGATCAACATGGTGCACGTCGCGGACCCGTTGCAGGCCGCCGATGATGCCGTGCTGTTCAAACGGCTGGTGCGCGGCATCGCGCGCAAACATGGGATGGCCGCGACCTTCATGGCCAAACCTTACGGCGATCGGTCTGGCAGCGGGTTCCACGTGCATTTCAGCCTCGTCGACGAGAACGGTGTCAACCTTTTCGACAATGGCGGCGAAAAGGGCACGCCGCTGATGCTCAACGCCGTGGCGGGTTTGCTGGAGACGATGCAGGAAAACACCCTGACCTTTGCGCCGCACCAAAACTCTTACCGCCGCATGCTCCCGGGCACCCATGCGCCGACAGGTGTCGCGTGGGGCTATGAGAACCGCACCGCCGCAATCCGCATTCCGGGTGGCAGCCACAAGGCGCGCCGGATCGAACATCGGGTCGCGGGTGCGGATGCCAACCCCTATCTGGTGCTCGGCAGCATTCTGGGGGGCGCTTTGGTCGGCATCGAGGGCAAGATGGAACCCGCCGCCCCGATTGAAGGTGATGCCTACAGCCAAAAGCTGGATCACCTTCCGCTGGACTGGGCGACCGCCATTCAGGCCTTTCGCCGGGGCAAGAACGTGCAAAACGTGTTCTCAAAACGACTGCAAACCATGCTGGTGGAATGCAAGATGCAAGAACTCAAACGGTTCTCGCGCTATGTGACCGATTTTGAATATGACAGCTATTTGGAATCGGTGTGATGGCCGTTGAAACCTTCGCACGCGATGGCCAGACCAGACACACCGGCAGCTATTATGCCGCCACCGCAAATCCCGCGCCAGAACGCCCGCCGCTGAAGGGTGATCAGCAGATTGATGTGTGCATTGTGGGCGCGGGCTATAGCGGCCTGTCCACCGGGCTTCATCTGGCCGAGATGGGCTATAAGGTTGCGATCATCGAAGGGGCGCGTGTGGGTTGGGGTGCCTCGGGGCGCAACGGTGGCCAGATCGTCAACGGGTTGAACGCCAGCCTGCAGACAATCAAAAAGCGCTACGGACAGGACACCGCCAATTTTGTCGCGGGTCTGGTGCAGGAAGGCGGAGAGATCATCCGCGAGCGGGTCAAGACCTACGACATTCAGTGCGATCTGAAACCGGGCAACATCTTTACAGGCCTGACCGCCGCGCACATGAAGGAACTAGAGGCCCGCCGCGCGCTTTGGGCCAGCTATGGCATCAACAACCAAGACATGCTGGACAAGGCGCAGTTGCGCGACCACGTCGGCTCTGACCTCTATGCAGGCGGGATGATTGACCATACGGGCGGACACATGCACCCGCTTAACCTGTGTCTGGGCGAGGCGGCGGCCTTTGAAAGACTGGGCGGGGTGATTTATGAGCAATCCCCGGTCCTGCAGTGCCAAACCGACGCGGCCAAACCGGTGGTGACAACGGCGGGCGGCACCATGACCTGCTCGACGCTGGTCTTGTGCGGCAACGCCTATCTGGGCCACGTCGTTCCCGCCCTGACCGACCGGGTCATGCCTGTTTCAACCCAGATGATGGCGACCGCCCCCTTGGGCGAAGAGCGCGCGCACGCCCTGCTGCCGACCGACAAATGTGTTGAGGATGTGCGCTATATCCTCGACTACTTCCGGCTGACGGCCGACAAGCGCCTGATCTTTGGCGGCGGCACGGTTTACGGTGGCACGGACCCCGCCGATGTCGAAGCAAAGCTGCGCCCCGCGATGGAAAAGGTCTACCCAAGCCTGAAGGGCGTGAAGGTTGACTTCGCGTGGAGCGGCAACTTTGCGCTGTCCTTCAGCCGTGTGCCGCAACTGGGGCGTCTTGGGGCGAATACTTACTTTTCTCACGGCTATTCCGGGCATGGCGTTACGGGATCGCATACGTTTGGCAAGATCCTTGCGCAGGCCATCAACGGTGACAAAACCCGGTTTGATGTCTTTGCCAAGGTGCCGTGGTATCCGTTCCCGGGGGGCCGCCTGTTGCGCGTGCCCTACTCGATGGTCGGCTCGTGGTACTACGCGCTGCGCGACCGTCTGGGCGTCTGATCCGGTCTTTCAAGGTTTTTGCGGGGCCCGGGTTTCCCCGGGCGCCGTTTTTATTAGCCCTGCTCTGCCACGCAATCGGCAAAATACTGGACCGAACCGTCGGGGCCAACCTCTTGCACCAGACCGTGGATATCGGTTTCAAAGCCGGGGCATTCGCGTGCAAACTCGCGGTTGAACTTCAGATATTTGACGATCTTGGTGTTAAAGACCTCACCCGGGATCAACAGCGGGATGCCCGGCGGATAGGGGGTGACCAGACTGGTCGTGATGCGGCCTTCCAGATCGTCAATCGGCACGCGCTGGGTTGATCTGCGCGCGATGTGTGAGAACGCATCGGTCGGCTTCATCGCCGGGGTCAGGTCGCTGAGGTACATATCCGTCGACAGGATCGCCACGTCATACTTGGCGTAAAGCGTGTGCACATGCTGGCACAGGTCCTGAAGGCCCATCTGTTCATACCGCGCCTGCTTTGAGCAGAAATCGGGCATCGCGCGCCACATCGGCTGGTTCTTGGCGTAATCATCCTTGAACTGCTGCAGCGCGGTCAAAAGCGTGTTCCAGCGGCCTTTGGTGATGCCGATGGTGAACATGACAAAGAAGCTGTAAAGCCCTGTTTTTTCTACGACAACGCCGTGCTCTGCCAGATATTTCGTGACGATGGAGGCGGGAATCCCCGTGGCCTCAAACCTGCCATCAAGGTTCAGGCCCGGCGTGATGATCGTCGCCTTGATCGGGTCAAGCATGTTGAAACCCGGGGCCATATCGCCAAAATCATGCCAGGATTCTTCGCCATCCGACGGCTGCACCCCTTCGGCATCGGTCTTTTTCAAGACCCAGTCATCCGGGCTGCCGATCCCTTCCTCGCCCAGAACCTCTGGCCCCCAGACCTTGAACCACCAGTCACCGTCGCCGAACTCTTCGTCCACCTTGCGCATGGCACGGCGGAAATCGAGTGCCTCGGCGATGCTTTCCTCAACCAATGCGGTGCCGCCCGGTGGCTCCATCATTGCGGCCGCGACATCGCAACTGGCGATGATACTGTATTGCGGGCTGGTTGAGGTGTGCATCAGATACGCCTCATTGAAGAGGTGGCGATCCAGCTTGGTTTCTTGACTGTCTTGCACAAGCACATGGCTGGCCTGACTGATCCCCGCCAGCAACTTGTGGATGGACTGGGTCACATAGGTCACGGATTTCTTCGGCCGCGCCCGCTTGCGCCCCATGGCGTGGAAATTGCCGTAAAAGGGGTGAAAACTGGCGTGCGGCAACCATGCCTCGTCAAAATGGAAGTTCTCGATATAGCCATCGAGCAGATCCTTGATGGTCTCGGTATTATAGAGAACGCCGTCGTAGGTCGACTGCGTGATGGTCATGATCCGCGGCTGGACGGTATCGGCATCCACACCCGCAAGCAGCGGATTGGCGCGAATTTTGGCCTTGATCGTCTCTATATCAAACTCGCTGCGCGGAATCGGGCCGATGATGCCGAAATGGTTGCGAGTCGGCCGCAAGAAGACCGGAATCGCCCCCGTCATGATGATGCTATGCAGGATCGACTTGTGGCAATTGCGATCCACCACAACCACATCGCCCGGCGCAACCGTATGATGCCAGACCATTTTGTTGGAGGTCGAAGTGCCGTTTGTGACAAAGAAGCAATGATCGGCGTTGAAGATCCGCGCGGCGTTGCGTTCAGAGGCACCAATCGCGCCGTTGTGGTCCAGCAACTGGCCAAGCTCTTCGACCGAGTTGCAGACATCGGCGCGCAGCATGTTTTCGCCGTAGAACTGATGGTACATCTGCCCGATCGGGCTTTTCAGAAAGGCCACGCCCCCCGAATGCCCCGGGCAGTGCCACGAATACGATCCGTTTTCGGCATAGTCGAGCAGCGCCTTGAAAAACGGCGGCTGGATGCTTTCCAGATAAAGCTTGGCCTCGCGGATGATGTGCCGGGCCACAAATTCCGGCGTATCCTCGAACATGTGGATAAAGCCGTGTAATTCGCGCAGGATGTCGTTGGGCAGGTGGCGGCTGGTTTTGGTCTCGCCGTAGACATAGATCGGCACATCGGCGTTCTTGCGCCGCACTTCTTGGACAAAGTTGCGCAGATTGGTGACGACCGGGTCAATATCCGGACCGGGGCTGAACTCTTCATCGTCGATGGACAAGATAAAGGCACTGGCCCGCGACTGTTGCTGAGCGAATTGCGAAAGATCGCCATAACTGGTGACCCCAAGCACTTCAAAACCTTCATTTTCAATGGCTTGCGCCACCGCACGGATGCCCAGGCCAGACGAGTTTTCAGAGCGAAAATCTTCGTCGATGATGACGATGGGGAAGTGAAACTTCATCGAACTTTCCTTCCAGGAGAGCAGCAGAATGACATAAGCCGGCTTTCGCGACCCCGAAGCAAACATCCGGGACAGGCCAAGTCGGGACCTTGTTTCTTTCTGGTGATCAGCCCGGCGTCAAGACCTGCCCCGCGATTATCCCGCAACCCTCGCCGATACGGGACCCGCACCGGCGTTCAACCGCCCGTGCAGGCCCGCAAGGGGGGCACCGCGCCGTTTCGCCCTTCAGGCGTCCTTAGCGGGCAACCGCGCGCTTTGGGGTGCCGCTGCGCTGGCTTGTGCCAAGCCCGGGCGCGCTGCCGACCGCTGCGTTGGAAGGGGGCAAGGGCTGTTTGCCGCGCAGCAGGTCGGCGGCGCGCTCGGCCAGCATGATGGTGGGGGCGTTCAGATTGGCATTGGGTTCGGTTGGAAAGACGGAGCTGTCAACAACCCGCAGCCCCTCAATGCCCCGCACCCGCAAGTGGCTGTCCACCACCGCCATCTCATCTTCGCCCATCCGGCAGGTGCCGCAGGGATGATAGGTGCTTTCCATCGTCTCGCGGACAAAGGCGTCAATCTCTGCGTCGGTCTGCACATCCTTGCCGGGGGCGATTTCTTCGGCGCGGAAACGGTCCATCGCGGGCTGCGCGATGATTTCGCGGGTCAGGCGCAGGCAGCGACGAAAGCCTTCTTTGTCTTCTTCCCGCGACAGATAGTTGAACAAGATATCGGGGTGCTCGGACGGGTCGGCGGAACGCAGGCGCACAAAGCCGCGGCTTTTGGGCTTGTTCGGCCCCGTCAACACCATGAAACCGTGCCCCTTGAGCGGCTTTTTGCCGTCATAGCGCATGGCGGCGGGCAGAAAATGAAACTGGATGTCGGGCCAGGCCAGGGACTTGTCCGAGCGGATGAAGCCGCCGGATTCAAAATGATTGCTGACCCCCAGCCCCTTTTTGAAAAAGAACCACTGTGCCCCGATAAGGAACTTGGCCCAAAGGCCCATCTTGCCGTTCAGGGTGATCGGTTCCTTGCAGGCGTATTGGATATAGACCTCGGAATGGTCTTGAAGGTTCTCACCCACACCGGGCAGATCGTGCTGCACCCCGACCCCTGCCCCGCGCAATACCTCGGCCGGACCGATGCCGGAACGTTGCAGCAAATGCGGCGACCCGATGGGCCCCGCTGACACCACGACCTCGCGCCGACACAAAGCGGTATGGGTCTTGCCGTCCCAATCATATTCAACGCCGATGGCGCGCTTGTCTTGCAACAAGATGCGGCGGGTCATGGCATGGGTCACAACCTTCAGGTTCGGGCGATCCAGTGCCGGGCGCAGATAGGCATTGGCGGTGGACCAGCGCACGCCGTCTTTCACCGTCATATGCATGGCGCCAAAGCCTTCTTGCACATAGCCGTTGGGGTCTTCGGTCTTGATATAACCGGCCTCATGCCCGGCCTCGACAAAGGCGCTGTAAAGCGGATTCTTCATCTCGTTTCCGGCGTTGGTCGCCAAAGGCCCTTGCCCGCCGCGATAACTGTCGCCGCCTTTGGTCCAACTTTCGGCTTTTTGGAAATAGGGCAGGCAATCGGCATAGCTCCACCCCTGCGCGCCCAGCGATTGCCATTCGTCAAAGTCGCTCGGGTGACCGCGCATATAGACCAAGCCGTTGATAGACGACGACCCGCCCAGCACCTTACCGCGCGGGCAGTGCACGCGGCGCCCGTCCAGTCCGGGTTCTGGCAGGGTCTCATAGCGCCAGTTGTATTTGGTGCCATTCATCGGGATCGAAAGGGCTGTGGGCATCTGGATAAAGATGCTGCGATCAGAACCGCCGAACTCCAGCACCAGAACCGAGACGGTTGGATCTTCGCTAAGCCGGTTGGCCAGCACGCAACCGGCCGATCCTGCACCGATGATGATGAAGTCAAAGGCGTCCTGCATGGCGCGCTCCATTATGCGAATTTCAGGGAACAGGGGTCGGCAGGGACACACAGGCCCCTGCCCCCAAAGTCAGCGTCTGGGGTAGGCGCCCCAGCCACGGCCGGCCGCAAACAACCGGGTCAGCACATAGTGCACCAGCCCTGCTGCGGCACAGGATGGGATTGAGGCGGTCAGGTATTTGAACAGGCTCGCATTGGCAAGGGTCTGCGGGTTGAAGACCCCCACATAAACCCCCACGCCCACCAGTAGCGCAAACAGCCCGATCGGATTGAACCCGCCAACGAAAGTATAGGGCGAGCCAGCCTGCGGGCCATACAGCGCGCGCAGATCCAGCTTTTGGCGGCGCAGAAAGAAATAGTCGGCAATCCCGATCCCGGCCAAGGCTGAGTTCAGCGCCGAGGTCCAGACCAGAAAGATGAAAAACCCGTCATACATACCCGGAAAGAACAGCACGAGGATCACCGGGATCACGCAGAACAGCGCAAGGATCAGTTCCCACCGAATGCGGCGGATGCCTTCGGTGCCGACCTGACGCAGACCGACAATCGAGGTGTACAGGATGTTCGCCATTGAGGTGATGTTGGCAAAGGCAACAAAGGCCAAGGCGATCACCCCCACGGTCACCCCACCCACCGTGGTCATCCAGATTGTCGGATCGCTGTCGGCCATTGCAACCGCCCCCAGCAAGCCCACAACTTCGCCCAGGGCCGCGGCCCCAAAGATGCCGATGATATTCGGCCAGAAGGCCGTGCGCTCATTTTTGGTCAAGCGGGCAAGGTTGCCGATATAGGGCCACCACGAAAAGCCTGCCGCAAGGTTGACCTCAATCGCGATGATGAAGTTCAGTTGTTTGTCCTCAAACGGTGGGTCGATCGCCGGCAGCGCCATCAGATCGGCAAACGAGTTCGCATGCAGGATCAGATACAGCATCACACCCATCAGCAGCACCAAGGCGGGTGAGACGATCATGTTGAAAACCTTGATCGACGTCGGGCCTTTGGCCACGATGAACCACGTCACGGCAATCGCCCCTACGGCGGCGATCATCATCTTGATCCCGGTGGGTGAGGTCTCACCGCCGCTGACCATGGCGGTGATGCCGTCAATAGAGCGACCGAACATCATGGCCAGCACCGCCAGCCACCCCATTGTCAGAAAGATCACCGCAAGAAAGTAGACCAGACGGCTGCCTTGGGTGCCAAACTGGCTACGAAGCATCACGAACTGCTCGACCCCGTATTTTCCCGCCGCATTACAGGTGGCCAATGCAGTGAACAGCACACCAATGATGTTGCCGATCACAATGGCCGCGATGCCCTCTTTCGGGCCGACAAACAGACCGACGGCACCGCCGATCAAAAAGGCCCATGTGGCGATTGCGAGGGCCGAATTGGCATAAGTAAACTCCCAAAACCCCCAAAGCCGTTCCGAGGGCAGCAACGGCGCATCGCCACGTTCGGCAGCGGCGGTGTATTCGGTTTGATTATGCGCCATGTCAGTTCCCCCACATCCAGAAGCCGACCACCAGCACCACGCTGAGCGCGAACAAGCCAAGGTAGTTGGCCCCGCTCATCCGCCCCTCCCACGCGTTGCGCGCGTCAATGTCGTCGTAGATCCTGGCGCGGCGGTCAATTTCGGCCTGCCAAGCCTTGTCGGTGTCTTCCATAGCCATCCCCTCCCTTTTCGCCGCGTAGCCCGCGGTCAGCCGTTCGTTGCACGCGTTTTGCGATCCGTCAGGTGCGATCAGCGCACCTTTACCGGCGCGGTGTAGTAGGGCAGTTGATCAATCCGGGGCGTCCATTGACCCTTGGCGACCACGTCCAGAACATGGGCTGCAATAGCCTCCATAGGGGCGAACCACACGTCTCCTCGGTTGCGCAGACCTTCCAGAAACTGGTGCCAGACACGCCAGCGCGCGAGCCGCCCGGTGGCAAACGGATGCACCACCGGCACCCAAAGCCCGCCGTAGGCATAGCTGGCCTCAAATTCCTGCGCGAAGGGGGCCAGTCCCTGCTCTGGCGCGCGGATCGGCATCATGTAATCCAGATCCATCGACTGCACATATTGCGGCCAGTCATCGAGGCCCCAATGCGACGGCAATTCCACCAAGCGCCCTTTGGCACTGTTCAGAAGATACGGCTGGTCATCGCCCATCAACGAGGCGTCATAGACAAACCCCCGCGCCGCCAGCAGATCGGCAGAGCGATGCGAAAAGTTGTACAGCGGCGCCCGCCAGCCGCGCGGATGTTGGCCGGTGGCTTTGACAATCACCTCTATGCCGCGATCCAGCCAGTATTCCTCTTGCTCCGCCGTCAATTCGCGCGGGTGTTCGTGCAAAAACCCATGATGCGCGATCTCATGCCCGCCGGCCAGGATGGTCTCAATCGCTTCGGGATAGGTTTCGATGCACCAGGCCGGAATGAAGAACGTCTGCTTGATGCCCAAGGCGGCGTAGCTGTCGACAATGCGCGCAATGGCAACCTTTGGCCCGTATTGCAGCATCGAGATCGCGGCGACTCGGCTATGGCCATCGGTCGGGTGGCCGATATGGATCAGACTATCGGCGTCCATGTCGAAGGTCACGCAGGCCGCACAGCGCGCGCCATTGGGCCAAGGGATTGGATTTCGGATCATGGCATGATGCTCCCGCCATTGATGCTCAGGCCCTGACCGGTGATGTAGGTGCCGCCGTCGCCGCCCAGAAACAGCGCCAAACGGGCGACCTCTTCGGGCTGGCCAAAGCGGGCCAGTGGAATGGCCAGCTCTTTGGCGCGCCACTCAGGGCTCATGTTGGCGGCCCCCAGCATCTCGGTGTCAATCGGGCCGGGGCACAGCGCATTGATCAGGATGCGCGGCGCGAATTCCTTGGCCCATGACCGTGTCAGCCCCAGCACGGCATGTTTCGACGCGACATAGGGCGAGAAGGTTTCGCGACCGTAGTAGGCCATGTCCGAGGCGATCAGGATGACCCGCGCCGGTGCCTGAGCGGTGCCCGACATCAGCCGGATCGCCGCCTGCCCCACCAGAAAGCTGCCGCGCAGGTTGACCGCGATCACCCGGTCAAAATCGGCAACGGGCGTGTCCAAAAGCGGCGCTTCGTGGATGATGCCGGCGCAATGCACCAGAACATCCAGCCCGCCAAAGGCCGTGCCCACCTGTGCTGCCATGGCCGCCACGGCGTCGGCGTCGGCCACATCGCACGCCAAGGGAAGGGCCTCGGCCGCGCCATTGGCACGCGCCCGTTCTGCTGTCGCCTCGGGGGCCCGCAGATCCGCCAAGGCCAACCGCGCACCCGTCCCGGCAAAGGCAAGGGCTACGGCGGCCCCAATGCCACGCGCCGCACCGGTGATCAGAACCCGGCTCATGCCATCACCTCACCCCGGTCCAGCATCATCGCCTGCCCGGTAATATCGCGCGCGCCGTCCGAGGCGAGGAACAGATAGAGCGGCACCATGTCATCCGGCTCCAGCAGGCCCGGCAACACCTGAGCACCCACAATCTCGGCCAGCAAATCGGCCTCGCTGCGCCCGGTGCGCAGGGCCATGTTGTGCAGCGACAGCATTGCCGCCTCGGTGCGCACCCAACCCGGACAAACCGCGTTCACACGGATGCCCTTTGGTGCCAATTCTTTCGCCATCACCCGCGTAAAGCCAAGATTGGCGTGTTTTGACGCGATATAGGCCGAAAATTCCGCCACAGCGACCCGGCTCCAGATCGACGCGGTCAGAATGATCCGCCCGCCAGGGCGCATCAGGGGGGCCGCGTGGCGTGTCACATAAAAGGTGCCGTTGGTGTTGATATCGGTGATGCGGCGGAACGTCTCTTCAATGGCGTCATCGGGGTCAAGGACCGGCGTGATCCGCTCCAGCCCGGCGTTGTTGACCAGAACATCCAGCCGCCCCAAGCCCGACAGCGCCGCCTTGACCGCCCGGCTGTCGGTGATGTCACATTCCAGCGCGCGGCATTCCCGCCCGGTCTGCGCAGAAATGTCCTTAGCCGCCGCATGGATGCCCGCCCCGCTGGACAGCACGATGACATCGGCCCCCGCCAGAGCAAATCCGCGCGCCACCGCAAAGCCGATGCCGCGGCTGGCCCCGGTGACAAGCACCGTCTCGCCGGTGAAGTCATACGCCACCTTGCCCATCGGTCACGCCCCGCGCGCGTGCATCACGCGACCGATCAGGTTCATCAAAACCTGCGCTGCAAGAATAGAGGTCGTGCCCGTATGGTCGTAATCCGGTGCGACTTCGACCAGATCAATGCCCACCACCGTGCCGCGCTTGCAAAGCCCCGCAAGCAATTCGAGCACCTCATAATAGATGAACCCGCCATGCGATGGGGTCCCGGTGCCCGGTGCGATGGAAGGGTCAAACCCGTCGATATCAATGGTCACATAATAGCGCGCACCCGCCGGCACGCGCGCCAGCACCGCCTCTACCCCCAGCTTGCGGATCTGGCGCACCGACAGAATGTCCGAGCCCATGGCCCGCGCCGCGTCATAGCCATCCTTGGCTGTCGACGACACGTTGCGAATGCCGAACTGCGAAAGCCCCGTCACATAGGGTTTTTCCGCCGCCCGCCGCATCGGATTGCCGTGGCCATACCGCACACCGTGCCGCACATCGACGAAATCAAGGTGGGCATCGAACTGCACGATATGGATCGGGCCGTTCTTGGCACAATCGTCAGCGAAGGCCGCGACACAAGGAATGTTGATTGAGTGATCGCCCCCAAGCACCACCGGCAGCGCCCCGGCCGCAAGGATCTTGCGCACCCCGTATTCGATGTTGGCATGGCTGGTTTCGGTATCGGTGTGCACGATATCCGCATCCCCCAGATCGACCATCCGCACCTTGTCGGCGGGCAGGTAGGTGACATCGTCTTCGTGGTCATAGGCGCCGCCATGACCAAACGAGAACAGCGTCGATGCCTCGCGGATGCCGCGCGGCCCAAAGCGCGCGCCCGCCCGCCACTGGGTGCCAAAATCAAAGGGCGCGCCAAGGATGGCAACATCCGCTTCGATCTTGTCCCAATCCGGTTGGTAAGGGCTTTTGCCAAAGGTGCAGATGCCCACAAACGGAAGGTTCAGACGGCCGTTGTCGTAAGAATTCCCGGTCATGATCTTTCCTGTATTTGGAATACACCAGAAGCATGATCGCGAAACTTCACTCCAAGAATACCTATGTTTCTACGTTTACTTGTGTAAATCTCTATGTATGAACACGAGCCCCGCCAGCTATCCTTTCAAGAAATCCGCCTTTGGCGACGTTGATCTGCGTCTGCTGCGGGTCTTTTCCGAAATCGTGCGCTGCAACGGATTTTCGGCCGCGCAGGCAAGTTTGGGCATGAGTCAGGCAACGATCTCTGCCCACATGCGCCATCTGGAAGAGCGCATCGGCGTGCGCTTGTGTGAGCGCGGGCGCAGCGGGTTCTACCTGACCACCGAGGGCAAGCAAATCCATCTGGCGATGCTGGATCTTTTCGGCTCCATCGAAACCTTTCAAGCGGCAACGGGCGGTGTTCAGGGGGAAATGACCGGACGGTTGGCCTTTGGCACCGTCGACGCGATGACCACCAACAAAAAGCTCAACCTGCACGCCGCGATCGGGATGTTTGCACAACTGGCCCCCAAAGTGCATCTCGACATCGACATCGCCGCCCCGCAAGTGCTGTCGCAAGGGGTGATGAGTGGCCGCTACCATGTCGTCTTGATGCCAAAGCAGCCGCATCTTGCGCAGATGCATGCCGTTGATATCTTTTCGGAAACGCAGAACCTGTATTGTGGCCAGCGTCATCCGCTCTTTGCGTCCAAGGATGCGGATGTGACGCCGGAAGTGCTGGCGACACAGGCGTTTGCGGGTCGGTCCTATATGTTGAATGAGCGGCTGTGCGGCGTGGATTTTCGCTGGACCGCGATGACGGCGCATATGGAGGGCACGTTGCTGATGCTCTTGTCTGGCGCCTATATCGGATTTCTGCCCGACCACTACGCCGCCCCAGCTGTGCGCGACGGCCGCCTGAAGGCCTTGGCCCCAAACCGGTTTACCTTTGAGGATACGTTCCAGATTATTCATTCCCGCGAACGCCCGACGCGCGCAGCGGAACTGCTGACCAGATCGACCGTGGACGCAATCGTCCGGGACTAGGATCGGCCCGCAGCGATGACACAGATCAATGCCGCCCCCTACAATCCGCGCGATAATCAGCGCAGCCGAAATTTAGGGAGACATTCGTCATGCAATTCGATTTCAACAAAAAGACGGCCATTGTGACAGGGGCGGCCTCGGGCATCGGCGCAGCGATTGCCCGTGATCTGGCGCGCTATGGCGCGACTGTTGTCTTGGCGGATATGGACGTTGCTGGCATGACCTCGGTGGCCGATGAGATCAAGGCAGCCGGCGGTGCTGCGTTTTGCCAAAAGACCGATACCAGTGTCGCGGCAGAGGTGGAGAAACTGGTGGCCTATGCTGTGGCGCAGACGGGCGCGCTGCATCTGCTGGTGAACAACGCAGGCATTGGCGGCCCGGCGGCTCCGGTCGGGGACTATCCTCTGGACGGCTGGCACAAGGTGATCGACGTCAACCTGAATGGCGTCTTTTACGGGATGCGCTACGGCATCCCCGAAATGGTCAAGGCGGGCGGCGGGGCGATCGTCAACTTGGCGTCAATCTTGGGTTCGGTCGGATTTGCGACGGCCAGCGCTTATGTTGCGGCAAAGCATGCCGTTGTCGGCCTGACCAAAGTCGCCGCAATCGAATATGCCAAAGCCGGGGTGCGCGTGAATTCGGTTGGCCCGGGTTTCATCGCAACGCCGCTTTTGGACAAGAACCTTGACGAAGCCACCTTGGGCGTCATTGCCGCGATGCATCCGGTGGGGCGTCTTGGCACGGCGCAAGAGGTGTCGGGGCTGACTTGTTTCCTGCTGTCAGATCAGGCCAGTTTCATCACCGGAAGCTACCACCTGGTCGATGGCGGTTTCACCGCACAATAGCTTGGCCCGCCCTAAGCGGATCCTGCGGCGCGCGGCGGTAGGACGCCAGCGCCCGCCTCGCCCAAAAGCGGTCCAATTACCCAAGCCTCACAGACACGACCGCGCGAAAGTAGAAATTCAGCATTTCGTCCAGCGACTGGGGATTGCGCCGCAAGCGGCTGCGCAATGCGGCCCCCTCCCAGCAATTGATCAGCAGGTCGGCCAACTGCGCGACATCGGTTTCAGGAGCAAGGTCGCCGCCCTGCCGCGCTTCTTCCAGACAGCCCGCCATGCGCTGGGCAATAAAGGAAAAACACGCCTCGATCTTCTGCCGGAACACTTCGCTCACGCCTGACAGTTCCTGACCCAAGCCACCCAGAAGGCACCCCATATAGCCCTCTTCCCGGTAGGATTGCTGTGTCATCTCAAAAAACGCCCGAACCCGCACAAGCGGTGGGCGGGTTGTGTCATCCAGACAGGCTGCAAGGCCGCCATGCACCTGCGCCATATAACTGTCGACCACCTGTAGGGCGAAATCTTCCTTGTCCCGGAAGTGATGGTAAAAGGACCCCTTCGGCGTCTTGGTCTCCGCCAACAGCGCCTGAAGCCCCAAGTCGTTGTAACCATGCTTCAAAAGCATAGAGAGGCCCGCGCCGATCAGGCGTTGCTTGGTCGCATGCATCCCGGGTGGGCTGTCGGCGGCGGGCCTAAGGTCTGTATTCATCGCCCGTCCTGCAATTTGGATCGATGTGACCGCGCAGGCTGGCGGTTTGGCTTAACCCTTGGTCATCTCGATCATGTGGTTGATCACGTGGCTGTGCTCATGCTGAGGGCTAAACATGATGATCTCTGCGTCTTCGTCAATCTTTACGTTGTGCCCCGGCGGCCAATAAAACAGATCCTGCGCGGCAACGGTCTCTTTGGCGCCCGCGGCATCGGTTGTTGTCAGCCTGCCCTTCAGCACAAACCCCCAATGGGGGCTTTGGCACAGGTTTCCTTCAAGCCCTTGAAACAGCGGGGTCGTATCCACCCCTGCCGAAAGCGTGAAATACTCACCGCTGATCTTGCCCAACCCGGTTGCGTCGCCGAAATTCATGTGTTGCCGGATGGTGGCGCCGGGGATCTGCATCTTGATGTCGACTTGGTCTTTCGCGACTCGCATTTTCTCTCTCCCGATTGATTGCTGAAGTGATTAGACCGAACGGTCTATTCAAGCTACAACCAGCAGACACGATCCGTCAAGCTTCCAGAATATGCCCGCCGATTGGCTGCGCGATCGGGCTGGGATTGGGTTCAGGGTCAAAGGGCGGCTGCCTGCCATCATGACCGGTCGCAACCGAAAGACCCGCAAAGCAGACACCCCCGGCCGCTGGCAGCGACCGGGGGTGTTGTGACAGTTCGCAGAACTCAAACCGGATGCGTCAGACCGAGCGCGTCAGGCCACCGTCAATCCGCAGGTTTTGGCCGGTCATGTAGCCGCCTTCTTCGGATGCAAGCCAACCAATCAGCGACGACACTTCTGCCGAGCGGCCATACCGGCCCAGCGGAATCCGCGCCCGGCGGTCTTGGGTTTCAGGCAAGCTGTCGATGAAACCCGGCAAAAGATTGTTCATCCGGATGTTGTCGGCGGCGTATTTATCGGCATACAGCTTGGTAAATGCCGCAAGCCCGGCGCGGAACACGGCCGATGTGGGGAACAGCGGATCGGGCTCAAAAGCAGCAAAAGTAGAGATGTTGATGATAGAGCCACCGCCCTGCGCCTGCATCAAGGGCGTGACAAGGCGGGTCGGACGGATCACGTTCAAAAGATAGAACTCCATCCCCAAGTGCCAATCGTCATCAGAGATGTCGAGCACCGGGCCTTTGGGTCCGTGCCCGGCAGAATTGACCAGCACATCGACCCGACCCCAACGATCCTGAGCGCCTTTCACCAAAGCCTCCAGATCGGCGACGGAGCGGTTGGAACCCGTCACCCCAAAGCCGCCCAGTTCCTTCCCAAGCGCTTCGCCCTTGCCCGACGACGACAAGATGCCAACCCGAAAGCCATCGGCCGCGAGACGACGGGCAGCATCGGCCCCAAGGCCACTGCCGCCGGCGGTGATAAGTGCGACTTTTTCTGTTGGCATCGGAGTCTCCATTTATGATCCTTACCCTGAATACCAGCAACCGCGCGACACCGC
Organism: uncultured Alphaproteobacteria bacterium; assembly: GCA_963815355.1. GTDB lineage: Bacteria > Pseudomonadota > Alphaproteobacteria > Rhodobacterales > Rhodobacteraceae > JAPUEK01. Next base: position 363,394 of record CAWFGJ010000005.1, read on the forward strand.
ACATCAGAATTGATGTTTGCTGCCAATAGGAATACTCCTGTCAAATGACCAGTCTTCCGCCCCTTAACGCGCTGCGTGCTTTCGATGTCGCGGGCCGTCACCTTAACTTTCGCGCCGCCGCCGATGAAATGGGTGTCACGCAGGGGGCTGTCGCCCAGCAAGTGCGCCTGCTTGAGGCCCATTTGGGGGTGCCGCTTTTTGACCGACTGCCAAAGGGTTTGGCCTTTACGTCCGCGGGTCGGGGGTATCACGCACGGGTTGCGGCCGCGTTTGTGGACCTGCGCTCCGCGACGGATGTTCTGCGCCCGGAACCGGGAAAAGTGCTGGTCAGCGTCACGCCCACTTTTGCGGCAAAATGGCTGATCCCAAACTTGCCCGATTTCTCTGCCGCACATCCCGAAATTGACCTGCGTATTTTGGCGACCGAGAAAGTATCAAGTTTTCATGGGGATGGGATTGACCTTGCCGTGAGGCAGGCCCGCCCGCCCTTTGGCGCGACGCTGGAGGCTATCCGCCTTTTCCGCCAAGACATCGTCGCCGTGGCCTCCCCCCAACTGCTGGAGCAGCACCCTTGGCCGATCGAACCACCCACCCTGTCGCGTTTGGCGAAACTGCACGATGCCCATGATCTGTGGCCCGCGTTTCTGGCAGCCCTGCGGATTGAGGATCACAGCAGGCATGGCCTTCGGCTGAACCAGACAGCGCTTGCCATCGACGCCGCCCTCTCCGGTCAGGGGGTTGCACTGGTCAGCGCCTTTCTGGTGGCCAGAGAACTTGCGGCCGGAACATTGGTTCAGGTCACGCCCGAACGGCTGTCAGGCGCGCAAGATTTCTATCTACTGGCCGAACGCCAGCCCAAGCGCAGCGGTGCAACAGAAGCGGTGTTGCAATGGTTCCGTTCCAAGGCGGCACCCGACCCGCCCGCTGTCGAAGATTGATCCACAGGATCGGCGCAAACCGTGCAGGCAACGCCTAGCGACGGCGCAGCGCGTCTTCCAGCAATCCGCGAACAAGGCTGGGTGGCACGTCCTCGGCCACGAACGCCTCGCCGATCCCGCGCGCAAGGATGAAACGCAGGCGACCGTCGATCACCTTCTTGTCTTGCCCCATCAACCCGACCAGCACCTCGGCACTGGGCAACTCACCTGCAATGTCGGCCAGATCGGTTTTCATCCCCATGGCCTTCAGATGCGCACGCACCCGGCTTGGCGCTTCTTGGGCGCACAACCCAAGCCGCTGGCTTAGCTCAAATGCAAGCGCGCAACCGATCGCCACCCCCTCGCCGTGCAACAGACGCTCTGAATACCCCGTGGCCTTTTCCAGCGCGTGACAGAACGTGTGTCCAAGGTTCAAAAGCGCGCGTTCGCCCTCTTCTGTCTCATCGCGGCTGACGATCCCGGCCTTCATCTCGACAGAGCGGCGCACGGCATATTGGCGCTTGGCCGTGTCATGGCGCAGATTGGGGCCATGCGTTTCCAGCCACTCAAAAAACGACGCGTCGCCCAAAAGGCCGTATTTGACAACCTCGCCATAGCCAGCGCGAAAGTCCCGCAAGGGCAGGCTGCCAAGCACGTCGATATCCGCCAGTACAAGGCTGGGCTGATGAAACGCCCCGATCAGGTTCTTGCCCGCGATTGAGTTGATGCCGGTCTTGCCGCCGACAGAACTGTCGACCTGCGCCAGAAGCGTCGTCGGGATTTGAACAAAGCGCACACCACGGCGCAAGACGGCCGCAGCAAAGCCCACCAGATCGCCCACAACGCCGCCACCGAACGCAATGACGATGTCACGCCGCTCGACCTTTTGTTCCAGCAACCATTCCACGGATCGGCCAAACTGCTCCCACCCTTTGGAGCTTTCGCCGGGCGGGATAGCCATTGCGGTGCAGCTGATGCCCGCGACCTCCAATGCCTCGACCAGACGCATCAAATGATGGGCCGCAACCGTATCATCCGTGATCACCGCCACGCGCTTTCGCCGCAGCAGAGGGGCGATTTCCGCCCCGGCGCGGTCAATCAGGCCAGACCCGATCCTCACCTCATAGCTGCGCGCTCCCAGTGCCACTGGCACCACATCAACCGCCTGGCTGACCATTGGCTCAGCTCCTTTCAATGATGTCGGCGCGCGCTGCCAGCGCATCCACAACGCGGTGCGCCATGTCCTCGACCGAATATTCAGCCGAGGAGTCGACCGTAATTTCCGCCTGTTGGTAGAAGGGCAGCCGCGCATCGTAAAGGGCGTGCAGCGTTTCGCGCGGGTTGGCGGTGCGTAAAAGCGGGCGGGTGGACTTGTGGCGGACACGGCTCCACAGCAGATCCAGATCCGCCCGAAGCCAGACCGACACCCCGGATTCGGCGATCAGATCGCGGTTCAGCGCCGACAAGAACGCCCCGCCCCCGGTTGACAGAATGCACGGCGTGCCGCGCAACAAGCGGCCAAGAACCTCTGTCTCGCGGGCGCGAAAGAACGCCTCGCCGTCGCGTTCAAAGATCTCGGCAATGGAGCGATCTGCCGCCCGGATGATTTCCTCATCCGAATCCAGAAAGGGCACGCCAATCATGCGGGCAGCAGCCGTGCCCACGGCGGTTTTACCAGCACCCATCATTCCGACCATGACCACCGTTTTCTTAAGCCGCACCATTCCCCCGCTGAACACGACCAACACCTGCGCCGCCACTCTTTATGCCCGAGCCTGAACCACCAACACAGGCTTGTGACAGGCGATGTCTGGCTCAAGCTTAACTTTCTTCCTTGAATGGCGTGAACTCGGCGCAAATGCCATATATAATCGCTGCATGCCGGGCAGATCAAACCGTCTCGGCCAAACAGAAGGCCCGGGGCTAACCGGCCAAAGTAAGAGGCGCAGGCACATGGGGCGATTGTTCAAGCTGTTGTTGGTTTTGGTGGTTTTGGGCTTTGTTGGCCTTGTCGGCTATGCTTATTTGGCAGACCTTTCCCCGGTTTCCGAGGAAGTGCGGCTTCCGGTGACGCTGCATGCGGATTGAGAAGCGGATCGCGCGACTGATTCTTGCGGCTGGCCTGACCCTGCCCGGGGTGGCGGGCGCCGAAGAACCTTTGTCTGCGATTGATTGGCTTTCCAAATCCGTCTCGACCCCGGCGCGGGTCGTGGCGCCGACCGGGGCGGCACAACCCCTGCCCCCAAATCCTGATGAGACACCCGTCGTCGTTTCCGGCGCTTTGCCCGAAACCGTGGCGGTCAGCGTTCTGGGCGGCCCGTCCCTTGATGGGGTGGGCCTGTTGTCCCCCAAGGCAACCGGGTTCCCCCATGCGCTCTGGGGTCTTGCGAAGACGTCCGAGGCTGTCAACGCGATTGCCGAAACTGGCATCGAAGGCCTGCCGTCGCTGCAAAGCCTGCTGGTCACGGTGCTGCTGGCCGAGGCAGAACCGCCGGTGGATTCCGGCGACAGTGGCGCGCTGTTGATTGCGCGGATCGACAAACTGCTGGAGATCGGCGCCCTCGATCAGGCCGAGGCTCTGTTGGAAGCTGCGGGACCAGCCCCCTCCGCCGACGTGTTCCGGCGCAGCTTTGACGTGGCGCTGCTGACCGGTATGGAAGACCGGGCTTGCGCAGAAATGACTGCGTCACCAAACCTCGCGCCGACCCTGACGACGCGGGTGTTTTGCCTTGCGCGGGCCGGGGATTGGAACGCGGCGGCGCTGACTTTGCGCACAGCGCAAGCCTTGGGGCATGTCACGGGCGTTGAAGAAGAGCTGTTGTCGCGGTTCCTTGACCCGGATCTTTACGAAGGCGAACCGGTGCCAGAGCCGCCAAAACCCATCACACCGCTGATCTGGCGAATCTACGACGCCATCGGGGAACCTCTGTCCACCGCCACCCTGCCCCTTGCATTTGCCCATGCAGAACTGTCCAACCGTGCGGGGTGGAAAGCGCAGGTTGAGGCAGCAGAACGGCTGGCGCGCGCCGGGGCGATCACCTCAAACCTTTTGCTCGGCCTTTACACCCAGCGCAGCCCCGCGGCCTCGGGCGGTGTCTGGGACCGCGTCGACGCCTTCCAGCGTTTTGACGCCGCCCTGACGGTTGGAGAGGTGAGCGCCGTTGAACAACGTCTGCCGCTGGCCTTTGCCCGAATGACCGATGTGGAAATCGAAGTGCCATTTTCGGAGCTGTTCGCTGAAAAACTGTCCAAACTGCCCTTAAGCGGCGACGCCGCACGGATTGCGTATGAAATGGGCCTGCTGTCGCTCGAATATGAACGGCTTTCGGACTCCCCCTTGGGCGGCAAGGACCAAAAACAACGTTTTCTGGCTGCGGTGGCGCATGGGGATGTGGCCGGGGTCACCCCGCCGGACAGCATGGGCCGCGCCATTGCCCCGGCCTTTCTGAGCCCGCCGCCCTCGCTTGACGAAGAATCCCAAACCCTGCTTGACCAGCACCGCGTGGGTGAAGCGATGCTGCGCGCGATTGGGCTGATCGAAATCGGGCTGCACGGTGAACTGACGAAGGTAACCGAGGGCCTCGTGCTGCTGCGCCATCTTGGTCTTGAAGACCCAGCCCGCCGCGTCGCGTTGGAGCTGTTGCTGCTGGAACGGCGCGGTTGAATGGCGCCTGACGCTATGCAGCGCTGGATTTCTACCTTTCTGGACGCACAGGCGGCCGAGCGGGACGCCGCGCGCAACACAAGGCTCGCCTACGGCCGCGATCTGATCGACTTTTCCGATTGGCTGGCCCGTCACAGTCGCAGCTTTGCCACCGCGACGCGCGACGATGTCGAAACCTACCTGATTTTCTGCGAGGCGCAGGGCCTGTCCAAATCAACCCGCGCGCGCCGGTTGTCGGCGATCCGTCAATTGTTCCGTTTCGCCCATGAAGAGGGCTGGCGCAACGATAATCCCGCGATCCGCCTGAAGGGTCCGGGTGCCAGCAAACGCCTGCCCGTCACCCTGAGCGAGGCAGAGGTCGGCCGACTTCTGGTCACGGCCCAGGAATTTGGCAGCCATCCGGGTGAGAAACTGCGCAACGCAGCACTGATGGAGCTGCTTTACGCGACTGGGCTGCGCGTCAGCGAACTCGTCACCCTGCCCGTTGCTGCCCTGCGCGGCGATCCAAAGATGATCTTGGTGACCGGCAAGGGCAACAAAGACCGCATGGTGCCCCTGTCCACCCCGGCGCGCAGGGCCGTGACAGGCTGGTTAGCCTTTCGCGACGCTGAAGAGGATCGGCAACGGCAGGCGGGGCATGTGGCCTCGCGGTTTCTGTTTCCCGGGCCCGGTGCTGCGGGCCATATCACCCGCCAACACCTGCACCTGCTGTTAAAGGATATCGCCGCCCGTGCGGATGTGGCGCTTGAAAAGGTCACCCCCCACACGCTGCGCCACGCCTTTGCGACGCATCTTCTGGCAGGCGGGGCGGATTTGCGGGTCATTCAGACGCTGCTGGGCCATGCGGATGTGTCCACGACCGAGATCTACACCCATGTTCTGGATGAACACCTAAGGGAGCTTGTGTTGACCAAACACCCGTTATCCAAGCCCGCACGGGTGCCAGACACCGACAGCAAGGCTTGACGGGGCGTGGGCTTTGGCCTTTGAAAGGCACATGTCGATTTTTGCCCCCCTGTTCGCCCTGCTACGCCGTCTTTCGCCCGCCGATCCCGGCCGTGCCCATGAAGCACTGCGCGATGGCATTGCCGGGGCCATCGCACTTGGCCATTCGGGCGGTGCGATGCAGAAAGAAGCGCGCGACCGGCTGTTGGGCGCGCTTGATCTGAATGACCGCACGGTCGAAGAGATCATGCGCCACCGTCGCCAGATAGAGATGATCGACGCCGACACGGCCCCTGATCAAATCATCGCACAGGTGCTTGCCTCCCCGTTCTCGCGCTTTCCGATCTATCGCGGCGGGGAAGAGAACATCATTGGGGTCCTGCATTCAAAAGACCTTTGGCGTGAGTTGGACCGTCTGGTGCGAAGCAGCGACGGAATTTCCGCGCTCGACATCGTCCGACCGGCGATGAAGCCCTATTTCATTCCCGAGACCACCGCGCTGGATGAACAGATGCGCGAGTTTCTAAAGCGACGCACGCATTTTGCCCTGGTGGTTGATGAATACGGCGGCCTTCAGGGGCTGATTACGCTGGAGGATATTCTGGAAGAAATCGTCGGTGAGATCACCGACGAATTCGACGTGATCGCCCGTGACACGCGGCTCAAGCGCGATGGCACTGGCGGCTGGCTGGTCGATGGGGCCATGACGATCCGCGACCTGAACCGGGCGCTGGAATGGTCGTTGCCGGATGATGAGGCCAACACCATCGCCGGGCTGGTCATCCATGAGGCACAGATGATCCCCGCCGAGGGCCAAGTGTTCAGCTTTCACGGCTTTCGGTTTGAGGTCGCCGGGCGGCAGGAAAACCGCCTGACCCGGCTTCGCATGCGCCCGCTTTAGATAATCTCGATCAAGGCGGCGAGGCCGGAGACCTTTTTCCAGCCGTTCAACACAAAGCTGTCGCCGTCGCCAAAATCAAAAACGATGGTATTGCCGACGCGATGGGCGAATTCGTTGACGACTTGTGTGGACGTCAGGGCCCGCCCGTCCCAAAGGGCGTCATCCAACACCAGATGATCTTTTTGGTTCTTGGTGAAATCGGTGAAGACATCAGCCCCATCCCCAAGCGAGAAATGGAAGCTGTCGGCCCCGGCGCCACCGGTCAGCCGGTCCGCGCCTGCGCCACCGTAGAGGTGGTCATTTTCGGTGCCGCCCGACAAGATATCATCGCCCGCGCCGCCGAAAAGCACATCTGCCCCGGCATCGCCCGATAGGGAATCAACGCCCTCACCCCCCGAAAGCTGGTCATTGCCTGTCCCGCCCGCGAGCACGTCATTGCCCGCATCACCGGACAGGGTGTCATTGCCCGCCCCGCCGTAAAGGCTATCATTCCCGTCTGCGCCGATCAGAAGGTTGGCCGCCGAGTTGCCGGTAAGCAGGTTTGCCGCGTCGTTGCCGGTGGCATTCAGCGCTTCCAGCCCCAAGAGCCGCACGTTGTTGATGCCGCCGCCCAGCGTCAGATTGGCCGAGGTAAAGAACGTATCCCCGTTCACCACGTCCAGTTTCACGTTGCTCGTGATCGGCCCAAGAGTCGCCCAAAACTCCAGCAGCCCGACAGAGCCGGAAACGGTCAGCGGCCCGCCGCTTTCGACAGACACACTATAGCCGCCCGCAGCTTCGGTCGTTGTTTGGTTTTCACCCGCGGCAATGACAACGCCGGCGGTGCCTTCGCCGATATTGTAGAAACTGTTGGCGTTTCGGTCGGTATAGGCCACGCCTGTGACGAAGAAATCGCTCGATTCACGGCCAAACTCTTGTGACACCATCGAGGCGTTAAAGTTCCGCCCACCCGACGTGAAAATTCCGCTTTCCTGCGCGATCCCGATTTCGACAAAGCTGTCGCGCAGGATGTTGACCCGGTGCGAGGCGCTCTTGAACAGATCGTTGTGTTGCAGCTCGATCAGCGCATCCAGATCAATCCGCCCGGTTGAGCCGCGCCATGAGATGTTCTCGCCGATCCAGTTCCAGTCATAGCCCGCATCCTTGGCCCGCTGACCGGCCGTGCTGCCACCCGCACCGGTGTGCGAAAATATGTCCGCCTCCAGCATCCATTGCGAGTGCCGGATCGCCGCAAGTTCAAGTTCCGCATTTGCGGCCAAAGGCGCGCGGACCTGGGTGCCAAGTGTCCCTGCCGCCAGACCCTGGTTCAGCGTGATGCCCTGACGGGCCGCTTCGCCCACCGGGTCCATCCGCGCACGGTTGACCAGTTCCAACATGTATTGCTCGGCAGCCGACAGGCTCATGATGCGTACCCTTTTCAAAAACGTGACACGAAAGAATTACACATCAATTAAGGCGGAGCCGGGGCAGCCTTGTGTCAGCGCTTGCCGAATATGGTGCCCAACACCCCGCGAATGATCGCCTGACCACTGCGCGAGCCCAACTGTCTAGCGAAACTTTTCGCAAAAACTTCACCAACCGAATCGGATCGTGAACTGCGTGCCTTGGGCTTGGGGTCGCCGCCGCCATCGTAGCGGCGGGCGTTTTGAAATTCCCGCTCGGTGCTGGCCTTGTCTTCGACCTGCTGGGTGTCATCGGCGGTCTTGCGGGCGGCGGCCTCGGCGCGGGCGCGCAAGCGTTCATAGGCGCTGTCGCGGTCCACCACCGTATCATATTTGGCGCCAAGGCCCGACGCTGCCACAAGCTGCGCGCGCAAGGCCGCATCAATCGGGCCTATTTGCGAAGACGGCGGGCGTACCAGCGTGCGCTCAACCACCGAGGGGATGCCTTTGGCCTCAAGGAACGAGGTCACGGCCTCGCCGGTTCCCACCTCGCGGATGGCCTCTTCTGTCGAAAAACGCGGGTTGTCGCGGTAGGTTTGCGCGGCCATGCGAAGGTCTTTTTGGTCCTTTGCGGTGAAGGCCCGCAAGGCATGCTGGACCCGGTTGCCAAGCTGGCCCAAAATCACATCCGGCACGTCCGCAGGATTTTGCGTGATAAAGTAGACGCCCACCCCCTTGGAACGGATCAGGCGCGCGACCTGTTCGACCTTGGCCACCAAAGCCTTGGGAGCGTCAGTGAACAGCAGATGTGCCTCATCAAAGAAGAACACCAACTTTGGTTTTTCTGCGTCGCCAACCTCGGGCAGCTCTTCGAACAATTCGGACAACAGCCACAGCAGGAACGTCGCATACAGCCGGGGGCTGTTCATCAACTTGTCTGCGGCCAGAATGTTGATGATCCCGGCACCGGTGGCATCGGTGCGCATCAGATCAGCAAGCTGCAGCGCCGGCTCACCGAACATCTGCGCGGCGCCTTGGTTTTCCAGCACCAAAAGCCGGCGCTGGATGGCCCCGACCGATGAGGTGGACACCAGACCGTACCGGCCCGAAATCTCACTGGCGTGCTCTGCCACGAAACCAAGCAGCGCTTGCAGGTCTTTCAGATCCAGCAGCGGCAGTTGTTCCTCGTCCGCCAGACGAAAGGCGACGTTCATCACGCCCTCTTGCGGCTCGGTCAACTCCAAGAGGCGGCTAAGCAAAAGCGGGCCCATTTCGGCCACGGTGGCCCGGATCGGGTGCCCCTGCTCGCCAAACATGTCCCAAAAAGTCACCGGGAACGCCCGGTATTGCAGGTCCAGCCCGATGGTCGCCGCGCGTTTGATAAAGGCCTCGTGCAGCTTGTGCTCGGCCGAACCGGCCTTGCCGAGGCCTGAGAGATCGCCCTTCACATCCGCCATGAACACCGGCACGCCTTCGGCCGAAAAACCCTCGGCAAGGATTTGCAGCGTCACCGTCTTGCCCGTGCCTGTCGCCCCGGCGATCAACCCGTGACGGTTCCCGTATTTCAGCAACAGGTTTTGCGGAATGCCGTAGCCTTCGCCGCCGCCGCCTATGAAAATCGTCTCACCCATGAAGGTCCCCGCTGCGGTCTACGTGCCGCTCTGAATATTTTCGGCTGCCAAGCACAGCCGTTCTTTTGCAAGATACATTCTTAACCTTGTCATGCCAGTCTCGATCTTGCCGGGTACGCATTTCCTCGCCCGGTGTTGACTTCCTCCCTGTTCGACTGGCCGCGCCCCTTGAAAAGGCGCGGCTTTTTTTCATGATTTTCTGTCGCAGGCCAGAGCATCGTTCTGGCGGCACCGTTTCAGAATCCCTGTTGACGCCCGCGTGAAATCGCCCTACGTTTTGCGCAATAAGTCGGCCAGTCCGACAGGGAGCAAAAAATAAAGATGAAAGGGCCGGATCATTCCGGCCCTTTTGTTATTCCAACACATCCCTTTTTTGTGGTCTGGCGGCAGCTTGCCGGGTTTTGGCCGGCACGGCATTTCGGGCCTGACACAGGGCGCGCGCCATGCTAGAGCCTGCGCAACTCAACCAAGGAAGGGGCAGAAATGTCCATGACGGAAACGACGCGTAAACTGGCCCTGACCATCGGTCTTGGGCTTGGCCTTCTGACCGCACCGGCCCTCTTTGCCCAAGAGGCCACGACCCCCGCAGCACCTGCCGCCGATGCCGATGCTGCGAGCAGCGACGGCCTGTCGATGGGTGCCACCGCGCAAGTGACGCCCGAGCAGATCACGCAAGAGACCGCCGAAGTCGGCCAGACTTATCTTGAAGCCAAGTTTGAGCTTTGGGAGCAGCGTTGCGTGAAACTGGCCGATGGGTCGGACCCCTGCCAGCTTTACCAGTTGCTTAAGGACAAGGACGGCAATTCCGTTGCCGAAATCAGCATGTTCGGTCTGCCCGCTGGTGGCCAGGCTGCCGCAGGTGCAACCGTGATTGCGCCGCTGGAAACCCTGCTGACCGCCAACCTGAGCATCGCAATCGACAGTGGCAAGGCAAAGATCTACCCCTTTACCTTCTGCGCCGCGATTGGGTGCGTTGCCCGCGTCGGCTTTACTGCCGAAGAAGTCGCACAGTTCAAAAAGGGCGCGTCAGCCGTCATCACCATCGTTCCGGCCATCGCACCGGACCAAAAGGTTGTGCTGAATGCCTCGCTCAAAGGCTTTACGGCGGGATTTGACGCCGTAAGCGCCACGGTTCCGGCCGCGCCTGCACCCTGATCGACCGATAATTCAAGACATTAAACCCCGCCCGTTTTGGGCGGGGTTTTGCATTTCTGCCCCCGTCAAACCTTGCGCAAGGCGATCACGGCGTTCAGGCCGCCGAACGCAAAGGCGTTGGACAGCACGACGTTCACGCGGGCTTGGCGGGCCACATTGGGCACAACATCCAATGCACATTCCGGGTCAGCCTCTTCATAACCGATCGTCGGGGCGATAACGCCCTTTGACAGCGCCATCAGGCAGGCCAGCAACTCCACCGCACCCGTGCCGCCAATCAGATGCCCATGCATGGATTTGGTGGAAGAGATCATCAGAGCATCGGCGTGGTGCCCGAACACATCCGCCACCGCCGCGCATTCGGTTTTGTCATTCGCCGTCGTGCCCGTGCCATGGGCGTTGATGTAGCCCACATCCTCAGGGTTCAGCCGCGCATCGCGCAACGCCCCCGAAATCGCCCGCGCCGCGCCTTGTTTAGAGGGCATGACGATATCCGCCGCATCCGAGGTCATGGCAAAACCGATCACTTCGGCCAGAATCTCGGCCCCGCGTGCCGCCGCGTGCTCATATTCCTCAAAGACAAAGACCGCCGCCCCTTCGCCTTGCACCATGCCGGACCGGGTCAGGCTGAACGGACGGCAAGCGTCCTTGGACATGACACGCAGGCCTTCCCACGCCTTGATGCCGCCAAAACACAGCATCGATTCCGATCCGCCTGTCAGCATCACCCGCGCGCCGCCCGCCCGTATCATCTGAAACGCCAAACCCATTGCGTGGTTGGAACTGGCGCAGGCAGTTGCCACCGAAAAGGCCGGGCCTTTCAGGTTGAACTCCATCGACACATGGCTTGCGGCGGCGTTGTTCATCAGGCGCGGCACCACAAAGGGGTGCACCCGGTTCTTGCCCTCTTCATAGACCGTGCGGTAATTTTCATCCCAGGTATTCACGCCCCCGGCCGCCGTGCCCAGAACCACCCCGGAATCGTAGCCCAGATGCCCGTCAAAATTCAGCCCTGACTGCGCAACCGCCTGCCGTGCGGCCAAAAGAGTGAACTGCGTGAACTTGTCGTAGAAGGTGATTTGCTGGCGGTTGAAATGGGCCTCGGCGTCCCAGCCATGCACCTGCCCCCCGATGCGGATGGCAAGCCGGTCCTTGTCGCGGATATCCAACTCGGTGATCCCGCAGCGACCATCGGCAAAGGCCGCATAAGTGCCCGCCACATCCTGCGCCAAGGCGTTGATCGTGCCCGCGCCCGTGATCACCACCCGCTTCATCGTGCGGCGACCAGCCCCTCAACGGCCGCAATGATCGACGCGACCGACGAGATATCAAAATCCGAAGCCGCAGGGTCATTGGCATTGAACGGCACAGAGATATCAAACGCCTCTTCAATCGCGAAGATCGACTCAACCAGACCCAGACTGTCGATGCCAAGGCTTTCGGGCGTCGACTCGGGCGTTATGTCGGCAATATCCAGCACGGCCTGTTCGGCAATGATGGCGCGCACGGTGTCAGCGATGGAAGCGGTCATAGGGATCAATCCTTTGCGTCTTCGGGCGGTCTAGTCACCCTCTGTGACGTTCGCGTGACCTTTCTCAAGGGCTGCAACACGGGCCGCCAAACGCGGCAACCGGCGCAACGCCTTTTGAATTTCGATATGGCTTTCCATTTTTACTGCCGGATACCCCAGCAAGACCCGACCGGCGGGCGCATTGGTGAAAACCTTGGTCGCGCCGCCGCAGATCACATCATCGCCGATGAAGATGTTGTCATTCACGCCGCATTGCCCTGCCAGCACCACCCGGTTGCCGATCCGGCTTGAACCCGCAACGCCAACCTGACCGCAGAGCAGGCAATCTTCGCCCACCTGCACATTGTGACCAATGTGGACGAGGTTATCGAGCTTGGTGCCCGACCCGATCACCGTGTCGCGGATCGTGCCCCGGTCGACGGCGCAATTCGCGCCGATCTCGACATCATCGCCAATGGTCACCGCCCCAAGGGAATGGATGCGCGTCCAGCTTTGCTGATGAATTTCCGCACGATGCCCGAGGGTTGCACGAATTTCTTCAACCCCGGATTTCTCGGGTGTCACAAAGGAAAACCCATCCGAGCCGATCACCGCCCCCGGTTGGCAGATAAACCGCGCGCCGATCCTGACCCGCGCCCCGATCCGCGCCCCCTGCAAGATCAACGCCTCCGGGCCGATCTGCGCGCCTTCCGCAATCGAGACATGGCTTGCAATCCGCGCGCCCGCGCCAATCTTTGCCCCGGCTCCGATGGTCACAAATGGCCCGATCGCCGCCCCCGCGCCGATCTCGGCCGAAGGATCAATCACCGACAAAGGATGCACGCCCGGTGCGATCTGCGGCCCCGCATCCATCATCCGCGACAGACCCGCCATCGCCAGGCGCCCGCGCGGCGCAAAGATCGCCGCCTTCAAGCCAAGCGCTTGCCAATCCGCGCCCGGCCATACCAGCGCCACCCGCGCGCGGCCCTGTGCCAGACCAGCTGCATATTTCGGATCCATCGCCAGCGCCAAAGCATCTGGCCCCGCGCTGGCGGGTTCTGACGCATGGGTTATGACCAGATCAAGATCGCCCGCCGCTTCGGCACCCAAGGCAGTGGCAATATCGCGGATACTGTGTCCCATGGCGTCCCCCGGTTTTTTGCAACGGAAGGCTTAGCCCTGAACGCCTTCCAGCACCACCCCGGCCTTGGTCAGTGCCTCGAAAATTGCCGCGTCGCGCCCATAGACATCACGGCGATAGGTCATCGCCCCCTTGGCCGAGGGCCAGGCCGTGAAATAAACCAGATGCACCGGAACCGGGATCTTCAGGGTCACATTGCTTTCTCGCCCGCCGTCAAGTTCCGCCTTGAACACGCCCTTGGGGTCTTCGCTTTGCGCGGCCAGCAAGGCATAGGCGAAATCAAAGGGGTCGCCCAAGCGGATGCAACCGTGGCTATAGGCCCGCACCTCATTGGCAAACAGGTTCTTGGCAGGCGTATCATGCAGATAGATATTGTAGGGGTTCGGGAACATGAACTTCACCTTCCCCAAGGCATTGCCGTCCGACGGGGGTTGGCGCAGCGCAAAGGGGAAAGAGCTTGCAGAATAGGCCGCAAAATTCACGGCCCCACGCGGCACCACGCGCCCCTTGCCATCCACCACCTGCAAATGACCAACCGCATTCGGGTTGCGCTGCAAAAGCGGCAGGTATTCCTTCACCGTGATGGACCGCGGCACCCCCCAGCTTGGGTTCACCACCATATATTCCATCTGGTCGGAAAACTCGGGGCTGCGCTGGTCGGGAACGTTCTTGCCGATGACAACACGGGTTTGGAAGGTCACACGCCCTTCATCAATGATGCGCGCGATGAAATCCGGCTGGTTCACCCAGATATGCCGCTTGCCGCGCGGGGCATCGCCCATCCAGCGCAACCGCTCCAGCGCCACGACCACCGACTTCAGGCGCTCTTCCGGCGCGGTGTTCAGGGCCTTGACCGTGGCATCTGACGCGATCCCGTCTGCGGTCAACCCGGTGTCGATCTGGTAGCGCTGGACGGCGCGGCTCAGACTGCGGTCATAGATGCCGCTGACCGAATGCCCAAGATAGCCAAGCGCCACCAAACGGTCGCGCAGCGCCACGACCTCTGGCCCGATTTGCCCCGGAGCCAGCGAAGAGGCACCAATCGGTGCTCCCCACAGATTGCCCGCAACCACAGCCTCCAGCCGCAGCTTTTCCTTCAGCAGCCGTGCATATTCCGGCGATTTAGGCACAAGCCCATGCAAAAATCCTGCCGGATCCTCCCCGGCAATGCCAGCCATCAATAGGGACGGGTCCGGCCGCTGAATGTCGCGCACGATCGTCGGGTCGATTTTTGCCGGAACCAGCGCCCCACTCTTCAGATCGCGCGCGTACGCGAGGTAGGCTGTGGTCATCGCGACCTCCAGCCTGCCACGGTCCCCTTCCGTCACCGCAGACCTGAACGCATGAATCAGCCCCTCACGGTCATACCGTCCGGTCGGCAAGCCGTGGACAGAAGCGTCGTCAAGCGCCGCAAGCAAGGCCGAGCGGCGCGCCGAATCTTCTGGCCCGGTCCACAAGGGCACATAGCTGCGCGACCGATAAAAGGCGGCCACAGCATCCTCAGACGCCGCCGCTTCCGCGACCGACCGGGTGAAAGAGGAATTTTCGGCACGGACGGGGCCCGATACCACCAGAGACAACGCCGTGACCGCAACAAGGCTCAGCAAAGATCCGCGCAGGGTCGAGGGAAACATCTTCGTCACGGCACATCCTTCACAAGAGCAGCGGCAATTCAGCAAACACGGGCGCTCAAAAGGCCAATTCCCTAGAGTTTCAGCCAAATCGCAAGGACTGTAAACCGCTCCAGATCGCACTTTATCGGGAATATCCAGCGACGTTCCGGATTGTCGCATTTCGATCACGAATGGGCAGCCTGCGGAATTCCCCACTTGAACTCGGCGTATTCAGCAAAAATTTGCCGATTGGGTCCAAAGTCGAGTCGCGAGGCGAGTTCTGGTCTTTGGTCTTTCACAGTCCTGTGTCATAAAGCTCAGGCACTTGGGGATAAGTGGCAGAACAACCGCCGGCACAGGCGGTCAGAAAGACCAGCGACGGGACAGGCGCAGAGAATGGCGAATATGAACTCTATGGGTATTACGCGGCGCGGGCTGCTTGGCGCATTTGCGGCAACGGCGGTGATCGCGGCTCCGACCTACTCCAACGCTTTCGGGCTGTTGCGGGGGGCGGGCGACATCCGCCGGATCAATATGTATTCCGGGCGGACAGGGGAAAGCATCGACACGATCTACTGGATCGAGGGCGAATACATTCCCGAAGTTCTTAAGGAAATCAATCGCTTCATGCGGGACTGGCGTTCTGACGACACGGTCGGCATGGACCCGCGGAATTTCGACATCATCGCCGCCTCGCATCGGTTGATGGATGTGAATGAGCCCTACATGCTGCTGTCAGGCTATCGCAGCCCGGCGACCAACGCGATGCTGCGGTCCCACTCGCGCGGCGTGGCCAAGAACTCTTTGCACATGAAGGGTCAAGCGGCTGACCTGCGGCTCAAGTCGCGTTCGGTCTCGCAAATGGCCAAGGCAGCCAAGGCCTGCGCTTCGGGCGGTGTGGGCACCTACCCGCGCTCCAATTTCGTGCACATGGATTGCGGTCCGGTTCGCACCTGGGGCGGCTAAGACCAAAACGATCAAGTTTTAAGCAAAAGGGCGCCCATCGGCGCCCTTTGTTTTTTCGCTGGTGGCGGCAACCCGCCGGGGATTGTTTCCAACCCCCGCCTCAATCCACGCGGCTATTCGTCCGCGGCGGCCCCGTTATCGGCCCCGCGTCCGGCATCTGGATGCCCCCGGAACCCCTGAGCGACCACAAATTTTTCCGAACTGTCGGCCCGCGACGCCGGAGGCTTCACATTCGCCACCTTGGTGAAGGTCCGCTTCAGAATGGTCTGCAACTCGTTCTCGGCACCACCGGCCAACACTTTGGCAACGAAGGTGCCGCCCACTTCCAGCACGTCAAAGGCGAAATAGGCCGCCGCTTCACACAACGCGATGATGCGCAGATGGTCCGTCCCCTTGTGCCCCGAGGAGGAGGCCGCCATGTCGGACATCACCACATCCGCCTTGCCACCCAGCCAGCCTTTGACCAACGCATCCGCCTCATCGGACAGAAAGTCCAACTGGTGGATCTGCGCGCCCTGAATAGGCTCAATCTCTTGCAGGTCGACCCCAAGCACGGTGCCGATCGGCTTGTTCACCTTCTCCCCCAAGGCATTGACCCGCGACACAGCCACCTGGCACCAGCCACCCGGCGCACAGCCAAGGTCAACAACACGCGCGCCCGGCTTCAGGAACCCGAACTTGTCGTCCAACTCTGAAATCTTGAAGGCAGCGCGTCCGCGAAAGCCTTCTTTCTTGGCGCGCTGAACATAGGGGTCATTCAACTGTCGCTCCAACCAAAGCGTTGAGGACAGCTTGCGCCCTTTGGCGGTCTTTACCCGCACGCGCAGCTCACGCTGGCCGCGGCCGGAGGTGTTTTTCTCGGTCATAGGTATGGTCCGTCATCCAAAACGCCATCAGCGCTCATCTGTGCATATAACAGCCCCTCGCGCAGACCGCGATCCGCCACTGACAAACGGTCGGTGGGCCAGATCCGCATCAACGCCTGAAGAATTGCCGCGCCCGACATGATCAGAGTATGTCGATCACGCCCGATCCGAGGATCAGTGCGGCGGCCTTCGGGGCCAAGGGAAAGATAGTCGCGGATCACAAGGTCAATCTGGTCAGAGGTCATCTGCAACCCGTCAACCTTGGTCCGATCGTAGCGGCGCAAGCCCAGAAAACTGGCCGCCACCGTTGTCACAGTTCCAGAGGTTCCGATGATCTGGAACCCCTCGCGCGGCTGTGCGGCATTATAGGGCGAAAACGACGACAGGTTTTCTTCAAAAAACCAACTCATCAACGCAAAGCGCGCGCCATCATCTTCGACATCTTGAAACTGGTCTTTCAGCGTGGCGACCCCAAGCGGAACCGATATCCAGTCCACCACCCGCGCCCCGCCTTCCGGCTGTGCGGCAAAACCGCGGTGCAGCCGCATGATCGCGCGGCTCCGGTCTTCGGCTGCCACGGTTGACATGTCGATCCACACCAACTCGGTTGAGCCGCCGCCGATATCCACAACCAGCAACTGTTCCGTCTTGGCGCTGACCAAGGGCGCGCAAGAGATCACGGCAAGACGCGCTTCTTCCTCGGCGGTAATCACCTCAACATTCAGCCCGGTTTCGCGCCGGACCTGCCGCATGAACTCTTTACCGTTGCCCGCGCGCCGACAGGCCTCGGTTGCGACAAGGCGCAGGCGCGTCACGCCATGCTGTTCGATCTTTTTCTGACAAATCCGCAGCGCCTGTATCGTGCGCCCCATCGAGGCACGCGAAAGCCGGCCCGAAGCCTCAAGCCCCGCGCCCAACTGCACGGTCTTGGAAAAAGAGTCCAAGACCTGAAACTGACTGCCCCGTGGTTGGGCAATCAGCATCCGGCACGAATTCGTACCCAGATCCAAGGCGGCATAAAGCTGCCCGGACCCGTTTTTGGGGGGAGTTGACGTTTCATTCCGGCGGGAAACAGGTGTGTCTGCCTCAACCGCTAGCTGTTTCGCGTCCGCCCCCCGGGGACGCTCGGGCGCCATTTTCGCCCTCCATCTGTGGTTATCCCCAAGGTAACGCCGTTAACGGGCTGTTACAAGCGCCCGATCCCCGATGATCCCCCCGGCCCCGGCAAAGCGTTCATGGATTTCATGAAAAGTTTTCCACAGCCGAGGCCACGCTTGCCCTTGGCCACAGCCCTTGTTTCCGGCTAGCTGCGCGGCATTAGCTGCAGGGGTCGCATCAGACCTTTGCCATGTCGAAATCCGACCCTGAACGTCGCGGATGGGTGATTAGAACAGGGTCAACGGGCAAAAAGGAATCAGGCCATGCCAGACGTCACAATTGTTTATTGGCGCGATATTCCTGCCCAAGTCATCGTGGGCAAAGGGCGCCGTGGCGCCAAGGCGCAGCTGCCGGAACGCTTCGAACAGGCGATTGACCGTTGCGCCATGAAGATCGGCGCAAAAGATGCCGACGCCTATCTGGCCGAATGGCGCAAGGCCGAACCCTACACCGTTGAAGGCGACCAAGACGCCATTGCCGCGTCCGAGGCCGCCCGTATCGATGCCGAATATGACAGCGAGCGCCTCAAGGCGCTGATCCAATCCGAAGGCTGGGCGCAAGCCTGAACTCTTATCGAAAGACCGTTTCATGGCTCTCTTCAGTTTCCGCCGCGACGCCACCAGCACCGCCCCGGTTGCAGCCCATGTCGAAGCCTTTCTCAAAGGCTACTCGATTGAGGTGATGCCCCGCACCGCCGAGAAGGTCGAAGACTTCCGCGCGCTGCTGCCCAAAGGCACCCGCGTCTATGTCGCCCATATCGAGGGCACGCCCATCGAAGATATGGTGGCAACCGCCAAAAGGATCGCGGGCGAAGGCTTTGATGTGATGCCCCACATCCCTGCCCGCATCATCCCGGACCGCGCCACGCTGGCCGACTGGATCGCGCGCTATCAAGGTGAGGCTGGCGTGACCCAAGCGCTGCTGCTGGGCGGCGGTGTAAACACCCCGGCGGGCGAATTCAACTCCTCCATGCAGTTGATCGAAACGGGCCTCTTCGACAAGTTTGACCGCCTCCACGTCGCCGGTCACCCCGAGGGCAACAAGGACATCGACAAAGACGGCGGGGACGCAATCGTCATGCAGGCGCTGAAGTGGAAGCAAGCCTTCTCTGAACGTTCCGACGCCAAAATGGCCATCGCGACCCAGTTCTGCTTTGAGGCGGAGCCCGTCATCGCTTGGGCCAACCGTTTGGCCGAGGCGGGCGTATCGCTGCCCATCCATATCGGCATCGCAGGCCCGGCCAAGCTGCAAACGCTGATCAAATTCGCCATCGCTTGCGGGGTTGGCCCCTCGCTGCGCGTGCTGCAAAAGCGCGCGATGGATGTCACCAAGCTGCTTTTGCCCTACGAGCCGACCGACGTGGTCGCCGCATTGGCCGCTCACAAGGCCGCCAATCCAGCCTTCGGCATCGAACAGGTGCATTTCTTCCCGCTTGGCGGTATCAAGACGAATGCCACCTGGGCAACCGAAAACGGCGGCGCCTCGGGCGTGCCCGCAAACGCCTGAAACGCTTCACTCAAAGGTTTAAGAATGACCCGTACCGTTATTGAATCCAAAACGAAAACCGTCATCATCGGCTTTGATGAGCCCTTCTGCGTGATCGGTGAGCGTATCAACCCGACCGGGCGCAAAAAGCTGGCCGCTGAGCTGGAGGCGGGCAACTTTGAAA
The DNA here is from genome assembly GCA_963815355.1 of uncultured Alphaproteobacteria bacterium. Taxonomy (GTDB): domain Bacteria; phylum Pseudomonadota; class Alphaproteobacteria; order Rhodobacterales; family Rhodobacteraceae; genus JAPUEK01. Next base: position 382,912 of record CAWFGJ010000005.1, read on the forward strand.
CCGTGCTGCGCGACGCGCTGGAACAAGTGGCCTGCGGGGCCAATGTGCTGGACGTGAACTCGGGCGCAGTCTTTACCAACAAGATGGCGCTTGACCCGCGCTATGCAGACAACAACTTTGTCGAACCGCCCCTGATGCGCGAACTGATTTTGCGTATTCAAGAGGTTGTTGATGTGCCCTTGTGCATCGACTCCTCCGTTCCCGGCGCCTTGGAAGAAGGGTTGCGCGCCTGCGAGGGCCGCCCGCTCCTGAACTCCGTCACCGGCGAAGAAGAGCGTCTGGAGCTCGTCCTGCCTCTGGTCAAGAAATACAACGTGCCGGTCGTGGCGATTTCGAACGACGACACCGGCATTTCCCAAGACCCAGACGTGCGCTTTGCCGTCGCCAAGAAGATCGTTGAGCGTGCCGCCGATTTCGGCATCCCGGCCCATGACATCGTCGTGGACCCGCTGGTGATGCCGGTGGGGGCCATGGGCAGCGCTGGCCTGCAGGTCTTTACCCTTGTGCGCCGCTTGCGCGAAGAGTTGGGCGTGAATACCACTTGTGGCGCCTCCAACATCTCGTTCGGCCTGCCGCATCGCCACGGCATCAACGCGGCGTTTCTGCCGATGGCGATTGCTGCGGGCATGACCTCGGCGATCATGAACCCGGTCCGACAGGTGGAAATGGAGGCCATTCGCGCCGCCAACTTCCTGATGAACCATGATGCGAACGGCGGGGAATGGATTCGCTTTTCCAAGGTTCTCGAAGCCGTAGAGGGCGGGCTTAGCTTCTCCGAAGCCTCTGCTGCTGCCACGCAAGCCACGTCGGGCCGTCGCGGCGGGCGTCGCGCACGCGGCTGATTTTCCGGGCGCGCGGTGGCTTAGGGCATGTCGCGTTCGTTTGGATCAGAATGTTCATTTTGCTCCCCGAGGCACAGATTGCAGCCGCAATCGCGTTCGGGGGGCAAAGCCCATTCGATTTGGCGCGTCACGCTTTAGAACAGCCGCCGGGTTACCTGACGCACGTCCTTGACGCGCTTGGTCAAATCCTTGGCCTGCTGATCCTGAACCTTCTCCTGATCCGTCATCTGGGCCTTGGTTTTGCCGCCACGCGCGGCGTAGTTGATCCCACCGTCCACCGCGCGATTGATCACGCGGCTTAGGAATTTGTTCAGGATCATCTGAATGACACGGTCCATCGCTTCCCCTCTTTAATCCTCGAACAACTCGCTTTGTCCGCTTTGCGCGTCTTCCTCGTCGCTTGGCCCCGCCATCGAGCCCGGCAAGGGTCGGCTGTCCAACAGCCCCGCCGCCCGCAATTCCTTAAGCCCCGGCAAGTCACGCGCAGATTCCAGACCGAAATGGTCCAGAAAATGCTCGGTCACGACAAAAGTCACGGGCCGCCCGGGCGTCATGCGGCGACGGCCAAGGCGGATCCAGTCCAGTTCCATCAGTTGGTCCACTGTGCCACGGCTGACAGCAACCCCCCGGATTTCTTCGATCTCGGTCCGCGTCACGGGTTGATGATACGCCACAATGGCCAAAGTTTCTATCGCGGCGCGCGACAGTTTGCGCGATTCCGACTGCTCTTTTTGCATCAGAAAGCCCAGATCAGCCGCCGTGCGAAAGGCCCACGTGTCCCCCACCTTGACCAGTTGAACCCCGCGCCCTTCATAGCGGCGACGCAGGGTCACCAGCGCCTCGGCCGGATCGCAGCCATGCGGCATCCGCGAGACAAGCTCAGCCAGCGACACCGGTTCGGCAGACGCAAAGAGAATAGCCTCAACCATCCGCTCCTGCTCCGCCATCACGGGCGCTTCAAACAATGTCTTTTCAACGGGTTCCGGGGTGTCGTTCATGTCGCTTCAGTCCGCTGGATCTGAATGGGCGCAAAGGTGTCCCCCTGCTTCAGGCGCAACTGTCCGCGCTTGGCCATTTCCAGCACAGCCGCGAAATGAGCCGCCGTAACCGAGCGCCTGCGCGCGGGCGACGCGTCCCATCCCTGGGGCAAAAAGCTGGTCAGGTCCGACCATTCCCCCGCGTAGCCAAGCAGCCCCCGCATCCGTTCCAGCGCTTGCTCCATCGTGAAGATGTCTTTTCGGTCAAAGGCATAGGGGCGGAATTCATCCTTGGTCCGTATCCGCGCATAGGCCCGCATCAGATCCAGCAGGGTGGCCGAATAGCTGACCGACACGCGGCGGGTCACGTCTTCGGGCAGGCCGCGCGCAAAAAAGTCGCGGCCCCGTTGGTCGCGCCCCATCAAGCGCGCCGCCGCCTCGCGCATCGCCGACAGGCGTTCCAACTGAAAGGCCAAATGCGCCGCAAGGTCTTCGGCCGAAGGGCCCGCCTCTCCCGGTTCCGGCGGCAAAAGCAGCCGGGATTTCAGAAAGGCCAGCCAAGCCGCCATCACCAGATAATCCGCCGCAAGTTCAAGCCGTAACGCCTGCGCCTGATGCACAAATTTCAGATATTGCTCGGCCAGTTGCAGCACCGATATCCGCCGCAGATCAACCTTTTGGGTGCGCGAAAGCGTCAGCAGCAAATCAAGCGGCCCCTCGAACCCATCGACATCGACGATCAGAGATTCCGCATCCAGCCGGTCTGCGGTTGGCAGGCGGTCGGTTTGGCCCCAGTCATCGTTTTCTGTCTCAGCCATGTGCCGTTTCGCCCAGGAGTCCCGAAAGCTCTGCTTCCAGTGCCGCGATGTCAACCGTTTCCCGCGGGACGCGCAGGGCCAGCGCGGACGTGACCCGGTCCAGCACCGCCGGGGACATGCTACCAGCCTCCGACGCCACGGCGAGCATCTCTGCCATATCGCCCTTGCAATGCAGGGCAATGTCACAGCCCGCCGCCATTGACCGCGCAGTCCGCTCCGCAAGCCCGCCGGAAAGCGCCTGCATGTTCAGATCATCGGTCAGCAAAAGGCCGCGAAACCCGATGTCCTCGCGGATCACCCGGATCATTTCCGGCGATTGGGTGGCCGGACGGCTGTCATAGGCGGCATAGATAATATGCGCCGTCATCGCCATCGGCAGGTCGGCCAAGGCCCGGAACGGCGCAAAGTCTTCGGCGGTCAGGCTGGCACGATCGGCCGTCACGGTGGGCAAATGCAGATGCGTGTCCGCCTCAGAGCGGCCATGCCCCGGCAAGTGCTTGACCACGGGCAGCACGCCCTCGGCCAAATGCGCATCAGCGACGGCGCGGGCGATCTCGGTCACCCGCCTTGCTGTCTCGCCATAACAGCGGTTGCGCAGAAACGGATGGGTCAATGGCCCCGCGATATCGGCGACCGGGGCACAGTTGGCGTCAATGCCAACGTCCCGCAGTTCGCGCGCAATGATCCGGCTGCGAAGGGCCATTACCCGCGCAGCGTCGCGCCCCGAGGCCTGCACTGTCTCCAACGGGGGCGCCCATTCGCGCCAATGCGGCGCGCGCAGACGTTGCACGCGGCCGCCCTCCTGATCCACGAGGATGGGCGCATCGCGCCCGACTGCCGCGCGCAGGTCCGCCGTTAGCCGCCGCAACTGCTCGGGCGAATCGACATTGCGGGCAAACAGGATAAAGCCGCAGGGGTCACAGTCGCGATAAAACGCGGCCTCTTCCGGCGTTAGCACCAAACCTTCGCAGCCGAAAATGGCGGCGAGGGTGCCCGCCTCACTCATCTTTGCGTAACCGGAATGCAGGTGGCGTTTTCCGCGAGCAACGCGGTGCAGAAACGGCGCGACTCGTCCTCGGCCCCAAAGCCCATGGCCCGCAAGCGGTAGAAGGTCCGCCCGCCACTTTGCGCGGCCTGCACGACCATCGACTTGCCGGCCATCAACTCACCGAATTTCTGGCCAAGCCGGGCCCATTCGCCACGCGCCGCGGCTTCATCGTCAAAAGCGCCAAGTTGCACCAACCGCGCGCCAGCCTGAATGCTTGCCGGATCAACCTCAAGCGGAGCGACTGCGGCCACGTCTTGAACCTGCGAGACGCTGCCCGCTTCGGGGCGCAGCTTTGGCCGCGGCGAGGCGACGGGGCTTTCCCCTTCTGCCAGCAGCGCCAGCGGTTCGACATCCGCCCCCGCCTCAGGCTCAAGACCCAAGGCTTCGGCAAGCGCCGCGGCGACTGCATCCTGAGTGCCCTCAGGCACAGGCTCTGGCAAAGCGGCAACGCTCATGTCCAGCGCCACCGGGTCAGAAACCGTGTCGGCCAAGGCGACTGTGCCCAGCGGCGCCGCTTGCGGGGCAACCTCAAGAGCGGCCAATTCCGGCAAAGCCGCCGGATCGACCGCACCCATCATTTCAGCGTCCGGGTCCATCAGGCCCGCCGTGTCTTCGTCGGCAAGCTCAACGGGCCGCGGGGCAAGCCGCAACGAATCCGGGATCGGCAGCGCCGTTCCTGCCGCCGCCACCGCGTTGACGGAAAGCCCTTGATGCATGACCACAGCCCCGCCCGGATTGTCGGGCGCAACACGCAACGGCCCGGCCAAGGCGCGGATCACCGGGATGCCGTTGACGTCCCGCATGGCCAGCTTGTAGCCCCAGACCCCCAGACCGACGATCAGCGCGACCGAACAGACAGCGCCCGCCAGATTGACCATACGCGTCATGCGGCTTTGCGCCGCATAAGCATAATCACCTTCGAAGTGATCGAATTCCGTATCCGCCATATTCGCCTCGCCTGCGGGGGCGATACATGCCACCCCTGCTTTCATTGCTGCTCGAACCGGCAGGGCGCTTTAGCGCATTTCCTCAACCGGTACGACGCCAAGGATACCCATGCCCGAGGCAATGACAACGCCAGTGGCGCGCACCAGTGCAATTTTCGCAGCAGATGTTGCTACATTGCCCTCTTGGATAAAGCGCAGCGACACATCGTCGTTGCCCTTGTTCCAAAGCCCGTGAAAATCGGACGCAAGTTCGTAAAGGTAGAAGGCAATCCGGTGCGGCTCATTCGACCGGGCGGCGATTTCAACCAGACGCGGCCATTCGGCGATCTTGCGCGCCATACCCAACTCGGCCTCATGCGCAAGCTGCCCTAGATCTGCCCGTTCCAGACTTGCATCGTCACAGGCGATTCCGGCCTCGGCGGCTTTGCGCAGGATAGAGTTGATCCGCGCATTGGCATATTGGACGTAGAAAACCGGGTTGTCCTTGGATTGCTCCAAAACTTTGTCAAAATCGAAATCCAGCGCGACATCGTTCTTGCGCATCAGCATCATAAAGCGCGTGACACCCACACCCGCCTGTTCCACCACGTCGCGCAAGGTCACGAAGGTGCCCGCCCGCTTGGACATCTTGAACGGCTCGCCGTTTTTATACAGCTTTACCAACTGGATCAGCTTGATATCCAGCGGCACCCGGCCACTGGACAGCGCCGAGACCGCCGCCTTCATCCGCTTGACATAGCCACCATGGTCGGCGCCGAAAATGTCGATCAGCTCATCAAATCCGCGCTGCACCTTGTCGTAGTGATAGGCGATATCGGGCGCGAAATAGGTCCAGCTGCCATCCGATTTCATCACCGGCCGGTCCACATCATCGCCATGTGCGGTCGAGCGGAACAGCGTTTGAACGCGCGGTTCCCAGTCTTCCGGCTCTTTGCCTTTGGGGGCTTCCAGCGTGCCCTCATAGATCAGGTCCATGTCGCGCAATGTCTGAATGGCGGCCTCAATCTTGCCGGTGCCATACAGCGCCTTTTCACTGGAATAGACATCCATCTGCACACCCAGCAGCGCCAGATCGCCGCGGATCTCTTCCATCATCATTTCGGTCGCAAATTCGCGGATATCATCCAGCCAGAATTGCTCTCCCTTATCCAGCAAGCTGTCGCCGTATTTGGCCTTGAGCGCCTCTCCGACCGGGATCAGGTAATCGCCGGGGTAAAGACCCTCGCGGATTTCCGGCTCCAGCCCATGCGCTTCGCGGTAGCGCTCATAGGCCGAGCGGGCCAGCACATTCACCTGCGCGCCGCCGTCGTTGATGTAATATTCCCGCGTCACGTCCCAGCCGGCAAAGGCCAAAAGCCGCGCCAGCGCGTCACCAACCACAGCCCCGCGCACATGGCCCACATGCATCGGGCCGGTCGGGTTGGCCGAGACGAACTCGACGTTCACCTTGCGGGCGCGCCCCATCTCCGAGCGGCCATAGCCGATCCCCTGCCCCAGCACCGACCGCACAAGGCCCTGCCAGATCGACGGGGCAAGCCGCAGGTTCAAGAACCCCGGGCCCGCCACCTCTGCCGAGGTTACGCGAGGATCAGCGGCAAGCTTGGCGGCCAAGGCCTCGGCGATGGTGCGCGGCTGAAGTCCGGCGGGCTTGGCCAGAACCATAGCGGCGTTGGTCGCCATATCCCCATGCGCCGCATCACGCGGCGGCTCTACCGCCACGGCGGTAAGGTCAAGCCCAGCGGGCAACAGGCCCTCGGCGGTAAGTGCGGCAAGGGAATCCGTTACCAGAACGCGGATTTCGGCAAAGAGGTTCATTTGATCAAGTCCTGACTGTCTGGCTTGGGGATGCCAGAGCCGGGCAGTCAGGTCAAGCAAGGCTCAGGCGTAGCGCGCTTTCAAAGCCACTTCGACCGCCGCTGGCACGAATTTTGACACATCGCCATGCAGCCGGGCGATTTCCTTCACCAGTTTAGAGGCAATCGCCTGCCGCCGCGCATCCGCCATCAGGAACACCGTCTCAACCGAGGCATCCATCGCACGGTTCATGCCGACCATCTGGAATTCATATTCAAAGTCCGCCACCGCGCGCAGTCCGCGGATGATCACCGACGCCCCGACATCGCGCGCGCAGTCAATCAACAGGTTTTCAAACGGATGCACCAGAATTTCGCCGCCCGTTTTGGCAAGGATCGGCTTGCACTCTGCCTCAACCATCGCGACTCGCTCTTCCAGCGTGAACAGCGGGGATTTGTCCCGGTTGATCGCCACGCCAATCACCAGACGGTCGACCAACGGCAGGGCGCGTTGAATAATATCCACATGACCCAAAGTGATCGGGTCAAATGTCCCGGGATACAAACCGATACGCATATGCGGGCTCCTGCCGATTTCGCGGACACGCAACAATATTGCGCCTGCGGTTGCAAGCGGGAATTGCCGCAGCCCACCGGGGCAGGCTGCGACAGATGGGTCTAAAAGCCCTTGATCATCCCCTCCAGGGCATCTTTTTCCATCGACAGTTCCGCCAAACGGGCCTTGACCACATCCCCAATGGAAATCAGGCCGATCATCACATTGCCTTCGACCACAGGCATGTGACGAAAACGGCCATCGGTCATTTTCTGCAAGACGTCGTCGGTGATATCGCCGCTTGTGCAGGTCACGACCTTGGCGGTCATCATGCCTTCGACCGGATCGCTCAGGCACGCCGGCCCACGTCGGCCCAGTTCGCGCACCACATCACGCTCTGAGATGATACCTGCAACCTGTTTGCCATCGACCGACACAATCACCGCCCCGATCCGTCGCGCCGACAGAACCTCTGCCACTTTGGCGACCGAAGTTCCCGGCGGGACGGTCACAACCCCTTCGTCCGGCTTCGATTTCAGGATTTGACTGACAAGCATGGGCACCTCCCTTGATGTCCTGCCAAGGGTCATGTCCGCGCAAGATTTTGTCAAGCAATTGCTTTGGCGTTTGGCGTTTGTTTCGCCTTGCCCTGCCGTTCGCTTAACCCGTGGGCCGCACACTTGCCTCCAGCCGCGCCATTTCCGCACGCGCCTCGCGGATCAGCTGATCGGCAAAGCGGTTCAGGCGCAGAACCCGGCCATCATCCGCATGGCGGATCAGCCAGAACGCGCGCGTCAGGTGCACCTGATCGGGCAAAATCCGGCACAGATCCGGTGCGGCGGGCAGCGCAAAGTCATGCACCACCCCGACCCCTGCCCCGTGCCGCAAGAAATTCAACTGCACAGAGACCGAATTTGACCCAAGCGCGGGTGCACGCACCCCGATTTCGGTCAGATAATCCAACTCTTTGTCAAAGATCATGTCAGGAATATAGCCGATGATCCGATGATCGCGCAGGTCTTCCGGCTTGGTTATCGGCGCGTGGCTGGCCAAATAAGCGCGCGACGCGGCCAGATGCAGTTGGTAATCCGTCAGCTTTTGCACCGTCAACCGCCCGGCCTCGGGCCGAGAGACGGCAATTGCCATATCCGCCTCGCGCTTGGAAAGGTTGAACACCCGCGGCAAGGCCACGACCTGCACCTCCAGCCCCGGATTGGCGTCACAGATCCGCGCGATGACTTGCGGCAGCAGATAGTTCGCGCAGCCATCCGGTGCCCCGATGCGGATTTGCCCGGTCAGCCCGCCGGGCGCGCCCTCAGGCCCCGACAACGCCTCGGTGGCCCCTTCGACTGCCGTCTCGGCCCGCTCGGCATGGGCCAGAAGGCGGCTTCCCTCTTCGGTCAGCGCATAGCCTTGCGGGGTTTTGGTGAACAGGCGCAGCGCCACCGCATCCTCCAGCCGCGCCACCCGCCGTCCCACCGTAGCCGGGTCAATCTTAAGCCTGCGCCCTGCCCCGGACAGGCTTTCGCTGCGCGCCACAGCCAGAAAAATCCGCAAGTCATCCCAGTCCATTCGGTCCCCACCTTTGCAAAATTGCAAAACACTTTTGAAACCTTGCCTCTATGATCCGCATTTCCGCAAGGCTATTGTGGGCACAGCACATCAAGGAGGATTCCATGCAAGAGATCGGTCACTGGATCAACGGCAAGCACGTCAAGGGCACTTCGGGCCGCTTTGCGGACGTCTTCAACCCCGCAACCGGCGAAGTTCAGGCCCGCGTGGCACTGGCCAGCAAGGCAGAACTGGACGCCGCCACCGCCGACGCCGCCAAAGCGCAGGTCAAATGGGGCGCCACCAATCCGCAGCGCCGGGCGCGCGTGATGATGGAAATGGTCCGTCTGATCAACCGCGACATGGAAAAGCTGGCCGAAGCGCTGAGCCGTGAGCATGGCAAGACCATCCCCGACGCCAAAGGCGACATCCAGCGCGGTCTGGAAGTGGTGGAATTCTGCATCGGCGCGCCGCAGATGCTGAAGGGCGAATTCACCGACTCGGCCGGTCCGGGCATCGACATGTATTCAATGCGCCAGCCTCTGGGCGTGGCCGCCGGGATCACCCCGTTCAACTTTCCTGCCATGATCCCGTTGTGGAAAATGGGTCCCGCCCTGGCCTGCGGCAACGCCTTTATCCTCAAGCCATCCGAGCGTGATCCGTCGGTCCCGATGATGCTGGCGGAATTGTTTCAGGAAGCGGGCTTGCCGGACGGCGTGCTGCAAGTGATCAACGGCGACAAGGAATTGGTCGATGCGATCCTTGATAACCCCGAAATCGGCGGCATCGGCTTTGTCGGTTCTACCCCGATTGCAGAATATATCTATGGGCGCGGCTGCTCTAACGGCAAGCGCGTGCAGTGTTTTGGCGGTGCCAAGAACCACATGATCATCATGCCGGACGCCGACATGGACCAAGCGGCAGACGCGCTGGTCGGTGCAGGATACGGGGCGGCGGGCGAGCGCTGCATGGCGATTTCCGTGGCGCTGCCGGTGGGCGAAAAGACCGCTGATCTGCTGATCGAAAAGCTGATCCCGCGGATCGAAAAACTGAAGGTCGGCCCCTACACCGCAGGCAATGACGTGGACTACGGCCCGGTCGTGACCGCTGCGGCCAAAGCCAATATCCTGCGGCTGGTGGAAACAGGCGTCGCGCAGGGGGCAAAGCTGGTCGTCGATGGCCGCAACTTCAACCTGCAGGGCTATGAGGACGGCTTCTTTGTCGGCCCGCATCTGTTTGACCACGTGACCACGGATATGGACATCTACCGCAAAGAGATTTTCGGGCCGGTTCTGTCGACAGTGCGTTGCGACACCTATGAGCAGGCCTTGGGCTATGCGATGGACCATGAATATGGCAACGGCACCGCGATCTACACCCGCGACGGCGACACCGCGCGCGACTTTGCCAACCGGGTGAATGTCGGCATGATCGGCATCAACGTGCCGATCCCGGTGCCTTTGGCCTATCACACCTTTGGCGGCTGGAAAAAATCCTCGTTCGGCGATTTGAACCAGCACGGGCCAGACGCTTTCCGCTTCTACACCCGCACCAAGACCATCACCGCACGCTGGCCCTCGGGCATCAAGGAAGGCGCGAGCCTGAACTTCAAGCAGATGGATTGATCCAACGGCCGGGGGCGCTTCGCCCCCCGGACCCCCAGAGGATATTTGGAGACAGAAAATGGGGGGAGCACGCGCGTGCCTTCCCCCATTTGGTTTTTGGTGCATCTGATCGCATGGCAGCCTTTGCCCTGCGGATGGATTGCCCAGATCGCTGATGCAAAGGCGGTTTTGTGCCGCCGTGCATCAGAGCAGGCCCCTGCTTGATTTAGCCCGCGCCGCCTTGCGCGGCACCCCATGTCTGGGCGTTTGGGTTCGGGTTCATCTGGAACGCTTGAACCACGGTCGCATTAACCACGTGATTGACGCCGGCGGTGGTGGCCGTTTCCACGCGCAAAGCCGGGAGATCCGCGCCGGGAATAACGAGGCGATGCGGCTTAGGACTTGCCTTGCGCGGCCAGCACCCCCCAAATGGGCCCATGGCATGGCTTGATAACATCGCCGGGCTTAGACCCGAGTCTGCGGCGCGGCTCGCCGCCTTGCCTGGCCACAGCCTGCCCAAGGGCAGCGTGCTGTTCCACAGCGGCGATCCCGCGCAAGGCTTTGTTGTGGTGCTGGAAGGCCGGATCGAGGTGTTTCTGACCGGCCCTTCGGGGCGCGAGATCCTGCTTTACGCGGTGGAGCCGGGGCAATCCTGCATCCAGACCACCCTTGGGCTGATGGGGGATGAACCCTACGCGGGTGAGGCGATCACGGCGACCGATGCGCGCCTGGTTCTGATCCCAAAGCCGCTGTTTCAAACCCTGATGGACGGCGATGCGGGCTTTCGTGCCTATGTTTTGCATGCCTTTGCGCGGCGGATGCAGGATGTGACCCGCCTGCTGGAAAGTGTCGCCTTCGGGCGGGTCGAGGCCCGGCTTGCCGCGGCCTTGCTGGATCTGGCCGAGGGCGGCGAGGTGCGCGCCACACAAGCGGAGCTGGCCGCCAGGATCGGATCAGCCCGGGAGGTGGTCACCCGCCGCCTTGATGCCTTTGCCCGCGCAGGCTGGGTCGCCACCGACCGGGGGGCGGTCCATATCACCGATGCGGCCGCCCTGCGTCATTGCGCCACAACGGCTCTGTGACCAGATCACAGACCGGCGCCTGCCTTTGGCCTACTGTGAACCCATGACCTGATGCGTTCAGGCACTCATGAAAAGGAGAACAGCATGTTCAAAACCAATGAAGGCACCATCGACCGGGCCCTGCGCGTAATCGTCGGGCTGGCCCTGCTGGTCTGGTTCTTTGCCGACAATGGCACCGGGTTTTGGCACTACGCCAAACTGATCGGCATTGTGCCGTTGGTCACCGGCCTGATCGGGTCCTGCCCGCTGTATTCCCTGCTGGGCATGTCCACCTGCCCGATGAAAAAGGCCTGAACCGCTTGGCGGTGACGGCGGATTACTCCGCCGCCACCCGCTTTGGCTTCAGCATGCCTTTTAGGTAGCGCCCGGTGTGGCTCGCCTCGACTTTGGCGACGTCTTCGGGTGTACCGACGGCCACGATCTCACCGCCGCCATCGCCCCCCTCCGGGCCAATGTCGATCAGCCAGTCGGCGGTCTTGATGACATCGAGGTTGTGCTCAATCACCACCACCGTGTTGCCTTGATCGACCAAAGAGTGCAGCACTTCCAACAGCTTGCGCACGTCTTCGAAATGCAGACCCGTCGTCGGCTCATCCAGGATATAAAGCGTGCGCCCGGTGGCGCGTCGGCTAAGCTCTTTTGACAGCTTGACCCGCTGCGCCTCGCCGCCCGAAAGAGTTGTCGCTTGCTGGCCAACCTTGATATAGCCCAAGCCGACCTCGCACAAAGCATCCATCTTTTCGCGGATCGATGGCACGGCTTGAAAGAACTCTTTGGCCTCTTCGCAGGTCATATCAAGAACGTCCGCGATGTTTTTGTTCTTAAAGCGAACTTCCAGAGTTTCGCGGTTGTATCGGTGCCCCTTGCAGGTCTCGCAGGTGACATAGACATCGGGCAGAAAGTGCATTTCGATCTTGATGACGCCGTCGCCCTGACAGGCCTCGCACCGCCCCCCCTTGACGTTCGG
>CAWFGJ010000006.1:0-539770 GCA_963815355.1 uncultured Alphaproteobacteria bacterium
ATCCGGCGGCCATATCATTGACAAGGTCTTCGTATGTCAGCATGCTTTGACCAGATTTAGAGAAAGAATTTTGCACGATGACTCCCGAAAAAAATAAAACCCTGAAAATTGGCGTTGTGATGGACTCCATCGCCAGCATCAAGCCTGCTAAAGATACCACACTGGCCATGATGCGCGCCGCCCAAAACCGAGGCGCCGCTCTCTTCTATATGGGTGTTGACGATCTGTTTGTCGAGGGCGACCGCGTCATGGGGGTGGCGACACCGCTGACCATGCTGGAGGGGGCGGAGGAGTGGTGCCGCACCGAGACCCCGCAAACACGGCCTTTAAGCGATTTTGACATGGTTTGGATGCGGAAGGACCCGCCCGTCGACAAGCGGTTTCTCCATGCCTGCTTTATGCTTGAACATGCGGCCCGGACGGGGGTGCGTGTGCTCAACAACCCGACCAGCCTGATTGGGCTGAATGAAAAGCTTTACGCGGCTCATTTTCCTGAGCTGTGCCCGCCGACTTTGGTGACCAGCCAGCTTGAGGTGATGCGTGCGTTTTTGAAGACCCATAAAAAAATTATCATCAAGCCGCTCGATGCAATGGGCGGTACGGGCGTGTTTATGGTCGATGAGGCCGATGTTAATTTCGAAGTCATTTGGGAATTGCAAACGGCCATGGGGACTTACCCGGCGATGGTCCAGGCATTTCTGCCAGCGATTGCGCAAGGCGATATTCGCATCATCATGATCAACGGCCAGCCCTTTGAACAGGTGCTGGTGCGCACCCCCAAAAAGGGGAGCATTCGTGGCAATATCGCCGTCGGTGGACTTGGAACAGTGCGCCCGATCAATGCGGTTGAGAGAAAAATCTGTGCGGTCGTCGGCCCCTCGTTGGTTGAGCGCGGGATTGCCCTAGCCGGACTTGATGTCATTGGAGATCGTCTGGTTGAGATCAATATCACCAGCCCAACCGGACTTGTGATGATTACGCAAGCGTGTGGGATTGATGTGGCGGATATACTTGTTCAAGCAATGCTGGATTCATAGAAAGTTTTAAACAAACTCAGCGCGGCGGCTAATCGCTTCTGGCTTACCCGTTGGTGGTGCTGAGAGTTCTCTGTGTGCCTGAACTTTATACATGCTGAGAGAAGCACGCAGTTTGAGTGCGTCAGCGCCCATGCTGGCCCCAGAAATATGCAGACAGGCATCATTGAAGAACAGCAGATCGGCTTCTTTCATATCAATCTCAGTGATGATCAGTCCAGGAGCTCTGCGCATCTCTTCGATATCTTCAAACGTAATCAACTGCGAGGCATCGTCCGGGTGATCGTGTAATGGGAGATCATAATGACCCTCGACGGACATGAGGCGCATGGCGTTACCAATCAGATGGATATGTCCCGGGTTGGCGAAGGCGTAGGGTTCTTTTGAGGCATCGAAGTGCCACGGGGCGGTAAGGGTATCGCCGACATAGACCATCGGTTCGCCCCGCGCCGGACACCCCGATAAAATTGAGAGCGAAACAGTTTCGTAGACGCTGGTAACATCCCCCATATAAGCCGCGACATTGGAGAAGGCGCGGTGTAGCTCCGGCAGAGTCTCGGTCGAGCCACTGAGGCTATGGCGGTATTGCCACGCGAGGGCTGGGCTGAGATCGGCCAATTGGGATTTCACGCATGCAGGCATCGGGAGATTAACGAGCACGCCTGCAAGCTGCGCGGAGGACTTAAAAGCATCCTGCACCAACGATGGGTCGTCTAAACGGATAATGCTGCCAGGTTGCCGGGCACGAACCATAGTTTATCTCCTCTAGGGTGAGACTTTACATATATTATGGATAATAAGCAAGAAATGTCACTTTCCTCGCCATGATGCCCCCGGTATCTATTTGAAAGACCATCCAGAGAGGAAATTCCCATGACCACCCCTGAAGATTTTATTATCACCCGTACGATCAAGGCGCCACGTGCGCTGGTGTGGGCGATGTGGAGCGATCCCGTGCATTTGCCGCACTGGTGGGGGCCGAAGGGTCTGAGCCTGCGGGTTTGCAAACTGGAGTTCAAACCTGGCGGTCTGTTCCATTACGCCATGGGCACGCCGGATGGCAAAGAGATGTGGGGTCGCTTTATCTATGGCGAGATTGTCGAGCCAGAAAAAATCGTCTTCATCAACTCCTTCGCCGATGCCGAGGGTCAGGTCATTCGCGCGCCGTTTAGTCCAGTTTGGCCGCTGGAGGTTCACAACACGCTGACTCTTGAAGAGCGAGCTGGGCAGACAGTTTTGACGCTACGCGGTCATCCTCTCAAGGCGTCTGAGCTTGAGATGCAAACGTTTAAAGCGATGCACCCCTCGATGCAAATGGGGTTTGGTGGTACCTTTGATCAACTTGATGCATACCTTGGGACTTTGGGGGAGAAATAAAAGATGAGTTTTCTAACCGTTGTTATTTTGGTGCTGGCCGGATTGTGCATCGGCGCATTAGCCGTTGTCGTGGGTCTCGCCTCAATCAAGCCAGACATTTTCAGTGTGGTGCGTAAAATCACCATCAAGGCTCCGGCTGAGAAAATCCATCCATACCTGAGCGATCTCAAGAGTGGCATGGAGTGGTCGCCATGGGAGAAGAAAGACCCGCATATGAAGAAGACCTTCAGCGGGCCGGATCAGGGCGTGGGGTCTGCTTACACGTGGGATGGCAACAAAGATATCGGCGCAGGGCGCCTTGAGATTCTCTCGATTGCGCCTGAGAAAATCTTGATGAAGCTCGAATTTTTTCGCCCAATGAAGGGCGTTAATACGGTTGAATATCGGCTTACCCCGCTCGGCGACTATACCGAAGTCAGTTGGCTGATGGCTGGCCCCAGTTCGTTTATGGGTAAAATCTTCAGCGTGTTTGTGAACTGTGATGCACTGGTTGGCAACGAATTCGACAGCGGCCTCGCTACCCTTAAAACCCTCTGCGAAAAATCTTAAAAAATAATCCGGCGCCGCACAGTCGAGGACCGCACAGCGCCGGATATTTGGATATTAGGCCAAAGACCTAATTATGCGCGGGCTGATGGATCTTTAGCAGGCGCATCAGCAGGGACGGCAGAGAGTTTGCCCGAACCAGATGGGGGCGCTTTTTCTTCACCGGGTTTTTGAGCAGGCTCAGGAGCCTTGGCAGGCGCTGCGACTGGTTCAACTTTTTTCTCTGGCGAATTGGCGGCTACAGGAGTTTGTTCTTTCGCAGAAGCTTGATCTTTTTCGCTCAGTTGTTTGAACGAGCCCGGCTGTTGGTTCGGTTGTGCTGTCATGATTATGAGATCCTTTTCTATATGTATGGTGGGCTTTCAAGGACACAAACGCGCCTGCGAACATTTCGTCCGGGAAAGAAATTTTTTATATAAATTGCAATTAAGGGAACCAGCGAGAACCGCTTAGGCCGTATCCTCGATCGTCACGCTTTTGGCTATCAGCGTTGCGATCTCACGGGCAAGCTCGGGCCGGGGAGAATTCTTCCTCCACACAAGGCCAACGGTGCGGTTATAGGACCGACCGGTGAGTTTGAGATAGGCAAGTCCGTCATTTTTCTGCCTGCTGATATGCGGCATGAGCGTTATCCCGCTGCCAACCGCAATCATATGGCGGATCGTCTCGAGACTGGTTGCGCGAAACACGCTGCTGCTTAAGGCGCCGTGATGGTGACAAATATCAATCGCCTGTTCGCGCAGACAATGCCCGTCCTCTAATAAGTAAAACGGTTCAGTCTTGAGATGCGCGGGCGCAAGGGATTTTAGTTTAGCGAGTTTATTGGTTTTGGCGACTGCAATATAAAACGGCTCGGTAAACAACTCCTGCTGATCGAAGATATAGGCATCCGTCGGCAGGCTGATGATCGCCGCATCGAGGGAGCCCTCGATCAGATCACGTAGCAGATTGTCTGTTTGACTTTCTTTAAGCGAGAAGGTCACAGTCTCAAGATTTCTTTTAAGAGGACCGATGATCTTGGGAAAAATATAGGGCGCGACCGTATGAATGGCCCCTAGAGAAAAATGTGTGGCCTCAGTCCGCGTGCCTTGCCGAGCCAGATTTTTGATCGCGGCGGCCTCGTCAAGAATACGCAGCGCATACGGCAGCAGGCTGGTGCCGAAACGGGGTCAGGGTGATGTCGCGTGGGCTACGGTCGAAAATCGCGTTGCCCAGTTCATGTTCCAGCTTCTTAATCTGCGCGCTCAAAGAGGGCTGGCTGACATGGCAGGCGGCGGCGGCGCGGCTGAAACTGCGGTATTCAGCGATGGCTGTGACATATTCCAGGTCCCGGATGTTCATATAGATATATCCTATAAGTCTTATAATTATTATATCTTTTATCTATACAAGATTCCTGCTTACCCTGTCATCATCATTTCAAAAAGCAGGAGCTTTCTATGGCAGATAAGAAAATCGGTCCCGTCCTTACCACTTCCGCAGGCCGCCCTGTGCCGGATAACCAGAACTCACTGAGCGCAGGACCGCGCGGACCCCCCTGCGCGCGACAGACCGCGGTAGGTCTTCAGGGTCGGGTGCGTGACGGTGGCGACCATCTGCTCGGCCTGCACCTGCGGGTGGTCAAACATGTCCTCGATCCGGGCGGCAGCGGCGCAGGGCACGGCGTCGCCAAACAGCGCTTCCCACTCGACCGCGCTGCGCTGGAGCAAGGCCTCGTGCAACAGCGGCACCAGCGTGGCGGACGCCTGTGCGCGCTTGCGCACGGTGTCAAAACGGGGGTCGTCGCCGAGCGCAAGCAGGCCGGTTTTTTCGCACAGCGCCTTCCAGAATCGCGCGGTGTTGGCGGAGATGTAGAGATGGCCGTCGCGCGTCGGATGGATGCCCGTCACGCCGCCCGAGCGCATGTCGCGGCCCACATCCAAAGGCTCGCCCTCGGCCCAGATCAGCCGCGCCGACTGCATCGCCAGCGCGCTGCGCAGCAGCGATACGCCGACGTACTGGCCCTGGCCGCTGCGCTCGCGCTCGAACAACGCCGACGCCACGCCCCCGGCCACCAGCGCGGCGGCGTAATAGTCGACCACCGAGCCGTACAAGATCTCTGGCGCCTGGCCCGGCTTGCCCTGCATCGTGCACATGCCGGTCATCGTTTGCAGCACCTGGTCGTAGCCGGCCTTGTCCTTCATCGGGCCGCTGTCGCCATAGCCGGTCACCGCGCAATAGATCAGACGCGGGTTGATCAAGGCGAGCGTTTCGAAGGCGATGCCCAGGCGCTGCGGCACGCTGGGGCGAAAGTTGTGCACCAGCACATCGGCACGGCGCACCAGGCGCATCAAGATCGCCAGGCCCTCGGGCTTTTTGAGGTCGAGCGCCAGGCCGCGCTTGCTGCGGTTGACGCCCAGAAATGTTGCAGGTTACGTTTGGCCAGCGCGGATTGCTGGCCTGACGTGGCGTTGCCATCGATCCATTCGGCGGCATCGATCTCGCTGCGGAGAGCCGCGACCGCGTCCTTTGTCAGGACACCGGGAATGGACAGCAACATCGGCGGGCTCCCAAGGAGAGACGGGTCCCTCGATCAAGCCCCGCTCGTGGCTGAGCAGGACTTGATCGGGGTCGAGACGGTTCACAACTTGACGTTAAGGGTCAGCAGAGCCGAACGGCCGGCAGCGATCTGCGCCATGTGATTTGTGTACGGGTTGGTGACGTAACGCTCGTCGCTCAGGTTGTTGAGGTTGATCTGCACATCCAGATTGTCGCTGAACGCGTAGGTCACGACGGCATCGTAACGCCAGTAGGACGGGATCGAGATCCGGTTCGTCGTGTCTGCAAAGCGATCCGACATGTACGAAACGCCACCGCCCACGGTCAGCGCATCCGTGACGTTGTAGTTCGTCCACGCGCTGAAGGAGTCCTTCGGCGTGTTGGGGAACTCCTTGCCGTTGGCGGCCGAGGGAACAGGCAGGCCGCCGATGATCTGGAAGCCGTTGTCCACGAGCTCGCTTTCGAGATGGGTGTAGCCGCCGAAGACAAACCAGTCAGGCGTGATCTGGCCGGACATCGACAATTCGATGCCGTTGACTTCCTGGTTGCCGATCGAGCTGGTGCCGCCGAGCGCGTCGGTGACGCGGGCGTTCTTCTTCTCGGTGCGGAACACGGCGGCCGTCGCGAGCAGGCCGCGTCCGAACACCTGCCATTTCACGCCGGCTTCGTAGCTGGTGTTTTCTTCCGGTGCGAGGATCTGGAGCGCTGCAGAGAGCGTGCTGGCTCTCGCCCGAGCCTTCGCCCGACGGGTTGGTCGAGGTGCCGGTCGAGATGTAGAACGTGCCCTCCTCCACCGGCTTGTAGACGAGGCCGAGCTGGTAGTTGAGGAAGTCGTCCTGCGCGCGCCAGCGGCGTCGGGATCGCCAGCGTGTAGAACGGCGCAGTCGTCGACGCCGTCGCCGTCAGGCCCTTCTGCTTGGTCGAATAGTCGTCATAGCGCAGCCCGACATTCAGCGACCATTGCGGATTGAACTCGATGGTGTCGAACACATAGAGGCCCGAACACCTCGGTCGTGGTGTCCGTGTAGCCGAGCGCCCGCGCGATACTGCCGACCCACGGATCGTGCGGGCTCGGGTTGTCGAGCGTGGTGCAGTTGTAAGCACCCAGCGCACCCTGGTTACCCGGCAGAGAGCAGGCCGTGCCGACGGTGACGTTCGTGCCGACAGCGGGCGCGCCCGGCGTCGCGGGCAGGTTCGGACCGACCACGTAGAAGCCCTGCACATGGTTGGTTTCGCGGCTGGCTTCCATGCCGAGGTCGAACGCATGCGTCATGCCAAACAACTTCTGTTCGCCGCGCAGATCGGTGATGTTGGCGATCGTCGTGAGGTCCACACCGCGGTTCTTGCTGGAGCGGAGCACGAAGCCGTTGACGACGTTGCCACGGCTGTCATCCGGGTTGGTGACGACCTGCTGCGTGCCGCCACGGCCGTAGCGGGTGACGTTCGACAGGGTGAGGCCCGGCGCGAGATCATACTCGACGCGCACGGTGCCGATGTCGGATTTCGCACGGCGGAAGTCGCGGTTGAGAAGGCCGTAGAAGTCGTCGTCATGGCCGGTGATCGGCGTCGCGAACACGATGCTGCCATAGACTGGATCGATCACGGCCGGCTGGCGCAGGTACGGAATGCCGTAGTCAGGCATGTCGTCCGACTCAAGGTGATAGTAGCTGACGGTTGAGCGCAAGCGTGTAGCAAGGCCAAACGCGATCGACGGCGCAATGCCCCAGCGGCTGACGGTGACTTCGTCGCGACCGGCGACGCCCGCATCATGATGCATCGCGTTCATGCGGAACGCTGCAGTATCGCCCAGCACGTAGTTGATGTCTGCGGTGATGCGCTGCGTCTCGTCAGTGCCCATGCCAATGCTGCCCGCCGAGAAGATTTCAAGGCGTGGTTTCTTGGAGACAAGGTTGATGCTGCCACCGGTGGAGCCGCGCCCCGTGAAAGCGCCGCTCGGTCCGCGCGAGACTTCGACCTGCTCCATGTTGAACACTTCGCGCGACGTAACGCCCGCATCGCGCACGCCATCGACGAACACGTCGTTGGTGCTGTCGACGCCGCGGATGAACGGACGGTCGCCCGCGCTCGTGCCGCCCTCGCCTGATCCCAGCGTGATGCCGGGAATGGTGCGCAGCGCGTCGGTCAGCGTGACTGCGCCGATGGCCTCAATGATTTCGGCCGGAATGACGGTGATCGATTTCGGCGTGTCTGCGAGTGGAGCCGTGATCTTGGACGTCTGGATCTCGCGGTCCTGCAAGCCCTCGACGACAACCTTGTCGTTTCTCTGGTCTTCCTCGCTCGGCCCAGTCTGCGCCATGGCCGGATTCAGCATGGCGAAAGCCAGGCTGGTAACGCTCGCGACAGTCGTCGCCCGGAGCATGCTTTTGGCAAAGCTGCGGACGCCGACCGCCCCTTTGTCCCCTTTGAACCGATCCATGCGCGTACCTTTTTGCGAATGCGTCGCGTTCGTAGAAGAGGGCTATGGAACGTGCAAGAAGAATCTTGCAATCAGTTCTCATTTGCAGGTCGACACTTGGCAGCCGCGCGTGAATTGCGTGGCGCCGGCAAGGTATGTTTCTGAAATTGCGTAGCTTTATGCCGTACAAGCTGCGCCTAGCTGACCGCGTGGATCAGCGCTTCCTGCTGTTCGGCTGTCATGCCGGCGATCTGGGTCGAGGTGAACCCTGAGAGCTGCAGCGGCGTCAGCGCATCGATCTGGCTCACTGTCAGCGGAACGATCGACGTCGCCGACAAACCGCTCAGCTGGGTCGATGTCATCCCCGGCAAGTTGCGCAGGCGTCAGCGCGCCAATCCGGGTGTCCGCGAAATTGTTGATCTGCGACGCGGTCAGCGCGCCCATCTGCGGCCCGGTGACCGCCGCGAACTGCGTCACCGTGAAGGCGTTCAGTTCGGTCGATGTCAGGTTGCCGATCTGGTCGGGGTTGAGGCCGCCGATCTGCGTCGGCGTAAACGCGCCGATCTGCGTCGTGCTCAGGGCCCGCAGCTGGTGTAGGCCTGGTCACTGATGTGCTTGACCATGGTGAGTGCGACCCCAGCGGCAGCCGCGGCCTTGGCGATCGCGTAGCCCTCCATGTCAACGATGTCGGCGACCACGGCGAGCAATTCGCGATCTGCCGCGCTTGCCACAAAACGATCGCCTGTGGCGAGGATCAGACCCTCTCGGGACAGGTTGATCGGCAGGCTGCAGTGCACTTCTGCGATTGCGAAGATCGATGCGTCGTCAACGTCGTGCTTCGACACTGTTGCTGACGAGGTGCGTGCCGGTGACGGCTGGTTTGAGGGCACCAGCGGTCCCAAGATTGATGAGCTCGCTCGGTCGCCCCACGCTCAGGGCAGTGGCAACGGCAACTGCGGCATTGACTTTGCCGGCACCCGTTACCAACACAGGGAGCCCCAGATCGCGTAATGCCACGGCCTCAAGTTCGAGCGCGACGACCAGAAGCGGTGGATCAGATGGAGAGACGGTGCCGTGGTCGGGGCTGGGCAAGGGTAGTCCGCCCTTTGCAGTCGAAATGCAGCGAAGGCCCCTCCCGAAGGAGGGGCCCACGTGTCGTGTGTGGTGTGGCAATTACGCCTGAAGAGCGGCCTGCACGTTGAGTTCGAGCTTGACCTCGTCACCGATGAGCACGCCACCGGTCTCGAGCGCGGCGTTGTACTCAATGCCGAAATCCTTGCGGTTGATCTTGCCGGTGGCCTCGAAGCCAGCCTTGGTGTTGCCCCACGGGTCGGTGTTCACGCCTGCGAACTCAACGTCGAGCCTCGACGGACTTCGTGACACCACGAAGGGTGAGGTCGCCGATGAGCTTGAGGTCGCTGCCCGAACCCGTAACGGCGGTCGACGTGAAGGTCCAGGTCGGGTGGTTCTCGATGTCGAAGAAGTCACCGGACTTGATGTGTCCCGTCGCGGTTCTCGTCGCGGCCTGCCGCCGGTGGTGGAACTGTCCCTCGCCTCGGGCGCCTATTTCACGGCCAACGAAGGTATCCTGTCGCCCCGTGGCATGATGATCATCGGCAAGGCGGATGAGGCCGACGCCTTTGCCCGTGACGCGGAAAACCTGTCTCTGCACCCGGTGTTGCTGGATGAGGCGCGCGCCGTCGTGCCGATCCTCAACCCCGCCGTCGTGGCCCATGTCGCAATGGCCAACCACGCCTGGGACATCGACACCGACCTGTTGCTGCAAGGCTTCGCCCGGACCGCAAAATCCAATGGGGCCAAACTGTTGACCTCTGCCAAGGCCACCAGGATCGGCAAGATTCCTGCGGGTTGGCTGGTGGAAAGTGCGGCGGGCACCTTCACTGCAACCACGCTTGTCAATGCCTCCGGCGCCTGGGCCGATGCGACCGCGATCATGGCCGGGGTCAAACCGCTGGGCTTCCAACCGATGCGCCGCTCCATGGCCCGCATCCCCGCCCCCGGTGGCCATGATGTGTCGGGCTGGCCGATGTTGTTTGGCGTTGGTGAGACGTGGTACGCCAAGCCCGACGCTGGCGCACTTCTCGTCTCACCGGCGGAAGAGCACCCGATGGACCCGCACGACGCATGGGCCGACGACATGGTCCTTGCCGAGGGTCTGGCGCGCTATGAGGAAATGGTGACCGAACCAGTAACCCGCGTCATCTCCAACTGGGCCGGATTGCGCACCTTCGCCCCCGACCGGGTGCTCGTCATCGGTCGCGACCCACGAGAGCCGTCGTTCTTCTGGCTGGCCGGACAAGGTGGCTATGGCTTCCAATCCTCGCCAGCGGCCAGCCAACTGGCGGCCGACCTTCTGTCCGGCGGGGTGCCTTCGGCCTCCACCAGCCTGATCGGTACCCTGTCTCCTGGTCGGTTCCTCTAGGCCATCCGGCTGATTTCACGCCAGAATTAACCCATGTCTGCGCGCATTGATCCGGATCAATGCCGCAACAGCACCTTCCTGCGATACCACTTGCAGCACAAGGAGCCTGACATGAGCTACAAAGCCGAAACCGCGCAGATCCGCACCGAGTTGCGTGCCCTGCACAAGCTGAACCCGGAATCCGCCAAGGGATTTTCCGCCCTGTCCCAAGGGGCGATGACCGATGGAATGCTGCCGAAAAAGGAACGCGAATACGTGGCTTTGGCCATCGCGGTGACCCAGCGCTGCACACCCTGCGTTGCCCTGCATGTTGAGGCCCTGATCAAATACGGTGCCACCCGCGAAGAGCTTGGAAGCGTTCTGGCGGTCTGCGTGCAGATGGGCGGCGGCCCGGCGCTCATGTATGCGGCCCATGCGCTGGCCGCATGGGATGAAATGGCCCCCCCGCCCGCCTGACCCCAGACCAGCAATGAAGCGCCTGCCGCCCGGCGCCCGCTCGGTGGCCCAATGACATGCCCGGAAAACTGCGGCACGATGGGGCAATGCGCATATCGCTTTCCATGCTGGCCCTCGCCGCAACCCTCGCCGCCTGCGGCCCCCGCCCTCAGGCAGAGCCGCCACATGGCCGCCGTGGCCATACGCAGGCCGATGTGACAGCGCCACAATTCACCGATGACAAACCCCATCCCGACCTTGTGGCCCCGCTGCGCCGCCACCCGGTGCATGGCATTGATCTATCAAGGTTTCAAACGGACGTAGATTGGCAAACTGCGCGCGCTTCTGGCGTGAACTTCGCCTTCATCAAAGCCGTTGAGGGCGGCGATCTGGTAGACCCGATGTTTGCAGACCACTGGCGCGCGGCAGGTCAGGCCGGGGTGCGCCGCGGGGCTTATCTGTTTTACTACCACTGCCGCCCGGTGGCCGAGCAGGTCCGCTGGTATATCGCCCACGTCCCCCGCACGCCCGGCGCCCTCCCCCCGGTGCTGGATATGGAATGGACCCCAACGTCTCCCACCTGTCGCAACCGTCGCAGCCCCGAAGTGATCCGCGCCGATGCCGCCGAAGGTCTGCGCCTGCTGGCACGCCACTACGGCACCACGCCGATCCTTTATACCACTGTCGATTTCTTCGAAGACAACGCGCTTTGGAAACTGCAAGGCGCAGAATTCTGGCTCCGCTCGGTCGCAGCCCATCCCTCGGATCGCTACCCCGGCCAGCATTGGCAGTTCTGGCAATATAGCGCCACCGGGCGTGTGCCGGGGATCAAAGGGCGGACGGACCTGAACGTCTTTGAAGGCTCTCGCGCTGATTGGGCGAACTGGCTTGCCAGCCGGGCGCAGCAGTAACCACCCCGCCCAGTGCAACCAACCGACCGCAAAACAAAGGCCGCCCCCAAAGGGCGGCCCTGTTCATCTCATTTGGCGGCAAGGGTTTAGCCGTCAACCCGGATACGGGCGTTGGATGGGTCAAACGGGCTGTCCTCGGTGACCACGCAATCCCAAAGCTCCCGGTTCATCCGCACCTTTAGCTTTTGCCCGATCACGGCCAGATCGGGGCGCACATAGCCCATACCGATCTGCTTGCCAAAGGCCACCGAATAGCCGCCCGAGGTCAGTCGGCCAATCTTTTCACCCTCATGCAGCAAGGCTTCCTTGCCCCAAGGATCGGTATCGCTTGGCCCGTCAATCAGCAGCGTGACACATTTGGACCGGATACCCGTGGCCAGCATCGCCTCTTTGCCTAGGAAATCCTTGGACAAATCGACGAAGCGGTCCAGCGCCGCCTCAAGCGGTGTCGCGTCCCGGCCCAACTCATTGCCAAAGGCGCGGTAGGATTTTTCCTGCCGAAGCCAGTTTTGTGACCGCGCGCCAACCAGCTTCATCCCGTGCTTTTCGCCTGCCGCCAGCAACTGATCCCAAAGGTAACGCTGCATCTCGATCGGATGGTGAAGCTCCCAACCCAATTCGCCCGTATAGGCAACGCGGATCGCGTTCACCGGGCACATGCCCAGTTCAATCTTGCGCGCCGAAAGCCACGGAAAACGCTTGTTCGAAAGCGCAGTCTCCGGCGTGGCATCCTTGATCAATTCGGCCAGAATCTTGCGGCTGTTCGGCCCGGCAATTGCGAAAACACCCCACTGGGTCGTCACATCATGGATTTCGATATAGCCAAATTTAGGCGCCATATCTTCCGCGCATTTACGCAGATAGTCGGCGTCATAAGCCGTCCATGCGCCGGCGGAGACGAGGTAATAGTCGTTCTCGCCATTACGGACGATGGTGTATTCGGTCCGCGTCGTTCCGGTTGGCGTCAAGGCGTAGGTCAGGTTGATCCGCCCGACCTTTGGCAAGGCATTGCAGGTGAACCAGTCAAGGAAGGCCGTGGCACCGGGGCCTTTGACGACGTGTTTGGTAAACGCAGTCGCGTCGATCAGCCCGGCAGTTTCGCGGATCGCCTTGGCTTCGTCTACGGCGTACTGCCACCAGCCACCGCGACGGAAGCTGCGTGCGTTGTGGTCGAAATCCTCGGGTGCGTTCAACGGGCCGTAATAGATCGGCCGCTCCCAGCCATTCACTTGCCCGAATTGCGCGCCAAGCGCTTTCTGGCGGTCATAGACAGGGGCAGTGCGCAACGGGCGGCACGCCTCACGCTCTTCGTCCGGATGGTGCAGGATGAAGACGTGGTCGTAGCATTCCTCATTCTTGCGCGCGGCATATTCGGTGGTGATCCAGTTGCCATAACGGCGTGGATCAAGGCTGGCCATGTCGATCTCGGCCTCGCCATTCACCATCAACTGGGCCAGATAATATCCCGTGCCCCCCGCAGCGGTGATCCCAAAGGAAAAGCCTTCGGCGATCCACATATTCCGCAGGCCCGGCACCGGACCAACCAACGGGTTACCGTCAGGTGTGTAACAGATCGGGCCGTTGAAATCGTCTTTCAGCCCAACCACTTCCGAGGACGGAAGCCGGTGGATGAAGTCCATGTATTCCTTTTCGATCCGCTCCAGATCCAGCGGGAACAGATCGGCGCGGAAGCTGTCGGGCACGCCAAATTCAAACCGCGCCGGAGCGCCTTTCTCATAGGGCCCAAGGATCCAGCCGCCCCGCTCTTCGCGCACATACCACTTGGCATCGGCATCGCGCAGAACCGGGTGTTCGGGGTTGTTCTTGCGGTATTCGACCAGCATCGGATCGGGCTCGGTCACGATGAACTGATGCTCCACCGGAATGGCCGGGATCTTGATCCCCAACAACTTCGCGGTCCGCTGCGCGTGGTTGCCCGTCGCGGTCACCACATGCTCGGCCCGGATTTCGAATGTCTCGTCCGAGGCGACCAGATTGCCGCCCTTGTCCACCATGCGGGTACACGACACGATCCATTCTGAGCCGGTCCACTTATAGCCATCGACCTGCACCTTGCGCTCGATCGTGGCGCCGTGCTGACGTGCGCCCTTGGCCATCGCTTGGGTGACATCGGCAGGGTTAATGTAGCCATCCTGCGGGTGATACAGCGCGCCAACCAGATCATCGGTCCGCAGCAACGGCCAGCGGTCCTTCATCTCTTTGGGCGACAGGAATTCGTGATAGACCCCCGCCGTTTCCGCAACAGAGGAGTAGAGCATATACTCATCCATCCGCTCTTGCCGCTGCGCCATCCGCAGGTTGCCCACCACCGCGAATCCGGCATTCAGCCCGGTTTCAGCCTCAAGCGATTTGTAGAAATCTACCGAGTATTTGTGGATATGGGTGGTGGCGAAGCTCATGTTGAACAACGGCAGCAAACCTGCCGCGTGCCATGTCGAGCCCGAGGTCAGCTCATCGCGCTCAACCAGCAGGGTGTCCCACCCGGCTTTGGCAAGGTGATAGGCGATCCCGTTGCCGACCGCACCGCCACCGACAACAAGGGCTTTGACATGGGTTTTCATGGGGGCAGACTCCGCGTTGGAATTTTGCTTCTTATGTGCCTGAACCGTGGGGGATCGGACAAGGGGGCCGACATTCGCCAGATAAAAACGACATGAGGTGCGAAAAGCGGCATCCGCCCACCTGACCGCCTTTGTCACTTGCCGCAACGACCTGGCTTTGCCAGTGTCCGGGCAGGTTTTAAGGGATGCTTTTCATGCGCGCGTCGGTTCTGGTTTCGGCCCTTTTGGTGCTTTTAGGCGCCGCCGCGCCTGCGGCTTTTGCCGAAGACGGGGTTTTCGTCTGGAACGACCCCAAGGCCAAGGCGATCCGGATGATCCGCCTGCAAAACAACGACCCCAGCACCGCCACTGCGGCCTATACGCTAACCAAGCTGTCAGCCGTCTCCGCCACCATGACGGCGGTGAATTATTACGGCGACGCCGTCGGCCTGTGTCGGCAAGAGCGCGACGGCAATGAATCGCCCGCTTGGCTTGCCGGCTATGCGTTGGACGGGGCAGAGCGTTGGCAGCTTTTTTCCCGCGCCCTCTTTGAAACTGTCGGCAAAGTCCTTCCCAAGGGGCATCAGCTCACCCAATCGGACGACCGTTTCACCTTTGAATGCCTTGATGCCGGGGCGGCGGACGACCCCAATGCCCTGGCCTTTGACATTGGTGTGCAGTCCGGCCCGCCCGGTTCAGATGGCTACGTAGACGCGGCAAACGCCCAAAACCTGACCGTCCGGGTTTATGTGCAGGGGAATACGGGCGCAGTCTTGGACGCGGCGCTTGTCACGGATCACGTCTCTCGGCTTACGCTTCAGCAAAATCAACTCAAACAGCTTTACGTCGATCCCAACAATCAGGTGCTTTTTTTCATTTCGGACGGCGTGGGGCTGGTCTTGCCCAAAGGCGGGCGCGGACGGGTGCTTTGGAATGGCAAGCCGATCCAGTGGAAAGGAAAGCCCGTGGTTGAGGGCTTTGATTTCGCGTGGTCCCTGCCCGTCGTGCACCCGGACTATTAACGCCGCAGCATCCGGCCAAACACCGCCGACCCCGCAAAGATCAGCGCCGCCGCCGACACAATCGACGGCCCTGCAGGTGTATCCTGCCAAAGCGACAGGCCAAGCCCGGCAAGGCTCGACAAAGCCCCGACACCAATGGCAAGGGCAGCCATCGCTTCAGGCGTCCGCGACAGCCCGCGCGCGGCAGCCGCCGGGATGATCAACATCGCCGCGATCAGCAGCGCGCCGACGACCTTCAGCGCCACCGCCACAACCACCGCCAAGGCCAGCGTCAGCACCAATCGCTCCCGATCCGGGTTCAGACCCGAGGCATGGGCCAAATCCTCGTTCAGCGTGGCCGTCAGCAAGGCTTGCCAGCGCCACGCCAACAACCCCAGCACCAACAGCGCTCCGCCCCAGACAAAGGCCAGATCGCTTTTCGACACTGCAAGGATATCGCCAAACAGATAGGCAGAAAGATCGGTCCGCACCCCCGGCACAAAACTGATGGCCACCAGACCAAAAGCCAGCGCGCCATGCGCCAGAACGCCCAAGGTCGTGTCCATGGCCCAACCCCGCGCAGCCAAGGTCGAAACCGTCCCCGCCATCGCCAATGCGACCAACAAGGTGCCAATACCGATCGGCAGGTTCATGGCCAGCGCTAAAGCCACCCCAAGGATCGCCGCGTGCGAAGTCGCATCCCCAAAGTACGCCATCCGCCGCCACACCACGAAAGAGCCAAGCGGTCCCGTCGCCAGCGCAAGACCGATCCCGGCCAAGGCCGCACGGACAAGGAAATCATCAAACATGGGGATGCTCATGAGCAGAAGGGTGTTGATCGCCAGCATGGTCATTGTGCGGATGGTGGTGATCGTGACTGTGATCATGCTGGTGCTGGTACAGCGCCAAAGCCCCCTGCGTGCCCAAGCCGAACAAGGCCCGATACTCTGGCGCGTTGGACACCACGCGTGGTGTCCCCTCACAGCAGATGTGGCGGTTCAGACAGATGACGCGGTCGCTCGCGGCCATCACGACGTGCAGATCATGCGAAACCATCAAGACCGCAGCCCCGGTTTCCTTGCGGACCTCACTGATCAATCGGTAAAACCCGGCCTCCCCCGGCTGGTCAAGACCTTGGGTCGGCTCATCCAGCATCAAAATCTGCGGATCGACCAAAAGGGCTCTCGCCAACAAGACCCGTTGCAACTGGCCGCCCGACAGTGCCGTCATCTGCCGCAGTCCCAAACCTTCAAGCCCGACACGCGCCAAGGCTCCCACCGCCGCCGCATCGCTCACCCGCTTTGGCAGTGACAAAAACCTGCGCACCGTGATTGGCATGCTTCGGTCAATCGCGAGGCGTTGAGGTACATAACCAATTCGCAAGTCTTCTGCCCGCTCTACATAGCCGGAAGATAAAGGTAAGATCCCAAGAAGAGCCCGCAAGAGCGTCGTCTTGCCCGACCCATTCGGCCCAAGAATGGTCACGATCTCGCCCGGCTCGACCTTCAGGCTAACATCGCTGACCACCTCTTCGCCGCCAAACTGCAAGCTGATATTTTCGGCGCGAATCAAGCTCATAGCAGTGCGCCCGGCTTGCAAGCAGGGCAAAGACCGAGGGCCTCAATGCTCGCGCGCTCAACCGCAAATCCGCTTCCCGCCGTCGCCTCGCGCAGCGCAGCAAGCACCGGCGCGGCTGTCGCCTCAGCAACGGAATGGCAAACCCGGCAAATCAAAAACGCCGGCACATGCGCCTCCCCGGGATGCATGCAGGCGGCAAAGGCGTTCAACCGCTGAATACGGTGTGCAAGCCCTTGTTCTTCAAGGAAATCAAGTGCTCGATAAACCAAAGGTGGTTGATTGCCAAACCCTTCAGAAACCAATCTATTCAGCAATTCATAGGCTCCCAAAGCACGATGCGCCTCCAGCAAAATCTCCAGAACCCGGCGACGGACCGGGGTCAGACGTGCACCACTTTCAGCCACCATTGCCTCACCGCGCTGAAATGCGTCTTGCGCGCACAACCGATGATCGTGGGGCGCGAACGCTAACTCAGGCGTCGCGCAGCCCGGACAGTGGGAATGGCTTGGCATGGGCATGGGTTATTTCGGCTCTTGATATGTTATGTTATTACATAGATATACCGTCCCGACCCACAGCGAAAGTCCTGAAATGTCCCGCTGCCTTCTACTCGCGCTTCTTGGAGCCTTAGTTTCCAAGCCCACCTTTGCAGACGTTCCGCTCGTCATGACCGATATTTTGCCAGTACAGTCCTTGGTGGCCCAAGTGATGGGCGATCTTGGCACGCCTGAACTGCTGCTTTCAAATGGGGCTGACGAGCACGACTTCCAGCTAAAGCCGTCGCAGATGACTGCACTGTCAAAGGCCGATTTGGTGATCTGGATTGGCCCAGAATTGACGCCCTGGCTCGACCGCGCGTTGAACTCGACGGAAGACGTTCCGCAACTCGCCCTCCTGCGGGCGAATGGAACCAAATTGCTTCCCTACATCGATTTCGGCCACATCCACTCTGACTCTGAAACTCCCAACACAGAACACTCAGACATTGATCCACATGCATGGCTTAGCCCAGACAACGCAGAGATCTGGCTCGCAGCGATTGCCGGCGAGCTTTCGCGGCTGGACCCAGAAAACGCTGACCAATACGATGCTAACGCCACAATTGCACGAACGCGGCTTTCTGCGCTGGACAGCACACTTGCAAGTCAGCTTGCGCCGATCGCGGATCGCGGATTTATCACTTTTCACGCTGCCTATGGTTACTTAACCGAACACTACAACCTTCATACCGAGGGGTCCGTAGCCCTCGGAGACGCAGCCACACCAGGCGCGTCGCAACTGCAGGCCCTCCGCGATCGTCTAAGCAACGGCGATATCATTTGCGCGTTTCCGGAAGCGCAGCATGATCCAAAGCTGCTTTCCCAAGCCTTGGAGGGTAGCGGAACACGCCTTGGAGAAGCATTAGATCCGGTAGGCGCCTTCATTGCGCCGGGTCCGTTGGGCTATGAAACACTGATGAAGAGCCTGACCGCAACGCTTGTCGCATGCCTTTCTGGATAGAAAGAGCACAAAACTTGGGTTTAAAAGCCAAATCACAAACGCCGAGTTCACTCCTAAACTCTCTCTCTACCTGAAACACTTGCAACAAAAGGTGCGTGCAGCAGGCTTCTCTTTTCATGGCGTGCTACTTAAAGATTTCCTTGAATTGGGTGGGGCGGAAAATGCTTAAATCGGTGGCAGAGCGCGCAAGGTGGGCAGTTGCGGCGATGTTCGCGGCCAATGGCTTCACCATGGGTATATGGGCGACGCAGATCCCTCTCATCTTGCCACGCCACAACATCACTGAGTCCACCCTCGGCCTTTTGATTGTCGTCCTAGGTCTGGGCGCTACCGGGGCAATGCTTTTCGCGGGGAAGCTGATCGCAGCCTTTGGGGCGCGTCGCGTCCTAAGTGCGTTCTCGCTTTGCCTCATTCCCGTAATGCCCGCTGTCGTTTTGGCACCGAACGTATTCGCGATTGCGGTGGCAATGGCCATATTTGGCGCCATGGCAGGCTGCATGGATGTATCGATGAACGCACAAGCTGTGGCCATTGAGCGGAAAATCGGGCGGGCGATTATGTCTTCGTCGCATGGTTTTTGGAGCCTTGGCGGTTTTTTCGGTGGGACCGCGGGTAGTTTTGCGCTGGCACAGATGGGGGCAGTGCAACAGGCCTTTCTTGCTGCGGGGATGACTGCCGTCTTGGTACTGGGGGCGATGCCCTTCTTGTTGCCGGATGTTCGCGCGGCGAAACCGGTGACTGAAAATGGTCCCGAGCAAAAAACCTTGCTGATACCGCGCAACGCCGGGCTTTGGCTGCTGGGCGCGATGGTTCTCTGCGCGATGGTGCCCGAAGGCGCGGTGATGGATTGGGCTGCAATATATCTGGGCAAAGACCTCGGCGCGGACCTTGTGCGCGCCGGTCTTGCCTTTGGATTCTTCGCCGGCGCAATGGCGGTGATGCGCTTTGCCGGGGACGCGGTTCGCAACAGATTGGGTGCGGTAACGACGTTGCGTCTGTCTGGAATTATTGGTGCGGCAGGCCTGATGGGTGGCGCACTTGCCCCTGTGGACTGGATCGCGATTGCAAGCTTTGCTTTGGCTGGCATAGGAATTGCGAACATGGTCCCGATCATCTTCTCGGCAGCTGGAAACCACGCCGATGTGCCTTCTGGTACCGCGATTTCCACGGTGACGATGGTGGGCTATGCAGGCATCCTGTTTGCACCGGCCTCTATCGGCTACGTGGCGGAGCACATCGGCTACCGTTCAACTTACGCCATACTGGCGTTATCATTGTTGGGCGTTGCATCGCTGGCGGGGCGCGTCGCTGCGGCAGATCAATTGCATATCGACAGCGCAGTTGAAGGCGACCGCGGCTGTGAAGCGGCTTAGTGTTTGTTAGCCGCCATTTTGCAAACTCACTGTGAGTGTGCCGGATGCCGTTTAGTCAATGTGCGTTCCGAAGCCCGAACTTGATCCGTTTTTTTTCGCGCCCCCTTGGTCACGTCGGCAGTTCATGACCGGCACTACCCTCGCGAACCTTAACAAAGGGAGCGGTCAAACGGCAGCCATATAGTCAAGTTTGCCAACCTCAACCCCGTTGTGGCGCAGGATGTTATAAGCCGTTGACATGTGGAAATAGAACTGCGGCAGCGAATAGGCGTTCAAGAATTGTTCGCCGGTCATCACAGTATCCTGACCGCGCATTTTGAGTGTAATGAGGCGCGCCTCTGCACCCTCAAATCGCTCTACTTGAAAGCTGCCAATATAGGCACGAGCCGCAGCGACACGTGTTAGCAGTTCTTCAAAGCTGGCTTCCGTGTCAGGAAAGCTGGCTGGGTCGTCTCCCGCCAGACGCGCGGCGGCACGGGCAGCAAAATCGCAGGTAAGTTGGACCTGACGCGTAAATGTGAACATGTCAGGGAATAGCCGAAACATGAGGATCGCTTCAGGCTTGATATTGCGAGCGACGCAGTGCGCCTCTGACTTGATCAGCATTTTAGAAAGGCCACCAAGAAACCGATCGTATATGGCGATAGAACGGTGATGCATGCGAATCCTCCTGATTTGCGGAGCATCAAGCGCCGGAACCTTGCATGATGCAAGCCTTCCGGCGGAGGCGCAGTGTCAGACGCCGAGGCACCAACGCATGACAGCTTTTTGAGCGTGCAGCCGGTTTTCAGCCTCATCAAAAATTACTGAGTGAGGACCATCCATCACGGCGCTCGTCGCCTCATCGTTGCGATGTGCCGGAAGGCAATGCATGAACAGGCTGTCGGGCTTTGCCCGATCCATCAGCGCCTCGTTTACCTGATATCCACGCAATTGATTGTGGCGGCGTTCTTTGGCGGATTCCGGATCGTGCATTGAAACCCACGTGTCCGTCACGACCAAATCGGCACCCTCGACGGCTTTGAATGGGTCACGCTCAATCGTGATCTTGGAGCCTTGCTCCCGAGCGAAGCCCAATGAATCGGGCTCGGGATCAAGGGTTTGTGGACCGGTGAACGTAAAATCGAAGCCAAAGCGGCCAGCTGCGTGCAAAAAGCTAGCGCAGACATTGTTGCCGTCCCCCGCCCAGACCACCTTTTTCCCCGCGATCGGTCCGCGGTGCTCCTCATACGTCATCACGTCGGCCATGATCTGGCAGGGATGGGTGCGGTTCGTAAGGCCGTTGATCACTGGAACCGTGGCGTGCTCGGCCATCTCAAGCAAAGTCTGCTCTTCGAAGGTGCGGATCATGATAAGATCTACATAGCGTGACAGTACCCGTGCTGTGTCGGCAATCGTTTCGCCGTGACCAAGCTGCATTTCTTTGCCCGAAAGCACCATCGTTTGCCCGCCCAACTGACGCACTCCGACGTCAAAAGACACGCGTGTACGGGTGGAAGGTTTTTCAAAGATCAGCGCCACCATTCGCCCTGAAAGCGGTTGATCGTCGTCTGGCGTGCCTTTTGGGCGGTTGTTTCGGGCGGTTTTCATAGCGTGGGCGCTATCAATCATAGCGCGCAAATCTGCCGCAGACGTTTTGTGAATGTCGAGAAAATGCTGCATCGGTAGTTCTTTCGTCGCCGGACGGACCTGGGGATTATTGCCCGAACGCCCGTGGAATATTTAAGAGCGAGGGTCGTTAAAGTCGCGCAGCAAGTCGTCGCCAGTTTCGATGCGCCTTTTCCTGAGTTGCCAACATGTTACGGTGCCAGAGATGCGGCTGCGGCGTCAAGGCGGTCGAGCGCCGCCGCAATATCCTCATCGGGGATGTTCAGCGCAGGCAGCAACCGTATGACGTTATCGGCAGCAGCAACTGTTAGTAGATTTTGTCCATAATTTGCCTTGACGACGTCTGTATTGGTCGCCTTGCATTTCAAACCCATCATCAACCCTTGTCCACGGACGGCCTCGTAAACTTCAGGGTGGCGGGAAACCAACGACTCTAGGCCCTGCCGGAAGAGGCCGCCCTTTCGCGCGACTTCTGACAAGAACTTCGGATCCCCAACAATATCCAAAACCGTGGCCCCGACAGCGCAGCCAAGCGGATTGCCGCCATAAGTAGACCCATGAGACCCGGCTCCCATGCCCAATGCTGCATTTTCAGTTGCCAACACGGCCCCAAGAGGAAAGCCACCGCCGATCCCCTTTGCGACCATCATGATATCCGGCGTAACGCCAGCCCATTCATGAGCAAAAAGCTTGCCTGTCCTGCCGACCCCGCACTGAACTTCATCAAAGATTAATAGCGCGCCATGCAGATCACACAATGCGCGCAATCCTTTGAGAAAAGCACTTGATAGCACGCGAATGCCACCTTCACCTTGAATTGGTTCAACAATTACTGCGCAAGTCTGATCTGAGATCGCAGCCTCTAGCGCCACTAGATCATCGAAGGGCAACTGCCGAAATCCAAGCATAAGCGGCCCGAAGCCTTTGGTCATTTTCTCGGACCCGACTGCCGCGATTGCGGCAGTCGATCGGCCATGAAATGCCCCGTCGAAGGCAAGGAACTCTGCCCGAGGCGTACCTTTGTCATAGTGATATTTGCGTGCCATTTTGAAGGCGAGTTCAGCCGTTTCGGTTCCAGAGTTCGTGAAAAAAACTGTGTCGGCAAAGGTCTGGTCAACGAGCTTTTCCGCAAGCCGCTCTTGCTGAGGAATACGGTACACGTTTGAAACATGCCAAAGCAGCTGCGCCTGATCGGTCAAGGTCTGAACTAAAGCAGGGTGCGCATGTCCAAGCGCGTTGACCGCAATACCTGCGCCCAAGTCCAGATATCGGCTGCCATCTTCGGCCGTCAGCCAGCTCCCCTCGCCCTTTACAAAGGCAATGGGCGCACGATTATAAGTTGGAAGGACAGCAGAAATCATCGGACAAGTTCCTTTGAAGAAGGCTAAGGGGTGCCAAAGCCGGAGGGAAAGGTCAACATTGGAAGAGGGAGTGGCGGGACATTACAGTAGCCGGCCACGGCAGATCGGGCGCTTACGCAGTAAAGCGTGGGCGTCGCAGCGGTTGGAATGGGGTCCAAAACGTGATCATGGTCGCCAACTAGCCGCCTCAAACCCTTTTGTCCAATTGTTTTCTCGTTAGTGCACCAATTGCGCCGCCAATTGGTTCTGCCGCGTGATGACTTTGGCTAAGTCGATTGTAACCATATGGCCGGAACGCACAACAGGTCGCCCCTCGATGTATAGATCGCGGACTCGGGTCGGCCCACACAGCACAAGACTGGCCACCGGATCCCAAGACCCCGCAAACTCAATCCCCGTCATGTCCCATATCGCTAGATCGGCCCGCTTTCCCGCGACGATGCTGCCACAATCAGGCCGTCCCAAAACTTGCGCGCCGCCCAACGTCGCGATTTCCAATGCCTCCCGCGCGCTCATTGCATCAGCGCCACGAGCAACCCGTTGCAGCAAAAGCGCCTGGCGCGCTTCGGCCAAAAGATTCCCCGCGTCATTGGATGCCGAACCGTCGACGCCAAGCCCGATCCGAACTCCCGCGTCCCGCATCGCCCGAACAGGCGCGATACCGGAACCAAGACGACAGTTCGAGCATGGGCAATGAGCTACGCCCGTGCGCGATCTGGCGAAGAGATCAATTTCAGAGCAATCCAGCTTCACGCAATGCGCATGCCACACATCGCCCCCAGTCCAGCCCAAATCTTCGGCATACTGGCCTGGGCGGCAGCCAAATGTTGCGAGTGAGTAGGCGATGTCCTCGTCGTTCTCGGCCAAATGCGTATGCAACATGACACCTTTGTCGCGGGCGAGCAGGGCAGTTTCCCGCATCAGATCGCGCGTAACCGAAAATGGGGAACAAGGCGCCAAGCCGACGCGAACCATTGAGCCTTCGCGACTATCATGGAAACGGTCGACCACGCGGATCATGTCTTCAAGGATCACGGCTTCGCGCTCAACCAAAGCATCCGGGGGTAAACCACCCGCGCTTTCGCCAATGCTCATCGCACCGCGGGTTGGGTGAAAACGCATGCCTACTTCTGTCGCCGCCGAGATGGTATCTTCCAGCCGCGCGCCATTGGGGTAAAGATAGAGGTGATCTGAGGTGAGCGTGCAACCTGAAAGCGCTAGCTCTGCCAAGCCAATCTGTGCCGAGACAAACATCTCTTCTGGCCCGAAGCGACTCCAGATGGGGTACAGTGTCTTAAGCCAACCAAAGAGCAGCGCATCTTGACCACCCGGCACAGCCCGGGTCAGCGTTTGATAGAGATGGTGGTGCGTATTGACGAGGCCAGGCGTCACGACACACCCAGTGGCGTCGACCACCTCGGCCCCCGGCGCACTCAACGACAAGCCGACTGCTTCAATCACACCGTCCCTCATCAAAATATCGCTGCCCAAAAGCTCGCGTCGGGTAGCGTCCATCGTTGCAATTGCAGCCGCGTTGCGGATCAATATGCTTGGTGAAGTTGACATGAAGGTTCCCTCTGCAGACTCTCTTCGGGGGAACGACACCGGCGGCACGACAGAAGAGAGACTAAAAGGACTCGCGCAGCCCGGCTGTATTAACTCAAGAGTCTCTGTCTGGCCAAGTCCTTGCGGCACTGGCCCGGTAATTTTAGTGTATTTTGGCAAACTACCTTGCTCGGACATGGGAAATGCCCCGTCTCGTTCAGGCGTTCAGAATAGCCATGGCTGCAGCATGGATTTCTTGGTTGGCCGCTGCCAATACTTGGCCACCGTTATGGCAAGGGCGTCCCTGCCAATCGGTTACGATCCCGCCTGCGGCTTCTATAACCGCAATCGGAGCCTGGACGTCATAGGCCTGCAGCCCGGCCTCGATAACCAGATCAATTTGACCCGCTGCAATCAGCGCATATGCGTAGCAATCCATGCCGTAACGCACGAGGCGCATCTTGGCCGCCACACGACGAAAAGCCGCTCCTTCGAGCTCGTTTCCGACTTCTGGGAAGGTGGTGAATAAGATCGCTTCCGACAATGGACGCGCAACGCGGGACTTCAATACGCGCTGCCCCATCGGCCCGTTGACCAATGCGCGACCAAAGCCGCCTTCAAATCTTTCCTGAATGTAGGGCTGGTCGATCAGTCCAAATATTGGGCCAGTTTCATCACGAACCGAGATCAAAACACCCCAGGTCGGGGTGCCCGACAAATACCCGCGCGTGCCATCAATTGGATCTAAAACCCATGTTAGCCCAGAGGTGCCTGCGACCGGCGCAAACTCCTCGCCCAAGATGCCATCCTTCGGTCGACGAGTCGCCAAGATGGCGCGCATCCGCTCTTCCGAAAGCCGATCCGCGACTGTGACGGGGTCAAACCTCACTGTTTCCTTCGTGTCGGCCGTCAGACCATCACTCCGGAAATGCAGCAGTGTCGCCTCACGGGCGACATCAGCAAGTGCGTGGGCCGTAGCGATTATGTCGTCACGTTCAATCTGTCGAAAATGGTCCGCCATTGCAATCAAACCCCGTAAATTGGCCCGCTGATCGGGCCAGCCTAGGGCATTCATGCCCGCCGTTCCGGCGCTAATGGCTCCAGCGCGGCAGGTCAAGCATGGTCACGCCGCTTCGGAAAGAACGCGCGCGAGGTCAAACAGCCTGCGACGCTGAGCCTCTGGGATGGCGTAATACGAGCGGACGAGTTCGAGCGCCTCTTTGTCTGCCATCAGATCGCTGCCCGTATTCGCAGCGCCGGTCTCTTCAGAAATTCCCTCAAAGAAGAAGGCAATGGTAACGCCCAAAGCATCGGCAATATCCCAGAGGCGCGAGGCGCTGACCCGGTTCATACCGGTTTCGTACTTCTGAATTTGCTGGAATTTGATACCCACCTTATCGGCAAGCTGCTGTTGAGTCATGCCGATCATCCAACGACGATGGCGCACGCGCTTGCCAACATGAGCGTCTACAGGATGTTTCATAAAAAATTTCCTTCCCTGGTTACTTACAGACTTACGGCTCGGCGTCGGACTGCTAGTAGATTACAAGCAATTTTCGTGCCAAAATGTCCCAATTTTTCATTGTCCGCAGATTTTCCGATATCCTCTGCATTTCCTATCCTTTTGGATATGTCGAATTATACAAGCGGACAAGAAACAGGATCGGCATGCCCCAAATCGCGCTTAGAGTTTATATCTGCCGCCGAACTCTCCCTATGGATGTTTTGCATTTTGCATTGCATAATGAAGCCGTGTGCAAATTTCGTTTCCATTTTGCACCGACTCCGGCCTTGACCAGTTGAGGGCGACTGCCGAAGATAAGGAAACCGGCAGAAGTGAAAGCAAAAAATGCAGATGAAAGCTTGGCAAGTTGCCGCACTAGGTGCGCCGATGACGCTGGTAGATGTCAAAGTGAAGGAACCTCAGCCCGGTGAGGTTCGCCTGCGGGTTGCGGCGGTCGCGCTGAACTTCGCAGATCTTTTGATGCAAAAAGGCACATATCAGGAAAAACCCGTCCTACCGTTTACTCCTGGCCTCGAGGTCGCAGGCTGGATCGAGGCCGTTGGCAACGACACCGACGCGCCGCCCCTCGGAAGCCGTGTCGCTGCGTTTTTGAGCGAAGGAGGATTGGCTGAGACAGTGATCACATCCGCAGCACGGCTGGTAACCTTGCCGGACACAATGCCGTTCGACCATGCTGCAGCTTTCCCAATCGCCTATGGGACTTCACATCTGGCTCTCGATCATAAAGCGCGATTACAGCCGGGCGAGACATTGTTGGTCTTCGGCGCAGCAGGTGGTGTCGGGCTGACAGCAGTCGAGATCGGGAAAAAGATGGGTGCCCGGGTCATTGCCTCGGCGCGGGGGGCCAGAAAACTGTCGGTCGCACGCTCTGCGGGGGCCGATTTGCTTATCGATAGCGATGCGCCGGATCTGAAGGCCACACTTAAAGCATTTGGGGGTGTGGATGTCGTATATGATTCCGTCGGTGGAGACGCTTTTGACGCCGCCCTTTCAGCCTGCAAGCCGGAAGGCCGCTTGCTGACCATCGGCTTTGCATCAGGCAAAGTCCCGCAGATTCCGGCAAACCTTTTGTTGGTAAAGAACCTGTCTGTCATGGGCCTCTATTGGGGAGGCTATCTGAACTTTCGACCTGACGCGCTAACAAGAAGCCTGAAAACCCTGCTGGGCTGGTATGCCGAAGGCGGGCTGCGGCCCCACATCAGCCATCATTTTTCCTTTGGCCAAGCGCCGGAAGCACTCGCTATCCTAGCAGCACGAGAATCGACCGGGAAAGTTGTTGTTACACTGCAATAGCCCCGCGGTCGTGTTGTACGGCGCGCAAGATGGGCGCAGCATAAGCACGGCGGATCATTTCGGCCAAGGCCTGTACAGTCGGGCTGTGCGCTGGTTCGGCCACGTAGAGGTTGACCTTCATACGCTCCAACTCTGGCAATGAACCACCATGCGCTATGCGCTCCACATAAGGCGGTTCAGAACCGGCAAGGACGGTATGGACTGCGAGGTCAGCACTTACCGAGGCTTCAACTCCCCGGGTATCGTCACTCTCTACCGCCATCTCCCATGGTATACCGGCCGCATCCAGCCGGGTCATGACCCCCTGCCGAAAAATACAATGGTGGGCGAACGCCAACCTAAGCGGTCGCGACCTCCATGCAGTGCCGCCCACGCCCCCGACCCAGATGAGCGGGAGTTCTGCCAAGGTCACACCCTCAGGGCCGACGTCATCTTCAGTGGTTAGGATCACATCGCACTCGCCGCGGGCAAACTGCGCCTTGAGCACACGGGTAAACGACGACATGAGAGTTACCCGCATTTTCGGAAACTCTTTAGAAAACCTTCGCAGTACCTGAGGAATCACCGGGTAGACAATATCGTGCGGCACGCCGAGGATGATTTCCCCCTCGTGCGGGTCAGTGGTCAATCGACTAAAAACCTCGTCATTCAGCGTGAGCATGCGCCGAGCATAGCCTAGCAGTTGCTCGCCGGCAGCTGTAAGGCCGACTTTACGCGAGGACCGGTCCAACAGCTCGATATCCAACATTTCCTCTAAGCGCTTGATCTGCATGGAAACGGCTGACTGCGTGAGGTTCAAGAACCCCGCAGCACGAGTCACCCCCCCAGCATCAACAATTGCCACAAAGGAACGAAGGGACGTCAGATCTAGATTCCGCAAGATATCACAAATCCTGATGATAATTGTCAAAAGCATTCATTTTCATAATGTCATCGATTCGTATACAAGGGTCAAGTGCTCTGATGGGAATGGCCTCTT
Organism: uncultured Alphaproteobacteria bacterium; assembly: GCA_963815355.1. Classification (GTDB taxonomy): domain Bacteria; phylum Pseudomonadota; class Alphaproteobacteria; order Rhodobacterales; family Rhodobacteraceae; genus JAPUEK01. Next base: position 28,025 of record CAWFGJ010000006.1, read on the forward strand.
GGAGCACAGCTATTAATGTTCCTGAAAGGACGCCTCCTATGTTCGCCTCAGTCCACACCTCCACGTTCGCCGTCGGCCACGTGCAGTCACGTGGCACCTTTGACCGGTTGGTTGCTCGTATCGGCCAAGCTGTCGCGATGCGCCGCCAACATCAATCTTTGCGCGCCCTTGACGATGCGCGCCTCGTTGATCTCGGCCTGACCCGCGCAGACGTTCAGACCGAATTGAACCGCTCCGTCTGGAACTCGCCTCGCAACCGGCAGGTCTAAACGCCTTTTCTCCAATCCAGTGGTGAAAGTCGCACCCTGAGCGAAGATAAATCGGACAAAGCGCTTGAAATGCGGGCGCTTGCTCCCGATATTTCAAGCATCTGGGAGCGCGGTGCATTCGCTCCCCACCCTAGTTGAAAAATCGGAGGCAAGTGATGGCACAGTATGAGACGATCCGGACCGTGGGCACCGGCGCCCGCGCCACCCAGATTGACGCGGGCCTTCGCGCCCACATGAACAAAGTCTACGGCTTGATGTCCGTAGCCATGCTGATCACCGGCGGCGTTGCTTGGGCGGTCGGCACCAACGAGCAAATGGTCCAAGCGATTTTCGCGACCCCACTGAAATGGGTTGTGATGTTCGCGCCGCTTGTGTTGGTTATGGTGTTCAGCGCGATGATCAACCGACTTTCTATCGCAGCGGCGCAGTTGTTCTTCTACGTCTATGCAGCCGCTATGGGTCTGTCGATTTCCTTTATCTTCGCGGTGTACACCGGGACTTCGATTGCCCAGACTTTCCTTGTGACTTCGATCACCTTCGCCGCGCTTTCCCTTTACGGCTATACGACCAAGCGGGATCTGTCAGGCTTTGGCACGTTCCTGATGATGGGCCTGATCGGGATCATAGTGGCGTCGATCGTCAACATCTTCTTGGCGTCGTCCGCACTAGCGTTTGCAATCTCGGTAATTGGCGTTCTGATCTTCGCTGCGCTTACAGCCTACGACACCCAGAACATCAAAAACACCTACCTGCAACATGCTCAGTCGGGTGACCAAGAGTGGCTCGGCAAAGCGGCCATCATGGGTGCGCTTCAACTCTATCTCGACTTTATCAACCTGTTCATGTTCCTCCTGCAATTCTTGGGCAACCGCGAATAAGCAAGGGTAATTGGATCAACAAAAAGGCCAGAGGGAAACCTCTGGCCTTTTTGTTGATCGGCTTTCAGGGGCACCGCTGCGCTCCCCAGGCACCCGACAAGAAACACCCTGTAAGGCGCGGCTGTGGGTATCCCTTAACTAGACCCTATCTGGCGCCAAGCTGAAAGAATGGTCAAAAATCCATACAAACGCAAAAAAAGGCCACACCTTTAGGTGCGGCCATAAATCTGGTTCTTTTCGGCAGATCCTACTTGATCTTGCCTTCTTTGTATTCGACGTGCTCCCGCTTTACGGGGTCGTATTTCTTCACGGTCATCTTTTCGGTCATGGTCCGAGCATTCTTCTTGGTCACGTAGAAGTGCCCGGTGCCAGCCGTCGAGTTCAGACGGATCTTGATCGTCGCCGGTTTGGCCATAGTCATCTCTCCTGCATCGGGGAACAACGCCCCCCGCGAAATCTTTGAAGCCGCCTTGTACCCGCGCAGAGCACAGAGTCAACAGCGAAACCACCGAATTTCCCGACCCGGGCCATCCAACAGAATTTGAGTGATCATCTTCCCGCCAATACTCTCGCCAGCGAAAAGAACCTCATTCAAAAATCGGAAATGAGGCGGATCAATTTGCGCGGATGGCCTGTAAGCCGGATTCTGTCCAAGGGTTTACACCCTCTGGATGACCATTCCTCTGCCGCACCTGTTACCAGGGCGGTCAAGCTGCCAACCCGGACCCCTGGGCTGAAGTCTCCCTGTGGAGGTCTCCGGCTTGCCTTGCGGCGATGGCCGGACCTTTCCACGCGAGGTCCCTATTCGGCGTTGCTCCGGGTGGGGCTTGCCGTGCCGTCCTTGTTGCCAAGTCCGCGGTGAGCTCTTACCTCACCGTTTCACCCTTACTCTGGATCCGCCGGGGCGAGCCCCGGCACCAAAGCAGACTTTTCTCTGTGGCGCTTTCCCTGGGGTTACCCCCGCCGGGCGTTACCCGGCACCCTTACTTCATGGAGTCCGGACTTTCCTCGAAGCTTGCGCCCCGCGGTCATCCAGCCATCCGCGCGAGCAGACTGGTAGGGGTTGGATGTGTCTTGGTCAATCGCAAAGCGCAGCGGCGGATCAGAACTGGATCGGCACCAGCACCTCTGGCTCTAACACCTCAACTCCCGGAAGGCCTGCTCTGAGCACCTGTGCGTTCTGCTCCAGAAGCGGAAAGGTGCGATAGTGGCAAGGGATGACCGTCAGGAAAGAGAAGTACTTGCGTGCGGCAAAGGCCGCTCGCGACATGTCCATAGTGAAATGCCCGCCGGCCGATAAGATTCCGATATCAGGTTTGTGGAATTCGCCCATCCAGCCCATATCAGCCATGATATCGGTATCGCCAGACACGTAGATAACGCGGCCCTCGCCAGCGATCATGTAGCCCGCCTCGGATCCAACATACCGCGGCCCGTCAACCGTGCCGAAAGAAGAGGAGTGACTTGCGTTCACCATCGTGACCTTCGCACCACCGAGATCGACAGTACCCCCCTTGTTGAAGCCGATCCCATTCACCCCATCACGTGTCTCAAGCCAGCTAATCAGATCGTATATGCCGACCAGCGGCACCGCGAGCTCTTTTGCAATCGCAACAGCGTCGCCTGCGTGGTCGCCGTGGCCATGGGTCAACAACACATGGGTCGCGCCCTTTAGTGCTTCGTCCCGTCGGTTGGCAGGGAACATCGGGTTTCCCGTCAACCAAGGATCAACCAACAAAACGGCGCCTTCGATTTCGATGCGAAAGCCTGAATGACCCAGCCAGATAATTTTCATATGTTGTCCTTTTCCGAATTCTTCGGTCCTATCTAGGGCGACGGCGCCCCCTCGCCCATCGAAATCACACCAAACAATTGCCAAAATGGCCGAGTGGCATCGCAAAATAGAGGTTCTGGCGCTCCAGCCTTGCAGGCAAAGTGGTGGCTCGTTAAACGGTGCAAGATCAGAGTGGAGCCCCAAATGTCCATCGACATCGATACCGCCCGCAAAGTGGCAAAGCTGGCCCGGATAAGGGTAGAAGAGGCCGACTTGCCAAAATTGGCAGGCCAGCTGTCAGGCATCCTTGGCTTCATGGAGCAACTGAACGAAGTCAATGTGGACGGGGTGGAGCCAATGGTCTCGGTGACGCCCATGCGCCTGAAACGGCGCGCTGACGTCGTTACAGATGGCAATATCCAACAACAGGTGCTGGCGAACGCTCCCGATGCAAGGGAAGGGTTCTTTGCAGTACCAAAGGTGGTAGAATGAGCGCGAACACTTGGAACATAGCGGCCGCCCGGAACGCATTGCGCAAGCGTGAGATTTCAGCGGTAGATCTCACAATGGCCTGTCTGACAGCAATTGATGCTGGCAACGGGCTAAATGCTTTTGTCCACAAAACGCCAGAGATCGCGCTTGACCAAGCCCGGGCAGCCGATCAGCGCCTTGCGGCAGGTGAATCGCCGTCAATGTGCGGCATTCCCCTTGGGATCAAAGATCTGTTTTGTACTAAGGGCGTGCCGTCGCAGGCCGCGTCAAAGATCCTCAAAGGTTTCAAGCCCGAATACGAATCGACCGTGACCGAAAAGCTATTTGCTGCGGGCTCTGTGATGCTGGGCAAGTTGAACATGGATGAATTCGCCATGGGTTCATCTAACGAAAGTGCTTGTTATGGCCCCGCCGTCAGCCCTTGGCGGCGCGGCAATGATACAGCCGCACTAACGCCGGGCGGATCTTCGGGCGGTTCGGCCGCCGCAGTCGCGGCAGACCTGTGCCTTGCAGCGACGGGCACGGACACAGGCGGCTCTATCCGCCAGCCCGCGGCCTTTACCGGGATTACCGGGATTAAACCAACCTATGGCCGGGTCAGTCGCTGGGGTATCGTGGCCTTTGCTTCATCGCTCGACCAAGCTGGGCCAATGACGAAATCAGTGCGCGATGCGGCGATATTCCTGACAGCGATGTCCGGGCATGATCCAAAGGACAGCACGAGTGCCGACCTTGCCGTGCCAGATTTCGAATCCGCATTAACTGGCGACATCAGAGGCAAGAAAATCGGCATTCCGCGGGAATACCGGATGGATGGGATGCCTGCTGAGATTGACACATTGTGGTCAAACGGCGTCGCTATGATGAAAGACGCTGGCGCTGAGATTGTCGATATCTCGCTTCCACATACCAAGTACGCACTTCCCGCCTACTATGTAATCGCACCAGCAGAAGCCTCCTCCAATTTGGCTCGCTATGATGGTGTTCGCTATGGCCATCGCGCTAAACTGCGCCAGGGCGATGGCATAACGGAAATGTATGAAAAGACCCGCGCCGAAGGATTTGGCCCGGAAGTTCAGCGTCGGATCATGGTCGGCACCTATGTGCTGTCGGCGGGCTTTTATGACGCCTACTATAATCGCGCCCGAAAAGTGCGCGCCTTGATCAAACAGGATTTCGAGCACGCTTTCGCGGCAGGGATTGACGCGATCTTGACCCCCGCCACTCCAACCAGCGCCTTTGGCCTTGGCGAGATGGCTTCCGCTGATCCTGTAGCGATGTATCTGAACGACGTCTTTACAGTAACGGTCAACCTTGCGGGGCTCCCCGGCGTTACGGTTCCGGTCGGGCTAGACAAACAGGGGCTGCCCTTGGGCCTGCAACTGATTGGTCGGCCTTGGGAGGAAGGCGATCTGCTCAATCACGCCTATGTGCTGGAGCAATCTGCGGGCTTTGTGGCCAAGCCACAAAAATGGTGGTAGTGGGCGAAAAAGAACTGATCTGAGGCGAAAATAATGCGCGTGTCTTTTGTGATTTTGGCTGCCCTGGGGCTGGCCGCCTGCACCCAGCGTGTGCCGGAATCCGGCGCGGGCGTTGGGTTTCAGGACTATAACAGCTATCTGAATGAACGGACCGCAACTCCCTCGACAAACGCCAATCAACCGCCCGCCCCCCCTTCCAGTTTTTCACCCGGTGGAGCCGCCGCGGCGATTGATAGGGCTAGCGGAGTTACGCCCCCAGCCGCATCGACGTATTCACCGCCCCTGGTTGGGGCAGACCAGAGTGGTGTCCGCGCGCGTGGTAATGCCCCGGCAGGGATTGCGGAAACCACGGGCGAAATGATCCACAGCAACGACGGTGTTTCGGACGAGCAGGATTTCAAAGCAGTATCGGCTCGCGAAACCATCGCTTCAGACAAGGCGCGGATTGAGCGCAACCGCGCCCAGTATCAGGTCGACCAGCCTGCTGCCCTTCCGCAGCGCGTGGGTGACTCGGGCCCGAACATTGTTCAGTTCGCACTTTCCACTAGCCACCCGCCGGGGACGCAGATGTACAACCGTTCCAGCTTGCGCGTCACGAACGCCGATGCCGCCTGCGCGAAATACGGCTCTCCAGATCTGGCGCAAGAAGCTTTCTTAGCCTCGGGCGGGCCGGACAAAGATCGTAAGGGGCTTGATCCGGACGGAGATGGTTACGCTTGTTCGTGGGATCCGCGCCCATTCCGGACGGCGCTGCAGTGAACCAGCCGCCCTCGCCCAATTTTGGCGAGCGGCGTGGCGGGCAACAGCCAAGTCTAGTCGTGTTGCATTACACAGCAATGGCAAGTTTTGCTGAAGCGCGCACTCGGCTGTGCGATTCACAACACGAAGTCTCGGCTCATTGGCTAATCGCGCCCACGGGTGTGACGGAGGCGCTAGTACCGGAAAGCGCGCGCGCGTGGCATGCAGGTGTTGGCGAGTGGGCGGGCGGAGACGACGTAAACTCACGTTCCATAGGGATTGAGTTAGCCAATACTGGACACCAACCCTTTCCCGAGCCACAAATGTCGGCCCTTGAGCATCTCTTGGCTGGCATATTTGTTCGCTGGTCGTTGGCGCCAAAAAATGTGATCGCTCATTCCGATATGGCCCCGGAAAGAAAGCGCGACCCCGGCCCTCGCTTTGACTGGCGTCGTTTGGCGTTACAGAAGCTATCCGTTTGGCCCCAGGCAGCGGTGGAAGAAAATACGGACGACTTTTTTCCAGCCCTGCGGCGCTTCGGCTACCCTGACCGTACAGAAGCAGACTTGCTGTCAGCCTTTCGCTTGCGATTCCGGCCCTGGGCAAACGGGCCCGTCAGCCGCACCGACGCCGGGATCGCAGTGGATTTAGCACGGCACTTTCCCCCATAACAATGTGGCTTCGGATAGGACGAAGCATGCCGCCTTGGCACTTAAGGTTTCTACCCGCGTTTTTCCGCAAAGAACCTCTTGAGAATATCTTCGGCCTCAGCGTTGGCGATTCCATCGTAGACTTCGGGCACATGGTGGCATTGCGGGTGAGAAAACACGCGCGCTCCGACAGCGACCCCCCCTGATTTTGGATCCGCCGCACCGTAGTAAAGGCGTGCAATTCGGGCGTTTGCCAAGGCGGCGGCGCACATTGGGCAAGGTTCCAGTGTCACATAGAGATCATGGCCGATCAGCCTTTCGCTGCCCAGGGCAATGCATGCTGCTCGGAGAGCAAGGATTTCGGCATGGGCCGTCGGATCATGCAATTCGCGAGTCCGGTTTCCAGCACGCGAAATGACATGCCCACCTTTGACCACGACCGCGCCAACAGGGACTTCTCCACGTTCGCCCGCCAAACGCGCCTCTTCCAGCGCAATCTCCATGTAAGATCGGAAAGCCAAGCTTGCCCCTTCCTCGCTGGTCACATAACGTCTGGCGCTTCTTACCCCGTTCGAAGGATGCCCGTCATGGCTGGAAAAGCAAAGCCCAACTCTGCCAAGACCTCGCCCGAAGGGGAGCGGATCGCGAAGGTCCTTTCTAGGGCCGGCGTCGCCTCGCGGCGAGAAGCGGAACGCATGATCGAAATGGGAGAGGTGGCGGTGAATGGAGCGGTCATTACCTCGCCCGCTCTGAATGTTACGCCCAAAGACAAGATTACGGTACGCGGTGTTCAGGTGGCAGAGCCCGAACCGCCCCGGCTGTGGCTATATTACAAGCCAGAAGGTTTGGTGACCTCGGCCTCGGACGAAAAGGGACGCCAGACCGTCTTTGACAACCTGCCAGAAGACTTACCTCGCGTCATGTCTGTTGGGCGGCTGGACCTGAACTCCGAGGGTCTGTTGTTGCTGACCAATGACGGCGAGATGAAGCGGCGGCTGGAGCTTCCATCAACCGGATGGCTACGGAAGTACCGGGTCCGGGTTAACGGCAATCCGACAGATCCCGACCTTGAGCCACTGCGGAAAGGTATTACTGTCGACGGGGAGCGCTTCTTGCCAATGACCGTCGTGCTTGACCGTATTCAAGGGGCCAACGCTTGGTTGACAGTCAGCCTGCGCGAAGGCCGCAACCGCGAAATTCGCCGCGCAATGTCCGCCGTCGAGTTGACAGTGAACCGCTTGATCCGGGTAAGTTATGGACCATTCCGTTTAGGCGAGTTGATGCCAGGACAGGTTGAAGAGGTCCGCGCGAAGGTGTTGCGCGATCAGTTGGGTGAGGGGGCTGCAACGGGTGAGGACGGCGAAGATAAGCCGGCCCGCAAGCCGGCCCGCACCTCGGCAGAGCGAAAGGGCCCAAGCGCACCCAAGGCTGGGCCACCCCGCGCGCGGCCGGGCGACGGCTTGAAGCAATTGTCCGAAGTGTGGAAAGAGGCGGTCATGCCGCGCGAGGCAGAATCGGAAAAGGCTTCTGCTGACAAGGTCGCGGCTCGGCGAATCTTTGCCGGACAACTGGTCGCCGGCAAGGTAACGACGACCGGGCGCAGCGATGATAAGCCGTCTGGCAGGCGGCCCTCAAAGCCGGATAGCGAAAATCCTTATCGAAACTTCGGCGTGCCGGTGCGCGAGGGTGCATCAAAGACCCCAATTAAGTCCGGGGCCAAACCGAGCACAAAACCCGCAGCGCCGGGTAAGCTGAAAGCGGCACATGGTCGCGGTGTTGAACTCGATGCGCCGACCTCACGCAAGGCCTATGGCCCGCGCAAAGACTCTCGTGGCGGAAAGGGTTCTCCGCCACCAAGATCGGTTGGTGGGGCAGAGACAGGGACCGGTAGCAAGCCCAATGCTGCATCTAAGCCGACCGGAGGCGCACGGCCCTCGGCCCCTTCGAAGCGACCCGGCGGCCCTAGCAAGCCGGGGCCCAAGCGCGGCGGCTAAGGGGGAAGAAAGCCGTTGAATTCCCAAAGCGCGCTATGGCAGGACGGCTCAAGCGCCACTATAGTCAAGTAAAGCGGCCAAGGCCGAGCGGAGGTTTCATGTCGTCCACTGGGTTGAAATCGCTTTCGTTCTTTCTGCTGATGGCACTGATCCTGTATGTAGCGGCAAGCGGAGGATCTTGATGGCACAACGTTTTGGCGGCAAATATAGCCCCAAAGGCGGGCAGGAAACCGAAGTTTCTACCGCCGCGCCGAAAACGACCCGCCAAAGCAAGACGGCGCAGCATGCGAAGTTTTTGTTCTTCCCGCCCTTTGCCTTTTTGCTTCCGGCCTTCACTGGCAATCCACGTGAGATGGTTCTGTCGCTCGTGGCCGGGGGCCTTTTGATCTTCGCAGCCTGGCTCAATGCTGAGGGAATAAAGGCACAAGAGGCTTATGACGCGCGGCGAGTCGCACGGCGTCCGGCAATTCCACGTAAGCTATTTGCAGCTGCCGTGACGGGAATTGCTTTGGTGCTTGGCGGAACAATCAGCCAGCCTGGCTTCGCCTACCCCGTCCTATTTGGAGTCCTTGGTGTCGTCCTGCATGTGTTTACTTTTGGCGCAGACCCCTTGAAAGATAAAGGGTTGGAAGGTGTAGACCAGTTCCAAACCGACCGCGTCGCCCGCGCGGTTGACGAAGCTGAGGCGTTTCTGCTGGGAATGAAAGATGCAATTTTGCGGGCTGGTGACCAAGCGCTTGAGGTGCGAGTGGACACTTTCGCCGCGACCGCTCGTAAGCTTTTTCGCACCGTCGAGGGCGATCCCGGCGATCTCACGGCGGCACGCAAGTATATGTCGGTCTATTTGATGGGTGCGCGCGATGCGACGGTCAAGTTCGCCGATCACTACAGCCAGATCCGAGATCCGGTTGTGCGCGCAAACTATGAGGCATTGCTGGGCGATCTTGAAACCACCTTCGCCGAGCGCACACAATCGCTTTTGTCTGGCAGCCACACCGATCTTGACGTTGAAATCGGAGTGCTGCGTGAACGCCTGAAACTTGAGACCTAAACCCACTGCAAGTCCCCTTTGTCCCTAACATTCGAGAGTGCTGTCATGACCGATGCCGTCCGAGTCGAAGCCGCCAACGCCCTTGCCGAGGTGGAAAAGGTCACCGCAATGATCCTGCCTGAGCCAGGCACCGAGATTGTGGCGCTGGAAGCGGCGACACCGGCGCAGTCAGAAGAAATTCGCAAGCGGATGGAAGAGATCGACATTCAGGACAGCCAGTCGATCATCTCGTTTGGCTCTGCTGCGCAGGCAGAATTGCAGGTGATCAGTCAGGAAATGCTGGCGGGCGTTAAGAATAAAGACGTCGGGCCTGCGGGCGACAGTCTGCGTGACATCGTTTCAACCATTCGTGGATTTTCCGGCGAAGAACTGGACGCGAACCGCGAACGCAGCTGGTGGGAGCGCCTTACCGGCGCCGCGGCCCCTTTGGCGCAATTTATTGCACGCTATGAAGAGGTGCAGGGTCAGATTGACAAGATTTCGACAAATCTGCTGACCCATGAGCACACATTGCTCAAGGACATCAGAAGCCTTGATATCCTGTACGAAAAGACACTTCGCTTTTACGATGCCTTGGCGATCTATATTTCGGCGGGTGAAGCCAAGCTGAAAGAATTGGATGCCGAAGCGATCCCTGCCAAAGAAACACAGGTAAAATCCGCTCCCGAAGCAGATCAGGTGAAATGGGCGCAAGAGTTGCGCGACCTGCGGGCCGCCCGCGACGATCTGGAGCGAAGGGTCCATGACCTAAAATTGACGCGGCAGGTTACGATGCAGTCCCTACCGTCGATCCGATTGGTTCAGGAAAACGACAAGAGCCTTGTCGCCAAGATTAACTCCACACTCGTCAACACAGTTCCGCTCTGGGAAACCCAGCTGGCGCAAGCGGTAACAATTCAGCGGTCAAAAGAGGCCGCAGAATCGATCCGCGACGCGAATGACTTGACCAATGAATTGCTGACTGCAAACGCTGAGAACCTCCGCGAGGCAAACCGCATCGTCCGCACCGAGATGGAGCGCGGTGTCTTTGACATTGAAGCGGTAAAGTCGGCCAACGCCACCTTGATTGCTACGATAGAGGAGAGCCTGCAGATTGCAGATGATGGCAAGGCCAAACGTGCAGCAGCTGAGGTTGAGTTGACCAAGATGGAAGGCGAGTTGCGCGACACACTTTCGGCGGCGCGATCGAAGAAAACTGGCTTGGGCGATAGCTTTGGCACCAGCGCCGGCCCGGCGGATTGACCCATGAACGCGGGGCGCACAATCCTTTTGACTGCGTTGATCGCGCTGACAGGTTGTCAGTCGGGTATTCCTACAAACAGCCCATCCCCTGCGCCCCGCCCTTCCGTTCTCACAGAGGCCGCGACAGACACACCTGACAGCGCAGCGGCCCGCGCTTACTACGGTCAGGTTCAGCAAGCGCTGTTGTCGCAGGGGCTGTTGCGCACAGATGGTGGGGGGGCCGACACGCCCTATACCGACACGATGCTAGCCCGCAATTTTACACGCATCGCTCTGTATGATGAATATGCCCGCGACTCTAACGGCACGGTTGCGCGGGAAACCTCGGCCGAACTGCGGCGCTGGCAGCAGCCAGTCCGGGTTGCGGTACGCTTTGGCGCTTCTGTCAGTTCCGAGCGACGCGCAACAGACACCGCGCGCGTTGGTTCGTACCTCGGACGATTGGCTCAGGTAACAGGCCATTCCATTAGCCTAGACGACACTAACCCGAACTTTTTCGTCTACTTCGTCTCAGAGGACGAGCGGCGCGCTCTTGGGCCAACGATCTCGGCGTTGCTGCCGGATCTTACTTCCGGCGATGTGGCGGGAGTGACCAGCATGCCACGCTCGACCTATTGCATCGTGTTGGCGCAATCCAAAGGCAATACCGGCGTGTACCAGCGGGCTTTTGCCGTGATCAGATCAGAGCATCCAGATCTGCTGCGCCTGTCGTGCATCCACGAGGAGATTGCCCAAGGCTTGGGCCTTCCCAATGACAGTGCACTGGCCCGGCCATCAATTTTCAACGACGATGAAGAATTCGCGTTGCTGACCTCGATGGACGAGGCAATGCTGCGGATGCTTTACAACCCCGCCCTGCGCTCTGGAATGAATGAGGCCGAAGCGCGCCCGATCATCGACCTGCTTGCCCGCCGTCTAGCTGGCGGCGAGAGTTGACCACAACAGCTTGACCTAGACGAGCCCTGATGTTGGGGCGAGGAGTGAAAGATGGTTTTCGATTTCCTTAAAGGCGAATTTATTGATGTCATCACTTGGCTGGATGACACTCGTGACACCATGGTGTGGCGGTTTGAGCGGCGTGGAAATGCGATAAAATACGGCGCCAAGCTGACGGTTCGCGAGGGCCAAGCGGCAGTGTTCGTACATGAGGGCCAGATGGCGGATGTGTTCCAGCCAGGCCTTTATATGCTTGAAACCAACAACATGCCACTTATGACGACTCTTCAGCACTGGGACCACGGCTTTGATAGCCCGTTCAAGTCCGAAATTTATTTCGTCAACACCACGCGGTTCAACGATCAGAAGTGGGGCACAAAGAACCCAATCATCTGCCGTGATCCAGAATTTGGGCCCGTACGATTGCGCGCCTTCGGGTCGTATTCCATGCGGGTTTCTGATCCGGCGGTGTTCCTCAAAGAAATCGTGGGCACGGATGGCGAGTTCACGTCGGACGAAATCTCCGACCAAATTCGCAATGTGATCGTCCAAGAGGCAAGCCAAGTTCTAGCAAAATCAGGCATTCCGGTGCTGGACATGGCAGGCAATACGGCTGATCTGGGCCGTGTGATCACCGATGCGATCGCGCCAAAGATCGCGGCATATGGCTTGGCGATCCCAGAGTTCTATATTGAGAACATCAGCCTGCCGGAAGAAGTTGAAAAGGTTCTAGACAAGCGCACCTCGATCGGCGTGGCGGGGGATTTAAACAAATATATGCAGTTCAATGCTGCGCAAGGCATGGCCAACCCCGGTTCGGGCATCGGCGCTGCGATGGGGGCTGGTTTGGGTGCGGGCATGGGGCTGAATATGGCCGCTCAGGCAGGTCCATGGGGTGCGTCGCATGCATCAGAGCCCCCCCCGCCACCACCAATGAGCAAGCAATGGCATCTTGCGGAGAATGGGGCGACGAAGGGGCCATTCTCTGAAAGCCTTTTGGCCAGCATGGTGGCCAACGGGGAGTTGACCCGGGCGACACAGGTTTGGTCGGCAGGGCAGGACGGATGGAAAGCAGCGTCTGACACCGAATTGGCGCACCTCTTCGCAATGGCTCCACCCCCGCCGCCCGCCCCCTGACCCTCAATGCAAATAACACAAGAACATCGCTACCCATGTGCTCAGTGCGGCGCTGACCTGCGCTATGCGCCGGGACAGACTGAACTAAAATGTGACCACTGCGGCTTTATGCAGGCAATCCCGACAAGCGCATCCCGGCAAAAGTCGCGTGCACTTGGCGAGATTGATCTCGCGCAGGGGATGGCGGACGATTTACCAGGTTCGGCCTCTGAGGAGGTGCGCTCTACCTCGTGTCCCAATTGCGGTGCAGTGGTTGAGTTTCAGGGCGCGCTCCATGCCACGGAATGCCCGTTCTGTGCCACGCCCGTAGTAGTCGATACCGGCGCGCGTCGTCGGATCAAGCCGCAAGCCCTGATACCCTTTGCACTAACGGAAAACCAGGCGCGCGCTGCGCTGACCAAATGGCTGGGCGGCTTGTGGTTCGCGCCAAACGGCTTGCTGGAATATACGCGCAAAGGGCGGGCAATGGCGGGCATTTATGTGCCCTTCTGGACTTTTGACGCTGACAGTTCCAGCCAGTATCGTGGGGAACGTGGGGAACGTTATTCCGAGACACGAAGCGTTTCTGTCGTGATCAACGGCAAGCGCGAGCAGCGGGAAGAAACCGTCACTAAGGTGCGTTGGTATCCTGCCTCCGGGCATGTCTCGCGCCGGTTTGACGACGTGTTGGTCATGGCATCGAACTCGTTGCCGGTTCGGCTGGGCGAAGATTTGACACCCTGGGATCTGGGCAAATTGGAGCCCTATGGGCCGGAATACCTCGCTGGCTTTCAGGCCGAAGGATATACGGTGGCGTTGGTCGAAGGGCACGCAAAGGGTCGTGACCGCATGGCCGCAATCATCGAAGGCGACGTGCGCCGCGACATCGGCGGAGACGAGCAGCGCATCAGCTCCATCGATAGCGATTTTACCGATGAGACGTTCAAGCACGTTTTGCTGCCAATCTGGACAGCAGCCTACAAATACGCTGGGCACAGTTTTCGCTTTGTGGTGAATGGGCAAACAGGCGAGGTGCAGGGTGAACGGCCCTATAGTTGGTGGAAAATCAGCTTTGCGTTGCTGGTTGCTGTCGTCGTTGTGGCTGGCGCGATCTATGTGCACGACCCATCAACATTCGGACTGCCGACGCCCAGTTGGTTGGAGTGACGCCACTCTCTTGACACAGGCGCAACTGCGCCGCACAGAGCGCCAACCTAGGAGGCCCCATGCGTATCCTCGAACACGCTCGTATTCCCGAACTGCCCGCCCCGTATTTCGGCAAGGTCCGCGATTGTTATGACCTTCCCGGCGATGCCGCCCATCCCGAAGGGCGGCGGGTGCTAATATCGTCTGACCGAATTTCGGCTTTTGACAAGATCCTTGCTGCGATTCCCTTTAAAGGGCAGGTGCTTACTCAGGTAGCGCGGTTCTGGTTCGACCGTACTGGGGATATCTGCGCCAATCACGTTTTGTCCTACCCTGACCCAAATGTGGTGATCGGAAAGCGACTAACCATACTTCCTGTGGAGATCGTGGTGCGCGGTTATTTGGCGGGCACAACTTCTACCTCTATCCTGACGCAATACCGCAAAGGTGCGCGGCAGATGTACGGCCACAAACTGCCCGACGGCTTGCGCGACAACGAAGCGCTGCCCGCAGCAATATTGACGCCAACCTCCAAAGCATTCGACGGTGCGCATGACGAACCGTTGACGGCCCAGGAAATTCTGGACCAGGCGCTTTTGACCGCCGCGCAGTGGGACGACGTGTCGACGAAAGCATTGGCGCTGTTTGCACGGGGCCAAAAAATGGCAGCAGAACGCGGGTTGATCCTTGTCGATACGAAATACGAATTCGGCATAGATGGCGCGGGGAACATCCTGTTGGCAGATGAGATTCATACACCCGACAGCAGTCGCTATTGGATCGCCGCAGGCTATGAGGCGGCATTTGCATCAAATAGCCGGCCGCCGTCGTTCGACAAGGATGTGATCCGGGCTTGGGTGGCGGCGCGTTGCGATCCTTACAAAGATCCAATTCCCGAAATACCGGCCGAGATGATCGAAGCCACGAGCCGAGTCTACATCGAAGCCTATGAAGCAATCACCGGCGAAGCTTTTGTGCCAGACTTGAAGGGCGAGACCCCTTTGGCGCGGATTCGGGACAACTTGGCACCCTATTTCATCAGATAGGCGGGAAATCGAATGGCTTTCAGCGATGTTTGCGCTAACAGGAGGCGTTCCGCTAAACTCCGCTAAACTGAAAGGATGAACCGATGATTCTCAGCTGTGGCGAAGCCCTGATCGACATGTTGCCGCGCACATCGACGGAAGGGGAGGCCTGCTTTGCGCCCTACGCGGGCGGAGCCGTGTTCAACACCGCAATCGCACTTGGCCGGTTGGGCGTGCCCTCAGGTTTCTTCTCTGGGCTTTCAACCGACATGCTGGGTGAGATCCTGACCGACACGCTCGGTGCATCAAGAGTAGACACGAGCGCTTGCGCCCGTTCGCCTCGCCCAACGACCGTGGCTTTTGTCAAATTGGTTGAGGGTCAGGCGACCTACGCTTTTTATGACGAGAATACGGCCGGCCGCCTTTTGTCAGAAGACGATTTGCCGAGCCTGCCTGCCAATACTCAAGCGCTGTTCTTTGGGGGCATTTCGTTGGTGAATGATCCTGCCGCTTCAACCTATGAAGCCTTGCAGGTGCGCGCAGCGGCCGCGAAAGTCACTATGATCGACCCTAACATTCGCCCAAGCTTCATAGCGGGCAAAGAGGCCCAGTATCGCGCTCGGATTGAGCGGATGGTGGCGCGGGCCGACATCGTGAAGTTATCGGATGAAGACCTGCATTGGCTAATGGGGGCGGGTGATTTGGTCGAGCTGGCCCAAGCGATACTTGTCAAGGGGCCAAAGTTGGTCTGCATCACCGAAGGTGCAGCAGGTGCACGGGCCGTGACCGCCACGCAGAACCGTTTTGTCGCGGCGTCCAAAGTAAAGGTGGCCGACACAGTCGGCGCCGGGGATACATTCAATGCTGGTGTTTTAGCTGCGCTCTATAATGTAGGCGCGCTGAACAAAGCCCGCCTTTCGGCATTGAGTGATGCTGAACTGGATGCGGCCTTGTCGCTGGGCGCGCGCGCGGCTGCAGTTACAGTAAGCCGTCCCGGAGCGAACCCACCATGGGCCAATGAACTGTGAAAGCGCCGCTCCAAATGGTCTCTCTAATCCCTCTGAGATAGTTGGCCGCGGAAATTGACTTTCCTAGGCTAATTCCCAGAAGATATTTAGATAAAGATGACGAGATACTCCTAATCCCAGATTCTTGCGGACCTGCGCCTTGTAGAGTGCGGCGCGCCGACCATCGAGCCCTGCCGCGAAAAGGGCATGATGCCTTTGTTCGACACGGTTTTTCTGCAAACAATTTCATGGCGGCGCGTTTCTACAAGTGGCGGACGAAATATAGCGAAATGGATGCGTCGATGATCGTGCGACGTGATAATCCCCTCCCGAAAGTAAGGGGCTGCCGCATCTACTGCGATCTGGAGTTGAACCTACGGATCAAGCCCCGAAAGCGGCTGAGGCGGGACAAACCTGATGCGCTGGCGGTGCCGGATGCGCCGAACATGACATAGTCAATGCATTGCACGGCAGGCGTTTGCCTTCAAACGCCTCAAGGGAACTTCATGGTCGACCGTATCGGCGAAGGTCGCCACTTCCGACTGCTGAAGGTGCTGGATAATTTCAATCGCGAAGGGCTGGGGATCGAAGTCGACTTCTCCTTGCCCGCAGAACGGGTCATCCGAAGCCTAGACAGGATCATCGAGAGGCGAAGCAAGCCTGACACCATGAGAGTCGACAATGGCCCGAAATACATCAGCGGTAAGCTGCTGATCTGCGACGAGAAACGGAGCATCCCCATCCAGCACATCCAACCAGGACAGCCCCAGTGACGTTGCCCCCTGCCGCTAATCCAGTTTGAGGTAGACTCTGGCCCAGCTGAAAGGACCAGAGATGAAGCGCAGCAGGTTCACCGAAGATCAGATCATCGGCATTCTGAAGGAGCATGAGGCGGGTGTGCCTGTCGCCGATTTGTGCCGCAAGCACGGCGTCAGCGATGCGACCGTTTACAAGTGGAAAGCCAAGTATGGCGGCATGGATGTCAGCTAGGCGAAACGGCTGAAGGGCCTTGAGGACGAGAATGCGCGCCTGAAACGGCTTCTTGCCGATGCCATGCTCGACAATGCCGCGCTGAAAGACCTCTTGGGAAAAAATGTATGGTCCGCCCCGCTATTGCAAGGTTTTCGTGGGTGACGCACCGGCTTGCGTAAATGTATCCGGCCTCTGATCAGTCAGCCGCTTTTGGCGACAAGGCCTTGATGAGATCCGCACCTCGGGTTCCAGATTAGTGGCACGGGATCGTGTCCCGTTTTTTTGCGCGTGGCTTACCCGTGGTCGATCAACCGTTTGGTCATCACGTCCCCTGCAATCGGTTCTGCGGTGAAGAGATCAGCTCAGGGCTGCCCCTTTCGACTGCAGATAGACGCTGCCTGGTTTGGTCAGCACGGCCCAGACGATGCGCGTCAGCTTGTTTGCCAAGGCGACCACGGCTTTGTTGCGGTGCGTGCGCGCTTCGAGCGCAGAGAGCCAACCACCCAGGGCATGGTTCGCCCGATTCAAGTGAAGGAAGCATGACCGCGCGCCATGGATGATCAGGCGCCGCACGTAGCGATTGCCGCGTTTGCTGATGCTCAGAAGGGTCTGTTTGCCCCCGGTCGAATGCTCTGCAGGCACCAGCCCCAGCCACGCGGCCAGATCACGCGCCTTGCGGAACTGTCGTCCGTCGCCCGCTGCGGCGACAAGCGCGGTTGCGCCAAGCGCCCCGATGCCCGGAATTGTGACGAGGCGGCTGACGGTATCGTTCTCGCGGGCACAGGCTTCTACCTTGCCATTCAGGGCCTTGATGCGGCCTTCGATGTAGCCGAGGTCATCCAGCAACTCACCGAGCAGCACCCGCATGGTCGATGTCAGGTCATTCTCCTCGTTCTCCAGATGCCTCCGGATATCGGCATGGAAGCCGCCAGCACCGACCCGCATGGCCAACCCGTATTCAATGCAGAACGCGCGCGCTTGGTTCATCAGCGCTGTTCTTTGCCCAACAAGCCGGTCGCGGATGCGGTGCAGCGCCTGCAGATCGACCTGTTCGGGCGTTCGAACTTCCACGAAGCGCATGGTCGGCCGCGTCACCGCTTCGGCGATGGCCGCAGCATCGACGGTATCTGTTTTGTTGGATTTGACATAGGGCTTCACGAAGCGTGCCGGGATGATCCGGGCGTCATGGCCCATCGCCGTCAGCCGGCGCGCCAGCCATTGTGAGCCCGGGCAGGCTTCCATGCCGACCAGCGCTTTTGGTGCTGTCTCGAAGAAGCCAATCAGCGTGTCACGCGAAAACTTGGCGCGCTGGATAATGGCCCCCGCGGCATTGAGCGCGATGACGTGGAAGACCTTCTTGCCGATATCAATGCCGAAGGCGGCAGTCTCAGGGATTGGTTTGGTTCGCATCCTTTCTCTCCTTCTGCTTTGCGATGCCGCAATACTGACGCTTGGGTGCGGGGCGGACCATCCCATTAGTGGTGACGTAGAGCCATGAGCCGCCACTGGTTCAAGGCCATGGCGATACCGCGAAGCGGCAAGCGGTCGCACATCGGGTGGAGGGCCACGGGATGAGCGAGCGGCGGGCGTGCCGGGTGATCGGCTGTTGCCGGATGACCATGCGTTGCGAGGCCATACGTCAGGACGATCCCGTGCTGCGCGAGAGGCTGAAAGACTTGGCCAAGGTCCGACGCCGGTTCGGCTACCGTCGGCTTCATGTCTGCCTGCGGCGCGAGGGCCATGTGGTCAATCACAAGCGCCTGTTTCGCATCTACCGGGAAAAGCAGTTGCAGGTGCGCCGTCGTGGTGGGCGCAAGTGGGCCATGGGCACTAGGGCTCCGATGGTGCTGCCGCTGATGCCGAACCAGCGCTGGTCACTCGACTTTGTATCTGATCAGCTGACGGATGGCCGTCAGTTCCGCATCATGACCGTGGTCGATGACTGCACCCGGGAATGCCTGGCCCTGATCGCCGACACCTCACTGTCGGGGGCTCGGGTGGCGGGGGAACTGGCGACCCTGTTCGACGCCCGCGGCAAGCCCCAGAGGGTTGTCAGCGATAATGGGACCGAGTTCACCTCGAACGCGATTCTGAAGTTTGTGGATGATCGCAAGTTTGACTGGAAATAAATCGCGCCCCGATGCCCGGCAGCGGTTTGCCTGCAAACCGCGAGAGGGGGAAAGCCGACCCAGAATGCCTTCATCGAAAGCTTCAACGGCCGCCTCCGAGATGAACTGTTGAAAGAAACCCTGTTCCCGTCCCTGCACCATGCCCGCATCACGCAGGCCGCCTGGCGCACGGACTACAACACCGAACGCCCCCACTCCCGCCTCGGCTGACAGACGCCCGCTGCCTTCGCCAAAACCTTCACCCCGCAACGGGGCCTGCCGCTGCACAATCCGCAAAGCTCCGCGCCAGCCCCCGTTGCCCAACCCGGCAAAACCGACAAAACTCCAACCCGGAGTCTCGCTCACGCTGGATAAGAATTGGGGGCAACACCACGCCCAGCCCAAGACATTTGAAAATCATAATCGTCGACAGAAGGTATAAGATGGATCAGAAATTAATTCGGCAGACGGATTTCTCATCTAAAGATCCGCCGAACTCAACATCCAGGCGGATTTGCAAAAGGAAACTCTGGAACAACGTAACCGGGCCAAGGATTACTCGGAAGGCAAATGCGTCCTTTTGCCGTGGTTCAGAGACGAGACAAGACCCCGACGGTGGTAAAGCCATATGGTGGCAGCGAACTTGCTATGATGGCCGCCGCTTTTGAGCGGCAAAGACGCGCACCGCTCATGTTCATCATCTGCGCAATGCTGGTCGACACCGCGGTGAGGCAGAAAAGTTGGTCGCCAAAATTGTCAAAATACGGATATTTAAAGATGAAACAGCCGAGCTGAACCCATTCCGGTCGCGATGTCAGCGGCGCGGCGATTGTCCTCAATAGGCTCACCCTTGCCGTCGAACTGCACGGCAACCGCCCTGAGTTTTCATTTTCGGTGGCGCGTGATGACAGAAAGTGGACGTGTAACTACTTTGCGAAGCAGTTGGCTGCCAATATACCCCCACCGTCAACGGGCCTTTGATGCCGACAGGTAGTAAGTCTGCTTGTCGATGGCCCCTTGATAGGTTGGATAGACATCGTTGTGAGTTCACAGTTCCTATTTGAATGGGTTGCTGTTGGACTTGATAACATTGCCACACTCAATCAGCGCATCCATCGACGCTCGTGAACCGGCCAAAGAATAATTCTGCACATTAGAACCGTCATCGGACCGCAAATAAAGCCGCGACCCTTGGGCGACTTCGACCAGCAAGCGAACACCGGCATCACTATCAGGCAGGTTGAACAGCACCGAGTTCTTGTAAAGATCGGCATCGTTCAGCGTCCAATCCCGGCGACGGTCAATCTGAATTCTCAGGTCAGCGGTATCGCCTGTGTCACCAAAATCCCAAGAGGTCGAGTAGAACTGCAGGCGGACCGAACCGTCCTGAAACGTCCAGATCGTGAAACTTTCGCTTATAGCGTCCACTTCCGCCAGACAAGCGAGCGTGCCGTCGTCATAACCAACGATCTCAACCTCCCAATGCTTGTGCTTGAAAAGCGTTTGCGACTCCGTTTCGGCCACCGCCGCGCCACCAAACCCAAGAACACCAAGCGCCAAGACACCCGTCATTGCTGCTGATCTAAATTTGTTCATGCCCGATACCCTTATCTTTTGACTTACCAAAAGATTGCCGGGTGAGACAATTCATGCAAATGAAAAACTTTGTTAGGAATCGAGTTCTCTTAGCTTTTTCGCTCCCATGGGTTGGAAAACTGTCCAAGGATTGCGCCAAGATCGGAATCGGAGCTTTGGTCTTCAACGACTATCTTTGCCACTAGACCGCGCTTCTTGTCTTCGACCACCTCAGCGACATGAGCCTTCAAACCAGCACTAGCCAATGCGGCGTCAAAGACTCTGCTGATCGCGCGGCGACGCAGGTCGGGCTTGAAAACCTTGCCAATTGCCGTTTTTGGTAAGTCATCCAAAAGTTCGATATGTTTGGGTTGGGCTGCTCGTTCAGAAATATGCACTTTGGCGTAGGCGGCAATGTCTTCCACCGTCAGAGTCGCGCCTTTGACCAATTCAACATAGGCGCAGGGTAGTTCGCCTGAATGCGCGTCGGGCTGACCAATCGCGCCCACGAAGGCCACGCCTTCCAGCCCCATGAGCGCCTCTTCAATAGTCGCAGGGTCAATGTTGTGCCCGCCCCGGATGATTAGATCTTTCGCCCGGCCAGTGATGAAAAGATACCCGTCGGCATCGATCCGGCCCAGATCCCCAGTCCGCAGATAGCGACCTTCGGCAAAGAGCGTCTTGTTCTTGTCCACCTCGGTATAGGTCGATCCCTCAAATACGCCGGGGTTCGAGACGCAGATTTCCCCCACCTCATCCACACCGCAATCGCGCAGCCCTCCTTGGCCGTCTGTCATCAGGATGCGGACATGGGTATATGGGAACGGCAGCCCAACTGAGCCGATTTTTTTGTTGCCATCGGGCGGGTTGACAGAAACGAGGCATGTGCACTCGGTCAGTCCATAGCCTTCGACGATCTGGACCTTGGTGGCTTTTTCGAACCGGTTGAAAAGCTCAATCGGCAAGGGGGCCGACCCGGAAAACGCGCCCCGCAGTGTCGAGACATCTGCGTCAATGGGCCGCTGCATCAACGCCGAAAGGGCTGTAGGCACGGTCACCAGATAGCTGACCTTCCAATGTGCAATCAACTTCCAAAGGTTGTCGAAAACCCCTTCGCCGCGGTAACCAGCAGGTGTCGGAAAGACGACGTGCGCGCCCGACGCGATCATCGACATCAGGATCGGATAAGCCGCAAAGACGTGAAACAACGGCAGCGGGCAAAGCACGGTGTCAGTTTCACGGAACAGTAGCCGTGCGCCCAACCAACCGTTATAAATCATTCCCGACGCTTTGTGCTGTGCGACCTTGGGCATTCCCGTGGTGCCACCAGTGTGAAAATAGGCGGCCACGCGGTCGGCAGGGTTATCCGAAAAATTCAACCTATCTGCGGGTTGGCGTGCGCACTCGGCACCAAAACTCTTAATGTTGGCAGCATGGGTGACCGGATTTTTGGGGCGCACCAACGGCACGATCCAGCTTTTAGGGGGGGAGAGGTAGCGGACAAGATCAACCTCCAGCACGGTCTTTACGCCAGGCGCGTGCCGCACAGCCTCTGCCACCTTTTGGGCAAGATCGGTCTTTGGAAATGGTTTGAGTGTAACGACGACCTTGGCCTTGGTTTCTCGCAGAATGGAGCTGATTTGCTCTGGCTCCAGCAACGGGTTGATGGGGTTCACGATGCCTGCAACAGCGCCACCCAGCAACGTCACGGCCGTTTCAAGGCAGTTCGGCAGCACATAGGCCACCACGTCTTTTTCGCCAATACCTAGGCTTCGGAAAAGGTTCGCGGCTTGGTTGACCTTACCTAACAAAGCTGTCCAGCTAAGCGTTTCGGATTTGGAGCCCGGGATAGAGAGTAATTGGTAACTGATTGCTGGACGGCCACCATGGGCCTTTGCGGCACGCGACAAGAACTCATGCATGGTGCGAGCGATATCCCGCTCGGCCCACGACATTTCTGCTTCAATCGCCTTCAAGTCCGCAAGGTTTGCGAATTCACCCATGGCATTCTCCCCTATGTCATGCGGCCCCCCTGTCTAACGCGGGGGTTACCTTTTCCAAGGATGGAGACTGGAGAACGGTTTGCCAAGGAAAAGCGGAAGTGGAAACGCAACGTCAGAAAGATCACGACAGGCGGAAGACAAATGCGGCTGTGTCTTCGCTAAATTGATCCGCCCGTAAATTGAAGCCGGGCGAGCCGGGCGTAAAGCCCACCCTCGGCGACAAGCGCCTCATGTGTGCCGATCGCGGCGATCCGGCCTTGATCAAAAACCACGATCCGATCGGCTCTTTTTACAGTCGCCAAACGGTGCGCGATGACCAAAAGCGTGCGCCCTTCTGCGAGTCGGTCGACCGCTTGTTGCACAGCCCGCTCGCTTTCAGCGTCCAGCGCACTTGTTGCTTCATCAAGCAGTAGTACGCGGGCATCACGCAAGATGGCGCGCGCGATGGCGATGCGCTGCTTTTGGCCGCCCGAAAGCATCACGCCGCGTTCACCCAAATAGGTATCGTAGCCTTGTGGTAAAGCCGCAATAAACCCGTGCGCCGCGGCGGCTTCTGCCGCGACCTCTACCTCGGCATCAGAGGCCTCGGGGCGGCCGAAGCGAATGTTCTCGCGGGCGGAGGCAGCGAAGATCACAGGGTCTTGGGGAACCATCGCGATCGACTGGCGGAAGTCAGACCGTGCCATATCGCGCAAGTCTACGCCATCCAACCGGATCACCCCTGACTGTGGATCGTAAAAACGCATCAGGAGTTGCAGGACGGTCGATTTTCCTGCCCCAGAGGGACCCACGAGAGCCACGGTTTCCCCCGGTGCCACGTCGAGCGAAAAGCCTAGCAAAGCGGGGGCGTCCGGGCGGGCAGGATAGCGAAAGGTGACGTCTTCAAACCGGATTGCGCCGCGAAGAGGGCTTGGCACAGGCAACGGAACCGCGGGGTCTACCACCGGATCTTCGGCATGCAACATTTCAACAAGGCGCTCGGTAGCCCCGGCCGCGCGTTGCAACTCGCCCCAGATCTCGGACAACGCACCAACTGCGCCCGCGACCATGACGGCGTAAATCAGGAACTGCACGAGTTCCCCCGCTGTCATAGTGCCCGCACGCACATCGCGCGCACCAATCCATAGCACCCCCACCACACCGGCAAAGACAAGGAAAATGACAATCGCGGTCATAACCGAGCGTGTCGAAATGCGCGTCAGCGCCGACCCAAAAGCCCGTTCGGAAACGTCGGCAAAATCGCGACGCGTTTGAGTTTCATGCGTGAAGGCTTGCACCGTCTGGACCGCGCCAAGGGCTTCGGAAGCTTTCCCGGATGAGCTCGCAATTAAGTCCTGATTTTCGCGGCTGAGCACGCGTAGGCGGCGGCCCAACACAATAATCGGTACCACAATGGCCGGAACCAACAGCAGGACGAGCCCAGAGAGTTTCGCCGAGGTCAGCATCAACAATGCCAAGCCGCCGATCAAAGTCAGAAAGTGGCGCAATGCGACCGAAACGGAAGAGCCGATGACTGATAAGATGAGCGTTGTGTCAGTCGTAATGCGGCTCAGGATCTCCCCGGTCAGAAGCCGTTCAAAAAAAGCCGGGCTAAGCCCGACGACTCTGTCAAATAGCGCACGGCGAATATCGGTGACGACGCGCTCGCCCAGACGGGTGACGAAATAGTAGCGCACCCCCGTGCCAAGCGCGAGGACGCCCGCGATGACCAGAGCCGCCGCGAAATATTGATCCAACAGGCCAAGATTACCGCTACTAAAACTGTCCACCACCCGGCGCACGGCAAGCGGAAGGATCAGGCTGACCGACGCTGTGGTGATGAGCGCAAGTGCAGCGATCACGACCATAACGCGATAGGGCGCGATGAACGGCCAAAGCCCGCGCAGCGCACCGACCTGTTTCGACTTCGCGCGCTCTTGCTGTGTGTCCGACATAATCCTGCTCTGTCCCCGCCTGTCTTTTGACCGCTTGAGGCATTTAGTCACCCAAGGGCTGGCCCGCAAGCGTTGCGATGTCGCGCCGCCCTTGCCCCTTGGCGCGCCTCGTGCCAGTTTTCGGCGCATTCTGCCGAAAGGGCTGCCTATGACCAGTTACTTCCCCGCAGCCGATGGAACTCGCCTTGCCTATCGGGAAGAAGGCGTAGGCATGGCTCTCCTATGCTTGCCCGGGCTGACGAGAACGATGGCAGATTTCGACTATTTGGCATCACATTTGCCGCCATTGCGGCTGATACGAATGGATTACCGGGGGCGAGGGGAGAGTGGGTGGGCAGGGCCGGAGACCTACACCGTGTTGCAAGAGGCGCAGGACGCCTTGGCGCTTCTCGATCATCTGGGCGTGTCGCGTGTGGCTGTGCTGGGCACCTCGCGCGGCGGGTTAATTGGGATGCTACTGGCTGTGCTGGCAAAGGACAGACTGCAGGGCCTTTGCTTGAATGACATCGGGCCTGAGATTTCAAGGCCTGGGCTGGAGAGGATTTTCGACTATGTCGGGCGCAACCCGGCGGCCAAGACCCATGCCGATCTGGCGGCGCGTCTTCCAAGCGCGATGCTGGGCTTTGCCAATGTACCAGAGCGGCGGTGGCTGGAGGAGGCACAAAAGCACTATACCCAGACAGAGACCGGATTGCAGATTACCTATGATCCGGCGCTGCGTGATGCGTTTCTGGCGGGGTTCAATGGGCCAGAAGTCGATCTTTGGCCGCTGTTTGAGGCAGTTCAGGACCTTCCCTTGGCGTTGATCCGGGGTGCGAACTCTGATCTGTTGACAGCGCAAACTGCGAACGAAATGCGCCGCCGCCGCCCAGATATGGTGTTTGCCGATGTGCCGGACCGTGCGCATATTCCCTTTCTGGACGAACCTGAAAGCCTTGCTGTGATCCGTTCTTTTTTGCAGGCCCTAACATGAGCACCTATGCGATGATCGAAGCGGCGGCCAAGCGATTGGCTGGCCATGCCCGGCGCACGCCGCTTTTGTCGGCCCCACTACTGGACGCCATCGCCGGGCGGCGGGTGTTCGTGAAAGCGGAGTGCCTGCAATGGACCGGGAGTTTCAAGTTTCGCGGAGGGTGGTCAGCGTTGTCTGCTTTACCGGAACAGGCGCGAACCAAAGGTGTGATTGCCTATTCCTCTGGCAACCACGCGCAGGGTGTCGCCTTGGCGGCTTTGCGGCATAAGGCACCGTGTGTCATCGTGATGCCGTCGGACGCGCCAGAAATTAAAATCGCAAATACGAGGGCTTACGGGGCAGAGGTGGTGCTTTACCAGCGCGGGCGTGATGATCGTGACGCAATCGGAGCAGACTTGGCCAAGGCGCGAGGGCTGACGATAATCAAGCCCTATGATGATGCGCACGTGATTGCTGGGCAAGGCACGGTTGGTCTGGAGATCGCCGAGCAAGCCGCGGAACTAGGGGTTGAAGCCGCTGCGGTGATCACCTGTTGCGGCGGCGGGGGTCTGACGGCGGGAATTGCGCTGGCGCTAGAGTCAAAAGCACCCGGTCTGCGGGTCCACACGGCAGAGCCGGCCGGGTTTGACGACATGGCGCGCTCGTTGGTCGCCGGGCAACGGGTGGAGAATGCCAACGCGACAGGGTCCGTCTGTGATGCGATCTTGACCCCAGCGCCCGGTTTGCTGACCTTTCCGATCGTGCAGCGGCTCTGTGGGCCGGGGCAAATCGTGTCAGATGAGGAAGCCCTTAGAGCGATGGTGCTGGCATTTACGCACATGAGGATCGTGCTGGAGCCGGGCGGTGCGGTGGCTTTGGCAGCGGCGTTGTTTCGTCCGGACCTACCAGATGTAGTGATCTGCACGGCCTCGGGCGGGAATGTCGACCCGGCAATCTTTGCCGAAGCGCTGCGGCGGTTTGCTTAGCCAAACTTCACCATTTTCAAGACCCTGCTGGCGCCTGCGCTGGGGTGTCCGTTCGAAAGCGACAAGACGGAATCGCAAATGACACTCGTCTATCTCAACGACATAAGGCTGAACGCGGAGACCTCCGGACCAGAGGGCGGGCCGGGCTTGGTGCTGCTGCATGCCCTTGGCACCGACCTTTCGATCTGGGACGAGGTGCTGCCGATGGTGCCCCCTTCAGTCCGCGTGTTGCGGATTGATTTGCGGGGGCACGGCCGCTCCGATTGCCCGCCGCCGCCCTATACGATGGGCGCGCTGATCCGCGATGCAGAGCGGTTGATGGACCATTTCGGGATGAAAGATTCGGTCGTGGTTGGGGTTTCGTTGGGGGGGCTCATCGCGCAGGGGTTGGCGGTGAAGCGACTGGATCTGGTGCGCGGGCTGGTTCTGTCGAACACCGCTGCCAAGATCGGTTCGGCCACATTATGGGAAAGCCGTATCGCGGAGGTGCAGTCCCAAGGGTTGGAGGCCTATGCCGATGGCGCTATGCGACGGATTTTTGGGCGTAATTTCGCGGAGGCACCGAAGATGCCGCAGGTGCGGGCGTTGTTGACTGCCACCAAAGAGGCCGGGTGGATCGGCTGTGCGGCGGCGATTGCGGGGACGGATTTCTATACGCCGACGGCGGGATTGACGCTACCAGCCTTGGTGATCGCCGGGGCCAATGACGGCACCACACCACCAGATCTGGTGCGCGAGACGGCAGAGTTGATGCTGGGCCATCGCTTTCACCTGATGCGGGGGGTCGGGCATCTGCCGATGGTGGAGGCCCCGGCCAAATTCGCGGGCCTTCTAAGTGGGTTTTTGGCCGCCATTGGCCAGACCTGACCGCTTTCCGGTCGCTTTTTGACGTTTGTCGGTGTCAGGATAGTCTTTGTCGCGGCGGCGGCAGAGAGTTTGCGGGCTTGCGCCAAGCATCACCGAAACGCGGAGGACCGGCCATGAAACTGAAGGATCTGGAGATTTTCGTTGTGGCGCCGCCGGCCCCGGGCTGGGGTGGGCGCTATTGGATTTTCCCGAAAATCACCACCGACACCGGGCTTGTGGGCTATGGGGAATGCTATGCCTCTACCGTAGGGCCAAAGGCGATGATCGCGGTGATTGAGGATGTGTTCGAACGACATATGGTAGGTGAGAGCCCCGAAAACATCGAGATGATGTATCGGCGGGTGTATTCCTCGGGCTTTACACAGCGGCCTGATCTTACCGTTATGGGCGCCTTTTCGGGGCTGGAAATCGCGTGCTGGGACATCCTTGGCAAGGCGCGCAACCGGCCGGTCTGGGCGCTTTTGGGCGGCAAGGTGAATGAGCGTATCCGATCTTACACCTACCTTTACCCGTTGCCCGGCATGGATATGGGGGAGTTTTGGGTCAGCCCCGAGATGAACGCCGAGGCGGCACGGCATTATGTCGACATGGGCTTTACCGCGATCAAGTTCGATCCGGCGGGCCCCTATACTATCCGTGGTGGTCATGAGCCCGCGATGAGCGATATCTCGCGGTCGGTTGCCTTTTGCAAGGCGATCCGTGAGGCGGTGGGCGACCGGGCGGATTTGCTTTTCGGGACGCATGGGCAGTTCTCGACAGCCGGGGCGATCCGGTTGGGGCGGGAGTTGGAGCCGTATAATCCGCTGTGGTACGAAGAGCCGATCCCGCCGGACAATCTGCTGGAGTTTGCCGAGGTGGCGCGGCATGTGCGGGTGCCTTTGGCGACGGGTGAGCGACTGACCACCAAGACCGAATTCGGCACCCTGCTGCGCGCCGGGGGGGTGAAGATTCTGCAACCCGCCCTGGGCCGTCTGGGCGGTATCTGGGAGGCGAAAAAGCTGTCGGCCATAGCCGAGATTTTCAACGCGCAGATGGCACCGCACCTGTATGCGGGGCCGGTGGAATGGGCGGCGAACGTGCATCTTGCCGCCTCTATCCCCAACCTGCTGATCGCGGAAACCATTGAAACGGGTGGAGAATTCCACCTTAGGCTGATCAAGAACTCTATCCGCTGGGAGGCGGGTTATATCATTCCGCCAGAGGCGCCGGGGCTGGGGATCGACTTTGACGAAGACCTTGCCCGCGCGCATCCCTACCACGGCAACGCGCTGCATCTGCAAATGCAGGAAGCGCCTTGCGACTATACCAACGGCAACCGGTTTGAGGGCGGCGCGCCTGCCCCCAAGACCTGAGGCCCGCACGACAAGGACGCGAAACCTTGGGGGGTTTCGCGTCCGCGTTGCGGTTTTCCGGGTGTTTATCGCGGCAGGCCGGGACACCAGATGTTGTGTCTGGGGTGGGTCTTCTGTGGATCTTCTTTTGATCTTCTTTCTATCTTCCGCGCGGCGCGGGATTGCGTGGGCCGCGCAACTTTATGTCGCGCCCTGCGGTTCGGCCCCCCAATTGCCCAGCAGGACCGCGCGGGTCACCGCCTCGACCGGGCGTTCGCGGGCGATCAGGCCCGCGACCCATTCGCAAGAGGCCGCGTTGAACACCGCCCCCCTGCCCCGGCGATACTCGACCATGCAGCCATTGCCCCGGCTGGCCAGCCCCAGCGTTTCGGCATCCACCCGGCCATAGACTTGTTGGGCGACCTCTTCGGCGTCCAGCGTGCCGATGAAGGCGTCGCGGTCTTGCGGGCCGGTGGAATGCGAAAGCGTGGTGGCGGGGGACAGGCCGATGATGGTCAGATCGCCCTCCAGCCCGGTGCCCTCGGCGGCAAAGGGCAGGCCGTGGGTCATGGTATAGTCGATGCCGTCCACCTCATAGGCGAAGATGCGCGAGGCGGCGCCCAGCACATCGCCGTAGCCAAGCCCGGTTTCCTTGACCGACCAGTGATCGGGCCGGTAGATGGTAAAGCCGCCCGAGCCATGGGCTGCGCAGCGGCTCCACCCGGCATAGACGCCCATCGCCCCGGTCAGGCCCATGGTGGCCACGGCAGGGCGGGCGACCTGCGGGTGATCCCAGTAAGAGGTCAGCCGGTTGGTGCCGCGCAGGGGGTCGTCGCGCTCTGCCTCGGTCTTGTGGCAGGTCTGGGTCAGCAGATCGTCGGACAGCCGGGTTTGCCAGAAGAAGTTCCCGGCAAAACGGCACAGTTTGCCGCCCGCGTCGATCCAGTCTTCCAGATGGTCGCGCATCTGCCATGTCCAGTATTCGTCATGGCCCGCGATCAGCACCCGGTCATAGCCGTCAAGCGCGGCCGGGTTGCGGTGCAGGTCGTGCTGGGTGGTGTAGTCCAGTGCGATGCCTTGGGTTTCGCACCACAGCGCAAAGGGGCGTTCAAAGGCGGCCCAGCCCGAGGAGGCGTATTTCTTGGAAATGCCCTTGGCGCGGGCATAGTCCATATGCGGATAGCGCGGTTTGGTCAGCAGGGGCGAGGCATGGGGGATGCGGGGGGCATCTTGCGGCCAGCCCACAAAGCCCGTGGCCCAAGGGCGCAGCAGGCTGACATTGGCGGCAAAGGCGCCGCCCTCGGGGCCGGTGAGGCCCTGGTAGTGGTTGGACCCGCCCCAGTCGTTATAGGCGCACCAAGTGCCCGTGGCCAAAAGCATCAGGATTTTCGCCTGCGGTTTGGCGGGGCGCAGCACGAACATGTGCTGCGACTGGTGGCCCGGCACGGTCAGGGTGACGGTGTAGACGCCCGAGCGCCAGTCCTCGGGCAGGGTCAGGCGGAAGACCTCGGGCCAGCCGCACCCCGTGACCGAGCAATCGGCGGGGGTGGGTGCAAAGGCGGTGGCGATGGTGGTGGAGAGGACCGGTTCGGGGGTCAGCCCATCGCGGGAGATCTGGAGCTGTGCTGAGGGGGCCGAGGACATGGCGTGCAGGGTCAGCCTGTCGCCCGGCGCATAGGACAGCGCCCCGGTATAGGCCCAGACCTGGGGGGTGGCGGCATCGTCCGAGGCCATCTGGTAGTAATGGCCCGTCACCGGGTCGCCGTCATCCTGCGGAGCGGCGCGAAAGAAGGGGCCAAGGGTCATCGCATCCCCGCCGCAAAGGCGCGGGCGAGGAAATCGGCCGAGCGGGTGAGATAGGTTTCAACATTGCTGCGGCGGAAGATGCCGTGGCCTTCGTTGTCAAAGAGCAGCAGGTCATGCGGGATGCCCGCCGCGGTCAGTTCGCGGTGGGCGGCATGGGTGTTTTCGGGGCCGACGTTGCTGTCGGCCAGCCCGTGGATGATCATCACATGGCCGCGGATCTGGTGGATGAAGCTGCCGGGGCTGGCGTTGGCGTATTTCTCGGGGAACTGTTCGGGGGTGCCGCCCATCATTTCTTCGGAATAGGCGCGGCCATGGGGCATTTCGGTTTCGTGGTAGTCGATCTCCAGCCGGTACATGCCGCACATGGGCAGGGCGGCGGTGACCAGATCGGCGTGGCGGGTGATGGCGGTCCAGGAGGAGAAGCCGCCGTAGGAGTTCCCCGCAACGGCCACGGGGCCGGGCAGGCCGGCGGCCAGAGCCGCCTCTATCCCCGCGCGGATGTCGGTTTGTTCGCGCCCGCCCCAACCGTCGTCTTTCACCGCCTCGCGGTGGGCAAAGCCAAAGCCGGTGGAGCCGCGATAGTTCGGGTCCAGCACCGCATAGCCCGATTGCACCCAAAAGCCGATCTTGGGGTTCACCCAATCTTCGGAATGCCAGGTGGGGCCGCCGTGGACATAGCAGATCAGGCCTTTGGGCGGGGTGGTGGGGCGGTAGAGCCAGCCTTGCATCGGGCGGCCATCGGCGGCGGTCCAGCGGAAATCCTGCGGCGCGATGTGCTGGCGGGCGGGTTCGGCCGGGGCCTCGGCCAAGGGGATGGCGCGGCCGTCGGGGGTCAGGCGCACAAGGGCGTGGGGGGCGGAGGCGTCATAGGCCTCGGCCAGCCAGCCGCCGTCGGGCAAGGCGGCATGGGGCAACAGGCTGCGCCGTCCGGTCGGGTTGGGCAGGGGGTGCAGCGCGGAGCCGTTCCAGATCTGCGCCACGGTGCGGGATTGGTCATGCGCGATGCAGGCAAAGCTGCCGCGCCCGTCAGGCAGGACGGCGAAGGGGTAGAGGGAGGGTTCACCATCAATCCACTGCACGAGGCCGGTGGACAGCGTCAGGATGCCCAGCCAGTCGGCCCCGTCACGGTCGCAGACAAAGCCGATACGGTCATCGTCGATCCAGTCGCCGTGGATGCTGGCGGTGGGGCCAAGGTTCAGCACCTCATGCCCCGGCGTGCCGTCCAGCGGTTGCAGCCAAAGCTGGGTGCCGCCGGGGCGTTCTTCGTGCCGGTGCCACAACAGGGTCTGGCCGTTCAGCGACAGGATCGGGCCAAATTCAAACGGGGTGGCGGAGCGCGCGATGCAGCTGCGGGCGCCGGTGGTCAGGTTTTGCCGCCAGATCAGGCCGCCTTCGGTCACCTGCCCGGTGGTATAATCGTAATCGGCAATGAAGATCACATCGGCCCCATCGGGGGAGAACACCCCGCCATAGACGTAGTGATCGGATTGCGCGGGGGTCAGTTGGGTCAGCGCGCCCGTCGCGCGGTCCAAGAGCAACAGGTGGTCGTGTTCGCTGGCGTTGTGCGATTGGGCGAGGATCAGCCGCGCGCCATCGGGGGAGACATCGCGGATCAGGAAATGATCCTGCCCGTGGGTCAGACGCTGCGGCGGGGCGGAGCCATCGGTGGGGGCGCACCAGACCTCTTCCGTCTCGGTCACGCCCGACCAGCACCAGAAGGCCCAGCGCCCATCGGCCGAGGCGCGGATGTGGGTGAGTTGGGGCACGGAGGCCCAGAGGGATGCGAGCGTCATATCAGGCCTCAACAAAATGGCAGGCGGCTTGGCGACCGCCGAAATCACGCAGGGCGGGACGTTCGGCGTGGCAGCGCGATTGGACCAACGGGCAGCGGCTTGCAAAGACGCAGCCCGGCGGCGGATTCAGGACCGAGGGCAACTCTCCCGGCAGGGACTGGCCGATGCGGCCTTTCTCGCGGCGGGGATCGGGTTCGGGGACCGCCTCCATCAGCGCGCGGGAATAGGGGTGCAGCGGGCGGGCGTAGAAGGCATCGCGGGGGGCCAGTTCAACCACCC
The DNA here is from genome assembly GCA_963815355.1 of uncultured Alphaproteobacteria bacterium. Taxonomy (GTDB): domain Bacteria; phylum Pseudomonadota; class Alphaproteobacteria; order Rhodobacterales; family Rhodobacteraceae; genus JAPUEK01. The sequence continues at coordinate 60,430 of CAWFGJ010000006.1, forward strand.
GGCCAAGGCACATCACCATGACCTGATGGCTGATGTGGCGCACCACGGCGAGGTTATGCGAGATAAAGACCAGCGCCAGCCCCATGCTTTGCTGCAGATCCATCAGCAGGTTGATCACCTGCGCCTGAATCGACACATCCAGCGCCGACACCGGTTCATCACAGACGATCAGCTTTGGCCCCCCGATCAGCGCACGGGCGATGCCGACGCGCTGCGCCTGACCGCCCGACAGCTCATGCGGGTAGCGGTCGGCGAAATCGGCGGACAGGCCAACCCGTTCCAGCGCCTCTATCGCGCGGGCGCGGCGGTCGGCGCGGGGCAGGTCGGGGGCAAAGCTGGCCAAGGGGCGCGAGACGATGCGGCCAAGCGTCATCCGCGGGTCCAGCGCCGCCACGGGGTCTTGAAAGATGATTTGCAGGGCCGCGCGGGTCTGGCGCAAGGTTTGGGGCGACAGGGCGGCCATGTCCTGCCCTTGCCAAAGCACCTGCCCGCCCGTGGGTTTGACCAGCCGCAACAGCCCACGGCCCAGCGTGGACTTGCCGCAACCCGATTCCCCCACCACGCCCAAGGTCTGCCCGGCGGACAGCGTCAGGTTCACATCATGGACGATGGGCAAAAGGGCGGCGCGGGCAAAAAGCCCCTGCCCCGCAATGGGATAGCCGATGTCCAGCGCGCGGGCCTCGATCAGCGGAGCGGTTGCGGTTGCGGTTGCGGTCATGGCGTCGCCTCCAGATGGCAGGCCGCGCGGGTGGCGCCGCGCGGGGTCAGGGGCGGTTGGGTGGTGCTGCAGATCGGCAGGCGGACGGTGCAGCGCGGCGCAAAGGGGCAGCCGGGCAGCATCGCCCCGCCCGAGCGCGGCGTGCCGGGGATGGTGCCAAGCCGGGGGGTCAGCGCATCGTCCAGCCGGGGGGTCGCTTGCAGCAGGCCGCGGGCATAGGGGTGGGCGGGGGCGTCAAACAGCGGTTCGGCCGGGCCTTCCTCCATCACGCGGCCACCGTAAAGCACCACGACCCGGTCACACAGCCGCGCGACCACGCCCAGATCATGCGTTACCAGCACAATCGCCGTGCCGATTTCGCGGGCAAGTTCGGCCATCAGGTCCAGCACCTGCGCCTGAATGGTCACGTCCAGCGCGGTGGTCGGCTCATCCGCCAGCAGCAGAGCCGGGCGCACCAGCAGGGCCATGGCGATCATCACCCGCTGGCGCATGCCGCCGGAGAACTCATGCGGATAACGGCGGGCGCGGGCGGCGGCGTCGGGGATGCGGACGCGGTCCAGCATGGCGACCGCCTCGGCCCAGGCGGCTTTGTGCGACAGGCCCTTATGGGCGATCAGCCCCTCGGCCAGTTGGTCGCCCACCCGCATATAGGGGTTGAGCGAGGTCATCGGGTCTTGAAAGATCATCGACATCGACAGGCCGCGCACCCGGTCCAGCGCCTTGGGGGGCAGCGACAGCAGGTCTTGGCCTTGCAGCAGCGCCTTGCCGGAAACGGTGCCATTGGCGGCCAGAAGCCCCATCAGGGAAAACAGGATCTGGCTTTTGCCCGACCCGCTTTCGCCGACGATGCCCAGCACCTCGCCGGGGGCCACGTCAAAGCTGACGCGGTCCACCGCGCGCATCTGGCCCGCGGGCAGGCGGAAATCGACGGTCAGGTCGCGGAGGGACAGAAGGGGTTCAGCGGTCATTTGGATCAAAGGCATCCCGCAGCCCATCTGCGATAAAGTTGAGGCACAAGAGCACCGCCGCCAGCAGAAGGCCGGGCAGCAGCAGCAGGCGCAGGTCGGTATCCATCGCGGCAGTGCCGGTCTGGATCAGGTTGCCCCAACTGGCCTGCGGCTCTTTCACGCCGATGCCAAGGAAGGACAGAAAGCTTTCCGACAGGATCACCTCGGGCACCAGAAGCGAGCCGTAGACGATCACCACCGACAGGCAGTTGGGCACGATATGGGTCAGCACGATGCCGGTGCCGGTCATGCCCCCTGCCCGGGCGGCCTCAATGAACTCACGTTTGGCAAGGCTTTGCGCCTGCGCGCGGACGATGACGGCGGGGGTCAGCCAGAGCGTAAAGACGATCGCGGCAAACAGCGCGATGTTGCCACCGCCGAACAGCAGGCTGAGCAGGATCACAAGGATCACGTAGGGAAAGCCGTAAAGGATTTCCACCGCCCGCATCATCAGCCCGTCGGTGCGCCCGCCGACATAGCCCGCGACGGCACCGTAAAGCACCCCGATCCCCCCCGCCGTCAGCGCGCCCAGAAAGCCGATGGTCAGCGAGACCTGCCCGCCCTCCATCACCCGCACCAGCAGGTCGCGGCCAAAGTCGTCGGTGCCGAACAGGTGGACAGAGCCAAAGTCGATGGGCGCAGCGATATAGTCGAAATCGGCATCCTCTCCGGTGAAGGGAAAGGCGTAGGGGCCGAAAAAGCAGCCCAGCACGATCAGCAGCAGCACAAGAATAGACAGCATCGCCAGACGGTTCTGCCGGAAGCGACGCAGTTGCAGTTGCAGGCTGGACAGCGGGCGTTGGGGCGGAAGTTCGTTTGCAAGCGGAAGATCAGCGGGCATGGCGCAACCTCGGGTCCATCCAGCCGCGCACAAGGTCGGTGGCAATGTTGAACAAGATCAGCAGCCCGCCATACAGCAGCGTGATGCCCATGACCAAGGGGTAGTCGCGGTTCAGCGCGGCATCCACGAAATGCCGCCCGATCCCCGGCACGGCAAAGATCGTCTCAATCAGGATGGACCCGGTGATGATCGCCGCCGTGGCCGGGCCAAGATAGGCCACCACGGGCAGCAGCGCGCCTTTCAGCACATGGGCGCGCAGCACGCGGCCCGGCCCGATGCCCTTGGCCCGCGCGGTGCGGACATAGTTTTCGCGCAGCGTCTCAATCATCGAGGACCGGGTCAGGCGCGAGATATAGGCGATGTTCGGCAAGGCCAGCACCAGCACCGGCAGCACCAGCGACCGCCAGCCCTGATCGGACCCGCCCACCGGCAGCCAGCCCAGCCGCAGGCCGAAGTATAGCTGCGCCAAGGGGCCGATCACAAAGATCGGCACGGCAATGCCCGTCACCCCGATCAGCCCGGCCATATAATCGGCAGGCTGGTTGCGCCGCAGCGCGCCAAGGATGCCCAGCGCCACCCCCACGACCGAGGCCACCACCACCGCCCAAAAGCCGATGGTCAGCGAATAGGGCAGGCCCGACTGGATCAGATCGCCCACCGAATAATCGCGGAACCGGGTCGAGGGCCCGAGGTCCAGATGGGCCAGCCCCCAGACATAGCGGCCGAACTGTTGCCAGATCGGTTCATCCAGATGGAAGGCCGCCTCGATATTGGCCAGCACCTCGGGTGAGATCTTGCGGTTCTTGGCGAAGGGCCCGCCGGGGGCCAGTCGCATCACAAAGAAGGTCAGCGTGACAAGGGCGGCGAGCGTCAGCCCGCCGTCCCAAAGCCGTTTTCCAATGAAGCGGATCATTTACAGGGCCAGCGCGCGATCACTCCAAGGTCAGGCTTTGTGAGTTGTTGTAGCCTGCGACCGAGCTTTGGAAGCCCTTCACATGCGGGCTGATCAGGTGGCGCGTCGGCATGATCGCAAGGGGGGCGAAGATGTAATCGTCCAGCAGGATCTTTTCCGCCCCGGCAAGGGCCACGTTGCGCGACGGGCGGTCGGGCAATTGGGCGGCGGCATCCATCGCGGCGTCAAATTCCGGCTTTACCCAGTTATAGCCCGGTTCAGACGAGGGGCGCATATAGGCAAGGAAGGTTTCCGCCCCGGCAAAATCGCCCACCAGATCGTCAGAGAACACATCCCATGTTCCGGCATAAAAGCTGTCGAGCCAGGCTTTGCGTTCCTGCGGTTCGTTCACCGCCTCGACCCCCAGCACCTTTTTCCACATCAGCGCCACACCCTGCGCGCGGCGGGTGCTGTCTTCGGACACGGTGGACACGATGTTGATTTTCAACGGGTTATCCGGGCCATAGCCCGCTTTGGCGTAAAGCTCTTTGGCCAGCGCCTCGCGTTCGGATTGGGTCATCGCGGCCTCGGCAATCGAGGGGCCGACGTAGGTCGGATCAAAGCCGCCCGCATAGGCCAGTGACGGGATGGCACCGCCCTTGACGATCTTGCCTTCCAGCACGTCGCGGTCGATGGCCAGCGTCAGGGCGCGGCGCAGCTCGATGTTCTGGAACGGCTCTTTGGTCAGGTTGAAGCTGTAATAGACCACCTCGGTCGAGGGGGAGATGTGGACCTGCTCGGGCATCTCGGTCTTGAGCGCTTCGATCTGGTTCAGGGGGATGTCGTAGGTAATGTCGATCTCACCCGCGCGGAACCGCTTGAGTTCGGTCGCGACATCTTCGGTTACATGGTATTTGACGAAGGGGATCTTGACGTTGGCCGCATCCCAGTAGTTCGGGTTGCGTTCCAGCAGGACGTGGCTTTGCGGGACCACTTCCTTGATCACATAGGCGCCGTTCGACACCACCTTGGCCGGGTCGATGAAGCCAGCCGCGCCATTGGCGGCAAAGGACGGCCCGTGCAGCGGGGCCAGTTGGAAGGCCCCCATGATATCGAGGATATGCGGGGCCGGGGTCAGCATTTCCACCACAACGGTGCGCGGATCGGGCGCGGTGATGCCAAGGGTGCTGGCATCGGTGGTGTCGCCATTGGCAAGGGCTTGGGCGCCTTTGACCTGAATGACCGAGTAGAAGTAGTAGCCCTTTTCCGAGGCAGTCTCGGGGTTCAGCGTGCGCAGGGCGGAATCGACGAATTCCTGCGCGGTCAGCGGATCACCGTTGGACCATTTCAGGCCGTCGCGCAGATGGAAGGTATAGGTCTTGCCCTCATCTGTGACATCCCAGCTTTCGGCCGCGCCGGGGATCACGTCGCCCTTGGCGTTGTAAGAGATCAGCCCTTCGTACACGTCAGACTGAATCCAGCCCGCCGCCGCATCAAAGTTCACCTGCGGATCAAGCGAGGACCATTCCGAGCCGATGCCCCGGTCCAGCGTGTCATCGGCAAGGGCCGCGGTGGTCAGGCCGGGGGCGGCGAGGGCGACGATCGCCACAAGGCCGCTTGCCCGCATGAGGCGTCCAAATGTAGTGGCCAGGTGGCGCATGGAATTCTCCTTTAAATTCATTTCATTCAGTCTGACAGCAGATCTCCGTCACGCAAGACAAAATCACCCGCCACATGGGCAAGGCCTTGGCCACGCAGGCAGGATCGCCAAAGTTCGCGGCGAAACATCACCCCGGCGTTGGGGGCCAGAACCGGCAGGCGCAGGCGCGAGGCGGGGTCGGTGACATGGCCCAGCACCTCGCCCTCACGCACGGTCGCACCGGGGGCGGCAAGCCAGGTGACCACCCCGCCCTGGGGGGCGAACACCTCGGCCGCGCCGCCAAGCGGCAGGTGGCGGGCGTCGGGATGGGCGGGGGTCGCCGTGCCGTGGACCGCGCCGACCGCGGTCAGGAAGGTCATCAGGTGGGCGGCATCGGCCGCGGCGGTGGCGTCGTGCACATCAAACTGGCCGCGATATTCCAGCGTCGTGGAAAAGGCCCCGGCGGGGATCGGGAAGCGGTCGCCAAAGCGGGCGCGCAGGTGCAGCCACGGGGCGGTATGCGCCTCATCAAAGGCATGGCCGCCCGACACGTCCTGCAAAAGCGCCAGTTCCGCCCCGGTGCAGCGGCAGAGCAATTCGGTGATCTCGGGCCGGGCAGAGGAGGCGTAGAGGTGCAGGATCGCCTCATGGTCGCAATGCAGGTCCAGCACATAGTCGGCATCGCAGCTAAGGCTGAGCAGGGTGGTTTGCAGGGCCGTCATCTCTGTGCGGGCGGTGGTCAGGCTTTCGGCCAGCGCCTCACGAAAGGCGGCGCGGATGGTGGACAGGTTTTGCGCGGCATCCGGGCCAAGGCGCTGTTCGAGCCGGTCGCCCGCCAGTGCCGCCAGATCGGGATAGCCGCGGTTGAAGTTGTGCAGGCTGTCGGCCTCCATCCGGCCCAGCGGGCGCTGGAAGGCCCATTGCGACAGGCCCAGCGGATTGGCGGCGGGCAGCACGAGGATTTCCCCGCGCAAATCGCCGCGCGCCTCGGCCTGTTCCAGCAGGCCGAGCAGGTGTTGCAGCACCAGAACGCCCGGCATTTCATCGGCGTGAAGCCCGGCTTGCAGATAGACCTTGCCCGCGCCCGGCGTGCCAAAGCGCCAAAGCGTCAGGTGACGCTGTGTGCCCGCACTGGGGCTTGGCAGCGGAATATCGTCGCGTTGCATGTCGGGCGGTCCTTGAGGGGGCGAAAAAGCGGGGGGTGGCGGAAAAGGGGGCGCCGGAAACTGTGGTGGTTTGATCAAATTGTTAGCCATAGATGTCGCTGGGTCAAGCGCGGTGTCGGCTGAACTTCGCCAGAAGCGTGGCACGTCTGCAATTGGCTGTGGAAAACTGCCATTCGCGCTTTCCCAAGCATAGGCAATCGCCTACACCCCTAGGGATAGTGCGGTGCCGGAGTGTACGATGAAATCTAGTCGTTTCGTTTTTACCTGTTTGTTTCTGTTGACGGCTTGCACGGACGGATTTGTCTCGTTTCCCGTCACCGAAGAGCAGCAGGCCCGCAAGGAAGAGGATGTTGAAATCATCCGCCTTGATGCCAAGAATATTGCCAGCTTTTCGTCGCCCGCGCGGGGGCATGAGCGGTCTTCGGTGCCGTCGCCGGCGCAGTGGGATTACAAGGTGGGCGTCGGCGATACGTTGAACGTCATCGTCTTTGACCACCCCGAACTGACGCTGCCGGCCGGACCGCAGCGCAGTGCGGAGGAAACCGGTTTCCGCGTGCAGTCGGACGGCACGTTCTTTTACCCCTTTATCGGGCAGGTGCAGGCCCGTGGCCTTGCGCCCGAAGAAATCCGCGCCGATGTAACCAAGCGGCTGTCGGAGTTCATCCCCTCGCCGCAGTTGGAAGTGCGCGTGGCGGCGTTCAACTCGCAAAGCGTTGTGGTGTCGGGCGAGGTCAAGAACCCCAACCGCCTGCCGTTGACCACGGTGGAGTTGACGCTGATTGAGGCGGTGACCGCCGCGGGCGGGGTCACAGAGGCGGGCGATCTGCGCAATGTCAGCATCCAGCGCGGCGGGTCGCGCTATACGGTCGATCTGGCCGGGTATCTTGCGGGCGGGTTAAGCCAGAACAACCCGATTCTGCGCGCCAGCGACGTGGTGAACGTGCCGCGCCGCAAGTCCGAAGAGGCCTATCTGCTGGGCCAGGTCAGCAAGCCGGATGTGATCGACCTGTCGCAGGAGCCGGTCACGCTGACCCAAGCGATCACCCGTCAGGGTGGTCTGGACGAGGTGCGGGCCGATGCGCGCGGGGTCTTCGTGTTCCGCCAGCGCGAGCCGGGCAAGATCACCGTGTTCCAGCTGGAGACCTCGAGCCCCACGGGCATGCTGATCGGCACCCGTTTTGTGCTGGAGCCAAAGGATGTGATCTACATTGTCCGTTCTCCGCTGCAACGCTGGAACGATGCCATCTCAGGCTTGCTTCCGACGGTCAGGGCGGTTACCGCCATTGACAGCTCAGCGAGCTGATCCACGCGCGGTTGCCGCTTATACGGACGGATAGCCCATGATCCGCAATGTTCTTGTTGTCTGTGTTGGCAACATTTGCCGTTCTCCTTTGGGCGAGCGGCTGTTGCAGGCCGCCGTGCCGGGGGCGGTGATCCGCTCGGCGGGGATCGGCGCTTTGGTCGGCCATGCGGCAGACCGCGATGCCAGCGACGTGGCCGGGCGGCACGGGATATCGCTGGACGGGCATGTGGCGCGGCAGTTTGACGCCGCCCTTGCCCGCGAGGCCGACCTTATCCTTGTCATGGAATCCGGGCATAAGGCGCAGATTGCGCGCGAATTTCCGCAGGTTTCCGGCAAGACTATGCTCTTTGATCATTGGGTCGGTGCCAAGGGCATCTCGGACCCCTATCAGAAAAGCCAGGCGTTTCATGAGGCGGTGTTTGGTCAGATCGAGGTGGCTGCGGCCGCTTGGGCGGACCGGTTAAAGAAGATGGGTGTGAAATGAGTGCCGAAGCCAGACGCGATGAGGACGATCAGGAAATAGACCTGATGCAGCTTGTGCAGTCGGTCTGGGCAAGCCGGCTTTGGATCGGCGCCTTTACCGCGCTGTCGTTGTTCATTGGCGCGTTTTATCTGGCCAGCACCCCGCCCACCTTTGAGGCCGACGCGCTGTTGCAGCTTGAGGCCCGGTCGGGCCAGTTGGCGCTGCCTTCGGCGCTGAGCGATTTCATGGACAACGACCCGCGCACGGTGACGGAGATTGAGATCATCTCATCCCGGCTGATCCTTGAACAGGTGGTGGCAGAGCTTAACCTTGACTGGGTGGCAGAGCCGATGAAGGCGCCGTTGGTGGGCAACGCGCTGTTGCGCTATGCCCTGCCCTTTCCCAGCACCGGCTATTTCGCGCGTTATGGCCGGCGCGGCGACGCGATTGAGCTGGCGCTGCTGGAGGTGCCGCCCGAATGGGTGGACCGGGAAATCGTGCTGACGGTCACCGGCGAGGCGGGTGAATTCGTGCTGGCGCTGCCCGACGGCAGCACCGCCGAGGGCAAGGTCGGCACTTTGGTGCGCGACCCGGTGTTGGGCTTTGCGCTGAACGTGCAGGAGCTGAGCGCGCCCGCGGGTCGCAAGTTCCGCATCAAACAAATCAACGGGTTGGCAGCCATAGGCATTGTGCGCGCAAAGCTGTCGGTGGCGGAAAGCGGCAAGCAGTCGGGCATTTTGCGCGCCAAGATCACCGACCCGAACCGCAAGCTGGCCGCCGAGATGCTGGACGGGATCGCCAACGCCTACGTGCGCCAGAACATCGACCGCTCTGCCGCCGAGGCGGAAAGCAGTCTGGCCTTCATTCAAGAGCAGATGCCCAAGGCCGAGGCCGCCCAACAGGCCGCGGAAAAGGCGCTGAACGATTACCGGCTGGCGCAGCAATCGGTCGATCTGACCTTTGAGACGGAAAACGCGCTGTCGCAGGTGACGCGGATTAAGTCCGAGTTGCGCGCCTTGCAGGTGCAGGAAGACGACATCAAGAACCGCTACAAGACCAGCCACCCGGTTTATCAGCAACTGCTGGCCCAGCGGGCGCGGCTGCAAGAGGAACTGGCCGCCGTGCGCAAGCAGGTGGAAGCGCTGCCCGAAACCCAGCGCGAGGTGTTGAACCTGTCGAGCAATGTGGAATTGACCCGCCAGATCTATACCGAATTGCAGACCCGCGCCCAAGAGGTGCAGGTATTGCGGGCCAGCACCGTGGGCAATGTACGCATCATCGACAAGGCGCAGCCATCGCTTTTGCCCGTGGGGCCGCGCAAGTCGCTGGTACTGGCGCTGTCTTTGCTGATCGGTTTCGTGTTGGGCACCGCTGTGGGGCTGACCCGGATCTGGCTGCGCAAGACCATCCAAGGCACGGAGGCATTGGAAAAGCTGGGGCTTTCGGTCTTTGCCACGATCAATCAAGCCAAAACCCAGACCGATATGCGGCGGATGCAGGGGATTGCGTCGATCCTTGCGGTTGCGGACCCGACCGATCTGTCGGTCGAAGGAATCCGGTCGCTGCGGACCTCATTGCAGTTCGGGATGCTGGATGCGCAGAGCAAATCACTGGCCATCACCTCTACCGCGCCGGGGGCGGGGAAATCCTTTACCTCAACCAACCTTGCGGTGGTGTCGGCGCAGGCGGGGTTGCGGGTCTGTCTGGTCGATGCCGATTTGCGGCGCGGGCAGTTGCGCAAGCAGTTCGGCATTCAGAAAAACGAGATCGGTCTGTCGGAATATCTGGCCGATGAGGTGGAACTGGAGCAGGTGTTGCGTGACACCGGGATTGAGGGGCTGACCATCCTGTCCACGGGGCGCTATCCGCCGAACCCGTCGGAATTGCTGATGCGCGACAAGTTCGATGCGTTGGTGGCAGAGTTGGACCAGCTGTTCGACCTGACGATCTTTGACTGCCCGCCGGTTCTGGCGGTGACGGACCCGGTGGTGGTGGGGCGGGCGGCGGGCGGCGTTCTGGCCGTGGTGCGCTATGACGAGACGCCGATTGCCGAGGTAAGCGCGATGCTGCGAGTGTTCGACACCATCGGGCTAAAGCTGACCGGGGTGATCATGAACGGCTTTGACCCCCGCAAGGCACGGGCGGGCGGCTATTCGTATAACTACAACTACCGCTACGAGTACAAGAACCGCACGCCAGAGTAAGGCGGGTCAGCCCATCCGCAGGGCGATGTCCAGCATCCGGTTGGAAAAGCCCCATTCGTTGTCATACCAGCCAAAGACCCGCAGCATGCCGCCGCGGGTCACGCGGGTTTCGGGCAGTGCCATGACGATGCTTTCGGGGCGCGCGCGCAGGTCGGTGGACACCAGCGCCTGACGCGTGCTGCCGATGACCCCTTTGGCCGCGACCAGTGCGGCGTTGACCGAAGCCACCGACGCGGGGCGTTCGGTGATGAGCGCCAGATCCACCGCCGAGACAGAGGCCGTGGGCACGCGCACCGCTGACCCGTCGATCCGGCCCGCGATCTCGGGCAAGACGATATCCAGCAGGCGCTGCGCCGAAGTGGTGGTTGGCACCATCGACAGCGCCGCCGCGCGGGAGCGGGCAAAGTCGGCGGCGGGCGCGTCTACCGTGGGCTGGCTGCCCGTATAGCAGTGGATCGTGGTCATGGACCCGGTGACGATGCCCCAGTTTTCGTGGATCAACCGGGCCAGCGGGGCCAGCGCATTGGTGGTGCAGGACGCATTGGACACGATGCGCTGCGCGCCGAGGGTGGCCTCATTGGCCCCCAGCACCACCGTCACCTCTGCCGCAGAGGACGGGCCGGAGATCAGCACCCGCCGCGCCCCCGCGGCCAGCCCTCGGGCGGCCACGGCGGGGCTGTCGGCGCGACCGGTGCATTCCATCACGACATCCACCCCCGCCAGTGGCAGGCCCGAAATATCGGCGGTGCGGTGCAACGGAATGGGTTTGCCGTCGATCACCAGCGCGCCTTGGGCCAGTTCCACCGTGCCGCGCCACGGGCCGAAGACCGAGTCGTATTGGAACAGGTAGGCGCACATCTCGGCATCGGCGATATCATTGATGCCGCATATGGTGATCTGCGGTGCGGCCCCTTGGGCCCAAGCCCGCAGAACCGAGCGCCCGATCCGACCGAATCCATTGATGAAGACCTGCATGTGACCCTCTGCGTGTCGCCGTTCGCGCGAAGTCTGATCACTTCGCGCGGCGGGGTTCAATGGGGGATGGTTGATTTGATCAAATGAAGTGCCGTCTTAGGGGCGGCTGCCGCCTGTCGCGGCGGTCACCTGATCGGCGGCCACGCGGACCAGCGCGCCGATGCGGGCGGTGTCGGACAGGCCGATGCGGAAGGCGGGGCCGGACACCGACAGCGCGGCCACGGGTTCGCCGTAGGCATTGAAGATCGGGGCGGCGATGCAGCGCATACCCTCGGCCCGTTCCTGATCATCAACCGCATAGCCCCGCTCACGCGTGCGCGACAGGTCGCGGTCCAGCGAGGCCTCGGACGTGATCGACAGCGAGGTGAATTTCTCCAGCCCCATGCGCGACAGGATGCCCGCGACCTTGTCGGGGTGATACCACGCGAGCAGCGCCTTGCCGATGCCAGAGACATGCATCGGCCCCTTGGTGCCCGGCGGAAAGAAGGCGCGGATGGCTTGGGTGGTTTCCACCTGTGCCAGAAACAGCACCTCGTCGCCCACCTCGATGCCAAGGTTGGCGGTCTCACCGGTTTCGCGCATCAACTGATCCATCGGCTGGCGGGCGCGGTCGGCGATCTTGGTGCGGCGCAGAAAGGCGCTGCCCATCCGAAAGGCCCCTGCCCCGACATGCCAGACCTGCCCCGGTTCCTCCATCTCGGCCATGCCACGGGTCTGGAGCGTGACGAGGGCGCGGTAGACGGTGGCCACGGCTTGCTCGGACCGTTCGGCCAGTTCGGACAGGGTCAGGCCGGGATTGGCGGCCAAAAGCTCCATCAACCCAAGCGCGCGGTCCAGTGCCTGAACGGTGTTCTGGTCGGTCTTGTCGTTGAAGGCCTTGGGGCGGCCGCGCAACCGGGCGGGCTGTTGGGGAACTTGGGGCATTTTCGGGTCCTTTTGGCGGGGAATGGGGCGATGAAAAAGCGAAGGTATTTGATTTGGTTTAAGAATATCACATTTTCCGCTATGTGAAAAACAATTTCGAAAAAATTGTGACGGGGGGCGCTGGGGCGTAGGGTGAGCGGATAAAGAGGGAGACCAAGATGTCCGCGCAGAACCCCGTTTTCATTCCCGGCCCGACCAATATGCCCGAGGCGTTGCGCAAGACCTGCGACATGCCGACGCTGGATCACCGCTCACCCGCGTTTGCGCGGCTGTTCCGGCCGGCGGTGGCGGGGGTGCGGCGGGTGTTGAACCTTGAGGGCGGCGAGGTGTTCTTGCTGCCCACCACCGGCACCGGGGGCTGGGAGGCGGCGATTTCCAACACCTTGTCGCCGGGCGATACGGTGTTGGCAGCGCGATTTGGCATGTTCTCGCACCGCTGGATCGACATGTGCCAGCGGCACCAGTTGAAGGTCGAGGTGCTGGAGACCCCGTGGGGCGAGGGCTTGCCTTTGGCGCGGATCGAGGCGGCGTTGAAGGCCGACCGCGCGCATCAGATCAAGGCGGTTCTGGCCACCCATAACGAGACGGCCACCGGGGTGCGCAGCGATATCGCCGGATTGCGCCGCGCGATGGACGCGGCGGGGCATCCGGCCTTGCTGCTGGTGGACGGGGTGTCTTCGATCGGGTCGATGCCGTTTGATATGGCGGGTTGGGGCGTGGATATCGCGGTGGCGGGCAGCCAGAAAGGGTTCATGTTGCCCGCTGGCCTGGCGATCCTGGGTGTGTCGGACAAGGCGCTTGCGGCGATGGCCGGGGCGGGTTTGCCGCGGACATTCTTCGACTTTGCCGATCAGATCCGCACCAATGCGGCGGGGGGCTATCCCTATACGCCGCCGGTGGGATTGATTGCGGGGCTCGCCCGCGCGGTGGAGATGCTGGAGGACGAGGGTCTGGACGCGGTTTATGCGCGCCATCACCGGCTGGCTGAGGGCGTGCGGCGCGCGGTGGTGGCCTGGGGGATGCGCCCCTGTGCGGCGCGGCCGGAGTTGTATTCCGAGACGGTGACGGCGGTTGTGGTGCCCGAGGGGTGCAACGGCACCGATCTGGTGCAGCTTGCGGCGCAGAAATACGGCGTGGCCTTTGGCGTGGGCCTTGGCGAGGTTGCGGGCAAGGTGTTCCGCATCGGCCATCTGGGGATGCTGACCGAGGTGATGGTGTTGGCGGGGCTGGCCACGGCAGAGATGTGCATGGCGGATCTGGGCTGGCCGGTGCGGCTGGGGTCGGGGGTTGCGGCGGCGCAGGAGTATTATCGCGGCACGGTCCCGGCGGCGGCGGCGGTGTAGCCGGGCCAAGGCCGGGGGCGCTGCCCCCGGACCCCCGGAGTATTTGAACCGAGATGAAAGGCGTGAAGAATGGAGCGGCCAGAGTTTGAGGATGTGGTGGCGGCACGGGCGAGGATCGCGCCTTATGTGCATTGCACGCCGGTGATGACCTCTCGCTATATCAACGGGTTGGTTGGGGCGGAGTTGTTCTTCAAGTGCGAGAACCTGCAAAAGGCGGGGGCGTTCAAGGCGCGCGGGGCCTCAAACGCGGTGTTTGGGTTATCGGCGGAGCAGGCGGCAAAAGGGGTGGCGACGCATTCGTCGGGCAACCACGGAACCTGTCTGTCTTATGCGGCCGGGCGGCGCGGCATTGGGTGCACGGTGGTGATGCCGCGCACAGCCCCGCAGGCCAAGAAGGATGCCGTGCGCGGCTATGGCGGGCGGGTGGTGGAATGCGAGCCGTCGACCTCTAGCCGGGAGGCGGTGTTTGCCGAGGTGGTGGCCGAAACCGGGGCGGAGTTTGTGCATCCTTACAATGATGCGCGGGTCATTGCGGGTCAGGCGACGTGCTCGGTGGAGTTGATGGAGCAGGTGGCGGGGTTGCAGGCGGTGATTGCCCCGATTGGCGGGGGCGGTATGGTGTCGGGCACCTGTCTGGCGCTGTCGCATCTGGCGCCGGGTGTGCGGATTTATGCGGGCGAGCCTGAGCAGGCCGACGACGCCTATCGCAGTCTGAAGGCCGGGCATATCATTGCCGATGATGCGCCCGAGACGGTGGCCGATGGGTTGAAGGTGCCGCTGAAGGATCTGACATGGTCGTTCGTGCAGGCCCATGTGCACGACATACTGACCGTGAGCGAGGCCGAGATCGTGGACGCGATGAAGCTGATCTGGAAGCGGATGAAGATTGTGGTGGAGCCATCAAGTGCGGTGGCCTTGGCGGCGATCTTGAAGAACGCCGAGGCGTTCCGGGGGCAGCGCGTCGGCGTGATCCTGACCGGTGGAAACGTGGATTTGGACAAACTGCCCTGGATGTAGGGCGCGGGAGGCGATGATGAACAAAGCTGTGTCGTTTGAGGGGCTTGAGGTTGGCTATGACATTCCGGCCCTGCCGGGGATGGATGAGGCCGATATTCAGACGCCCTGTCTGGTGCTGGATCTGGACGCGTTGGAGCGCAACGTGGCCAAGATGGGGGCCTTGGCCAAAGAGATGGGCGTGCGGCACCGGGTGCATGGCAAGATGCACAAATCGGTGGATGTGGCCCTGTTGCAGGAGCGGCTTGGCGGGTCTTGCGGGGTCTGCTGCCAGAAGGTGAGCGAAGCGGAGGCGTTTGTGCGCGGCGGTATCCGCGATGTGCTGGTGTCCAATCAGGTGCGGGATCTGGCCAAGATTGACCGGCTGGCGCGGTTGCCGAAACTGGGGGCGCGGGTGTTGGTTTGCGTGGATGACCCGAGCAATGTGGCCGATCTGTCGGCGGCGGCGGTGCGGCATGGCACCGAGCTTGAGGTTCTGGTCGAGATTGACTGTGGCGCGGGGCGGTGCGGGGTGACGACCACGGCAGCGGTGGTGGCCATCGCGCAGGCTGTGGCGGCCGCGCCGGGGCTGAAGTTTGCGGGCATTCAGGCCTATCAGGGTGCGATGCAGCATCTGGACCTTTACGCCGACCGCAAGGCCAAGATCGAGATCGCCGTGGCACAGGTGCGCGAGGCGGTGGCGGGATTGGCGGCGGTGGGGTTGGGGTGTGACATCGTGGGCGGCGGCGGGACCGGATCGTATGAGTTCGAGGGAACCTCTGGCGTTTACAACGAGTTGCAGTGTGGGTCCTATGCGTTCATGGATGCCGATTATGGGCGGATTCTGGACCAGTCCGGGCAGCGGATTGACAAGGGGGAGTGGGAGAACGCGCTGTTCCTTTTGACCAGTGTGATGAGCCATGCCAAGGCCGACAAGGCGGTGGTGGATGCCGGGCTGAAGGCGCAATCGGTGGATTCGGGGCTGCCGGTGGTGTTCGGGCGCAGCGATGTCAAATACATCAAATGCAGCGATGAGCATGGGGTGATTGACGATCCGCACGGGGTTCTGGCGGTCAACGAAAAGCTGCGGCTGGTGCCGGGGCACTGTGACCCGACCTGCAATGTGCATGACTGGTATGTGGGTGTGCGCGGCGGCAAGGTAGAGGTGGTGTGGCCGGTTTCGGCACGGGGCAAGGCCTATTGAGCGGGCGGGGTTTTCGGCGGGGTGTTTCGGCGGGGTGTTGGCCGAAAGGGCCGGGGGCGCTGCCCCCGGACCCCCGGAGTATTTGAACCAAGATGAAGGGCGGAGCGGCGATGTTGATTGTTCCTGAGGCGTTGATTGCCGGGTTGGTGTCGGCGGAGGATGCGTTTGTGGCCGTGGAGGGGGTTTTCGCGGCGATGGCGCGCGGGGAGGCCGCCAACTTTCCCGTGGTGCGCGAGGCTTTGGGGGAAGGGCGTCAATACGGGTTCAAGTCGGGGTTGGACCGGGCGGCGGGGCAGTTGGGCGTGAAGGCGGGGGGGTATTTTCCGGGCAACGGGGCGCGCGGGATGATCAACCACCAGTCGAGTGTGTTCCTGTTCGATCCGCAGACGGGGCGGCCGGAGGCGATGGTGGGGGGCAATCTGTTGACCGCATTGCGGACGGCGGCGGCGCAGGCGTTGTCGATTGACTGTCTGGCCCGACCGGACGCAAAGGTTCTGGGCATGGTGGGGGCCGGGCATCAGGCGACGTTTCAGTTGCGCGCCGCGGCGCGGGTACGTCCGTTTGAGCGGGTGATCGGGTGGAACCTGCATCCCGAAATGCTGGACCGTCTGGCGGCGGTGGCGGTGGAGTTGGGGTTGCCCTTTGAGGCGGTGCCTTTGGCGCGGATGGTGGAGGCGGATGTGATTGTGACCATTACCTCTTCGCCCGCGGCCAGTCTGTTGGCGGCGCATGTCGCACCGGGGACGCATCTGGCCTGCATGGGCACCGACACCGTGGGCAAGCAGGAGGTGGAGCCCGCCCTGTTGGCGCGGGCCAGTGTCTTTACCGATGAGGTCGCGCAATCGGTGACGATTGGCGAGGCGCAGCATGCGGTGGCGGCGGGGCTTTTGGCGGCGGAGGCGATCACGCCCTTGGGGGCGGTGGTGATCGGGGCGCATCCGGGGCGGCAGAGCCCGGAGGAGATCACGCTGTTTGATGGGACCGGGGTGGGTTTGCAGGATATTGCGGTGGCCGGGGTCGCAGTGCGGCGCGCGCGGGAGCGTGGGTTGGGGGTTGAGGTGGGCGTTTAGGACGCACCTGCCCCGGAAGGGGCAGGCACCGGAAGGGTAGGCAGGGGGACGGGCAGGCAGGCGGGGGCGGTTGGCCCGCCCCTTAGGCCAGTTCGGCCGCGCGGGCGTGGAGGTGGGCGACAAGGCCCGGGTCCAGTTTCAGCCGTGCGGCCAGCAGGGCAAGGTAGCCTTTTTCGGCCGCCGCCTCTGGGTCCACCACCAGAAGCGAGGCGGTGTAGATCTGGGTGGCCTGCGCCTCATTCGCGGCGAGGGCGGCGATGGCGCCGATATCCAGCGGCTGATCCAGTTCGGCGGCGATCAGGGCCTGGGCTTCGGCCCCGAGGCCCAGCACGGGGAGTTGGTCTGCGATGCGGGCGCGTTCCTCGGGCGTGACATGACCGTCGGCCTTGGCGGCGGCGACCATGGCGTGCAACAGGTTCAGGGCCAGTGCATCTTCGGCGGCCGGGGTGGCGGGCAGGAAGGCCGCGTCGGGTTTGGGCAGCGCCACCGGCGCGTCCGCGCCCGCGTCTGTGGGGGCGGCAACGTCTTTGCCGGATTTCCAATCCTCATAGGCCTTATAGGCCAGACCGCCGATCAGCGCGGCCCCGCCGACCTTGACCCCGGTGCCCACCAGACGGCGGGCGTTGCCCGACAGCAGCACCCCCAAAAGCCCGCCCGCGATGGCCCCTTTGGTCAGGCCGGACTGGCTGTTCCAAGTGGATTGGGCGCGGCCCGCAAGGCCGGAGGCGGATTGGCCGCTGGTGAGGTCTTTGACGCCACCGATCAGGCTTTCGAAGAAGGATTTGGACATGCATTGGCTCCCTTATGCGTTGAGGGTCATATGGGAAGCGGGGCGCGGGGCTGCAAGTCAGCCCCAGCCGCCACCGCCCGGTGTGCGCATGATAAAGGCGGCGCCGGCGGGAAGTTGCCGTTCGTCGCGGCCACCAAGGGTTTCAAGCCTGCCGTCGGGCCATTCGACAAGGTTTTCGCCCAAGGCCCCCGGACCGCCACCGGCCACGCCAAAGGGCGGCACGATGCGGCTGCCGCACAGCGTGGTGACGGTGACCGGTTCCAGAAAGCGCAGGATGCGTTCGGCCCCGTGCCCGCCGCGCCAGCGCCCGCTGCCGCCCGAGCCTTGGCGGATGGCAAAGCGTTCCAGCCGGACGGGGAAGCGTTTCTCTAGGATCTCGGGATCGGTCATGCGGGTGTTGGTCATGTGGCTTTGCACCGCATCGCAGCCGTCAAAGCCGGGACCGGCCCCGGTGCCGCCCGCGATTGTCTCATAGTTCTGAAAGCGCGCGTTGCCCCAGACGAAGTTGTTCATGGTGCCCTGCCCCGCCGCCAGCACGCCCAGCGCACCGTAGAGCGCGTTGCAGGCGGCTTGGCTGACCTCTGTATTGCCCGCGATCACGGCAGCGGGCGCGCGGGGGTTGAGCATGGAGCCTTCGGGAACGGTGATGGTCAGGGGGGCCAGACAGCCTTCGTTCAGCGGGATGTTCTTGCCGACCAGCGTGCGGAACACATAGAGCACCACCGCGCGGGTGACGGCGGCGGGGGCGTTGTGGTTGCCGTTTTGCTGGGGCGAGGTTCCGGTGAAATCGACCTCGGCGGTGCGGGCGGTGGGGTTGACCGAGACGCGGACGCGGATCGTCTGGCCGGTATCCATCGGGTAGGTGAAGCTGCCGGGTTTAAGGTGGTCGATGACGGCGCGGACCATCGCCTCGGCATTGGCCTGCACATGGGCCATGTAGGCGGTGACGACGGGCGCGCCGTAGCTGGCCGCGACGCGCAACAATTCACGCCGCCCGGTTTCATTCGCGGCGATCTGGGCCTTGAGGTCGGCCATGTTCTGGTCAATCGCGCGCGCGGGGTAGCGGCCAGAGCCGAGCAGGGCGCGGGTGTCGGCCTCATTCAGGTGCCCGGCGCTGACGAGGGGGAAGAGGTGGATCAGCACGCCCTCTTCGTCGATATGGCGCGAGTCGGGCGGGGAGGAGCCGGGCGTGCGCCCGCCAATGTCGGCGTGATGCCCGCGCGAGCCCAGCCACCAGACCGGAGTGGCCGCCGTTTCGGGCTGCGCCGCGTCTGCGGGCAGGAAGACCGGGGTGATCACCGTCACATCCGGCAGGTGGGTGCCGCCGTTATAGGGAGAGTTCAGCATCCACGCGTCGCCGGGCCGCGCCGTGCCTTGGGTCGCGGCCATCACCGTTTTGACCGCGTGGGACATGGAGCCAAGATGCACCGGCACATGCGGCGCATTGGCCACCAGATCGCCTTGGCCATCAAAGATCGCGCAGGAAAAATCCAAGCGTTCCTTGATGTTGACGCTCCACGCGGTGTTGGCGAGGGTGGCGCCCATCTGATCGGCAACCGACATGAAGAGGTTGTTGAACACCTCTAGCAGGATCGGGTCGGCCTCGGTCCCGGCGGCGTTCTGGCGGGCGGGCGGGGTTTGGCGTTCCAGGATCAGGTTGGCGGCGGCATCGGTGCGGGCGGTCCAGCCCGGCTCTACCACCACGGTGCCGGTCGCCTCACGCAGGATCGCGGGGCCGCAGATGCGGGCGGTGGGGCCAAGGCTGGCGCGGTCATAGAGCGGGGCGGTTTGCCACTGGCCCCCGGCGCGCAGGGTCAGGTGATCCAGCGGGGTGGGGGTGCCATTGGGGGCGGCCTGCGGGGCGGTCAGGGCCGCACCGCCGCCGATGGCCTCTACCGCCAGCATTTCAAACAAAAGCGCGCGTTCGGGCGAAGTGAAGCCGAAGCGGGCAAGGTGCTGGGCCTCAAACGCGCTGCGCAGCGCCGCGGCCGGGCCAAAGGGCACCTCAAGCGCCTGATGGGAGCCTTCGTAGCGCAGGTGGGCGCGCGCCTCTGTGCGCGGTGCGGTGACGGATTGCGCGGCGAGTTCCGCGCAGGCCTCGGCGGTAAGGGCAGCCACGCGCGCCTCGGCGGCGGGCAGATCAGAGAGGGGGGCATCAAACTGCACCTCGCGCAGGGCGCGCAGTTCGGCCAGCCCCATGCCATAGGCCGACAAAACCCCGGCGAAAGGGTGCAGGAACACCCGGCTCATCCCCAGCGCATCGGCCACGCCGCAGGCATGTTGGCCCCCTGCCCCGCCAAAGCACTGCAAGGTATAGCCTGTCACATCATGGCCGCGCGCCACGCTGATCTTCTTGATCGCGTTGGCCATGTTGTCGATTGCGATGCGCAAAAAGCCTTCGGCCACCGCCTCGGGCGGCTCTGCCGGGGAATGGGTGGCGGCGGCGATTTCCGTGGCAAGGGCGGCGAACTGGCGCTGCACGGTGGCCAGATCCAGCGGCTGATCGCCATCGGGGCCAAAGACGGCGGGGAAATGCGCGGGCGACAGGCGGCCCAGCATGACGTTGCAATCGGTGATGGTCAGCGGGCCGCCGCGCCGATAGCTGGCCGGGCCGGGATTGGCCCCGGCACTTTCCGGGCCGACCTGAAAGCGCCCGTCCCGAAAGGCGCAGACCGACCCGCCCCCGGCGGCGACGGTGTGAATATCCATCATCGGCGCGCGCATCCGCACGCCCGCAACCTCTGTTTCAAACGAGCGTTCGTAGTCGCCGGCGAAGTGGCTGACATCGGTTGAGGTACCGCCCATGTCAAAGCCGATCAGCCGGTCAAACCCTGCCGCCATGCCGGTTTTCGCCATGCCGACGATGCCGCCTGCGGGGCCGGACAGGATCGCGTCCTTGCCCTGAAAGCGCCCGGCCTCGGTCAGCCCGCCGGAGGATTGCATGAACAACAGCCGCCCCGTGGCGCGCCCGATGTCCAAGGCCGCCTCGACCTGCGCCACATAGCGGCGCAGGATCGGCGACAGGTAGGCATCCACCACGGTTGTATCGCCGCGCCCGACCAGCTTGGCCAAACGGCTGACCTGATGGGACTGCGAGATCTGGGTAAAGCCTTCTTCGGCGGCGATCTGGGCAAGGCGGCGTTCGTGGTCGGGGTTCACATGGCCGTGGATCAGCGCGATGGCGGTGGCGGTGATGCCTTGGGCGCGGGCGGCGCGCAGGGCGGCGCGGGCGGGCGCCTCGGCCAAGGGGGTGATCAGGGCGCCGTCCGCGTCGTGACGGCCCTGCACCTCGGCTACGGCTTCATAAAGCAGATCCGGGCGGCGGATGTGCAGGTCAAAGAGCGCGGGGCGGGCCTGGGTGCCGATACGCAGCAGATCGGCAAAGCCTTGGGTGATCAGCAACAGCACCCGCTCGCCCTTGCGCTCTAACAGGGCGTTGGTGGCGACGGTGGTGCCCATCTTGACGGCAGCGATCGCGCCATCGGGGATCGGCGCACCGGCGGTCAGGCCAAGGCAATCGCGGATGCCCTGCACGGCGGCGTCGCTGTAACGTTCGGGGTTTTCCGACAGCAGCTTGCGCGTTTCAAGGCGGCCATCCGGGTGGCGGGCGACGATGTCGGTGAAGGTGCCGCCCCGGTCGATCCAGAATTCCCACGCCATGCCGGCCCCCTGCTTGCCTTAGGCGGTCATGGGTTCCCGATGGGGGCCGGGAAGTCAAGGCGGGGCGGGGTCAGGGAAAATGTAAAACGCCCGCATTGCGGGCGTTTTGGGGGCGCAGGTAGCGGCCCGATCAGCACAAGGTGATACAATCCGTGGTGCCTTTGGTGCCGCTGGCCACTGCGACCGCAGCAAGGCCGAGCAACAGCAGAACAACCAGCCCACCCGACGAGGAAGAGGTTTGCGCGGCCACAACCACTTCTTCCTCAACAATCGGCTCATTCATGCCGCCGGCCTGAACAGAACCCGCAAACATCACCATAACAAGTACAGAGGCAGTCAGTTTCTTCATCGTCTGTCATCCCTTATTGGCGTGATCTTGCCGATGACGTTAACTTTCCCGGCAGGAAAAAGAAAGCGTTTCGATTGGCGGCGAGGGCCTGAAATGCAAAACGCCCGCACGAGGCGGGCGTTTTGGCGTTTCCCGAAGGAAAACAGATCACATTTCGTTTTCTTCGCCGGTGCCCGAGGTGCCGCCGCCAGCAACAGCTGCTGCTGCAAGGCCGAGCAGGAGCAGAACGATCAGACCGCCCGAGGAGGACGAGGTCTGTGCTGCAACAACAACTTCTTCTTCAGCGACGGGCTCATTCATGCCACCGGCATTTGCAGCGCCAACACCAGCAAGCATCGCCATAACGAAAGCGGAGATTTTTTTCATATCAGGGGTCCTTGTGAACGAGATTCTTCGAGTAAACTATAGCCAGCCGACTACGACAAGAAAAGCGCCGCGATGCAAAAACTGATGCTAAGGCGCAACAAACTCAAGATAACCGACGCCTTTTGAGACCCATTGCTTCGATTGAACAATGTGCAGGCCGCCATCGATCCAGAATTCGTTGATCACCTTGCCCTCGGCGGTGTGGCACACCTCGCGGATGTGGCGGGCGTTTGCGGGGCCTTTGTCGCCGGTGCCCGGCTCTGTCTCGCAGGTGTAGCTGCGCCGGTCCGGGCTATCGGTGCCGTCAAGATAGTCGGCGGTGCGGCTGTGGCTGGCAGCACCGCCAGCCAGTTCCGCCACCGAAGGCCCGGTCGAGGACATCAGATCCAGCCCCAGCCCGCGCGTCCCGAACAACACGCCATCCTTCAGGATGACCTGTGCGCCATCCTGAGCGGCGAGGGTCACCACAGGGCCATCCCTGTCGATCACCTTCATCGGGAATTTGATGCCGCGTGCGCGCAGGGTCACCCAGACTTCGGCCCCATCCTTGGGCAGAGCGGCGGGGGCGGGTTGCGCCTTGGCACCGCTGAACATGCCGACGACCGGGGCCGCCAGTTGTGCGGCCCCCCCGCAGCCCGACAGCAGCAAGGCCGCCACGAGGGCGCTGCCCCGTGCGAAAGTGGGGCGGGCGAAAGTGGAGCGGGCGGGGGGGTGTCCCGAATGCAGGGTCATCTCCAGAACCTCCCCCATTGGGCGTCAAGCTGTGTTTCCTGATAGCCGCGGACCGTGTCGTAGAGACGTCCGTCCACATCCAGCCGCGCCCCGCCATCGCGCAGGATCGGGCGGATGGTGGCGTTGTAGGCCTTTTCGGTCGGGCGGCCGAGCGCCCAGGCAAAGGGGATCGACAGGCGGATGCCTTTGTCAAACGAGCCTTCGCCGAAATCATCAAACGGCACGTCGGTCAGGGTGGCAAAGGCCCCGACCTTCCAGCCGTTGGCAAACTGGCGGTCCAGCGACAGGGTGGCGCCGTAGTCGCCCGCCAGATAGCGGCCCACGTCAAGCTGGGCCGAATAGCCTTTGCCAAGGTCCAGATAGCCCGACACATGGCCGGTCACGACGCTGTAATCCTGAAAGCCGAACAGCAGGTCAAAGTCGCGCTGTTTGACGTAGTTCACCTCAACCCCAAGGGCGAAGGGGTTGTCGACCTGCTTCCACAACAGTTCTGTCGAGACACCGCCAAACATCCGCTCCAGATAGCCCACGGTCACGCGGCTGTAGAGGTTGGGCGCGGGCTTGGCATACCAGGCAAGGGTCAGGTTGTTCAGCGACGGATCGCCCTCGCGGTCGTAGATGTTAAAGTCGCTGCGGACATGGGGCAGAACAGAATCCGACACGCGGGTGGAATCGCCAAGGTTGCCGGTCAGTTTCTTGCCGATGGAGCCGGACAGGATCACCCCCGGCGAGAACACATAGCTGGCCGAGGCCTGCAGCCCAACGTCGATCCGCAGCGGGTTTTGCGGGTCAAACAGGCTGGTGCGGACATAGGGGGCGATGCCCCAATTGAACTTGGGGTAAAGCCCGTCGCTGCGAAGGGTATCGGCGGGCAAGTCATTGGCCACGGCCAGAATTTGCGCGCGCTGGCGCATAAGCGCATCTTGGCCGCCCGCGAATTCAAGCTGTTCCAGATCCGAGCGGCGGATCACCACTTTGGACAGGGCGATGCCGTTGCGCACCGGGACGATATCAAACGTGTCAACCGTGGCGGGCATGGTGGCAGCCAGCGCGCGGGCGGTGCGGCCGATGACCTGGGCGCTGTTGTCGCTGGCCGAGGCGCGGACGCGGACCTGCACGCGGTCCAGATCGAAGCTGATGGTTTCCAGCGTAATGCTGTCACGGCGCAGTGCTTTGGCCAGCGTGCCGCGCAGGGTTTGCTTGCTGCCGTCTTCGCTGATCCACAGGGGCGAATAGGCGCCGGGGTTGGCGGCGCGGCTAGGGCGGTTCAGCACCGGGATCGGGCCGGGGGTCAGCATGCCACCGGTCGGGCGCACCTTGGGGTCAAGCACGATCTGGGCGTTGATGCCGAATTCGGTGCCGTAAAGATAGTAGGCCCCGACCCGCAGGTTCGGTTTGACCTGATATTCCACGCCGAAGTTGAAGGGGCTTTTACGCTCAAACGTGCCGCGCGCGCCCGCTTCAAGCGTATAGGCATCCGACGAATACTCTGCCTTGACGCCCAGCTTGTCGTTGACCTGCCATTCCACCCCGGCGAAGGGGGCGAAATCGCCCTTGAACCATTGCCCGGTGCGGACGGTGCCACCTAGACCCACATCAACCGGCGGGCGGGTTCCGGTAGAGCCGATGCTGCCGTAGCTGCCAAGCCGCCCCCAGCCAAGCCCCGCCGTGACCTTGACCCGGTCGCCAAGGCTTTTGGTCGCGGCCAGATATTCGCCCGACATCAGCCCGGTGCCGATCACGTCCTGCAGGCCCACCACGACGCCGGGCACATAGCGCCCTTCATCCAGCAGTTGGTAGCGCAGATCAAAGCTGCGGTCGTAGTTGGTGGCCAGAGGGGAGGGCAACACGTCATCCCAGTTGCGGATACCGGTGTAGCGGAAGCTGCCGGACAGGCGCGGGGTGATCTGGAAGGACAAGGTGGTGCGCGAGATCGGGCCGAAATGCGCGGTGACCACCGAAAGCACGCCATCGGACTGTGATTCGCCCGACGGCATGTCGATCAGCCCGGTCACGCCGCCAAAGCTGAGCGTCGGTTTCATCTCGGCCACGGTCGGCAGCGCAAAGCCCGTCAGAAGTGCCGCTGTCACGGAAATCCGGGTTACTTTGCGCGCTACTGAGCCTGAGGACATCGAGAGTTACCCTTTTCACCACCACGATGCGCCCATAGCCGAAGCCAAAGGCACGGTCTTTTCCTACGACAGCTTTGGCTCAATAACCACCGCTGTATGAAACTTGTTCACAGGGAATTTTGCCACGGTGGCCGTTTGGCCCCTATGCCTGCGTCAGGCTTGGGGGCGTGATCTGCGGCACAACCGGGGCCACCTGCGGCGCAAGCAAGGAGGCCACGAGGTTAAGCCCGCCGAAATGGTCAACGATGCGGCTGGTGGGCGCATAGCCGGTGCCCGCCTCGGCCAGAATCCGGCGCACGGCCCTGACATCGCCGCTGGAACTGGCGCAGATCAGGTGCGCGATCTTCTGGTTAAGCTGCTCCAGCGGAAGATAGGATTCGTTGGCCGACATGATCCGCGGATGGGCGGTTGGGCAGGGCGCGTTGCCGATCAGCAGTTCTTCGAACAGCTTCTCGCCGGGGCGCAGTTCGGTAAAGGCGATACCGATTTCGCCGGGGCCGGCGGTCTTGGGCCCTGCCGCGTCCAGCACAACCGGGCGCATCCCATGCAGGCGCACCATTTGTGCGGCGAGATCGGCGATGCGCACCGGTTCCCCCATATCCAGCACGAACACATCGCCGCCTTTGGCCATCGCGCCGGATTGGATCACCAGCTGCGCGGCTTCGGGGATGGTCATGAAATAGCGGGTGATGTCGGGGTGGGTGACGGTCAACGGGCCGCCCGCCTCTATCTGGCGCGAGAACAAGGGGATGACCGAGCCAGACGAGCCGAGCACATTGCCAAAGCGCACCATCGAGATGCGGGTGGTGGTGTCGGGCAGATCGGCGAGCGCCTGACAGACCATCTCGGCCATGCGTTTGGTGGCCCCCATGATGTTGGTGGGGCGCACGGCCTTGTCGGTGGAAATCAGGATAAACGCCTCAACCCGGGTGGCGATGGCAGATTCGGCCACGGTCCGGGTGCCCAGCACGTTGTTGCGCACGCCTTCGGCGACGTTGTGTTCGACCAGCGGCACATGTTTGTAGGCGGCGGCGTGGTAGACGGTATTGACGTGGAATTGGCGCAGCGCGCGCGTGACCTGCTGCGCGTCCTGCACCGACCCCAGCACCGCAAAGATCGGCACGGCCAGCCCTTCGCAGGCAAGCAGCCGTTGCAGATCGGCCTCGATGGAGTACAGCGCCAGTTCGGACTGTTCAAACAGCACCAGTTGCGCCGGGGCCTGACGCAGGATCTGGCGGCAAAGCTCGGACCCGATTGAGCCGCCTGCCCCGGTTACCATCACCGATTTTCCGCGGATGTTGGCGCCCATAAGCTCTGGCCGGGGCGGGACGGGATCGCGGCCCAACAGGTCTTCGATGCTGACCTCGTTGATGTCGCTGATGGCCGCGCGGCCGCTGACGATATCATGCAGGCCGGGAATCGTTCGCAGGCGCAGGGGGAATTTCTCCAGCGACTTCAACACTTCGCTGCGGCGACTGCGCGAGGCGGAGGGGATGGCGAGCAAGACCGAGGTGACAGAGTTGTTGCGGATCAGCGCGCCAATGTTTTCAGGCGTGGGCGCGCGCACCCGCAGACCGTTGATCAGGGTGCTGCTGGCCTCGGGGCTGTCATCCAGAAAGGCGATGGGCAGGTAGTCATTGCCTTGCAGCAGGGTCTGGGCCAGTTGCCGCCCCGCAGCGCCCGCGCCAAAGATCGCGACCCGTTCCTTGCGGTGGTTCTGCGACCGCGCCAGCACTTCGCGGAACACAAAGCGCACGCCGCCGACCGAAATCAGCATCAGCATCGCGTGCAACAGCGGGATGGAACGGGGAAGCGGAAGGTTCAGGACCGAGGCGCTGGCCGCAAGGATCAGCCCAGAGGCCATTGAGCCGAGGAACACCGTTTGCAGCGCCCGCCCCGCCAGAAAGCGGATCACGGTGCGGTAAAGTCCCAGACCATAAAAGGCGAGAAGCGACAGCGGCACCGTCACCAGCAGCGCTGTCCAGACGTTCGGCAATAGAAAGATGCTATCCAGGCGCAACCAAAGTGCGACGAGGAAACTGACAGCAACAAGGCAACCATCGACAAAAAGTTGCAGGATTATCTTTTGGTTACGTCGTAACCCCAAAAGCCGAACAAAAAGCGACTGCATGTCACGATCCTTAACGGTCCGATCAAACTGGTTAACAAACTGGTCTGACTGGGATGTAGGTTTTCAAAAGGGTTTAGGCAAGGTTTGGGTCGGAAATATCAACGCGCTACGCGGCAAATTTAGCACAAAGACCGCCACAACCATAGCGTGATTCACTAGCGAAAAGGATAGGATAGCGCCGTTCGGCGGAAATCCACCGTTGCGTGGCGGCCAAGCGCTGCGCGCGCACGGGCAAGGGGTGGGTAACCGACAAGGGCTAAGCCTTCGCCGTGGCGGCATGGACCGTCTGCACCAGCGGAATTAGGCGAGGGTTTTCGATGAACAAGGCAATTACCGAGGGGCTGGTCCTGATGCCGCCGATGTTTTCGGCCGGGCTGAACCTATGGTCGCGCGAAGACGGGCGGTCGGGTCAGGGATCGTATCTGGGGCAGGCGAATGCCGCCTATGTGCCGTCAGATCAGGATTTCGCGGGCTGTCTTGAGTTGCAAAAGACCCTCGCCACGCAAAAGCTGCGGTGTTTTCAGCAGATTCCGTTTCAGCCGGGGCTGTATTTGCGGGTGACGGCCAAGGTCAAGGCGATCAGCGGGGCACTGCCTTCGGTGCGGATCGCGGCCTATGCGGCGTCAAGCAACGGATCGAACGTTGCGGCGGCGGTGCAGGTCGGGCCTTCGGTGCCGCTGACCGCCTATGGGGCGGTGGTGACGGTCAGTGCCATCATCGGGTCGGGGAACCGGCAGGGGGTGGATATGGTCTGGGGCACGGCCCCGGTTTACGGCCATTTCGGGCTGGACCTGACCGGGGCCAATGGCGGCGTGGTGCGGATTGATGACATCACGATTGAGGATGTCACCTCGGTCTTTCATGTCGAGATGTTCGATTGGGTGGATGTGCGCGACTTTGGCGCGCGCGGCGATGGCGTGACCGACGACACCGCCGCCTTCGACGCCGCCGACACCGCGGCGGCGGGCAAGCGGGTGGTGGTGTCGCCGGGCAATTACTACATCGGATCGAACCTGACCTTTGAGAACCCGGTCAGCTTTGAGGGCACGATCACCATGCCCGCCAACCAACGGCTGGCCTGCACGCGGAATTTCGATCTGGACACCTATACCTCGGCCTTCGGGGGGGAGTTGGAGGGGTTCCGGCGCGGGTTGCAGGCGCTGTTCTTTTTCACCGACCATGTGGCGCTGGATCTGAACGGGCGGCGGGTGCAACTGGAAGCGCCGATTGATGTGGCGGGCCTGTGCGGACTGACCTATTTCGCCCAGCGCCGCCTGATCACCAACGGGCAGTTGACCGTTGCCCCCGGCACGGCGTGGAACACTGTCACGGTTACCTCGGTTGGCACCTATGCCACGGCGGCGGCCACGACATTGACGGGTGTGACCAACGTCGCGGCCATTCCGGTCGGCGCGCGGGTCAGCGGCACCGGCGTCGGGCGCGAGGTATACGTGCTGTCCAAGAACGTCGCGGCGGGTAGTTTGCAGCTAAGCCAACCCCTGTGGGGCGGTTCCGGCACCCGCACCTTCACCTTTGAGCGGTATCAATACATGCTCGATTTCTCGGGCTTTACTGGCGAGTTACACAAGTTCGAGATCACCGATGTTGAGTTTTCCTGCAGCAGCGAGGCCAGCGGCATTCTGCTTGCGCCCGGCGGGTCGGTGTTTTGCCTGACCAACTGCACGATCAACACGCCCAAGGACCGGGCGATGACCTCTTTCGGCTTTGGCTGTCAGGGCATGCAGATCGACAACTGCCAGTTCCTGTCGCGGGAGTTTTCGGTGGCGGCCCAGAACCGCACCACAGTGGCGTTCAACATCAACGGCAACAATTCCAAGATCCGCAACAACCGCGCCACGCGCTTTGCCCATTTCGCGGTGCTGGCGGGGACCGGGAATATCGTGTCGGGCAACCATTTCTTTCAGGGCGACACGCAGGAAAACGGGCTGCGCCGTGCGGGGATCGTGTTCACCAAGACCAACCCGCAGGGGTTTTTCGTGGGCAACTACGTGGACAACTGTTTTCTGGAGATCACCAACGAACATGACGAGGCGCCGGATTTCAGCCAGGAATACTCTTTTGGCGGGCTGACGATCAGCGGCAACCTGTTTCTTGTGGCCAATACCGGGCCCGCGTTCCGGTTCATCGTGGTGACGCCGCGCGGGCCGGGGCATTATATCTCGGGCCTGTCGGTGACCAACAACGTCTTCCGCGCGTCTTCCGGCAGCATTGACCGGGTGGAGATGATCGACACCACCACAGCGACGCTGAGCTTTGTCAGTTTCCGCAACATCACCTTCAGCGACAACACCTACAACGGCGTGAACCAGCCGACGGTCAGCCCGCTGATGATAGAGCATGTGCAAAACACCGCCGCAGATACCTGGGTGGTCGATGGATCGGCGTTCCTGCCCTTTGGGTCGCGGGCGCGGAATGTGACGGGCGTGGTGCTGGAGGGCGCTGTCACCAACGCCAGCAACGTCACGCAATGGGTGCAGCCCTATGTGCTGGTGGAAACCGGGGGCGGGTCGCAGGTGCAACTGAAATGGCCGTCCGCGGTGAAGGGCAAGGCGCAGTTGACGATCCGCTGCGATAATCCGGTGTAAGCGTCGCTTGGTCTGGCGGCCTTGGCCCCCCGGTTTGTGCCGGGGGGCTTTGCGTTATGGTGGACAGGGCGCGGATTTTGGGGGGATAGTTTGCCCGGCGGTAAAGGGGGGGGGGGCGCATGGCGGTGGATGCAGCACGGGTTGAGGCGTTCTATAACGGTGCCAGGCAATGGCGGGCCGAGATGGCGGCCTTTCGCGCGATCTTGCAGGCCAGCCCTTTGACCGAAGAATTCAAGTGGCGCGCGCCGTGTTACACCTTTGAGGGGGCGAATGTGGCCACGGTCTGGGGGCTGAAGGGCTTTTGCGGCCTGTCGTTTTTCAAGGGGGTTTTGCTGAAGGACGCGGCGGGGTTGCTGGTGGCGCCGGGCGATAACTCGCGTTCGGTGCGGATGTTCACCGCCACCGATCCGGGCCAGATCGCGGCGGCGCAGGCGGCTTTGGCCGGTTATGTGCTGGAGGCGATTGCGGTTGAGCGGGCCGGCAAGAAGGTGGTCTTTGCCAAGGATGATCTGGACGGCCCGCCCGAACTGGAGGCCGCTTTGGCCGCCGATGCGGCGTTGCGCGCGGCCTTTGACGCGCTGACACCGGGGCGGCAGCGGGGTTATCGGTTGCTGTTCAGCGGGGCCAAGCAGGCGGCGACGCGGGCGGCACGGATTGCCAAGGCGCGTCCGCGCATCCTTGACGGCAAGGGGATGCACGACCGTTAAGGCGCGAGGTCGGGGGGTGCAAGGTCGGGGGGGACAAGGTCGGGGGGGACAAGGTCGGGGGGGGCGAGGCGGAAGGCGCGGGCGAACCCCCCGTTCAACAGCGCCTCGACCGGGTGCAGGCGCACAAAGGCAAAATCGGGGAAATCGACGTAGAGCGTGGTTTTCGGATGGCCGCGCAACCATGCAGCGCGCAGGGCCGGGCGGGCGGGATCATCGGCGGCGACAAACTGCGCGCGCGCCCGGATCATCAGGCGTGGATGGGTCAGCGGATCGCCGCGCGCGCCCACCTCTCCCACCATGACCGCGCAGGCGGGATTGGCGCGCAGGGCGGCGGTATGGGGGGCAAGCGCCGAGATCAGCGTGACCGGGCCGCCATCCAGCCAGCCAAAGGCGATGCGGCTGATCCCCGGCGTGCCGTCTTGCGGGGTGAGGTAAGAGAGGGCGGCATGGGTCGCCTGTGAAAGCAGGTCGTGGGCCTGCGCGCGCGCCCCGGCATCAACGGGGGCCACAGGGTCGCGGGGCGGGTCTTGGGTGGGGCGGATCATGCGGCGACCTTCGCGGCGGTTCGGTGGAGACGGTTGACAAGCGCGGGGGCAGAGCGTTTGCTGACAGGGATTTCAAGCAGATGCCGATATTTCCGGCGCCCTTTTACCTAACATCCCGTGCCCCCAATGGTCCAGCCGAACCCCAACCCGACGGATACGTCGGAGTTTTTGCCCAAACTCATCACCATTTTCCGCGAAGGCTACCGCCCCGCCGATCTGCGCGCCGATGTCATGGCCGGGCTGACGGTGGCGATTGTCGCGCTGCCCTTGTCGATGGCGATTGCGATTGCCTCGGGCGTTGGGCCAGAGCGCGGATTGTTCACCGCGATCATCGGCGGGTTCTTGGTGTCGGCCCTTGGCGGATCGCGCTATCAGATCGGCGGCCCGGCGGGGGCGTTCATCGTGCTGGTGGCGGCCTGTGTGGCGCAGATCGGGCTTTCAGGCCTGTTGCTGGCGGTGCTGCTGTCGGGCGTATTTCTGGTGGTTCTGGCGCTGTTGCGGGCGGGTAGCTATGTGCGGTTCATCCCCTACCCGGTGACGGTGGGCTTTACCGCGGGGATCGCGGTGATCATCTTTTCCAGCCAGATCAAAGACCTGTTCGGGCTGACGCTAAGCGGGGCAGAACCGGGGCCGGTGGTGGACAAGCTGCGCGCGCTGGCGGGGGCAGCGGGAACGGTGAACCTTGCGGCCTTTGGTGTGGCGGCGGGCACGATTGCGTTGATCGTCGGGATCAAGCGGCTGGCGCCGCGCGCGCCGAACCTGTTGCTGGCGGTGGTGGCTGCGGCCCTCGTGGCGGGGTTGGGGCATCTGCCGGTCGAGACGATCGCCAGCCGCTTTGGCGCCTTGCCCCGCGTGCCCCCCGCGCCCAGTTTGCCGCCGCTGAACCTTGCAGCCCTGCAGGCGGCCCTGCCCTATGCGCTGAGCTTTACGCTGCTGGGGGCGATTGAATTGCTGCTGTCGGCGGTGGTGGCGGATGGGATGTCGGGGCGCAGGCACCGGCCCAATGCCGAATTGCTGGCGCAGGGTGTGGCCAACATCGGGTCTGCCCTGTTCGGCGGGATTTGCGTTACCGGGACCATTGCGCGCACGGCGACCAATGTGCGGGCCGGATCGCGGGGGCCGATCTCGGGCATGTTGCACGCGGTGTTTGTGTTGCTGTTCCTGCTGATTGCGGCCCCCTTGGCGGGGTATATCCCCTTGGCGGCGCTGGCGGCGGTTCTGGCCATTGTGGCGTGGAATATGGTGGAGAAAGAGGCGCTGTGGCAGTTGCTGCGCGCCTCACGCGCCGATGCGGTGGTCTTGCTGGTGACGCTGCTGCTGGTGGTGTTCCGCGATCTGTCCGAGGGGATCGTGGTGGGCTTTGCCTTGGGCGGGGTGGTGTTCATCCACCGCATGTCGGCGGCGACAACCATTGACCGCGCGGACGAGGTCGGAACGGCGCCCGGTGATCCGGTGGTGTTTCACCTGCACGGGCCGTGGTTTTTCGGCGCGGCGGCGCGGTTGGGAGCGTTACTGGATCAGGTCGCAGAAGAGCCGCGCGGCTTTATCGTCGATTTCGCCGATGTGCCGTTCATTGACAGCTCGGGCGCCCATGCGTTGCAGTTGATGGCGCAAAAACTGGCGCGGCGCGGGGGGCGGCTGGTCGTGACCGGCGCACAGCCCGACCTGCGGGAAACCTTGCAGGCGGCGGGGCTGGAGGCGCCTTTGGTGCGGTTCCTGCCGGACCTTGCGGCGGCACGCGCGGCCTTGGCAGAGCCAGCCGAATCAGTCTGAGCCAAACGGGGCGGGCGGGGCGGCGCGGGGCAGGTCCGCGCCCCACGCATCCCGAGGGTTGCGCCGGCCAACGGCCCGGCGTCCGGTCCGCGCCCGGCCCCAAGCGGCGCCCTGCCCGATCACGAATACGTCAAATCATTGTCAATTTTCTGACACTTTACAAAATACACGGCATCCTCTGTCAATAAATTTACAGAAAAACCCTATCTTCAAAAAGAGTTACCATTTTTTTTACAAATACGTTATTCTCCCGTTTAACGGGGGAGCCCTGCAACATTTGCAGGCCGTGCAGCGGTCATATTGATGGGGCCGCGGGACAGAAGGAGGAATTCATGACCGGAACCGTGCAGACCGCAGGGCTATACGCAGCGTCAAAGGAATTTGTCGCGGCAGCGCATGTTGATGCCGAGGGATACGCCAAGCTTTATGCGGACTCGATGGCCGATCCGGCCAAGTTCTGGGGTGATCAGGGCAAGCGGCTGGACTGGATTCAAGACTATCGCACCGTCAAGAACACCGACTTCACGCTGGGCAAGGTTTCGATCAAGTGGTTTGAGGACGGCACGCTGAACGTCAGCGCCAATTGCATCGACCGCCATATGATCGACCGCGCCCAGCAGACCGCGATCATCTGGGAGCCGGATGATCCCAAGACCCCGGCCCGCCATATCACCTATGCCGAGTTGCTGGAAAAAACCTGCCGCATGGCCAATGTGCTGAAGGCTTACGGCGTCGGGCATGGCGACCGGGTGGTTCTGTATATGCCGATGATCCCCGAGGCCGCGTTTGCGATGCTGGCTTGTGCGCGGATCGGGGCCATTCATTCGGTGGTGTTCGGGGGCTTTTCGCCCGACGCGCTGGCCAACCGCATCAACGACAGCGAGGCCAAGGTGGTGATCACCGCCGACTACGGCCCGCGTGGCGGCAAGAAGACCCCGCTTAAGGGCAACACCGATGCGGCCTTGCTGCATTGCGACGACCGGGTGAAATGCCTTGTGGTCAAGCACACCGGCGATCAGACCTCTTGGACCGACGGGCGCGATGTGGACCTGCTGGCCGAGATGGACGCCGCCAAGCCTTATTGCCCCTATGTGGCGGTCAGTGCCGAAGACCCGCTGTTCATCCTGTATACCTCGGGCTCGACCGGCAAGCCGAAGGGCGTGGTTCACACCTCGGGCGGCTATCTGGTTTACGCGGCCTACACCCATCAGATGACCTTTGATTACCATGACGGCGATGTGTTCTGGTGCACGGCGGATGTGGGTTGGGTGACCGGACACAGCTATATCGTCTATGGTCCGTTGGCCAATGGGGCCACCACGATCATGTTCGAAGGCGTGCCGACCTTTCCGGACGCAGGCCGTTTCTGGGAGGTGTGCGCCAAGCACAAGGTCAGCCAGTTCTATACCGCGCCGACCGCGATCCGCAGCCTGATGGGGCTGGGCACCGAGTGGGTTGAAAAGCACGACCTGTCCAGCCTGAAGCTGCTGGGCTCGGTCGGTGAGCCGATCAACCCCGAGGCGTGGAACTGGTATAACACCCATGTCGGCAAGGGCCGTTGCCCGATCGTCGATACGTTCTGGCAGACCGAAACCGGCGGCCACCTGATCACGCCGCTGCCGGGGGCGATCCCGCAAAAGCCCGGCTCGGCCACCCTGCCCTTCTTTGGCGTAAAGCCCGTCATTCTGGACCCGGCCAATGCCCATGTTCAGGACGCGACCGAGGCCGATGGCGTGTTGTGCATCGCCGACAGCTGGCCGGGGCAGATGCGCACCCTTTGGGGCGATCATGCGCGGTTTGAAGAGGCGTATTTCAGCCAATACCCCGGTTACTATTTTACCGGCGACGGCTGCCGCCGCGACAAGGACGGCTATTACTGGATCACCGGGCGCGTTGATGACGTGATCAACGTGTCGGGCCACCGGATGGGCACGGCGGAGGTGGAAAGCGCACTGGTCGCCCACCCCAAAGTCGCTGAAAGCGCGGTGGTCGGCTATCCGCATGACATCAAGGGTCAGGGCATCTACGCCTATGTCACCTTGATGAAAGGCGAAGTGCCCAGCGACGAGTTGCGCAAGGAACTGGTCAAATGGGTCCGCACCGAGATTGGCCCGATCGCCAGCCCCGATCTGATCCAATGGGCCCCCGGCCTGCCGAAGACCCGTTCGGGCAAGATCATGCGCCGTATTCTGCGCAAGATCGCCGAGAATGACTTTGGCGCTTTGGGCGACACCTCGACGCTTGCCGACCCGTCGGTGGTCGATGATCTGATCGCCAACCGCATGAACAAGGCCTGAGCGATGAGCCCGGTTCTGATCCTTCTTGGACCGCCCGGCGCGGGAAAAGGCACCCAGGCGCGGATGCTGGAAGAAGATTTCGGTCTGATCCAGTTGTCGACCGGTGATCTGTTGCGCGCCGCGGTGGCGGCGGGCACCAGTGCGGGCAAGCAGGCCCGCGCGGTGATGGAAGCCGGTGGGCTGGTGTCGGATGCCATCGTGCTGGCGATCCTGAAGGATCGCATGGCGCAACCCGATACCGCCCGTGGCATCATACTTGACGGATTCCCGCGCACCGCCATTCAGGCGGCGGCGCTGGATGATCTGCTGGCCGAAAGCGGCCAGACGGTGACGGCCGCGATCAGCCTTGAGGTTGACGACGAGGCAATGGTGGGCCGTGTGGCGGGCCGCTTTACCTGCGCGTCGTGCGGCGAAGGGTACCATGACGAATTCAAAGCCCCGCATCAGGCGGGGGTTTGCGACAAATGCGGCGGTACGGCGTTCAAGCGCCGGGCCGACGACAATGCCGAGACGGTGCGCGAGCGGCTGAAAGCCTATCACGCCCAGACGGCTCCGCTGATTGCCTATTACGCGGACAAGGGAGTTCTGGAGACGGTCGACGCGATGGGGTCCATCGCCGAAATCCGCTCTGCCCTTGGCCAGATCGTGGCAGGCGTGGCGGCCTGAGAGGGAGGCCCGGTGCCCGCAAGGGCCACGGGAACGCAAGACCGGATACACGTGGCCCTTGGGCCCTGACCTTGCCTCGGCAGGGGAAGGCACGGGACCAGTCGCGTCGTTTCGGGCAGTGGGACAGGGAACCGGCACAGGCCGGACAACAAGGGAGGCCAGACATGGCAAATCTAGCAGACGTGAGCGTTCGCTCGCGTCCGATGACCCGGGAAGAGAAGAAGGTTATCCTCGCTTCTTCCGCGGGTACCATCTTTGAGTGGTATGACTTCTACCTTTACGGCTCGCTTGCCGCGATCATCGGCGCGCAGTTCTTCACCGCTTTCCCCGAAGCCACCCGCAACGTGTTTGCGCTGCTGGCTTTCGCGGCAGGCTTTATCGTGCGTCCGTTCGGCGCGCTGGTGTTCGGCTCGCTGGGTGACTTGATCGGGCGGAAGTATACCTTCCTGATGACGATCATGATCATGGGTCTGTCGACCTTCCTCGTGGGTCTGCTGCCCAGCTATCAAAGCTGGGGTGTTGCGGCACCGATCATCCTGATCGCGCTGCGCATGCTGCAAGGCTTGGCGTTGGGCGGCGAATACGGTGGTGCGGCGGTCTATGTGGCCGAACACGCGCCGCAAAACCAGCGCGGCTACTTCACCGCCTTTATCCAGACCACGGCAACGCTTGGCTTGCTGCTGTCGCTGGTGGTGATCTTGCTGGTGCAGGGTTATGTCAACGGCGCCTACCCGGACCAACCGGTTCTGGACGCGGCTGGCGCGGCCCTGAGCAACGCAGACGGCACCCCGCAGATGATGAAGGCGTTCAACGCCTGGGGCTGGCGGATTCCGTTCCTTGGCTCGATCTTCCTGCTGCTGATCTCTCTCTACATCCGCTTGCAGATGAACGAGAGCCCGGCGTTCAAGAAGATGAAAGAAGAAGGCGCCGCCTCCAAGGCACCGCTGCGTGAAGCGTTCGGCAACTGGAAAAACGGCAAGATCGCCTTGATCGCGCTGTTGGGTCTGACCGCTGGTCAGGCAGTGGTCTGGTATTCGGGCCAGTTCTACGCGCTGTTCTTCATCCAGAACATCATCAAGGTCGACAGCTTTACCGCCAACGTTCTGGTGGCATGGTCGCTGATCCTTGGCACCGGTGGTTTCCTGTTCTTCGGCTCGTTGTCGGACCGTATCGGCCGTAAGCCGATCATCCTGACGGGCTGCCTGATTGCGGCAATCACCTACTTCCCGGTGTTCGGCTTGCTGACAAAGACCGCCAACCCCGCGCTCTATGCGGCACACCAGACCCCGGTCACGGTGACGGTTGACCCGGACAAGTGCTCGTTCCAGTTCAACCCGACCGGCACGGCAAAGTTCACCACGTCTTGCGACATCACCAAAGCCTTGCTGTCCAAGACCTCGGTGAACTCGACCACGGTCAATGGCCCGGCTGGCACGATCACCAGCGTCAAAGTTGGCGATACCGAAATCACCGCCTATGACGGCGCTGAGAATGCTGCTGCGATCACCGCTGCGAAAGCTGCGCTGGAAACGGCCAAGGCTGGCACCGATCAGGCTGCGACCGATGCGGCACAAAAGGCGCTGGACGAAGTCAGCGGTGTGAAAGCCGCCTTCGAGAAGTCGCTGAACGAAGCGCTGAAAGCGGCCGGTTATCCGCTGGTGGCTGCCGACAACACGACCATCGCCAAGGCAGAAAACTTCCTGGACATCTTTACCGCCCAGAAGCTGACCATTGTGGCGATCCTGACCTATCTGATCCTGCTGGTGACGATGGTTTACGGCCCGATCGCGGCAATGCTGGTGGAACTGTTCCCGACGCGTATCCGCTACTCGGGGATGTCGCTGCCCTACCACATCGGCAACGGCTGGTTCGGTGGTCTGTTGCCCGCAACGGCCTTCGCGATCTCGGCACAGGCAGGCAATATCTACTCGGGCCTGTGGTATGCGATTGTCGTCGCTTTGATGACCGTGGTGATCGGGGCACTGTTCGTCCCGGGCAACACCCACAAGAAGAACATCTTCGCAGACTGATCTGCGCTGTTCGAAAGCGGGCCGGGGGGAGACCTCCGGCCCGAATTTTTTTCAGATGCTGCCCCGCTTGCCATCAATGCCGGAATGGTTTGCCATGTGCGCTGCCCCTTCATCGCTGCGGGTTCTGATCGTCGAGGATGACGACAGTATCGCCACGGCGATTGGGTATTTGCTGCACCGTCAGGGGTTTGAGCGCCAGCGCGCCGCGACAGGTGCCGAGGCGTTGCATTGGCTGGAGCGGTTTCAGCCCGATCTGGTGTTACTGGATATCGTGTTGCCGGACCTGACGGGTTATGAAATCTGCGACCGGGTTCGCCGTGATCCCGCGCATTGCCACCGCAAGATCCTGATGATGACGGCCCGAGGCACTGCCGCGGAACGGCGGCGCGCGTTGGAGCATGGGGCGGACGGGTTTCTGACCAAGCCCTTCGCGCTTGCCGGTCTTCGGGCCGAGTTGACGCGGTTGTTGCCGCAACTGGCGTAGCGGACGGGTTCGGGGGTTAGCCGCGCAGGCGTTGGAACAAGGTCCACGCCGCCATCACCACCGCCAGCAGGATCACGTTGGCCATCAGCCCCACCGCCACCGACTGCCAGACCGGCACCGCTGTGGTTTGCGTCAGCGGGATGATTGCCGCCACGAAAAACGTGCCCAGCGCCAGCGGGGCCAGCGTGCCGGTCGCGGCGCGGGTGCGCAGCATGGTGGCCACAAGCGCCACAAGCAGGCCAATGCGGAACGGGTCGGAAAGCTGGCTGATCAACAAGGCGGTAAGGTCCATGGGCGAGGCTCCTGTGTTGGGGCCTTCTTAGCGGTTCGCCGGGCGCAGGTCTATGGCTGCGGGGGATTGGCGAGGGGCGCGAAGGGATCGGACGGATAGCGCACGCCGGTCAGATACAGGCCTTGCGGGGGGCAGACCGGGCCGCAGGCGGCGCGGTTGCGCGCGGCAAGGGCTGCACCCACGTCTTGGGGTTGCCAGCCGCCCGCGCCCACCCGTTCCAGCGTGCCCACAATCGAGCGGACCTGATTGTGCAGAAAGCTGCGCGCGCGCAAACGGAAGCGGTATTCGATGCCGCCGGGGATCGGCAGTTCGTCGATGCTGATTTCGTCCAGCGTTTTGACCGGGCTTTTCGCCTGACACAGGGTCGAACGGAAGGTGGTAAAGTCGTGATGCCCCACCAGATACGCCGCCCCTTGGCGCATCGCGGCCAGGTTCAGGGGATTCAACACTTGCCAGACATTGCCCTTGTCATGGGTGACCGGCGCGCGGCGGGCAACAAGGCGGAACAGATACTGGCGTTCCTGCGCCGAGAACCGGGCGTGAAAGTCTTCGTCCACGCGGGCGGCGGCCAGAATGGCCACGGGCAGCGGCTTGAGGTGAAAGTTCAGAGCCTCAGACAAGCGGAACGCGCCCCAGTCGCGGGTAAGGTCGCAATGGGCGACCTGTCCGGTGGCATGGACGCCCGCATCGGTGCGCCCGGCGGCGGCGATGGTATGCGCGCCCGGCTCCAGCCGGGCCAGTGCAGCCTCTATCGCGCCCTGAACCGAGGCCTGACCCTGCGCCTGCCGTTGCCATCCGGCAAAGGGGCCTCCGTGATAGTCGATGAGCAGTGCGTATCTTGGCATGGCCCCGGTTACCGCGCGGCGGGCCTTGCGTCCACCCCCCTACCCATTCTGGCTGCGGCTGCTTATGTTGAAGGCGCAATAAGCAGAGGCACACCTTGGTTCTTTCCTCCCTTACCGACGGCCTGACGCGGGGGCTGGAAGGCCTGTCCGCCTCGGTTTCCGGTGCGTTCTTTGAACCTGTGCTGCGGGTGGGTGTCACGGGCCTGTCGCGGGCGGGCAAGACGGTGTTCATCACCAACCTTGTGGCGAACCTGCTGGAACGGGGCCGGATGCCGCAGCTGATCGCCGCGCGCGAGGGCCGGATCGAGGCGGTGCATTTGCAGCCCCAGCCCGATGTGACCCTGCCGCGCTTTGCGTTTGAGGATCATTTGGCGGCGCTGACCGGGCCAGAGCCGCGCTGGCCGGACAGCACGCGCACCGTTTCAGAGTTGCGGTTGTCGTTTCGCACCCGGCCTGCGGGGTTTTTCGCGGGCCTGTCGGGGCCGCGGACGCTGCATGTGGATATTGTCGATTACCCGGGTGAGTGGTTGCTGGATCTGGCCTTGCTGGACAAGAGCTATGCCGATTGGTCGGAAAGCACGCTGGAGCGGCTGGCCAAGCGGGCCGAGGCGGCGGACTTCATGGCGACCGCGCGGGCCGAGGATGGCGCTTTGGCGCTGGATGAGCCGCGCGCGCAGGCCTTGGCGGCGGCCTTTACCGCCTATCTGCACGCCGCGCGGGCGGCGGGGTGGTCGGATTGCACGCCGGGGCGGTTCTTGTTGCCGGGGGATCTGGCGGGCAGCCCGGTTCTGACCTTTGCCCCTCTGCCCAAGCCCGCGCTGACCCCGCGCGGCAGTTTGTGGCGCGAGATGGAGCGGCGGTTTGAGGCCTATAAGGCCAAGGTCATCAAGCCGTTTTTCCGCGATCATTTCGCCCGGATTGATCGGCAGATCGTGTTGATGGATGTGTTGGGCGCGATCCATCAGGGCCCCCGCGCGGTTGAGGATTTGCGCCGCACGATGGCCGAGGTTCTGGCCGCCTTTCGGCCCGGCCGCAATGGCTGGCTGACCGGGCTTTTGGGCGGCAAGAGGGTGGAAAAGATCCTGTTCGCGGCCACCAAGGCCGACCATTTGCACCATCACCAGCACCCACGCCTGACCGCCATTCTGGACGCGATGCTGCGCGAGGCGCGGGGCCGTGCCGACTTTGCCGGGGCCGAGACGGCGGCTTTGGCGATGGCCGCCCTGCGCTGCACGGTGGAAGAGGACATCCCCCGCGACGGCGAGGTGCTGGAGGCGGTGCGGGGCCGGTTGCTGTCAACCGGGCGGCAGGCGGTGATGTTTGCCGGGCTGTTGCCCGAAGACCCCGCCCGTCTGTTGTCGCCCGCCCGTCAGGGGGCAGAGCGCTGGCTGGATGCCGAATATGGCTTGATGGGCTTTGCGCCTGCGCGCAGCGCCTTGCGCCCCGGCGATGGGCCGCCGCATATCCGGCTGGACCGGGCGGCAGAATTCTTGATTGGGGATCGGCTATGAGCCTGCACGACCCGGACACTCCCGCAGACCCGGCGGCAGATCTGCCGCGCCCGCCACGCCCGATGTTGCTGGAATTGGAAGAGGAATCGCCCGAGGCGGACCCGTCCAGCGCCGATGCCTTGCCCGATCTGGCACCGTCTGGTGCCGCGATGCAGGGGGCGGCGCGGTTTGCGGTGCGGCGCGGATCAGCGCTTGGTCGGTTGGCGCGCTGGGTGTTTGGGGCGCTGTTCTCGCTTGTCGCGTCAGTGACGGCGTGGAACTTTGTCACCGGGCTTTTCGCGCAGAATTCGGTTCTGGGCTGGGTGGCCTTTGCGTTGTTCGTGGCGGCTTTGGCGCTGGTTGTGCTGTTGGCGCTGCGGGAATGGGCGGCCTATGCGCGGATGGCGCGGTTGGACGGGTTACGCAAGGCGGCCGAGGCCGCGCGGGCCAAAGGCGATCTGGCCGCCGCCAAGGCCGTGGTGGCCAAGTTGGTGCGCCTGTACGCCCACCGTGGCGAGACGGCGTGGGGCCGGGCCAAGCTGGCCGAGCGGCAGGCCGAGGTGTTTGACGCCGACGCGCTGCTGGCCTTGGCTGAGGTGGAATTGCTGACCCCGCTGGATCAGGCCGCACTGGCCGAGGTTGAGGCGGCGGCGCGGCAGGTGGCCACGGTCACCGCCCTTGTGCCGCTGGCCTTGGCCGATGTGGCGACAGCCCTGTTTGCCAACCTGCGGATGATCCGCCGCCTGTCGGAAATCTACGGCGGGCGGTCGGGCAGTTTCGGGTCGTTCCGGCTGATGCGGCGGGTGTTTGTGGCGTTGCTGGGGGCCGGGGCCTTGGCGCTGACCGATGACCTTTTGGGCAGCTTTGCGTCGGGCGGGGTGTTGAGCAAGCTGTCGCGCCGCTTTGGCGAAGGGGTGGTGAATGGGGCGCTGACCGCGCGGGTCGGTCTGGCGGCGATGGAGTTGTGCCGCCCCCTGCCCTTTGCCGCGCGGGCCAAGCCGGGGGTGTCGGCCACCACCAGCCGGGCGCTGGCAGGATTGATGGGGCGGGGTTAGACCCCGGCCTCCAACCGGTCCAGCAGGGCGGTCAGCAGGGCTTCGCAGCGCTGCATCTGTTCGACCGTGACGAATTCATCGGGCTTATGCCCCTGCGCCATTGATCCCGGCCCGCAGATCACCGTGGGGATGCCGAGGCGTTGGTCAAAGAGGCCGCCCTCGGTGCCGAAGGCCACTTTGATCGTGCCATTGGCCCCGGTAAGGCTTTGGACAAAGCGGACCACCTCGGCCTCGGTCGGGGTGCCAAGGCCGGGATAATCCCAAAGCCGTTCAATACGGATCTCTGCCTCGGGGAATTCGGCGCGCAGCGGGGCCACGATTTCCTCGACACCGATCCGCAAGACATCAATCAGGCGGTCCACGTCCTCGCCCGCCAGCGAGCGGATTTCAAAATCAACGACGGCGTTGTTGGGCACGATGTTGACTTGCACGCCGCCGTTCAGCTTGCCCACATGCAGCGTGGTATAGGGCACGTCGTAGTCGCCGTCGCGCAACCCGTGTTCCACGACATAGGCCTGCACGTCGCGCACAAGGGCCACGAAATCGGCGGCCAGATGCAGGGCGTTCAGCGCCAGCGGGGCAAGGGCGGAATGGCCCTCCCGCCCGACACAGGTGGCGCGCAGGGCGACTTTGCCTTTATGCCCGGTGGCGACTTGCATGGCAGTGGGCTCGCCCACGATGCAAAAGCGGGGTTTGACCGGGGCGGCCTGCAGCATGTCGATCATGCTCCGCACGCCCATGCAGCCAATCTCTTCGTCATAAGACAGCGCCAGATGCAGCGGCACCTTGAGCGGGCGTCCGGCGGCCTGACGGCGCGCGGCCTCAAGCATGGCGGCGATGGCGCAGGCCACAAAGCCCTTCATATCCGCCGCACCGCGCCCGTAGTAGCGCCCGTCTCTCTCGGTCAGAGCGAAGGGCGGCAGCGTCCACGCCTGACCTTCGACCGGCACAACATCGGTATGGCCCGACAGCATCACGCCCCCCACCCCGGCAGGGCCGACGGTGGCAAACAGGTTGGCTTTGCCGCCTTCGGCATCGGGGATCAGCACGGAATCAATGCCCGCGATGGCAAGTTCGGACGCGACATAGTCCATCAGCGCCCGGTTCGGCTTGGCACTGACGGTATCAAAACTTAACAACCGTTCCAGAATCGCCCGCATCCGTCACCTCCACTTTGACCCGTCCGGCCCGATCTTGGGGCCTTTCCCCATGGCTACCCTGCAAAAACCGGCGGCGAAAGGGCAAGCAACGGTGTTCTAACGGCATTTGTCATGGTCGCAAGGGTTCCCAAACCCGCGCAGGCATGGCAACTTTCCTTCATTCCCGGCCCTGGGTGGCCAAAAACAGATAAGGAAATGCCATGAGAAAACACACGCTTGCCGCAGCCCTTGCCAGCACCGCTTTGGTGGTTTTCGCG
Source organism: uncultured Alphaproteobacteria bacterium (assembly GCA_963815355.1). Taxonomy (GTDB): domain Bacteria; phylum Pseudomonadota; class Alphaproteobacteria; order Rhodobacterales; family Rhodobacteraceae; genus JAPUEK01. The sequence continues at coordinate 103,539 of CAWFGJ010000006.1, forward strand.
CTTCCCGCGCTTGCCGAAGGCAAAGGCCCGAACGTTGACGCCACCGCGACCGGCACCAAGGGCGGCGTGGCCACCTATGCGATGGCGCAAGACCTGTACGCCTACGGCATGGCCAACAAGGACGCGCTGACCGTTCTGACGGCGGCCAAGCTGGCGGCCTCGGTCGATGTCAAAGAGGTCGAGCAAAAGCTGGAAACCACGGGCGAGGAAACCGCCGGGCAAGAAGACGGTGCGGAAAGCCCGGTGGATGCCGCCGCGATGATGGCGTCGGCCAAAGAGCTGGCAGGCGAGGATGAGGTGCTGACCGGGCTGATCGAAGACGCCGAGGCCGAAGGGTCGCGCGGGCGGATCGGTGGCGCGTCGTCCACCCGCTCCAAGCTGCCCGCCGGGCGCACCGATACGTGGGAAGTGCCGTTCTACGGCAACAGCTATGCCGAACTGGCCGTGGTGGGCGATGGCGATGCCAACCTTGACGTGCTGGTCACCGATGAGAACGGCAACACGATCTGCTATGACGTGAGCTATTCGGACAAGGTATACTGCGACTTTGTGCCGTCGTGGAACGGGTACTTCTACGTCACCGTCCAGAACCGCGGCAACAAGCGCAACACCTATTATCTGATGACCAACTGATCGACACGCGGTCAGACGGCAGAAAGGCGGGCATCTGGCCCGCCTTTTTTTATGGTCTGTTTGGGGGGGCCGAGCGGTTGCCTGTGGCAGGCTTTGCCCCGACCCGGTCAGGGGTTTTCTGCGATGGTCTGTTCCAGCCACGGCACATAGTTGGAAATGCGGGTATAGGCCGAAAACAGCGCCTGCTCTTTGCAGCCTTTGCCGGTTTGCGCCGACAGGCCCCAGCTGACAATCCCGGCCTGCACGTAGCTGCCATCGTCCAGCGGCACCACCAGCGGACCACCGCTATCGCCAGAGCAGGCGATCTTGCCGCCCTCATAGGTGCCCGAACACAGCATGTTGGCGCTCATCGGTGCGGGGGATTTGTCGATCAGCTGATCCCACAGCGCATAGGCGTCCGCCTCGTTCACGCTAAGCGTGTTGACGGCAAAGCTAAAGCCTTCGGCCGCCGCTTCGGCCCGCGCCTCAACCATGGTGCGGTTGCACTGGTTGCGGTCCATCATCTGGATTTCGGTCTGGTGCATCGCCTCGGGATGCACGCCGCCTTCGACCAGCCCCCAGCCGGTGACCAGCGTCACCACGCCGGGCTGATCAATCCGGTCGCCAAATTCGGCATCCGGCACGGTGATCGTGGCATAGGGCACCTGCGGCGCGCGCACCAGTTTGACCAAGGCGATGTCATTGTCAAAGGCGGTGCCGACATAGTTCGGATGGCGGATCACCCGCGCCACCTGCACCAGATCGCCCGCCCCCGGCACCAGCCGGTTAGAGCCGACAAGGACGGAAAAGAACGTCGGGTCCAGATCGGCCCAGTTGCCCGCCTCATCCGCCATATGCACGCAATGGGCCGCCGTCAGCACCCAGGTATCCAGCAGCATTGTCCCGCCGCAGAACTGGGCATCGGGGCCTACCGCCTCGCCGTTCAGCATCAGTGCCACCTGCCAGGGCCAGGCCCCTTCGGCGGCCACGGCCCCGCCGATCACCTTGCCGCCCGCGGCCTTGGTGGCCTCGGCGCCAAAGGCGGCCTTCTCTCCGCTTTTCGCCCAAGCGAAGGGAGACATCGGCGCAGCGCCGGGCTTGAACCCCTCGGCCCCCGCGGACCCTGTCCAAGCGGCACCCGCCAAAACTGCCCCCGCCACGGCGCCCATCCACTGTGCTTTCATCGTCCGATCTCCTGTCCTTGCGCCAAAACCCGCACGGGTTGGCGCAGTAAATTAAGCGCTGGCGGGCGCAGCGAAAAGCCCCGCGTGGGGGCGTCTTCGTCCAGCATCTGGGCGAACCATGCCCCCTCCGGGCCGTTCGGGCCGCGTGTTTGCGCCCTATCCTGCCCGCCGTCCTGCCCCGTATCTTGCCCCGTATCGGCAAGCTGCGTCAAATCCACCCGCGCCGCACCGGGCACGACCGGCACGGCAAGCATCAGGATTTCGCCAACGCCCGCCGCCCCATCCGCGTCGATCCGCAAGCCGGCACGCGCGCCCTCGGCGGGCTGCAGGCGATTGGAAAGGCCGTTGCGTGGCCAGAGGGGGATCACGTTGAAATCCTTGTCGAAATAGAGCACCGAGACGTCCATTGCCTCGGCGGCGTCATTGCGAAACCGCAGCCACAGCTCATCGCACCCGCGCAGGCCGCCCGCGGGATCGACGGGGACAAGCTCGGGTGCCGGCGCGGCGCAATCCGCGCCCTGCGGCGTGCCGGACCGCCGCGTATAATGCACGCTCAGCGCCGCTTGCCCGGTCAGGCTGCGCCCGGACACGCGCCCCAACAGCGCGCGCAGGCGCAGCGCGTGGCCTGCCTGCGCCAGAACCCGCTCTAAGGCGTCCGGTGCCGTTTCCCCGTCCCGCAGCGAAACGCGCGGCGACGAGTCCGGGCCCGCCGGGTCCAAAGCGCCATCCGCCCCGGCCAGCGCCAACTGCCCCCCGGTCAGGATCGGGACCAGATCGGCGCCCGCCGGGTCTGTCGCCGGGCCCCCGTCGCGCGCGGCCAATGCGGTTTCCCAGTCGCCATAGTCGAACCCATCCGCCGGATCCGCCCGCACCGCTGACGCCAGCCGCAGGGCCGCCGGGGCCGCCGGGGCCACACGCTCCGCCCAAAGCGCGCGCGGGAACGCGTCGCCCTCCGCAACGGTGGCCGAGCGCGCCTCCACCTGCGCCAAAAGCGCTTGCCCCAAAGGCTGCCCGCCTGCCGCCTGCGCGTAAAACGCCACCGTATCGCCCACGGCCAAACCGTCCAAAGCACCGGCCCGCAACACCCCATCGGCCACCACAATGCGCGCCTGCCCGCCGCCGGTGCCAAAAACCTGCGCGTCCAGCAGCGGGCCTTCGCCCTCCGGGTCCTGCCGGACCGCGCCTTGCATCATCTGGGCCGAGGTCGCGGCCAAGACCTGCGCCCAACTGGCCTGCGGGGCGTCACGCAGCACTTGCGCCAGTTGCAACGTGAACGCGCCATGCCAAAGGCCGCTGTCACCGACCGGATATTCAAAGGCCCGCTGATCCGATTGCGCGGCATAAAGAAACGCAAAGGCACCGCTCAGCCCGTCATCAGGCCCCGCCGCCGCCAGATCCCCCGCCGCCCCGTCCGCACCGTCCGGCACCCCAAGCTCTGCCGCAGTCAGGCCACGGGCCGCCCCCGCGCCGCCCAGCGCGCGAAAGCCGGTGGCGGCGTGGCAGGCGTCCAGCACGCCCACCACTTGCACCCCGCGGGCCAACAGGCCCTGCGCCCAAAGCTGCAATTCATCATCCACCAGAGCGTTCTCGACAGCGCCAATCGCGCCCTTCCAACCGGCGGCATCGGCGGGCAGAAGAATTTCATCCGGCCCGCCCCCCTCATCGCCGTTCAGATCCGGCGCTTGCCCACCATGGCCCGAGAAATAGAAAAACACCGTGTCGCCCGGCTGTGCCGCCGCCGCCACCTCGGCCATCGCCGCAAGGATCGCCGCGCGCCGTGGCACCCCGGCATAGACCCCGGCGGGCAGGCCCGCATCTTCACTGGCCAGTGCCACGATCGCGCCCGCAGGCACCGACCGCGCGGTCAAAGCCTCGGCCATCAGGGCAACGTCCTGCGAGGGGCCCTTCAGATCGGCGTCCAACACCAGATAATCGCTGACCCCGACCAACAGCGCGCGCACCTCTGCCGCAGCCCCAAACGGCACCCCGGACAGGCCCACAGACAACAACGCGCTCAGCACAAAACCCTTCATGCCCCAAGCATAGCCGCGCAAGCACAGCCGACAAGCCACCGCGCCACCATGACGGCACTTGTCACGCGCCCGGCTTTCATCTTGGCAAAAATACTCCCGCCGGAGGCCCTTCGGCTCCGCCAAAGATCAGTTTCCCACAGGGGCGATCCGGCGGCCGCCCGCCTGTATGCCTGCCGCAATCCGGTCTTCGACCGCGTTCCCCTCCAACGAGGCGAGAAAGCCGTTGAACTCGGGCGTGGCACGGGTTGCAAGACGGCCCGCCTCGATCACCAGATCCACCTCTTCGGTTTTCAGCCGCAGGCGGGTGGGCACTTTGTTCAACTTGGCCCGCATCTCTGCCGACACGCCTTCAAAGCTGGCCTGCCCGATGAACAGTTTCAGGTCGGCGCAATCCCAGCCGTCCAGCGAGCCGCGCAGCTTACGCACTTCGGACGGGGGCAGCGCGCAGCGCCATTCGACCAGTTCCGCCTCCCACAAGCGCAACTCACCGCGCATCGCGTCATAGCCCGACCGGGTTGCGGCACTCATCGAGGCGGTGGCGATAGACATGCCAAGCCCCAGACCGCCCGGCCCCTGCACCTTCTGTGTCCAGTTGTAATCGGCCTCAACCCCGGCATTGGCGACAAGGAACAGCATCCGCTTCATCCGCACCGCTTCTTCGGGGGTCATCGGCGCATAGGGGGCTTGGGCGCGGGCGCGTTCTACTGACAGGCCCGTGGTGCCGAAGTTGTCGGTGATGCCGCCGTCCAGCAGTTTGACGTATTTCACCTCATCGGCGTTGGTGTAGCTTTCCAGCGCGCGGGCATAGGCCTTCATCGCGCTGGTCGCCTCGGGATTGAAGCGGGCGGCGGTCAGCCAGTCAGGTTCTTTATACGCGCATTTGCTTTGATGCGCCTCCAGCACCACCGGAGAGAACACCAGCGGGAAGGCGGCAGAGGCGGCAACTGCCTCGGACAGGGGCAGCGAGGACAGGTCCGAGCACAGCGCGTCAAAGGTTTCCGGCGAGAACAGGAAGGGCGTGTTGTTGGCCATATCTGTCGCGTTGATCCACGTCTTGATCTTGGACCGGTTGCGCAGATCGCCAAAGGTCTGGCCCTTGTAGAGCACCTCGTCCAGATAGCGGGCAAAGGTCGCGCGCCCGTTGGCCCCCCCTGACAGCCCCCTGACCAGCGTCAGCGGGTTCAGGACCGAGTTGGCCATGTATTTCTCGGCATTGGTGATCAGGTAGCGTTCGCGGTAGCCCTTCAACCCTGCCGGGCCCCAAAGGCCGAACTGGGCTGCGGTGACCGACCCGCCTGAGACGCCCGACACCAGCCGCACGTCATCCAGCAGGCCATTGGGGCTTTTGGTCAGGGCGGCCTGGGCGCCGAGTTCTTCGAGCATGCCGTAAGCAAAGGCCGAGGCCCGCATCCCGCCGCCCGAAAAGGCCAAGCCCACATACAACTCGCCCGAGCCGATCGATTCGGGGCTGATGTCCACGAGTGACAGGTTTTCCCCGGCAAGGGGTTCATTGATCGGGCGGTTCCACGCGGCACAACCGGCCAGCAGAGTCAGGCAGAACAATATTTTCTTCATAAGGGAATCGCGACAGCCCCCCGGCCTGCATGCAGTCAGGCGGCAAGCTTAGGCCATGCAACATCCAGCACAAACCCCTTTTGCACCTGCGGCAAGTCCAATTTCGCCCCGTGGCGGGCGGCGATGGCGCGCACGAGCGCCAGACCAAGCCCGTGGCCCGCGACAGCGCGGTCGCGTTCGGCGCGCACAAAGCGTTCAAAGGCCTCGCCGCGGATCTCTGGCGGCAGGCCCGGGCCGCTGTCGGCGACTTGCAACAGGTGGCGGTCCGGGCCTTCGTGCAGGGTCAGGCGCAGGCTGTCGCCGGGGCGGCAGTACTTGATGGCGTTGTCGATCAGGTTCGACAGCATCTGCGCGATCAGGTTGCGGTCGCCCAAGACCTGAAGGCCGGGCTGGACGTCGGCGGTGCCCACAAGCCCTTTGTCTTCGGCGAGGGGGTCGTAAAGCTCCCAGACCTCTGCCGCCACGGCGGACAGGTCCACAGGGACCAGCCCACCGCCCGAGCCTTGGTCGGCCTCGGCCCGGCTGATGTCGAGCAGGCTGTCGAAGACGCGGATGGCGTTGCGCATCTCGGCGCGCAAATCGTCCACCAGCTCGGGCTGGCCTTCGATCCGCGACAGGCGCTGCATCAGGCGGTTAAGGGGGGTGCGCAGTTCATGGGCGATGGTGTCGGACAGCCGGTGCGTGGCGCGGTTGAGGTTCTCAATCCGGTCAAGCATGGCATGAACATGGGTTTCCAGCAGGCCAAATTCATCGCGGCTGCGCGGGCCGGGAAGGCGGGCGGACAGATCGCCCTGTGCGACACGGTCGGCCAGGGCGTTGACCCGCCCGATCCGCCCCATGACGTGGCGGGCGGCCAGCCCGCCGACCAGCGCCCCCGCCAGCGCCAGGGCCACGCCCAGCGCCGCCATGCCGCGCCGCAAACTGGCCAGTGTTGCATCCACCGGGGCCAGCGAGCGCGCGACCAGCATCGGAAACCCGCCCGGCAGTTCGCGCGCCACGGCCAGCCAGCGGGTGCCGCCTTGGGTAAACTCTGCGGCGCCGTCCACGCCAAAGCCTGCGCCCATCGGCGCCAGCCCCTTGGGCCATTCCGCCACGGTTCCGGCCAGCACCTGCCCCTTGCGGTCCAGCAGCAGCAGCATTTCCACCGTGCCCCCGGCGGCGGCGCGGTAGTCGATCGCCTGACGCAGGGCGATGATGCGGCGCTGTTCGTAGAGCGCGGCAAACCCGTCCAGATCGGCGGCCAGCGCGCTGCGGGTGGCATCGGTCATCCGTTCCGCCACAAGCCGGTATTGCAGGCCCATTGCCAGCAGCGACAGCAAAGCCACCGCAAAGGCCATGCCCGCCGCCAGCCGCAGCGTGGCCCAAGGGGTCACTGGCGGGGCTTTGGACAGGCCGCTCACCCGGCGGCACCGGTCGCGGTGGCGGTTTGGGAGGCGCTGAGGGGGGCAAAGACATAGCCCTCGCCCCGCGCGGTCTGGATCGCGGGAGAGCCTGCCTCTTCCAGCTTGCGGCGCAGGCGGCCCACATGCACATCCACCACGTTGGTGCCGGGATCGAAATGCAGGTTCCAGACGTTTTCCAGCAGTTGCATCCGCGTCACCACCTGCCCGGAATGACGGGCGAAATAGGTGATGAGTTCAAACTCTTTCGGGCTGACGGCGACATGGGCGCGTTTGACATGGACGGTGCGGGCCTTCATGCGGATTTCCAGATCGCCAAAGGTCAGCAGGTCATTGTCCAGCACCTCCATCGTGCCGCGGCGCAGGAGGGCGCGCAGGCGGGCGCGCAGCTCTTCTGGTTCAAAGGGTTTGGGCAGGTAGTCATCGGCCCCTTTCTCCAGCCCCTCAACCCGGTTCGCGGCCCGGCCCAGGGCGGACAGCACAAGGATCAGCGCCCGCGCACCGCCTGCCTTCATCCGGGCCATCGCCTCTACCCCGTCACCGCCGGGCAGCATGCGGTCCAGCACGATCACGCGGAAATCCCCGGTCATGGCGGCCTGCACGCCCTCTTCCAGCGTGGCGAGCCAGACGGGCTCACAGCCCAAGGCGCGCACTTCGGTGGCGACGGCGGCGGCGGTTTCACTGTCATCCTCGACAATCAGGATGCGATCCATCTGTCTATTCTCCTTGCAATACACGACTGTCAGAACACCACCACGGCCGGGTCAAGCACATTCGCGCCGCCCAGTGGTTTGTGCGCCGCGTCTGTGCTGAACGGGTCAAGAATGACATGGCGGGTGCCGCCTTCGCCTTGCAGCAGGAACAAGAGCGGGCCTTTGACCTCTAGCGCGGCGAGGGTGGCGGCATCGGGGGCGGTGCCGTTGATCCGCAGGATCTGATCGCCCACCGCAAGCCCGGCAAAAAGCGCTGGCGAATTGTCGGTGACCGCCGTGATCCGGCCATCCGGTGCAACGCTCAGGCCCAGACCCTGAAGGGTATAGGACATAAGCCGTTTGGGGGCGGCACCAGAGATGTCGCGCAGGGCAAGGCTGTGGTCTTCGTCTTCCCACGCCATCGGCACCAAAAGCATCGCACCATCGCGCATCAGCGCCAGATCGGCCCGGCCTTCGCGTTGGGCGGCCTCCAGCGCAAAGGGCAGATCGCCCGGCGCGTTCAGCACAGCCCCGTTCAGCGCCAGCAGCACGTCGCCAGGTGCTACCCCGGCCTGTGCGGCGGCGGCACCCGTTTCGACCTCATCCACCAACAGCCCGGTGGCCGCGATGCCCAGCGCCTCGGCCAGTTGGCGGTCGACGGCGCGGGCGCGCAGGCCCAGCCGGGGCAGCGGCGGCAGGGTTTCGTCGACCAGCCCCTGCACGATCTGCCCAAGCTCTGCCGCCGGGATTGCGTAGGCGATGCCCACGAACATCCGGCTGCCGTCGGCGATCTGGCTGTTCATGCCCACCAGATCGCCCGCCGCATCCACCAGCGGCCCGCCGGACGAGCCGGGGTTCACGGCGGCGTCGTGTTGGATCATGCGGATCGGGGCAGCGGCATCGACCTGCCGCGCGCGGGCCGAGATCGTGCCCTCGGTCACCGAAAACGCGATACCAAGCGGGGCGCCCAGCGCCCAGACCTCGGCCCCCAGCCGGGGAAGGTCGGCGGCGGCGCTGAGCCCGCGCCGACCGGGTCGCACCGCAATGACCGCCACATCGCGGACCGGATCACGGGCGATGACGGTGGCGATTTCCTGTTTGCCGGTGGCATCGGTCAGCCGCACTTCGCTGGCGTTCTGGACGACATGGGCGTTGGTGATTGCCACCTCGGCCTCGGCCCCCCAAAGGAAGGCCGAACCAAGGAAGCGGTCGGCGTCATCGGCGGTATGCACCGTCAGCACCGCCGCCATCGCGCGGTCCAGCGGCATCTCGGCCGCGCGGGCCGGGCTTAGCGCCAGCACAGCCAGCAACACCGCCGCGCCGGCAAGAAGCTCGGCGAGCCAGCGGGTGGCGCGGGGTTGCAGGACGGGGTGGATGCGGCGGGCGCTGCGGTGGTCGCTTGGGTGGTCGCTTGGGTGGTGCGAGATCATGTTTCGGCCTCATCTGTTCGGTTGAGGACAGGCTAGCAAAGCCGTGCTGCCCGCTCCCGTGACAAAGGCCGTCATGAAAAAATCATTGGTTTACAGAGTGATTTCGGACCGCCATCTTTGGGATCACAACACGCTCACCCTATGAGGTCCGCCATGAACCGCCGCTTTCATCTGTCGCCGCTGCTGCTGGCCACCCGTGCCGCGCGGGTCTTGCCCGTGCTGGTCTTGCCCCTGATGGCCCCTGCCGCCGCGCAGGCCGAGCCGATGTCCCCGGTCAAGACCGCCGAACTGTCGGCGCGGCTGTATGAGGCCGGGGTCGAGATGGGCGATCCGCTGCTGATCCTGTCTGCCGCCAAGCTGCGCAAAAGCCTTGGCCTGAAGCGGGGCGATCTGCTGGCAGAGGGCGCGGCCCCCCAAGACGACGCGCCGCTGGATTGGGAAGAGATGCTGACCTCGGCCGAAGATCTGGCCGAGGGCGATGACACGCTGGCCGGGTTGATTGAGGACGTGCGCGCCGAAAGCAGCAAGGGCGTCTCGTCGGGGCCGGTCTACAACATCGGCGCGCTGTCGAATGGGGGCACGGACACCTATCCGGTCGTCGAATTCGTCGGCGGGGAATATGCCGAGGTGTATGTTGAGGCAAAATCCGCGACCGACCTGAACATTCAGGTGCTGGATTCCAAGGGTCGGCTGGTGTGTTCGGACACCGATGCCAGCCACATCGCCTATTGCGGCTGGCGCCCCGACAGCACCGGCAATTTCGTGATGAAGGTGGAAAATAACGGACCTGCCAGCGCCAAATATGCGCTGATGACCAACTGAGGAGTTTGCCATGTCTTTGCGCCCTTTCCTGATCGGCACCGCCTTTGCGTTGTTGGCGACCACGGCCACGGCGCGGGAGAACTATGCGTTGTTGGTGGGGGCCAGCCAATATCCGGCGCTGGACGAGAAATACTGGCTCAAAGGGCCGGCCAATGACGTGCAGCTGGTGCGGACCTATCTGGAAACGCAGGCCCCGGTGCCGTTTCCCGCCGATCATGTCACCACATTGGCCGACGGGGTGGAAGGGGCCAGCGATCCGACACTGGCAGGCATCCGCACCGCCTTTGCCGATCTGACGGCCAAGGTGCAGCCGGGCGATTTTGTCTATCTGCACTTTTCCGGCCATGGCACGCAGGCCCCTGCCGCCGATCCCGCGACAGAGTTGGACGGGTTGGATGAATTGTTCCTGCCGCGCGATATCGGCAGTTGGTCGGACGAGACCGGGCATGTGGAAAACGCGCTGGTCGATGATGAGATCGGCGCGATGATCGACGGGTTGCGCGCCAAAGGGGCGAATGTCTGGGCGGTGTTTGACAGTTGCCATTCCGGCACGGTGACGCGCGGCGCACCTGACGGCGACGAAGAGGTGCGGACCCGCCAGTTGCCGCCCGAAGCCTTGGGGCTTGATCCTGAGCAGATGGAGCCTGTGACCCGCGCGTTGCAAGACCCGCGCGCGGCCCCCGATGCGCCCATCGACGCCGCCGATGAGGGCAGCAAGGGGGGCAGTCTGGTGGCGTTCTTTGCCGCGCAGACCACCGAGGTCACCCCGGAAAAGAACCTGCCCAAGGGCAAGCCGGGGCGCATTCCGCAAGGCGTGTTCACCTACACGCTGTTTGAGGTATTGGCCGAGCATCCGGGTGCGACCTATGCGCAGGTCGGCCAGGAAGTGCTGCGCAAATACGCCACCAAATCGCTGGCCCGCACCACACCGCTGTTTGAGGGCAATCTGGACAGCGTCGCCTTTTCCGGCACGCCGGGGGAGCGGGTGGCCCAATGGGCTGCGACGCGGACCGATGCGGGCTTTACCTTGCCCGCCGGCAGTCTGCACGGGCTGGCCGAGGGCGATGTGCTGGCGGTGATGGGCAGTGCTGCCGAGGATCTGAAGGAGGCGTTGGGGTATGTGCAACTGGCGACGGTCGACACCTTTACCGCAACCGCGATCCCTGTTGTGCAAGAGGGCAAGGCTTTGCCCGAAGACCTGCCCAAGGGGCTGATGCTGCGCCGCATTGGCAGCAATCTGGACTTTACGTTGACCGTCGCCCTGCCCGAGGCGGGCAGCGCCCCAGCCGAGGCGTTAGTGGCCGCGATGGACCCGCTCAGCGGGGAAAGCAGCACCCGCATCCGCTATGTGCCCGCCGGGCAGGAGGCCGATCTGCGGCTGGCGGTGATCCCCGACAGCCCGCGCCCGGATGCGATCTGGGTGCTGCCGTCAACCGGGTTGGTCGATGATTTGTCCGCCACGCCTTCCGTCTCTACCGCCGACAAGACGGCGGAGGATCTGGGCCTGACGCTGGCCGACACGATCGGGCGGATGGCACGGGCGATCAACCTGATGAAGATGGCGGGCGCGGTCGGAGCGGGGGGGCTGGATGTAACGGTCAACCTGCTGACCGGGCCAAACAAGAATGATCTTGTGGCGATGCCCGCGTCGAGCATGCCCCGGCTGGTGCCGGAAGATCAGGTGCATGTGCTGGCCGAAAACCACATGGATATCCCGGTGGATGTGAACGTGCTGTATATCGGCGCGGATTGGTCGATCACGCATTGGTTCTCGGGGCGGTTGCAGCCGGGCGATACGTTGAAGAAGGGTCTGTTCAAGATTTCCGACGCGGTGCTGGGCCGCGAGCGGATGGTGATCGTGATGTCACCCGCAGCACCCCAATCGGCGGTCGAAGATCTGAGCTTTCTGGCGCAGGACAGTCTGGTGTTGACGCGCGAAGTGCCCGGCAGCCCTGCCCCCAAGGGTCTGCGCGCGGCCCTGACCGAGGCGGGCTTTGGCGAGACGACGCGCAGCGCCACCGCATTGGACGACGACGAGGCCAGCAGCGGCCCCGGCCCCGCCATCGTCGAGCTGGAGCTGATGACGGTGAAGGCTGCGGACTGAAGCGCCGGATCAGGACAGAGCCGTGATCGCCCCGCGCAGTTCCGCCAGCCCGCGCATCCGCCCGATCAGCGAATAGCCGGGCAGGGTTGCCCGGCCCGCGTCCGACAGCAGCTGATGGCCGTGATCGGGGCGGAAGGGGATGGTGACGCCGCGCCGTGCCTCGGCGGCCATCAGCACGCGGATCACCGCGACCATATCGGTGTCGCCGGTCAGGTGCGGGGCTTCTTCGAACGAGCCGTCGGGGTCTTTGCGCACATTGCGCAGGTGGGCGAAATGCACCCGGTCGGCAAAGCGCGCAGCGATGGCGGGCACGTCATTGGCCGGGTTGGCCCCCAGCGAGCCGGAGCACAGCGTCAGCCCGTTGGCCGGTTCATCGACCGCCCCCAGCACCCAAGCGATATCATCGGCGCAGGACACGATGCGGGGCAGGCCCAGAATATCGCGCGGCGGGTCGTCGGGATGGACACACAGGCCAATGCCCAGATCGGCAGCGGCGGGGACCACCTCTTGCAGGAAGCGTTGGTAATGGGCGCGCAGGGTGGCGCGGTCTAGCCCGTCATAGGCCGACAGCGCCCGCGACAGGCCGGAGATGTCGTAGCGGTCAAAGGCGCCGGGAAGGCCGGACATGATCGAGGCCAGCAAGGTTTCGCGGTCAGCCTCGGTCGCGGATTGGAACCAGACGCTGGCGGCGGTGATCACCTCGGCGGGGTAGTCGGCCTCGGCCGCGGCGCGGCCCAGCATGTGCAATTCAAACGCGGCCATCTTGGGGGCGGAAAAGCGCAGGCAGGTGCCGCCGCGCGCGACGGGGGCGGCAAGGTCGGTGCGGGTCCAGTCCAGCAAGGGCATGAAGTTGTAGCAGACCGTCTTGACCCCTTCGGCGGCAAGATTGGCAAGCGACTGACGGTAGGCGGCAAAAAGCCGGGGCAGATCGCCGGTGCCGCGCTTGATTTCCTCATGCACGGGCAGGCTTTCGACCACGTCCCAGGTAAAGCCTGCCGCCGCGATCTGCGCCCGGCGGGCCGCGATGGCATCTTGCGGCCAGACCGCGCCATAGGGGATTTCGTGCAGGGCGGTGACAATGCCCGCGGCCCCGGTCTGGGCGATCTCGGCCAAGGTGATATCGTCAAACTGGCCGAACCAGCGCCAGGTTTCCCTCATGTTTTTGCGGGCCTTTTGTTGCTTTGCCACTGTTCAAAACGGGCAAGCGTTTCGGGGTTGGTCGGGGGATAAAGGCCGATGATCGGCACGCCGCGCAGGACCTCTTCCAGAACAAAGGCCTCAAAGGTCTCCATCGGGACGGTCTCGGCGGCGATGGCGTCGGCAAGATGGCGGGGGATGACCATCACCCCGTCGCCGTCGCCCAGAACGATATCGCCGGGATAGACCGCTACCCCGCCGCAGCCGATGGGCAGGCCGATGTCAACGGCGTGGTGTTTGGTCAGGTTGGTGGGGGCCGACGGTTTTGCGGCAAAGACCGGCATGGCAAGGGCCGCCGCCCCCGCTGCGTCACGAATGCCGCCGTCGGTCACCACCCCTGCCCCGCCGCGCACCTGCAGGCGCGTCAGCAGGATCGACCCGGCCGAAGCAGCCGAGGCATCGCCGCGGCAATCCATGACCAGCACCGCCCCTTCGGGACAGGTTTCAATGGCCACACGCTGCGGGTGGTCGGGTTCGCGAAAGGCCTCCATCGGATCGGTGTCTTCGCGGGCGGGGATATAGCGCAGCGTAAAGGCCGGACCGACCATCGTGGGTGCGCCGGCGCGCAGGGGCAGCACCCCCTGCACATAGCAGTTCCGGTAGCCGCGCTTGTACAGCAGCGTCGCCACAGAGGCGGTGCTGGCGCGGGCCAGACGCGGCAGGGTGTCGGGATGCAGGGGCACGTCCTGCGGTGGTTTCGGGTTTGCCACGGGAGACTCCATTGCTTTGGGCCAGATTGGCCCATGTCAGACCACCCGCCCTGTCAGGGCAAGGGGGTGATCCGGGGGCGGCGCGTTTTACCGAGGCGGGCCGCCGTTTGCGGTGACCTTACAGAAAGTCATCCCGGCGGGGGGTGAAGCAATCCACCAGCATCCCCGCCGCCAGACAAAGGCAGCCGTGGGTCTGGCCCGAGGGCACGACAAAGCTGTCGCCGGGCCCGACCTCACGCACCTCATCGCCCAGAAAAAAGCGGAAACGCCCGCTTTTGACATAGGTTGATTGCACATGCGGGTGGCTGTGCAGAGCGCCTTCGGCCCCGGCGGCGTCAAAGCGGAAGGCCACGACCATCAGGTCGGGGTGATCCGCCAAGACTTGCCGAGAGACGCTCTCGCCGGTCTTCACGATCGGAAAGTTGCTCATCTTGGGTGTTCTCCGTGCCGCTTAGCTGAACAGCATACCACCGTTGATGTCGATATTCGCCCCGGTAATGAAGGCCGAGGCATCGCTGGCCAGGAACAGCACCAGTTCGGCGATGTCGTCGGGCGTGCCTTGGCGCTTGACCGGCGAGGCGGCCTCGACGTTGCGGCGGACCTCATCCTTGGTGTGGATGTTGTGGAAATCGGTGTCGATCATGCCGGGGCACAGGGCGTTGACGCGGATGTTGGGGCCAAGCTCTTTGGCCAGACCGCGGGTCATGGTCATCACCGCCCCTTTGGAGGCGCCGTAAGCGACCGAGCCCGGCCCGCCGCCGTCGCGCCCGGCTTGGCTGGCAAGGTTCACGATGGTGCCTGAGGTGATGTGCGGCAGGCAGGCTTTGACCATCAGGAAGGTGCTGGTCAGGTTCAGGTCCATCACGGCCTGCCAGTGTTCCAGCGACATTTCCGAGATCTTTTTGCGCGCGATCAGGCCGCCGGTGTTGTTGACCAGAATGTCCACGCCGCCGAATGCCTTGACGGTCTGCGCCACCAGCGCATCAACGCCCGTCTGGCTGTTCAGATCGCCTTGCAGGGCAAAGGCCTTGCCGCCCATCGCCTTGATCTCGGCCACGGCGGCATCCGCCCCGGCAGAGCTGGAGAAGTAGTTGATCGCGACATTGGCCCCGGCCTTGGCCAGACGGACCGCGCAAGCCCGCCCGATATCGCGGCCGCCGCCGGTGACGATTGCGGTTTTGCCTTTGAGTTCCATAGGATTTCCTTCCTGAAGTGTCAGTTGGCCGGCGTTGTGCCGACATCGAATGTTTTTGGGACCACAACCTTGAAAGACCGATCCTGTGCGTCGTTGAAATACAGGTCGCAGTCATAGCCTTGGTCGTCGAGAAAGGTGAAAACCCGCCGGGGCGCGGCCAGAGGATAGGGCACAAGCAGCGTCGCAATCCGGTGGCGGGTGGCCTTGGGGAAGGCCATGGTCAGGCAGGTGCTGACGGGAAGGCCTGCGATCTCGGCCGGGTCGACGCCGGCAAAGCCGGTCTGTTGGGTCAGAACGGGCGCCCCCGCTTCGGACCATAAGACCTGCCCGTAAAAGCCCGCCCGGTCACCCAGATAGCGGAAGGTGCTGTGGCCCAGCGTCATCGGGGCATTGGCGTGCAACAGCCAGTCCACCGAAACCGGTTCGGTCGCGTCGATGCTGTCGACAAAGACGAAGTATTCGTTGTTCACGAAATACACTTCGCGCTGGACGGAGGTGATCTCGGGCGACAGGATGCGATAGGCCGCCGTTGCATCGCCCTTGATGTAGATGTGATCGCCCCGATCCTCGGCCGCGTCGATGCGCCCGGTGGATTGCATGGCAAGGGCCTTGTCCTTGTCGGCGTATTGGCCTTTGCCGTTGATCAGGATGGCATTTTTCGACCGGGTTTGACGGCGCCAGCCTTGGTGCATGGAGCTGTTGAACGCGACGTAATGGCCCGACTGGATCGCCAGATCTTCGCCAAAGGCGGCAAGGCAAAAGGCGTTCTGGTCGCCGTGGCTATGGCTGACAGAGCCATAGGGCGAGGATTTCATCACGAACTGGATGTGGTTTTCCGGGTCTTGCATCCGGTGCTGGATCGCCGCCCAGCCGATGCCCTTGAACCAACGGAAGCGGTCGGTATCGGCGGGGGGAACGGCGGCGACCTGCGGAAAATCGGTGCGGTAGGTCAGCTCATCAAAGTTGAAATCCCACCAGCCCCAGTTGTAGAACGCCTTTTCGGTGCCGGGATTGCAGCGTTTGATCTGGTCATAATACCACTGATAGGCGCCGTTGCCGGTAACGCCTGCAAACTGGCGCAGGTTGTAGCCGATCTTGACCGCGGGCAGATCGCCCATGGTGCTGTCGTCGCCAAAGGTGGCGCGGCGGGTGTCGGGGGCTTTGGTGTAAAGCGGGAAATCCCCGGTCTTCTGGAAGAAGGGCCGCTGGTAAAGGTCGATCCCGGCATAGCCTTTCAAAAGGTTCGCGGCATCGACCAGATAGGCCATGCCGGTCATCCAGTAATGCGGCCCTTCGGCCCAGCCGCCATCGGCATCACCCCAAGGCGAATAGACGGTGAACAGGAATTCGGCCGCGTAGTGAAGCCAGTCTTCGGCCTCGGGCGCGTCGTCCAGCAGGGCGATGCTGGCCGGGATCAGCACGGCAGACACGGCGCGGACCGCGTGGCTGTCGAAGGGAAAGAGGTGGATCTTGGCGTGTTTGATCAGGTGATCCGCCGTCTGGCGGGTGCGGGCCAGAAGGGCATCGCGCACCAGCGTCCGTTCGTCATCGGACAACTGATCGTGCAGCCAGTCATAGCCCCAGGCCAGCGCAAGGTTCACCCTGAACGCCCATTCGTCCGTATAGGCGCGTGAGGTGGTGCCTGCGGGGTTCCAGCGCGCGGCCTCCAGCAGCCAGTCCTTGGCGCGGGCCAGCATGGCGGCGTCTTGGGTGACCTGCCCGCCGACGGCCAGATGCCGGATCGCGTAAAGCAGTTCCTGACAGTCGATATAGGTCTGACGCCAGATCGAGGCGATGCGTTTGTGGTCGGGATAGCCCGCCGGTTCAGCCATGACGGGGCGGTCCATCCACGGCAGGACGGATTGGTCAAAGAAGGTGGACCATGTGCAATGGGACGGATCGGCAGCGATGGCCTTGCGGAAACCGGGCAGGCGGTCAGGTGTCATCCACAGGCGCGGGTGGCTGCGGGTCGCGGCGGCAAAGCGGGTGTCGCGGGCGGGCAGCGGGGTTTCGGGCAGGCCGGCGGGCAGATGGAAGGCGCGCGGCGCGCTCCACCCCGTGGCGGGGGCCCCGGTGGCGGGGTCGCAGACCGCGTAGGACCAATGGTAATCGCCGGGGGCAAGGGGGCGGTCGGGCGTGAAGAAGTTCAGGGCGATCCGCGAAAAGACCAGCGTGTCCTTGGCCGGAAAGGCCGCATCGGAAGAAATCCGCAGGACATAAAGCGCCTCTTCCTCGATCACCGGAAGCCAGGTGAAACGGGGCGGGTTTTCGACCAGAACGCTGCCCTGATCGGGTGCATATTGGATGGTCAGGCGGCCCGTGCGGGGGCTGTCGAGCGCGGGGAGTGTCTTGCCGGGCATCGGGGTTTCTCTGTTCTGAATGGGGGGGTGGCAGAGCGGGGCCGCATGACCCCGCTCTGCGCCATCGGTCAGCCGTACTGGCGCTTGTAGGCGGCGTTCATGACCTCGATCACGTCCTGGTAGCCCATCTTGTCCAGCGTCTTGACGTAGTCGTCCCAATCGGCGGTGACATTGCCGGTGCCAAGGATCCACGCTTGCTGACGTTCCAGCATGTAGGTCCGCAGGGACGGCCAGTACTTGTCATAAACGGCCTGTTCTTCCTGATTGAAGGCCACGCCAAGGAACTGGTCGATCAGCAGGTCATTGGCCTTGTAAAGCTCAATCCCGTCGCGGGCGGCTTGCGAGGTCCACTGCCATTCGTAGCGGTAGTCCTGCCAGAAGCCGCGCTGGATCTGGGCGCCGACCAGATACATCTGGCTGTTCACGGCCTGATCGCTGGTCAGCACCTCGGGCTTGTAGGTCGGTTCGCCGTTGACCATGTCCCAGGTCTGGCCCTCGACCCCGAAGTTGGCCAGATTGCGGCCCTCTTCGGTGAACCAGAAGTCGAAATACTTGATCGTCTCGATCACATGCTGGTTCTGATAGCTGATCGCCCAGCCATCGGGCTTGATCGGGATGCGGCGGTGCTCTTCCATCCGCACGCCTTTGGCCGAGGCCGGGGGCAGGAAGGGGATGAAGTTCAGCCCCGGCACCTTGTCGGCCAGCGCCTCGTTATAGCCCGAGGTAGAGGCGAACCAGTCATGGGTCGACCCGCCAAGGTTTTCCGACAGCAGGTAATCGCGGGCGGACGAGCCACGGGTGTAGATTTCAGGGTCAATCAGGCCTTCGGCATACCATTCGGCAACATGGGCCAGCGCATCACGGTAGGCTTCTTGCGCATAGGGGTGGACGACGCCTGCATCCGCGCTGACGTAGAAGTCGTGGTAGGTGTCCGACCCGGAGGACCGCGCATCCCACAGGGTCAGCAGGCGGGCAACCTCTTCCCACTGGCGGGCGAAATAGGGGACTTCGTCCTTGAGCCCGTTGCCGTTCGGGTCCTGATCACGGAAGGCGACCAGAACGTCGTGGAATTCATCGACGTTTTGCGGCTGTTTCAGGCCCAGTTTGTCCAGCCAATCCTGACGGATATACCAAGCGCGGCCAAATTCGCCGTCGGGCAGATAGGGGATGTAGTAATAGTTGCCGTCATAGGCCGAGATCGCCTGTTGCAGGCCGGGGTGGCTGTCCCAGAAGGCCTGAATATGCGGGGCGTGTTCCTTGACAAGATCATTGAGCGGCAGGAACGCGCCTTGAGGCCCGTATTGGTTCACGGGTTGCTGCACCATGTGGCCGCCGACGATGTCGGGCATGGAGCCTTGGGCGATCAGCAGGTTCATCGCCTCGGAACTGTCGGTGCTGTTGCGACCGGCGGTGGCGTCTTTCAGGTGGATGCCGGTCATCTCGCTGGCGGCTTTCTCGACGGGGTAGTTCTCGTCGTAGCCTTGGGCGCGGGGCCAGTGCATGTGGATGGTCAGTTCCAGCGGTTCGGTGACAACCTTCAGGTGGTCATCCGCCAGAGCGGGTGCGGTCATCGCGGTTGTGCCGAGAATGCCGAGTGCCAGTGTAAACTTACGCATATTCTCCTCCTCCGTTTTGCGTGTTCCGTTATTCCTTGACCCCACCCAGCAGGATGCCCTTGCTGAAATACTTCTGCAGGAACGGGTAGATCAGCAGGATGGGGATGATTGAGCAGACGATGATGGCGGCGCTGACCGTCTCAAAGGAATAGGCCGCACTCATCAGGGTGTTGGCGAATTCCTCGCTGTCGGACAGCTCAACGATCACGTGGCGCAGGTAGACTTGCAGCGGGACCTTGTCTTCGTCCTGCAACAGCACCATCGCCCAGAAAAACCCGTTCCAGCGCGAGACGATGCAAAACAGCGCCACGGTCGCAATCGCGGGTTTTGACAGGGGCATGTAGACTTTCCACAGCACCTGAAATTCGTTGGCCCCGTCCATGCGGGCCGCTTCTTCAAAGGATTGCGGGATGCCTTCGAAGAAGTTGCGCAGCAGGATGATGTTGAAGCCGTTGACGGCGAAACCGATGATGATGCCGAAATAGCTGTCCAGCAGGCCAAGATCGCGCATGTTCAGGAAGAACGGGATCATGCCGGCGTGGAACCACATGGTGAAGGCCACCATCAGGTTCCAGAACCGCCGCCCGTAAAGCTGGGGCCGCGACAAGGCATAGGCACCGGGAATGATGAAGGCGAGGCTCATCAGCGTGCCGCCGATGGTGTAGATGAAGGTGTTCTTGTAGCTGGTCCAGAACATCGGCTCGGACAGGACGCGCTTGTAGGCCTCCAGCGTAAAGCCGACCGGGGTCAGGATCACGTTGCCGGCCCGCGCCTCGAACCCCGAACTCATCGACAGCGAGGCGATGTAGATGAACGGATACAGCGTGGCGAGACGTGAACAGGCCGATCAGCACCATGTTGACGATGACAAACAGACGGTCGCCGCGCGAATAGAGATTCATGTTGGTCATCTGCGTTGCCCCCTCACCACAGCGACGTGCGCGAGTAGCGCTTTGAAATCGTGTTGGCGGTCATCACGAGGACAAAGGCCACCACCGCGTTGAAGAGCCCGGCCGCGGCGGCCAGATCGTATTGGCCGCCCTGGATGCCCTGGCGGTAGATGAAGGTGTTCACCACATCCGCCGTCTCATAGGTGGCGGGCTGGTAGAGCAGGATGATCATCTCGAACGACGACTTCGAGCATGTTGCCGATGCGGATGATCAGCATGATGATGATCGTCGGCATGATCGACGGGACGGTGATCTTCCACATCATCTGCCAGCGCGAGGCCCCATCGACGACAGCGCTTTCGTACAGCGTCGGCGACACCCCGGCGATGGCGGCAAGGTAGACGATCGACTGAAAGCCCGCCTCTTGCCAGATGCCGGTGCCGACAAAGATCGGGCGGAACCATTCGGGCTTGGTCAGGAAGTAGATCGTGTCCAGCCCGAACCAGCCCATCACCGTGTTCACGATCCCCGCCGAGGGCGAAAAGGCCGTGATGACGATGCCCGCGATGATCACCGAAGAGATGAAGTGCGGCAGGTAGACGATCGTCTGGGCGATTTTCTTGAAGGTCTGGTGCAGGACTTCGTTGAACATCAAGGCCAGCAGGATCGGCATCGGGAAAGCCGAAGACGAGGCCGTAACATGCTGATGATGATGGTGTTTTTCAGCGCCCGGATGAATTGGTCATTGCCGAACAGGGTCTCGAAATGCTCCAGCCCGATCCAGGGGCTGCCCGCGACGCCGCGGAAGATGCTGTAATCCTTGAAGGCGATCTGCAGGCCATACATCGGCTTGTACAGAAAGATCAGCATCCACAGGATTGTGGGCAACAGCAGGACATAGAGCTGCCATTCGCGCCGCAGGTGGTCGCTGATGCGCTGCACGCCGGGTGCGGCGGCGTCAGCTCGGCGCGGCGCGGCGCTGTCTTCGGCCGGTGGTGCGGGGTCGCGGTCATTGCGTAACCACCTGGCCGGGCAGTGCCACGCCGGTCTTGGCATCAAAGACCCGGATCAGGTCGCGGCGCGATGGTAAAGCCGGAAACGGCATTCAGCGCGGCAGTCTGGCCAAGGGTTTCGGTGCGGATCACAAAGGGCGTCGCCCGCAAGCGTGGCGTGCAGCAGCGCCTCGGACCCGAGGGTTTCGACCAGGTCCAGCGTCACGGCCACGCGGCCGGGCGTGGCGGCGTCGGCGACGGTGACGAATTCGGGCCGGATGCCAAGGATGACCTCTTTGCCCATCGCTGTTCGGCAAGGGCATCAAGCGGGGCCAGCGCACACGTTTGCCCGTCAAATTCCGCCACCGGACCGGTTTCGCCCTCGGCGATGCGCGCCTTGACCATGTTCATCGGCGGCGCACCCAGAAAGCCCGCGACAAAGGTATTGGCCGGGTTCAGGAACAGGTCCATCGGCGTGCCGATCTGTTCGATCCGGCCGTCGTGCATGACGACGATGCGGTCGGCCAGGGTCATCGCCTCGACCTGATCATGGGTGACGTAGATGGAGGTCACGCCAAGCCGCTTGTGCAGACGCTTGATTTCGGCGCGCATCTGGGTGCGCAGCTTGGCATCGAGGTTGGACAGCGGTTCGTCGAACAGAAAGACCTTGGGGCGGCGCACGATGGCGCGGCCCATCGCGACGCGCTGGCGCTGGCCGCCGGACAGATCGGCGGGGCGGCGTTCAAGGTAGTGGGTCAGGCCAAGGATGCCGCTGACCTCGTCCACGGCCGCCGCGATATGGTCCTTGCTTTCCTTGCGGATACGCAGGCCAAAGGCGATGTTGTCGGCCACGTTCAGATGCGGGTAAAGCGCGTAGTTCTGAAAGACCATCGCGACATCGCGGTCCTTTGGGGGCCACCCGGTTCACGAGGCGGCCGTCGATGGTCAGCTCCCCGTCCGAGATTTCCTCCAGACCCGGCGATCATCCGCAGGGTCGTCGACTTGCCGCAGCCCGAGGGGCCGACGAGCACGACGAATTCCTTTTCCTGCACCTCAAGGTCGATCCCGTGGACGACCTGCAAAGCGCCGTATTTCTTGACGATGCCCTCTAGACGCACACCAGCCATCGACCCCTCCTTAACCGTTGCTTGCCCCTGCCCAACGTCGCGCCCACGATCTGGCGCGCTGTCCGGCACGTTTTGCTGTCGTGGGGCGTTCGGTCGTTGCGACCTCTGGCACACGATTCGCTGAAGTTTGAACTGGTATACTAGTTTTAAATCTGGAATACTAGTATGAAATAGAGGTTGCGACTCACGTCCGGTTCAAGGCATGAAGGTGAGGAGACGTTCCAAAGTCTGTGTGATGCCCGCCGTTCCGGAAGGGTCCTTGGCCAGTGCCAAGGGCGGGCCTTTCGCGGGGGGCTGCGGAGCGACACGGAGGGGCAACGCCCGGTCTGCGTGGGGAACGTCGCGGCGCGCAGAACTGGCATTTGACTCGAATGACCGCTATTCAGCCTAGGTGCAGTAGGGAACTTGAACGATGCAGTTGAACCAGGCCCGCGACCGCAGAACCAGCGTCGATGAGATATTTGATTATCTTTACGGGGAAATCAGTGCATTGCGGCTGATGCCCGGCGACAAGATATCAGAGGCCGATATTGCCGCGCAGTTCGGGGTTTCGCGGCAGCCGGTGCGGGATGCGTTCAGCCGGTTGCAGAACCTTGATTTCCTGCTGATCCGCCCGCAACGCGCCACGGAAGTGAAGCGCTTTTCATCGCGGGAGATCGAGAAATCCCGCTTTGTCCGCGCTGCGGTCGAGGCCGAGGTGTTGCGCCGCGCGGCAAAGCGGTGTGAGGCGACCGGGGCAGCGGCGTTGGAGGCAAGTCTGGCCGAGCAACGCACGGTGATTGCCGAGACAAATTACCAGAAGTTCGGCGCGCTCGACTATGCGTTTCACAAGACCTTGTGCCAGATCGCCGGTGCGGACTTTGCCTTTGAGGTGATTTCGCAGGAAAAGGCCAAGGTGGATCGGCTTTGCCTGCTGGGCCTGTCGAAAGAAGACCGGATGCCGCAACTGCTGCACGATCACGAAGAGATCGCGGCGGCCGTGACCAAGGGGGACGGCGAGGCGGCCGTGGCGGCGGGGATGCTGCACCTGTCGCGGCTGGATGCAACGATCGAATCCATCGCCACGACCAACGCCGATTATTTTGAGCCCGAACCCGGCTGACGCGACCTTAACCGACCTGAACGCTGTGTGATCCTTTACCGGTGCGGGCCTGCTGCCTGCACAGGCCGTGCTTTGGCATGGCTTTGCCCTGCCCTGCCCTGACTTTGACCTGCCCTGAATAGATGTGCTCCCAAAAGATGTGCCCCGAACCCATGCCCGCTGACCAACCCTGTCTTGCGCCCCCATCCGTCCGGGCCGTCTATGCCCTTGCATGGCCGATGACCCTGAAAGAGATCATGCTGCATGGGACGGTGGTGATCGACGCGTTTCTGGTGGCCGGGCTGGGAGAGGATGCCATCGCGGCGATGGGTCTGGCGAGTGCGGTGACCGGCCTGATGTTGGGGGTTCTGGGGGCGTTTTCGAACGCCGGGCAGATCCGGCTGGCACAGGCCTATGGCGCGGCAAGCCCGGTTGGGTTGAAGACCGGGTTTTACTGCGGGTTGGGGATCAATCTGGCGCTGGCGGTGCTTGGGCTGGTGGGCGTGTGGCTGGGGGCAGATCGGTTGATCGGGGCCTTTGCCCATACCCCCGCCATCGGGGCGGATGCCAAGGGCTATCTGTATCTGTTCATGGTCGTGGCGCTGGCCGAGGCGGTCGCGCTGACGCTGTCCACCCATTTCAACGCCTGCGGCGAGACGCGGTTGCCGTTCTACAGCTACATTCTGGCTTTCCCGGTGAATGTCGTGGTCAGCATCGTGCTGATTTACGGGCTTTACGGGGCGCCGCAGATGGGGGTGATGGGGGCGGCGGCAGGAAGTGTGGTGGCGGCCTTGCTGCGGATGGGGTTTCTGGCGCTGTACTTTCAACGCCGCTACCGCCGTTTTCTGGCGGTGCCGGGGTGGTTGGGGGGCGGGTTCTGGCCAGCGCTGCGCCGTCACCTTGCCTTTGCCCTGCCGATTGCCGCGACCTTTATCAGTGCGGTTCTGGCCACCAGTGTGTGCAAGCTGATCTATGCGATGATGCCAGTGAACGCCTTTGCCGCCATGACGCTGATTGCACCGTGGATCATGGTGGCGGGCACCATCGGCATGTCATGGGCGCAGGCGACGGGGATCATCGTGGCGCAACTGCTGGGGCAAAAGCGCCCGCCCGCCGTGCTGCACGCGTTTCTGAGCGGGGCATGGCGCGCGGGCTTTGTGGCCGCCGGGGCGGTGTCGCTGTTGTATCTGGCGGTTTGCCTGTCTTCGGGGTGGCTTTACGGCGATCTGCACCCCGAAACCCGCGCGACACTGCTGAGCTTTTTGCCCGTTTTGCTGGTGCTGCCCTTTCCCAAAGGCTCCAATGCGATCTGCGGCAACACGCTGCGGGCGGGGGGAGAGACGGTCTATGTCATGCATGTCTTCGTCTGGTCGCAGTGGCTTTTCCGGGTGCCTTTGACCGCGCTTATGGTGATGGTTTTTGATTTGTCGGTGACATGGGTGTTTTCGTTGTTCCTGTTGGAGGAACTGGTGAAATTTCCAGCCTTTCATCGCCGCTTGTTCCGGGGGGATTGGAAGCGCAGCGGCGGGCATCTGTGACCTGCCTGCGCGCGGCTGGGGGTATTCCGGGGGCAGAGGGTGCTGCGTATCCGCTTGTTATTGTTCTATTTTGCAGAAGTTTTCGTTTTGTTGAAAAAACTGGTATACTAGAAGACTTCTTATTGTAAGGTAGACGGAGCGAATCTGGGATCGGCCGCGCAAGAACGGCCAGCCACACCCGTCAGCCGCGAGGCTTTTGAAAAATCGGCGCAAGGCTGCGCCCGTTGCAATGTTATCGTTCTGGGAGGACACCACAATGCTACTGAAAACCGCTAAGCAATTTCTGAAGGGCGCGGGGCTTGTTGCCGCGCTTGTCACCACCGTCTCGGCGGCCAGCGCACAGGATGTGACCCTGCGCGGGGCGAGCATGTTTGATGAAAACCATGCCTTCACCAAAACGATGGTGCGCTTTGCCGAGCTGGTGAAGGAAAAGTATGACGGCACCGTTGAATTCGACCTGCGTCTGAACGGCGAATTGGGCGTTGAGGCCGATTACGTGACCTTCCTGCAGCAGGGCGTCGCGATTGATTACACGATCATGGCGCCGTCCAATATGGCGACCTTTGCGCCGTCGATCCCGCTGATGGACATGCCGTTCCTGTTCCGCGATCAGGCCCATTGGGAAGCGGTGCTGTCCAGCGACGTGCTGAAGCCGCTGGAAGATGAATTGCTGGCCAAGGCCGATATCATGGTCATCGGCTATACGGGCGGCGGCGTGCGTAACATCATCTCAAAAGAGCCGATCACCAATCTGCAAGAGCTTGCCGGGTTCAAGATGCGGGTGATGGGCGCGCCCATTCAGGCACAGATCTTTTCGGCGCTGACCGCAGCACCTTCGGCGATTGCCTATAACGAGGTCTACAACGCCATTCAGACCGGGGTCATCTCTGGCTTTGAAAACGAGGCGGCCAGCATCCAGAACCTGAAGTTCTATGAGGTGGCGCCCTTCCTGACGCTGACCCGTCACGCGATCACCGTCCGCCCGATCGTGATGAGCGGCAAATCTTTTCGCGCGCTGCCCGAAGCCTTGCAGACCGCTGTGCTGGCCGCTGGTGTCGAGGCCGGGGCCTATGGCCGCGAGTTGGAATCGCGCGAAGACGGCGTGAAGCTGAAAGAAATGGCTGATGCCGGTCAGCTGACTCTGGTGGAGTTCGCGGAACGCGACAAGTTGCTGGAAATGGTGGTTCCCGTTCAGGATGCCTATGCGGCCGAGTTGGGCGCAACCGAGCTTCTGAAGGCCATTCGCGCAAAATAAGCCAACCATGATGACAAAGGCGCATTCCGAACCTGCGTTCGGGGTGCGCTTTGTGACAGGCTGGGCGTGGCGGCATACAGGAGGGGGAGTTTGATGGGGCGGATACTTGAGGGGATATGTCAGGGCCTGCGGCTTGTGCTGGGCACCTTGATGGCAAGTCTCGCGATACCGGTCGCGATGCAGGTTGTGGCCCGCTACACGGGCATAATTCCGGTGTATTTGTGGACAGAAGAACTCGCGACATTCATTTTCGTCTGGGTCGTGATGATCGGGTCGATGGTTGCTGTCTGGGAAGGCACGCATTTCGACGTGCGCCTGATCGCGGATGCCACCCGCCCGCTGTCGGTTCTGTTGCAGCGCGGCGTTGTGCTGGTTGCCGTCGGCGCATTCGGCGTGATGTTCGCCATCTACGGGATTGAATACGCGCAGATCGGGTCTTTGCAGCATTCCGTGATGTTGGGGATGAACAAGGTCTACACCTATATTTCTGTGCCCTTGGCCGGTCTGGCTTGGGCGGTCTTTGCCTTCTACCGACTGAGCGAAGTTTTCGCCGATTACCGCGCAACCCGAAAGGCCATGTCATGATCGTATCCACAGGCCTTGCCTGCGCTATTCTGGTGGGTGGCTTTTTGTTGCTGGTGTTGATCCGGGTTCCGGTTGCCTTTGCCCTGGGGCTGGCGACGGTGCCGATTGTGTTGATGGATGTGCGCCTGACGCCCTTCATCGTGCTGGACCGGATTTTCCAATCCTATAATTCGTTCATCCTGCTGGCGGTGCCGTTCTTTCTGCTGGCGGCCAACCTGATGAACTCGGGCAAGATTACCGACAAGCTGATCAATCTGGCGCGGGTGTTGACCGGATGGATGCCCGGAGGATTGGGGCATGTGAACGTGGCCGTGTCGATGCTGTTTGCGGGGATTTCCGGATCCTCGACGGCGGACGCGGCAGGCTGCGGCAAGATCCTGATCCCGGCGATGGTGAAGGAAGGGTATGACACCCGCTTTGCCATTGCGATCACGGCCTGTTCGTCCGTGATGGGGGTGATCATTCCGCCCAGCATCCTGATGGTGGTCTGGGGCGGCGTGATGCAGGTGTCGGTGGGCGCGCTGTTTCTGGCCGGGGCCATTCCGGGTATCCTGATCGGTCTGGCGCTGATGGCCACCGTCTATGGCTATGCCAAGGTTTATGACTATCCGACAGCGGGCCGCCCGACCCTTTCCGAGTTCTGGCTGGCCCTGCGCGAAGCCAGTCTGGCGCTGCTGACCCCGGTACTGGTTATCGGCGGCATCGTGGGCAGCATCGTGACGCCGACGGAAAGTGCGATCATCGCGGCGGGCTATGCCTTGATCCTGGGGATGTTCGTCTATCGCACGGTGACGCCGCGCGATCTGTTCAACATCTTTTACGACACTGGGCGCTTTGCCTCGATCTCGCTGTTCGCCATCGGGACGGCATCGGCCTTTGGTTGGATGCTGGCGTTCTTTAACGTGCCCCGGTTGATCGTGACCTTTATGACGTCGCTGGAGTTTGGCAGCTTTGGCACGGCGATGGTGATTGCAGCGCTGTTCCTGTTCTTCGGGCTGTTCATCGATGCCATCCCCACGATCATCATTCTGGGAACGGTGTTGCTGCCGGTGGCGACGGCGGCGGACATTCACCCGGTGGTGTTTGCGATCATCGGCATCGTGTCACTGGCCTTTGGTCTGGTAACCCCACCCTATGGGCTGTGTCTGCTGATATCGGCCTCTATCGGGGGGATGAACATCGCGCAGGTCATGCGCGATGTGGTGATTATCCTGATCCCGATGCTGCTGATCTTGCTGCTGATCATCGTGTTCCCGGAAATCGCCCTTTGGTTGCCCAAACTGGTGATGCCCGCCACGTTCAAGTAAACGACGGTGCTGCAACGCAACGCGGCGCGCCCTTGGGGACGCGCCGCGATTTCATTTGCGTGGTGGCCTTGGGTCAGAGGATTTCGGTCATCTTGACAAGGCGGCCTTCGGCCACGGATTTCAGCGCGGCCTCTGACAGCGCAAGTGCCGCCAGACCGTCTTCGCCCGAGGGCGTTGCGGTGGCCTTGCCCGAGGCGGCCTTGATGAAAGCGGCGATTTCGGCGGCATAGGCGTCGATGTAGCGGGTCATGAAGAAGTCATGCAGCGCCGGGCGGGTATAGCCGCTGGCGGTCGCCACCTCGATGGACACCGGGCGCTGGTTTTCGGCCGAGACCGCGCCCGCCGCGCCATGCACTTCGATCCGCTGGTCATAGCCATAGGTCGCGCGGCGCGAGTTGGAGATCACGCATTGCTTGCCCGTGGCGGTTTTCAGCATGACCTGCACGGAATCGTAATCCCCGGCCTTGCCAATCGCCGGGTCTACCAGAACCGAGGCCATCGCCGAGACTTCCGTGATCTCTTCGCCCAGCAAAAAGCGGGCCATGTCGAAATCATGGATCGTCATGTCGCGGAAAATCCCGCCCGAGCGGGCGATATAATCGACCGGCGGCGCGCCGGGATCGCGCGAGGTGATGGTCACCATTTCCACAGCGCCAATGGTGCCCTTGGTGATTTCGCCTTTGACGGCCACGAAATGCGGATCAAAGCGGCGGTTGAAGCCAACCATCAGCACGGCTTTGGTGTCGCGCACGACCTTGAGGCAGGCCTTGACGCGATCAAGGCTCAGATCAATCGGCTTTTCGCAGAAGATCGCCTTGCCGGCCTTCGCAAAGGCCTCAATCAGGTCGGCGTGGGTGTCGGTGGGGGTGCAGATCACCACCGCGTCGATGTCCTTGGAGGCAAGGATCGCCTCAATGGAGCGGACCTCACAGCCGTATTGCGTGGCAATCGCCTGTGCGGCAGGGGCCATCGCGTCGGCCACGGCCACCAGTTCGGCGTCCGGGTCGGCGTTGATCGCCTTTGCATGCACTTTGCCGATGCGCCCTGCGCCCAGCAGCCCGAATTTCAATGTCATCATTGCTCCTTACTCCGGGTAGGCCCCGGCGACATTCTGATCGAAATCTATCAGCGATCCGGTCATCACGCCGGAATCGCCCGAAAGCAGATAAGAGACAAGCCCCGCAACGTGCGGAGTCTTCACAAGGCTGCCAAATGGCTGGCGCGCCTCGGCCTCGGCCAGCCAGCCGTCGCTGGCACCGTGATACTTGCGCTGGGTCTCGTCCTCGCCCGGCGTGTCCATCCAGCCGCAGTTGACGCCGTTCACCCGGATGTGCTGGCCGCGCAGGGCTTGGGCGGCGTTGCGGGTGACATTGGCCAAGGCGGCCTTGCTGGCCGAATAAGGCGCAAGGAAAGATTGGCCGCAATGCACCACCATCGACAGGATATTGACCGCGCTGGCCGCGTGACCGTTGGCCACGGCGCATTGGGCAAAGCGTTGCAGGGCAAAGAACGGACCACGGGCGTTGACGGCCATCAGGTTGTCCCATGCCGCAGGTGTGGTGTCGAGAACCGAGCCGCGGTCGGTTGCCGCCGCCGCGTTGACAAGTGCTGTCACCCGGCCAAAACGGCTGACCGCGCGGTCGATCATCTGGATCGCCTCATCTGTCTTGCCCAGATCGGCGGGGATGAAGCGGACATCGGCGCCTGTCTGGCGCAGGCGCACCGCCGCCTCTTCGCCGCGCATCACGTGCCGCCCGGCGATGGCCAGTCTGGTGCAGCCCTCGGCAATCAGGCGTTCGGCAATGGCGTAGCCCAGCCCCTGACCGCCCCCGGTGATCACCGCAACCGTGTCTTTGTGGTCAGGCATCGGCCATGTCCGTGCCTTTGACCCCGGTGATATAGCTGACGATGTCATTGCCGTCGGTCTCGTCCTTGTTCAGCGAGGCCACGATGCGGCCGCGGCGGAAGACGACGATCCGGTCCACCAGATCGAACACCTGCCGCAGATTGTGCGAGATCAGGATCAGCGGCACTTCGCGTTCCTTCAGGCCGCGGATGATGTTTTCCACCTGCGCGGTTTCCTGCACGCCCAGGGCGGCGGTCGGTTCATCCATGATCACCAGTTTGGACGCAAAGGCCGCCGTCCGCGCGATGGCCACGCATTGCCGCTGCCCGCCCGACATGTTGCGGATCGGGTTGTCGACGTTGGGGATTTTCACCGCCGTGGTCTTCAGCGCCTCCATCGTGCGTTCGCGCATCGCCTTGCGGTCCAGCCAGGAAAACGGGCCGAGGTTGAACTTGAACAACTCACGCCCAAGGAACAGGTTCGACGGCACGTCCAGATCATCGGCCAGCGCAAGTGTTTGAAACACCGTCTCAATCCCGGCCTCACGCGCCTCCAGCGGCCCGGCGAACTGGGTGGACACGCCGTCAAAGATGATCTCGCCCGCCGAGCGTTGCTCGACCGCAGTGATCTGGCGCACGAAGGTCGATTTGCCCGCCCCGTTGTCGCCCACGACCGCCACATGCTCGCCCCGGCGCAGCACAAAATCGGCCCCTTCCAGCGCGTGCACGCCGCCGTAGCGTTTGGTCAGGCCGCGGGTTTCCAGAATGATATCGCTCATCTCATTTCCCCCGGCTGCGGCTTTGCCGCCATTGATCCAGCACAACAGCGCCCACGATGATCGCGCCCATGGTCATTTCCTGATAGTAGGCGTTCAGCCTGAGGAAGGTGAAACCCGAGGTGATGACCCCAAGGATCAGCGCGCCCAGCACCGTGCCCACGATAGAGCCGCGCCCCCCCGCCAGCGACACGCCGCCGATCACGGCCATGGTGATGGCCTGCAACTCATACATCACGCCCATGCCCGCCTGCGCGGTCAGGTTCTTGGACGACAGCACCACCGCCGCCAGCGCCGCCAGCATCCCGGCCAGCGCATAGACCAGCACCTTGTGGTGCGGCACCGAGATGCCCGACATCCGCACGGCATCTTCGTTGGACCCGATGGCGTAGCAATGCTTGCCGTATTTCGTATAGGTCATGATGATGTGAAACAGCACCGCAAGCCCGACAAAAATCAGCACGGGGTTCAGGCCTTTGCCCAAGGCGGCATAGCTTTCGGTCGGAAAGGACACCGGGTTGCCGTTGGACCACCATTTCGACAGGCCGCGCGCCGAAACCATCATCCCCAGCGTGGCGATGAAGGGCGGGATCTTGGTGTAGGCGATCAGCAGGCCGTTCACCATGCCCGCGATCAGGCCGCAGGTCAGGCCAATCACGACCGGCACCACGACCGGCAAATCCATCGCCCAGTCGCCAAAGATCGCCTTGGGGTTGGGGTTGCCGTTGACCAGGGCGACCTGTGCAAAACTCATCGCGATCATCGCCGTGGCACCGACGATGGACCCTGAAGACAGGTCGATGCCGCCGATGATGATGACCTGCGTCACGCCCAGCGCGATGATGCCCACGATGGACACTTGCAGGATGATGATCTGCAGCCGCTGTTCATTGAACAGTCCGGTGACATTGTCACGGGTGTTGAAAAGGAAGCTGTCGCCGACCAACAGCCGGCCCATCACCTCGAAGGTGACGATGATGACCACCAATGCGAGCAGGACGTTCCATTCCTGAGCGCGGGTTTTCTTGGCGGGGTCGTATTTCAGACCCCCAAGCCCATGTGTCGATTGCGCCACTTTGCGGTTCTCCCCCCGGTGTTTGCCTGCCAGATTTGGCCTCGCTTTGGCGGGGGCTCTCCTTCCCCCGACAAGTGCAAAGGGTGGCACTTGCGCGCCACCCCATAACCTACCTTGCGGCAGATCAGTTCTTGGACAGGTAATCCGCCACGTTGGCCGACGTGACCAATTGGAACGGGATGTAGACCTTCTGATCGACAGCCTCGCCCTTGCTCAGCTTGATCGCAGCATCCAAAGCGCCTGCGCCCTGACCGGCCGCGTCCTGAAACACGGTGACGTCCAGATCGCCGGCCTGCATGGCCACCAGAGCGTCCTGCGTGGCATCGACACCGCCGACGACAACCGTCGTCATGTCGATCCCGGCCGCTTTCATCGCCTGAATGGCACCGATGGCCATTTCGTCGTTGTTGGCGATCACGCCGTCAAAGGCGTTGCCCGAGGACAGCCAGTTGGTCATCAGCGACTGAGCCTGATCCCGCGACCAGTTCGCGGTCTGCTCGTCGATGATGTTCAGCGTGACGGCGCATTTGCCGGCGGCCATCACGTCATGGATGTCGGCGGTGCGCTGCACGGCGGCTTGGTTGGAAAGCTCGCCCATCATCACGTAGACGTTGGCGGTGTCTTTGCCCGCGGCTTTGAGCTGCGCGCAGACTTCGATGGTTTCCAGCGTGCCGGAGTCGACCTCGTTGGAGGCCACGAAGGCTTGGTTGTCGGGCAGCGTGTCGACGTTCACCGGCTGGCGGTTCACATAGACCAGCGGGATGTTGGCGGCAGCGGCGGCGTCAGACATCGCTTGGGTGGCCGAGGTATCGACCGGGTTCACGATGATCGCATCCACGCCGGACGCGATGAAGTTGTTGATCTGGTCCAACTGCTTGGCCACGTCATTCTGCGCGTCTTCGATTTGCAGGGTGACGCCCAGCTCTTTGCCCTTGGCGTCCAGACCGTTGCGCAGAACGGTCAGGAAGTTGTCGTCAAACAGTGCCATCGACACGCCGATACCGTCGGCCATCGCACTGGTGCCCATCAGAGCCGCAAAGCCTGCGACGATCATGGTCTTTTTCATGTTTCTCTCCTCCACTGTGGTGTCCGGCGCACCTGCTCTCCCTGCCGGACCGCCCTTCCCGGGGCGGTATTCGCGCGTTCAGGCCGCAAGGCCCGCCGCGATGAATTCCATAGAGTTCGCCAGCGCGGTTTTGGGGTCGCGCAGCGCGTGAACCGAGGCGGCGAAGGGTTCGTAGCTGATCGGGCCGCTGTAGCCGCCCGCGCGCAGGGCGCGGATCTGGGCGACATTGCCCAACACGTCATCGGGTCCGACCAGCACCCGGTCGCCGTCGCGCATTTCCGACAGGTAAAGCGGCGCTGTCACGCCCGAGACATGGACGATCCCCGTCATGTCCGGAAAGATCGGACCCATGCCCGCAAGCGCGTGATGGAAGGTGTCGTGCACCATAAAGTAGGTGCCCTGCCCGCCCACCGCGTCAATCGCATCGGCAAGCACGGCCTTGGAGCGCAGGCTGCACACCTCAAACCCCAGCGGTTCCACCATCGCCTTCAACCCATGCTCCTTGAGCATCGGCAGCAATTCCCGCAGCGCAAGTTCTGCCGCGTCAAGGCTTTCGATGTTGCTGGTTGCCACGCCGTCATTGCGCGGGATCAGGCTGACCGCTTCGGCACCCGCCGCCACGGCGATCTGCATCAGTGCCTCGGCCTCGGCGGCTTTGGTATCAGACCAGTCGTTGAACATCTTTACTTCGGCCAGCGCGAGAAAGCGCAGGCCCCGCGCCGCAACGGCGGCTTTGACCGATGCCGGAGCCGCCCCGCCAAACAAATCGCCTTTGAGGTCGTTGCGAAACTCAACCCCCACGCAGCCCAGATCCTTGGCCAGATCCAGAAAGGCCTCCCATCCGAGGTTTGGTGCGGTCATGTGGTTCAGGGCAAAGGGCAGCATGGAGGGTTCATCCTATGACGACTCGGAACGTCCGATCAGTTATAGAATTAGTATTCCATTTACTCCCATCCTCAACGGAAAAATTCTATGGCGGATGAAACGAGCCTGTGATTCCCGGCCAGAAATGATGGAATTTCGTCAGACTTTACCGCAGGGACCGCGTCAGATCGACTCGGCCACGTGCAGATCGGGCGGCAGGAAATGCTGGACGACGGCACGCGCCCCCCCGCGAGGGCCGCCTTGCACGACGGCCTGAGTCATCGCCAAGACCAGCTCTTTGCACAGCTTTTCCAACGGCGTATCGGTCACCAAGGTCACCAGCCCCTCGGCCAGCCCCGCGCGCGAATCGGCGGTAAGGGCCGAGACAACAACCGCCAGGTCGCCTTGCGGGCGGGCCTCACGCAGGGCGGCAATGGCCCCTTCCATCCCGCCGCCCGCCACATAGATCCCCCGCAGCGCCTTTTGCCGCGCCAAAAGCCCCAGCGTGGTCTCATAGGTCAGTTGCCGCGTTTCCAGATTGACCAAAGGGTCCAGCACGGTCAGATGCGGCGCGCATTCGCGCAGGTAGCTGCGAAAGCCCGTCTCGCGCAGTTCGTGCCCGTGCCAGCGATGGCCGCCGACAAAGATCGCCACCACCCCCGGTTCGCGCGCCGCCTGCCCGATTACCCAGCCCGCGGTGCGTCCTACCTTCAGATTGTTCAGCCCCAGATAGCCGGCCCGCACCCCTTGCCCGAAATCAGACAAAAGCGAGAACACCGAAATGCCCTGTGCGGTCAGGTCCTCGACGGCGGCTGTCACCTCGGGATGGTTGACCGCCGTCGCCGCCAGAACGTCGCAGCGCCCGGCCATTGCGCGCAGATGCCCCGCCATATCCCCCGGCGCCTGCGAGGCGGAAAACTCCAGCACCAGCCGCCCGCGCACGCCTTGCGCCTGCGCGACGGCCAGATGCAGCGCCTCGGCAAACGCCTTGTAGAAATCCTGGCCTTGCTTGTGCAGCACGACGCCAAAGCGCAGGACCGGCAAATCCGGGGCCGCCCCCGCCAGACGCGCCGCCGCCGGATGCCCGATTCGCGCCGCCGCCTCGGCAATGCGGGTGGCCGTCTCGCCGCGCACGGTTTCGCGGCTGTTCAGCACCCGGTCCACGGTGGACACCGAAACCCCCGCCTCGCGGGCCAAAGCGGTCATTCCCGGTCGTTTCATCGCAATCCCCGTGCCGTGATGCTTCGGATAGAAGCGTATGATGATTTATCGTCAAATGGCTTTCCCACTCTGACGAATTATGACGTGGAATGCCAGTGCTCCGATTGCAAAAAATAGAACATATCTTCTAAATGGCTGTCAGCCCGCGGAACTTTTCCGATGGGTCAGGCGGAGGACAGAATGGCAAAGCGTGATTACAGCCTGCTCGGCCCGGACGGGGCGCGGGCGGTGGCGACCGGGTTGGCCGCCGCAGAGTGGTACCACACGGAGGTGCCGCGCAAAGAGATGAAGGCGCTGATGCAACGGTCCGACCATCCGGCGATCCGCGACACTGTGGTGCTTTATGGGGCGATGATCCTGCTGGCCGGGGCGGGCATTGCGCTTTGGCCCAGCTGGTGGTCGGTGCCGTTCTGGCTGGGCTATGGGGTGCTTTACGGGTCGGCCTCGGACAGCCGCTGGCATGAATGCAGCCACGGCACGGCCTTCAAGACGCCGTGGATGAACAGCGTGGTCTATGAAATTGCGAGCTTCATGATGATGCGCAACTCGGCCACATGGCGGTGGAGCCATGCGCGCCACCACACCGACACCTATATCGTGGGCCGCGATCCGGAAATCGCGGTGATGCGGCCCCCGGCCTTTGCCAAGTTGCTGGCCGGATTCATCGGCTTGCCCGACGTGGCGGCTTTCCTGCCGCGGATGCTGTATAACGCCTTTGTCGGCGTGCATCCCGAAGAGCAGACCTATGTCCCGCAAAGCGAATGGCCAAAGATAATCCGCGTTGCCCGGATTTCCACGGCGATCTATGCGGCCACGATCGGGCTGGCGCTGGTGATGCACTCGGTCTTGCCGCTGATGGTGATCGGCCTGCCCCGGCTGTACGGCGCGTGGCACCATGTCATGACCGGGTTGCTGCAGCATGGCGGGTTGGCTGACAATGTCACCGACCACCGGCTGAATTCGCGGACGGTCTACATGAACCCGGTCAGCCGCTTCATCTACTGGAACATGAACTACCATGTGGAGCATCACATGTTCCCGATGGTGCCCTATCACGCCCTGCCCCGGCTGCATGAGGCGATCAAGCATGATCTGCCCGCGCCCAGCCGGTCCATCCCTGCCGCCTTTGCCGAGATGTGGCCGGCCCTGCGCCGCCAGTTGGCCTATGAGGACTACTTTGTGAAACGCTCTCTGCCCGCCACGGCCAAACCCTACCGCGAAGATTTTCACCGCGCCGCCCTTGGCCAAGCGCATCCCCAAACCGCCGCTGAATGAGGCCCCCCAATGTCCCAATGGATTGATGCCTGCGCCACCTCTGACATCGACGAAGAGGATCTGATCCGCTTTGATCACGATGGGTCCACCTATGCGCTGTACCATGCGCCGGGTGGCCAATTCTACGCCACGGCGGGCAAGTGCACGCATGAAGATGTCCACCTGTCCGACGGGCTGGTGATGGAACACACCATTGAGTGCCCCAAACACAACGGCCAGTTTGACTACCGCACCGGCGAGGCGAAACGCGCACCGGTCTGCGTCAATCTCAAGACCTACCCGGTCAAGGTCGAAGGCGACCGCGTCTTCTTGCAGGTGCCGTGATGGCGCGACCAACCGTCAAGGATCTGCGCGACGCGCGCGGCACGCGCCCCTTCGCGATGCTGCGCGTTGAAACACTGGAAGAAGCCGAAGCCGCCGCCCGTGCGGGGGTAGAGCTGCTGTCCGTGCCGCCCGCCATGCTCTACGACCGCCAGTTCCGGGATGCGGCACCGCTGGCCTTCGCGTTTCCCGGTGACAATTTCTATGAGATCGGTGACACCGCCGATTTCCTGAAATGGGCCTTTCCGCTGTTCAAGGCGGGGGCAGACGGGTTCTATTGCTCCGGGTCCTTGCAGACGGTGCGGGCCATGGCCGATCACGGCTTGCCAGTGTGCGGCCATGTTGGGCTGATCCCGTCCAAACGCACCTGGACAGGCGGCTTCAAGGCCGTCGGCAAAACCCTGGAGACCGCGCAACTGGTCTACAATCAGTGCAAGGCACTGGAAGCGGCAGGGGCCTTTGCCGTGGAGATTGAGGTCGTCCCCCATGCGATCACCAAAGCCATCGCCGATCGCACCGATCTGTTTCTTATCTCGATGGGGGCAGGCACGGCGGGCCACGCGCAGTATCTGTTCACCGATGACGTGCTGGGCCAGACGGCAGGCCACGTCCCCCGCCACGCCAAACGCTACGCCGATTTCGCGGCCGAGCGCGCGCGCCTGCAAACCCTGCGCACAGAGGCGATGACCGCCTTTGCCACCGAGGTGCATTCCGGCGCCTATCCCGCCGCCGCCCATCTGGTTGAAAGCGACCCTTCGGTCGTCGCAGCCTTTCAGGACTGGCTGGACCAACAGGACTGATCCCGGCTTTTCATCTTGGCCCAAATACTCCCGCCGGAGGCATCGAGCTTAGCCGCAGGAGCCTCCGGCGGGAGTATTTGGGCCAAGATGATGTGCCACGCGGCTATTCCTGCCCCCGCAAGACCTGCGCAGGCCGTGCCGCCAGCGGGCGCAGGACGAAGATCAGGCTGGCAAGCAACACTGCCCCCACCCCACCCGCCACGATGGCCAAGGCAGAGCCCGGGGCAAAGTGATAGGGGGTCTCCATCACAAAGCGCATGACCGCCCAGCCCGCGACACCGCCTGTCAGCACCGCAACGCTGCCTGCAGCGGCCCCCATCAGCGCGGCGCGCAGCGCAAAGCTGGCGAGGATGGAGGCGCGCGAGGCCCCCAGCACTTTCAGCACGGCCGCCTCGTAAACCCGGGCACGCTCACCCGCGGCGGCGGCACCGATCAGGACGACAAAGCCCGTCACCAAGGTTGCCATGGCTGCCAGGGTGACCGCTTGTGCGATGGCGGTCAGTGCCTCGGACACCCGCGCGATGGCGGCTTTGATGCCGATGGCGGTGATGTTGGGATAGGCCCGTGTCATTTCACGCAGGATCGCGCCTTCGGCCTCGGGGGCAGCGTAGACTGTGGCGATGTTGGTATGGGGGGCGCCGGACAGGGCGGCAGGGTCCATGGTCATCACAAAGCCCATGCCGGCGTTGGAAAAATCAACCTCGCGGAAGCTGGTGATTTCGGCCTCTATCTCGCGGCCGAGAATGGTGACGCTGAGACGGTCGCCCAGTTTCAGGCCGATCTCGGCCGCTTCTTGGGCGGCAAACGAGATTTGCGGCGGCCCGGCATAGTCTTTGGGCCACCATGTGCCTGCGGTGACCACAGCACCTTCGGGGGGGGCCTCGGAATAGGTCACGCCGCGGTCGCCGCGGATCACCCAATGATCGCCCGCCACTTCGCGCGCGTCCTTGCCGTTGATGCGGTTGATCACGCCGCGCAGCATGGGGGCCGATTCCACCTTGGTGACCGCCGGGTTGGCGGCGAGTTTTGCGCGGAACCCGTCGATCTGGTCGGGCTGGATGTCGACGAAGAAGAACGCCGGCGCTTTGACCGGGAGATCCCGCTGGATCGAGGCGCGGATGTTGGAGTCGATCTGACCGACCGCCGCCAGCACCGACAGGCCCAAGCCGAGGGCCAGAACCACTTGCACCGTCTCGGCACGGGGGGCGCCGATCGCGGCCAGGGCAAGGCGCAGGGACACATGGCCCCGCAGCGCCGCAGCCCGCGCCGCCCGACGCGCCAGTCGCGCCAACCCCGCGGCGGACAAGGCCAACAGGCCCAGCGCCGCCGCGACCCCGCCCGCCGTGCCCAAGGCCAGCCACATGGCCCCGGATAGCCAGACAGCCCCTGCAACCAGCAAGACCAGAAGCCCCGCCATCATCGCAAGATGCCGCGCTTTAGGCCATCCGCCCGACAGGCCGCCGCGATAGAGTGCTGCCGCCCGCACGCTTTCGCTGCGCGCCAAGGGCCAGAGGGCAAAGAGAAACGCCGAGGTGATGCCGTAGAACGCAGCCTCAATCGCCGGGCGCGGGTAAAAGGCGATCTCGGCCGGAAAGGGAAGGGCTGCCGCAATCGGGCCTTTCAGCGCCAGAGGCACGCCGATGCCCAATGCCAGCCCAAGCACCAGACCCAAAGCCACCAGCACCGCGATTTGCAGCAGGTAGGCGCGGAAGATCAGCGCACCGTCCGCCCCCAGCACACGCAGAGTGGCGATGGTGGACAGGCGGCGATCCAGATAGGCCCGCACCCCCGCCGCGACCCCCACGCCGCCCACGGCCAGACCCGCCAGCCCGACAAGGATCAGGAAAGAGCCGATCTGATCGACAAACCGTTCGACCCCCGGTGCGGCGCGGCGGCTGTCGGCCCAGCGCATACCCTGTTCCCGGAAGGTGGTTTCGGCCTCGGTCTGCAGGGGTTCCAGCGCGGTGTTTTGGGGCAGGGTCAGCCGGTAGGCGGTCTCATAAAGCGAGCCGGGCGCGATCAGGCCGGATTGGGCCAGATCGGCGGTCAGCACGATGGTACGGGGGGCAAGGGCAAAGCCGCCGGTGGCGCTGTCGGGTTCGCGCAGCAAGACGCCCCCCAAGCGGAAGGTTTGCAGGCCAAGGGTAAAGTGATCGCCCGGGGCAAGACCCAGTTGCTCGGCCAAGAGCTTGTCCACAACCGCGCCCGGCACCCCGTCTTGGCGGGCAAGGGCGGTGGGCAGTGTGCCGGTTTCCAGTTGCACCGCGCCGATCAGCGGATAGGCCCCGTCGACCGCCTTGACCTGTGTCAGCACCTGCGCGTCATCGGTCACCACCATTGAGCGGAATGAGACGATCTCGGACATCCGGTCGGCCTTGTCCGCCATCCACGCCTTTTCGGTATCGGTGGCGAACCTGTAGGTGAACTCCATTTCGGCGTCGCCCCCAAGCAACGCCGCCCCTTGCGCGCTGAGCCCCGCCTCAATCGCCGAGCGCACCATGCCGACGCCAGAGATCGCCGCCACGCCCATCGACAGACAGGCCAGAAACACGGCAAAACCCCGCAACCCGCCGCGCAACTCGCGGCGCGCGATCCGCCATGCCAAACTCATACCGAACCCCTCACGCCGCGATCCGTCCATCGACGAGCCGCACCACACGGTCACAGCGTTCGGCCAGTTCCGGCGCGTGGGTGACCAGCACCAGCGTCGCGCCGTGGCGGTCGCGCAGGGCAAAGATCAGTTCCATGATGGCGGCGCCGTTGACGCTGTCGAGGTTGCCCGTTGGTTCATCCGCCAGAAAGATCGACGGGCGCGGGGCGGCGGCACGGGCAAGGGCCACGCGCTGTTGCTCGCCCCCCGACAGTTGCGCGGGGTAGTGGCCGCCGCGTGCGCCCAGACCCACGGCGACGAGTTCGGCCTCGGCCCTTGCAAAGGCGTCTTCGGCGCCGGAAATCTCCAGCGGCAGGGCCACATTTTCCAAGGCGGTCATGGTGGGGATCAGGTGAAAGCTTTGGAACACCACGCCCATGCGCCCGCGGCGGAACCGCGCCAGACCATCTTCGTCAAGCGTGCCCAGATCCTGACCCAAGGCCCGGACCTGCCCTGTCGTGGCGCGTTCAAGGCCCCCCATCAGCATCAGAAGCGAAGACTTGCCGGAACCGGAGGGGCCGACCAGACCGACCGTTTCCCCTTGCGTGACAGTCAGAGAAATCGCTTTAAGTATCTCTACAGGTCCGGCATTTCCCGCCAAGGTCAGTCCGACCGCTTTCAGATCCAATACGGGTTCCGCCATGTTCCACCTGCTTTGTTCACTCCTCAGATATGCGTCCCAAGGCCCATTGCGCAATGTGCGGCAAGGAATTGCCAATGTCACGATCGCGTGGGGCATGGCGATTTTGGGCGCATTGGCTGGTTTTTCGGCACAGGCCGGCCCGGTGACGGTGTTGGCCTTGGGCGACAGTCTGACCCAAGGCTATGGCTTGCCGCCCGAAGAGGGATTTGTGCCACAGATGCAGGCGTGGCTGGCCGCGCAGGGGCAAGAGGTGGTCGTGCTTAATGCCGGGGTGTCGGGGGATACGACGGCGGGCGGGCTTTCGCGGCTGGAGTGGTCGCTGACGCCCGAGGTGGGGGCGGTGATCGTCAACCTTGGGGGCAACGACCTGTTGCGCGGGGTCGATCCGGCCAACAGCCGGGCCAATCTGGCGGGGATACTGGACATCGCCAAGGCGCGCGGGTTGCCGGTGTTGCTGGTCGCGTTACGCGCGCCGGGCAATTACGGACCGGAGTTCAAGGGCGCGTTTGACGCGATGTATCCGGAGTTGGCGGCGGAGTATGGCGCGGTGCTGAGCGAGAACTATTTCCTGCCGCTGATCGACCAGAAACGGGCCTTGCTGGACCCGGCCCTGATGCAGGCGGACGGCATCCATCCGAATGCGGCGGGGGTCAAACTGGCGGTGGCGGCTTTGGGGCCCAAGGTTCAGGCGCTTTTGGCGCGGGTGGCAAAGTAAGCCAGAAAGGGGGCGTCGCCGCCCCCTCTGCCCTGCGGGCATTCACCCCTCGCGGAGTATTTTTGCCAAGATGATGGGGCGAGAGGGCGCGCGCGGGGCGGTGGCGCCGTTTCGCCCTTGCGCTTGGAAATGGCGTGGGCAATCTGTCGGCATTCTCTTCGGAGCGATCCATGCCTTTGTTGACCGAACTCGCGGCCGCCCTTGGCGCGCAGCACGTCCTGACGGGCGACGACCTTGCACGCTACCGCGCGGATTGGTCGGCGCATTATACCTCGGACCCCTGCGCCGTTGCGCGCCCGGCAAACACCGCGGAGGTGGCAGAGGTTTTGCGCATCGCCGCCCGACATGGGGTTGCGGTGGTTCCGGTCTCGGGGCTGACGGGGTTGGTGGGGGGCGCGATGACAACGGGCGGCTTGATGCTGTCGGTCGAGCGTCTGAACCGCATTCGCGACATCCGGGTCGAGGCGCGCACGGCGATTGTCGAGGCGGGGGTGATCTTGTCGCGTCTGCACGACGCCGCGGCAGAGCAGGGTTTGTATTTCCCGTTGTGGTTTGGCGCGCGTGGGTCTGCGATGATCGGCGGGGTTTTGTCGACCAATGCGGGCGGGTCGAACGTGTTGCGCTATGGCTCTACCCGGGCGCTGTGTCTGGGGGTGGAGGTGGTGCTGGCCGATGGGCGGGTGTTGAACCTGATGTCGGAGTTGCACAAGGACAACTCGGGCTACGACCTGAAGCAGATGTTCATCGGTGCCGAGGGCACGTTGGGGGTGATTACCGCTGCCGTGATGAAGCTGGTGCCGCAGCCTTTGGCCTATGCGACGGCCACCCTTGCGGCGCGGTCTTTGCCGGATGCGCTGGCGTTGTTGAACCGATTGCGGGCCGCCACCGGGGGCATGGTCGAGGCGTTTGAATACATGCCCGCCAGCTATATGCGCCGTTTGACCGAGGCACGCCCGGATGTCCGGCTGCCCTTTGGCGGCCAGCGCTATGAGACGACGATTCTGGTGGAGTTGGCGACCGCAGCCCCCCGCGATGCCACGCCCGATGACAGCGGGGCGATCCCTTTGGTGACGTTGCTGGAGCAGGTGTTGGGCGGGATGATCGACGAGGGCGCGGTGCTGGATGCCGAAATCGCCCAGACCGAGGCGCAGCGGCGCGCCATGTGGGAGCGCCGCGAGTTGGCCGCCGAGATCACCATTGCCCGCCAGCCGACCATCGACACCGATATCGCCCTGCCGCTGCACGCGATCCCGGCGTTTTTTGACCGTATCCATGCCCGGCTGCCCGCTTTGGATGCCGGGGCCGAGACGCTTTCAGTGGCCCATCTGGGGGACGGCAATATCCACTTTACCGTCTATCCGTCGCGCGATGACCCGGCCTTGCACAGCGCCGTGGTGGAGGCGGTTGAGGATGAGGTTGAGGCGCTGCACGGCTCTTTCTCGGCCGAGCATGGGGTGGGGTTGTCAAAGCTGCCCACCATGGCGCGGCGCAAAGATCCGGTGGCCTTGTCGGTGATGCGGGCGATCAAGCAGGCGCTGGACCCCGAAAACCGGATGAACCCCGGCAAGGTTGTGCCCGAGGCGCCCCGCTGATGACCGCCCTGCAACAGGTCAGAACGTTGCCCGGTTTGCGCATGCTGGCCGGGTTGATGCTGTTTTTGGGCGCGCATAATGCGGCGCTTTACCCCTATCAATCCTTGGTGGCCTTGGGTCATTTCGGCCTGCCCGAAGCTATGTTTGCGGCAATGCTGGTGATTGCGTCGGCGGCGTCGGTGACGGCGTCGGTGCTGTTTGGGTTGTTGGGCGACCAAAGCGGGGCGCGCCGCCGGATCGCGATTGCCACGGCGCTGTGTTCCACCTTGGGTTTGGCGTTGATGCTGGCACTGCCCGGCCCGTGGACGTTTCTGCTGTTTCACGGCCTGCTGCTGCCCATCTCATGGAGCCTTTACGGCCAGGCCTTTTCGATGGCCCGCGTTTTGGCAAAGGGCGACAGCAACGCCCGGGCCGGCGTTCTGGCCACGCTTCGGGCGGGGTTGTCGGCCAGCTATCTGGCGATGCTGCTGGTCTGGACCGGGGCTTTTGCCTTGGGATTTGATGTGATGGCGGTTTATGGCGCGGCGGCTGTCATGAGCCTTGGGTTGCTGGTGTTGGTGCTGTTTCGCTGGCCCGCCGACGACGGTCATGCGGGGGCGATTGCGCCGACGGGGCAAAAGCTGTGGCAGTCGTTCCGCGATCTGGCCGATCCGGCGGTGGCGTTGCGGCTGGGTTGTCTTGGGGCGATCACCTCGGCGGGTGGGTTGTATATGGTGTTGATCCCGCTGATCTTTGCGGCCTCGCCGTTGAGGGGCAATGCCGAGGTGGCGCTGTATGTCGGCATGGTGGCCGGGTGGGAGGTTCCGTTCATGCTGCTGTTGCCGCGCATTGCGGGGCGGATCGGGCGCACCGCCCTGATCGGCATTGGCGCGGCGATCTATACCTGCCATCTGGCGCTGCTGCCGGTGCTGACCGACAGCGCGGCCCTTTGGCTGCTGCCGCTGTTTGCCGGGTTGGGAGGCGCTGCGATCCTGACGCTGCCGATCGGGTATTATCAGGATCTGATGGTGGACAGGCCGGGTGCGGCCTCATCCCTGATCGCGATGCAAAAGCTGGTGTCCGATGTGCTGGCGGCGGGTGCGTTCATGGCGGGGCTGGCCTTGGGGGGCTATGAGGGCGCGGCGATCCTTGGCACGCTGCTGGCGTTGGGCGGGGGTTTGGGCCTGATGCTGGCGGATCGCGGGGGCCTGCCGCAGCCGCGTTTCATCACCCGGCGCGCCGTGCCAGCCGAGCAGGGCTGACCCATGGCCCAGACGTCCAACGCGTGGCGGCTTCTGGCCACCGACCGCGATCTGCGCACGGTGTCGTTGATGAGCGTGCTGTTCGGCGCGGTGGTTTGCACCTTTGGCCCCTATATCTCACTGCTGGCGGTCAAGGAATTTGCGCTTGGAGATCGGGGGTATGCGGCGCTTATGGTGGTTGCGACGGCGCTGTCGGTGTCGGGTTCGGTCTTTGTCGGGATTCGGGCAGACCAGACGGCAGGGCGACGCAAGATCGCGTTGGCATCTTGTGCGCTGACGGTTGCGGGCGCGGCGCTGATGACCTTTGGCCCGAGGGTAGAGACGTTTGTGTTGACCCATGCGCTGATCATGCCGCTGGCATCGACGCTGTTCGGCCAGATCTTTGCCCAGGCCCGTATCGCTGCCAACGCCCACCCGCCCGAAGCGCGCACCGCGATCATGTCCACGGTGCGCGCGCTGTTTGCGCTGCCGTTTGTGGTGGTGCTGCCGCTTTGGTCGCTGGCCTTTTCGGCGGGGGCGCCCATCCTTTGGATTTATCCGGC
The DNA here is from genome assembly GCA_963815355.1 of uncultured Alphaproteobacteria bacterium. Classification (GTDB taxonomy): domain Bacteria; phylum Pseudomonadota; class Alphaproteobacteria; order Rhodobacterales; family Rhodobacteraceae; genus JAPUEK01. The sequence goes on from CAWFGJ010000006.1 coordinate 147,871, forward strand.
CTGCCTTGTGCTGGCGGGCGGGATGAGCCTGCTGACGTGGCGTGCCTGGCCGGCAGACGGCGGCAAGGGGGGGGATCGCCCGTCGGGGCTAAGCTTTGGCGCGGCTTTGGCGGAACTGGCCAAGGGGCCGCTGGCGCTGCGGGTGCTGGCCTTGGGGGCGGTGAATGGTGGGGCGACCATCTATCTGGCACTGCTGGGCCTTGTGCTGGTGCCTGCGGTCGGGCGCAGCACGTCGGATGTGGCGCTGTATGCCGGGTTGATGGCGGGGCTGGAGGTGCCCTTCATGCTGGCCATTCCGTTGATCAGCCACCGCATTGCGCGCACCAAGCTGATCCTTGGGGGCACAGCGCTTTACTGCGTGCATGTGCTGGGGCTGCCGTTGCTGGCGGGCTCGCCCCTGCTGTGGCTGCTTTTGCTGCCCGGTGCTGCGGGGGGTGCTGTGATCCTGACGCTGCCCATCGCCTATCTGCAAGACCTGTTGTCCAGCCGCCCCGGCACCGGATCGGCCCTGATGGCGTTGCAGAGGCTGACGGGGGACGTGCTGGCCGCGCTGTGCTTTGTGTTGGGCACGGCCCTGTATGGCTACGGGCTGGTCGCGCTGCTTGCGGTCATCGCGGCGATGAGCGGTGCGGTGGTGCTGCATGTGGCGGACAAACGCGCGCCACGGGTTTAGTCAAAAAACCCCGGCCCCGCGCGGCCCAGCAACTCTGCCGCAAGGTCGATGCCCATTGCCGCCCCGTCTTGGGCGCTGCCGCGACGTTGCCCGGTGATCGCAACCGCGCCGTCGGGGCGCAAGATTTCACCGCGCAGCCACAGGGCCGGTCCATCCAGCACCGCAAGGCCCGCGATGGGGGTTTGGCAAGACCCGTCCAGCCGTTCGAGAAACGCGCGCTCTGCCTGAAGGCGCAAGCCGGTGTCGCGGTGGTGGATCGCGGCCAGCAGGGCGGCCACGCGCGCATCTGCGGTGCGGCGTTCGACCCCGATGGCCCCTTGGGCGACGGCGGGCAGCATATCCTCGGGCGCGATGGCGGACCGGGCGGCCTGCGCCATGCCCAGACGGTTCAGCCCGGCCATCGCCAGAAAGGTCGCTGCCGCCACGCCGTCTTGCAGTTTCTTCATCCGGGTCTGCACGTTGCCGCGGAATTCCACCACCTGCAGATCGGGGCGGCGCACCTTGATCTGTGCGCGGCGCCGCAAGGATGAGGTGCCGACAACCGCGCCTTGCGGCAGGTCCATCAGGCCCTCGGCCACGGGCGAGACGAACGCATCGCGCACATCTTCGCGCGGCAGGTAGCAATCCAGCACCAGACCGGCGGGTTGCAGGACCGGCATGTCCTTCATCGAATGCACCGCGATGTCGATGGAGCCGTCCAGCAGCGCGTCTTCGATCTCTCGCGTGAACAGGCCCTTGCCGCCAATGTCTTTCAGGGCGCGGTCCTGAATCATGTCGCCGGTGACCTTGATCACCACGATGGCAAACGCCGCTTCGGGCAAGGCAAAGGCGGCGGCCAGCCGGCTGCGCGTCTCATGGGCCTGCGCCAAGGCAAGCGGGCTGCCACGGGTGCCGATTTTCAGGGGCGCGTCGGGGGAGGGAAGATTGTGCGTCATGGGCAAGCTTTATCCGCCCGCCGGACGCTATTCAACCGCGACAAATCTTCACGCAGAGAGGGGCTTGGCCGCGTGCCTGACCGCCGTGCGCAGACCCGGCCAAAAGCCAAGCCGGATCATCCGGAAAACAACCAGCGGCAGGCCGGGCAGTGCGATGCCCCGCTCCCGCTGATGCGATGCGCTCAACTGGCCCCACAACGGCAGGCCAAGCGGGATGCAGGCCTCGGGGACGTCGGCCATGACAAAGACCCCAAAGAACAATTTTCCCGAGGATTCCGTTTTGCCGTTAAAACTCAAGGCCATAGCGGGCAGCTGCACCCGCCCGCCCTGCCTGCGGGACAACCTGCCACGCTTGACTTCGCCGCCCCGCCCGGCAAGTCAGGGGCAACAGACAGCGGAGCTATCCATGACCAAACTGATCCTGCGCGCCCTTGGCGGTGAAACGCTGCCGACCCCCCCCATCTGGATGATGCGGCAGGCGGGGCGCTATCTGCCGGAATATCGCGCGACGCGGGCGCAGGCCGGGGACTTTCTGTCGCTCTGCTATAACCCCGAGTTGGCCGCAGAGGTGACGCTGCAGCCGATCCGGCGCTTTGGCTTTGATGCCGCCATTCTCTTTGCCGATATCTTGCTGCTGCCCCAAGCGCTGGGCGCGAAGTTGTGGTTTGAAACGGGCGAAGGTCCGCGGTTGTCCACGGTGACCACGCCCGCAGAGCTTGCGGCGCTGAAACCGCGCGAGGCGATCCACGACACCTTGGCGCCGATCTATGAAACCGTGCGCCTCTTGTCGCGCGAGTTGCCCGCGCAAACAACGCTGATCGGATTTGCCGGGGCGCCGTGGACGGTGGCCACCTATATGATCGCCGGGCGCGGCACCAAGGACCAGGGCCCGGCCCATGCGCTTAAAGCCGCAGATCGCGCCACGTTCAGTGCCCTGATCGATCTGATCACCGAGGCCACCATCGACTATCTTTCGGCGCAGGTCACCGCGGGGGCAGAGGTGGTCAAGCTGTTTGACAGCTGGGCAGGATCGCTTAGCGGTGCCGACTTTACCGAATTTGCGGTGAAACCCACCGCGCGGATCATCGCGGCCCTGAAGGCCCGCCATCCCGGCCTGCCCGTGATCGCCTTCCCGCGTGAGGCGGGAAATGGCTATATCGGCTTTGCGGCCGCGACCGGGGCCGATTGCGTGGCCATCGACAATTCGGTCACCCCGGAGTGGGCGGCAAGCCATGTCCAGACCAGCGGCTGCGTGCAGGGCAACCTTGCCCCCCGGCATATGGTCACCGGGGGCGACGACCTGATCCGCGAAACCCGCCATGTGGTGAACGCGTTCCGCAAGGGTCCGCACATCTTCAACCTTGGCCACGGCATCACCCCCGATGCCAACCCCGACAACGTGGCCCTGATGATCGAGACGGTGCGCTCGGCATAAACCCATGCGATCCGGGTGCGGCCGATCAATTTAGGTCACAGCCATTGACTTAGTCTCAGCCGCCCGCCAGTTTCCCCACCAAACCAAAGCGGGGAGACGACGGGTGGATTGGACGCAGGTGCTGGCCACGCGCAACGCGCGGATGAAAGCCTCGGAAATCCGGGAATTGCTGAAGCTGCTGGATCAGCCCGACATTATCTCATTTGCGGGCGGCATCCCCGATCCTGCGCTTTTCCCCACAGCCGCGTTTCAGGCCGCGTTTTCGGAAACGCTGGCGGGACCAAAGGCCGGGGCATCGCTGCAATACTCGGTCTCCGAAGGCTACCGGCCGCTGCGCGAGTGGATCGCGATGCAGATGGGGCAGATTGGCATTCCTTGCGATGCCGACAACATCCTGATCACCTCTGGCTCGCAACAGGCGCTGGATTACCTTGGGAAGCTGATGATTTCCCCAAAGGATACCGTGCTGCTGGGCTGGCCGACCTACCTCGGCGCGCTTGGCGCGTTCAACGCCTATGAGCCAAGCTATGACCGGCTGGACCCCAAGGGCAACCGCCCCGCCGCCAGCTTCGCCGCACAGGCCGAGGCCGCCGGGGGCCGCGTGAAATTCGCCTACCTGTCGGTCGATTTTGCCAACCCCACGGGCGAGACGCTGGACCTTGCCGCCCGCAACGCGGTGCTGGATCTGGCCGATGAAATGGACATCGCCGTGGTGGAAGATGCGGCCTACCAGACCTTGCGCTACGACGGAGAACCGATCCCGCCGATCCTTGCACTGGAAATCGCCCGCAAGGGCAGCATAGAGCATTGCCGCACCCTTTACTGCGGATCGTTTTCCAAATCGCTGGCACCCGGGTTGCGGCTGGGCTGGGTCTGCGCCGGGCATGCGGTGATTTCCCGGCTGGTGTTGATGAAACAGGCCGCCGACCTGCATACCGCCACGCTGAACCAGATGGTGACCGATACCGTGGCCCGCGGCGGGTTTGACGCGCATGTCGCCAAACTGCGTGCCACTTACGGCGCGCGGCGCGACCATATGCTGGCCGCTCTGGCACGGGAAATGCCGGACACGGTGCAGTGGACCAAGCCCGAAGGCGGGATGTTCGTCTGGCTGACATTGCCGCCCCATATCGACGCCGCCGACCTGCTGGCGCAATCGCTGCAGACCGAGCGGGTGGCTTTTGTCCCCGGTCGCGCATTTTTCGCGGATGGCTCCAACGGCAACACGTTGCGGCTGTCATTTTCCTGCGCGGATGAGACGGCGATTGATGAGGGGATCAAGCGGCTTGGCAAACTGATCCGGCACGCCTGACCGGATGGGAAGCCTCTGGATCCTCGCCACGCTGATCGGTGCCGCTGCCCAAACCGCGCGCAACGCGGCCCAGGCCAGCCTGACCACGCGCATCGGCCTGCTTGGGGCAACGCAGGTGCGGTTCCTGTTCGGCCTTCCGTTCGCGCTGCTGTTTCTGGCGCTGGCCACGGCGGTCACCGGGGAAAGCATCCCGCGCCCCGGATGGCAGGGGTTAGGGTTCACCACAATCGGCGCGGTCGCGCAGATCGCGGCGACAGCGCTGATGTTGTCCACGATGAAATCGCGCTCTTTCGCGGTCACCACGGCCTGGCTTAAAACCGAACCCGTGCTGGTGGCCCTTGCCGCAGCGCTGGTGCTCGGCGACCCGCTCAGCCTGCCCGCGCTGGCCGCGATTGCCTTGGCAACGGCAGGGGTGGTGGTGATGAGCCTGCGGCCCGGCGCGGGCCCCGCACTTTGGCGGCAAGGGGGCCCGGCGCTGATGGGTCTGGCGGCCGGCGGGCTTTTCGGGGCCTCGGCCATCGGGTTTCGGGGCGGCATCCTTGCGCTGGACAGCGGCGGCTTTCTGATCCGCGCCAGTTCCACCCTGGCCCTCAGCCTGACCCTGCAAACCGCGATCCTGCTGGTCTGGCTGCTGGCATTCAACCGCGCAGCACTGAAAGCCTCGTTTGCGGCGTGGCGTGGCTCTATCGGCGCGGGGTTTCTGGGGGCCTTCGCCTCGCAGTTCTGGTTCATCGGCTTCTCGCTGACCTCGGCGGCCAACGTGCGCACCCTCGCCTTGGTTGAAGTACTGATGGCGCAAGCGGTCGCGCGCTTTGTCTTCGGGCAAAAGATCAGCCGCCGTCAGATGGCCGGCATGGGGCTGATCGTGCTGGGCGTGGGGCTTTTGCTGCGCACCCAAAGCTAGCGCGGGCGGCTTACTCCGCCAAACGCCAGACCGTCCCCAGCATCTCGGCGAGGGCGGCATAGGCCTCCTCGCGCCCCTCGCATGCCTCCCCCACTTCCACCGAAACCGATCTGGCCCAGCCGAACTTGGCCGCCCGTTCCGGCTTAAGCGTGATCTCCAGACCGCCCGGCCCTGCCACCACGGCCTCCAGCGCGTCCTCGGCCCCAAAGGCTTCGTCGCTCACCTCAAACCAGACCGGGCCACCGCCCTCTGGCTGGCGGAACAGCACATAGGCCTCGTCTTCCTCTTCGCCCTCGGCAAAGCCGACAAAGATCTGCCCTTCATCCTCCACGACAGAGCCATAGGCCGCCTTGATCACGATGTCCGCCATGGTCCTGCCCGCCTTTTCATCTTGGCAAAAATACTCCCCGCGGAGCGTTCGCCCATTCCACCCGCGCAACCGCCGGTTATCAGTACCACTTTGCAATCGGAGGCAGGCTCATCAACACCGCATTGGCGTCGTGTCCTGTCTCCAGACCGAACTTGGTTCCCCGGTCATAGACGAGGTTGTATTCCGCATAAAGCCCGCGATGGCGCAACTGTGTCTCGCGGTCCTCTTCGCTCCACGCGGTGGCAAAGCGCCGCTCGGTGACGGGCAGGAAAGCGGGCAGGAAGGCGCGACCGATGTCTTGGGTAAAGGCAAAGTCCGCCGACCAATCCCCGGTGTTCAGATCATCATAGAAAACCCCGCCCACCCCGCGCGCGCAGCCCCGGTGTGGGATAAAGAAATACTCATCCGCCCAGGCCTTGAAGCGCGGGTAATAGGCCGGATCATGCGCCTCGCAGGCGCCTTGCAACTGGCCGTGGAAATGGTTGGTATCCGGCTCATAGGCGATGCAGGGGTTCAGATCGGCACCGCCGCCGAACCACCACGCCCCCGGTGTCCAGAACATCCGGGTGTTCATGTGAACCGCGGGGCAATGCGGGTTCACCATATGGGCGACGAGCGAGATGCCACTGGCCCAGAACCGCGGATCGCTGTCCATTCCCGGCACACCGCGCGCGGCCATCGCCTTTTGCGCCTTCTCACCCAAGGTGCCATGCACTTCGGACACGTTGACGCCCACCTTTTCAAACACCCGCCCGCCGCGCATGACACTCATCAACCCGCCGCCGCCATCGGGGCGGGTGGTTGGCGTCACCTCAAAGCGGCCTGCATCGGGGCCACCGTGGCGCGTCTCAAGCCCTTCAAATGCTGCGACAATCTGGTCGCGCAACAAACGGAACCACGCCGCCGCCTTTGCCTTTTCCTCTGTGAAATCCGTTTGCATGGCCGTGCCTCCACCGATTGTCTTTCGTCCGATTACCATTCCGGGCGGGCGCTGCCAACGCGACAGATTTCCTGCACCGGGCTGTAGTTTGTGCCACGGGATCGCGCTATGCTGCCGAAAGAGTAGACTAGGAACACGCCATGCCCCGCCGCTTGCTGATTGCCCTTGCCTTGTTGACCGCATGTGGCACGCCGCAAGAGCAGTGCATCGCCGCAGGCACCCGCGACATTCGGGTGCTTGACCGGCTTATCGCCGAAAGCCAAGCCAACCTTGAGCGCGGCTATGGCTATGAAAACGTGACCATTTCAACCCCGCGCTGGGTGCAGTGCGGCCTGCGTCCCGGCAAAGAGGGCGAGGCGCCGAAGCCGCAGCTTTGCCTTGAGGATTACGCCCAGACCGTGCGCCGCCCCGCCGCCATCGACCTGAAGGCCGAGGCGCAGAATCTGGACGCGATGCAGGCCAAACGCGCCGCTTTGGCGAAATCGGCGCAAACGCTGATCGCAGAATGTCGGGCAAAATTCCCCGAATGACGGCCGTGTGACGGCCTAGTGCCCCGGCGCCGAGACGGCGTCGACCAAGGTGCGACCACCATCCACCGGCAAAACCTGCCCGGTCATAAAGCTGGACGCGTCTGAGGCGAGAAACTGCGCCGTTTCCACCACTTCGGACGAGGGCGCGATGCGGCCCAAGGGCGTGCGCGCCAATATCTCATCGCGCCAGTCGGGGTTTTCCTTCAGCGTCGCTTGCAAGCTTGCGCTTAGAACGGAGCCCAGCGCGATGGCGTTCACCCTGATACCCTTTGGTGCCAAAGCCACCGCAAGCGAGCGTGTCATCTGATCCAGTGCCGCGCAGGCGATGGAATAGCCCATCAGGCAGCTTTGCGTGCGGTGCGCCGCGATCGAGGACAGGTTGATGATCGTGCCCGCCTGCAAAGGCGTGTCGCGATCTGCGTCGGCGTCTTTTTCGGCCTGTGCAATCATGCGCTTGGCCACGACCTGACTGACGCGCAGCGCGGTGAAAAGGTTCTGCTGCAACATCTCTTCGACCGCGTCTTCGCCCAGTTTCAGCGACTCAGAGTGTTTCACCATGCGCGAGGCGTTGACGAGGATATCCACCCGGTCAAAGGCGTCGATGGTTGCGGATAGCAAATTGGCGATGGTCAGCTTTTCGCGCAGATCGCCCGCGAACATCCGCACCGGGCCTTCTGTCTTGGCCTCATCGCCGACTTCGGCCGCCAGACGCGCTTCGTCCATATCCGCGAACATCACGTTGGCGCCCCGGTCCAGAAAGTGGCGCGCAATGGCAAGACCGATGCCGTTGGCCGCACCTGTCACAATCGCGGTTTTTCCCGAAATGGAAAAAGTCATAAAGAGCTTCCCTTTTTGGCCCGCGACCTAGCGTAGGCGGATCGGATAGGCAGCCCGGGTCACCCGGAATGCCGCATCGCCGCCGATCTCTTCAACCTCGCGGAACAGCGGGGTCAAAGTGCGATCATAGGGCAGATGCCGATTGGCGACCAGCAAGAGCTGTCCACCGGGCAAAAGACCCCGACAGGCCGCTTGCAGGAAGGCAGCCCCAAGGCCCGGATCTGCGGCGCGGCTGGTGTGAAAGGGCGGGTTTGTGACGACGGTATCCCACAGGCGCGCAGGCTTGAACGCCGTGGCATCGGCCCAGTGAAACTTGGCCCGGGGATCGGTGATGTTCAGCCGCGCGCAGGCCAGGGCCTCGGCTTCGGCTTCAACCAGATCCAGTTCCTGCACACCGGGTCGCTCCAGAATGGCGCGGGCCAGATAGCCCCAGCCCGCCCCCAGATCGGCCACCCGCGCGCCCAGTTTGGCGGGAAGTGCTTGCGCCAAAAGAGCCGAGCCGCGGTCCGGCCCATCGGCGGAAAACACACCCGGCGCGGTCAGAAATCCGCCCTCAACCGTGGTCAGCCCTTGGCGCCACGACGCAAGGGCCGCAGGTTGGGCCAGCACGGCAAACTTGCCGTGGGCCTTGGACAGGCTCTCGCCCGGTTCGGCCCCCGCCGCGCGGCAATCTTTCAACACTGCGTCGATGCCATCGGTTTTTTGCCCGTCCAGCGCCAGAACGCCACCCGGTGCCAGCATATGGGCGGCCTCGGCCAGCATCTCACGTGCGGCGGCCTTGGCACGCGGCAGGCAGACGATCACCGCCGCCGCCTGCCCCGCCGGTTCTGTCCGATAGCCTTGCCGGACGAAGTAATCATGATCCGGACGGAACCCCGTCTTCACCACCACGCGGGTCTTGTCGATGCTGGACAGATCATCGCCCACCACCGGACGCAGAACCACCACATCGCCCTGAGGAGGCAATACCAACGCGCCGCTTTGCAGCGCCATTTCTAATCGGGAAGATCGCATGGGAGCGGCTTGCGCCTATTCCTTTTCCATCGTGCATTGGAGCGGATGCTGGTGGCGGCGTGCAAAATCCATCACCTGCGCGACCTTGGTTTCGGCGATTTCCGCAGAAAACACGCCCACGACCGCCAGCCCCTTTTTGTGGACCGTCAGCATGATGTCAAACGCTTGCGCATGATTGAGGCCAAAGAACCGCTCCAGAATATGCACGACGAATTCCATCGGCGTGTAATCATCGTTCAGCAACATCACCTTATACAGGGGTGGGCGCTGGGTGCGGGTCTTGGTTTTGGTCAATACCGAGCTGTCGTTGCCCGGCCCGTTGGGCGCGTCAGACATCGTAAAGTCAGACTGAGCAGCAAAGGTCACGGTCAACGGCGGGCTCCGCAAAGACAATGCACGGCACAGGGTGCGGGGGATTCGGTATTTTTTGTCACCTGTTGAATATAGCGCTTTTCTGGCTTGCGAAAAGACCCCCATCACCGTGAAGCTGCGCGGCAGGGGGCAAGCATGCTGACAACCATAGGATTCGACGCCGATGACACGCTTTGGCAGAACGAAAGCTTCTTCCGGCTGACCCAAGAGCGGTTCGTTGACGCCTTGGCCCATTATGCCGATGCCGAGCGTTTGCACGACCGGCTGCTGGCGGCAGAGCGGCGCAATCTTGGCCATTACGGTTTCGGCGTGAAGGGCTTCACCCTGTCGATGATAGAGACCGCGATCGAGGTGACCGACGCCCGTGTGCCCGCCCGGATACTGGGCGACATTCTGGCCGCCGGGCGCGAGATGCTGGAGCACCCGATTGAGCTGCTGCCCCACGCCCGCACGGCCGTGACCGCCCTTGCCAAGGATTACCGCGTTTTGCTGATCACCAAGGGCGATCTGCTGGACCAGGAACGCAAGCTGGCCCATTCCGGCCTTGGCGATCTGTTTGATGCGGTGGAAATCGTGTCGGACAAATCCGCCCCGGTCTATCGCAAGATCTTTGCCCGCCACGGCACCGGGGCCGATCAGGCGATGATGGTCGGCAACTCGCTTAAGTCCGATGTTTTGCCGGTTTTGGCGGCGGGGGGATGGGGCGTTCATGTGCCGCATGGCGTGACATGGGCGCTGGAGGCCGCCGACCCGCCCGAGGATGCGGCCCGTTTTCACAGCTTGCCAGACCTGTCGGGGTTGGCTGATCTAGTGGGCACACTCACAAGCACCCACAACCCCTAGTGGCATCCCCGCAATTACAGCAGCAAGGCCACATCAGAGATCAAATGCAACCCCCTAGAAACTAAGGGGTTTTCCGAATTCCTATGCTGTGCTAGCTTTCTCGCAAGCAGATAAAAGCCCCCGATCAAATGAGGGGTGGGAAGGCAGAGGCGATGGGCAGGATCAAGGCATCCTATTTGGGGCATTATGTCCGCAATTTCCTGTTTTTGGCAGCAATGGTCACCATTGCGGCTTGCACAGGACCGCAGGAATCACGCGCCGCGCCCTACGCGGCTTATGTGATGGATGCGCGCACGGGCGAGACGCTGTTCTCTGAAAACGCCGACACCCGGTTGCACCCGGCCTCTTTGACCAAGATGATGACGCTTTACATCGCCTTTGAGGAAATTGAGCGCGGGCGGCTGTCGCTGGACACCATGATCACCGTTTCCAAGAATGCGGCGTCCGAGCCGCCCTCACGGCTTGGCCTGAAGGCAGGGCAGAAGATCCAGTTGCGCTATCTGATCCGCGCGGCGGCCGTCAAATCGGCCAATGACGCGGCGGCAGCGATTGGGGACCATATCGCCGGCAACCCCGAAAAGTTCGGTGCCCGCATGACCCGCACCGCCAAAGCGCTGGGCATGAAGAACACCACCTTCAAGAATGCCAACGGCCTGACGGCCAAGGGTCATTTGTCGACCGCGCATGACATGTCGATCCTTGGGCGGCATTTGTTTTACGACTTTCCGCAGTATTACAACATCTTCTCGCGCCGCTCGACGGATGCGGGCATGGCGACCGTGGCCAACACGAACCGCCGCTTTCTGGACGCCTACAAGGGCGCGGACGGGATCAAGACCGGCTACACCGAACCCGCTGGCTTTAACCTAACCGCCTCGGCAGAGCGCGACGGCGTGCGGATTATCGCGACGGTCTTCGGCGGCAAATCCACGGCAGACCGCAACGCGAAGGTTTCAAAGCTGCTGGATCTTGGGTTTTCCAAGGCCAAGGGCGGGGTCGCGGCGCAACCGCCGCAACGCCCGGCCTTTAATGCCGATGATGAGTTAATCGCCTCGGCCGCGCCCGATGACACGGATGAGGCGCTGCCCGAGGTGGAAGACGGCGCCGGCAAGACCATCCGGATGGTCATGGCCGTCGCCAAATCGCCTCGCCCGTTGGTCCGCCCCAGCCACGAAGAGGCCGCCGTAGCGGTCGCCGCGATGCAATCGGGCATCGAAGGCGCGCTGGCCGAGGCGGTGACCGGAACCGAGGCCCCCCCTGCCCCCGATGGCACGCTGGAGGCGCAGGTTGCGACGCTGGAGGGGGCCACGGATGTGGAAACTCTGTCTGCCGTGCTCGCCCCCGAGGCTGCCCCGGCGGATCTGGAAATTGCCGCGCTGGAAGAGATGCCGGCGCCAGAGTTGAAGGTCACTGCGGCCTCTCCTGGCACCCGCCCGGTGGCGCTGGTCGCCATGACACCGCGCCCGCCCAAGCGCAAAGCGCCGATCTATGACGAGGTTGCAAGCGTTGAGCCCGAAGCCGTGGAAGAAGAGGGCGAGATCGTCACCCGCATTTCGACCTCTGGCGGGCGGCATTATGGGATCACCGTTGGCCGCTACAACAGCCAAAGCGAGGCAGCCAGCATCCTGACCAAAACCCAGCTTGCCGAAAGTTCTGTGCTGGGAACCTCGCTGCGGAAGGTTGTCAAAGGCAGCCGTGGGTATGACGCGAATTTTCTTGGGCTGACGCAGGAAGAGGCCGAAGTCGCTTGTATGCGCTTGCAGGCCCGCGCCATTCCTTGTTTCACTTTGGGCCAATAGCAGGGGTTCCCCTGCGCGCCCAAAGGAGCCGCCATGAACTTTGTGATCCCCGCCCCGCCCACCGCTTCGGTCGCGGTGCAAGGCCAGACGGCCCGCTTTCCGGTGCGCCGTATCTTTTGCGTCGGGCGCAACTACGCCGAACACAGCCGCGAAATGGGCGGGAACCCAGAGGTTGAGGCGCCGTTTTTCTTTACCAAGCCCGCCGACGCCGTGATCGACAGCGGCGCGCAGATCCCCTACCCCACCGCGACGCACGATCTGCATCATGAGGCAGAGCTGGTTGTGGCGCTGGCGCATGGCGGGCCCTTTGCCACCGAGGCAGAGGCAATCGCCGCGATCTGGGGTTATGGTGCCGGCAATGACCTGACCCGCCGCGACCTGCAAGCCGAGGCCAAAGCGGCGCGGCGGCCATGGGATATGGCCAAGGGCTTTGACCGGTCTGCCGTGGTGGGGGCGCTGCGCCCTGCTGCCTTTGGCGCGCCAGAGGGCAAGATCACGTGCCACGTCGCAGGCCGGGTGACGCAGGACGCGCTTTTGTCCGACATGATCTGGCCTGTTGCGGGGATTTTGCAGCACTTGGCCGGGCTGGTTGATCTGGCCGCCGGGGATCTGATCTTTACCGGTACGCCCGCCGGGGTTGGCCCGATCCGGCGTGGCGAGACTTGTGTTGTGGAGATTGACGGGCTTGCGCCTGCCAGCGTTACGGTCATCTGACCCAAGCAGGCCGCGACGGCCCTAGGGGCGCGGGGCGGCTGCGCGCTGCAAGCGGTCATTGATCGCACGGCCAAGGCCCGTGTCGGGAATGGCCGCAATTGCGATCTGCCCCGTGGGCCCGGCCGCCGCATCCGCAAGCCGCAGGTAGTGAAAGAGGTTGGCGGCGGCCTCAATCAAATCCCCCGCGCGCGACAGGTTCAGCCCGCCCGCCGGGCAATCCGGCCCAAAGCCAAGGAAGGTTTCGCCCCCACGCGGTTGCGCGGCATTCAAGCGCACTTTTGCGGCGGGGGCGTAGTGGCTTGCCAGTTGGCCGGGGGCGGTCGGTTGGTGGGGGTCGATCTGGGGATGGGCAAGGGGGCCAAGCAGGGCCTGCAAGTCCTCAACCGAAACGCCACCGGGGCGCAGCAGGCTGGGCGCGCTGGTCAGGCCCAAAATCGTCGATTCCACCCCCACAGCACAGGGACCGCCGTCGAGCACGGCTGCTATCTTGCCCGACAGACCGGCCATGACATGCTCTGCACGGGTCGGTGAGATGCGGCCCGATGGGTTGGCCGAAGGGGCCGCAAGCGGCCCGTCGAACGCCAGCAGCAATCGGCGGGCAAGCGGATGCGCTGGCACCCGGATGGCGACACTGTCCAGCCCGGCGCTGACCAGCGGCGACAGGCCAGCCCCGGGCAGCAGCGGCAGCACCAGCGTCAACGGTCCGGGCCAGAAGGCGGCAGCCACCCTTTCGGCGCGGGCATCGAACCGGGCATAGCGGCGCGCCGTTTCCAGATCCGGCACATGTACGATCAAGGGATTAAAGCTGGGCCGCGCCTTGGCCGCAAATATCCCCGCAACCGCTTTGCCGTCGCGGGCATCGCCGCCAAGCCCGTAGACCGTCTCTGTCGGGAAAGCCACCAAAGCGCCGTGCCGCAACAGATCCACCGCGCGGGCCAGACCCGCGGCGTCATCGGCAAGCGTTTCGGTGATCACGGGGGGCGAGGACATCAGGCAAGCGATCCGGATTAAGGGCGGCGTTGAGCCAAAGCGATGGATGAGGTACGTGACGCTGCGTCGAACTTGATGCGACGTTTTCCTCAGCTAACCATTGCAATGCCAATATCGTTACACGCCGCTGTTGCCAAGGCGGGACGACCGACCTTTTTTGACCGGAGTTATTGATGCCCTACCGTGCGCCTTTGACCGACTTTGGCTTTTTGCTGAGCAAGGTCGTCGGATATGACCGAGTTGCCGCGACGCCGCTGTTTGCGGACGCCACCGCCGAGACGGTTGAGGCGATCCTGTCTGAGGCGGGCAAGCTGTGCGAAGAAACCCTCGCGCCGCTGAACCGTGCGGGCGACAAGAACCCCGCGCGGCTGGAAAACGGGGTGGTGCGCACGTCTCCGGGTTTTGCGGAAGGCTACCGGGCCATTGCCGACGGCGGCTGGATCGGCATGTCAGCCGCGCCCGAGCATGGCGGAATGGGTCTGCCGATGACGGTGGCCTCTTGCGTGAATGACATGATGGGGTCGGCCTGTCTGGCGCTGCAGTTGAACCCGCTGATGAGCCAAGGCCAGATTGAGGCGTTGGAGCACCACGCCAGTGACGCGCTCAAGGCGATTTTCCTGCCCAAACTGATCTCGGGGGAATGGTGCGGCACGATGAACCTGACCGAGCCGCAGGCCGGTTCGGACGTGGGCGCGCTGCGCACCAAGGCCGAGCCCTTGGGCGACGGGCGCTATGCGATCACCGGGCAGAAGATCTACATCACGTGGGCCGACAATGATTTCTCGGCCAACGTCTGCCATCTGGTGCTGGCCCGTCTGCCGGATGGGACCGACGGCACCAAAGGCATCAGCCTGTTCATGGTGCCAAAGTTTGTCCCCGGACCCGATGGCGCGCTGGGCCAGCGCAACAGTCTGAACGTGGTGTCGCTGGAACATAAGCTGGGCCTGCACGGCTCGCCAACCGCTGTGATGCAGTATGACGGGGCGACAGGCTGGCTGGTGGGGGCGCCGCACAAGGGGATGGCCGCCATGTTCACCATGATGAACAACGCGCGTTTGGGTGTGGGCGTGCAGGGCGTTGCGGTGGCCGAGGCGGCCTGCCAACAAGCACTGAGCTATGCGATGGACCGCAAGCAGGGACGGACCCCGCACGGGGCGACGGCGATCATCGACCATGCCGACGTGCGCCGGATGCTGGCGCAGATGAAGGCGGAAACCTTCGCGGCGCGGGCAATCGCGTTGTCTTGCGCGGTGGCCATCGACATGGCGCGTGCGACCGGCGACGCGGTTTGGGCCGCGCGGGCCGCTCTGCTGACCCCGATTGCCAAGGCCTATGGCACCGATGTGGGCAATGAGGTGGCGCAGCTTGGCGTGCAAGTGCATGGCGGCATGGGCTTTATCGAGGAAACGGGTGCGGCACAGCTGGCCCGCGATGTCCGTGTGACCTCTATCTACGAGGGCACCAATGGCATTCAGGCGATGGATCTTGTCGGGCGCAAGTTGATGGACGGGGGCGAGGCCGTGTTCCGGCTGATTGACGAAATGCAATCGGGTACCGAATTGGCGCGCGACCGGCTGCCTCTGCTGTCCAAGGATGTGTGGAACGCCGCCGAAGCGCTGCGTGAGGCGACCGAGGCACTGGTTGCGATGGCGCCGCAAGACCGCAACGCGGGCGCGGTCGCCTATCTGCGCGGTTTCGCACGGGTTCTGGGCGCGCATTTCCATCTGACCGCAGCCCTTGCAGACGGTGGGCGCGACCCCTTGGCCCGCTTTGCCATCCGGCGTTTGCTGCCCGAGCATCTGGGGCTGTTCGCGCAGGCGCGCGAAGGGGCGGCAGGCATCTACGCGATTGAACCCGAATCGATGTTGGCGTGAGTTCAGCGTTGCAATTCCCTTTCGCCGAGCCACCTGGCCCGGGAGAGGCGATAGAGGTGGCCGACGGTATCTTGTGGATGCGGTTGCCGCTGCCGATGGCGTTGGACCATGTGAATGTCTACGCGCTGCGCGATGCCGAAGGCTGGACGATCGTCGACACCGGGTTGATGTCGAACCGCAGCAAGGCCGAATGGCAGGTCTTGCTGGCCGGGCCTTTGGCCGGGGCGCAGGTGACACGGGTGATCCTGACCCATCACCACCCCGACCATTGCGGCCTTGTCGGATGGTTTCAAGATCAAGGGGCGGAACTGATCACCACCCGCACCGCATGGCTCTATGCCCGGATGCTGGTGCTGGATGTGCAGGAAAGGCCGGCGGCCGCAACGCTGGACTTTGCCCGGCGGGCCGGAACGCCCGCACCGCTTATGGCAAAGAAAGCGGCTGAGCGTCCGTTCAACTTTTCCGATGTGGTCGCGCCCATGCCGCTTGGCTTTACCCGGATCGACGAGGGCAGCGTTCTTGAGGCGGGCGGGCGGCGCTGGCTGGTGCGGATCGGCCACGGCCACGCGCCCGATCACGCCACCTTGTGGAGCACCGATGGCGAGGTGATCCTTGGTGGCGATCAGCTTTTGCCCGGTATTTCTGCCAATATCGGCGTCTATCCGACCGAACCCGAGGCGGACCCGCTGAGCGAATGGCTGGCCTCAACAGCCGCGTTTGTGCCCTTTGCTACCGACACGCAGTTGGTGCTGCCCGGCCACAAAACCCCGTTTCGCGGCTTGCCGTTCCGTCTGCACCAGATGGCCGAAAACCATCATTCCGCCTTGGACCGATTGCTGGCTTTGGTGGCCGAACCGAAAACCGCCGTTCAATGTTTTCCCGCCCTGTTCAAGCGCGACATCGGGCCAGCCGAGTTCAACCTTGCTTTGGTTGAGGCGGTGGCCCATCTGAACTGCCTCTTGCAGCGCGGGGCGGTTTCGCGTTCCCTTGACACGGACGGCGCTTGGCTTTGGCGGGCGCACTAACCGTCGGAGGATCGATGCCCAAACCGCTGCCCCCCGCTGTCGAAGCCGAACTTGCCGCGGCCGTTACAAAGGCCGCGGGCCTGCACCGTGCCCGCGCCGTGCACGCAGACCCGCTTGCCCCGCCCAGCGCCGAGCAGGAACCGCTTCCGACCGAGCTCTGCGACAACCACGGCAAGGGGCCCGCGGAATGGGCCTATGACCGGATCATCCTGTATATCCGCAACTTCGAAAAACAGCTCGATTCGGATCAAGAGGTGGCAATGGGCTTTGCCGGGTCCGACGCCGGGGTGTTGCGGATCGAAGGCTTGGGCTTTTATGAGCCGGACCTGATCACCTTTTACGGACAAGACGAGGCAGGGATGAAAACCCAGCTGATCCAGCATGTCACGCAACTGTCTGTGATGCTGCGCGCGATTCCCAAGGCAAAACCCGAAGCACCCCCGCGCCGCATCGGTTTTCGGCTGGCAACCGGATGGACTGGTGGAGAAAGTGGCGATGCGTCCGCTTAGGGCCAGCATCAAGGCCACCTGCCCCCGTGACAGGCCGTGGATAATCGGCTATGGCCAACGAAACACTTTGCAAAAGGACTGCAGCAATGGCCGAACACAAACCGGGCAGCATGGACATCCGCGTTCAGGAAAAAACCTTTGACGGGTTCATGCGGATGGTCACCATTGGCGCGATCATCTCTATCTGCGTGCTGATTTTCATGGCACTTGCAAACGGCTGATCTGCCACCGCCTCGACCAGGGAATGACATTTATGAAACTCAAGGCCCTCGCCCTGATCGCGCTGGTCGCCCTTGGGGCCTGTTCTACGGCTGAACCCACATGGGCGCCGGATGATCAGGTCGCTGCGGCGCATTACGTCGCCCCCGGCCCGACCTCGGTCACGCTCTTTACCGTGGTGAACGTCCGCAGCGGCCAGGGCGCGCATAGCGGGCTTTTGATCAACGGGGCCGAACAGGTGATGTTCGACCCGGCAGGCACGTGGCATCACCCCAGATTGCCCGAGCGGAACGACGTGCATTACGGTGTGACCGAAAAGATGGTCGCCTTCTACATCGACTATCACGCGCGCGAGACGTTCAAGGTGATCAAACAGACCGTCGTCGTCAGCCCTGCGGTTGCGAATTTGGTGCTGGCCAAGGCCAAGGCCTATGGCGCGGTGCCCAAAGCCCAATGCGCCAATTCGATCACCACGATTCTGAGCGACGTTCCCGGCTTTGAATCGGTGCCCAAGACGTGGTTCCCGAACAAGCTGTCCGACGCGTTTGGTGCGCTTCCGGGCGTGACCACCCAAGTCTACACCGATGATGACGCCGACAATAACCATGGTGTGCTGATCGTGCAGGCCGAGGACGCAACAACCAACTGATCCTAGGATCGGCACCGAAAGGGACCGAAGATGCGGATTTTCGGGGTGATCCTTGCCGGAGGCGAAGGTCGGCGGATGGGCGGGGCTGACAAGGCCCTGATCCCCTTGGCGGGGCAAAGCCTGTTGTCCCGCTGCATCGCGCGGCTGGAGCCGCAGGTTGAGGCGCTTGCGATTTCGGCCAATGGTGATGCGGCGCGCTTTGCCGGCTTTGGGTTGCCCGTGCTACCGGACGCGCAGTCGCTTGGCCCGCTTTCCGGACTACTGGCCGCCCTTCGCTGGGCGTCGGCGCGGGGGGCCACGGCCGTTGTCAGCGCCTCGGTCGACAGCCCGTTTCTGCCCGGTGATCTGGCGCCGCGCCTGTGTCTGGCGGCCGAGAGCGCGGCCTGGGGCGTGGCCTTGGTGGAGTGCGCGGGCCGGATGCACCCGACCTTTGGGCTTTGGCCTGTCTCGGCCCAAGATGAACTGGCGGCGTTTCTGGCCTCTGGTGCCAAGCCGCGGGTGCTGGATTTTGCCCGTGCCCAAAGTGCGGCCGCCGCACCATTCCCAGACCCGGATGCGTTCATGAACATAAACACCCCCGATGACCTGACACGCGCCGAGACTTTGATCCGGGGGGCGGCATGAAGGTTTACGGCGTCATCGGCTGGAAGAACGCCGGCAAAACCAGCCTGATGGAGCGTTTGGTCGCGGACATCACCGGGCGCGGCTTTACCGTTTCCACCGTCAAGCATGTCCACCACGATGTCGACCTTGACCAACCCGGCAAGGACAGCCACCGCCACCGCAAGGCGGGTGCGTCAGAGGTGGTTCTGGCCTCGGCCCACCGTTTTGCGCTGATGCGCGAGCATCGGGGGCCAGAGCCGGAGTTGCCGGCAATTCTGGCCCGGCTGGCACCGGTCGATCTGGTGCTGGTGGAAGGCTACAAGCGTGACGCCCACCCCAAGATTGAAGTGTTCCGCGAGGAAACCGGACAAAATCTGATCCAGCCCCATGATCCGTTGGTGCGCGCCGTGGCGACCGATGCGGTCTTGGCTGCCCTGCCCGTGCCGGTGCTGGATCTGAACGACACCCGCCTGATCGCCGATTTCATCCTGAATGAGCTTTCCCTTGCCCCGCGCTGAGCGCCCGCCAGCGCACGCGCGCCGCGCATGACAGCCCGTGCCCTGCCCGTCACGATCCGCCACGGCTTTCCGGCAAGCCAGCGCAATGAGGCCGCGGACCTTTACTGGCAAGCCTTTGGCGGCAAGCTTGGCCGGGTTATGGGCCCCCGAGACAAGGCGCTGCAGTTTCTTGATGCCGTGATCCGGCCTGACCACGCGATTGTGGCCGTGGGCGATGATGGGCGCTTGCTTGGGCTGGCAGGGTTCAAATCCCCGCTGGGCAGCTTTGCGAGCGGCGGCCCGGAAGAGTTGCGCCGCATCTATGGCTGGTTCGGCAGCATCTGGCGCGCCGGACTGATCCGCGCCCTGGAGCGCGATGTGGACAACGACCGGTTTCTGCTGGACGGGATATGCGTGGCGCGGCAGGCACGCGGCCATGGCATCGGGGCGGCCCTGCTGCACGCCTTTTGTGATGAGGGGCGGCAACGCGGCTATACGGCGGCGCGGCTGGATGTGATCGACACCAACTGGCGGGCCAAAGCCCTGTATGAACGCGAGGGGTTTGTGATCGACTCTACAGACGACATCGGGCTTTTGCGCTTTGCCTTCGGGTTTCGCCACGCCCATGCGATGGTCAAACCGCTGTAACCGTCAGTCAAAAGTTCCGGTGACCCGGCCAAACAGCATGAAGGCCCGCGCGGTGCGGGTATCGGAAAGCTCTGCCAGATCGGCGTCGCTTGCGTGGCGTTCAAATTCCTGAAACGTGCGGTCGAAGGTCCGCAAAAAGTGGTGCGCTGCGTCGCGGAACACCGGATCTTCGCGCATCCGCCCCGAGGTCAGCGCCAAAGACGACCTGTCGCGAATACCGCCAAGGGCGGCGATGGAGCGCCCCCGCTCACCCGTGGCGAATTTGCGCCACAGCTCGGGTCGCGCCAGATCGGGCTTGAGATCATCCATATAGATGCCCTCTTCGGACAGCAGCGTCAGCACATCCTGCGCGGCGCGGATCAGCTTGGCGACGTTGCGATCCTCTAGTGCTGCGCGCAGTGCGCGGAAGCCTTGGCGGTCATCGGGGCTTTCGGGAAACTGCAGGGCGCGGATGAAATCGGCCAGCGGCAAGGGCGCGCGCAAATCATCCGCCGGCGTGCCAAGTGCCAAAACCGGCTGCTCGGCTTCCGGCTGCGCGCGCGGCACGGTCAGGGCCGCCTTGCGATCCGCCGAGGGCACGGTCAGCGCGGTGTCCCGACGCGAGGCAAAGCTTGCCACCGCGGTTTCGGTCTGACGGGTTGCGGCGGCAATCTCGTCAAGCTTGCGCTCGACCGAGGGGCGCCCGGACGAGGCATGTTGACTGGCGATATAGGCCATCCGCATCGCATCCACCGAGGCCTGCAACCGCGCCGCTTCACCGCGCAACACGCGGATGGAGCGGAGCGTTGTCACCGCAGCCCAGATCAACGCCAAGGGCAAAAACACGACCAACAGCGTCAGAACAAGACCAAGCGTTCCCGCTTCGACCGGACCAGTCACCGGGCCAGTCAGCACATAGGCAATCACCGCCGTCACCCAGACAAGGCTGAGCGCCGCCGCTACGATCTCCGTAGCAGTCATCTTTGCCTTGCCGTCGCTGCGGGCGTAAAGCCCGAGGTCCAGCGGCTTTTCTTCGGTCTCGCTCATCCGGATGTCCCGAAGGAAAGGTCAGGTATAGACGATCTTCAGCACTTCGTAGCTGCGTTGACCGCCCGGCGTTTTCACCTCAACCGAATCGCCTTCCGACTTGCCGATCAGCGCGCGCGCCAAAGGTGAACGGATGTTCAGCAAGTTGTTTTCGATATCGGCCTCAGGCTCTCCGACGATCTGGTAGGTCTTTTCTTCGTCGGTATCTTCATCGACCAGCGTCACCGACGCGCCGAATTTCACCGCACCCGAAAGCTTTGACGTATCAATCACATCTGCAAGCGACAAAAGCGCTTCAAGCTCTTTGATGCGCCCTTCGATGAAGCTCTGCTTCTCGCGGGCGGCGTGGTATTCGGCGTTTTCGGACAGATCCCCATGCTCGCGCGCCTCAGCAATGGCGCGGATCACGGCGGGGCGTTCCACCGACTTCAGCAGCTTCAATTCGTCGTCCAGCGCGTTAAAACCGCGCCGTGTCATCGGGATCTTTTCCATCGGCCTTTTCACACAAATGACAAGGCCACAGCCCGGTTGAGCCATGACCTTGCGCCACATTTCAACTTACCTGATCCGACCGGACGGAAGATTGCAAGGGGGTATGCCGCAATCCGGCAGGGTCGTGTCGCGCAAGGGAAAGAATGTTTCGTGAATGCTGCGATGCGGAATTATGATGTTGCGTCATGGTTGACCTGCAATTCACGTTGGGGCAATCACAGAGGCGCAAAGCCAAGCGAAAAGCGGTGCCAGCAGCGGGCCGCACCGGAGAGGAACAGCCATGCCGCAGGATATCGTACGCGAAGAAATGGGTTATGATGTCGTGATCGTCGGGGCGGGGCCTTCGGGCCTTTCCGCTGCGATCCGCCTGAAGCAATTGAACCCGGATCTGTCCGTGGTGGTGATGGAAAAGGGGTCAGAGGTCGGGGCGCATATCCTGTCGGGCGCGGTGCTTGACCCGTCGGGGCTGGATGCCTTGCTGCCTGACTGGCGCAGCATGGACGCGCCGATCAAGACCGAGGTGAAGGAAGACAATTTCTACATCCTCGGCCCGGCAGGCCAGATCCGGATTCCGAACTTTCCGATGCCGCCCTTGATGAACAACCACGGCAACTACATCGTCTCGATGGCCAATGTCTGCCGCTGGATGGCGGGCGTGGCCGAGGGGCTGGGCGTCGAGATTTTCCCCGGCATGTCGTGCTCGCAACTGGTTTACGGCGACAACGGCGAAGTGCGCGGGGTCGTGGCGGGCGAATTCGGGCTGGACGCCGAGGGCAAGCCGGGCCCGAACTATGAGCCGGGCATGGTGCTGGCGGGCAAGTATGTTTTCCTGTCGGAGGGCGTGCGGGGCTCGCTCGCCAAAGAGGTGATTGCGAAATACGATCTGTCCAAGGGCCATTGCCCGCAGAAGTTCGGCCTTGGGATGAAGGAAATCTGGGAAATCGACCCGGCCAAGCATCGCCTTGGCACGGTCACCCACACGATGGGCTGGCCGCTGGGTTCGAACGCAGGGGGCGGTAGCTTCATCTACCACCTTGAAAACAATCAGGTCTACGTCGGGTTTGTGGTTCACCTGAACTACAAGAACCCGCATCTTTACCCCTATATGGAATTCCAGCGCTTCAAGCATCACCCGATGGTGGCCGAGTTGTTGAAGGGCGGCAAACGGGTGGCTTACGGCGCACGTGCGATTTCCGAGGGCGGCTGGCAGTCGATTCCGAAGATGGTCGCGCCGGGCGTGGCCTTGCTGGGCTGCACCGCCGGGCTGGTCAACGTGCCGCGGATCAAGGGCAACCACAACGCCATGCTTTCAGGAATTGCGGCGGCAGAGGCGGCGGCCAAGGCGATTGCAGCTGGCCGGTCGGGCGATGAGTTGCCGGACTATGAGGCAACAGTGCGCAACGGCGCCATCGGCAAGGATCTCAAGCGCGTCCGCAACGTCAAGCCACTGTGGTCGAAGTTCGGCCTTGTGGCCTCGCTGCTTGCCGGGGGGGCCGATATGTGGGCCAATACCTTTGGGCTGACGGTGCTGGGCACCTTGAAGCACGGCATGAATGACGCCCAAGCCACCGGCAAGGCCAAGGATTACGCCCCCATCGCCTACCCCAAGCCCGATGGTGTGTTGTCGTTTGACCGGCTGACCAACGTGGCCTTTTCCTTTACCAACCATGATGAAAACCAGCCCGCGCATCTGCGGTTGAAAGACCCGTCGATCCCGATTTCGGTGAACCTTCCGGAATACGCCGAACCCGCGCAGCGCTATTGCCCGGCTGGCGTGTATGAGGTCATCGCAGAAGAGGGTAAGGCCCCGCGCTTTCAGATCAACTTCCAGAACTGCGTGCACTGCAAAACCTGCGACATCAAAGACCCGTCGCAGAACATTACATGGACAACGCCAATCGGTGGCGGCGGGCCGAACTACCCCAACATGTAAGCGCACTTCTGCGCGAGAATCCACGGGCCGGGGCACAATCGCCTCGGCCCGCATTGCTTTCGGCCCCTCCCGCAACTAGCTTTGACGCAGTTGCGTAAGGAGCAGTCCCGCATGCCGAACCCGTTTCTGACCCGCTGGCCCCGCTTTGGCTGCAAAGCCGCCTTGATGGCCAGCGCTGTGGCGCTTTTCGGCAGCGCAGGCTGGGCAGAAACCGCCCCCGCCGCGCCCAAAGAGCCGCTGACCGCCACTGCGTTGAACGGCGATGCCGGGGCCTATCTGGCCGCGATGGTGGCCGCCAACGAATCCGATTACGCCGCCGCGGCAGGCTGGTATGCGCGCGCGTTGACCCGCGACCCAGCAAACCCGGCTTTGCTGGAAGGCGCGATCATCTCAAACATCGGGCGTGGTGAGATTTTGCTGGCGGCGGACGACTCGCGCCGGCTTGTGGCTGCGGGTGCGAAAAGCCAGACCGCCTATCTCGCGCTGACGGCACAGGCCGGGCAGGCCGGGCATTTCGACGAGATCCTCAAAGCCAGCGCATCTGGCATGACGGCGGGCGCGCTGCTGGACGGTTTGGTGAATGCCTGGGCCGAACTGGGCCAAGGCCAGATGACCGAAGCCCTTGCACGGTTTGACAAGATTGCCGCGACCAAGGGGCTTGAGGCCTTTGGCTTGTATCACAAGGCGCTGGCGCTGGCTTCGGCAGGCGATTTCGAAGGGGCGGACGATATCCTTTCCGGGCGCGCCGCGGGCGAGATTGCGGTGATGCGGCGGGGCGTCATTGCCCATGCACAGATCCTGTCGCAGCTAGAGCGCAATACCGATGCGATTGCCTTGCTGGACCGGTCTTTTGGCACGGGCAACGACCCGCAGGTCGATGACCTGCGCCGCCGGTTGGCGGCTGGTGAGCCGCTGCCATTTGAAGTGGTCCGCAACGCAACAGACGGGTTGAGCGAGGTCTTCTTTACGCTGGCCACCGCCTTGAATGGCGAGGCGGCCAATTCATATACCCTGCTCTACGCCCGCATCGCCGCCTATCTGCGCCCAGACCATTATGAGGCGCAACTGCTGACGGCGGGTCTTTTGGAACAGCAGGGCCAACATGATCTGGCGACAGCGGCCTACGCGCAGATCACCCCCGACAGCCCGATCTTTTACGTGGCCGAGATTGGTCGCGCGCAGGCGACCTATGCCGCCGGGCGCAAGGAAGCCTCAATCGAAATCCTGCAGGCGCTGACCCGCACCCACGGGACGATCATGTCGGTTCATGTGGCCCTGGGCGATGCGTTGCGGCGCGACGAACATTTTGTCGAAGCGCTTAAAGCCTATGACGCCGCGATTGCGATGATTCCGCAGCCGGATCGCAGCCATTGGACGATCTTTTTCAGCCGGGGCATCTGTGAAGAACGGCAAGGCAACTATGACATCGCCGAGCGCGACATGCGCAAGGCGTTGGATTTGCAGCCGGATCAGCCTCAGGTGCTGAACTACCTCGGCTACAGCTTTGTTGATCGTGGGCAGAATCTGGACGAAGCGCTTGGCATGATCGAGCGCGCGGTCGCGGGCGAACCTTCCTCTGGCTATATCATCGACAGCCTTGCCTGGGCCTATTTCCGCCTTGGCCGTTATGAAGAGGCCGTTGAGCCGATGGAGCGCGCCTCCCTTTTGGAGCCGGTCGATCCAGTGGTGACCGACCATTTGGGCGATGTCTATTGGGCCGTGGGCCGGACCCGCGAGGCCGACTTTCAATGGCACCGCGCGCTGTCGTTCGACCCGCTGGAAAAGGACGCCGAGCGCATCCGCAAAAAGCTTGAAGTCGGGCTGGATGCGGTGCTTGCCGCAGAGGGCGCGCCACCGATCTCGGCGGTAAAGACAGCCAACGATGCAGACTAGGGTCTTTGCACCCGCCAAGATCAATTTGGCGCTGCATGTGACCGGACAGCGGGCGGATGGGTATCATCTGCTGGACACGCTGGTTGGTTTTGCCTCGGTCGGGGACTGGGTTGGGCTGAAGCCCGGACCCGCGACGTTTACGGTCAGCGGGCCGGAGGCGACGCAGGTGCCGACCGATGCGCGCAACAGCGTGGTCAAGCTGGCGCAGCACTTTGCCCCCGACATGCCCCTGCAGATCCACTTGGAAAAGCACCTGCCCGTGGCGTCAGGCATTGGCGGCGGCTCGGCGGATGCGGCGGCCTGTTTTCGTGGAATTGCGGCCCTGACCGGGCAAGACGACCATGACGCAGCGGCGCGGCTTTTGGCGATCGGGGCGGATGTGCCGATGTGCGCGCGCTCTGTTCCCGCGCGGGTCAGCGGTATCGGAGAGCAGATCACCCCCCTGCCCGACCTGCCCCGTCTGGCGATGGTGCTGATCAACCCGCGGGTAGAGGTGGCGACACCCGCAGTTTTCAAGGCGCTGCAAACCAAGGATAATTCCGATATGGGCGCGCTGCCAACGGTCTGGACTGCGGCCGCAACGCTGGCGTGGCTGGGCGAAAGGCGGAATGATCTGGAAACCCCCGCGATGCAACTCGCCCCCGTCATTGGCCGGGTTCTGGCCGTGTTGCGCGCCGAAAACGACTGTGCCCTAGCGCGGATGTCAGGCTCTGGTGCGACCTGCTTTGGGCTGTTTGCAACGGATGCTTTGGCGCAAGCGGCCGCCGCAAAGCTGCGCGCCCGCTATCCGGATTGGTGGATCGCCCCTGCCCGGCTGGACGGGCAGGACCGGGCGCAGGCTCAGTTGATACGCGAGACGACGTAGGCGGCAAGATCCTGCAACATGGCGCGGATCGGTGCGTCGGGCAGGGTATCGAGTGCGGTGCGGGCGGTCTCGGCCCAGGCCAAAGCCTCCTGTCGTGCCGCGTCCATCGCGCCATGCTTGGCCATCAGCGCCTTGGCATGGTCAAGATCCTCTGGGCGCTGGTCGCCCCTTTCGATCACGCGCGTCCAGAACGCCCGCTCTTCGGCATCGGCCAACGCCACCGCCTTGATCACCGGAAGCGTCAACTTGCGTTCGCGGAAATCATCTCCGGTGTTCTTGCCAATGGCCGCAGCAGAGCCGCCATAATCGAGCAGGTCATCGACGATCTGGAACGCAATCCCAAGGGCGTCACCGTAGACATGCAGCGCGCGCACCTGATCTTCGGGCGCGCCGGCGATGACCCCGCCCACCTCTGTCGCGGCAGAGAACAACGCAGCGGTCTTGCCCCGCACGACCTTAAGATACACGCCCTCATCGGTCGCCAGATCTTGGGCGGCGGTCAGTTGCAGCACCTCGCCCTCGGCAATGGTCGCGGATGCGTTGGCAAGGATATCCAACACGCGCAGATTGCCCGTTTCGGTCATCAACTGGAAACTGCGCGCAAACAGATAATCTCCGACCAGAACCGAAGATTTGTTATCCCACAGCAGGTTCGCCGTTGGCCGACCCCGCCGGCGTTCGCTTTCATCAACCACATCGTCATGCAAAAGCGTTGCAGTGTGGATGAACTCAACCGTTGCGGCCAAATGGATGTGATAGGGCCCGGTGTAGCCGCACAGGCGGGCCGCCGCCAAGGTCAGCAAGGGGCGCAGACGCTTGCCCCCTGCCTCAACCAGATGCGCGGTCACTTGCGGGATGCGCGGCGCGTGTTCGCTGGCCATCCGGTCGCGGATCAGCAGGTTCACCGAATCCATGTCCGCGGCAAGATGGGCAGCCAGCAAGTCATGTGGTTTACGGGCTTTGTCGTCCAAGCTCATTCCAATCCCAATCCGAAGCATCTGCGGCCTCGACATTCCAGCGCCGCGCGATGACACTCCACGCATGAAACTGCTGCTGCAAACCAATAACCCGACGACCATTGCTTTCGCGCAGGCACTCCTTGAAGGCCAGGGTATAGAGACGTTTCTTCTGGACGTCCACATGAGCATCTTTGAAGGCGGCATTGGCATTTTGCCGCGCCGCCTTATGGTGGCCGACCGGGATCATTTCCTCGCGGCCTCTGTCATCGCTGACAATGGAATTGATAAAGGCTACTGATGTTTGCCGAAGACGATCTGAGCCGCGATGCGTTTTTGTGCGGCAAGCTGTATCTTTTACAACCGAGGACCGGGTATCGGGCGGCAACCGACCCGGTGCTGCTGGCCGCGGCTTGCCCGGCCCTGCCGGGGCAAAGCGTCCTTGATCTTGGGTGCGGCGTTGGGGCTGCGGCGCTTTGCCTTGCAAACCGGGTTGAGGGCTTGCGCCTGCACGGGCTGGAGCTGCAACCCGGCTACGCCGCGCTTGCCCGGCGCAATGCCGAGGCCAATGGTTATTCGATGGCCGTCGAAGAGGGGGATCTGGCGCAGATGCCCAAACCCTTGCGGCAGGATTTCGATCAGGTCATCGCCAATCCGCCCTATTACCCCCGATCCGGTTCTCCCTCGCCCATACAGGCGCGCGATACGGCCTTGCGGGCCGAGACGCCCTTGGCCATCTGGGTTGATGCTGCTGCCCGCCGCCTTGCGCCCGGTGGCTGGCTGACGCTGATCTTCCGCGCCGATGGCTTGCCCGAAGTGCTGTCTGCGCTGTCGCCGAAACTGGGCACTGCCGCGATCTTGCCTTTGGCCGCCCGGGAAGGGCGCCCTGCCCTGCGGGTGATCCTGCGGGCGCGCAAGGGGGGGCGGGGCGCCTTTCGCCTGCTTGCACCGTTTCTGCTGCACGCAGGCCCCGCCCACGACGGCGACCGCGAAAGCTATACGCCGTTCGCCAATGCCGTCCTGCGCGACGGAGCGGGGCTTTCCGCCGCATTTGCCTAGCGGGACGGCGTGTCGCAGCCGATCTCGAAAATTTCTTGTGAAGTTTTGATGACACGACTCTTAAAACGTGTTGGACTGGTCAGACGAGAAACGTGAATAGGAGGACATAAATGACAGTCGCTTCCCATATCTCCGAACTCAAGAAAAAGCACGAAAGCCTATCGGACAAGGTCATGCAGGCGCAGCGCAGCCCCGGAACAAGTGATCTTCAGATCGCTGAATGGAAAAAGCAAAAGCTGAAAATCAAGGAAGAGATTGGCCGCCTTACGCAGGCGTAGCGTTTAGCGCTTCAGGCTGGCGCGGGCTGCAAGCAAGGCCCCGCCAGTGATAAGCGCCGCAGCCAGGGCGAGGCGGATCGAAGGGTCCGCCCGACCTGCCAGAACCAAAGCCAGCGTGGACAACACCGGCGATGCGTAAGAGGCGACACCCAAAAGCTGGATGTCGCCTTTTTTCATGCCGACATCCCACGCGAAAAACGCCAATCCCACCGGGCCAATCCCCAGCCCAAGGACAGAGGCCCAGCCCGCCACACCCACCGGCCAGACCGTGGTTTCCAGTTGCCAATGCGCGGCCAAAGACAGCGCCGAGGTGGCCAGACAAAACACCACCACCGATTCGGTCGGCACCGCGCCAAGCCGCCGCGACAGCACGGAATAACAGGCCCAAGTCAGCGCGCAAACGAAGGCAAGTCCCAGTCCCAGCACCGGAATCTCGCCCGCGCCAGCCGATGTGCCCAAGACCAAAAGCGCCACGCCGCCAAAGGCCACCAGCGCGCCCAGCACATGCAACAGGCCCAGCCGTTCCCCCGGCAACAACCCCGACAGCAACACGATAAACAGCGGCCAAAGATAGGCGATCAGCCCGGTTTCCGCAAAAGGCGCGATGCGAAACGCGGTGAAATACAAGAAATGATACAGGAAAAGACCTGCCGTCCCAAAGGCATAAACCTTCCAGGACACGCCGCGCAACACACCAAACCCCGCCCCCGTTGCGATCCAGATCAACCCGAGCCCCCCGCCAATCCCAAAGCACAGGGCGTTCAGCATCAACGGCGGCACCGGCGAAGACCCGATGGTCAAAAGCGCCAAAAGCGCCCACATCAAGACGGCGGTAAAGCCGATCGCTGTTGCTTTGCCGCGTGTCATGCCGCCCCTGCTCCTCGATGCGCTTTGTGGGTCAAAGCCAGTGTCTAGCTTTTGTAGCGCGCCAAACGCTCGGCCAAAAGGCGGCGGGCATGGTCAATCCGCACCCGGTTTTCCGAGGTCAGAAACCCTTTGCCGAAGGCGCGTTGAAAGGAAAGGTGAATGGGGTTGGTGTTGATCTCGGATATCAGCGGACCGCGCCGCGACATCGCCATATCCCACCCCAAAAGCGCGTGACCGGGAAACAGCCGATGCGCCTCGCGGCAGGTTTCCACGATCCGGGGCCAATCCGGCAGACGGAAACCCACCAGCGGCAGGTTTGGGTCAACCAGAGACTGCGTGACGGCCCGGCCCGAAAACCGATCCCCCAGATGCGCGCCGGTGACCTCGCCGTTTTGCAGATCAACGCTGCAACCGATGTTGGGCGTCTTGCCCAAAACAGAATCGACACGGGCGCCGAGTGGTGGATGCCGCCACACCGCGTAGAGAATCTGCGGCCCGTCCGCTTCCCAAAGTGTGACGACCCGCACCGTGCCCACACCCGGCCCGATCCGCGCCTCGACCTCTGGCCTTTGGGTGATCAGTTCCTGAACGATCCAGCCACGGGGGTAATGGCGTGCGACCTCTTCGGCCAGATCACGCGCGCCCACCACCCGGTCGCCCAGATCCACGCGCCCGGGCCCTGCGGGCAGAAGCGGCACCGACCCAAGAGAGCGCGACCCCTCCACAGGCTTGGCAAAGACGCCAAGGTTGGCCGGGTCCGACAGCCATCTGGCAAATGCCTCGACGTTGGTCAGCGTCGGCAAAGACCCAAAGGCCCGATCCGGGCTAAAGGCCGCCCGCGCCTCGGGCACGGCAAAGCCATTGGCCGCCAAGACGAGGCCCGTCAAATACTTGTCCGAAATCAGCGCGAATTGGTCGTGCGACGCGCCCGCACGCAACCCGTCGTTCAGCAGCTGATTGCCGCGCAAGGAAATGACTTCGGCGCGCTGCGCGGGTGTTCCCTCCCATGCGCCTTGGATGAAATACTCTTCCCGACCAAAAAACCGCGGCTTTCGAACGGCGCGGAGCATGTCCCAAGCCACAGCCGCGGGGCGCACACCGATTCGCCGGGCCGCCTCTTTCACCGACGCCGCAAGATCCATCTGGGGCCGGGCAAGTGCCGTGACCAGAATTGCCCCATCGCTCATTTCTTGCGTTTCGGGTCGCGCAGGGTCATTGCGGCCTGAGCGGCCCTGATCCGGTCGCCCATGGCACCAGCCATCAGGCCCCTGTCGAAGGCGCGCTGATAGACGACATGGTAGGGGCTGGTATTGATCTCGAGTATAACCGGGCCATCGACGGTCGCAGGCACATCAAAGCCCAAAATACCGTGACCGGGGAACAGCCGGTGCGCCTCACACGCCAATGCGACCGAAGCCGCAACGTCCGGTAGCACATGCCCGACCAAGGGGGCGCCTGTCACGGGTGACGTCTCCAACGCTTTTGTATTCAGATTCATCTTGCTTTGCGTCCGCGTGATTGCGCCCGACACCGGGTCCACCGCCGAGAACGCCGATGCCAGCGAGTAATCATCCGTATCCACCATGAAACCGGGGCTGGGCAGCTTTTGCACGGTATAGAGCAACTGCGGGCCGCCCTCTTCCCACAGGGTCACAACCCGCAAAACCCCGATCGCCGGGCCTGTCACCGCAGCCGCATCGGGGTGCTGGCGGATCAACGGCTGGAAAATGAAGCCATTGGGGTAGGTTCGGCAAATCGCTGCGCCAAGCACTTCGGCGGTGAAGATTTGCCCGTTGCCAAGGCGAATGGCGCCGTCTGGTTCGCGCCCGACAAAGCTCATCGCGCCGACGCTGGTCGAAGAGTCCAGCGGCTTGCCAAACAGCGGCAACACCGCTTCGGTCCGCAGAAAAGCGGCAATGTCCTCAGCATTGCCCAAAGCGCGCCGCCCCGGCATCCCGCCAGTGGCGGAATAAAACGCAACGATGGGCACAATCGGGAACCCTGCCGATTCCAACACATGGCTGGTCAGCACCTTGTTGCGCAACAGCGCGTTTTGTTGGGATTGGCCCGCCGAAAGCCGACTATTCAGCTTGGCCCCCCCGATCTGAGACAGGAAATTCCGGCGATCCGCAGGGGAAAATTCACGCCGAAACAGCGCGAACTGATAGTATTCCAAGGGCGAGATCCGATGCGGCGGCAACACCAGCGCGGCCATTTCGGCAAATTGCCGGGTGGTGCTTTTGCCATGCTGGCGGGCAACCCAACGCATCACGGTCGGAAGGTCAAAATTTGCCTTTGGGGTTTCAACCTTGAAAGGGTCTGCTGCCATCATTGCCGTGTCTTTCCCCAGTGTTGCCCGCAGACTCTAGCCGCAAAGCAAAAGGGGCGGCAATGCCACCCCTTTCGTTGTAACTGTGCAAACAGGGGATCAGACGAAAAACTGACCGCCGTTGGCCGAAATGGTCGATCCGGTGATAAAACCTGCATCGTCGGAAGCAAGGAAGGTGACGATCCGCGCGATCTCTTCCGGCTCGCCCAGGCGGCCCACCGGGATCTGCGGGATAATCCGCTCATTCAGGACCTTTTCATCAATCGCCCGCACCATTTCAGTGCCGATATAGCCGGGGCAAATCGCGTTGACGGTGATCCCTGCGCGCGCGCCTTCTTGCGCCAGCGACTTGGTAAAGCCCAGATCGCCCGACTTGGCCGCCGAATAGTTGGCTTGCCCGGCTTGGCCTTTTTGCCCGTTGATCGACGAGATGTTGATCACGCGCCCAAACTTGCGGTCCCGCATCCCGCTCCAGACAGGATGCGTCATGTTGAACAGGCCGTTCAGATTGGTGTCGATGACCTCTTTCCACTGGGTGGGCGTCATCTTGTGAAACATCGAGTCGCGGGTGATCCCGGCGTTATTAACCAACACGGCCACCGGACCCAGATCCGCCTCGACCTTGGCGATACCCGCCACGCAGGAATCATAATCTGCGACCGACCATTTGTAGGTCGCGATCCCGGTTTTCTTGGTGAAGGCCGCAGCGGCCTCATCGTTGCCTGCGTAATTCGCGGCAACTGTATATCCCGCTGCCTTCAAGGCCACCGAAATCGCTGCGCCAATCCCGCGCGAGCCACCGGTCACCAATGCCACTTTTGCCATGTTCTTCTCCTCCAAGGCTATGCTGTTGAAATCCTGTTACCTAAATGACAAATCGGACGCAATTAAATTGCGCCCGATTTGTAAAATTTAGCGCAAAGTGTCGCGCCCTCAATATCGGACGTCAGATCTTAGCCGCGCTCAAGGCACATCGCGACGCCCATGCCGCCACCGATGCACAACGTTGCAAGGCCCTTCTTTTTGCCCGAACGCCCCATCTCGTGGATCAGCGTGTTCAGGATCCGCGCGCCCGATGCGCCGATCGGATGGCCGATCGCAATGGCGCCGCCGTTCACGTTCACAATGGACGGGTCCCAGCCCATGTCCTTGTTGACCGCACAGGCCTGCGCCGCAAAAGCCTCATTCGCCTCGACGAGGTCCAGATCGGCGACCTTCCAGCCCGCCTTGTCCAGCGCCTTGCGGCTTGCATAGATCGGGCCGACACCCATGATCGACGGATCAAGCCCGGCGGTCGCGTAAGAGGCGATGCGCGCCAGAACCGTCAAGCCACGCTTGGCGGCCTCAGCCTCAGACATGATCAAGACGCCAGCGGCACCGTCGTTCAGGCCCGACGCGTTTGCCGCCGTTACAGTGCCATCCTTGGTGAAGGCAGGGCGCAGTTTCTGCATGCTTTCCAGCGTCGCGCCGTGGCGAATGTATTCATCGCTGTCGACCGTCACCTCACCCTTACGGGTCTTGATGGTAAAGGCGATGATCTCATCCTTGAACTTTCCGGCCTTTTGCGCGGCTTCGGCCTTGTTTTGGCTGGCCAGCGCAAACTCATCCTGCATCTCGCGGCTGATCTGCCACTGGTTCGCGACGTTTTCAGCCGTCTGGCCCATGTGATAGCCGTTGAAGGCATCCCAAAGCCCGTCCTTGATCATCGAGTCGACGAAATTCAGATCGCCCATCTTCTGGCCAGCCCGCAAGTGCGCGACATGGGGCGAAAGGCTCATGCTTTCCTGACCACCGGCGACAACAATCGCCGCATCGCCCAACTGCACGTGTTGCGCGCCCAAAGCCACGGCCCGCAGACCCGAGCCGCAGACTTGGTTCAACGACCATGCGCTGGCTTCTTTCGCCAGACCGGCGCGGATCGCCGCCTGGCGCGCGGGGTTCTGGCCCTGCCCGGCGGTCAGAACCTGGCCGAGAATGGTCTCTTCAACTTCCGCTTTTTCAATTCCGGCGCGGGCAACCAGTGCCTCAATCACCGCAGCGCCCAGTTCATGCGCCGGAGTCGCCGCAAATGCCCCGTTGAAACTGCCTACCGCGGTCCGCGCCGCAGATACGATCACTACATTGGTCATGGCCTAGCCCCTTCTCCCAGAAAGACGATTTGCGGCAGAATGGTTGCCGCTCTGCAGCATGGCCTAGGCAAGACGATCACCAAAAGCAAGCTTTCTGCGCGGCCATGCTGTCGCAGGGGCAGGTTTCTGCGGATCAGCCCACCTTTTGCAGGATGTCGGTCGAGAAATCTGGCTTTAGCGTCGCGGCACCGAACAAGTAGCCTTGCAGACAATCGACCCCCATTTTCTGCAACAAGGCGGCCTCTTCGGGCCGTTCCACCGCCTCGGCCACCGTGAACATCCCAAAGTGCTTGCCGATCGACAAAAGCGCGGCCGTCAGCGCGGCATTGTCCGGATCGCGATGGATGTCCCGGATGAACTGACCGTCAATCTTGAGGATATCAAAGAAGAAATCTTTGAAGTAACGGATCGCGGTATAGCCAGAACCAAAGTCGTCCAGCGC
Organism: uncultured Alphaproteobacteria bacterium; assembly: GCA_963815355.1. Classification (GTDB taxonomy): domain Bacteria; phylum Pseudomonadota; class Alphaproteobacteria; order Rhodobacterales; family Rhodobacteraceae; genus JAPUEK01. The sequence goes on from CAWFGJ010000006.1 coordinate 181,832, forward strand.
AAAAGCCACGCCCGCGCGCTGCATTTCCTCCATGAAGGCGATGACCAGCTCTGGCACCAGCATGGCCGAGCTTTCCGTGATTTCCAGAATCAGCCGCTCACCAATCGTCGGCCCGCTGGCGAGGCCGCGCGCCAGCACCTTTCGCCAGCGCGGATAGCCGATGGATCGCGCCGACATGTTGATCGACAGCCGCAATCCGGCATGCTGACGCAGTTGGGCGATGCCCATTTCGAGGGCCAGACAGTCAATCTCCCGACCAATCTCGCGGCTTTCGACGGCATCGATGAAATCACGGGCAGGAATAACCCGGCCAGAGGGTTCCAACACGCGGATCAGCCCCTCATGAAAGGCGACGCGGTTCGGATCACGGGCAAGAACCACCGGTTGCCAAGCGAGCCTGATCCGACGGGCATCAATCGCCTCGCGCACCATGGCCATCGTGGTGCGGTCAATTTCGGAAATCGCGGCGCCAAGCGGGCTTGCCAAACCCGCCACCGCATCCATCTTGGGCCGCTTCTGTTCCACAATATCGCCCCCGAATCGCGCGCAGACCGTCGCCCGCTTCGCCACACTGTCGCCTCAGCGGTAAAGACGAAGTAAACAGGAGGGATTGACTCAAATGCGCACGAACGGAGCCGCCGATGACCGATCCGCATGACTTGATCCGCTGTTCTTGGTGTGGCGCCGATCCGCTCTACACCGCCTATCACGATGAGGAATGGGGGCGGCCGGAGCATGACCCGCGCGCCCTGTGGGAAAACCTGATGCTGGAGGGGTTTCAGGCGGGGCTGAGCTGGATCACCGTTTTGCGACGCAGGGAAACCTTCCGCGCCGCCTTTCACGGCTTTCACCCCGAAATCATCGCGACTTGGGGCGAGGCGGAGACAACGCGCCTGCTGGCCGATCCCGGCATCATCCGCCATCGCGGCAAGATCGCGGCCACGATCCGTGGCGCGCAAGCGTGGTTACGGCTGGAGGCGGGTGAAGGGTTTTCGCACTTTGTCTGGTCCCATGTGGGCGGCAAGCCGATGATCAACCGCCCCCTGACGCCCGCGCAGGTTCCGGCCCAGACGCCGGAGGCGGTCGCCCTATCCAAAGCGTTGAAAAAGCAGGGATTCGGCTTTTGCGGCCCAACGATCACCTATGCGTTCATGCAGGCGAGCGGGCTGGTGGATGACCATGTCGCCACCTGCCACCGCGCCCAAAGCTGACCGCATAGGGCCCAAAACGCAAAAGGCCCCGCACGCAGGCGGGGCCTTTCGAAAACCTAGGTCTGATATCAGACCAGCGCAGCCTTGGCCTGAGCGGCAATGGCGTTGAACGCCTCCGGCTCATGGACGGCCAGATCGGCCAAAACCTTACGGTCGACTTCGATCCCGGCCTTGGACAGGCCGTTGATGAAGCGCGAGTAGGTCATTTCAAGGTCGAACAAACGCACAGCAGCGTTGATCCGCTGGATCCACAGGGCGCGGAAGTTCCGCTTGCGGGTCTTACGGTCACGCGTCGCGTACTGCTGGGCCTTATCAACGGCCTGCGTAGCGGTGCGGAAGTTCGTGGAACGGGCGGCGTAGTAGCCGGCCGCCTTTTTGATCACCTTGCGGTGGCGAGCGTGCGTAACGACGCCAGATTTAACGCGGGACATCTGTTGCTCTCCTTACCGGTCGTAGGGCATGTATTTTTTGACGATTTTCGCATCGCTGGCGCTCAGGAGCATGGTCCCGGTCGCGTCGCGGATGAATTTCGTCGTGCGTTTGATCATGCCGTGACGTTTGCCGGCAACGCCGGCTTTTACACGACCGGAGGCCGTGAAGCTGAAACGCTTCTTCGCCGCCGATTTGGTCTTCATCTTGGGCATTTCCATCTCCGTGGTTTCAGGTGCTGCTCGGCATGCCAAGTTGGCCGGCGGCACGGGTCTTTCAGAAGCGGTCCGTATAGGGGGGGACCGGGGAATTCGCAAGGGCCTAATCGTGTCAGGGCAAAAGCCGCCCCGCCACCGCCGGTTCAGTTCATCAAACGCGCAAGGACGCGGACAAACACATCCGGGATCTGCGCGAACGTGTAGCCGGATGGCTTCTGCGTCAGGGCCAGCACAACCAGCACCCCCCCGATCAGGACCATGATGGCGCCGGCCCGTGGGGGCCGGCTTTCTGAAAAGGCCGAAAGCAAAGAGGGAATGGCGAGTGCGCAAGTCACAACGCCAATGACCAGAATCAGGTCGGTATCCATCTGTTCCTCGCAATCAACACACGATGTGCTGATTATTCAGGATCGACCTGCGAAATCAACCGTTCATCACAGGGGGCCACGCGCAGCACGTTGGTCGTGCCTTTCACGTTGAAGGGCACACCAGCGGTCAGCACGATGTGGTCCTCTACATCTGCGAACCCTTCGGCCCGAGCTGCCCGAACCGCTGCGATCACCGCACCTTTAAGGCGGATTTGCGGTTCAGTGATCACGCAATGCGCGCCCCAGGTAAGCGCCATGCGGCGGGCTGTGGACATCAGCGGGGTCAAGGCAATGATCGGAACCTGCGGGCGTTCACGCGCCACAAGGCTGGCGGTCATGCCGGACTGGCTGAAGCAGGCGATGGCCTTGATGTTGGTGGCCTCGGCGATTTCACGCGCCGCTGCGACGATGCCATCAGCGACGGTCTCACGGCGCACGACACGGCTGGCCTCGATGACAGAACGGTAGGTCGGGTCTTTCTCGACCGAAAGCGCCACGTTGTGCATCGTCGTTACGGCTTCGACCGGGTATTTGCCCGCCGCTGATTCAGCCGAAAGCATGACGGCATCCGCACCTTCGTAAATCGCGGTGGCCACGTCCGACACTTCGGCCCGCGTCGGGACCGGCGATTCGATCATCGATTCCAGCATCTGCGTGGCCACGATCACCGGTTTTGCCGCCGCACGCGCACCGCGCACCAGCCGCTTCTGGATCGGCGGAACCGACGTCACCGGCAATTCAACGCCAAGATCGCCACGCGCCACCATGATCCCATCAGAGACCTGCAGAATCGCATCATAGGCTTTCACGGCTGCCGGCTTTTCGATCTTGGACAAGATCGCCGCACGACCCTTGGCCAGGTGGCGCGCTTCAAGCACGTCCTCGGGGCGTTGCACGAAAGACAGTGCCAACCAATCCACACCCAACTCACAGGCGAATTCAAGATCTTCCCGGTCCTTGGCCGACAGCGCCGCCAACGGCAGAACCACGTCCGGAACGTTCACGCCCTTGCGGTTAGAGATCGTGCCCCCCACCGTCACGGTGCAGTTGGCATAATCCTTGCCGCAGTCTTTGACGACCAGACGGATTTTGCCATCGTTCACCAAAAGGGACGATCCCGGCTCCAGGGCCGCAAAAATCTCAGGGTGCGGCAGTTGCACACGGTTCACGTCGCCCGGTTCGGTGCTCAGATCCATGCGGAAAGCGGCGCCTTCGACCAGCACCTCTTCGCCGTTGGCGAACACGCCCACGCGCAGCTTCGGGCCCTGAAGGTCGGCCAGAATCGCGATCGGGCGACCGGTGTCTGCCTCTACCTGCCGGATGATGGCGTGGCGCGCTGCCTGCTCGGCATGGGTGCCGTGGCTCATGTTCAGGCGGAACACATCGGCACCCGCCTCAAACAGTGCGCGGATCATTTTGTAGTCGCTGGAAGCCGGGCCCAATGTGGCCACGATCTTTACGTTCCGAAGGCGTCTCATGCCTTTTTCCTTTGCGTCGCGTTCTATTTTCGTGGTGGGCCGCGTGCCTTATGGCCCAAACTGGGGTGCGGGGCAACTGGCGGTTTCCTTTGCACCGGGATAAATCGGAATTATGAGCATTGTGTAACGAGGTTCAGCGTATGGCTGCCTATGAAATCATCGGCGAGGCGCGCCCGGGGCGCTGGTTGATCACCTGTGATCATGCGTCCAACCGGGTGCCGGACGACGTGGGAGGAGGCTCCCTTGGCATCGCAGAGGCGGATATGGCGCGGCATATCGCATGGGATGTGGGCGCGCGCGGCCTGACCCTTGCACTGGCCGAGGCACTGGACAGCCCCGCGATCCTGTCGGACTTCAGCCGTTTGGTGATCGACCCCAACCGGGGCGAGGATGACCCCACCCTTGTGATGAAGCTGTATGACGGCACGATCATTCCCGCCAACCGCCATGTCGATGAGGCCGAGACAGAGCGGCGGCTGGCCACGCTTTACCGCCCTTATCACGCCGCCTACGCCCGCCTTGCGGCCCGCCAGCCCGATACGGTGATAGTCGCGGTGCATTCGTTCACCCCCTGCCTGAAAGGGCGCCCGGCCCGCCCCTGGCAGGTTGGCATTCTGCATTCCCACCGCGATGATCGCCTGTCGCGCGCCCTTCTCGCCCGGTTGGGCCGGGAAAAAGACCTGATTGTCGGTGATAATGAGCCCTATTCCGGCCACCTGCCCGGTGATGCCATCGACCGCCATGCGCTGGCGCAAGGTCGGCAAAACACGTTGATTGAGCTGCGGAATGACCTGATCGCTACGCCGCCAATGCAGCAGTCCTGGGCGCTGCGCCTTGCCCCGGCCTTGCGGGACGCCTTGGCCAGCCTGCAAGATTAACCGACCCGCACCCAAAATATTCCACGGCTTTTGTGCCGCATTTTCTTAGCTTTGCCACATTTCTGCGGCACAGAACCGGAATGGAAATGCTGCTCTTCGCCCTCTCAGTGCCACTTATGATGGCCTTCTCGTTCCTGCTCGACGGCGGGTCGCCGGATGACAATGATCCGCCACCGACAGAAGATGATGATCTTCTGGCCGACAAAGAGTTCGTGCACGGGGCGACTCTGAGCTTTTACGAAGAATCCCCGCCCGACGCAGAGCCCGACGCGGCCACTGCGGACGATGGCCATGACCGCGACTTTCCCGGCGGCGCTGACGCCAGTGAAGATGACGCGGATGCAGATCTTGCGGATGATTCCGCGCCGGCGGAACAAGTCGCCGATGCCAGCCCGTCTGATTCCAGCCAGTCTGATGCCAGCCTCCCCGGTGGCAGTGACGACAGCGAAGACCACGCGTTCGATGACACCCCGACCGAACCTGCCGCCGACCACGCCCTGCCGGGCGGCAGCGAAGACAGTGAGGCCGATCCTTTGGCCGCCCTCGCCCCTGGGGAGGGATTCGTTGATGATCCGCTTGCCGATCCTGCTGCCGAGGCCGACAATGCGACGCCGGAAAGCCCGGCCCTGTGGTCGGCTGGCGATCCACCGGTATCCATTGACGGGTTTGACCCCGCAAAGGACCAGATCGCCATTGACCTTGCCGATCCGCAGGCCAGCCTGACCACCATCGGCTCGGCGGATGGGGCCGATACCGAGGTGCAGCTTGACGGGCAGACGATCCTTATTCTGCGCGGCATTTCCCCGGCTGACTTGCCCGACGACGCGATCACCAGCGTTCCAGGCCTGACCGAGTTGTGAGCCGGAACGCAAAAGGGCGGCCCATCGGACCGCCCTTTGAGACTTGGGCACTAGCCTGCGCCGGGATCAGACGGCCGTTTTGCGCATCTCGTCCAGATAGATTTCGCGCAGACGCGCGACGGCGCGACCGGGGGTTCCGGCACCCACCGCGACCCCGTCAATCTCAACCACCGGCATCACAAAGGCCGAAGCCGACGTGATGAACGCCTCATCAGCCGCTTGCGCCTCTTCGATGGTAAAGGCCCGCTCTTCGATTTCCATCTGCGCTTCGACCGCAAAGCGCAACACGGCGGCACGGGTGATCCCGTGCAGAATGTCGTGGGACAAAGGCCGCGTCACAATGCGATTGCCCTTGATATAGTAGACGTTGTTCGACGTCCCTTCGGTCACTTTGCCGTCTTCGACAAACCAGCTGTCATCGACGCCCGCCTTTTTGGCCATCATCTTTGCCATCGAGGGGTAAAGCAGTTGCACTGTCTTGATATCGCGCCGGCCCCAACGAACGTCCGGCACAGAGATCACCCGCCAGCCCGTCTTGGCGGCTGGATTTTCGGCCATGCCGGGCTTGTCTTGGGTGAACAGGACGACCGTCGGTTCCGTCTCGTCCACCGGATAGGCAAAATCACGGTCGCCGGGATTACCGCGCGTGACCTGCAGATAGATCATGCCGTCCTGAATGTTGTTGCGCGTTACCATTTCGCGGTGAATGGCCAGCCACTCTGCCTCGGTATGGGGGTTGCGGATTTCCAGTTCGGAAAGCGACCGCGCCAGACGCACGCAATGGCCGCCAAAGTCGATCAGCTTGCCGCCCAGAACCGACGTTACCTCATACACGGCGTCCGCCATCAGAAAACCGCGGTCAAACACCGAAACCTTGGCTTCTGCCTCTGGCAGATAGTCGCCATTCACGTAGACATTGCGGCTCATCTTATTCCCCACACGCTGGCCCATACACTGGCATTGACGGCTGCTGGCCCTGTCCGCGACAGGACCACCCCTCGGCGCGGTCTAAGGACAGAAGCGGCAAGTCGTCAAGTATGGCGTCATGCAGGCGGGGCGTTTCGTGCGATCCGTCAGGATAGTGTCGGCGCGGCGGCGGCGTTGGGCGCGAGGTCCGGGCGCGGAGAGACTTTCGGCATCGCAGCATAATTCCGCTGCGCTTGCAAATTACCCTTGCGAGCCGCCGCGCAACAATCTAACCAATGGGATGCACCATACGAAACATCCTTACCCGGAGATTCCATGTCGTTCCGCCTGCAACCCGCTCCTCCGGCCCGCCCTAACCGCTGCCAGCTTTTTGGCCCCGGCTCTCGCCCGGCGCTTTTCCCGAAAATGGCGGCCTCGGCGGCGGACGTGATCAACCTTGATCTGGAGGATTCGGTTGCCCCCTCGGACAAGGACAGCGCACGCGCGCATATCATTGAGGCGATCAACACGCTCGACTGGGGCCGCAAGACGCTTTCGGTTCGGATCAACGGTCTGGATACGCCCTATTGGTATCGCGATGTGGTCGACCTATTGGAACAATCCGGGGACCGGCTTGACCAGATCATGATTCCCAAAGTCGGCTGTGCGGCGGATGTCTATGCCGTGGATGCGCTGGTCACGGCGGTTGAGCGGGCAATGTCGCGCACCAAACCCATCGCCTTTGAGGTGATCATCGAATTGGCCGCCGGGATCGCCCATGTCGAGGAAATCGCCGCCGCATCGCCACGCCTGCAAGCGATGAGCCTTGGTGCGGCGGACTTTGCGGCCTCGATGGGAATGCAGACGACCGGAATCGGTGGGACGCAGGAAAACTACTATATGCTGCGCGACGGCGCCCGCCATTGGTCGGACCCTTGGCACTGGGCGCAGGCCGCGATTGTCGCCGCCTGCCGCACCCACGGGTTATTGCCCGTCGATGGCCCCTTTGGGGATTTCTCTGATGACGAAGGGTTCCGCGCCCAATCGCGCCGGTCTGCTACCCTCGGCATGGTTGGCAAATGGGCGATCCACCCCAAGCAAATCGCGCTGGCCAATGAGGTCTTCACCCCCTCTGAGGCCACCGTCGCCGAAGCCCGGGCGATTCTCGCCGCGATGGAGGCTGCCAAGGCCCGTGGCGAAGGCGCGACCGTCTTTAACGGCCGTCTGGTCGACATCGCGTCGATCAAACAGGCCGAAGGGATCGTTAAACAGGCCGAATTGCTGGCCGGCTGACACAGAGTAGTTGACAGACTGCTATAGCAGCGGGCATGAGATGTGACGCTACGTCGTTTCTTGCGGCAGTATGCAAAGAATACCCGCGCGGTGAAGGGAGGGGAGGCCCGGCACCGCATCCAGGGAGGACAGAACGCCCTGAGGCTCGGCCTCAGGGCGTTCGCGTTTTTGGCAACCAAATCGCAGCCTTGCCCCGCAGAACCTCGGCCCCGTTCTGCCCACAAATCCCGCCTTTTCGCTTGCCGAGTTGCATCTTGCCCGCGCCTTGGCCATATAGATCGGCACATACGGCGGGAGTGTGCGATGAACTACCTCGAGTTTGAAAAGCCTTTGGCCGAAATCGAAGGCAAGGCGGAAGAACTGCGCGCCATGGGGCGTTCTAACTCCGGCATGGACGTGACCAAAGAGGCCGAGCAGCTGGACCGCAAAGCGGAAACGCTGTTGAAGGACCTGTATAAGGCGCTGACCCCTTGGCAGAAATGTCAGGTCGCCCGCCATCCGGACCGTCCCCATACCCGCGATTACGTGGATGCGCTGTTCACTGAGTTCACGTCCCTTGCCGGGGATCGTGGCTTTGCCGAGGACAACGCAATCATGGGCGGTCTGGCACGCTTTAATGACATGCCTGTCATGATTATCGGCCACGAAAAGGGCCATGACACCAAATCGCGGATTGAGCGGAATTTCGGCATGGCCCGCCCTGAAGGCTATCGCAAAGCCGTCCGGCTGATGGATATTGCCAACCGGTTCCGCCTGCCGGTGATCACGCTGATCGACACGCCCGGCGCCTATCCGGGCAAGGGCGCCGAAGAGCGCGGCCAGTCCGAAGCCATCGCGCGCTCCACCGAGAAATGCCTGCAAATTGGGGTGCCGCTGGTTGCTGTGGTCATCGGCGAGGGCGGCTCTGGCGGGGCAGTGGCGTTTGCCGCGGCCAACCGCGTGGCGATGCTGGAACATTCCGTCTATTCGGTGATCACGCCTGAGGGCTGCGCCTCTATCCTGTGGAAAGATTCCGAAAAGATGCGCGAAGCCGCAGAGGCGATGCGCCTCACCGCGCAAGACCTGCAAAAACTGGGTGTCATCGACCGCATTGTCAAAGAACCGCTGGGCGGGGCGCAACGCGCGCGCAAAGACACCATCGACGCCGTCGGCAAGGCGATTGAAGCGATGTTGAAGGAATTGGTGGGCAAAAAGCCGGACGCGCTGATCAAGGATCGCCGCCAGAAATTCCTCGATATCGGAGCCAAGGGGCTGGCTGCATGAACCCTTGGGTGATTATTGCAATTGCCGGTGTGCTGGAAACCGGCTGGGCAATTGGGCTGAAGTATTCTGATGGCTTTACCAAGGCCGTGCCCTCGGCCCTGACCCTGATCGGCGCTGTGGCCAGCTTTTGGCTTTTGTCGATCGCGATGAAGGATTTGCCCGTCGGCACCGCTTACGCGGTCTGGGTGGGCATTGGGGCAATCGGCACGGCGGCTGTTGCCGTGGTGCTTTTTGGTGAGCCGGTCAACGTCTCACGGCTGGCCGGGATCGCGATGATCCTTGGCGGCATCGTCACGCTGAAATTCGGATGAGCGCGCGCCTCGCCTTTGTTCTGGCAGCGGCCCTTGCGGCGTTTGTGCCTGCGGGATCGGCGCTGGCCGAGGGGACACTGGAAGGCCGGACGGTCACCTTTACGGTGCTGACCTATGATGACCCGGCCCAGCCCATGCTGGAGGCAAGTGGCCGCACCGTCACCGTCGGCCAAGGGGTGGAATTCGGGCTGGAACCGGAAGGCACCGTTGGCGGGCTGGATGTCGTCCCGGTTGAGATAGAGATCACGCCGACCCGGCTGGAGGCCTTTTACCGCGTTGAACCGGGCCGCTTTTATACCTCGGCCTTCAACGGTTATGTCCTGATCTTTGAAACCGAATGCGCGCTGTTTGACAAAGTCGAGGTTGACCGCGATTTCACCAATATGGACATTCGCCCGGGCGATGTGCGGGCGGAATTCGGGCGGCTGTTTGTGAACGTATCGGGCAAAGACTATGGCCCGGACAAGCGCTTTGCGCTGAATTTTTCGGTTGCCGACTGCCCGCTCAGCTAACGCGCTACCACATTCCCAGATGCGCCCTTGTGGCGCGATCGCGGTCGTATTCTGCGCCGTCAATCGCCCCTTCGCTTGCGTCTTGCAGCATTTGCCCGACCGTCGGCAAATCGCGCGACTGATCCCCGGACGTCCAAAGCGCCGAGCGTTGCAGCGCCCGCGCGCATTGCGAATAGATCTCGGCAATGGCGATCACGATAACGCAGCGCGGCGTCTTTCCGCTGCGTTCAAACCGCGCCAGCAAGGCCGGATCGCCCGACAGTTTCGCCGTGCCGTTAACCCGCACCGAGGTGGTCGAGCCCGGCACAAGGAAATACAGGCTGACCCGCCCGTCCCGCACAATGTTGCGCAAACTGTCGATGCGCTCATTGCCCTGCCAGTCCGGCAAAAGCAGTGTCCTCGAATCCAGAGGCACAACCACCGGCCCCTCATCCCCGCGCGGGCTGCCGTCGGTGCCTTCCGGGCCGACCGTGCTCAGCAGACAAAACCGCGCCTGCGCGATGAAGGCGCGGTAGGCCGGGGTCAGATGCGGCGCGACCTTGGCCATCGCGGGAGGCTTCGGCGTGCCATAGCGCGCGTGAAGGTCATCCAGCGACGTGATCCACCCGGTCATGCTGCCCCCCGCGATCCAGCCTCTGTCATCAGGCGGTTGGACGCGCTTTCAATGGCGTCTTCCAGCCGCGCAAGAAAAACCGCGTTGCTAAGCCCGGGCTCGATGGGATCAAGGAATTCCACAACGGCGACACCGGGCTTGCGCAACATGCCGCGTTTGGGCCAGAACAGCCCGACATTGGCGGCAACGGGCACGCACACCTGTTCAAGCTGTTGATACAGAACGGCCGTGCCCACCTTGTAGGGACGTTTGTCCCACGGTGCGACGCGCGTGCCCTGCGGGTAAATGATCAGTTGCCCGGCCCGGATTGAACCTGACCGCACAGCTTCCATCATCCGGGTGATCGCAGCCCCCCGTTTGCCCCGATTGACCGGAACGCAGCCGATCCGCTGCGCATACCATCCCAGAATCGGCGCAAAGCGCAGTTCGGCCTTCATGATGAATTTGCCGCGTGGCACAGCGCCGAAGATCAGAATGATGTCGAGAAAGCTTTGGTGTTTGGCCGCGATCAACACTTCGCCGGTGGGGACAGTGCCGCGCACCTCGCCCTTCAGCCCGCACAGCAGCCGCAAAGACCAGATCACCCAGCTGCAAAAAGCGTGACAGGCGGCCAGCGCGCCATCGCGGCTTAGCAGCGCGTAGGGCAGGTAGACCACTCCGATCACAACCATCGCCACATACATCTGCACGATGAAAACAAACGACATCAGATAGCGCCACGCCAGCATCAGTTCAGCTCCTTCAATTTTCGGAACGCCGCGACGCGCGTGGCGGCAAAGGCAACCAGCCCGGCCAAAGGCGGCAACAGCAGCGGCCAAAGCCAGCCCGCCCCCTGAAAGCCCAAGCCGGTCAGAAACCCGCCGGCGGCATCTGTTGACGGCAGCAAAGCCACCCCGACAAGCCCCGCAAAAGCGCCCACCGCAGACCCAACCAGCGCGCGCAACGTAAAGCGCCGCACGAAAGCCCGCGCGATATAGCTGTCGCGCGCGCCCACAAGGCGCAGCACCCGGATCACCTGCGCGTTGGCCGCCAATGACGCATTGGCCGCCAGCGTGATCATGGCCGCCATTGCGGCCGCAATCAGCCCGATGGACAAAAACCCCAACAACCGCAACCGGTCAGCGGCAACCGCCATCGGCCTGCGCCACCGGGTGTGGTCATCCAGCACCGCGCCGGGCGCCTCTGCGGCAAGCCGCTGGCGCAGCCCTTCGCTGTCATAGCCAGTGCCGTCCTCAATCACTTCGATCAAGCGCGGCAGGGGCAGCGCATCCACGGGCAAATCGGGGCCAAACCACGGCTCCAGCAGCTTGCGCTGTTCTGTGTCGGTCATGGCGCGGGCGCTGGCGATGCCAGGGGTCTGCGCCAAAAGCGCCAGAACCGCCTTGGTCTGCACATCCTGCTGGTCCTGCGGGGCGGACAGCCGCACCGTGGCCGTGCGCTCCAACGCGCCGGCCCAACGCTCTGCCAGACGGCCCGAGGCCAAAGACAGCGCCAAGGCAAACACGGCCAGAAAGGTCATCGCCCCCGAGGTAAAACTGGTGAGCCACGCCGTGGGGCCAGACGGCGGCACCACGCTGTCGCCAGAGTCTTGCAGCGAGAACATCATAGATCGGCCCCCGCCAACTGCACCCGCCGCTTGGCGATCCGCAAGACGCGGGCCGCAACCTGCGACTTTGCTTGCCGGATCAGGTTAAGATCATGCGTCGCCACCAGCACCGTCTTTCCCATGCGGTTCAACTCGACCAGCAGCGTCAGCAAGCGCAGCGACAATTCCCAGTCGAGGTTCCCGGTCGGCTCATCCGCGACGATCACATCCGGCCCGATGATGACGGCGCGGGCCAGTGCCGCCCGCTGCCGCTCCCCCCCCGAAAGAGAGGGCGGCAGGGCACCCTTCAACTTGTCCAGCCCCACCCATGACAGCAGGTCATCCAGATCCCGCGCCGCGCCCGGCTTGGACGCGACCGTAAGCGGCAACGAAACATTGGCCCCCAAAGGCAGATGGTCCAGAAACTGACAATCCTGATGCACGACGCCAATACGCCGCCGGGTCAGCGCCACCTCATCGCGGCTTAGCCCGCGCACATCGCGGTCAAACAGCGCGACACGCCCCGCTGTGGGCAACAGGTCTGCATAGCACAGCTTCAAAAAGGTGGTCTTGCCCGCCCCCGACGGCCCGGTCAGAAAATGGAACGACCCCGGCGCAAGCCGCAGCGATATATCGGACAAAAGCTCGCCCCCGCCGTAGTTATAGGCGACATTCTCGAAAGCTATCACTCTTGGCGTCCCCGACTTTTCGCCGCCCTTGGCACAACCAATGGGCTGAACTTTGGCGTTTGTGCCACAACATCGCGCAAGAACCACGGGGTTTCAATCAGCCCGAGCCGTTCTTGACCACAAAGACTTGGATAAGAGCCGGATCGTTGCTACAACATCAACGATATTACTTCGTGTCTGATCCCGGATGGTCCCCAAGATGCGCCTTGTCTGCCCAAATTGCGATGCTGAGTATGAGGTGGACAGCTCCGTCATTCCCGATACTGGCCGCGATGTTCAATGTTCCAACTGCGGTCACGCTTGGTTCCAGCTTGCGCCTGAGGTCGAGGCAGAGCTTGCCGCCGAAGAGGCCCTGTTTGATGCGCCCCCCGCGCAGGACCCGCCGCGACAGGCTGATCTGCAACCGCCCCCTGCCGAGGCTGCTGCCCCTTCCCCCGCCGTTGACGCGCCCCGTCGTTCGCTTGATGACAGCGTCCTCGCCGTGTTGCGCGAAGAGGCAGATCGGGAAACCGCCGCCCGTCGCACCGAAACACCAAGCCCGATAGAGACGCAGACCGAAATGGGTCTTGCTGCGGCCTCTTCGGCCATGGACCCCACCGCACGACGTATTGCCATGATGAAGGGCGAAGACCCGGACGCTGGCCCGCCGCGTCCGCAAACTCGCCGCGAAATGCTGCCAGAGATCGAAGAGATCAACTCCACCCTGCGCGCCTCTTCGGAGCGGCGCGGCGGTGAGGCAGGCTCTGTCGCCGACACTCTGCCCACCCCGCCCCGCCGCGCGGGCTTTCGCAATGGCTTTGTCCTGGGAATCCTGATCGGCGCGCTGGTTCTGGTCAGCTACATCATGGCCCCGAAACTGTCGCAGCAGTTTCCCGCAGCGGCCCCGGCGTTGAAAAGCTTTGTCGGGATGATCGACGCCGCTCGGCTTTGGGTCGATGGGATGATGCGGTCAGCCATCGGAATAATGCAAAACGAGACGCCCCCAACCTGATACGGGCCAATCGGTTCCCGCCAAGCCCCTATGCCAGCCGCCCCAAGGCCGCGACCAATGCCATCGCGTTTTCCGGGCCGACACTGGCCTGCAACTGTCGATGCTCGTCGCGCCAAAGTGGCACCGCTTGCGCCACGATCTGGCGCCCGGCCTCGGTCAACGCGGGCCGGCGTATCCGGCCATCTGCCTTGTCCGTTGTGATCACCAAAAGCCCGCGCCGTTCCAGCGCTTTGGTCGCAGCGGTCATGGTCGTCTGATCCATCGCTAGAAAGGCCGCCAGTTCACCAAGCTTGGGCCGCCACGCACCGCTAAGCGCGACCAGAGTAGAGAACTGCCCATTGGTGAGCCCCAGGGGGGCAAAGACTTTGTCAAACCGCCGTGCCAAAAGCCGTGCCGCCCTTTGGCTGGCAAGGCACAGACATTGGTCCCTGATCTCGTGAACCATTGAAAGCGGGATCGGCGTAGAAAGACTTGATTTGCCCATGATGCATTGATATCAAACTATCCCAGCACATGCAACATGAGGGTGTTCAAATGACGGCTTCAGCAGATCCGGCCTATCGCTGGGTAATCGTCGCGGCAGGCGGAGTGATGGGCTGCGTGGCCATGGGGGCGTTGTTTTCGCTGCCTGTGCTGCTGAACCCGATGACAGAGGCAACCGGCTGGTCCCGCACCGGCATTTCGGCGGCGATGACGATTGCTTTTCTGGCGATGGCGGCGACCTCAATGATCTGGGGGGCGCTGTCGGACCACTTTGGGGCGCGGCCTGTCGTGATGTCGGGCGCGGCGTTGTTTGCACTTAGCCTGTGGCTTGCCGCGCACGCGCCGTCGTTGATCCTGTTCCAGCTGAGCTTTGGTATCCTTGCGGGCGGTGCGGTGGCCGCGTTCTTTGCGCCGATGATGGCCACGGTGACCGGCTGGTTCACTACCCAACGCGGGCTTGCGGTGTCGCTGGTGTCGGCGGGTATGGGTCTGGCCCCCGTCACCATGTCGCCCCTGACCGCCCGGTTGATGGGCGCGTATGACTGGCGCGCGGCGCTGACCATCCTTGCGGCCATCGTCGCCGCCGTCACGCTGCCCGCCGCCCTGTTCCTGCGCCGCCCGCCGACACTCGCCGCCGACGCGCCTGCACAGGTGGCACAAGCCGGGGCCGACGGCCCTTCGGCGGCAATGACGGTGCAGCAAGCGGTGCGCTCGCCGCAGTTCATTGTGCTGGTGCTGACCAACTTTTTTTGCTGCGCCACCCATTCCGGGCCGATTTTTCACACGGTCAGCTATGCGCAAATCTGCGGACTGTCGGCGATTGCCGCCGTATCGATCTATTCGGTTGAAGGTCTGGCGGGCATGGGCGGGCGGATCGGCTTTGGCCTGATGGGCGACCGGTTTGGCGCAAAACGCGTGCTGGTCGCGGGTTTGCTTGCACAGGCCCTTGCCGCGATGGGGTATTTCTTTGCCCGTGAGCTTGTCGATTTCTACGTCGTTGCCGTGATTTTCGGCTTTATCTACGCCGGGATCATGCCGCTTTACGCGGTGCTGGTGCGTGAAAACTTTCCGATGAAGATGATGGGCACCATCATGGGCGGCACGGGAATGGCGGGCGGGCTTGGCATGGCGACCGGGCCCGTGCTGGGCGGTTGGATCTTTGACCGCACGGGCGGTTATGGCGGGCTATACATCACCTGTTGCCTGCTCGGCCTTGCCGCCTTTGGCATCGCGATGACCTTCCGGCCCTTTCCGCGCCCACCCGCGCGCGCGCAGGCCTTTGCGGCCTGACCCGTCAGAACAAATCCAACAGCCGTTTCAGATAGTTCCGCTCACCTTCGGGGCGGGACTGTTCGCCCGAGCGGCGGCGGATTTCGTCCAGCAACTCCTCGGCGCGGCGGTAGACATCCTTGCCCTGCAGCATGTTGCGGTCCGAACCGATGCGTGCGCTTTCGCCCAGTTGGCGGCCCAAAGGATCGCGTCCTTGCGGATCATCGGGCCCCACGGCCTCACCCTCGGCGCGGCGACCTTCCTGGCGGTTGTCTTCGGCCAGGGCCTCACCAAAGCGGCGGATGCCGTCGCGCAAGGCCTCCATCGCGTCGGCCTGATGGTCTAGCGCGCCGGGCAGATCGCCTTCGCGCAAGGCCCGCTCGGCCTCTTCCATCGCGCGGCGGGACCGGTCAAGCTGCTCACGCCCGGCTTTGCCCGCCTCATTGCCGTCGCCGGGCAAGCGCCCCTCACGGTCAAGCCGCTCCAGATCTTTGCGCAACGCACCTTGCCGCTCGGCAAGACTTTTGCCGGCATCACCCTGCTGGCCCTCACCTTGCTGGCCGTCACCGGGCTGCTGGCCCTCACCCTGTTGGCCCTCACCGGGCTGTTGGCCGTTCTGGTCACCTTGCGGCGGGCCCTCGTTGCCTTCTTGCCCGTCCTGCAAGTCGCGGAAAGCGTCGTCCGACAGGCCTTGCTGGCCGCGCAGGGTATTCCCAAGGTCGCGCATCGCTTGTTGGCCGGGGCCGCCTTGCCCTTGGCCCTGACCGTCGCCCTGCGCCACCTGCATGTTTTCCATGAACTGGCGCAGCTGCTCCATCAACTCGGCGGCTTCGGCTGTCTTGCCTTCCTCCATCAGCTTTTGCAGCTTGTCGAGCATCTGCTGCAGCTGATCTTGCGACATCTCCAGCCGCTGACCGTTCTCGCTGGATTGTTGATCCTCACCGCGCCGTTCCGCATCCTGCGCCAGTTGCTTAAGATACTGGTCAAGCGCCTGGCGCATCTCATCCATCAACGCCTGCACCTCTTCTGGCGAGGCCCCATTGCGGATCGCTTCATCAAGCCGGTCCTGCGCACGGCGGAGCCGTTCCTGCGCCGAGGCAAGATCGCCCTCTTCGACCATCAGCGCCACTTGCCACAGCTCTTCGGCCACCTCGTCGCGCAGCGCGGGCGTCAGGTCGGTGGCCGCGTCCAGCCGCTTCATCGCCACCCGCAAGCGCAAATAGGCACGCTCGTTGCGGATGAAGCCTTCAGGTTTGTAGGTCACCGCCCGCAAGACTTGCGAGACCCGGGTGACGTTGCTGCGGCTCCACAACAAGTCACGGCGCATCTCGATCAGGGCCGCGGCCAGCGGGTCAAAAAAGCGGCGGCCCGGCAGGGTCAGGGCTAAGGTTTCGGATTGCCCCACCTGCCCGGCCGCATCGGTCACCGCAAAGATCATCTGCACGGGCAGGTTGGAAAGGACGGATTTGGACAGATCGTCGACCAGAACGGCTGCAATCTTTGCGCGATCCCCGCGCACCGGCAACGGCAGATCGAGAACCACCGGCGCCACATCTTCGGGCGCGGTTTGCAGGCCAAAGCGGCGGTCCACCTGCGCCAGATCAAGCGTGACCGTCACCTGGCCTTTGGTCACACCGTAGTCATCGGTTGCGGCAAAGGCCTGTTTGAAGCGCCCGTCGGCCTCACGGCCGATCTTGCCCTCGGCGGTGATGGCGGGCGGGGCGTCTTCGACAACGCCGATTTTCCAATCGCGACCACCCGGGCCGCTGATCTCCAGAAGACCCGACTGCATGACCTGAAAATCCTGCACCGGGTCTGAGGCGGGGGGCACCTCGGTCCGGCCAGAAACGGTTTCCGACAAGATCAGGCTGCCCGGCGCACCATAAAAACGCAACTGCACGCGGCTGCCTTCAGGCAGCGTCAGAACATCGGCGGTCTGATCGTTGAGGTAGAGCGCGGGCTTGCCAGTATAGGCAGGGGGCTGAACCCAGCCTTCCCATGTTGGCCCGTCGGCAAGCGCCTGAGCCCCTCCCGGCCCCATGCCCGCAACCGACCCAAGCCGCCAAATCGAGCCAAACAGCAGGGCCATGACCAAAGCCGTCAGTGCCACATAGCGAAGCGCATAGGGATCACGCGAGGCAAGCCGCAGGTCCGGTTCCACCGCCCGCGCACCCGCCGCGCGTGCCGCCATGCGCGCCCGGTGCGCCGCCCACACCGCGCGGGAGGCCGGATCATCCGCGCCGATCGCCTGCTGGTCTGCAAGGGCCGCCAAGGGCTGTCCCGGCAGGCGCGCATCAAGGCGCACCATCGCCTCGGCGCGCGACGGTTTGCGGAACATCCGCCAGCCGCGGAACGCAGCCCAGCCCAACCCAGCGGCCACGGCAACCGCGGCGGCCCAGAAAACCTCGAGCGGAAGATGGTCCTGCACCCCAAAGGCGAGGGCCGCCAGAAGCGCGATGGCAAGACTCCACAGGGGCCAGAAGGCACGCACAAGCCGCTCGGCCCAAAGCCCCGCCAGCGTCAACCGCAGCGGTGCCTCGATCCGATTTCAGAAGTGCCGCCTCGGGGGTCTTGTCAGCCATCCGCCTCCGCCCAGATCAAAGCCACATTGGGATGCTATCGCGCTTGAGCATTTCGTCAATGGAGGGTCGTGCCCGGATGACGGCGAAGTGATCCCCCTGAACCAGAACCTCCGGCACCAAGGGGCGCGAATTGTATTCGCTTGCCATCACCGCGCCATAAGCCCCGGCCGAACGAAACGCCACCAGATCGCCTTCGCCCACGGGGGGCAGTTCGCGCCCCTTGGCAAAGGTATCACCCGTCTCACACACCGGACCCACCACGTCATAGGCGCGCACTGGCGCCCCAATTTTCGGTTCGCGCACCGGCACGATATCGTGGTGCGCGCCATACATGGACGGGCGCACCAGATCGTTCATCGCCGCATCGAGGATCAGGAAATCACGTTCTTCACCATTCTTGACGTAGATGACCCCGGCAACCAGCAGACCGGCATTGCCGGAGATCAGCCGTCCCGGTTCGATCTCTATCTCACATCCCAGATCGCCCACCGTCCGCTTGATCAGCGCACCGTAATCCATCGGCAAGGGCGGGGCTTCGTTGGATCGGGTATAGGGAATGCCCAGGCCGCCGCCGAGATCCAGCCGCGAAATCTCATGCCCTTCGGCGCGCAACCGCCGCGTCAGGTCCGCGACCTTGAGATAGGCCGCTTCAAAGGGTTCCAGTTCGGTCAGCTGGCTGCCGATATGCACGTCGATGCCAACGACCTTGAGCCCGGGCAAACGGGCCGCTTCGGCATAAACCGCACTGGCACGGGCAATCGGGATGCCGAACTTGTTGTCTTTTTTGCCGGTGGCGATCTTTTCATGGGTGCGCGCATCGACATCCGGGTTCACCCGGACAGTGATCGGCGCGATCAGACCAAGTGCCGTGGCAACCTCGGAAAGCGCGCGCATCTCTGGCTCACTTTCCACGTTGAACTGACGAATGCCGCCCTGAAGGGCCAGCCGCATTTCATCGCGTGTCTTGCCAACGCCGGAAAACACGATGCGATCCCCCGGCACACCCGCGGCCTTGGCACGCAGGTATTCCCCAGCCGAGACCACATCCATGCCCGCGCCAAGATCGCCCAAAAGCTTCAGAACCGCGACGTTTGACAGCGATTTGATGGCGAAACACACCTGATGCGGCAAGGGAGACAGCGCCTCGGTGAACAGGCGGTAATGGCGCGTCAGCGTCGCGGCGGAATAGACATAATACGGCGTGCCAACGGCGGCGGCGATGTCCAGCAGGGCGACATCTTCCGCGTGCAGGCTGCCGTTCTTGTAAAGAAAATGATCCATGTAACCCTTTAGCGCTGCATCCCGAGATCTATAGGGAAAACCCCCGCAAAGGACCAGCGCCTTCCCGTGGCGCCGACTTTGGCGTGGAAGCCTCCGGCGGGAGTATTTTTGCCAAGATGAACGCGCTTTCCCGCATCGCAGAGCCGTGGCGGCGCGCCTATTTGACCACGACGCCCATCTGCATCTCGCCCTCGACCTTAACGCCCGGTGCGGTCGGCGGCGCGTCAGCACCACAAGCGGCGAGGGTCAAAAGGCAGAGCGCGGTCAAGGTATAAGCGGAAATGCGGCGCATCATTACTCTCCAAATTTCAGCGACACTAGACCTGGCCGAGGACGGCCTTCCAGCGGGCAATTTGCTCGTTCACGCGGACAGGCGAGGTTCCGCCATAGGACATGCGGCTGCGGACAGAGTTTTCGACACCCAGCACCGAATAGACCGCATCGGTGATCCCCGGATGCACCGCACGCATCTCGTCCAACCCCAGATCGGGCAGGTCACAGCCCTTGCGTTCTGCCAGTGCAACAAGCGTGCCGGTGACATGGTGGGCGTCGCGAAACGGCAGGTTCAGGCTGCGCACCAGCCAATCGGCCAGATCGGTCGCCGTCGAGAAACCCGAGGCGGCGGCTTGCGTCAACGCAGCGCGGTTGGCGGCCATATCGCCGACCATGCCCGTCATGGCCGCCAGACCCAGCATCAGCGTATCGGCGGCATCAAAGACCTGTTCTTTGTCTTCCTGCATATCCTTGGAATAGGTCAGCGGCAGGCCCTTCATGATGGTGAACAAGGCCACTGTCGCGCCCAGCACCCGGCCCAGTTTGGCCCGCAGCAGTTCTGCCGCATCGGGGTTTTTCTTTTGCGGCATGATGCTGGACCCGGTGGTCCATTTATCGCTGAGCCGGACGAAGCGGAACTGGGCCGAGGACCAGATGACCAGTTCTTCGGCAAAGCGACTGAGGTGCATGGCGCAGATGCTGGAGGCCGACAGGAATTCGAGCGCGAAATCGCGGTCAGAGACGGAATCAAGGCTGTTGGCCGTCGGGCGGTCAAAGCCGAGCGCCGCTGCTGTCGCTTCGCGGTCAATGGGAAAGGACGTGCCCGCCAGAGCCGCCGCCCCAAGCGGGCACTCGTTCATCCGTTTGCGCGCATCGGCAAAGCGGCTGCGGTCACGGGCAAACATCTCAACATAGGCCAGCATGTGGTGGCCCCATGTCACGGGCTGAGCGGTTTGCAGGTGGGTAAAGCCCGGCATCACCCAATCGGCCCCCGCCTCGGCTTGCGCCACAAAGGCGCGCATCAACGCCTCTAGCCCGGCAATGGCCGCATCACATTGGTCGCGCACCCAAAGCCGGAAATCCACGGCCACCTGATCATTGCGGCTGCGGGCGGTGTGCAAGCGCCCTGCCGGTTCGCCGATCAATTCCTTCAGCCGGGCCTCCACATTCATGTGGATGTCCTCCAATTCCACCCGGAAAGTGAAATGACCGGCCTCGATTTCTGACAAGACCGTGAGCAGGCCTTCCCCGATCGCCTTTGCATCGCTATCCGTCAAGATGCCCGCCGCTGCCAGCATCGCGGCATGGGCGCGCGAGCCTGCGATATCTTGTGCGTAAAGCCGCTTGTCGAACCCGATCGAGGCGTTGATCGCCGTCATGATCGCGTCTGGACCAGCGGCGAAACGCCCGCCCCACATCGCATTGGCGGCTGTCTTGGTGCTGTCGGTCATGGAAAGGCCCTGAAATGCTGCGAAAACTTGGTCTGGCGGTTCTTTATACGGCCTTGGCGCTTGGCGCAAATCCTGCTGCTGCCCAAAGCGTCGATCTTGCGCCGCTTGTGACGGGCGAGATGGAGAAAATGGCGCTGCTGTCCGAGCCAAAGGCGCTGGAGCCTGCCGAACTGCTGGATGAGGCGGGCCAGCCCGAGACGCTTGAGGCCTATCGTGGCAAATGGGTGGTGTTGAATTTCTGGGCCACCTGGTGTGCGCCCTGCCGGTTGGAGATGCCTTCGCTGGACCGTTTGCAGGTCGCACTGCCGGATCTTGTCGTGCTGCCGGTCGCGACCGGGCGCAATCCGCCAGAGGCCATTGCCCGCTTTTACGAAGAAGCCGGGGTGAAGAACCTGCCCATCCTGCGCGACCCCAAGGCGGCGCTGTCGCGGTCTGCCGGGGTGCTTGGCCTGCCCGTCACGCTGATCCTGAACCCGGAGGGCCAAGAGGTGGGGCGGCTGATCGGTGGGGCCGAGTGGGACAGCCCCGAAGCGCTGGCCCTGCTTGATGCGTTAATGCCGGCCGACTGACACGCCGGCCGGCCTTGCCTTGCTTAACCCGGCGCTGCCACGGCACGGATCAGCGCCACCGCATCGGACGGCGGCCGTTGCTCGATCCGCAGATATTCGCGCCCGTCCGCGCTGCGGCTGACCATGCGCAGGGTCCACAACATCCGCCGCAAGATTGCAGCATCGCCGAACAGGTGCCACTGGTTCAGCGCGGCGGAAATTTCTCGTTCTGTCATGGTCTGCCCCTTTGGCAGCCGTGACCAAAGGACCCACAGGCACAGTTCCTGCAGATGCGTTTTGCCCGGCCACCGCGCCATATGCCCTGCGCCATTGAAATAGCGCAGCGCCTGCGTGACCTTCAGCATATCGGCCTGGGTCGCGGGCTCCGCCAGCTTGTGCCCTGCGATGGCCGAGGCGCGGAAATGCTGGAAATTGCGAAACCCAGCGCCGCGGGCCAGCATATTCATCAATTCCAGATGGCTGGGGGTGTCTGGAGCAAGGGTGTCTGGCTGGGCAGCCACAGGTGCCACCCGCGCGTCCGCGATCTGGCGGGCGAGGCTGCGGGCAAGGGCGGATAGATCATCCACCTGATAGGGCAAAGAAACTCGGGTCATGTCATCCTCAAGCGCGTGCCTTGGGTCATGTCGCGGGCCACCGACTTGGCGATCAGGCACGTCTGGATGAGGCGTTGCACGGATCCGTTGCGGTATCGTCGCAGGTTTAGCTGCCCTTTGCGGGGCCGGTGGCGTCTGGGTGAACTGCTGACCCGTGCCGAAGTGTAGCGGAAGCCTTTGTGCCGCTCAAGCTGCTCCCACCGCTCTTGCATCACAAGCGATGAACCGTTAGCACCCCGAACGATCCCAAGGAGGCTTCCATGGACGGGCTTGACGCACTAAAGGCCAAATATCTAACCGCAACCGCCGCCGCCGCCGATGAGGCGAAGCTGGAGGAGGTGCGCCTTGCCGCGCTTGGCAAGAAGGGCGAGATCAGCCTGAAGATGCGGGATCTTGGTCAGATGGACCCGGCCCAGCGTCAGGTCGCGGGCGCGATGCTCAACCTTCTGAAGGATGAGATCGATGCAGCCCTGCGTGCCAAAAAGGCAGCCCTTTCCGACGCGGCGCTGGATGAGCGCCTGCGCGCCGAATGGCTGGACGTTACCTTGCCGTCCCGCCCGCGCCGCCAAGGCACCGTGCATCCGGTCAGTCAGGTGATGGAAGAACTGACCGCCATTTTCGCCGACATGGGTTTCGCCGTGGCCGAAGGGCCGCAGGTCGAATCGGACTGGTTCAACTTTGACGCGCTGAACATCCCGCCGGAACACCCGGCGCGGCAAGAGCATGACACCTTCTTCATGCATCGCGCCCCCGGCGATGACCGGCCCCCCCATGTGTTGCGGACCCATACATCGCCCGTGCAAATCCGCGCGATGGCTGAACAGGGCGCGCCGATCCGGGTGATCGCACCGGGGCGGGTCTACCGCATGGATATGGACCAGACCCACACCCCGATGTTCCATCAGGTTGAAGGGCTGGCGATTGACCGCGACATCTCGATGGCGAACCTGAAATGGACGCTGGAAGAATTCTGCCGCGCGTATTTCGAAGTGCCTTCGGTTGAGTTGCGCTTTCGGGCCAGCCACTTCCCGTTCACCGAGCCTTCGGCCGAGGTGGATATCCGCTGTTCGTGGGAAGGCGGTCAGCTCAAGATCGGCCAAGGCGACAAGTGGTTGGAGATTCTGGGCTCTGGCATGGTGCACCCCAAGGTGCTTGCCGCGGCAGGCGTCGACCCGACCCAATGGCAGGGTTTTGCCTTTGGCATGGGCATCGACCGGATTGCCATGCTGAAATACGGCATCCCCGATCTGCGGGCGTTTTTCGAATCCGACCTGCGCTGGCTGCGCCATTACGGCTTTGCCGCCCTTGATATGCCCGATCTGGCAGGCGGTCTGTCCTCTTAAGCGCCCATGCTGCCTGCAAGCGCCCTTGCTGCCTGCAAGCGCCGGTGCCGCTTTGCAGGTAGCCGGTGCTGCAGGGGCAGAGGGCTGTGGGTCACCGTGGTGGCAGCGCCGCACGCGCCTTACCGGGCGACGATAACCGTGCCGACAGCGCCGAAGGCCCCGATAACCGCCAGAAACAGCAGCGCCGTGACGCCCATGATCAGCGACAGCCGAAGCACATTCAGCCGTTTGCGGTTCTTGGGGATGTCGAAGTTTGGGTCCATAGCGACTCACTACACCCTGCGCGGGTGCTAATTGTGGCAATACCCCCTTAGATTGCGCGACAACCCGTTTCCAAAGCGGAAACCAGCGCCCTGCGGCTTTCCCTTGCCAGCGCTATGCGTTATCCCGAGTGCGACTTCTGACGAATGGGCAATGCGATGAAATTCACCCTCTCCTGGCTCAAGGACCACCTCGACACCGAGGCCCCCCTTGACGACATCCTCTATGCGCTGACCGATCTGGGGTTAGAGGTCGAAGAGGTGGCGAACCCCGCCGACAGCCTTGGTGCGTTCCGCATTTGCCGCGTGATTGAGGCCGCACAACACCCGAACGCCGACCGCTTGCGGGTGTGCCGCGTCGCGACCTATCCCGGCGGCCCCGGCTCGGCGATGGTCGAGGTACAGGTGGTCTGCGGTGCACCGAACGCGCGCACCGGGCTTGTCGGCGTCTTTGCCCCCACCGGCACCCATGTTCCGGGCACCGGGGTCGATCTGAAACCCGGCGTGATCCGGGGGGTCGAGAGCAACGGCATGCTGTGCTCGGAACGTGAGTTGGAACTGTCCGAGGATCACGACGGCATCATCGACCTGCCCGAAGATGCCCCGCTTGGTGCCCGGTTCATCGACTATCGCGGCATGAACGATCCGATGATCCATGTGAAGATCACCCCAAACCGCCCCGACGCGCTGGGCGTGCGCGGCATCGCGCGCGACCTTGCTGCGCGCGGTTTGGGCGTGCTCAAACCCTTGGCCAACGCCACGATTTCCCCCAGCTTTCCGTGCCCGATCAGCGTCACGATCAGCCCGGAGCTTAAATCCAAGGGCTGCCCCCATTTCACCGGACGCGCCCTGCGCGGTGTCACGAACGGGCCGTCTCCGGCTTGGCTGCAAGCGCGCCTGAAGGCGATCGGCCTGCGCCCGATCTCGGCACTTGTGGATATCACCAACTTTTTCACCTTCGCGTTGAATCGGCCTTTGCATGTGTTCGATCTGGCCAAGGTAAAGGGCAACCTGCGCGTCCATGCGGCCGAGGGAGGCGAGACCTTTCTTGCGCTGGACGGCAAGACCTATGCCTTGCGCGCCGGACAAATGGTGATTTCCGATGCGACGGGCGTTGAATCGCTGGCCGGGATCATGGGCGGCGAGTCGACCGGCTGCACGCCTGAGACCACCGACGTATTCGTCGAATCCGCGTGGTGGGACCCGATCACGATTGCCACCACGGGCCGCGCCCTGAAAATCAACTCTGACGCACGCTACCGCTTTGAACGGGGCGTGGATCCGGCGTTCACCTTGCCCGGACTGGACCTTGCCGTGCAAATGATCCTTGATATTTGCGGCGGCGAGCCAAGCGAGCTGGCCGAAGACGGCGCCCCCGTTGACACCACGCGCGCTTACCGGTTGGAACCGGCGCGTGTGATCTCATTGGTCGGAATGGATATCCCCGAGCCGCAGCAACGTGCCACCCTGGAGGCGCTTGGCTTCATCTTGACCGGTGACATGGCCACCCCGCCCAGCTGGCGCCCGGACGTGCTGGGTGAGGCCGATCTGGTTGAAGAAGTGGCCCGTATCGCCTCGTTGACCAAACTTCAGGGCAAACCTTTGCCCCGCGCCGTGGCCGGCGTTCCGCGCCCGGTCCTGACCCCGCTGCAAACGCGCGAGCGGACCGCCCGGCGCACCATTGCCGCGCTGGGCTACAACGAATGCGTGACCTACAGCTTCATCGATGAGACGGCGGCCAAACTCTTCGGTGGTGGCGCAGACGCGCTGCGCGTGGAAAACCCGATTTCGTCGGAAATGACCCACCTGCGCCCCGATCTGTTGCCCGGCCTTTTGCGGGCCGCGGCGCGCAATCAGGCGCGCGGCTTCATGGATCTGGCACTGGCCGAAATCGGCCCCGCCTTCCACGGAGGCGAGCCCGGCGAGCAGCATTTGCAGGCCGCAGGGCTTCTTATCGGCCAATCCGCCCCGCGTGATCCGCATGGCGCGCGCCGCGCCGTCGATCTGTTCGACGCCAAAGCCGATGCCGAGGCGGTTCTTGCCGCCATCGGTGCTCCGGCCAAGGTGCAGATCACCCGCAAGGTTGCGGCATGGTGGCATCCCGGGCGGTCCGGCGTGATCGGCCTTGGGCCAAACGTCATGGCCACCTTTGGTGAGGTTCACCCGCGGATTTTGGCGGAAATGGATATCAAAGGCCCGGCCGTCGCCTTCACCATCCTGATTGCCAATGTCCCGATGCCCAAGGTGAAAACGCCGACACGGCCCGCCCTCACGCTGTCCGATCTGCAACCGGTCGAGCGCGATTTCGCCTTTGTCGTGGACAGTGGCACCGAAGCCCTGGTGGCCGTCAACGCCGCACAAGGCGCGGACAAGGCGTTGATCGAAAGCGTCCGCGTCTTCGATCAGTTCACCGGGGCCAAGGCCGAGGCGCAGATGGGCGCGGGCAAGAAATCCATCGCACTGACCGTCCGCTTGCAGCCCACAGAAAAGACGCTGACCGATGCCGACATCGAGGGCGTGTCGAAAAAGATCATCGAAAAGGTCACCAAGGCCACCGGCGGCACCCTTCGCAGCTAAGCGACACGACGTCAGAGTTGCCAGACCCTGCGGGCAGCGTAAGTTGCCCGTATGGAATTCGATTACATCATCGCGGGCGGCGGCTCAGCCGGAAGTGTTCTGGCCGCGCGCCTGTCCGAAGACCCGGCCACCACTGTCTGCCTGATTGAGGCAGGCGGCGCGGGCAAAGACCTGTTGATCCGCGCGCCCGCCCTGGTGGCCGCCTTGGTGTCTGGCCGCCCTCCCCTGCACAATTGGGCGCTTCACACCGTGCCCCAACCCGGATTGAACGGGCGACGCGGCTTTCAACCCCGCGGCAAGGCGCTGGGGGGGTCTTCTGCGATCAACGCGATGCTCTACGTCCGCGGTCAGCCGCAAGACTACGATGACTGGGCTGACCTTGGCGCAGAGGGCTGGGACTGGCAGTCGGTCCTGCCCTATTTCCTGAAGTCAGAAGGCAATGCGCGCGGTGCCTCGGCGCTGCACGGTGCCGATGGCCCGCTCCAAGTCGGTGACCAACTCTACCCCCGACCGATCAGCCGCGCGTTTGTGGCGGCGATGGCGGATCTGCAAATTCCGTTCAACGCTGACTTTAATGGCGAAACTCAGCACGGCGCAGGCCTGTATCAGGTCACGCAATACCACAAGGGCGCGCGCAAAGGCGAACGCTGCTCGGCCGCCGCTGCCTACCTGCACCCTGTGCTGCAGCGCCCCAACCTGACGGTCCTGACCCACAGCTGCGCTGAACGGATCACAATGTCCGGCAAACGCGCCACCGGGCTGGTCGTGCGCCGCGGGCTGCGCCGCCTAAACCTGACCGCGCGGCGAGAGGTGATCCTGTCCGCTGGTGCCTTCGGATCGCCAAAGCTACTGCTTCTGTCGGGCATTGGCCCGGAAGCAGAGCTGCGCCAGCATAGCCTGCCGGTCGTGCACGCGCTGGAAGGGGTCGGAAAAAACCTGCAAGATCACCTTGATTACACCATCTCCCATCGCTCACTGCGCCGCGATACCGTGGGGTTGAACCCGCGCGGCCTGTTGCGCCTTGCGAAGGCCGGCCTGCACTGGCGCAAGACCGGCGAGGGGCTTTTCGCCTCGCCGATGGCCGAAGGCGGGGCCTTCCTGCGGTCGCACCCCGATGCGCCGCGCCCAGACCTGCAAATTCATTTTGTCGTGGGCATCGTCGACCAGCACATGCGCAAACTGCATCTCGCCGACGGATTTTCGGCCCATGTCTGCGTGCTGCACCCGAAATCACGCGGCACCGTCGGCCTGACCAGCACCAACCCCGCCGCCCCGCCAAGAATTGATCCCGCCTTCCTCGCCGCCCCCGAGGACCTGCACAAGCTGATGGCCGGCGCCCGGCTGACCGAGGCGATGCTGGACAGTCCCGCCCTCGCCCCTTGGAAGGGCCAGCCGCTCTATCCCCATGACGGCAGCGACCACGGACTGGAAGCGTCCATCCGCGCGCATGCCGATACGATCTACCATCCGGTCGGCACCTGCCGGATGGGCAACGACCCGCTTGCGGTCACTGACCCGGCGCTGCGCGTCCACGGCATAGAGACGCTACGCGTCGTGGATGCCTCGGTCATGCCCCTGCAAATCAGCGGCAACACCAATGCCCCCACACTCATGATCGCCGAGCGCGCCGCCGCCCTGATCCAAGGGCGCTAACCCTTCATCTTGGCAAAAATACTCCCGCCGGAGGCGCGGCTGACCTTGGTCAGCCCCGCTTTCGCCAAGTGGCAAACCACGCCCCAATGCGCCCAAACACGCCTTTGGCCCCCGACTTCGCGGCTTCGGCCTTGGCCTCCACCTCATCCCACGCCTCACCGACATCCGCCGCAGCAGGCTCTACCGTCCGCTCCCAAAACTGCAACCACATCCGGCGGATCATGAAGACAAGGAAGGCAAGAAACACCAGCACCACGATCGGCACATAGGGAATGATCTGCTCATCCACCGAGGTGGCCGCACGGATCGAGACGGCATTGGGATAGATCGACAAAAACGGGAACCGCCAACCATAGTAGGTTATGACAGCCCACTTTGGCGCCTCGGGAGTGGATTGCATGTTCCCGGCTTCGGCCTGAAGGTTGGAGCTGTCATACTTGAAGTAGGGCGGCCAGACCCAACCCGTATCCTCGTTGCGGTAGACCTTCACGGTATCATCCGGAAACGCCGCCTCGATGAACCGGATGTCGCGGGTCGTGGCGCTTTCGGCCGTGCCCGTATCCGGAGCGGCATAGGCCCAGGCGTTTTCGGTGCCGATGGTGGTCAGGCGATTATAGGTGTGGGTGACACGCACGATATCGTGGTGCGGCAGAGTGTAATGCAAGAAGCCTGCCACAAACAGCAACAGCGTGATCCGAAAGCTCCATTTGATAAAGCGCCACATGGGCTTTCCCCTATTGATAATTCACAAGATAGACTGTCACCCCGACAACCAGCGTCGGAACCACATAGACCAGCAAGATCAACTTGCGCCGCAATGAGTGATTATAGGCCTGCATCCCCTCTTCGATATAGGCCTCCCGCTCATCCGTAGCAGACCCTTCGCGCGCAGGATCAGTATCCCAGCTTTTTTCCAGCTTTTCCCGCCGCACAGAGCGGGAATAAATCGACACCAGCACATAGACCAAGGTCAAGGTCACAAAGCCGAACACCGCCAGCCTTAGAATTGCAATCATTTGCGCGCTCCTGTTATTGCGCCCCAGGGGCCGACGACCGCGCCAAGGTCCCGCGCGGGTTTTGGCCCCAAAGCCATCTCCGGGCGATGGCGCACGTCCATCGACGGTTCTGGCCCGAACAGGGCCTCACGGGCACCCTGAGCGTCTACCTTGTATTCCCGCTCAAGGAAATCCGCCACATACCGGCGCTTGCGTTCTGACCATGTGGCATAGGCGGTGTAGAACCGCTCTTTGTGAACGATGAACATCTGCCGCACATCCATCGGCGCAAGCTCTGCCAGCAGCATGTTCACCAGATCCCGGTCCTTGCCCGCCGCCGCGCGCAGCGTGTAAAAATAGGCCCGGCTTTCCGAGGTGATGCGCGGCCAGTCCCCCGCGCCTTCCACCCAGCGCAACAAGGCCGCAAGCCCGAGGAACTCTTCGGGCAGCGCATCGCCCAACTGGTAGGCGATCTTGCGCAACTCGGTGCGCCGCGCGTCGCCGATCTCAAGGTTCAGCGCATCCGCCGCTTCAACCAGAATGAAATCCATCTTTTGCCGCAACACCGCTGCCGCATCCATCCCGCGCGCCTGCACGATGGGCTCGACCAAGCCGTTGCGCTCCAGCCATTCGGCGATCTGGTTGCGGCGGCTCAGGTCCATCACCGGCGAAATCGGCATCACCCCAAGGCTTTCGCGCGGCTCCGAGGCGATCACAGCCGGGAACTTCGCGTCTTGAAACACATAAACCCCGCCGAAATGGCTGGTCCAGAAATTGGGCTGTTGAAAGGTCATTGCGGGCAGGCTGATCGGCACCCGCGTGACATCGCCGGTCTTCTTGGCCAGCGTGATCATGTCGGCAATCAGCACATCGTCGCGCCAGCCGTCTGGCTCGCTGCGGAACCGGTCGATCAGTACCGCAAGTTTTTCGGCGTCTGCCACATGGCCGCCAATCGTGTCCGCCTCAACCGTGACCTGTTTCATTTCCAGCAACCGCGCCGGGGTCGACACCTCATAGACCGAGCCTTGCAACTCCCCCGCCACCGCATCCCGCGCGGTCAGTGCAAAAAGCTGCGGCTCGTTGGCCTCAATGAACTGCTGCAAGATCCCGCGAGAGGTGGAAAAGGTCATGTGCAACAAAGGTGCGGTTTTCTGGCTGGTTGTCAGCAGAATGAACTGCCGATTGCAGCCATGCGGGTTCAGGTAAAGATCATCCCCCAACTCATCGCCAATCTCGGGCGAATACCCCGAGATATCAATGTGAAACTCGGCAAGCTTGGTCGTCTTTCCCGTCAGATGCTTCAGCGCACGGTTATACCGTTCCACCAAAGCGGGCGAGGAAATCTCCACAAGGTTGCCGAACATAAGGCCGGCGGCGATGAGGCGTTTCATGGGGCCGTCATTCCTATGGTTTTCTTCCGCGGCGCCGAAGCGGGCAGCCAACGTCGTTGTTCATCGTGAAACTCCACTTCGACCTCGAGGGGCGTCTTCATTGCTGCAACTGGTTCAAGCGCCCTTTCAAAGCGGAAAACGCTAAAGAACAGCGTAAACAGGGCGAAGGTCCAAATATACGCCGGAATCCAGAGCAAGGCCCCGAAAAGCCAAAAACCGGCGGTCCACGCGAAAGACCCCGCACCCCCGCCGACCATGACAACCTGCAGCAACAGGAAAGCCCCCAAAGCCTGCGCTACAAAGCCCATGATCGTCGAACTTGGGCTGGCAAACTTCGGAAAGGCCGCCAAACCGCCTGTGAGGCAACTGAGCACCGGCAGCGCATAGGCCATCCCGGACCATTTGGGATATGTTGCCGCAACGTCGATAATGACGACAGCCGTCACGGCAACCATCACCGCGGCGCCCGAAAGTGCGATGACTATCTGCGCCTTGCGTGTCACCCCTTCCCCTCCAGATAGCGCCGCTTTGCCTCTTCCTGCCGCCCAAAGTCGCGCACCATGCCGGCAATCGCCACTTCGTCCGACTTGTCGGCATAGCGGAACTCGGAATCCGCGTAGCGGTTGATTTCCTGAATGACCATGTCCACGGTCATCGGGGTCATCAGCCCGCGGATCATCGCCAGCTTGTCGTCATAGGGTTTGAACAGGAACAGGTCGGGGTTTTCCATCCACTCATCGGGCAATTCGAAATCCATCGCCCGCACCTTCACCGCATCGGTGATGTTCTTGATCGCGCGCCCGGTAAAGCGGTCATCGGCCTCTTGGATCGCCTTAAGGTAGGCGCCCAGCTTGGCAATCGTATCCAGCCGCCCGATCTCGCCCTGCACGCGGTCCCAGACGCGCAAGAGCCCGTCCTCATGCGGCTTGGCATAGCCTTCAAAGCTGGCAGTCACGGCCTTTTTGATTTCCTGCGCGGCGAACAACTGATGATCCCCGACCGGGATCGAATGGTTCTTGCCCAAAAGCAGCGCCAGAATGTCGATGTAGTCGTCGCGGCTCTGCGGACCGTCCACCAAGAACCGCGCCCCGGCCCTCTGGCGCAAGGCATCGTCCACATTTTCAGGATAGTTGGAAAACATCCCAAAGGTGCAGTTGCCCCGCACGACGGTATTGGCCCCGGCAAAGGCCCCCATGAACACCGCCGTCACCTCTTGTTGCCCAGCCGAAGACTGCCGGTCCCCGCGCTTGCCCGCCACTTGGTCGATGTCGTCAATGGTTCCGAACCCGATCACGCCGGGGTCAAGAACCTGATCGATGAACGCTTTGGCATTCTGCCCGGATTTGCCCTGATAGCTGTCAATCTGGTCGATGGAAAAGTTCTGATAGCGAAAAGGATAACCCGCCACCTTGCAGTAATCGTTCAACAATCCCGCCATCATCTGGATCAGCGTGGTCTTTCCGGTGCCCGGCTTGCCGTCGCCCATGAACGTAAAGATAAAGCCCCCCAACTCGGCAAACGGGTTTAGTTTGCGGTCGAAATCATAGGCCATCAACATCTTGGCCAGACGCAGGCTTTGGTATTTGGCGATATGGTTGCCGACCACATCGGTGGGTTTCTTGAACTGCATGGTCAGCGCGCCGCCCTTGGTCGCACGGGCGGGTTTGAACCCGGCAATGGCCAGACCGTCGGCCTCTACCTTCCAACTGGCGGCGGTAAAGGCCTCCAGCCGGGGGGCGGTCTGGGCGCGCAGTGCCACCTTGTCCATAAGCGCCTCGCAAAAGGCGGCGATCACGGCGATCAGGCGCGGCTCTTCACTGGCCAGCGCTCCGATGTCTTGATCCAGCTCCCAAAGCGCGCCTTGCAGGGCAAGGGGGGCGTTATCGGTCAACACCTCTTCCACCGCGCCGATTTCCACTGTTGCCGCCCCCAGATGCGGGGCCAGCAGAAACGCCGTGGCGTTGGCAAAGGTGTAAAGGCTCAGCAAGGCCTCGGCACTTAACAGTTCGGTAAACTCCGCCCGCTTAAGGTCTGGCAAGCGGCCCTCAAGATTGGCCTTCTTCAACTCGCCCAAACCAGACTGCGCGGCAAACGCCTCAGCCGTTGCCAAGGCGATCGCCAGCCCGCGGCGCAAAGCGTTCAGCGCCGAGGACTGAAGCGGCGACAAAAGCCCGTCGCCTGTCGCCTCCACCCGCTCCATCAGCCGCACGCCGCCGGGCCGCGCGGTCGAGCGGGTCACCAATCCGGGCGTGGTCGAGCGAAACCGTGGCCGCGTGCCGATGCCGGGCGATCGTTCGACCTGCGCGGCCTCAACGGCTTTGGCCAGCCGGGGGGCATGGTCAAACCCGGTCAGCAGCGCCAAGGCCGGCTCATACTGCGCGCGGATCGTTTCTTCGCGCAGCTCCATCGTGTCCCGCGTGCTCATCGCTTTTCTCTCCAACACAAGCCCATCAGCGCGCCGCCATGATCTGGCCACCCGCCCCGACCACAAACTTACGCAAATCGCGCAGCCCCGGTTGGTTCAGTTCCGTCAGTGCCTGAAACGGCAGTTCTGGCAACACCACCATCTGCTCGGTGCGGGTGGTGCCGGTATCGACGCCCCGGAACGGGTCCAGCTTCCAGATTTGCCGGGTCGCGGTTGAGAACCAACCCTCTTTCACCTCTTCTTCGCGGTCTGACACCAGATCCTCAACGGTCCAGACCAGCGCCCAATCATCGCCATCCGGTGCATTGGCGGCCGCCAGGACCTGCGAGATCGGCCCCGATTGCAGCGTGAAATCCTGACTGTGCATCGGGCCAAGCGTGATCCGGCGCAGTCGCTTGGGGTGGAGCGCCTCAAAGTCCTTGTCGGCCCCTTGCGCGATGGTCAAAAGCTTTAGCCCCGTCAGCGATTGCGCCATCAAATGCGCCTGCACCAAAGGCCAGCGGCGGTCGTCATTGGGCAAAGGCTTTTTGCCGCTGTCCTCCACGTCCATAAGATAGATGATCGGCAAATTGATCTGCGTGTCGAACACCGCCCAATGGATCAGGAAATGCTTGCGCACTGCCCCATCGCGGGTCACGTCCTCAATCCATTGCACGTCCGGGTCGTTGCGGGCCCAAAAGATGCTGCCCGCGGCCAATGCCTCATAATAGAGCCGCTGGCTAAGCGCGAATTGCAACTGCAAGGGCACCGCCAGATCGCGCAGGATCTGCCGCACCATCCGGTCTTTCAGCTCAACCTCCGACGCCATGCCGCCCAGATGCTTGGCGACCTGTGCCGCATCCATCGCCATGACCATCAGTTCTTGCGCGACCGGAAATCCGCTTTCATGCCGGTCAAAGGTCAACCGGGCCGAGCCATCTGCCCGCCCCGTCATCAGATATTTGTAGTTCAGAGCCCGAAAGGTGCCGGTCAGCGCGGCCAGATAGCGGCCCAGAATGCGCGCCTCGGTCCGGGTCAGCCGTCCTTCGGCCTCTACCTCGCCTGCCACACGCAACAGATGTCCGGTGATCCGTTCAAACTTGGCGAAATAGCGCCGCGCCGTCAGCGGATCGTATAGCTCTTGGTGATCGTCGGTCAGGGGTGTCTCAGGCATCGCGATCTTCGCCTTCCGGGGTCAGCCAAAGCCAAAATCGCAGCGGGGCTGTCCCTCCGACGCGCCGGTAAGACGGAAACTGATCCGAATACCAATGGTAGGCTTTTTTCTGCAACGGCCGGGCAAAGCCGCCAAAGACCAACAGAACCGAGGCCAGCCCGATCAACAGCAAAAGGCCCGCGTCGAACACCACCTTAACCGCGGCCTGCGCCGGTTCAGACAGCAAGGCATGCGTGCCCAAGAGCAAGGCGATACTTGCAACCAGATAAAGCCCCGCCCTTCGGGCCCACGTGACTTGCTGCCGAAAGGTCATTCGCCATACGCGTTCTTGTCGTGTTTCTCGACAATCTTGGCAAAGCGGCGGGCAAAGCGTTCGTCCGCCTTGGCTTTTTGCTCAAGGATCTGGCGGGCAAAAACCATGTGCCCCTCATGCGCTTCCAGCATGTCGGCCATCTTGTCATTGGTGGCCGCCCCGATCGCGGCCATCGCCGCCTGCGCCTCTTGGTCCGTCTTCACCCCGATCTCGTTGATCCGGTGGGCAACATCCTGTTGCTGCGCGGTCTTGAGGCTGGAGGTCAGCGCATCATACAGCACCACCCGCTGCTTGGTGTCGGTCTGCAGCTTGTTGATCAGCACCAACTGGGTTGCGGCCTGATTGGTCAGGCTGTCGACCCACGTCTTGCCCTTTTCGATATAGCGCTCAAGCGTCTGGCTTTTGGCCAGTTGCACCTGTTCGTCCTGCACCAGCCCGTTGTAGCGCGCGTTCAGGCTTGCCAGTTCGGTTTCCAGCTTTGTGCGGGCCGAGGCGTCTTGCTCGACACTGATCTTGTTTTCCAACTCAATGATCTTTGGGTCCAGTGCCGCCACTTCGGTGCGCACGGCCTCCAACGCCCCAACAGTGGCTTCCCGCTCGCTCAGCGTCTCACCAAGGTTGTTTTCCACCCGCGCCTTTTGGGTGTTCAGCAGATCCAACTGCCCCTGCAGCAACTTCACGATCACATCCGACTTGCCGATCAGATCCTGCAACTTGTCGTCGATCGACGCCGAGCGCAGGCGCTCCTGGCGCATCGATTCAGACTTGCCGCTGGAGAACATGCCGATAAAGCTCTCCATCCCGGTTTTCGACCGCATCTCGTCGAAATCCTTAGAGAACCCCGCCGTCACATCATCCAGCCCCATGATCAGTTCCGCGATGTTCGCGTTCATCAGATCGGTGTGCTTGTGAACATCGGCCAGAGTGGCGTTTTCGATGTCGATGGCGGCCTCACCGGCATCAAGCCGGCCGCGCGCGGCTTCCATCCTTCCGGTGATCTCGGAAATCTTTGCCTGTGCTGTGGCAACTTGCTTTTGGCTTTCCTGAATCTGTGCGTCGAAATCGGCCATTTGGCGCCCCCATGGAATGACATTCACCAGTTAATGAATGTTACGCTCAATTACATCCCCCCACCCGGGAAAATCGGAATCCCGCAACGCCTGACGCGCGGCACTCTGACCCGATGAGTGATCCTGCTATCCTTGCCGAAGTCACTGCCCGTCGCCAAGACCTTATCGGCCCGACGGGGGATTTGATCCGCATACCCATGCCAAACCAGCAGGGGGCGAACGCCCACGGCATCGCCTATGGTCCAAATAGCGCATCTAGCACTGCGGGTTTTCTTGCCTGCGTTGGCACTGCCGCCCAAATCGATCGGAATTACACCGGGATATTGTCGATCAACCGCACGCCACCCAGCCAAGCCGCCGCCAGCAGCCGCAGAGTGCGCTCTGACACCGAAGCCCCCGCCTCGGCAGTGCTTAGGGTAGAGGCATCGCGCAACTCGATATACTCAATCCGCTCAAAACCGGCGGCCAGTATCTCGGCAATGCAATCCGCAAGCGCGCCCTCTTTGCCCACCCGAACGCCTGCCGCCGCCCGCATCATCGCCGCGTAAAGTGCTGGGGCCTTCGCCCGCGTCCCTTCTGCCAGCCGCGCATTGCGCGACGACATGGCCAGCCCGTCCGCCTCGCGGATCGTTTCGCAGCCGACGATCCAGACGGGCATGTTCAAATCCCGCACCAATCGCTTGACCACCTGCAACTGCTGCCAGTCCTTTTGCCCAAAGTAGGCCCGGTCCGCCATTGTCATCCCAAAGAGCTTGGCAACCACCGTCGCCACCCCGTCAAAATGACCCGGACGCAGCATCCCTTCCAAAGGCTCGGCCACGCCGGCCACTGAAACCGTCGTTGCAAAGCCCGGCGGATAAACCTCTTCGGGGGCAGGCGCAAAGATCACGTCCACCCCGGCGACCCGCAGTAAGGCCGCGTCAGACTCTTCGGTCCGGGGGTATTTTGTCAGATCATCCGGGTTGTTGAACTGCTTGGGGTTCACAAAGATGGTCACGATCACCCGGTCACATTCGGCCAATGCCGCGCGGACGAGGCTCAGGTGCCCGTCATGCAGCGCACCCATCGTCGGCACCACGCCGACAATCCCGCCAGCCGCTTTCCAGCCGCGCACCACGGGGCGCAGCTCTGTCACCCGCCGAATGATATCCGTCACGGCTTTGGCCCCTTTGCCAGCACATCGGCGAACCCGTGCTCGGCTGCGGGAAAGCGCCGGGCGCGCACGTCGGCGGCATAGGCGGCAATCGCCTCCGAGGCCAGCTGCCCCAACTCGGCATAGCGTTTGACGAATTTCGGGCGGAAGTCTGTGAACAGCCCCAGCATGTCATCCACCACCAACACCTGCCCATCGCAGCGCAACCCCGCGCCAATGCCGATGGTCGGGATCGCCAACGCGTCGGTGATCCGTCCGGCCAGACCTTCGGGCACCTTTTCCAACACGACCGCGAACGCCCCCGCCGCCTCGACGCTGCGCGCGTCTTCCATCACACGCGCGGCCTCACCATCGCGGCCCACCACCTTATAGCCGCCCAACGTATTGACCGCCTGAGGTGTCAGCCCAATGTGCGCCATCACCGGCACCCCGCGCGTCGTCAGAAAGCTGATCGTCTCGGCCATATGTGCGCCGCCTTCCAACTTGACGGCAGGTGCTCCGGTTTCCGCCATCAACCGCGCGGCGTTGCGAAAGGCCTGCTGAGGGCTTTCCTCATAGCTGCCAAACGGCATATCAATCACCACCATCGACTTGGCGGCCCCCCGCATGACCGCCTTGCCGTGCAAAAGCATCATCTCCATTGTCACGCCCAGCGTTGACGGCAATCCGTGCAACACCATGCCCAGAGAATCGCCAACCAGCGTGATGTCACAATGGGCATCCACCAAACGCGCGACGGGCGTTGTATAGGCGGTAAGCACCACCAAGGGCTGACCACCCTTGCGGGCACGGATATCGGGCGGCAAAATCGCACGAACAGGGGACGTGGCACTCATCTTGCGCAAACTCCGGGCCAAGGGGAGGGTTCTTGCCCGATATAGAGGCATAGCTGCGCCGCAACCGCAAGATAGTTACGCCGCAACGCAGCGCCCCGCGCCCCTTGACCCACCGCCTGACACGTGCCGATTATTCTACCAAACCCCAAAGGAGCACCCCATGACCCATCTGGAGCGCATCACGCTTGACGGCATCACCCCCGAAGTTGCACGCCCCGATGCCGCCAAGGTGCTTTCCGGCGATCCGATCCATATCACGTGGAACCGCGAAGACCGGAACGGGCTTTACTGCGGCGTCTGGCAATCAACGCCCGGAAAGTGGCGGATTTCCTATGCCGAGTGGGAATACGTCTACATTCACTCTGGCCACTCGATCCTGACGGATGAAAAGGGAACGGCCACCCACTTGAAGGCGGGTGACCGTTTTATCATTCGTCCGGGCTACGTTGGCACTTGGGAGGTTATTGAAACCACCCTCAAGGACTACGTTATCCTGTCGTAGTGCTTTCGACCGCCGGCAGAGCGGGGCAATCGGCCTCGCCAATGCCCTGACGCTTGCACGATGCCAGACGCTTCTTGTCGGCCTTGGCGGCTTCTTTCGCGGCTTTCTCGGCAGCGATGGCATCCGCTTCGACCTTGGCGGCTTCTTCCTCGGCGATTGTCACCAGATCTTTTTCGCGCTGGGCGACGTTCTCTGGCGTTGCGGGAACCGCGCGGCCCCAGGCGTCGTCCATGTAAGGGCCTTCAAGCTCAAGACTTTCTTCAAGCGAGCGGACTTTGACACGCGCGCCAAGCTCGACCCGCTCATAAAGATCCATGGCGTCCTGGTTGAACAGACGGATACAACCGGCGCTGGTCGCGTGTCCGATGCTGGCGTTCTGGATCGTCCCATGGATGCGGAACATCGAATCCCGGCCACCGCGGTACAGATACATCGCGCGCGCACCCAAGGGGTTATCCAACCCGCCGGCCAAGCCGCCTGCATATTCCGCGTAAAGGTCAGGACGCGTGCGAACCATGTTCGCAGTCGGCTGCCACGACGGCCATTTTGACTTGCGCCCGATCACACCCGACCCACGGAACGACAGCCCTTCACGCCCGACCGCGATGGCGTAGCGCATCGCCTGACCGCCCTCCATCACATAGTAAAGCTTGCGGGCAAAGGTATCGACCACGATCGAGCCGGGGGCATCCGGGCCATTGTAGGCCACCTCGCTACGCTCCCGCCCACCGGCAAGATGGACCATTTCGACAGGCTCAATGTAGAACCCTTCGTCTTCGACGCCCTCATAGCCGGGCAGCGTCGACTGTGTGGGGGCAGCTTCTTCTTTCGGCGCGGCGCAAGCAGTCAGCAGCGTCACGCCAAGCAACGCCAAAAGGCGGAGAGGAGAATTCATCACGGGATATGTCTCTATTTGGCAGCGGAACCAAAGCACCTAGCGCGTCCAAGGCCCCGCCCGTCAAGCCCTGCCACCGCCGAAGCACCAAAGAAACCGCCCACGTGGCCTTGCAATAACGCTTTTTCGCCCCATTTTGATCGGTCGCGTCCCGAACAACCGGTTTGGCACGTCCTTGGCCAAGCCAATCCGCTCCAACCGGGCGGTCAAGGCCGCCAGAGACAGCATTTCAAACCGCGAAACGCCCAATCTGGCCATTTCTCCCCACCAAGGGAATCACCTGATTCCAGCAGATTCTCGGGGACAAATGCAGGAAAGAAGGGCCAAGGATTGCTCCCCGACCCTTCCGAGCCGCGCTTAGCCGACGACGTTGAAGTCGCGGCCGAAGGGGTACTTGGTGATGTCCTCGTTCCCGTCCTCGGTGATGAACAAGATGTCGTGCTCGCGGTAGCCACCGGCCCCCGGCTGACCCTCAGGGATC
This sequence comes from uncultured Alphaproteobacteria bacterium, assembly GCA_963815355.1. Classification (GTDB taxonomy): domain Bacteria; phylum Pseudomonadota; class Alphaproteobacteria; order Rhodobacterales; family Rhodobacteraceae; genus JAPUEK01. The sequence goes on from CAWFGJ010000006.1 coordinate 220,985, forward strand.
GTCAGCATCGGCTCCATTGAAATCACCATGCCCGGCTCCAACACCGTGTCGATGTCTTCGCGCAGCTCCAACCCCGCCTCACGGCCATAGTAGTGGCTCAACACGCCAAACGAATGGCCATAGCCAAAGGTCCGGAATTGCAAAACCTGATGCTCTTCAAAGAAGGTATTCAGCTTCGCCGTGACCTCTGCACAGGACGCGCCCGGCTTGAGCAGGCTCATCCCGTATTCATGCGCGGCCACGTTGATATCCCAGATCCGCTGGCTGGCAGGGTCCACTTCCCCCACGAAAAGCGTCCGCTCCAAAGCCGTGTAATAGCCCGAAATCATCGGGAAAGTGTTCAAGCTCAGAATGTCGCCACGCTGCAATTTGCGGCTGGTCACCGGGTTGTGCGCGCCATCCGTGTTGATCCCGGATTGGAACCAAACCCATGTGTCGCGGTATTCGGCGTCCGGAAAGCGCTTGGCGATTTCCAACTCCATCGCATCACGCCCGGCCATGGCCACGTCGATTTCCCGCACCCCGACCTTGATTGCCTCGCGGATCGCAAAGCCACCCACATCGGCGACAGCCGCGCCGTGGCGGATGATCTCCAGCTCAGCGGCAGATTTGGTCATCCGCTGCTCCATCGTCCCGCGAGAGATATCGACACCCCGTTTGGGCTTCAGGAACGCGTTCAGCTTTTCGGATTGCACCAGCGTCAGGTGATCCGCTTCGCAGCCGATCACGGCCCCCTCGCCGGTCACCGAAAGAATTGCCCGCCAGTAATTGTCGCGCTGCCAATCGGTGTAGGTGATGTTGTCGCCGTGGCAACGCCGCCAGGGCTGGCCTGCGTCAATGCCCGCGCTGATCGTCACACTCTGCGTCGGGGTCACGACCAGCCCATAAGGCCGCCCGAATGAGCAATACAGAAAGCCCGAATAATAGGCGATGTTGTGCATCGAGGTGAACACGCAGGCCTCAACCCCATGCACCCCCATCATCTCGCGCAGGTCGGCAAGACGCGTCTCATATTCTTCGGCAGCAAAGGGCAACACGCGGTCGCCTTGGTGAAAGCGGTATTGTTGCGGACGTTCCGTCATTTCAGACCTCATGGATGGGGCCCGAGACTGGACCGGAACCCCGAAAGGTCCCGGCGTGCAGGACGAAGGCGAGCAGGCTCGCAAGCGGCGGGGTTGCCCCCTGTGACGACGCCATCGTCACGGCTCCGCGCCATAATACACCGCGCCGAAGCGCCTGTCCATTGATAGCCTTGGCCCCCGCAATCGCCGGGGCCAAGGCGATTTAGGCCGCGTTCAAACGGCCTTGCCCGCAAAATCGGCGGCTGAATGACGCTCTGGAACTTGCTCCGCGTCATCGCCCCAGTTGCGGTTCACGAATCGCCCGCGTTTTACAGCAGGCCGCGCGTCAATCGCGTCAGCCCAGCGCTTGACGTTCTTATAGATGCCCACATCCAGAAACTCGGCGGAATTCGCATAGCTGCGGCCCAGAACCATGCTGCCATACCAAGGCCAGATTGCCATATCAGCAATAGAATACGCCTGCCCCGCCACAAAGGGCACCTCTGCCAGACGGCGATCCAACACATCCAGCTGACGCTTTGTCTCCATGGCATAGCGGTTGATCGGGTATTCCAGCTTTTCCGGCGCATAGGCAAAGAAATGGCCAAAGCCGCCGCCAAGGAACGGTGCTGACCCCATCTGCCAGAACAACCAATTCAAAGTCTCAGCCCGCTCCGCCCCGCTTTTTGGCAAGAACGCCCCGAACTTCTCGGCCAAATGCACCATCATCGAACCGCTCTCAAACAACCGCAGCGGTTCGGTCCCGGTCAGGTCCAGCAAGGCCGGGATCTTTGAGTTCGGGTTCACCTCGACAAAGCCAGAGCCAAACTGCTCCCCCTTGCCGATATTGATAAGCCAAGCGTCATATTCGGCGGCATGGCCCGCGGCCAGCAGCTCTTCAAAGAGGATAGAGACCTTCTGGCCATTCGGGGTGGCCAGAGAATAAAGCTGAAACGGATGCTGACCGCGCGGCAACTCCGCGTCATGGGTCGCACCTGCGATCGGGCGGTTGATACTGGCGAAATGGCCACCATTCGCGGCATCCCAAGTCCAGACTTTGGGCGGCACATAGGGGGTGGAAGACATCGGATAATCCTTTTAGGGCGGCATTGCCCTTAGGCGCTGAAAGCTATGCAACATCGTCCAACGCTTCAATGCCCCCGCCCGCACAATCCCCCCCTCATCACCGCACAATCACTCCAATGGCCCGCAAAACCGCACCCCCCACACATGGCAAAGACGCGCGCCTCCCCCCTCTGCAGCACGACCAAACCCGTTCATCTTGGCAAAAATACTCCCGCCGGAGGCACCCACGCTCAACACAGCACAGGCGCGGCAGGCAAAGGCGCTTGGTCAAGGCGGGGGCGCCGCGCGAAAGAGGAATAGGGCCAGTGCAGAGGGTCATCGACCAGACCGTGCCGCACCGGGTCCATCCAACATCCTCGCAAATGCTGCGCAAAATCATCCGTGCCGCGCAACGGATGCGCCCAAAGCCGGCGCATCCAGATGCCCCGGCCCCGATGACCAGTCGCGCCGTCCCCCTCGGTTCCGGCAGACAGCGCCGCCGAGAACCGCGACTTGATAAGCCGCCAGCGGGCGGTGTGGTCGTCGTCCCCTTCAGGCAAGGTCCAGATCGTGTGCAGGTGATCCGGCAAGATCACAAACGCATCAATCCTGAACGGCCGCTCTGCACGGGTCATTTGCACCGCGCGACGCAGCCGGTCGATCTCGCGGATCAGCAAATCGTCCCCCCGGCGCTCCAGCGAGACGGTGAAGAAGAGAGAGGGTGTCCGGGTTTCGGGGCGTGATGAGATGTCCATTTACTCAGCCTGCCACAAAACAGGTTAACCGCCCGTTACCCAAACTCTTCGCCGCCCCGCCGTCCCGGCACAGATCTCAGCCACGTGACATCCGCGCGCGACATAGACGCCTCCACCCCGCCACCCCCGCGCCAAAACCACCCCGATCACTGCAGCGCTTTGCATTTCCGACGCTCCAATGCTTTGATCGCACCCTCGGGCGAATGCCCTCCCCCTGACTTAGGATGACCCCATGCAACCGGGCGCGCGCAATCTGATCACCGATGTCGCTGGGCTTCGCGTTGGCAATGCCGAGGACAGCCGTTTGCGCTCTGGCGCGACGGTTCTGGTCGCGGACAAGCCATTTACGGCGGCGGTCAGCGTGATGGGCGGCGCGCCGGGCACGCGGGAAACCGATCTGCTGGCCCCCGACAAGCTGGTGCAAGAGGTGGATGCATTAGTGCTGTCGGGCGGATCGGCTTTTGGGCTGGATGCGTGCTCCGGTGTTGCCGATTGCCTGCGCGCGGCAGGACGCGGCTTTGCCGTGGGTGATCAGCGCGTGCCAATCGTCCCCGGTGCGATCCTGTTCGACCTGCTGAACGGCGGGGACAAAGGCTGGCAACGCAACCCCTACGCCGATCTGGGCCGCGCCGCCTATGCCGCCGCCCGGCCCGATTTTGCGCTGGGATCGACAGGAGCCGGCTTTGGCGCACTGACCGGCGATTGGAAGGGCGGGCTTGGATCGGCCTCTTGCCGTCTGGACAGTGGTATCACCGTGGGGGCCTTGGTGGCAGTCAACGCGCTTGGCTCGGCCACTACGGCGGACGGCCACTTTTGGGCGGCCCCGTGGGAGTTAGGGGCAGAATTCGGCGGTCGCGGCATCAGCCCTTGGCCCGCCGCCACCGAAGATCCCCTGCCCCGCAAACGCATGGGTGAGGCGACGACCATCGCCATCGTCGCAACCGATGCCGGCCTGACGCAGGCACAGGCGCAGCGCATGGCCGTGGCGGCCCATGACGGCATGGCGCGGGCGCTGGTGCCTTCGCACACGCCTCTGGACGGCGATCTGGTCTTTGGGGTGGCAACGGCGGCTTTGGTCATGGCGGACCCGATGACCGACACATTTCAGATCGGCCATGCCGCCGCATGCTGTCTGGCTCGGGCCATCGCGCGGGCGGTCTATCTGGCGCAGGGCTTACCGGGTGATCTGCAACCAAATTGGGCAAGCGCGCATTAGATGGCCTACCAGCGGCCCAGCGCCGCCTCATCCTCATCCCGCGCAGCGACCCAGTCTGCCCCGGAAACCGTGCTCTCTTTCTTCCAGAACGGGGCGCGGGATTTCAGGTAATCCATCAGGAACTCGGCGGCCTCAAAGGCTGCCGCCCGGTGGCGCGCCGCGGTGGCCACCATCATGATCGGCTCTCCGCCCTCCAGCCGCCCAAAGCGGTGGATGACCAGCGCATCGACAAGCGACCAGCGGGCCATGGCCTCATCCATCATGGCCGAAATGGCCTTTTCGGTCATGCCGGGATAGTGCTCAATCTCCATCGCCGACAGGTCGCCACCATTGTCGCGCACCAACCCGGTGAAGGTTACAACCGCCCCTGCCCCGCCCACTGCCGCGACAAAGGCGTTGCTCTGCGCGCCAAGGTCAAACGGCTCGGCCTGAACGGACAGCCTCATCTCAGCCCCCCGTCATCGGCGGAAAGAACGCCACTTCCCGCACCCCCGCCAAAGGCGCATCAAACGTGGACAGCTCTTGATCCAGCGCCACCCGGAGTGAGTCCAGATCCGCGAAGGCCAACGCATACCGCTCTTCGCGCGCGCTCAGTTCCGCAATCAGATCGCTGACAGTCACAGCCCCGGTTTCCAGCGTTTCGCGTGGCAGGCCGATACGTTCGCGCACCCACGCAAAGTAAAGCACCGTAATCATTTGTCTTCCCGCAAGAATGGCAGCGCTTTGCGGAAGTATTCGACCCCGGTCATCGCTGTCAGAACGGCGGCAATCCAGATCAGCACCAGCCCCGCATCCCCCGCGACCGAGGCGCAATCGCGCCGCCCGCAAGCCCGGATGGGGTCTTTCAGACCGGCGACCACGGCGTCGGCATATTGGTCAGGCGTCATGCCCTGCATCTCAACGCCGTTCAGATACTCCAGCCCGGTCCCCAGAAACAGCACGGCAATCGCCACCATTTGCGCCGTTGTTTTCCACTTGGCCAGCTTGGTCACCTTCAACGTGCCAGACTTCGCGCCCAAGAACTCACGCAAACCGGAAACGAACACTTCGCGGAACAAAATGATCGTTGCAGGCAGGATCAGCCAGGCGTTCATGCCGTTATATCCGGTGATCACCATGATCGCGATGACCACCATCGCCTTGTCGGCAATCGGGTCCAGCATCGCGCCGAACTTCGATTCCTGCTTCCACAACCGGGCAAGGTAGCCGTCAAACCAATCGGTGATCGCGGCCCCCACAAACAGGCTTAACGCGAACCAGTCGGCCCAAGGGCGGTGGAAATACAGGAACATCACAGCCACGCCGGGTGCTGCCAGCAGTCTGAGGAAGGTCAGGGTGTTGGGAATATTCCAGATCATGTGAAAGTCCTAGCCCATCCGAAGAAGGGCGGAAAGACCTTCTGTGCCCAAGCGGGCGAGAAGCGCCTAGCTTCGCGTATTGAAGAAATCGTGGATCGTCTTAGCCATCGCTTCGGAAATGCCATCCACCGCCGTCAGATCGGCAAGCCCGGCACGGCTGACCGCTTTGGCGCTGCCAAAATGCGCAAGCAGGGCGCGCTTACGGGTTGCGCCCACGCCCGGCACATCATCCAGCGGTGTAAGGCCAATCGCTTTGGCGCGTTTGGCCCGGTGCGCACCAATCGCCCAGCGGTGCGCCTCATCCCGCAGACGTTGCACGAAATACAGCACCGGGTCATTGCGCTGCAGGGCAAACGCGGGCTCGCCGATCCGGTAGAACTCTTCCTTGCCGTGGTCACGATCCACGCCCTTGGCGACGCCGACCATGGCGATGTCTTCCACCCCCAACTCGGCCATGATCCCGGCCACCGCCGAAACCTGCCCCGCCCCGCCGTCAATCAGCAGCAGGTCAGGCCACGCGTCGCTTTTGCGTTCCGGGTCTTCCTTCAGCAACCGTTCAAACCGCCGGGTCAGCACCTCTTTCATCATGCCAAAGTCATCAGAGTTGGCACCGGCGTCGGATTTGATGTTGAACTTGCGATACTGGCTTTTCAGGAACCCTTCGGCCCCCGCAACGATCATACCACCCACCGCATTGGTGCCTTGGATGTGCGAGTTGTCATAGACCTCGATCCGCGTCGGCGGCGCATCCAGATCGAACGCTTCGGCCAAACCGGCCAGCAACTTGTTTTGGGTTGAGCTTTCGGCCATCCGCCGCGCCAGACTTTCGCGGGCATTTCGTGCGGCGTTCTCCACCAGTTCCGCCTTTTCGCCCCGCAGCGGAACGGCCAGTTCGACCTTGCGCCCGGCGCGTGCGCTGAGCGCCTCGGTCACCAGATCCGGGTTTTCGACCGGATGGGATAACAGCAGCAGCCGCGGCGGCTCCTTGTCGTCGTAGAACTGGGCAAGGAAGGCTTCCATGATTTCCGGCGCATCTGCCCCCGAGCCGGTTCTGGGGTAGAAATCGCGGTTCCCCCAGCTTTGGTTCGCGCGGATAAAGAAGACCTGCACGCATGCCTGCCCGCCCTCCAGATGCAGCGCCACCACATCCGCCTCGGCCACCCCGCGCGGGTTGATACCTTGGCCCTGCTGCACCTGCGTCAGCGCCTTGATCCGGTCGCGCAACGCGGCCGCGCGCTCAAACTCCATCGCCTCTGATGCCTCGGACATGGCCTTGGCAAGATCGGCCTGCACGGTTGTCGTCTTGCCTTCCAGAAACCGCTCGGCATCCGCGACCAGCCGCGCATAGTCCGCCGCATCCACCTTGCCAACGCAGGGCGCGGCACAACGCTTGATCTGAAACTGCAGGCAGGGCCGCGTGCGCCCTTCAAACATGCTGTCCGAACAGTTGCGCAGCAAGAACACCTTCTGCAGCTGATTAAGCGTACGGTTGACGGCCCCCGCACTGGCAAAGGGTCCAAAATAACTGCCCTTTTCAGACTTCTTGCCGCGGTGCTTCTTAAGCTGCGGAAAGGCGTGCTCTTTGCCAATCAGGATATTCGGAAATGACTTGTCGTCGCGCAGCAGCACGTTGTAGCGCGGCTTTAGCTGCTTGATCAGGTTTTGTTCCAGCAAGAGCGCCTCAAGCTCTGTCCGCGTCGTCAGGAACATCATTGACGCCGTCTCATGGATCATCCGCGCGATCCGCCCCGAATGGCCCGTGGGCCGGGCATAGTTCGACACCCGCGCGCGCAGGTTATTTGCCTTGCCGACATACAGCACTTCAGACGCCGCGTTCAGCATCCGGTAGACGCCAGGCGAGCTGTCCAGGGTCTTCAACTGCGCCTGAATAACCTCTTGCCCGGTCGCAATCGGCTTGGGTGTGTCAGACGGAAGATCGGTCATAAACGCCTACTGCGGGATGCATTGATTCTCTGCTCTGGCTGCAATGATAACGGACACGGGGCAAGAGGGAAGCTGTCCACCGCTTCTGTGGATAACTCTGCGGAAAAGATTTCAGATCAGCGGAATTTCCCTTGTTTTTGGCCCCATTCCTTGATCTGCCTATTTTTTAGGCAACACTGCAACCCATTGATAATAAACGAAAGAAAATTGATCACTTGGCAAATCCCTGAAATATCAAGGAGTTCATGACATTTACGTGACTGAATTTACCAAAGTGGACAACTTCCGGCACCTCCCTTTCGGCAGGTCATTCAACCCCCAGCACATCGGGCGTTTGCCAAGCCAGATGCTGGCCTCCGTCGACGGCAATCATCTGGCCCGTCACGCCGGGGCTATCGAGGAAAAAGCCCAGTGCCGCCGTGATATCTTGCGGGTTCGCGCCGCGCCGCAGAATGGTCGCGGCACGCTGCCGGGCAAAGTGGCTGTCGCTTTGCCGCGCGCCCTTCAAGGTCGGGCCGGGGCCGATGCCGTTTACCCGCACCGCCGGGGCCAGCGCCTGCGCCGCGGTCCGCGTCAGCGCCCAAAGACCCATCTTGGCAAGCGTATAGGTCATGAACTCTGGCGTCAGCTTTTCGACCCGTTGGTCGATCATGTTGATGATCAGGCCCTGCGCCACCGGCTCGCCTGCCGCATCCATCTGCGGGGCTGGCACCTGCGCGGCAAAGCCTTGGGTCAGCACAAACGGCGCTCGCAGGTTCGATTCCATGTGGCGGTCCCAACTGGACCGGGTCGCACTGTGCAGATTGTCATAGTCAAAGATCGAGGCGTTGTTGATCAGAACCGTCAACGGCCCGCCCAACCCCTGAACCGCTTGCCCGACCAGAGCCGAGGTCTGGCTTTCGATCAGCAGATCGGCTTCCAATGCCACGGCGCCCCGGCCCAAGGCGCGGACCTCTGCCACAACAGCCTCCGCCTCGTCAGCCGAGCGGGCGTAGTGAATGGCGACGTCATAGCCGCGCCGCGCAAGATAAAGCGCCATCTCCCGGCCAAGCCGTTTGGCCCCGCCCGTCACCAATGCCCGCATGCTTAGCCCTTTCCGCACTCACAGCGCCCTGATCCGATCCTTGGCCGCCCGCAATGTGCACAAAAGCGCGCGCGCTGCCCCGGCAGGTTCTTGCGGATTTCGCGGCTGATCGCGCCGGGAAAAAGGGCTTTGCCGATCATGCCGATGATCACCATCACCAGAAGGAAAACCAGAACCGCCTTGATCATCGCTTACAACCCAAACCGCGCCCAAGCCGCGCGGTCCTCCACACCCTGCAAGACATCCTCGGTCAGATGTAGACCAAAGCGGGACAAAAGCCCGCGCTTTTGCCCAAAAATCCGCAGCCGCACTTTTTCGCCGTAAAGCGCCTTCAACTTGGGCACCAAATGCGCCACCCCGTCGGCCAGCCCCATATCCACCGCACCCTGCCCGACCCAGATATCGGCGTTGAACAAATCCCCGTCCGTCAGCCGTGCCCCGCGCCTTGCTTTGACATGGTCGATGAACGCCTCATGGATCGGCCCCTGCAGGGCCCGCAACCGTTCCACATCCTCGGGCTTTTGCGGCAGGAACGGATCGGCAAAGCTTTTCGATTTGCCCGCCGTAACCACGCGCCGCTCCACCCCTTGGCGGGCCATCAGTTCGGGAAAGCCAAAGCTGGCAAAGATCACCCCGATCGAGCCGACCAGTGAAGAACGATCCACCCAGATCTCATCCGCAGCACAGGCCAACCAATAGCCGCCGCTTGCCGCCACATCCTCTACAAAGGCATGGACCTTGATGCCCTTCTCCTCTGCCAGCCGCCGGATACGTGCGGCGATCAGACTGGATTGCACCGCCGAGCCGCCCGGCGAGTTGATCACCAACGCCACCGCCGCAGGCTTGCCGCGAAACGCCTTTTCGATCAGCGGCGCAAGCCCCGCATCGCTCAGGCCATTGCGCCCACCACCGATCGTGCCCGAAAGGCGCAAGACCGGAACGAAGGGCGATTTCTTCAGAAAGGGAATATTGAATTTCATGTCCAAGAGGTAAGCCCTGCTGGCCTTGCGGACAAGCCCGGAACCAGCCACCCTGCACACATGATCGACAAGCTGGAAATGTTCATCGCCCTTGCCAATGAGCGCCACTTTGGCCGCGCGGCCGAGGCATGCCGTGTCGCACAGCCCACACTCTCTTCGGCCATCCGCCAGCTTGAGGACCAATTGGGCGTGCAACTGGTCTTTCGCGGCTCTCGGTTTCAGGGGCTGACGCCAGAAGGCCAGCGGGTGCTGGATTGGGCGCGGCGCATCGTGGGCGACATGCGCGCGCTGAAAGATGAAATGCGGACCGTGCACGCGGGCCTTTCGGGCAATCTGCGCCTTGGCGTGATCCCGACCGCCCTGCCGATGATCGCGGACCTGACCGGCGCCTTCACCACCCGGCACCCCAATGTCCGCGTGACGATCCTGTCGCGGACGTCAGCGGAAATCCTTGCCGGGATTGAAAGTCTGGAACTGGATGCGGGCGTCACCTATCTGGACAACGAACCCCTTGGCCGGGTTGCGCGCGTGCCGCTCTATACCGAATTCTACCGCCTTTTGTGCGCGCCGACCTCTGCCTTTGCCGACCGCGCGCAAGTCAATTGGTCCGAAGTGGCCACCGAAAACCTGTGCCTGCTGACCGCTGACATGCAGAACCGGCGCATCGTGAACCAACACCTTGCCGAGGCAGGCGCGCGGGCCAGCGCCACGGTGGAATCGAATTCCACGATCGCGCTTGTGGCCCATGTCCGCACGGGCCGCTTTGCCTCTGTCGTTCCAATGAAGCTGGCGGAAATGTTCATCGGCCAAGGTCTTTGCGCCATCCCGATTGTTGAGCCAGAGGCCGAGCATCTGGTCGGCCTTATCGCGCCCCGCCGCGACCCCCAAACCCCCGTCATTTCCGCCCTGATAGAAGAGGCCGCGCGACTGGGGTCGCGACTGGGGTCGCGGCTGGCTTGATAGACGCAGCCTATCAAACAACGGGAATTCTATATTGATTTGCCTATCGTTTAGCGTATGACCAGCCCATCCAGCCGGAGGCCGAACCATGCTAGATTCTGTAATCACCGCCCAGAGGATTGACGAAATCCTTAATGCTCACAAAGGGATGGAGGGTTCGCTCTTGCCGATCCTGCATGCTGTTCAGGCAGAGTTTGGCTATGTTCCGCAGGAAAGCCTGCCAATCATTGCCAAATCGCTGAACATCTCGCGGGCCGAAGCGCATGGCGTGATGAGTTTTTACCACGATTTCCGCGCGAAACCGGCGGGGCGGCACGTGGTCAAACTGTGCCGCGCCGAATCCTGCCAATCCATGGGCGGGGACCGCGTTGCCGCCCATGCGCAGGCCGCCCTTGGCATCGACTTCCACGAAACCAGCCCTGACGGCCGGGTCACACTGGAACCGGTGTTCTGCCTTGGCCTGTGCGCTTGTGGACCTGCCGCGATTGTGGACGGCAAGTTGCACGGCCGCTTGGACGAAGCGAAACTGGACACGATCCTGGGGGCGCTGAAATGAAGATTTACCTTCCGCTCGACAGCGCCGCTGTTGCCCTTGGTGCCGATGAAATCGCCGCCGCGATCCAAGCAGAAGCCACCGCGCGAGGGGTCGCACTGACCCTGATCCGCAACGGCTCACGCGGGATGGTGTGGCTGGAACCGCTGGCCGAGGTGGAAACCCCCGCCGGGCGTGTGGCTTTCGGGCCGATGACCCTGGCCGATGTGCCGACCCTCTTTGGCGACCTTGCGGCCCACCCCAAAGCGCTTGGCCTAACTGAAGCCCTGCCGTGGATGGCGGCACAGACCCGCCTGACCTTTGCCCGCGTGGGCGTCATTGATCCGCTGAGCCTTGACGATTACCGCGCACATGGCGGCTATGCAGGGCTGACCCGCGCGCTGACCATGGATGCCGCCACGATGGTGGCCGAGGTCACCGAGTCTGGCTTGCGGGGCCGGGGTGGCGCAGGCTTCCCCACCGGGATCAAATGGAAAACCGTGTCCGAGGCGAAAGCCGACCGCAAATACATCGTCTGCAACGCTGACGAAGGCGATAGCGCGACCTTTGCCGACCGCATGCTGATGGAGGGCGACCCCTTCACCCTGATCGAAGGCATGACGATTGCCGGCCTTGCCTGCGGGGCGACCAAGGGGTTTGTGTATATTCGTTCAGAATATCCGATTTCGATTGAGGTGATGGACAAAGCCGTGGTCATCGCCCGGGCGGCGGGCTTGCTTGGCCCGTCGGTCATGGGCTCGGGCCAAGCGTTCGAGATTGAAGTGCGCGTCGGCGCAGGCGCCTATGTCTGCGGCGAAGAAACCAGCTTGCTCAACAGCCTCGAAGGCAAACGTGGTGTGGTCCGCGCCAAACCGCCCTTGCCCGCGCTGGAAGGCTTCCTTGGCAAACCGACCGCAGTCAACAACGCCATCTCGCTGGCCACCATTCCGGTGATCTTCGAGAAAGGCGCCGCGTTTTACAAAGCGTTCGGGCTGGGCCGGTCCCGCGGAACCATCCCGCTGCAAATCGCCGGAAACGTGAAACAGGGCGGTCTTTATGAGATCGCGTTCGGCATCTCGCTTGGCGATATCGTCGACAAGGTCGCAGGCGGCACCGCCACGGGCCGCCCGGTCAAAGCCGTGCAGGTCGGCGGCCCGCTGGGTGCCTATTTTCCGCGAGCGCTGTTCGACACGCCCTTTGGCTACGAAGAATTCGCCGGCAAAGAGGGCCTGATCGGCCATGCCGGGCTTACGGTATTTGACGACACCGCCGACATGTTGAAACAGGCCCGCTTTGCGATGGAATTCTGCGCCATTAAATCCTGTGGCAAATGCACCCCGTGCCGCATTGGCGCGGTGCGCGGCGTGGAAACCGTTGACCGGATTGCCCGCGGCGATGCGGCGGCGATCCCGTTGCTGACTGACCTCTGCGCGACCATGAAAGCCGGATCTCTTTGTGCCTTGGGCGGGTTCACCCCCTACCCGGTGCTCTCCGCGCTCAGCCATTTTCCTGACGACTTTAACGCCATGAAGGAAGCCGCCGAATGAAAGACTTCATCATTCCCGATCGCGATTTTGGCACCCCGGCTGCGAAAAGCAAAAAGATGGTCACGCTGACCATCGACGGCTTTGATGTGACCGTTCCGGAAGGCACGTCGATCATGCGCGCCGCCGCCGAAGCGGGCATTCAGGTGCCCAAGCTGTGCGCGACCGACAGCGTCGACGCGTTCGGCTCTTGCCGCCTGTGCCTGGTCGAGATTGAAGGCCGCAACGGCACTCCCGCGTCCTGCACCACCCCGGTCGCCCCCGGGCTGAAGGTGCAGACGCAGAACGCAAGGCTGAAGCAATTGCGCCGCGGCGTGATGGAGCTTTACATCTCTGACCACCCGCTGGATTGCCTGACGTGCTCGGCCAACGGCGATTGTGAATTGCAGGACATGGCGGGTGCCGTCGGCCTGCGCGATGTCCGCTATGAGGCGATCGACACCCACTTCAAGGTCAAGGATCACTCGGGTATCGCCAACCCGAATTACATCCCCAAAGACGACAGCAACCCCTATTTCACCTATGACCCGCAGAAGTGCATCGTCTGCTCGCGCTGCGTGCGGGCCTGCGAAGAGGTTCAAGGCACCTTCGCGCTGACAATCGAAGGCCGTGGCTTTGACAGCCGCGTGTCGGCGGGCATGTCGGGCGATGATTTCCTGTCTTCGGATTGCGTGTCCTGTGGCGCCTGCGTGGCCGCCTGCCCGACTGCAACACTGCAGGAAAAATCCATAGTGGAAATCGGCACGCCGTCGCATGCCGTGATCACGACCTGTGCCTATTGCGGCGTCGGCTGCTCTTTCAAGGCGGAAATGCGCGGCGATGAACTGGTCCGCATGGTCCCTTACAAGCACGGCAAAGCGAACCGCGGCCATTCCTGCGTCAAGGGGCGCTTTGCCTACGGCTACGCCAGCCACAAAGACCGCATCCTGAACCCGATGATCCGCGACAGCATCAACGACCCGTGGCAAGAAGTCAGCTGGGACGAAGCCATGGATTTCACGGCAAAGCGGATGCAGGGCATCATCGAAAAGCATGGCCGCCATTCGGTGGGTGTGATCACCTCATCGCGCTGCACCAATGAAGAAGCCTATCTGGTGCAAAAGCTGACCCGCGCGGTGTTCATGAACAACAACACCGACACCTGCGCGCGGGTTTGCCATTCGCCCACCGGCTACGGGCTTGGCCAGACCTACGGCACCTCTGCTGGAACGCAAGACTTTGATTCCGTAGAAGAAACGGATGTTGTGATCGTCATCGGCGCCAACCCGACCGATGGCCACCCGGTCTTTGCCAGCCGCCTGAAAAAGCGCCTGCGCAAAGGGGCAAAGCTGATCGTCATTGATCCGCGCCGCACCGACATCGTTGAAAGCCCCCACATCAAGGCCCAGCACCATCTGGCGCTGACCCCCGGCACCAACGTGGCCATCGTCACCGCCTTGGCGCATGTGATCGTCACCGAGGGCCTGTTCAACGAAACCTTCATCCGTGAGCGCTGCGATTGGGACGAATTCAGCGACTACGCCGAATTCGTCAGCCAGCCACAAAACTCGCCGGAATCGGTCGCTCTTCTGACCGGGGTAAAGGCAGAAGACGTGCGCGCTGCTGCCCGCCTGTATGCACTCGGCGGCAACGGCTCGATCTACTACGGGCTGGGCGTAACCGAGCACAGCCAAGGCTCGACCACCGTGATCGGTATTGCGAACCTTGCCATGTTGACCGGCAACATCGGTCGCCCCGGCGTTGGCGTGAACCCGCTGCGCGGTCAAAACAACGTGCAGGGCTCTTGCGACATGGGTTCATTCCCGCACGAATTGCCCGGCTATCGCCATGTGAAAACCGACGCCGTGCGCGAAGTCTTTGAATCCGTCTGGGGCGTGAAGATCGACAACGAACCGGGCCTGCGCATCCCCAACATGCTGGACGCCGCAGTTGAGGGCACCTTCAAAGGCCTTTATTGCCAAGGCGAAGACATCCTGCAATCCGACCCCGACACCAAGCACGTTGCAGCCGGGCTTGCCGCGATGGACTGTGTGATCGTTCACGACCTTTTCCTGAACGAGACCGCAAACTACGCCCATGTCTTCCTGCCCGGCTCAACCTTCCTTGAAAAGGATGGCACCTTCACCAACGCGGAGCGGCGCATCAACCGCGTCCGCAAAGTGATGGCACCGCGCAACGGCTATGCGGATTGGGAAGTCACCCAGTTGCTTGCCAATGCCATGGGCGCGGGGTGGACCTATACCCACCCGTCGCAGATCATGGATGAAATCGCCCTGCTGACCCCGTCTTTCACCGGGGTGAACTATGCGCTGCTCGAGGAAAAAGGCTCCGTCCAGTGGCCCTGCAACGAGAAAAACCCGGAAGGCACGCCGCTGATGCACGTCGACGGTTTTGTGCGTGGCAAGGGTAAGTTCATCAACACCGAATACGTCGCGACCGACGAAAAGACCGGCCCGCGCTTCCCTCTGTTGCTGACCACCGGGCGTATCTTGTCGCAATACAACGTCGGCGCGCAGACCCGCCGCACGGAAAACGTTGTCTGGCATGATCAGGACGTGTTGGAAATCCACCCCCATGACGCGGAAACCCGCGGCGTGAAGGATGGCGATTTCGTCCGCCTTGCAAGCCGCTCTGGCGACACGACGCTTCGGGCGCAGCTGTCGGACCGTGTCAATCCGGGCGTGGTCTACACCACCTTCCACCACCCCGACACGCAGGCCAACGTCATCACGACCGACTTTTCCGATTGGGCGACCAACTGCCCGGAATACAAGGTCACGGCGGTGCAAGTTTCGCCTTCAAACGGGCCAAGCGAGTGGCAAGAGGACTATACCGCCCAAGCCACCCGTTCCCGCCGGATCGCCGCGGCAGAGTGATGGAGACGCTCCGGCCCCTTCCGCGCCTTGCCTTCGGGCAGGATCGCGCAACCTCTGGCAGCCGCGCGCTGCCAGATGAAGTGGCGGTGGCGATCACCTATAACGGCTCAACCCAAGCGGTGATGATGGCGACTCCCGCCGACCTCATCGACTTTGCCTACGGGTTTTCGATGACCGAAGCAATCGCCACCCCGTCCGAGATTGCCTCGGTCGAGGTGGTCGAAACACCCCGCGGCATCGACTTGCAACTCTGGCTGCAGCCAGAGGCAGAGTCGCGCCAAACCTCGCGCCGCCGCAGTATGGCGGGGCCCGTGGGTTGCGGGCTGTGCGGCATAAACTCGTTGGATGAAGCGCTGCGCGAGGCCCGCCCGGTCCCCGCTACTGATTTCCGCATGTCGCCCGCGCAGATCATGGCGGCGGTCGCCTCCCTCACCGATCACCAGCCGCTGCATGATCAGACCCGCTCCGCCCATGCCGCCGCCTTTTGGGCACCCGGCCCGGGCATTGTGGCCGCGCGTGAAGATGTCGGTCGGCACAATGCGGTGGATAAATTGGTGGGCGCCCTGATTCGCCAAGCCCACCCCGAAGGCGCGTTGATCCTGACCTCTCGCGTCTCGATCGACCTCGTGCAAAAGGCCTGCGCGCTTGGGGTGCCAATCCTGATCGCGGTTTCTGCCCCAACGGCCGCTGCCGTCGCCATGGCAGACACTGCTGGCCTTACCCTTGTTGCCCTCGCCCGGCCTGACCGGTTTGAGGTTTTCACCCACCCTGCCCGTATCGCGCCAGAGGAGGCCGCTAATGTCGCATGACACCCCCCATGCCAAGCTGATCTACATGGCCAACCAAATTGCCAAGTTCATGGAATCCAAACCCCACGCCGAAGGCTTGGCCGGGCTCGCGTCCCATATCAATGATTTCTGGGAACCCCGTATGCGCCGCCACCTGTTTGAGGTGCTGGATCAAGGCGGCCAAGGCTTGCGCCCCTTGGTGGTAGAAGCCGCCGCCACGATCCGTCGCCCCGCCGAGGTCGTCTAACCAGCGATCCCGACCAGCGCGGCAAGCACGCCCCCTGCCGACACAAAAACACCTGTCATTTCAAAGCCCTCCCGAAAGGGGGGGATGCCCTTTGCAAACCGCGCGACGAAATGATCACCGCGCAGATCGACCCGCAAAGCTTGAAAATCAAACAGTGTCCGGCTAAGCGCGAATTGCGCTTTATACGCCGCTTCCTTGGCCACAAAGACCCGCAAAGCCAACGCGCCCTGCGCCGCCTTGGGTTGGCCGTCTAACCAATCCCGCTCTTCCGGGCGCAAGATTTCGGCCCACAGGGCGGGATCAAGCGGTCGGTCAGGCTCCAGATCCAACCCGATCCCGGCCCAAACCGTGCGCGCCGCGACCGCCAGACAGGCCCCCTCACAATGGCTGATGGTCCCTACACTACCCACGGGCCATTGAGGTGAACGGTCGTTCATCATCGGAATCGCCATCGGAGCAATCCCGAGCCCCGCCAGCGCTGCACGCGCCGCCGACCGCCCCGCCGCAAACTCGGCCACCCGTTTCGGCACGGCCCGGATTGCCTCTTGCGGCCAAGCGGGCTCCCCCGGCACCGGCTCCCCCAGCGCCATTCCTGTCGGCAACACCGCCCTTAAGGCACAGGCGATCTCAGCCGCCACGCTGGGCCCGCATCGCCATCCGGCGCGCCATCGCGTCGCCCCGCGCTTCCGCCCGGTCATTGTTGGCAACCGGCGCCGCCGCCAGAACCGGACGCTCTTCCAGATGGGCCGCCAAGGCCGATAGGGTCGGAAAGCGGAAAATATCGGTGATCGACAGTTTCGTGACCCCCAGCGCTGCACGGATTTCCCGGTGCACCTGAACCGCCAGCAAGGAATGCCCGCCCAGCGCAAAGAAGTTATCCCGCGCGCCCACCTTGGCTACCCCCAAGACGCGCGCCCAGATCGCGGCGATCTGCGCCGCTATGTCGCTTTGCGGCGCCACAAAACCCGCTGCCGCCACTCCTTCGGTGGCAGGCGGCAACAGCGCCTTGCGGTCAACCTTGCGGTTCGGGGTCAGCGGAAATGCGTCGAGCTGCACAAAGTGCTGAGGCACCATATGCTCCGGCAAATGGCTTGCCAAAGACACACGCAAACCCGCAACCTCAACCCGCCCGGTGAAATAGGCGACCAGGCGCACATCCCCCGGGCTGTCCTCACGCGCCAGAACGACCGCTTGGGTCACGCCCGGTTGCGCCTGCAAGGCCGCTTCGATTTCGCCAAGCTCAATCCGGTAGCCACGCAGCTTTACCTGATGATCCGCCCGGCCCAGAAAATCGAGCCGCCCATCCTCACGCCAGCGAACCAGATCGCCCGTCCGGTAGAGCCGCGCACCCCAAGGGCAGGCGCGTTCGGCAGAGACAAAACGATCGTTCACAAACCGCTCTGCCGTCAGGTCCGGGCGCTGCCAATATCCGCGCGTCACCCCGTGACCGCCTATCCACAACTCCCCCGCTACCCCCACCGGAACCGGTTCCATCGCCTCGTCCAGCACATAAACCTGCTGGTTAGGCAAGGGCCGCCCGATGTTCTGAACGGGCTCTGCCGCGCCCACCTCCTCAACCGACGACCAAATCGTCGTTTCGGTTGGGCCATACATGTTCAGAATGCGGCCCCCCGTCGCGCGGCGCAGCTCATCCACCAAGGCACCCGGCAACGCCTCGCCGCCCAACATCAGCGTCCCCACCCCGCCCAGCGCCACGCGGCTATCCTCATTGGTCACGATCATGCGTGCCATCGAAGGCGTGCACTGCAGATGGGTCACTTTGTGCCGCAAAATCTGCGCGGCGATGGAATAATCCCCCTCCTCAACGCCGCCACCGGCATTGGACCGCCGCAAGACTTCGGCCAAGGGATACAACCCCTCCATGACCTGCTCTGGCGCGATGCCGAAATCGATCAGGCAGGCAACCTCGCCCACGCCGATACGCTTCAACTGCTCGACCCGCGCCAGCGCATCGTCGACCGTCCCAAACAGACCCGACTCGTCAAAGTAGCGTTGAAAGGCAAAGTCCAGAATCGCCTCGGTCTCCTCTGCCGAAAGCGTCTGCAGGTCAATTTCCATCGGGTTGGATACGCCCTGCGGCTTTTTGAACGCCGGAAAGGCCCAAGCATATTGCTTTATCAACGCCGCCGCCGAGCGCAGGTAATCCTTCATCGGCCCGCGCGCCACGGCCCGCGCATGGTCACGGTCGCGCGCGATATAGCTGTGCAGCATCAGCGTCACCGTATGCCGCGCCGGATCATGACCCGCCGCCCGCAACGCCTGATGATATAACTGAATCTTGCCCGCCACCTCATCGATGCTTTGGCCAAGCAGGTGGGTCAGCACATTGGCCCCGATTGCCCCCGCCTCGCGCCATGTCTCAGGGTTGCCCGCAGTCGTCACCCATAGCGGCAGTTCCTTGGAGACAGGCCGCGGTTGGCTGAGCAACTCAAAGCTCCCGCCCGCCGCCGTCGGGAAGGCGACCTTCTCGCCGCGCCACAAGCGCCGCACCTTGTCGGCGGCATCAAACATCGCCGCCTTGTTGTTCGGAGGTGTGTTCTCCGGGCGCAGCACGAAGTCGTCCGGATGCCAGCCAGAGGCCACCGCGATCCCGGCGCGCCCGTTGGTCAGGTTGTCAATCACCGCCCATTCTTCGGCGATCCGGGCCGGATGGTGTAGCGGCATCACACAAGACCCTGCCCGCACCCCAATGTTCCTGGTCACCGCCGCCACCGCCGCGCCTGTCACCGAAGGATTCGGGTAGGGCCCGCCAAAAGCATGGAAATGCCGCTCGGGCGTCCAGACCGCCACAAAGCCGTGGCTGTCGGCAAACTTCGCGCCCTCCAGCAGCAGTTCGTATTTCTTCGGCCCGGCCCCGTCGTCATTCCCCCAATAATACAGCGAGAAATCCATCTTTTGCGCCGACGCGATCCGCCCCCCGGACACAAGCGCCCGGTTTTCATCGGACGAGATCACCACTTTGAACCCGCGCGCCAAGGTCCAGAACAACTCCAGCACCGAGATATCAAACGACAGCGAGGTGACGGCCAGCCAGACCCCCGGCTTGCCCCCGATCCGCTCATCCATCCCTATGAAAAAGTTTTCCACATTTCGATGTTCGACCATCACGCCCTTCGGCCGACCTGTCGAACCCGAGGTGTATATCATATAAGCGAGGTCTGCCGCCTGAACCCCAGTGACCGGGTTTTCCGGCGATGCCGCCGCGATCCGACCATCCAGATCCAGCTCCAGCACCTGCGCCCCATGCCCGGGCAGCGCGATGCCCGATTGGGTTACGATCACCGGGCAAGCCGAATCCTCAATATAAAGGGCGATGCGATCCGCGGGGTAGGCCGGGTCCATCGGCACATAGGCCCCCCCGGCTTTCTGGATCGCCAAGGCCCCGACCACCAGATCCAACGACCGCCGCGTGCAGAGCCCCACCAAAGTGCCGGGCCGCACGCCCATACCGATCAGCACATGCGCCACTCGGTTCGCCCGCGCATTAAGCGCCGCATAGGTCAGGCTTTCGCCTTCGCACACCACCGCCAGCGCCTCAGGGCTGCGCGCCACCTGCCGCTCTACCGACTGGTGCACGCAAAGGGATAGGTCCACCTCTGCCGCGGTCTGGTTCCAGCCTTGCAGCACCTGCGCGCGCTCTTGCCCCGTCAGCGCCGACACCCCTGCCACCGCCCCAAGCGGGTCCGATTGCAGCCCGGTGACGACCTCAGCCAACCGCAGCACCAGCGCCGCAGCCTGCACGCCCGACAACCGCGCGTCGTCATAGATCAGCGCCTGCGGTGTCAGCGTCACGACCGCCCCCGGCACCGCCGCCGCGCCAATCGCGACCTGCGGCGGCACCAATCCCTCCAGCGCAGGATCGCGCGCGCGCAAGTCCAGCGCAAACGCCGGGCAGGCCGCCGCCGCTGCAAGCGCCGCCTGCACCCGGCTGCGCGCCTCAGCCACGGTGCCTTCGGTGGTGATCCGCAAGGGAACCCAGTCGCTCAGATACCCAGACAGCCCCGCGCCACCGCCATAGGCCAGATCGACCAGCGGTTGCCCAAGAACCCGCGCCATCGCCAGCGCCTTGTCAGCCAACGCCCCGCCAAGCGGCAGTGATTGCAGCCGCCCTTCGCCGTCCAACACAGCGCCCGGCACTTGCGCCGGTTGCAGTTGGCCCAAGGCCCGTCGCACAGCGCCTTCGCCTGCCACAACGGCAGCCAGCGCCGCCGTTAGGCCTGCCGCATCCGACAACCCGGGCAAAACCGCCGCGGGTATGGAGGCCGCACTGACCACCCCGCCCCGCTCTTGGCAACGCAAGCCCGCCAGCCGCACCGCGCCAGAGCCGCAGGCCACAACCAGCCCCTCAGCCCCCGCCGCCAAAACCTGACCGGGCATTCCGTGCCCCTCGGCCATCTCCGCCGAGCCGACATTCAGCACCCGCGCCCCGGTCTCTATTTTGGCTGTGCACAGCGGATTCCAATACCGCCCGTGATCCAACCCGCGCACCAGACGAATGATTGCCTGTGCGCTTTGGGTAAAATCAATCCGCCCCATCGCCGCCGGGCGATCATCGCGCAACGACACTTTGCGCCCGGCCAGATCCTGCGGCATCGGGCGCAATCCGCGCTCCAACTGGTCCAGCACCGCTGGAAAGCTGTCCATCCCCGCCTCCAGACAGCGGGTGTTCAGCGTTAACGCCGTCTCATTTGGCGCGATGTCAAAATTGCGGACCTCCAGCAGGTCGCCTTCATCCACCCCGCCCGCGATCAGATGCCAACTGATCCCGTGCCGCACAGCACCGTTCAAAATAGCCCAAGCCGGCGCGTTCAACCCCGCAGCGCCCGGCAAAGGCCCGTCGTGAAAGTTCACTGCCCCCCGGCCCGCCAAAGCCAGAACCTCGGGCGGCAGCACGGTCAGGTTGGCGACCGAAAGCAGCCAATCCACCGATTGCCCGGCCAGCGCTGCGGCCAGTCGCCCAGCCCAACCCGGACCAAACCCCACGACGAGAATGCCCAAAGCCTCGGCCCACTGCTTCAGATCAGCATTGCGGGTGACCAGCGCGGCAATGCCGTGCCCACGCTCCAGCAGCTTCTCGCCGCAGGCGCGGGTCAGGGTTTCGTTGCCGATCAACAAGGCGGTAAACGCAGTCATCCACATCTCCTGCCCGCCCAACCTCGGCGGGGTGCCCGCTATTCGGCGGGGCGTTCTTGGCGGGCGGCCCTCGGCCCACCCCAAACAGATTTCGCACAGGCTCGCAGCGCATGTGTGGTCAAATCACGCAGATAATGCGGCGGATCGCCCCTGTCTTTGCGCTGGATCAGCAGCCGGGCCCGCCACAACAACCCGCCCGCCACCAAGGCCACCGTGGCGCAGCCGGCATAAAGGCGACCGTGGTTTTTAACGAAATAGTGCAGACGGCTGTCCAGCCAAAACGTGGGCACGCGCCGCCATTCCTTCATCCCGGTGGACACTGAGCCGATGTGCTGCACCCGGCTTTCCACCACATAATCCGTGGGCCAGCCCGCCAAAGCCGCGCGCCGACACAAATCCGTTTCCTCAAAATACAAAAAGAAACGCTCATCGAAGAGCCCGATTTCCGCCAACACCGACCGGCGCATCATCAAACTGGCCCCCGCCAGCCAGTCAACCCGGACTGTCGTCGCGGGAATAGGCTGGGCCACGATGGAACGCCGCAATGCCCGACTGATCGGCCCGAACCGCGCCTGCGCCTCAAACTCCCCGGCGATAGAGGGAAAGCGGAACGCCGTCCGGTGCGCCACGCCATCGGCGCCGTAAATGAAACTGCCCGCAAAGCCGGTTTCAGGGTGCCGCGCCAGATGGCCGATCAACGCGGTGATCGCCCCTTTGTCAGGGAACGCATCAGAGTTCAGGATATAAACCAGATCCGGCGCGGACCCGTCCGGCATCCCGGCAAGGATGCCAAAGTTGTTGCCCGCACCAAACCCACCGTTGCGCCCTGATTGCAGAACCCGCACTGCTTGCGGCCCTCGGTCCCAACCACGCGCTGCGACCTCTTCGGTCAGCCGCGCGAACGATCCGTCGCCCGAATCGTTGTCCACCAAGACCAGCGCGCCCGTGACCCCTTCCAGCGCCTCCAGAGCCGAGGCTGCGGCGCGCAGCGTCATCTCCGCCGTCCGCCAGTTCAGGATCACCGTCAGCAGTCCCGCCATCTATTCTGCCGCCTCTGCCAGCGCAGGGCCAAGCGTCAGGCCCCTGTTCTGCTCGGCCCGCGCGATCACCGCGCGCAGCCGCGCGGCCATCACACGCACGTTCGGCTCCAGCACCATGCTGTCATGGTCCCCCGGCACTTCGATCACCTCAAGGGCCGCAGCAAAACGGGTCAGGTCATTGTCAGAGAACACATATTCCTTCGCACGACTGACCCATTTGCCCCCCGTCACCGACCAGGCCCTATCCAGGGGCGGGCGGAACAACACCGTCGCCCCCGCACGCGCGGGCAGGTCATAGACCGCAATCGCCTCGCGGAAGGCTTGCTCGATCCCTGCGTTATGGAACTGGGCGACCCCTTGCTCGGCGGACAAGGGCGACCGCTTGCGCCGCTCCCATTCCCACCGCGCGCGCGCCCAGTCCAGCAAATAGCCCGGGCCACGCGCTTTCAACTCGGCCAGTTTGATCAGCACCTTGTCGGCCCGGCTCAGGGCGGGTCGCCTTGGCAGAGGCGTGTCCAGCAGCACCAGTTGCGCCACCTCTTGCCCTGCCGCCTCCAACTGGCGCGCCATTTCCCATGCGGTCAGCCCGCCACCCGAAAAGCCGCCCAACAGATAGGGGCCATCCGGCTGCACCTGCCGCAACTCGGCAATGTAATCTGCCGCCGCCTCAACCAGATCCCGATGCGGCGCGGCATCGCCATAAAGCCCGCGCGCCTGCAACCCATAGAACGGCCGGTCCGTGCCCAAAAGCTGCGCGAGATGCCGCAGGTTCAACACATTGCCGAACATCCCCGCGACAAGGAAGAACGGCCGCTCCGGCCCACCTTCGCCCTCATGCATCGGCACAAGATGGGTAAAGCGCCGCTTTGGTGCGACGGGTTGCGCGCTGTCATGCTCTTCCCCGACTTCGGCGGTGATCAAAGCTGCACAGGCGGCAATCGTTGGCGCTTCAAACAGAATAGAGATCGGGAATTCCACCCGATATGCTTTCTTGACCATCGCAAAAAGCCGCACCGCAATCAGGCTATGACCGCCAAGGTCAAAGAAGCTGTCTTCGACCCCGACCTGCCCGACGCCGAGCAAGTCCTGCCAAAACCCCGTCAAAGTGCGTTCGACATCAGAGCGCGGCGCGACATAGGCAGTCTCAAGATCGGGGCGTTCAAAGCTCTGCCCCTCAGCGCGGGCCACTTCTGCGGCCGCCGTTTGGCGCACAAGCGCCGGCAGATCCAGCGAGGAGACGATGATCTGACTTTGCCCCAGCCCCAGCGCCCGCCCAAAGGCCGCGGCCCCTTCCTCGGGCCGGATGCCCCCGGCGAACATCTGCAGCAACCGCTCTTCGTCGGGCGACGGGGCCCGCGTGCTGGCGGGCCCAGCGTCAAAGCTCAGCTCCCGAACCGTAGGGGGGGCAAACGACAACGCCCCGTCAAGGCGCCGCATGGTGAAGCCTTCCACCTCGGCCACGACCTCGCCGTCCGGTGTGGCCAGCGTGATGTCAAACCGCGCCGTCGCTGCGTCCGCATGGTTTGGCGCCGCGTTGCGCATGTGGCTGACGATTTCGGCGGGCAGCGGGCGATAAACCGTCATCGCGCTGTAGGACACTGGCACCCACAAATGGCGCGGCGTATAGCCGTCGATCAACCCGATCGCCCAGCCTGT
The DNA here is from genome assembly GCA_963815355.1 of uncultured Alphaproteobacteria bacterium. Taxonomy (GTDB): domain Bacteria; phylum Pseudomonadota; class Alphaproteobacteria; order Rhodobacterales; family Rhodobacteraceae; genus JAPUEK01. The sequence goes on from CAWFGJ010000006.1 coordinate 245,245, forward strand.
GGCCATATCCAGCAAGGCCGGATGCATCGGCCAGTCTCCAGCCTCGGACCGGTAGGCCAAGGGCAGCGACAACAGCGCCAACCCCTCGGACGCACCAAGGCTGCGCGTCCGCAAGACCCGCCACCTCGACCCAAACCGCAGATGCGCTTCTTGGGGCGAGACCAGCCCCTCGCCCCGTTCCGGCTCTGGCAGGCGCGCAGCGACGGTGGCCACGTCCAGCCTTGGCGCGACCCCGCCCAGCAAATCCACCTGCGCCTGCGCGTGCAATTGCCAACCCTGCCGCCCTGAAACGCGGACGGCAGACTGTAACTCTACCCCATACCCTGCCTCCGTGCGGATCAGCCGAAGGCGCAGATCGCGCCCTTCGCTCTCGGCAAGATCCAGCGGGCGAAAGAAATAGAGATCCCGCAGCACATAAGCACCGGTTTCCCCCTGCGCCCGCAGCGCCTCGGCGATCAATTCGATATAGCCCGTGCCCGGCACCAAAGCCTGCCCCGCAAGGGTCCTGTGGCCATCCAAAAGCCAATGCCCGCAGTCAAGCCGGGCCGTGAACACGCGGTTGCCCGAAGCGTCAAAACCCGCCTCTGTCAACAGCGGCCCCGCGACCGGTACCTTTGGCGGCAAGGGACGCGCGCCGGTGCGGTCGGCCAAAGCCTCGGCCGCCATGCCAACCTCGGCCCAAATGCCCCAGTTCAGCGCCACAACCCGCGTCTTGCCACCCGCCCGCGACCGGGCAAAGGCATTCAGGAATTCATTCGCCGCCACATAGTCGATCTGCCCGGCAGGCCCCGTAACCGTTGAGGTCGAGGAAAACAGCACCATCAACGCCAAAGACCCATCCGGGAACAACCGGTCCAAAACCAGCGTGCCATGCAGTTTGGGCGCAAAAACCTCTTCGACCTGCGCGGGGGTCTTGATCAACAACGGCGCATCCTGCACCACGCCGGCCGCGTGGATCACCGCATGCACCGCGCCAAACTGCGCCTCGGCCCCTTGAACGGCCAGCCGCATCTCTTCCAGATTGCAGACATCTGCCGCCGCGATCCGCAGCTCAGCCCCCAGCGCCTCCAGCCGTTGCACCGCCCGAAGGCGGCGGCTGATGGGATCGGCAGGGTCGTGTGTTGCAAGATAGCGCGGCCATGTGGCGCGGTCTGGCAGACCACTGCGCGCGATCAGCGTCAAACGCACCCCAAAGCGGCGCACCAGATCTTCGGCAATGGTCAACCCGATGCCGCCAAACCCGCCGGTGATCAGCACATGCGCGCCCTTCGGCATCTCCGGCCCCACCGGCGGCAAAGCCGCGGGACGCAGGTCCAAGGCATAGCGCCGCTCTGCCCGCAGGGCCGCGATCTGCTCGGCCGGGAGGGCGAGTAATTCCTCCAAAGCCTGCTCGGCAAGACGATCCAGCCCGCGTTTCGGCACCACCACGTCCAGAGTTGAAACCGTCACCCCCGGCAATTCCCGCGGAATGACCCGCGCAGGGCCCAGCAGAGTGGCTTTTTCCGGATGGGCCAAACCCTCGCCCGGCTTGACCTGTGCCGCACCACTGGTCACCACCGTCAAATGGATCGGGCGCGGCAGATTTTCTTCGGCCAAAGCTTGGGCCAGGAACAGCAGGCTGTAAAAACCCTGTTCCAGATTGCGATGGAAAAAGCTTGAGCCGGGCCGGAAACTTTCGCCCCGCGTCACGCCCCAGAAATGCGCTATCCGGTTCGGCGCGTGGCCATGGCTGACCAAATCCCGCAGCAAAGCGTCGTATCCTTCGCGCCCGCGCTCCGGTGCCAAAAGATAGCCACCCTCACCGTCGCGCGCAAAGCCGTCGGCGGCGCGCACGGTGCGCACTTCGTGGCCAGCGGCGCGCAGACGCCGGACCACTTCGCCGCCAAGGCCAAGATCATCCAGAAAGATCAGCCAGTTCTGCGGCGCGGACTGGTCAAGATCATCGATGTCGAATCCGGCGGCTTGCGGCGTCCAGTGCGGCACCCACCCCCAATCGGTCACATCATCGCGACGCGCGGGCAGGTCTTGTTCTGCGGGGACGACCGCAGCACCCGGCGCGATGTAATAGGTCTTGCGCTGAAAGGCATAGCCCGGCAGCGGCACCCGCAAGCGCCGCGCGCCGCCCCAGATCGGCTCCCAATCGACCGCCACGCCGCAGGCCCAAAGCCGCGCCACAGAACCGATGTGCCAAGCGTCATCCTCTATTTTCTGATCGGGGTGGCGCAAGGCCGGGATCACCTGACCCGCGGGCACACCATTGGCCTGCGCCAGCGAAGACAGCGCCCGCCCCGGCCCCATCTCCATGTATATCCGGCCCGGCACTGCCATCAGCGTCGCCAGACCCGCCTGAAACCGCACCGTGTTACGCAGGTGCTGTACCCAGTAATCCGGACTGGTCGCCTCTGTCACCGTAAGGGGCTGGCCGGTCCGGTTGGACAAGATCGGTATTTGCGGTGCCGCCAAGGGGATCGACCGCAGGTAATCGCCAAATCGGCCAAGGATCGGTTCCAGCATACGGCTATGGGCGGCTATGTCGATGGCGATGCGCTGCGTCTCGATCCCCTCGCCCGCCAGAGCCGCCGCCAAAGCCTGCAAATCCGCGTCGGGGCCGGACACCACGCACAACCCCGGCGCATTGATCGAGGCCATGTCCAGATCGCCCGTCAACCGCGGCCGCAGTTCCGCCTCGGCCAAGGGCACCGACAACATCCCCCCCGGCGCGATTTGGTCAAACAACTGACCGCGCAACAGCACCAACCCGATGCAATCCTCAAACCGCATCACCCCGGCCAAAGCCGCCGCCGTGTTTTCCCCCATTGAGTGCCCGATGAACGCCGAAGGCACCACGCCCCAGCTTTCATACAGCTTGGCCAGCGCATATTCGACAATCAGGATCAGCGGCAATTGCACCGAGGGCCGCTTCAGCGCCTGTTCCGCTGCCGCCTCTTGCCCCGGCTCAGCCAACCACAAGGCGCGGATGTCGTAGTCCAGCTTTGGTTGCAGGACGGTCAGCCCCTTGTCGATCCAATCTGCAAAGACCGGCTCTGTCTCATACAGATCGCGCGCCATGCCTGTGTATTGCGCGCCGCCACCGGGGAACATGAACACCACCTCGGGCGCCTCGCCCAAATGGTCATGGTTGAAAACCCGGCGCATATCCGCGCCCTCCAGCAGACTGGCCGCCTCTTCGTGGCTATGGGCGACGATCACCCGGCGCTTTTCAAAGGCCTTGCGACCCTCTTTCAGCGTAAAGGCCACGTCGGCCAAGGGTTGTTCGGGATGCGCGCGCAAATGGGCCGCCAACCGCGCCGCCTGTGCGTCCAGCGCGGCCTTGGAGCGGGCCGAAAGGACAAGCGGCTGAAACGGCCAAAGGCTGGCGCCGCTTGGCCCCCGCGCGGGGGCCTCTTCCAGCACCACATGGGCGTTCGTGCCACCTACCCCCAACGAATTGACCCCTGCCCGCAACGGGCCAACACCCTCCCACGCGCGGAGTTGGTCGTTGACAACAAACGGCGTCTCTTCAAACCCGATCGCCGGGTTCGGCGCCTCATAGCCAAGGCTTGGGGGCAACTGCCGATGGTGCAGCGACAGCGCCACCTTGATCAGGCTTGCCACACCCGCCGCCGTATCCAGATGGCCGATGTTGGTCTTGACCGAACCAATCCGGCACGCCCCCGGCACGCCCGGCCCAAAGGCCTGCGCCAAAGCGGCCACCTCAATCGGATCGCCCAGATAGGTGCCGGTGCCGTGGCATTCGACATAAGACACCGATTGCGCCGCGATCCCCGCAACCGCCTGCGCCTCGGCAATGCAACGCGCCTGACCGTCGACGGACGGTGCAAGATAGCCCGCTTTTGCCGCCCCGTCGTTGTTAACCGCCGACCCCTTCAGGATCGCCCAGATGTGATCGCCGTCGCGCAGCGCATCCTTGGCGCGGCGCAGCACAACGCACCCCGCACCCGAGCCGAAAACCGTTCCCTGTGCGCGGTGGTCAAAGGCGTGGCAATGCCCATCGGGCGACAGGATTTCGCCCTCGGTGTAAAGATAGCCGCGGGCCTGCGGGATCTCGATCGTCACCCCGCCCGCCAAAGCTATATCGCACTCACCATTCAGCAGGCTTTGGGCCGCATAGTGCAGCGCGACAAGGCTGGTTGAACAGGCCGTCTGCACGTTGATCGACGGGCCCCGCAGATCAAAACTATGGCTGACACGGGTGGCGAGAAAATCCTTGTCGTTGCCGGTGTGGCGCAGCAAAAACAGGCCCGTTTGATCCACCAGATCGCGGTTGGAGCACAGGTTGAAATAGAAATAGCTGCCCATCCCACAGCCAGCCCAAACGCCAATCGCGCCGGGAAAACGGTCTGGTGGGTGGCCGGCGTTTTCCAGCGCCTCCCATGCCACCTCAAGGAACTGGCGGTGCTGAGGATCTAGGATCGCCGCCTCTTTGGGGGAAAAGCCAAAGAACTCGGCGTCAAAATCAGCGAACCCGTCCAATACGGCCGCAGAGGGCACATAGTTTGCCTTGCGCAACCGCGATGGGCTTTCCCCCGCGGCCAAAAGCTCTGCCTCGGTCAGAACCCGGATGGACTCCACGCCCGCCGCCAGATTTTTCCAATAGGCCGCAAGATCCGCCGCACCCGGAAGATGCGCGGCCATGCCAATGACGGCGATATCCGTATCGCCGATCCCACTTGTCAAATCTGCCTCAGGCATCGTCACAAAATCCTTACTGCCCCGACGCCGCGCGGCGCGGGGCAAGTCACGTCAATTTAACGCAAATAAGCCAAATCTCCTACCCCGCCTGACCGCCTGGCGCGATAGTATACGGCGCACAGACAATGCCACGTTAATGCCACATTCCCGCCGCTTTTCTGCGGGGAAAAAGGCAGATCCGCTACCAGAACCCTGCCCCGGTGCCGCGGGCCATCCGTATCTGCGCGCGAATGAAAACAATCCCGTCAAAGCCAAAACCCAAAAGCGCCACCAAAACCAGCTTCGGCCGCAGAAGTTGGCCCGGTGCCGCGACCAGCCGGGCCAAGCGTTTGAACAGGAAATGAAAGGGCACATAGCCATAAGGAAAGGCCGGTAAACGCGCCTGCACCACCTCTGCCAACCAATCCTCGCGCCCGGCCGCGCGCACCATCTCGGCCCGCCGCGCAGTAACGGTCAACTGGCGCAAATGGCCAAACACGGCGGCGTTGATGGCAGAGCCTATGACAATCCGCTCCTGATGCCGGATCAGCGCCTTGATCCCGCGCTCGGACGCATAGATGTGGAACAACCCCACCAACCCATCAATACGGCGAAAATCCTCTGGCCCTTCCAACCCATCGGTCAGAATCATCGCACGCAGAAAGCCGTCCTCGACAGGCAACCCGATGGGCATATGAACGCGCCGCGCCCGCGCCGCGGGCATCGCATAAAGCTGGCCACAAATCGCGGTCCGCCAATCGTCAAGCCCACCGCCAGCCGCCGCTATAAGACGGTCAAGCGGGCCCAACCCCTCGGGATGGACAACGATGTCTTTGACAGGCTGGCTGTTCAGCGCCCAAAGCGGCGGCCGCGCCAGCAACCCCCGCACCAACCGCGCCAGCGTATCCGGCGTCGGCAGCGTGATATCCGCGTCGCAAAAGACCAACACCTCGGCCTCGCGCCTGGCAATGGTATGGACAAACCGGTTCCACGTGCGCGACTTGCCACCCTCAGACAAAACCACGGCCTCGGCCCCCGCGTCACGCGCGCGTTCAGCCGTCGCGTCGCGGCAACCATTGGCCAGAACCACAATCCGCGCGTCAAACCCCGCCAGATCCTGCGCCAAAAGCCGCGTGACCATCGCTGCAATGCCCGCTTCTTCCTGATGGGCAAAAACCCCGATGTCGACGATGGGATGCATCAGATCACCGTCTTGGCTGCACGCCCGCCGTGCAGGCCCGACTGCCAGTCTTCTCGCCTCTGCGCCGCGCGCACGCGGGCCAGACGTTCGGCCTCGCCCATCAGCGCCCCGGCGACCAACCATGTCAAAGGGACGTGCGTGGCATTGGGCAAAAGATCCAACAGGTTTGCCGCAAGGATCATCCCGACCCCGGCCACCACCGGCGAAATCAACCGTTCCGCATCCCGCAGACTTTCCCGCCCGATCAGCAGCAACGGCAGGGCCGTCAGGCCAAACTCGGCCATATAACCAAGCCAACCGTAAATCCCCAGAATGATGATCCACGCGCCATCGGCAATATTGATCGACTCACCCGTCACCGGATCATGCAAGAAGTTGCGCCCATAACCGCCCCAGCCGAACCATGGCCGCTCTTCCGCGCGCAACAGCAACATCTCTTCGTTGCGGATGCGGAATTGCAAGGAATAGGCCCGGTCAGGACTAAGATCTTGCGCAAACGCCAGGATCTTGTCCAACGGCACCACATGCAATCCCCGAAGCGCCGGATAGGCCAACACCAGAACCGCCAGAACCGCCGCCACGATGGCCAGCCAGCGCGGCGGCAACAAGAGCAGCAGCGGCCCCAACAGCACCGCATAGATCACCACGCCCGCGCTCTTGCAGATATACAGCATGAACAGCAAATAAAGCAGCGCTACCAGTGCCTTGGGCCGCGCCTCCGGGCTGGCTTGGCGCAGCAGGATCAGGGCTGACAACACACACATCAGTGTGAAAAACGCCACCCACAAGCCGTGCTGCAGAAAGACAACCGGGCGATAGCCCCCAAACCGGATCGTCTGGAAAAAGTCGTGCTGAAAGAAGCCGTAGAACCACACGTTCATCTGCGGCGAAAAGCGGCTCTCGATCAGCATGGGAATGGAATAGGCCACCCCCGCCGCGACCAGCGCCCCCAACAGCGCGCGCATCGCCTCGGGTCCGGCCAGATAGCGCCGCGCCAGAAAGAACGGCAACAGGGCGATCCCCTGATTGGCCACCGCCGCAACCGAATCGTAAATCCGCATCCCCTGAATCTGGTTCAACTCAAAATACAGCGGATCACCGTTGGTCAGCACCGTCGCAAAGGGCGACAGAAGGAACACGCAGAGCAACGCCTTGCCCGTCAACCCTTCCGGCCAAAACGACACCGTGTCGCGCCGCACGAACAGCACACAGACCAGCGCCATCAGGCTGGGAATCGACGCCTTGTCCAGATCCGGCACCACCGGCAGATTGATCACCGTCAGGGGCGGCAAAATCAGATAGCCGCCAAGGATCGTCCAGATCAGCGCCCGCGCCGGATCAAACCGACGCCAAAGCCAGATCGTGACCAAGGGCCAGACCGCAAGCATCACAAAGGCAAAAGCGTTCGGCACGTCTGGGCAGATCCCGTTTGCGGCTGGTTCTGGCCCCGCCCATTGGGGGCGGCGCTCCAATTCCGGTCGACTTTTGATGTAGCACGACGCGCGTCCGACGACCAAGCCCGCGCGCTTGGTTCAGCTAATCCGCCGAAAGACGGGGATCAGGCGCAACACCCAAACCGCCGCCCATGACATAAGGAACGTCAGGCAAGCCGCAAACATCAGGTTAACGCCCTGCCCGAACAGCTTATAGCACAGCAGCATAAAGAACGGGTGGATCAGGTAGATCCCAAAGGCAACCTGCCCCAAACCCGGCAACCACCGCCCCCGCAGCGGCGCCTCCCAAAACAGCGCAAAACACGCCACCGAGATCAACGGCATCGCAACCCAAGGCTGCGGCCCGGACACCGCGAGCGCCACAAGCGACAATGCAGCGCCCGCCACCTTGGCCCACAGCCCAACCCGCGGTCCCATTGGCAGGGCCACCCCCAGCAACAGGCCCACGGCATAAGACGGCAGCGCAACCGCCCATTGCGGCAACGGCTCTGGCATCCCCAGACGGCCATGCGCCCAGTAAAGCGGCACAGACAGCACCAACAACCCGGCAGAGGCTACCGCCACCCGCTCTGGCGTGGTGATCCACCGCACGGCGGGTGCCACCAACACCATCGCCCCCATCACAAAGGGCAGGAACCACAAGTGAATGGCCGATCCATAGAGCAAACTCCACGGATCATGCAGCAACCGGAATTTGTCGGGATGATGCGAAAACACCAGATCAAGCAGCCGAAAGAACGCCGACCAGACCAGCCACGGCACCAGCAACCGCTTTGCCCGCGCCCCTATCGCATAGCGCCCGCCGCCCCGCTGCGCTGACTGCACCGCCAGAAACGCGGTCAGGATCAGGAAAACAGCCAACGAAAGATGCCCCACCCAATCGCGCGGCGAGGCGAGCGCATGCGCGACCACCACCCCAAAGGCCGCAATAAAGCGCAGCAGGTCAAGGGACTGGCGATGCTCGGTTTTGCTCATGCCTTGGGCTACCCCTTCGCGGCCCCGAATTGCAATCTTGCGTTGCACAGCAGGTCGAAACAATGTGTTGCCCTAGCGGCAATGCCACGCCTTTCCCCTTTGGCGCGGGCCGTGCTATCGAGGAGGATCAAAGGATGATCCTGTGCAGTTCCAGTTCGGCCCGACCCTTCTTCGCGTCAACATAGCCTCCCGCGACGCGCTGTTGCAGGCCGTCCGCACGCGACTTGTGGCACAGCAAGGCTTTGCTCTGGCCACCATAAATCTGGATCATCTGGTAAAACTCCACACGTCCGAGCCGTTTCGCCATGCCTATGCGGCACAGGATATGATTGTGGCGGACGGGAACCCGATCGTCTGGCTTTCGCGCCTTGCCCGACGCCCGGTGGAACTGGTGCCGGGGGCCGATATGGTGCTGCCGCTGGCGCAACTCTGCGCGCAAACGGGTCGCGGTTTGGCACTGGTCGGCGCGACGGACGCAACACTTTCGGCCGCAGCGACCCTTCTTATGACGGATGTCCCCGGCCTGATCGTGGTCATGCGCCATGCCCCGCCCATGGGCTTTGACCCCGAAGGCGCGGATGCCGACAGCATCTTGCGGGAACTGGCCGCCCGTGGCGTGGGTCTGTGCCTGATTGCCCTCGGCGCGCCGAAACAGGAACAATTCGCCGCCCGTGGACGCCAGATTGCGCCGAACGTGGGCTTTGCCTCTATCGGGGCGGGGCTTGATTTCATTGCGGGAAGCCAAAGCCGCGCGCCTGCCTTGGTCCGGGCGCTGGCGTTGGAATGGTTGTGGCGGGCGCTTTCCGCCCCGCGCCGTTTGGTGCCGCGCTATATGGCTTGCGTGGGCATCCTGCCTCGCCAAGTCATGGCCGCCCTGCGCTTGCGCCGCGCGCCTTGATCATTTGTATTCGATCAGGCCCCGCCGCCGCCCCCGCATCCGGCCCAACCAATAGCCCAGAACGCCTTGCGCCTCGGCAAACTTGCCGATCACGCTAAAGACGGCCCAATCACGCCCCCCGCGCCGCGCCAACCGCACGACCTGTGCCGGGTAGACCAGCGCCAGCGCCCAGCCGAGCGGATGCCAAAGCCCCGCCACCACAACGCCCAGCGGCAGGACCGCCCCCCAAAGCAACGCCCGCCGGGTTTGCGCAACCCAATGCCGTTCCGGCCCCCGCCCATGCAGCGCCGCCCCCTCTGCGAAAGCGTGCCCCGCCCGAACAGAGCGCCGCCACCACTGGCCAAACTGGTGCAAGCCCGCGTCGTGCAGGGTCATTTCCGCGTCAATGCGCCAAACTTCGCCGCCCGCCCGTCGCAGCCGCAAACACAATTCCGGCTCTTCGCCCGCGATCAGCGCCTCGTTAAAGCCACCAACGGCGCGCACCGCAGCAAAGCGGACCAAGGCATCCCCACCGCAGGCCAGCGCGGGGCCGATCGGCGTGTCCCACTCACGATCCACCAAACGGTTATAGACCGACGCCTCGGCAAACCGCTCACGCCGCCGCCCGCAGATCACCACCGCGCGCGGGTGCGCCGCAAACCCCGCCAGCGCGGCCGCAACCCACCCCGGCGCCACCGCGCAATCACCGTCGATCAGCTGCACAAACGCCGGCCGGTCGTCGCCTTCCAAGGCCGCCAACCCCGCGTTGCGCGCCCGTGCGGCGGTAAAAGGGCGCGCCATGTCCAGCACCACCACCTCCGCCCCCCGCGCCCGCGCCGCTTCAACCGAGCCATCCGTGGACCCGCTGTCGACATAGACCACCCGGCCCACCTGCCCGGCCAAACTGTCCAGACAGGCAAGCAAACGCATCCCCTCGTTGCGGCCAATGACCACCGCATCGACGCGGCCTAACCCAAGCTCACCCATCCCAACCTCTATACGCACCCTTCCAGACCCTAATCCGCAAAATTTGCGCTGACCATGACCCGAATCCGCCCCCGCTTTTGTGACCAATCCCTTACGCCGAATCCGCCCCTTAACTTGCGCCCACGCTTTGCAATTTTCCGGAAACCTGCTATGCATCCCTTGCTGGGCGGGGGCTCAGGCGAATCCGGATGTGGCGTGGCCTTGTGTCTACCTGTTCGGGCCTTGGTCTGGGATGTCTCGCCTGTAGAAATGCAGGCCCCAAATATCGCGTCGGCACGGATTTCCGCGTCGCCGCATCAGGAGCCCGGCCAGCGGATGTCCAAACACCGGATATTGATGTCTAACCCCGTTTGGCGGGAAGATATGGAGCTTTCGTCGATGTCTGCGGACACTTCCGACAACAGCAAACCCCAGCGCGGCGCGGCGATTTCGCTGTTCCGCCCGGGCCAGACGCTGTCGCATCCACCGATCACCTACGACCTTGCAACCGGGCGCGAGATCTTCTCTGCGCCCCTGCCCTCTGTGCTGATCAATCCTGCGAAAGCGTGGGAATCGTTGACCCCAGTGACGCTTGCGGCGGATCACCTGATTGGAAACGGTTTGTTCCCGCAATCAAGCGACGATCCTGCCGCTGCCGCTTTTGACATGTTGCGCACCCGTGTCTTGCAAGGGCTTGCCGACAAGGGCTGGAAGCGGATCGGCGTTACCTCGCCCACCCATGGCTGCGGCAAGTCCTTTGTCGCGACCAATCTCGCGCTTTCGCTTGCACGCCGCCCGTCCAGCCGCACCGTGCTGCTGGACCTCGACCTGCGCCGCCCGCAACTGGCCGATTTGCTGGGGCTGAAGGACGTTCCCGCGCTCGAAGATTTCCTGAACGGCGAGCAACCGCTGGAAGGCGTGTTCCGCCGCTTTGGCCGCACCTTGGCCCTTGGGTTGAACGGTCAGGCGGTGGCCAACGCGGCCGAGACGCTACACACCCCCGACACCGCCGCCGCCCTGGAGGCAATGCTGGAACAGCTTGACCCCGAAGTCGTGCTGCACGACCTGCCCCCGGCCTTGACCAGCGACGATGTGCTGGCCCTTGCGCCCGCCCTTGATGCTGTCTTGCTGGTGACCGATGGCACCAAATCCACCCCCGAAGAAATCCGCGCCTGCGAACGGCTCTTTGCCGGGCGGTTGCCGATCCTCGGCGTGGTGCTGAACCGCGCCCAAGACCCGCTGGCCAGTCGCCACGGCTATGGCAAAGGCTGAACCATGGGACAGATTCAATCCTTTGCCGAACTGATGAACTTCTTGTTCCGGCGCCGCGCTCTGATCCTTGTGATCACGCTGCTGGGCACAATGGCCGCCGTGGTCTACGCCAAATCGCGCCCCGACACCTATGAAACGGCCGCCGTCATCCAAGTGGAGGTGCCCACCGTCACCAGCAACGCCGATGGCACCCCTGCGCCCGCGTCTGGGGCGGCGCAATTGCTGCAAAGCATCGAACAACGCCTGACCACGCGCGAAAATCTTGCCGCCGTGATCGCGCGCCACGGGCTTTTCACCGATCTGCCGGGGCTGAGTGCCGACAAGAAGATAGATCTGCTGCGCGCCTCGGTCAGCTTTCAGGGTGTCGACAACGCCGCGGGCCAGACCTTTGGCCAACCGCGCAGCCTTTCGGCCATTCTGGTCTACGCCCGCTTGGGGGACCCTGAACTTGCCGCGCGTGTCGCCAATGATTTCGCGCAAGGCATTCTTGATCAATCCGCCAACGATCAACGCTCCCGCGCCGGGCAGACAGTGGCGTTCTTTCAGGAAGAAGAGGCGCGCATCTGGACGCAGCTTTCCCAGTTGGAAGCTGAAATCGCCGACTACAAAAACGCCCATGCCAATGCGCTGCCCACCCTGCACGATGCCCAGCGTGATGAGTTGATCAGCCTGGACGCGGACCTGCGCCGGACCGCCCAAGACCGGGTGGCCCTGGAGGGTCAGATTGCCTCAATCCGCGCCAAAGACAGCCTGCGCGAAACCGACCGGCGTGAGCTGGAAGACATCACCGCCCGCCTGACCGTGCTTGTCGCCCAGATCACCGCCACCCAAGATCGCCGCACCGAGGTGCAGACCGCCCTTGCCGCAACGCCAGAAGTGGAGCGCGTCCTTAGCGGCTATGAGCGCCAGTTGACCCAGTTGCAGGACCAATATCAGGTCGTCACCCGCCGCATGGCCGAGGCGCAGACCGAACAACTTCTGGCCGAACGCCAGCAGGCCGAACGCTTTACGCTGCTAGAGCGCGCGATCACACCCCAATATGCCCTTGGCGGCGGGGCCAAGAAAATTGCTTTGGCCGGGGCCTTTGGCAGCCTGCTGGTTGGACTGGGTCTCGCCTTTCTGCTGGACCTTTTGCACCCGGTCGTGCGCACCGCCGCGCAGATGGAGCGTCAGCTTGACCTGCGCCCCGTCGTCTCGATCCCGGAAATCCGCCCTGCCACGCAAACCGCCGCCCATCGCCGTTTGGGCCGCGGGATTGTCAAACTGCTGGATGATCCGACAAAACCGCTTCTGGGCCTGCCACGCTATGCGGTGCTGGCCAGTGCCGCCACCGTGGTTCTTGTGGCCGCAGCAGCAGCTTTGGCCTGACCGCACCCCGCCCAAATCACCCAACACCCCACAGCAAAAAGGCCGCCCGTTTCGGGGCGGCCTTTTTGCTATTCGATTGCAAAGCGCTGACGCCAGATGTCAGGCCGCAATCATCACACCCCAGTGCCTTTGGTCATCACCCCAACCGTCCGCATCAAGACACTTAGATCAACGCCCAGCGACAGTTCCGCCTCATAGGCGGTGTCATAGTCTGCCCGCGCCTCAAACGTCGTGCGGCTGCGCCCGGCGGTTTGCCAATAGCCCGTGCACCCCGGCCGCAGCGCGTAATAGGCCACACCGGGGTAAATCGCGCGCTGGCTGACCATCATCGGCCGCGGGCCGACAAGGCTCATGTCGCCCTTCAACACGTTCCAAAGTTGCGGCAACTCATCCAGCGAGGCTCGGCGCATCACTTGCCCAAACGCGGTCACCCGCGGATCATCGCGCAGCTTTTGGGTGCGATCCCATTCCAGCCGCGCCTCCGGGTTGTTCGCCAGATGCAGTTCCATCCGCGCATCGGCGTCGCGCACCATGCTGCGCAGCTTCCACATGCGAAAGACCCGCCCGTCTTTGCCGATCCGCATCTGAGAATAGAACGGGCTGCCCCCGTCCCGCGCCACCGCCACCGCCAGTGCAGCAATGATCGGCACCACGACCGGAGCGGCCATGACAATTGCCGTGACATCCAGCATGCGCTTGAACAGGTTGCGATACAGTCCCCGCCGCTTTGGAAGCTGCGCGAACTGACGGTTCAGCTCTTCGTTCTGCGCCGGACGGGGCAGATCAAATTCAGGAAAGGTCATTGTCATTGTCAGTCACCCAACAACAATGATGAAAAAACGGTACCGGGCCGATTGCAGCTTGGGGCAAAAATCCCTCACTGCCGCCCCGATAGCCGGGCGCGGATTGGCGTCATTACACAACATATATTTTACTCTGGCAGTAGGCCCCCAATTTCTATTTTACCCGGATTTGCTTAGACTTGGCGACAAGTTCCGCACTGTCGCGGCCCTGTTTACGCCTAATTAACCGTGAAAAATTGCCATCCGCTCGCCTTAATATTGCCCAAGTCATCCGAAGCACAACTGGCAGTTGTAGCTCCGCGCGCTGGCCTCAAATCCCCCTCGAGATGATTCGTGCTGCCCCGCGGCAAAGCGGGTGCTGCGCCATAGCATAAAGCGCGCCTGCCACCCGCAATCCGGGGCTGGCCATTGTTTCCTTTAATTATTTAATGGAGGCTCGCCAAAGGCACCGGCGACCAATGCATGTGCCTTAACTGCGTGGCAATGTCCGCAGCGCGCTTAGGATAAACCCCAGCGCGGTCGTCGTCCCGCCTGCGAAATAGGACAGGAGCAGCGCCATGCCCCCCTGCTCCGCCGCCAGCATCAGCGCGAGGCCCGTCAGCCCACCACCAACACTGCTGACAATCACCCCGGCAAGCATACATTCCCCATTTGCCGTCACCCCCGCCCGATCTGTGCACTATCGCAAGCAACCGCCCACAATTGCAGCAACAATCCGTCTCTAATTTTCCAGACTGGCACCTAAAAGCTAAAAAGTCGTTAATTGCTCCCTACTCAGCAACAATGCCGCTCAGATATTGCCCATAGTCGTTCTTACGAAACACCTCGGCCCGCGCGCTAAGTTGCGCTTCGCTGATCCAGCCCAGACGAAACGCGATCTCATCCGGGCTTCCGACCTGCTGGCCCTGCCGCTCGGTCAGCGTCCGCACAAAGTTGCCCGCATCCAGCAAGCTGCCGTGGGTTCCGGTGTCAAGCCAGGCAAAGCCGCGCCCCATCTTTTCAACCGTCAGACTGCCTTCGGCGCGATAGATCTCCAGCAGGTCCGCGATCTCCAACTCTCCGCGTGCCGACGGCCGGACCTGCGCGGCAAGCTCCGGCGCGCGACCATCCAGATAATACAGCCCCGTCACCGCAAAGCTTGAGGGAGGCACGCTGGGCTTTTCGATGATCGCCCTCACATTGCCCTGACTGTCGAAATCCACCACCCCGTAGCGCTCCGGGTCCGACACACGGTAACCAAAGACCGTGCCCCCCACCTCTTTCGCCGCCGCCGCCGCGAGGATTTCCGGCAGGCCGTGGCCGAAAAAGATGTTGTCGCCCAAGACCAGCACCGATGGCGCACCGTCCAGAAAATCCTTTGCCAGAAGATAGGCCTGCGCCAGACCATCCGGCGACGGCTGCACCAGATAGGTCAGCTGCACCCCCCATTGGCTGCCATCGCCCATCAGGCGCTTGAACTGGGGCTGATCTTCGGGCGTGGTGATGATCGCCACCTCACGGATGCCGCCCAGCATCAGGACAGACAGCGGATAGTAGATCATCGGCTTGTCATAGATCGGCAAAAGCTGCTTGGAGACGCCCATCGTGATGGGCCAAAGCCGCGTGCCAGAGCCGCCCGCCAGAATGATCCCTTTACGCGTCATGCGGCCAACTCCTGCAAAATATCGTCCAACCCTGCCCGCCAGTCGGGCCGCGCCAACCCGAACGCCGCCAACCCGGCGCAATCCAGTCGCGAATTCAGCGGACGCCGCGCGGGCGTCGGATAGGCCGAACTGGGAATGTCTTTCACCGTGCAGACAAGGCCCGCCCGGTCCATGATCCGCCGCGCAAAATCGGCCCAAGAACACTCCGGCGCGCCGCTGAAATGCTGAATGCCGCCCGCCGCCCCGTCGCGCAAGGCCGATGCCATCACGTACAGCGCCTTGGCAATGTCCAACGCCGGGGTCGGCCCGCCGATCTGGTCAGCCACCACTGTCAGGCTGTCGCGCGCCTGACCCAGACGCAGCATGGTCTTGACGAAATTGGTGCCGGTGGCCGAAACCACCCAGGATGTCCGCAAAATAATGTGCGCACCGCCCGCCGCCTGAACCGCCTGCTCACCCGCAAGCTTGCTGCGCCCATAGGCCCCCAAGGGCCCGGTGGGATGATCGGTCGTAAAGGGCAAGTGCCCCGCCCCGTCAAAAACGTAGTCGGTTGAGATATGCAAGAACGGCAGCCCCCGCGCCGCACATTCCCGCGCCATCGCGCCGGGCGCCGCGGCATTCACCACCGTTGCCGCCGCCTCTTCGGTCTCGGCCTTGTCCACCGCGGTCCATGCGGCGGCGTTGATCACCACATCGGCCCCGCTCGCCGCGACCGCCGCAGCACAGGCCGCCGGGTCGGTCAGATCGGCGCGATCCCGGCCTAGAAAGGTCGCGCTTGCCGCCTCTGGCACGCAGCGCGCCAAAGCCTGCGCCACCTGCCCGCTTTGTCCAAAGACCAGCACCTTCATTGCGCCACACCAAGCCGTTGGCCGACGCCCGCCCGGTCCTGCAACGGCCTCCACCAAGCCTCATTGTCCAGATACCAGCGCACCGTCCGCTCTAGCCCCTCCTCGACCGTGATCGAAGGACGCCAGCCCAGTTCTTCCCGGATTCGGGTGGGGTCAATGGCATAGCGGGCGTCATGGCCCGGCCGATCAGAGACAAAGCGGATCAGGTCGCCATAGGGCAGATCCTGTGGCCGCAGCCGGTCAAGAATCGCGCAAATCCCGCGGACCAGATCAATGTTGCGCCGCTCGTTTTCACCGCCAATGTTGTAGCTGCGCCCAACCGCTCCCTTTTGCACCACCAGCAACAGGGCGTCGGCATGGTCCTCAACATAAAGCCAGTCGCGCACATTAGCGCCAGCGCCATAGACAGGAATCGATTTCCCCGCCAAGGCGTTCAAAATCACCACCGGGATCAGCTTTTCCGGAAAGTGGAACGGCCCGTAATTGTTGGAACAGTTCGTCAGCACCACGGGCAGCCCATAGGTTTCATGCCAAGCGCGCACCAGATGATCCGAGGCGGCCTTGCTGGCAGAATAGGGGCTGCGCGGATCATAGGGCGTGGTCTCGGTAAACCGCCCCTCTGCACCAAGCGAGCCGAAAACCTCATCCGTCGAAATGTGGTGGAACCGGAACGACTCTGGCCGCCCCATCCGCTGCCAATAAGACCGGGCTGTCTCAAGCAACTGATAGGTGCCGGTGATATTGGTGTCGATGAAATCGCCCGGCCCGTCGATCGACCGGTCGACATGGCTTTCGGCGGCCAGATGCATCACCGCATCCGGACAATGGCGCGCAAAGATCGATTCCAGCGCCGCCCGGTCGCGGATGTCGGCTTTCTCAAACCGGTAAAGGCCTGATCCTGCAACCATGGCGACGTTCTCGGGGTTGGCCGCATAGGTCAGCGCATCAAGGTTTACCACCTGATGCCCCCGCGCCACCGCCAACCGCACGACCGCCGAGCCGATAAACCCGCAACCGCCCGTCACCAACAGCTTCATCACAGCCCCCCGAAGGGCGAGGAAACGTCGCGCAGCATCGGTGCCACGCGATCTTTGGCCGACAAGACGGCATCGCCCGTTAAACCCCAGTCGATGCCGATCTGCGGATCGTCCCACCGGATCGCCCCGTCACAGTCCGGCGCATAAACGTCGGTGCACTTATACTGAACCTCGGTCATGGGCGCGCGGGTGACAAACCCGTGCAAGAACCCCTTCGGCACCAGCAGTTGCCGCCCGTTTTCTGGTGTAAGCTCAACCCCCACCCAGCGCCCGAAATGCGCGGAGCCTGCGCGAAAATCCACCGCCACATCAAAGATCACGCCCCGCGTGCAGCGCACCAGCTTGTCCTGTGCATGCGGCGGTGCCTGATAATGCAGCCCGCGCACCGTGCCCACCTCGGCAGACAGAGAGTGATTGTCCTGCACAAAGGCCAGATCCAACCCAGCCTCGGCCATACGTTCGGCATGCCACGTCTCACTGAACCACCCCCGGTCATCGCCAAAACGGCGGGGGGTCAGAATCAACACACCCGCCAGTGGGGTCTCTTCAATCAACATGCTGCATTCACTCTTGGGCTTTGCCCTCTTTCTAGGCAGATCACCGTTCAAAGTCCAAGGACTCCGGCATGGCTCCACAAAACCAGAGCCGCCAGAACGACCGCAAAGCTGAAGAAGATCAGATCGTGCAGCCCATCCCATGCCCGATGCTTGCGCGCCAAAAGCACAATAGCCGGATGCAATGCAATCAGCGCCACCGCCTGCGCGGCCAATGCGCCATAAAGCCCGCCAGTCTCCATCCCGATCAGAAAGGCCAAGCTCTGCACCCCGGCCTTCAGCGCAATCAGCAAGAAATAGGTGCGCGAATCCCCAGCGGCCAAAGCCGACTGGTCATAGGTCATCCCGATAACCCCCGGCATCTGCACGCATGCCATGGCGACAACCACCATCCCCGCCCCCGCATAGCGCGGATCGTAAAGCACCCCGACCAGCGCCGCGCCGCCCAGCCCCATCATTGCCAGCAACATCAGAGTCGTAGCTGAGACGACAAAGCGCAGCCGCCGCATCTTGGCCGCATTGGCCGCAGAGCCAGCCGGCGGGTGATCGCGATACAGCGGGATCAGAATACGGCTGGTCACCGCCCCGGCCAGCAGCACCGGGAAAGACGCCAGAAACCAGCCGATGTTGTAAATCCCCAAGTCCTCAAGGCTTAGATAGGCGCCGAAAATCGCCTTATCGCCCTGCGAAAGCAAAAAGCCGCAGGCTGTGGATAGAAAGATCCACTTACCAAAGTGGATAAGCGCCCGCCCCGCCTCACGGTCCCAACAAAAGCGGTTGCGTTGTCCGGGCAGATAAACCGACATCAGCACCAGTTTCGCCAACGCCCCAATGATCGCACCCAACACCAGCGCCCAGACCGATTGCAGGACCGCTGCCAGCACAATCATCGCGCCGATCCCGCTGATCTGGGCCACAAGGTCCAGCAGCGTTACCCTTCCCAGTAAAAGATGCCGGTTGGCCGTGTCGATCCGCGTGGGGTTGAAACCCGCGATCAGCAGGGTGATCCCTGCGGCAGGCAAAAGCTGGGCAAGATCGGGGGCGGCGTAAAACCGCGCCACCGGCAGGGCCAGCGCACAGGTCAACAGCCACAGTGCCAAGCCCCGGATGACGTTCAGGGTAAAGGCTGTATTCAGAAAACGCGGATCGTCGCCCTTGGGATGCTGGCTGATCGCCGGCCCGATCCCGACATCCGAAAACATCGCCAACCCGACCAACACCACAGACACCAGCGCCATGACGCCGAACGCTTCGGGAAACAGCAACCGCGTCAGGATCAGGTTCGACACCAACCGCAACGCCTGGGTGACCGCATAGGCCCCCGCCGTCATCAATGAGCCGCGCACCGCGCGCGCGAAAAGCCCCTCACCTGAAAATCTTCGCAGCGCATTCATGGTGCGGACCCTAGCGCGGGCCTGTCCCGCTGCGAAGGGGGAATGAAGGGGAAAACCGCCCAAATTCAGGCAGATCAATGGCCTTCGCACTCACCCGGCGCACGGCCCCTGCGCGGCCATCCGCCGCCGTTGAACAAGGCGCGAAATTTGCCACGATGCGCGCCCTACCCGGTGCAATTCCGTTCACACAGCCTTAGTCTTGCCCCAGAACCCCGCTACCAGCGCGGAACGATTTGATGTGGTGAGTTGCCGTGACCCTTGGCTATCTTGTGAACACCTATCCGCGGGCGTCGCATAGTTTTATCCGGCGCGAGATCGCGGCGCTGGAACGGCTTGGCTGGCAGGTGCAGCGCTTTGCCATGCGGTCTGATCGTGCCGCCTTGGTTGAGCCTGCCGATCTGCAAGAAGATCTCCGCACCGAACACCTTCTGGACGCGGGCTTGCCCCGTCTGGCGCGTCTGGCGCTGGGGTGGGTTTGGCGACGTCCCTTGGCTTTGGCGGCCGGGCTGCGGCTGGCGCTCGGCTGCGGCGCGCGCGGGGCCGGGGGGGCGGCAGGCACCGGGGGGCGGTTGCGCCACTTGGTCTATCTGGCCGAAGCAGCCGCTTTGGCGCAACGCTGTCAGGATCTGGGGGTCACCCATCTGCACGCGCATTTCGGCACCAATTCGGCGACTGTCGCGATGCTCTGCGCCGCTCTGGGTGGCCCCGGCTATTCTTTTACCACCCACGGGCCGGAAGAGTTTGACGCCCCCCTCGCCCTGTCACTGGCCGAAAAGCTTCGGCGCGCGCGCTTTGCCGTGGCCATTTCGTCCTTTGGGCGCAGCCAACTTTGCCGCTGGGTCGAACCTGCGGTCTGGCCGCGCGTCAAGGTCATCCACTGCGGCATCGAACCTGCACGGTTCGGCCCGCTGCCGCTGCCCGAGGGCGGCCCTCATATGATCGCCATCGGTCGGCTCGTGCCGCAAAAGGGCTTTGCGCTGCTGGTTGATGCCTTGGCCATGCTGACCGATCTGCCCGACTTGCGGATCGCGATAGTCGGAGATGGCCCCTTGCGCGCCGAGCTGGAGGACCAAGCAAACGGGCGGGTTACGTTTCTGGGCTGGCAGGATGAAGACGGCGTTCGGGCGGCCCTTGGCGCGGCGCAGGCGCTGATCTCGCCCTCTTTCGCGGAAGGCCTGCCCGTCGTGCTGATGGAAGCCATGGCGACCGCCCGCCCGGTGATCGCCACCGCCATCGCGGGAGTGCCGGAACTGGTCGTGCCCGGCGTCGGATGGATGGTCCCCGCCGGGGATGCCGCCGCCTTGGCCAAAGCGATCCGCGCGCTGGCCGCAACCCCCGCCAACCAACTGGCGCAGATGGGGGCCCAAGCCCGTGACCGGGTTCTGGCGCGTCATGACATCGACACCGAAGCCGGAAAACTGTCAGACCTGCTTCTGGCCGTTGGCGCGAAAAAGGGGGCCACATGACCCGCATCACCCTGATTTCGGCCAGCCATGCCCCGGACATCCTTGCCGCCAACCTTGCCCGCTCACCCGACGTGCTGTCAGGTGCCTTGCCACTGTCCGTGATCCAAGGGGCGGCCTCGGCCAGTTTGGCCTATAACGGCGCCTTGGCCCAGACGGAGGCCGAGATCGCCATTTTTGCCCACCATGATGTGTATCTTCCCAAGGGATGGCTTGACCTCTTTCAAGCCCGACTCATGGCCCTGCCCCCGGATTGGGCGGTGTTTGGAACCTTTGGTATCGGGCGCGATGGCGCACATCTGGGGCCGGTCTGGTCGTCGTCGCTTGGCCAGATCGTCGGGCGGGTGCCGCTTGTCCCGACCCCGGTGCAAAGCCTTGATGAGTTGCTGATTGTGCTGCGCACCTCGGCCCAGCTGCGCTTTGATGCGGCCCTGCCCGGTTGGCACCTCTACGGCACCGATATTGTGCAAACTGCTTTGGCCGCGGGTCAGGGCGCTTACGCGGGCGCACTTCCCTGCATCCATAACGACCAAAGCCACCTTGCATTGGGTGCCGACTTTGACACGGCCTACCGGTTCATGCAGCGGAAATGGGCGCGCGCCCTGCCGATCCGCACGCCGATCACCAAGATCTCGGCCTCAGGCCTGCACCGCCTGCGCGATCGCTGGCGTGCCCGCCGCGCCGCGCCCATCCTAAAGGCGATGGCCACCGGGACCGACCACGACCCGGCCCGGCTGGCCGCCCTTTGCGGCTGGTCAGACCTGTCCGCCTCTACCTAACGCCTGAACTGCCTCTGCCACCGCCTCGCCCAAAACGGCGTGCGCGGCTTCGTCATAATGCACCCCATCAATGGGCGAGACGCTGATCAACGCGCCTGCATCCAGAAACCCCACCCGCCGCGCCTTGGCCAAGGCGGCATAGAGCGGCGGCAAGGCCAAACTGCGCGCCCGGCCACCGTAAAATTCATCCCCGATCGGGCCTTGCTCCAGCACCGGTGGCGGGCAGATCAGCAAAATCGCAAACCCACCGTGGCGATCTTGCATCTCGCGCCCCTGCGCCAGATCCAAAAGCGCTGCGATCCCGCCCGTGATCGTCTCGGGGCTGGCCCCGAAGCGGGCCTTCACATCATTGGTGCCTAACATGATCGTCAGCACATCAATGGGCCCATGGCTTTCAAGCGCGATTTTCAACCCGCCTTGCCCGTTCATATGGTCGCCCATCATCAGATCGTTGAACTGTGCGGTGCGCCCGGGCAAACCTTCCTCGACCAACTCCCACTCTGCCCCCAACGCGGCCTGCGCCCGCCGGGGCCAGCGGATCGCCGGGCCATACCGCCGGTAGCTCTCGCCTGCGACCAAAATCGGCGGGGTGCCGTGGGTATTGCTGTCACCAAACGTCAGTAGCGTGGGCATGTCAGATCCTTTTCTGTCGCGGGATAAGATGGCGAAACCTGCCCAAGAGGTAAAGCCTGCCCCTTGGCCTTTGGCACCAGCAAGCGCATATAGAGGGCAAATCTCCCATCTAGGAGCCCATGATGTTCGGAACAGATCTTAAACCCGCCACCGCCGCAACCAAGCCTGATGGCTTGGTAAAGGATGCAACCGAGGCCAGCTTCATGGTCGATGTGATCGAAGCCTCACAAGAGGTTCCGGTGATCGTCGATTTCTGGGCACCGTGGTGCGGGCCGTGCAAAACGCTTGGGCCAGCGCTTGAAGCCGCGGTAACGGCTGCCAAGGGCCGCGTCAAAATGGTCAAGATTGACGTTGACCAGAACCAGGGCATCGCCGCGCAGCTGCGGATTCAATCGATCCCCACCGTCTACGCCTTCTACAAGGGCCAGCCGGTCGATGGGTTCCAAGGCGCGCTGCCCGCGTCCGAGTTGAAGACCTTCGTCGAGAAACTGGCCGCCATGGCCGGCCCCGCTGTCGATGACGGTCTGGCAGAGGCGCTGGAAGCTGCCGAGCAAATGCTGACCGATGGCGCCTTCGCCGATGCCGTGGAAACCTTCGCCGCCATCCTTGAAGAAGAGCCCGAGAACGCCGCCGCCTACGCGGGCCTAGTGCGTGGCCATCTGGCGCTTGAAGATCTGGATGCGGCACAGGGCTTGCTTGACGCAGCCCCCGCGGCCATCGCAAAAACCAAAGAGCTTGACGCCGCCCGTGCCCAGCTTGATCTGGCCCGTCAGGCGCTCAAGGCCGGCCCCGAAGCCGATCTTCGCGCCCGCCTTGCCGCCGCCCCTGCGGACCGTCAGGTGATGTTTGATCTGGCCACGGCGCTGCATGCCTCTGGCAAGACCCAAGAGGCGGTCGACCTGCTGCTGGACCTCTTCAAACTGGATCGGGAATGGAACGAGGGCGCGGCCAAGGCGCAACTGCTGACGCTGTTTGAGGCGCTGAAGCCCCAAGATCCGATCGTGCTGGCCGGACGTCGTCGGCTGTCATCGATGATCTTTGTTTAATCGGCATCCGGCAGGATTGCCCAAACGCGGCGCAGCCCTAGATCAGGAGGTATGATGATCCTCACCGACCTGCCCGACACGCTGCCGATATTCCCGCTTTCGGGCGCGCTTTTGCTGCCGCGCGCCCGTCTGCCCCTGCATATATTTGAGCCCCGCTATCTTGCTATGTTGGAAGATAGTTTGAAGACACCTGGAAGATTGATCGGAATGGTGCAACCCGCCTCTGACGGACGCCTTGCGGCCATCGGATGCGCGGGCCGTCTTACCGCTTTTTCTGAAACCGAAGACCGCCGCTATATGATCACCTTGTCGGGGATTTCCCGGTTTCGGCTGCGCGACGAGGTCGAAGGCTTTACCCCCTACCGACGCTTTGCAGTGGACTGGAAACCCTTTACCCGCGATCTCGGCACAGAGGAAAGCGACGTCGACTTTGACCGCGAGACATTCTTGGATCTGCTCGCACGTTACTTTAGTTCACGGCGCTTGGGCAGTGACTGGACAAGCCTGAAAGACGCCGCACCTGAGTTACTTATCAATGCGTTATCCATGCTTCTGCCCCTGCCGCCGGAAGATAAACAAGCCCTGCTTGAAGCCCCTTCGCTGATCACCCGGCGCGAGACTTTGGTGACGCTTTTGGAATTTGCCCTGCGCGGAGGCGGGGCGCCTGACGAGGTGCTGCAATGACCGAAAAGACCCCCTTTGACCGCCGCATGCTGGAAGCCTTGGTCTGCCCCGTGACACAAGCCGCTCTGAGCTATGACGCGGAGCGGGGCGAGTTGATCTCCAAGGCCGCACATCTCGCCTTTCCAATCCGCGATGGCATCCCGATCATGCTGATCTCGGAAGCCCGCGAAATCGACTGAAGCGCCTAGGTGAAGCGCCTCGGCCCGGCGCCGGGGGTTTCACCCCCGGACCCCCAGAGTATTTGGGCCAAGATGAAAGGCCTGTGTTCAGGTTTGAGGACCGTTTTCTGTAATGATCGTGGTCATCGGAATATCGTGATCTTGTGGGAAAATCGTTTTAAGTTCGGCAGCTTGCAAGCCAACGCCCAGCACTGTGGGTCGGGGAGACAGCGACGCAAGTGTGCGGTCGAAATAACCGCCGCCATAGCCGAGCCGAAAGCCGGCCCGATCCCATCCAACCAGAGGCGCAAGGGCGACGTCGGGGTACAAAACGGGGGCAGTGGCAGGGGGAACGGGAATGTTCCAATTGCCACGCTCCATCGCCATACCCGGCGTCCAGAGCCTGAACTGAAGCGGCGCGCCGCGCTCGACCACCACAGGCAGGGCAACGGCGACCCCGTTTTGATGCAGAGATGCGAGCCAGGGACGCAGGTCGGCCTCGCCTTTGATCGGCCAGTAGCCTGAGACAACTTTGCCTTTGGGGCTGCCAACAAGCGCCGCCAAATGAGACATGAGGGCTGCGGCCCATTCGGTTCGGGCCACAACAGACAGCGCCATACGTTCGGACCGCAATCGGATCCGTTCCGCCGTGCGCCAGCGGGCAACATCACGCGCTTGTTCCGGATCGAAAGAGAGCGCGCAAACAGGAGAGGAGGATTGTCGGTCCGTTCTGTGGCCCGCTGGACCGTCGGTATGTTCTTTGTCCATTCCAACCCCCTTCTTGTCTTGGCGTGCAGCGCGTCAGATGCCACGCCCCTCTAGCAGCCGCGGCAAGTCGCCGGTCAGGCCCGCCGCCTGCCGAATGAATCGCCGACGGAGGCCGGGCAGCGCGCCCACGATCTCGAGCCCAAGATCTCGGCTCGCCCGAAGCAATGGGTTATCATTGGAAAACAAACGGTTCACACCATCCATCCCCAAGGCCAATGCCGTGGCGTCGAACCGCCGCCACCTTTGATAACGCTCCTGCACGTCCAGAGCGCCGGGATCCTCGCCGCGTCGCACCGCCTCGACCACCACCTGAGCCAAAGCACCCACGTCGCGCAGCCCAAGGTTCAAACCCTGCCCTGCGATCGGGTGCACCCCATGCGCCGCATCGCCAACCAAGGCGAGTCGAGGGGCGACAAACTGCTCAGCAAGGCTTAGCGACAACGGGTACGTGAACCGCGCGCCAGCCAAGGTGATCTCTCCCAAGAAGCTGCCAAACCGGGGCCGTAGTGCTTCCAGATAGGCATCGTCGGGCAGGGATTGGATGGCCTCGGCTGCGACTTCGGTCTCACTCCACACGATTGACGAATGATGCCCCCCCGGCAGCGGCAAAATCGCCAGCGGGCCTGAGGGCATGAAAAACTGCTGCGCTGTTCCCTGGTGGTCGTGTTCATGGTGGATTGCGGTGACCAGGGCAGTCTGACCGTAGCCCCAGCCCTGCCGCCGAATCCCCGCGCGCGCCGCTGTACCAGAGCCGCGCCCGTCGCAGCCGACCAGCAGTCGCCCTGCCAAACGCTGACCGGATGCCAGCGTCACAGCCACTCCATCGGCGGAAACCTCTTGGGCAACAACGCTTTGCCCCGAAAGCAAGGTCAATCCCTGCGTTGCCTCCATGGACCGCAAGAAGGCCGCGTAAAGGAAGCGATCTTCGGCCATGTAGCCCATAGGGCCTTCTTCAATTTCGGCATGATCAAAGGTCAGGAAAAACGGCGCCGCACCTTGGCCTGCGCGCCCGTCGCTTGCTTTGATCTTCAGGATCGGCTGAACCTGCTGTGCCAGACGCTCCCACACACCAATCACCGACAAAAGCCGCTTGGAGGCGATGGCCAAGGCATAGGCCCGCCCATCAAATCCCGCCTCGGCACGGGCGGGCGCCGGGCGCGCGTCGATCACCGTCACCCGAAGCCCTGCTTGCGCGAGGGCCAATCCCAAGGCGGGGCCATTCAGCCCACCGCCCACCACCAGAATATCTGTCTCGCGTTCCATGCCGTTACTATGCGCCGCTTCGCAGGATTGTCCATGCGGCGGCTTACCGCTAGCCTGCCCGAAAATGGAGTGCGCGCGATGAGCAAGACATGGTCCAATATGACCGCCGCCGATCTGGGCCGGGCCATTGGCAAGGGCAGCATTCATCCGGTTGAGTTGGCCGAGTTCTTTCTGGACAAGGCGGAGAGCCACCCACTCGCCCCCAGAATCTTTGCAAGGATGAGCGGCACCCGGGCAAGGGGTGAGGCAATGGGTGCGGCTGCACGTGCCAAGGCAGGGCTGCGGCGTGGCATTTTGGACGGTGTACCGCTTAGCTGGAAGGACCTCTTTGACACGGCTGATCTGGCCACGGAAGCGGGCTCGGCCCTTCTGAAGGACCGCATCCCGACGCAGGATGCCGCTGTTTTGGCAACAGCGACGCGGGAAGGCACGGTCTGCCTTGGCAAGACCCACATGTCAGAGCTGGCCTTTTCCGGACTGGGGTTGAACCCTGTGACTGCGACACCGCCTTGTATCAACAACGAAACCGCCGTCGCAGGCGGGTCATCTTCTGGGGCTGCAGCCTCGGTTGCCTATGGGTTGGCACCGGCCGCGATTGGATCAGACACCGGGGGGTCGGTGCGGATTCCCGCGGCGTGGAACGACCTCGTCGGACTTAAGACCAGTATTGGCCGCCTGCCCTCAGCGGGGACCGTCCCGTTGTGTGAGCGGTTCGACACCATCGGCCCGTTGGCCCATTCGGTCGAAGACTGTGCGCTGCTGCTTGCGGCACTAAGCGGGCAGCGACCGCCGGATCTTGCTGGTTCCAGCTTGGCGGGCATGCGGTTCGCCGTGTTGGACACCGTCGCGATGGAGGACCTGCGCCCAAGGCCGGCGGCAGGATTTGCCGACGCGTTGTCCCGCTTGTCCCGCGCCGGGGCGCAGATCACCCATATCCAGAGCCCCGAAGTGACCGAATCCATGGCGCTGGCGGGTATCCTCTTTACCGCCGAGGCCTATGCAATCTGGCGCAGCACAATAGAGCCGAACCCAGAAAAGATGTTTCCACGGATACTGGAGCGCTTTCGTTCCGGGGCGGGCATCTCTGCGTCAGACTACATTGCCGGATGGCGCCGCTTAGAGGCTCTGCGCACCACTTGGGGCCAAGCGACGGCCCGTTTCGACGCGGTTCTCGTGCCGACTTCGCCCATTTTGCCGCCAGACGCCGCACGCTTGATGACCGACAACGACTACTACGTTACCGAAAACCTGCTCGCGCTGCGCAACACCCGCATCGGCAACATGATGGACCTGTCTGTGTTGACCTTGCCGACAAGTCAGCCGTCCTGCGGGATATCGCTGATGGTCGGCCCGGCGCAGGAAGAACGGCTTCTGCGCCTCGGGATCGCAACAGAACGGGCCTTGCGCTAAGGCGCGCGGCCAAAACGCTCTAAGACCAAAAAGCCACAACCTGCGCGCCCAAACCCAAGTGCTGCATGGGTTTTTCTGGACCCGACGGCTTGTTCTGGCTATCGTCGGTTCAAACGGGGCGCAACGATCCCGGGCATGAGGCATGAATGGCGGTTCCCGAGCGGTTTTCCAACCTACCGGACTATGCGTTTCCGCGCTTGCGGAAGCTGTTGGATGCGCACGCCCCCGGCGGCGAACCCATCGCCATGACCATTGGTGAGCCGCGCCACCCGATGCCCGGCTTCGTCGGCCCTTTGCTTGCGGCTAACCTGCACGAATTCGCGCTATATCCGCCGAACGATGGCACACCAGAGCTTTTGTCGGTGATTTCCGGTTGGATATCGCGTCGCTATGGGGCGAGCCTTGTGCCCGATCAGATCATGGCCCTGAACGGCACGCGTGAGGGTCTGTTCAACGCCTGCATCGCGCTTTGCCCGGAAACCAAGGCCGGCAAGCGGCCCGTCGTGTTGATGCCGAACCCGTTTTATCAGGTCTATGCCGTGGCGGCCCTCGCCGTCGGGGCGGAGCCGGTTTATGTGCCCGCAACGGCGGCTACCGGCTTTCTGCCTGATTACGCCAGCCTACCCCCCGACGTGCTGGACCGCACGGCCATTGCCTATCTGTGTTCGCCCGCCAATCCCCAAGGCTCTGTTGCATCCGCTGAGTATTGGGCAACGCTTTTGGCTTTGGCCGAAAAGCACGATTTCACGGTGTTGGCAGACGAGTGCTATTCGGACATCTGGCGCATCGCGCCACCGCCCGGCGCTCTGCAGATGGTCCACACGACCGGCGCCAACCCGGAACGGGTGTTTGCCTTTCACTCCCTTTCCAAGCGGTCGAACCTGCCCGGCCTGCGTTCAGGCTTTGTGGCGGGCGGGGCTCAGGGCATGGCCCGCATTCGGCAGCTGCGTGCCTTTGCGGGTGCCCCGCTCCCCCTGCCCATCCAGCGTGTGAGCGAAGCGGCGTGGGCAGACGAGGAGCACGTGCAGGAAAATCGCGCGCTCTATCAAGACAAGTTTCGGGCTGCGGATCAGATCTTTTCAGGGCTTCAGGGCTTTGCGTGCCCTGAGGGTGGTTTCTTCCTTTGGCTTCCGGTCGAAGATGGGGAAACCGCCGCACTGAAAGTATGGCGCCAGACAGGTGTGCGGGTATTGCCCGGCGCCTATCTGTCGCGAGACGTCAACGGGGATAACCCCGGCAAGGCTTATATCCGGGTCGCCTTGGTGGCCCCAAAGGAAGAAATGCAGCGCGGGCTTATCCAGCTACGTGACTGTCTCTACGGTTGAGGGCGAGGAATTATGGCATCGTATCAGGTCAGGCAGCGCGATCCACTTTTGGATCAGGGCACGCAGGCAATGCTCGAAAAACGGGGGCGAGAGCTTCTTGGCCTTGCGTTGATTGGCGCGGGGGTCTTTTTCGCATTGCTGCTGTGGAGCTACTCTCCTGACGATCCCGGCTGGATGGTCGCCACGGATGAGACGGCCAAGAACTACCTTGGCCGCTTTGGCGCGGCATTGTCGTCGACTTTGATCATCATCGGCGGCAAGGGCTCTTGGGGGATTCCGTTGGT
This sequence comes from uncultured Alphaproteobacteria bacterium, assembly GCA_963815355.1. GTDB lineage: Bacteria > Pseudomonadota > Alphaproteobacteria > Rhodobacterales > Rhodobacteraceae > JAPUEK01. Next base: position 274,142 of record CAWFGJ010000006.1, read on the forward strand.
GCTGACCGCATGGGGTGCGCGATTTGTGCTGCACCGTGGGGCAGATCGTGCGCTTGGCCGCATGGTGTTTGCCGTGATCGCGATTGCCATGGGGTCCGTTTATGCCGCCACGCTTTTGCCGGCTGGCGACTGGACGCACACCTTTGGGATGGGCGGCCTGTTTGGCGACACCGTTTCGGGGGCACTTCTGGGGATGATCCCAGCGGGGGCGGGCGTCGGGCTTAAGATCCTGTCCGTCCTGTCCGGCATTTCGCTTGTGGGGTTAATGCTGTTTGTGACGGGGTTCAATCTGGCGGAGGTGCGCGCTTGTGCACGTTTTCTGGCGACCAGCCTGGTCTTTACCTATTCCACCTTTCTGGGTGCCGCCGGTAAAAGCGCCCAAGGCACGGCCCGCGCTGCCGCCGCAATCCAGGATCGCCGCCGGGCTGCAGCCGCAGCGACCTCGCCTCTGGCCGACACCCGCCGTTCCGCGCCTTACACCGATGCGCCGCGCGGTGGTTTAGTCGAGGGCAGCACTGTCGTCCGCCGCGCCCAACCGCAAGTCGCAGCAGACCTGCCTGATGCACACGGCTTTGGTCGCCCGACCTCACTGCGGGCGGATCCCCGCTATGCGGAGCCGCAAGCCGAAGCGCCCCACTACGCCCCCCCCCGCGAAAAGCTGGGCCTGTTGGCACGGATGCCCGCGCTGATGCGCCGCGCGATTGAACCAGAGCCAGAACTGATCGAACCGTTGCTGTCGCCCCATGCGGATGCAGCCGACCTGCCGTCAGATGACCGTATCAAGGCGCGGATTTCTGATGTTATCCGTTCGCGCACGCGCGACACAAAAGAGCCGCTGAACCCGATCACCGCAGCCATTCAACGGCGTGAGCCACCCATGGCCCGCCCGCGTGGCCCGCAGCCGCTGATCGTCAACAACCGCCAACAAACCACAGCTCCCCCCGCGCCACCGCTCGCTGCCCCCGGCTTGCGGGCCGAACCGCCCGTCATGGCCGCCGTCCTGCCCCCCCTGCCCCGCCTGATGCCGCAAGTTGAAACGAACGCGCCGTTCCGCGGTGCGCCCGATCTGGCCCAAGGCATTCTGGACGACACCCAATGGCCTGACGGTGCCGAGGCAGGCGAGCAAGGCGATGACTGGGGACTGACGGAAGACTGGTCACCCACGCCGGAACTGACTGATGAAGTCCCGACCGAGCCCTTCCGCCGTCCCGTTGTGCAATTGGCGGCAAAGAAGCCTGCGCTGCCTTCCCGTCAGGCCAAGGCCGAGGCGCAACCCAAACTTCGTTTTGATGACCCGGCCCCGGCCTACGAGTTGCCGCCTCTGTCGCTTTTGGCCAACCCGCAATCCATTCAGCGCCACCAATTGTCCAACGAATCGCTGGAAGAAAACGCGCGCATGTTGGAATCGGTTCTGGACGACTACGGTGTGAAGGGCGAAATTACCTCGGTTCGCCCGGGTCCTGTCGTTACAATGTATGAACTTGAACCTGCGCCCGGCCTAAAGGCCTCACGCGTGATTGGACTTGCTGACGATATCGCCCGTTCCATGTCCGCCCTCTCGGCCCGCGTTTCGACCGTGCCGGGCCGGACGGTGATCGGCATAGAACTTCCCAACGCGCACCGCGAAAAGGTCGTGTTGCGGGAAATCCTGTCTGCTCGCGATTTTGGCGACAGCCAACTGCGCTTGCCCTTGGCTTTGGGCAAGGATATCGGCGGCGACCCGATCGTCGCCAACCTCGCCAAAATGCCCCACTTGCTGATCGCTGGGACCACGGGTTCGGGCAAGTCGGTGGCGATCAACACCATGATCCTGTCGCTCCTCTACAAGCTGACGCCCGAGGAATGCCGGTTGATCATGATTGACCCCAAAATGCTGGAACTTTCCGTTTACGACGGCATTCCACACCTGCTTTCGCCTGTCGTCACCGACCCGAAAAAGGCAGTTGTCGCCCTGAAATGGACCGTCGGCGAGATGGAAGAGCGCTACCGCAAGATGTCAAAGATGGGCGTCCGCAACATCGAAGGATACAATGGCCGCGTGCGCGAAGCACTTGCCAAAGGCGAGATGTTCAAGCGGACAATCCAGACCGGTTTTGACGAAGACACCGGCGAACCCGTCTTTGAGACGGATGAGTTCCAGCCCGTCGCGCTGCCGTATATTGTGGTCATCGTCGACGAGATGGCCGACCTGATGATGGTTGCAGGCAAAGAAATCGAGGCCTGCATTCAGCGGTTGGCCCAGATGGCGCGCGCATCCGGCATCCACCTTATCATGGCAACCCAGCGCCCTTCGGTCGACGTGATCACCGGCACGATCAAAGCCAACTTCCCCACCCGGATCTCGTTCCAGGTTACCTCCAAAATCGACAGCCGGACCATTCTTGGCGAACAAGGTGCTGAGCAACTGCTTGGCATGGGGGACATGCTTTACATGGCCGGTGGCGGTCGCGTCAGCCGCATCCACGGGCCATTTGTGTCAGACGAAGAAGTCGAAGAAGTCGTCAATCACCTCAAATCCTTTGGCCCCCCGAGCTACATGTCTGGCGTGGTCGAAGGGCCGGAAGATGACGCGGCTTCGGACATCGACCTGGTATTGGGTCTTGGCTCGGGTGATTCCGCTGATGACGCGCTTTACGATCAGGCGGTCGCCGTCGTTGCCAAGGACCGCAAATGCTCCACCTCTTATATCCAGCGCAAACTGGGTATCGGCTACAACAAGGCTGCCAGATTGGTGGAACAGATGGAAGAACAGGGCGTTGTCACGCCAGCCAACCATGTTGGCAAGCGCGAAATCCTGCTGCCAGAGCACCACTGAGCCCGCAGAAATACGGCTTATGGCAAAGACAGCACAACGAGGACGCGCCCGCGTTTCCTGATGGAGCCTCCGGCGGGGATATTTGAAGACAGAAAATGGGGGCGGCCGTTTTCTTTTCCCTGTCGGACTTTTCGGGACCAGTGAGGTCCGCGATGGCGCAAGGCGGCGCGCGCTGTCAGCGGAGGAGGGCCAGCAAATCCAACGACGGCTCACCCGTAACCGCCAACCCTCGGCTTGCCTGAAATGCCGAAATCGCGGCGCGGGTTTTTGCGCCGATCACGCCGTCAGTGCCGCCTGTATCAAAGCCTGCGGAGGTCAGTTTGCGCTGGAGGCTTTGACGGTCAGCGATCGTCATGCCTTTGGCGTCGGGCGGGAAGTTGCCCCTGATTGAGGGCCCTCCGCGCAGTCGGTCCGACAGGTGGCCAACGCCGATCACATAGCTTTCGGCATTGTTGTAACGAGCGATCACGTTGAAATTATTAAAGATCATGAAGGCCGGGCCGCGCGCGCCCGCCGGGATGAGAATCGAGGCTGCGCCAAAGTCGCGCACGGCCCGCCCGTCCATGTCCGTCACGCCAAGTGCAGCCCAATCCGACGGGGACTTTCCCTTGCCGCGCCCGGCAAGGGCGGTGTTAAAGCCCGAAGGCAGCCGCACCTCGACGCCCCAGGGTTGGCCCTTGGTCCAGCCGGAACGGGACAAGTAAGCGGCGGTTGAAGCAAGTGCGTCGGTCGGGTCTTCAGACCAGATATCCCGACGGCCATCCCCGGTGAAATCCACGGCGTAGGCGAGATAGGAGGTCGGGATGAATTGCGTGTGGCCCATGGCACCGGCCCAGCTGCCCGTCATGCCCTGCGGGCTAATATCCCCATTTTGCAGGATTTTTAGCGCGGCAATGAGTTGCTGTTCAAAGAAAGAGCCACGCCGCCCCTCGTAAGCCAAGGTCGACAGCGCCGCGATCACCGGAACTGTGCCGCGCCGTTCCCCGTAGAAGCTCTCCAGCCCCCAGACAGCCGCGACGACATTGGCCTCGACCCCATAGCGGCCCTCAATTGCGGCAAGTTGGGCACCATGCCGCGACAACGCAGCGCGACCCTTTGAGACCCGCTCGTCAGAAGCGGCGATGGCAAGATAGTCTTCTATACTGCGTGTGAATTCCGTCTGGTTTCTGTCTTTCTCAATCACATCCGGCAAGAAACCTGCCGTGCGAAAGGCTGAATCGAAGGTGCCTGCCGAAATGCCATTGTTCAAAGCACGCCCCCGGAAGCCATCGACCCAAGCGTCATAGCCAGCATTGGGGACTGGCCGCATGGCGGGGCCAGCACTTGGCATGCCGCCACCGCTGCCACCCACACAGGCGGAAAGCCCAACGGCCAAGAGGCCCAGAACCGTTGCTCGCCGCGTCGCCAGTCGCGTTAGTTGCCCGGTCGCTTGCATGCTCAAAACCCCCAAATGTCTAGGAAGCACCCTAGCCCAGCCCCCGCGCCCCGCCAAGCGCAACGGGCCGGAAAACCAATCGGGGTGTCGCTCACGGAATGTGATCGGCAACTCCCCGCCATGTGACCGAAGCGGGGGTGCCGCAGGGCAAAGCGCTGCACTATATTGCGGGAATGAAACGCTTTCGCCCCCTTTTCGCCGCCGCAGCCTTTGCCATTGCCGCTTTGGGTTTTCACCTGCCGGCAAGTGCTGATCCGATTCCGTTAAAGGATCTTTCGGCCTATTTGAACCGGCTGACCAGTGCCGAGACGGACTTTACCCAAGTCAACTCTGACGGGTCAGTGTCAGTCGGGCGCTTGATTATCAAACGCCCTGGCCGCATTCGGTTCGAGTATGCACCGCCGGATAAGTCGCTTGTGCTGGCGTCCGGTGGGCAGGTAGCCATTTTCGACGCAAAATCCAACCAGCCGCCAGAGCAATATCCGCTTAAACGCACGCCGTTGAACCTGATCTTGGGTGACAGCGTAAACCTCGGCCGCGCCAAGATGGTTGTGGGTCACAAGGAAGTCGACAAGACCACGCGCGTCATCGCACAAGACCCTGAGACACCAGAGTACGGGACGATCGAGTTGGTGTTCACCGCCAACCCGCTCGCCCTCAGGCAGTGGATCATTACGGATGACCTTGGCCAACAAACCACTGTGATCCTGGGAGAGCTTTCAACCGGCAAAGATTTCCCGCCGTCGATGTTCTCAATCGTCAATGAAGTGGACCGCCGTAATCGCTAACGGCGGGCCATTGGTCTTTTACCGGCAGTATTGAAGCTGTTCTGCGTAGCGCTCGGAACGCGCGCCCACTTTGGCCGCGACCTCAACCAGCCAAGGCTTGCCCAAATAGCTTTGATTGGCGTAACCGGTGCGCCCTTCATGATAGGCCAGATATTGCGCCTGCGCGTCGCCACGCGCGATGCCCAGCTTTTGGCTGCTGGCGTTCATGTACCAACCCATGAAGTCCGTCGCGTCCGTAATCCGGTCACGCTTTGCGCCATGGCGGCGTTCTTCTTTTTGGTATTCTTCCCAAGTGCCATCCAACGCTTGGCTATAGCCATAGGCCGACGACTGCCGCCCCATCGGGATGATCCCCAGCGCATAGTTGTGCGGCGTGCGGGCGTTGCCAATAAATTTGGACTCTTGATGAATGGTCGCCATCTGCACGTAAACGGGAATCCCCCATTTACGCTCTGTCGCCTTCATCGCCTTCCAATAGGTCGGCCGCTGGCGCAAGATCGCGCAAGCGTCGTCAAGATCACGGGGCGCCGAAAAGTTCCCGCCACCGCACGAAGCGAGGACCAACAACAAAATCGACGCACGGAGAGTTCTGCTCATCTGCCCCTCGCGCTTTTATTTTGAGGTTAGGATAGGGGAAAATCCACAGCGTGGAAATGGGCGAAACCCCGAAATCGATCAGAAATCCGAGAGGTCTTTTGCCCGGTGTCGGCCAAAGACCGCCGGAACTGTGGGGCTGAGGGCCACAGATTGTTTCCCTTCGGTCTTGCCTGCAACATAGACAAGCACCCCGCAACGGGATTAGTAACCATGGATGGGGAAGGCATGATCATGCAACAGACGGACGCAAAATATCACATCGGCCAAATCCTACGTCATCGCAAACATCCGTTCCGCGGCGTTGTGTTTGATGTCGATGCCATGTTTTCCAATACGCAGGAATGGTATGATGCCATCCCGGAGGAAAGCCGCCCGTCCAAAGATCAGCCGTTCTATCACTTGCTGGCGGAAAACGACCAAAGCTATTACGTGGCTTATGTGTCTGAACAAAACCTCGTCCCGGATGAAACGGGCGAGCCTGTAAGCCACCCCGACTTGCCTGACCTGTTCGGCGACTTTGAGGATGGCCGCTATCCTTTGCAGTTCCAACTAAACTGACAGACGGGCAAGCCGCTTACGACTTGCTAATCTCTTGGGCCTACCCTGCGATCAAAGCATCAGCAAGGAGAGTGGTCGAATGGAACTTTTAGCAGAGCAGCACGGCGATCTGCTGGTTGTACAGGCGATGCAAGACCGGATCGACGCAGCGGGGGCGATCCAGTTCAAGGATCGAATGCGGGATATCACGCTTGCCCCTTGTCCGCGTGTCGTGCTGGATTTGTCGCGCGTCTTGTTCTTGGACAGTTCGGGCCTTGGCGCGGTGGTCGCCGTGATGAAAGCCCTTGGGCCTGATCGCAAACTGGAACTGGCGGGCCTGACGGCCAACGTGCAAAAGGTGTTCCGCCTGACCCGTATGGACACCGTCTTTGTCATCCATTCGGAGGTGCCCTATGGGCTCCGAGATGCCGGCTAAGAGCAACCACTTGCCACCAGAAGGCACATTGCGCCTTACGATTCCGGGGGACCCGGTGGCCGTTCGGGCGGGCTTGCAGACCTTGTTTGATACAGTGCTGCTGCGAAGCCTGCCGCAAGAGGGGCGTGGCATGGCCGAACTGGTGCTGGCAGAGGCGCTGAACAACATTGTTGAACATGCCTATGCCCGATATTCCGGGGAAATTGAGGTAACGCTCGCACTGGACCCGCAGGGTCTGGCTTGTCAGATTGCGGACACCGGCCTTCCCATGCCCAAGGGAGAGCTGCCCTTCGGCGCACTGAAAACAATGGACCCTGATGAGGACCTTCCCGAAGGGGGGTTTGGCTGGTTCTTGATTCGCAGCCTGTCGCAAGATCTGGAATACGAACGGGATGGGGCGCGAAACCTGCTCAGCTTTCGATTAAAGGCGAAACAGTCGGCTCCGGAATAGCCCGGTGTTTCAAATTCAGCGACATTGACGCGGAATGGCCCGAATTCCCCCGTGAAACCGTCACCAAACCCACCGATGATGTGAGGGTAGCTGCATAAAGCTTCCCTCGGCGCGGTGGATCAAAGCCCCCACCCAGTTCGCTGCGCCGAGGTTCTCTCCCACTTGGAAATCCCCCACCATGACCCTACTCTCCCCCCAAAAGGAGAAGTTCGATGCGTGATTTCCAACTGCCGGGCCGATCAGCCATCTACGCCGCAAACGGCGCCTGTGCGACGTCACATCCCCTCGCCGCGAAGGTGGCGCTGGATATTTTGCAGGACGGTGGCAATGCTGTGGATGCGGCCATTGCAGGGGCGGTGCTTCTGGGGATTTGTGAGCCTCAGATGACCGGAATTGGTGGCGATTGCTTTGTGCTGTTAAAGCCCGCAGGCCAAGAGAGCGTTATCGCCTTGAACGGCTCTGGTCGCTCACCAATGGGCCTTTCCGCCGCGCCCCTCTTGGACCAGGGCCTGACGTCGATGCCGCTGCGTGGTGTGGAATTGGTCACCCTGCCCGGCGCGATTGACGCGTTTTGCCGGCTGAGCGCCGACTGGGGGCGCAAGGGGCTGGACTTCGTTCTCGCGCCCGCGATCCACTATGCCGAAGAGGGCGTGCCCGTGGCCCCGCGCGTGGCCTTTGACTGGGCCGAAGAGGGCGCCGTGCTGCGCGGTGACGCCCGCGGCCATTACCTGCACGGGGATCAACCCTACCAACTGGGGCAGACCTTTCGCGCGCCCGGACAGGCCGAGGTTCTGCGCCGCATTGCCCGGCAGGGCCGCGACGGGTTTTACGCGGGCGAAGTTGCCGAAGACATGGTGTCGTCGCTCCGCGCCCTTGGCGGCACGCACAGTCTGGAGGATTTCGCCACAACAGCCTGCGACTATACCGATCCAATCAGCGGAACCTACCGTGATCTGGAATTGGTCGAGCATCCGCCAAATGGCCAAGGTGCCACCGCGATTCTGATGCTGAACATCCTTAAAGAGTTCGATCTGGCGGCGATGGACCCGTTTGGTGCCCCGCGCGCGCATATCGAAGCCGAGGCCGCAAAACTTGCCTACGACGCGCGCAATCGGTTCATCGCCGAGACCACGCCGCGATTGGACCATATGCTTTCGGGGGAAACCGCGCGGAAACTGGCAGCTCTCATCGACCCGAAAAAAGCCATGCCCGCCGCAGCCCCGCTCGGCGAAGCCGTCCACAAAGATACTGTCTATATCACCGTTGTGGACCGCGACCGGATGGCGGTTTCCCTGATCTATTCCATTTTCTGGGGATTTGGCACAGGGCTCGCGTCCTCCAAATTCGGTATCTTGTTTCAAAATCGGGGGGCGGGCTTCACGCTGACGGAAGGTCACCCGAACGCGGTCGGGCCGGGCAAGCGGCCGATGCACACCATCATTCCGGGAATGCTCAAGAAGGCGGGCAAGGTGATTGCGCCGTTTGGTGTGATGGGCGGAGCATACCAACCTTGTGGCCATGCGCGCTTTGTCAGCAACCTGACCGATTATGGCATGGACCTGCAGGCGGCCATCGATGCACCCCGCAGTTTTTCAGGCGTAGACGGCATGAAGGTTGAGCGCGGATATTCAGCCGAGGTGCGCGCCGCCTTGACACAGATGGGGCATTGCGTATCGGTCCCCCAAGAGGCCATCGGTGGCGCGCAAGCAATCCTGATGGAGGGAAGCGACTTGTTGATCGGCGCGTCAGACCCGCGCAAAGATGGCTGCGCACTGGGGTATTGAGATGAACTATCAAGAGGTTACAGACACAATCCTTGCCCTGACGCATGGGGAAACCGACAGTGTCGCGCTGATGGCAACGGTGGCGTGCGAACTCCACAGCGCCCATCCTTATGCCGACTGGACGGGCTTTTATCGGGTCGTCGCGCCTGAATTGCTTAAGATCGGGCCGTATCAGGGTGGCCATGGCTGCCTTGTCATTCCCTTTGCCCGCGGCGTTTGCGGTGCCTGCGCCCGAACGGGGCAGGTTCAGAATGTGCCGGACGTGGATGCATTTCCCGGCCATATCGCCTGCGCCTCCTCAACCCGGTCTGAACTGGTTTTGCCGGTTTGGAACGGGGAAGGCCGGCTTTTGGGTGTGCTGGACATCGACAGCGATACGCCTGCGGCGTTTACACGCGCGGATGAAGAATGGCTTGTCCCATTGCTTGCAACGGTCTTTCGCGACGCGGCCTGAAATCCGCCGCGGGGCCGGGAGTGCCGCCTAGATCCGTCGCGAAGGCACCCACGCATAGCCGTTCGGGCAAAGGATAACCGCTTCACGCAATCCGTGCCCGGCCTTGTCGGTTGGTGCCTGCAATACGACGGCCTCTGGGTGCGCCAACGCGCGGCCTGCGGCAAGGTCGGGGTCAGCCTCATGCAGACGCAATTCGATTCCCAGACCGCGTGGCGGTGTCTCTGGCAGCAGGGCGTGCAGAGGGTGGCTGGCAAAGCTTCGGTCGGAATGCAGTTGAAACGGTTGTTCCCCATGCACCAAAATCGCGAAATCCGGTCCGGCCCTGTAGGCCTTCATCCCAAAGACATCGGTCAGAAAGGCGACCTCGGCCAGCACGTCCCTAACCAAAAGATTGACCGAAACACCCCGTAAGGAGTGGCCGAAAACCTGCGCGGGGACCGTCTGGTAATCCATCCGCAAACTATGCCGAGAAGGCTTGCCAAGATCAAACCCCGGCCCTTGATCTTCCGCCCTCCCGCCGCGATGCTGTCGGACATGTGGGACCAGATCGCCTTTCTTCCGCCGAAAGAGTTTCTTGCCTTCGTGGCGGGCGGGTTGATCGTCAATATCGCGCCGGGGCAGGATGTGCTGTTTGCGTCGGCCAGCGGCATCCAAGGCGGGCCACGTGTTGGCGCGTTTGCGGGCCTTGGTGTTGGGGCGGGCGCGCTGTGGCATGTGGCGCTGGCAGCCTTGGGCCTGTCGGCGCTTGTCGCCTCGCTTCCCGCGGCCTTAGACGTCATTCGCTATGTCGGGGCGGCCTATCTGCTTTATATCGCGTGGAAAACCTGGACCACGGGCGCGTTGACACCGGGCAGAGGCGCGCCGACGGCCAAGCGTGCTTTCGTGCGTGGTGCCCTGACAAATGCGCTGAACCCCAAACCGATCCTTTTCTTTCTCGCCTTTTTGCCGCAGTTCGTGCATCCCCAACTTGGCCCGATTTGGAGCCAAGTGGCGATCCTTGGCCTGACGTTTGGCGCGACCGGTACGCTGGTGACGATGGCCTATGGCATCGCCGCGGGGCTTGTCGGAAAAGCACTGGGAGAGCGGATGGCGATCCTAAACAAGATCGCTGCCCTTATGTTCGCGGGCCTCGCCGCGCGGCTAGTTTTGACGGAGTAGAGAATGACCGAAATCACCCTTCTTGACGGCGGCATGGGCCAAGAACTTGTGGCCCGTTCCGGTGATGATCCGACACCGCTTTGGGCGACGCGGGTGATGATCGACCACCCCGGAATGGTGCGCGCGATCCACGGTGATTACTTTGCCGCCGGGGCGTCCATCGCGACGACCAACACCTATGCAATCCACCATGATCGCTTGGCCCGTTTTGACCTTGATCCGATGTTCCACGCGCTTCACCTGCGCGCTTTGGCCGAAGCGCATGAGGCCCGTGCGATTGCGGGCCGTGGGCGGATCGCGGGATCAATGGGCCCGCTGGAGGCGAGTTACAGGCCCGATCTGACGCCACCCTTGGAACACTCTGTGCCGAAATACGCCGAGATCGCGCGGATTTTGGCGGCGCATGTCGATGTGATCCTGCTTGAGACCATGTCTTCCGTCACTTTGGCCGAAGGCGCGGTGCAGGGGGCATTGGCCGCGGGTCGTCCGGTCTGGCTTTCGGTCTCGGTTGATGATCACGATGGCAGCCGCCTGCGGTCTGGCGAGCCGCTGACCGATCTCAGGCGGTTGGTCGACAGCTATCCGATCGCGGCCGTGCTGGCCAACTGCTCGGTCCCGGAATCGATGGCAGCAGCGCTTACCATCCTGAAGCCATTGGGGCTGCCGTTTGGTGCCTATGCCAACGGGTTCACGCATATTTCAGGCAACTTCCTTAAAGATGCCCCAACGGTCAAGGAACTGACCCACCGTCACGACCTGACACCCGAAAAATACACCGATTTCGCGATGGCTTGGATTGAAATGGGCGCAACCATTGTTGGCGGCTGCTGTGAAGTTGGCCCCGCCCATATCCGCCATTTGGCAGAGGCCCTGCGGGCTGCGGGTCATACGATCGCATGATCCCGGACTTTGACTATCGCCCCCCGGACGGGCCTGTGGACATCCTTTACCAAGATGCCCAGATCCTTGTCGTGAACAAGCCTGCCGGGCTTTTGTCAGTGCCGGGCAAGCTTGCGGGGCGGGAGGATTGCTTGCTGTCGCGACTGATGGCGGTGCATTGGGATGCGTTGTTGGTGCATCGGCTGGATTGTGACACCTCGGGGGTGATCATCTTTGCGCGGACCAAGCAGGCGCAAGGATTTCTGGGGCAGGAATTTGAAAAGCGCCGGGCCGAAAAGACCTATATCGCAAGGGTTTGGGGCGAGATGGCGGAAGAATCCGGCCATGTCGACCTGCCCATAGGTGCCGATTGGCCCAACCGTCCGCGCCAGATGGTCAACGCAGAACAGGGCCGTCCGGCACAGACCGACTGGCGGGTGATCGGGCGCGCACCGGGCGAAACCCGGGTGCGCCTGTCGCCGCTTACCGGCCGCAGCCACCAGTTGCGCGTGCATATGTTGGCGCTGGGGCATCCGATCCTTGGCGACCCGATCTATGCCACCGGTCCGGCGCGCGCCTTTCCGCGCCTGATGCTGCATGCCGAGACCCTGTCGTTGCATCACCCGAGCAGCGGCGAGCGGGTTCATTTCTCCGCCGACTGCCCGTTCTAGACCCGGCTCAGCGGCCCGGTGCGGGGGGGTTGCCAGACCTTCGGTTGCTGCTAGGCTAAGGTCATTCAGGTCGGAGGTTTTCATGCAAAATTTAGGTGACGCCATTCAGGCGAGTTCTATGCGCACTTGGGCCCTGAGCGGCCCGCTGCGGTTGGTCAAAGTCGTCGGCCTGTCGGCAGAGAGTTACATGCTGCAAACAGGCAAAATCTCGGGCTATTTTACCCAAGAGAAATACCTCTACGGCATGGGCCCCGCCCAGATTGAGCGCACTTTGGGTCTGCGCCCGAATGAGTTGAGCCAGATGGCGAAAATCTATTCCTTTGCGCGGTTGCCAATGCTGGACGAGGTCGACTTCAGACTGTCCGCCGCGCAGCCGGATGGAAAAATATTCGATCATGCTCAGATGGATAAGATCATGAAGGCCCGTGCCGACTATGCGCAGGGTGCCAATCTTTATGACCGATCGCAGGTGCCCACGGTGCAGGCCTATCCTCCGGGATCGGCGATGGTGCCACAATGGACCTTCAAACGCGGAATGGGGGTTCCCATCGGCGGGTTGATCGCCAGTGTGACCGCGCAGTTCCCGTTTTCACGCGACAACGGGTCGGTCAAACCCTACACGCCGCACAACCGCGGACCGATCCGTTAAAGCGTCAGCGCCAGCTTGCGCCCCTCATGGAAAGCATAGGCGGCCAGCCGTGGCGCGGTGCAATCGCCGATCCGGTGGGTCGCCTTTCCGGGGAACGCCTCTGGCCAAGGGTCGAAAGACTGGTTGGTCGTGGCCATGACAAGTGCCGAGGTGGGCAGAGTTTCTTCCTTTCCTGTCAGCATGTTGCGGACGGTCACCCCGTTGCCGTGCCAACGGGTCAGGCAGTGTTCGGTCAGGAATTTCACCCCGAGTTGTGCCATGCGCTTACGCGCGGGGCCGTCGGCGGCGGTGCGGGCGATTTCTTTGCCGACGAAGGGTTCGGGGGTGACGATTGTCACTTCTTTTCCCTGCTCGGCCAGCGCCCAAGCGGTGCCGACCCCGCGCCAGTTGGAGCCTTCGTCATAAACCACAACCGAGGCGCCAAGACGTGCCTCGCGGCGCAAGACGGCTTCGGGTGACCAGACGCCCCCCGCCTCAATCCCCGGCAGGGAGGGTTCTTGCGGCATCCAACGCTGAAACCCGGTCTCATCGGGAAGGGAACCCGTCGCCAGAACCACCACATCCGCGGCGTGGGCCGCGATATCCTCGGCATCAAGAAAGGTATTCAGGCGCAGGGTGACGCCAAGCTTGGTAAACTGGCGCTCATACCAATCCATCAGGTCAAGGATTTGGGCGCGGCGGGGTTGCATCCCGGCAAGGCGGAACTGGCCGCCGATTTGGGGTAAAGCTTCAACAATTTCAACGGTATGGCCGCGTTCTGCCGCGGCGCGGGCAGCCTCAAGCCCGGCCGGACCGGCGCCCACGATTAACACATTCTTAACGGTTTCCGCCGGGGTGAAACGATCCCCGCCCCATTCAAATTCACGCCCTACCGAGGGATTGATCAGGCAGGAAATCCAGTAATCGCGGCTGCGGCGGCCCCAGCACATCTGGTTACAGGAAATGCAGCCCCGGATGTCATCGGCACGGCCCTCGGTCGTTTTGCGCGCGAGATGCGGGTCGGCGATCTGGCCGCGCACGATGGAGACAAGATCGGCCTCACCAGAGCGGAGAATGGTTTCAGCGTTGTCCGGCGTTCTGACCCCCGCCTCTGAGGTTATAACGGCGTGTTTAACAATTCCTTTCAACTGCGCGGTCAGGGGCGTCGAAAGCTTTTCGCCATGGGTGAAAGGCGGGATGATTCCGTCAAATTCCAGATAGGAGCCGTAACCACAGGTGATGTAGTCCAGATGCCCGGTCGCATCATGCAGGGCGATGATTTCACACAAGGATTCCGCCGAAAGCGTCACCGAATAGCCCGGTGAATAGCTGATGGCGAGGCCGATGATAAAGTCCTCGCCACAGGCCTTGCGGATGCGGTCGATGAGGGTGCGGGAAAAGCGGGTGCGGTTTTCCAGACTGCCGCCCCAAGCGTCGTCACGGCTATTGGACCAAGGGGTCCAGAACTGGTCGAGCAGGGAATGATAGGCCGCCCAGACCTCTACCCCCTGAAAGCCTGCCGCCTTGGCGCGACGGGCAGCGGCGACGTGGGCGTCCAACAACTCGTTGATTTCGTTGATGGTCATCCGGTGCGAGCCGTCGCTGTCGTGATAGCTGGGACCGCCAGAGGGCGACCAGTGGGGGGCGAAGCTGAGGTCGGAATCCCCATGCGCGCCAATGTGATAGAGCTGCTGGACGATCACCGCCCCCGCCTCTTGCACCCGCTCGGTGATGCGGCGGAAATGGGGGATGATCTCATCGCTGCTGTGCAGCAGGTTGCCGCGCGTCAAAACCCCGGTCCGGTGCACGGGGACCGGTTCGGTCACGACCATCGCCGCACCGCCAAGTGCCCGTTCCAAAAGGTAATTTTCCATCCGTGGGCCGGGAATGCCTTGGTCGGACATGTTGTTGGTATGGGCGCCAAAGACGATCCGGTTGCGCAAGGTGTGTCCGCGCAGTTGCAGCGGAGAGGTCAAACGGGGATGCAGGCTCATCGCGGACTCCGGTGTTGGACGGGGTCAGAACAGCCAGAATCGACACCTATGTCAAGTTTTTTGGGCGTCTTCCTTCGATCTTCTTTCGATCTTCCGATGATCTTGCCGGGCTCTTCCACCGCGCGGTATGCTGCGGGCAATGAAAAAGCCAAGGGCGAACCCTTGGCTTTCCCCCTTTGCGGGTGCCAGACGCGGCCCGGATTTACTCGGCGGCGGTGTCGAAGCTGGCATCCCAGCCCGAAATCGACTTGACCTCCAGGAACTCTTCCAGACCCCAATGGCCGCCCTCGCGCGCGCGGCCCGAGGACTTTACGCCGCCAAAGGGCGCACCGGCCCCGCGCGACTTGCCGTTCATTTCCACCATGCCCGAGCGCAGGGCGCGGGCGAGGCGGTTGCGGCGGGGGCCGTCTTGGGTCTGGACGTAGTTGGTCAGCCCATAAGGCGTGTCGTTGGCGATGCGGACGGCGTCTTCCTCTGTCTCAAACGGGATGATCGACAGGACGGGGCCAAAGATTTCCTCCCGCTCAATCGTCATGCCCGGCTTTACGTCGGCAAAGACCGTGGGCTTGACGTAGAAGCCGCGGTTGAAGCCTTCGGGAAGACCGGGGCCGCCCGCGACCAGGCGCGCGCCCTCGTCGATGCCTTTCTGGATGTAGCCTTGGATCTGATCCCACTGGCGCTTGTTCACCACCGGGCCGATGTGTTTGCCAGCCTCATGCGCGGAGCCGACCTTTATGCTGTCCGCGATCTTGGCCGCGATTTCGACGGCACGGTCATAGGCGGGGCGTTCGACCAGCATCCGCGAGGGCGCGTTGCAGGACTGACCCGAGTTGTTCATCATGTGGCGCACGCCGCGTTCTACCGCGCGATCATCGGCATCGGCGAAGATCAGGTTGGCGCCCTTGCCCCCAAGTTCCAGCGTCACCCGTTTCAGCGTCTGGGCGGCGGCCAGAGAAATCGCGCGCCCGGCACGGGTGGACCCGGTAAAGGAGATCATCTCTACATCAGGATGGGCCGACAGGGCAGAACCGACGCCCGGCCCATCGCCGTTCACAAGGTTGAACACGCCGGGGGGCACGCCGGCATCATGGCAGAATTCGGCGAAGAGCATCGCATCCAGCGGGCTTTCTTCGGACGGTTTCAGCACGCAGGTGCAGCCCGCCAGCATCGCCGGAATGGCCTTGAGCGCGATCTGGTTCATCGGCCAGTTCCACGGCGTGATCAGCCCGACCACGCCGATCGGTTCCAGCGCGATCATCGCGCCGGGCGCATGGGGGCCAAGCGGGCGGACCCATTCCATCTGGTCAAAGGCGGTCAGGAAGTTGGTCAGGTGCCACGGCAGGCACGGGGCCTGATCGCCGCGCGCCATATCGATGGGCGCGCCCATTTCGGTCGAGATCGCCTCGGCCAGCTCTTCCAGTCGCGCCGCGTATTGGTCCAGAATGCGGGCGACGATGGCGCGGCGTTCGGCGGGCGGCGTCGCGGCCCAAGCCGGGAAGGCCGCTTTGGCGGCAGCGACGGCGGCGTTGGTATCGGCCTCGGACCCAAGCGAGATGATCGCGCAGGGCTCTTCGGTCGAGGGGTCAATCACCTCGCAATCGCGGGGAGAAAGGGGGGCCGTCCAGCGGCCGTTGATGTAGAAATCGCGCTTGGTAATCATGGCGTCCTCCGGGGTTGGAAAGAAGGTGCCACTCCTTCACCGGATCGGCAAGGGGGGCAGGTTCAGTAATTTGATCAAATTATCCGGCAGGACCCCGCCGACTCCTTTGCGCGCCGGGGCGGGTGTCGAACTGTGTGCTTCCCAAACGGTGCATTTTCCTGTATGCGCGCCCAATCTGTGACGTGAGGCCACGCCCCCGGCCGCATGCGAAGGATTGGGGGCGGCGGCAATGGGGCCGCCATCAAAAGCGGGAGACACGGCAGGGGCCGTGGGTGCTCCCTTATGGGAAACGATAGATGTTTAATGTGACTAAGAAGTCGATCCAGTGGGGCCGTGACACGCTGACTCTGGAATCCGGCAAAGTTGCCCGTCAGGCTGACGGGTCGGTGATCGCCACGCTGGGCGAGACGTCGGTTATGGCCAACGTGACCTACGCGCGCGCGCCGAAGCCGGGGCAGGATTTTTTCCCGCTGACCGTGCATTACCAAGAGAAATATTACGCAGCCGGCAAGATCCCCGGCGGCTTCTTCAAGCGGGAAGCTCGCCCGTCGGAAAAAGAGACGCTGACCTCGCGTCTGATTGACCGTCCGTGCCGCCCGCTGTTCGTTGAAGGCTTCAAGAACGAAGTCCTCGTGATGGCCACCGTGCTGAGCCACGATCTGGAAAACGATCCGGATATCGTCGCCATGGTTGCCGTGTCGGCCGCGCTGACGATTTCCGGCGTGCCGTTCATGGGCCCGATCGGGGCTGCCCGCGTTGGCTTCACCGGCGGCGAATATGTGCTGAACCCCTATGTCGATGACATGCAGGGCCTGCGCAACAACCCTGACCAGCGTCTGGACCTTGTCATTGCCGGCACCAAAGACGCCGTGATGATGGTGGAATCGGAAGCCTATGAGCTGACCGAAGACGAAATGCTGGGTGCGGTGAAGTTCGGCCATGACGCGATGCAGCCGGTGATCGACCTGATCATCGACTTTGCCGAAGATTGCGCCAAAGAGCCCTTCGACTTCCAGGCACCGGATTACGCCGACCTTTACGGTCGTGTGAAAGCCGCTGGCGAGACCCAGATGCGCGCCGCTTTCGCGATCCGCGACAAGCAAGAGCGCACGGCGGCGATTTCGGCTGCGGTTTCCACGATCAAGGGCGCGTTGGCAGAGGCCGATCTGGCCGACATCAACCTTGGCGCGGCGATCAAGAAGCTGGAAGCATCGATCCTGCGCGGCGACATCATCAACGGTGGCGCGCGGATTGACGGGCGTGACAACAAGACCGTGCGTCCGATCGTATCGGAAACCGGTATCCTGCCGCGCACCCATGGGTCGGCCCTGTTCACCCGTGGTGAAACCCAAGGTCTGGTTGTGACCACGCTTGGCACCGGCGAAGATGAGCAGATCATCGACGCCCTGCACGGCAATTCGCGGTCGAACTTCCTGCTGCACTATAACTTCCCGCCCTATTCGGTTGGTGAAGTGGGTCGTGTTGGCTCGCCCGGTCGTCGCGAAATCGGTCATGGTAAACTGGCATGGCGCGCGCTGCAGGCGGTTCTGCCGGCTGCGACCGACTTCCCCTATACCATCCGTCTGGTGTCTGAGATCACCGAGTCCAACGGCTCGTCCTCGATGGCGTCGGTTTGCGGTGGTTCGCTGTCGATGATGGATGCGGGCGTTCCGCTGAAAGCACCGGTCGCGGGTGTGGCCATGGGTCTGATCCTTGAAGATGACGGCCGTTTCGCCGTTCTGACCGATATCCTTGGTGATGAAGATCACCTCGGCGATATGGACTTCAAGGTTGCGGGCACCGCCAACGGCATCACCACGATGCAGATGGACATCAAGGTTGCCGGCATCACGCCGGAAATCATGGCGCAGGCTTTGGCACAAGCCAAGGACGGCCGTCTGCATATCCTTGGTGAGATGAACAAGGCGCTGTCGGCTCCGGCCGGGTTCTCGGAATACGCTCCGAAAATCGAGACGCTGCAGATCCCGACCGACAAGATCCGTGAAGTGATCGGTTCGGGCGGCAAGGTCATCCGCGAGATCGTGGAAGTGTCCGGGGCGAAAGTTGACATCAACGACGACGGGATCATCAAGATCGCGTCTTCGGACCAGAAGGCGATCAAGAAGGCCTATGACATGATCTGGTCGATCGTGGCAGAGCCAGAAGAGGGTCAGGTTTACACCGGCCGCGTCGTCAAGCTGGTTGATTTCGGTGCTTTCGTGAACTTCTTCGGCAAGCGTGACGGTCTGGTGCATGTGTCGCAGATCGCGTCCAAGCGTCTGAACCACCCGAATGAAATCCTGAAAGAGGGCCAAGAAGTGAAGGTCAAGCTGTTGGGCTTTGACGATCGCGGCAAGGTCCGTTTGGGCATGAAGATGGTGGATCAGGAAACCGGTCTGGAAATCACTGAGTCCAAAGAAGAAGCCGAAGCGTAAGCTTCGCGCTAGGTTAGAAGGGCCCCAGAGCAATCTGGGGCCCTTTTGCATTTCCAGTGGTTTGGCGGGGGCTTGGATGGATGTGACGGCGATTTCGGTGGCCTATCACAGCAAGGCAGAGCTTGCCGTGATGGCGGCCACGCTGCCGCCGGGGGTGCCGCTGGTGGTTGTGGACAACGCCGCAGAGCCGGGTTTGGCCGATTGGGCGACAGAGCACGGGGTCCGCCTTATCGCGCCGCAGCAGAACCTTGGGTTCGGGGCGGCCTGCAATCTGGGGGCGGCGGGGGTGGACAGCGCCTTTCTGTTCTTTGTGAACCCCGATGTGCGGCTGGAGTTGGATTGCCTTGAAAGCCTTGTTGCCGCTGCGGCGCGGTTGCCGGACGGGGCCGCCTTTGGGCCGCTGTTGCGGATGCCGTCAGGGGCCTGCGGGTTCAAGCGGCGCAGTGCGATTGCCCCGGCAGATCGCTTTGCCCCTGTTGGCCTGCCGGATGCGCCCTGCAAGGTTCCGGTGCTGGAGGGGTCAGCCTTGCTGATCCGTCGCGCGGCGTTTGAGGCCGTGGGCGGGTTTGACCCGAAGATCTTCCTGTATTTTGAAGATGATGACCTGTCGTTGCGGCTGCGGGCGCGGGTTGGGCCGTTGTATCTGGTGCCGGAGGCCGTGGCCCGGCACCGTCCCGGCACCAGTTCACCACAGACTGCGGCGGTGCTGCGGATGAAGGGGTTTCACCACGTCCGCTCGCATGTCTACGCCGCGCGCAAACACGGGTTGCCGCTGCCCGCGCTGTTGGGCTGGGTGCAGGCGCTGGCCTTTGTGCTGTCGCCGCGGGCGCGGGAACCGGGGGGGTGGCAGAGCGCGCGGGGCCGGATCGCAGGGGCTTGGGCGGGGATGTGGCGGCGATAGAAAAAGGGGGCCGAAGCCCCCTTTTGACGGAATGTGCAGTGCGCCTTAAACCGGGCGCTTTGCATAACGCAGGTAGGGCAGCTTGATGTCCAGATCGCCGAATTTTGACTTGGCGTCTTCGGTGGAAAGCGACAGGGCGACGATCACATCCTGACCGGGCTGCCAGTTGGCCGGGGTGGCAAAAGGCACGCCGTCGGTCGCCTGCACCGCATCCAGCGCCCGCAGGATTTCGGCAAAGTTGCGGCCCACCGACATCGGATAGGTCATGGTCAGCCGCACTTTCTTGTCCGGCCCGATGATATAGACGGTGCGGACGGTGGCCGTATTGGCCGGGGTGCGGCCCTCTTGCGGCAGGTAGTATTCGGCGGGCAGCATGTCATAGGCCTTGGCCACGGTCAGGCTGGTGTCGTCGATGATCGGGAAATCCGCCGGCACGCCGCCGACCGCTTCGATGTCGCGCTTCCACTTTACATGCTCTTCGACCGAATCAACCGACACGCCGATGACCTTGGTCTTGCGCTTGGCCCATTCGCCGGCCAGTTGGGCCACGGCGCCGAATTCGGTGGTGCAGACGGGCGTGAAATCGCGCGGGTGGCTGAAGATGATGGCGTAGCCACCGCCGAGCCAATCGTGGAAATGGATGGTGCCAGCCGTGCTTTCGGCCGTGAAATCGGGGGCAATGTCGTTGATGCGGATGGACATGGAAAACTCCGTCAGTTGGGATGCACCCTATTTAGGGGGTTTTGGAATGAATTTCACCTGCTTGCAGGGTCGCAGGGGGCAAATTAGGAAATCATCGTGCCAATGGGCGCAAAGGGGGGTGTTTGTTCTGTGCCCGCCTCCGGCGCCTGAACGGTTTCAGACAGCAAAACGCCCGCACCTTTCGGCACGGGCGCTTTGACTAAACCTTTGGAAAGGCTTAGCGGCGCAGGCCGAGACGGGCAATCAGCGAAGCGTAGCGGGCTTCGTCCTTGCTTTTCAGGTAGTCCAGCAACTTGCGGCGCAGAGCCACCTGCATCAGCAGGCCGCGACGAGAATGGTTGTCTTTCTTGTGCGACTTGAAGTGCTCGGTCAGGGTAGCGATACGCGAGGACAAGATCGCAACCTGAACTTCGGGCGAACCGGTGTCGCCTTCTTTGGTTGCGTATTCCTTGATCAGGCGGGCTTTTTCTTCGACGGTGATCGACATCGGGATCTCCTTGCGGGTTTGTGTGACGGCACAAGCCGGGATGTCGTCCAGCAGGGCCCTTGAATATCCCTTGCCGGTAAAGGCCGGGGATGCGCGCGTATAGGGGAGTTTGCAGCAAAAGGGAAGCCCCGCATGGCAGGCGGGCCTGCCGCGGGGTCATTAACCAAGGTTGCAAAGAGTTCGCCCACCCCGTTGGAGCGCAGCGCTGAGTCGTGCTAGGCTCCGCTTCGGGAAACGCTATGTTTTTCATGGGATTACGCGAAATCATGGTTAACGTTTTGCGTGCCGTGCGCGGTGCGGCGTCGGGGGTGGGGTGATGTTTGGTCTGTTGGGTCTGCTTGGGGCGCTGATGGCGGGGATCGTGGCCGATTCTCTGATGACCGCCGGCGATGATCACGCCAAAGAGGACGACGACACCCCGCCACCCGAAGACGATGAGGAAGAGGGGTGGGGCGTCAGCAGTGAGGCGCTGATGGCGATTGCCCCAAGCGATCTGCCAACCGGCGCCGAGGATGAGGGCATGCCCCATTCCGACGACCTGCCCGACCCGCAAGACCCCGATGAGGCGCTGACCGGTGGGGCGGGCGACGACACCCTGACGGGGCACAGTGGGGACGACGCCATATCTGGCGGCGAGGGCGACGATGTTTTGGGCGGGCGCGGCGGGGATGACGCGCTGGATGGCTGCGTGGGCCAGGATGATCTGCGCGGCGGCGCGGGCAGCGACAGCCTTTACGGCGGCGCAGATGGGGACGGCCTGTTCGGCGATGAGGGCGACGATCATCTGTTCGGCGGGGCGGGTGAGGACAGTCTGGCGGGCCAAGAGGGGAATGATGCGCTCTTTGGTGAGGACGGGAACGATCTGATGCAGGGGGGCGAGGGCGACGATGCCCTGCAAGGCGGCAGCGGGGACGACACGCTTTTGGGCGGCTACGGCAATGACCTGTTGGGGGGCGGCAGCGGTTCGGACCTGATAGAGGGCGGTGCGGGCAGCGACACACTCTGGGGCAGCATGCCGGGCGAGGCGGACGACGCGGTCGATTTCCTGAACGGCGGCGCAGGCGATGACCTGCTGATGCTGGGGGCGGGCGATTATGCCAATGGCGGCGAAGGCGACGATGTCTTTGTCCTGCATGACTATGAGGTCGGATCGGCACCCGCCCAGATCACCGACTTTGACCGCGATGCTGATGAGCTTGTGGTGATCTATGACGCCACGCTGCACCCCGACCCGCAACTCAGCCTGCTGGAACAAGACGGCACCGACAGCGCAACGCTGTGCCTTGATGGCGTGCCTCTGGCCGAGATCGCCCATGCGTCGGGGCTGGACCTGTCCACCGTCAGCCTGCGCGCGGCGTAGCAGGCTGCCCGGCCTGAGCGCGGCCTTGTACGGCCTGCCCGCCCCTTGGTGGCCTTGCAGCCTGCGCGCAGCCTAGAGGCCTTGCAGCCACGCCACAGGCTGCACCTGATAGCCGATGTAAAGCGGATGTTTGGGGTGCCCGGCTTGCGACAAGCCAAGGTGAAACATCGCGCAGCCGGTGGCCCGCAACAGATGCGCCACCGCCGCACCCCGCCCCAGATGGGCGCCGTGCGTGCCCCAAGCGCAGATCACGCGGTCGGCCCAAGCCGCCCCGGCAAGGATCGTGGCGTCATTCTCTGGCCCGACCGGATCAGGCTGCGCCCGCATCACTCGGGGGTCGGTGGCGCGATAGGCAAAGATGTTGGTCACCCGGAACGCCCCGAACCCCAAGGCACGGGCGCGACGCTCACAGCGCTCCACCGTCGGGTCATTCTGCACTTCGGTCGCGGTGGAGGGGTTCAGCATCACAAACAGCGCGCGCGGGGCCTGCGGGTCCCACTGCCGGGTCAGCTCATAGCGGTACGCCTCACAGTCGGAATAGACCGCCAGTGATTCGGCGTCCCCCTTTTGGAACCGTTTGGTGATCATCCGCGCGCCCTCCCCCGTCCATGGCAATGCCGCTGCGGGGGGCTCGATGCCCCCCAAAGCGGCCCCCAGCCCGGACCGATATCCACCCGATCCGCTAACCAACCGAATCAGTTAAACACTCGAATCAGTTAAACACCCGGCTGGGATGCAACTCTCCGGCCATATAGCGGCCCACGGCCACCGCGCGGCCTTGGTAGCTGGCCCACGCCTCATCCCCGTAACCCACCGTTGCGGCCAGAACCATGCCGGGATTGCCATTGCGCAGCCGTGCCGCCCCTTCGGGCGTGGCCTGCAGTTCCGGCAGATCAGCAAGGCCCAATTCCAGCGGTTTCAACCAGCCGTCCAGCGCCTCTGTCTTGGCCAGCGCGTCGATTTCGGCAAGTGAGATGCCCTCGGCAGCGGTAAAGGGGCCAGACCATTCGCGGCGCAGCCACGCCACATGGCCAAGACAGCCCAAGGCCCGCCCGAGATCCCGCGCGATAGAGCGCACATAGCCGCCCTTGCCGCAGACCATCTCCAGATCCACATGATCGGCATCGGGGCGGCCCAGAACCTCCAGCCGGTCCACCCAGAGCGGGCGGGCGGCAAGGTCCATTGCTTCACCCTCGCGGGCAAGGTCATAGGCGCGCTCGCCGTCCACCTTTACGGCGGAAAACTGCGGCGGGACTTGCTGGATGTCGCCACGAAACGCGGGAAGGGCGGCGGCGATTTCGGCATCGGTCGGCCGCAGGTCAGAGCGGTCGATCACCGTGCCTTCGGCGTCATCGGTGGTGGTCGCCGCCCCCAATGTCACGCGAAAGCGGTAGCATTTCAGCGCATCGGTCACATAGGGCACCGTCTTTGTCGCCTCACCCAGGGCCACGGCCAGCACCCCGGTTGCGGCCGGGTCCAACGTGCCCGCGTGGCCCGCTTTTTGCGCCGAAAACGCCCATTTCACCTTGTTGACCACGGTGGTTGAGGTAACGCCCGCCGGTTTGTCCACCACCAGCCAGCCGGAGACCACCCGGCCTTTTTTCACGCGTCCCATCTCATCACCCTTTCGGCTCGACCGTGCCCAGCATCGGCCCCATCGGAAATCCGCCATCATGGCGGTCAAGCTGCGGGGCATAGAGGCGCGAGATCGAACCATCAAGGTAAAGCGCATCCGGCAGGCCCAGCGCGTCACGGAAAAACCGCGCAAAGGCGTGGAAATTCACCGGATCGGCGGTAATGGCAAAGACCGCGCGCTGCCCATCGGCCGAAACGCCGACACCGTTGCGGATGTTCAGGGAATCGAACTCTGGCAGAAAGCGCGGGTGCAACTGGCCTGCGATCACCAGCATCGGGCCGGATTGGGTGGCATAGGTGCAGCCACGCGGCGCATCGCCAAAGTGGCGGCTTTCCAGCACGGCAAAGCGTGGCGGCTCGGCGACCAGCGTTTGCGCGCCTTTGGGCGCACGTTGCCCGGCAGCGATGCAAAACACACCATTGGGCAGCAGGCCAAAGTTGCCGGGGCCAGCGCGGGTGATCAGGCGGGAGTGTTCGATGCCGTCTTCGACATAAAGACCGACCGGCGCCAGATCGCGGTGAAACATGCCCGCGTTCATTGCAAAGCCAAGGCGCTGGCCCTGCGCGGAGAGGGCCGCGTCAACAGCGGCAAAGCTGCCGTAGGCCGCCCCATCCGCGCCGTTCAGGAACAGGCGCAGGTCATCGTCGGGGCCGACCTCGCAGGTGGTATAGCGCGCGCCTTCAAAGCTGCGGTCCTGACAGGTCAAAGCCGCGGCGGGCGGGGCGCAAAGCAAGAGCAGTGCCAGAAGGGCCCCGCGCATCCGATCAGTCCTGCGAGGACGAATCGGTTTCGGGGGTGCCAGATTCGGGGGTGCCGGATTCGGGGGTCTCAGACTCGGGCGTATCGGGCTGGGCCACGTCGCGCATCACCGTAGGATCAGAGAACAGGCGGCGCGTCTCGTCCAGCCGGTCAAAGGTTTCATCCCGGCGGAAGCGCAGTTCCGGAACGTATTTCTGCGTCATCTCGGCGGCCAGGCGGCGGCGCAGTTCGTGCTTGTTGCGCGCCAGCGCGGCAATCGCCTCTTCTACCGTGACCGATCCCATCAGGGGCATCACATAGACGGTCGCCACTTTCAGATCGGGCGAGCAGGCCACCTCCCCCACCGTGATCGACATACGGTTCAGGTCGGTGTCATGGATTTCGGCGCGGCTCAGCATTTCGGACAGGGTGCGGCGAATAAGTTCGCCAACACGAAGTTGCCGTTGCGAGGGGCCAGAGGCGGAGGAGCGTTTGTTCGACATGGCGCGGATGTAAGCTGTTTTGGCGCGCCCCGCAACGGCGGGCTTTTGTGCAGCGCGGAAGGGCGCTAAACGCGAAGGCAGGCAACAGGAGGCCAACATGCAGGATCTGCCGGGAATCGTGATCACGGGTGCGTCGGGCCGGATGGGGCAGGCGTTGGTCAAGGCGGTGGCTGCCTCGGACAAGATGCGGCTGGTGGGCTGCGTCGAGCGGGCCGGCCACGTCTGGCTGGGCCGCGACATTGGCGCCTGCATGGGGGGCGCGGATCTGGGCGTTGCGATCACCGATGACCCGCTAGAGGCCTTTGCCCGCGCGCAGGCTGTGATCGACTTTACCGCCCCCGCCGCCACCGTAGGCTTTGCCGCACTGGCCGCACAGGCGCGGGCCGTGCATGTCATCGGCACGACGGGGCTGGAACCGGATCACCACGCCAAGATTGACGCGGCGGCACGTCATGCGGTGGTGGTGCAGGCCGGGAATATGAGCCTTGGCGTCAACCTTCTGGCGCGGCTGACGCAAAAGATCGCGGCAGCTTTGGATGAAGATTGGGATGTTGAGGTGATTGAGGCCCATCACCGCATGAAGGTGGATGCGCCCTCGGGCACCGCGCTGATGTTCGGGCGCGCAGCGGCCGAAGGGCGCGGCGTGACGCTGGAAGAGGCGATGGTATCAGGGCGCGACGGCATAACCGGGGCGCGGACGCGCGGCAGCATCGGCTTTTCGGCCATTCGCGGCGGGGACATTGTGGGCGAGCATGACGTGATGTTTGCCGCCGATGGTGAGCGCGTGGTGTTGCGCCACATCGCCACAGATCGCAACGTTTTTGTGCGCGGCGCGCTGCGGGCCGCGCTGTGGGGCCAGGGGCAAAAGCCGGGCCGCTATGACATGATGGACGTTTTGGGGATCTAGGCGGATCAGGGGCGCAAGCGTGCCGACGACCTAAAAGTCGATCGCCAGCCCTTTTTTCTCCCAATCGCCATAGCGGACGGGTTCTGGGCCATCGCGGCCCCCCAGTTCGGTGGGCAGGGCTTGTTTGACCTGCTTGCGGCGTTCCTCGGCCTCGGCCAGCGCGCGTTGAGCGGCGGCGGGGAGAGCGGAGACGTCGGGTGTTGAATTCTCGGGCATGGCAGCTTTCCTTGTGCCGGGGTCAGGGCTGATATAGGGGCCGGGGCAGCAAATCGGCAAGGGTGAGCAGACATGGCGGCAGAAGGTCTTGGTGCGCGTGGCGCTGCGGTGGCGCTGCTGGATGAGGTTTTGGGCGATGGCGTGATGCTGGCGCAGGCGGGCGAGGCGGCTTTCGCGCGGCTTGGCCCGTCAGACCGGGCGCGCGCGCTGCGGTTGGCGACGCTGACGCTGCGGCAAATGGAACCAGCGGAACGGGTGCTGGCCCCCCTGCTGCGCAAATCACCGCCGCTGCATGTGCGCAACATCCTGCGCCAAGCGGTGGTTGAGATCGGCGCGGGCGCTCCGGCGCATGGTGTGGTCAACGCGGCGGTTGAGTTGGTGCGCCAAGGGCGGCGGACCAGCCATTTGGCGGGTTTGGTCAACGCGGTCTTGCGGCAGGTGCCCGAGGGCCCGCTGCCCGGCCCGGTGCAAAAACTGCCGCGCTGGCTGCGCCAGCCGTTGGTGCACGCCTATGGCCGCGATGCCGTGGCCGCGATGGAGGCGGTGCAGGCCCTGCCCCCTCCGTTGGATCTGACCCTGCGCCCGGGGGCTGTGGCGCCTGAGGGGCTGGCGCTGCCCAGCGGCAGTCTCCGCCTGAGCGAGGCCGGGCAGGTCACCGCGCTGGACGGGTTTGCCGAGGGCGGCTGGTGGGTGCAAGACGCCGCCGCCGCAATGGCAGTTCCGCTGTTGGGGGACGTGGCGGGCAAGCGGGTGCTGGATCTGTGCGCCGCGCCGGGTGGCAAGACGCTGCAACTGGCGGCGGCAGGGGCGCAGGTGACCGCCCTTGATATCTCGGGTCCGCGGCTGGCGCGGCTGGCTGAGAATTTGGCGCGCACCGGTCTGACGGCCAGTCTGGTGACCGCCGACGCGTTGGTTTGGGAGCCTGAGGGGCTGTTTGACGCGATCTTGCTGGATGCGCCCTGTTCGGCCAGCGGCACGATCCGCCGCCACCCGGACCTGCCGTTCCTGAAGGATGGGTCAGAGCTGGCCGAGTTGACAGCGCTGCAGGCGCAGTTGCTGGACCGGGCGTTGGGCTGGCTGAAGCCCGCGGGCCGGCTGGTCTATTGCACCTGTTCGTTGCTGCCGGAAGAGGGTGAGGCGCAGTTGCAGGGCGCCTTGGCCCGCCATCCCGGCCTGACCGTCGTGCCGCCGACCCTGCCGGGTGTCGATGCGGCATGGATCACGCCCGAGGGTGGCTTGCGCCTGCGGCCTGATTACTGGGCCGAACAGGGCGGGATGGATGGGTTCTTTATGGCTTGCGTGACGAAATAGGTGCGAACACGCGGTAATAGGCCCAATCTGGCAAAAACTGCGACAGCCGGAACAGCCACGAGAAGACCGTGGGAAAGCTGGATTTGAAGCCGCCACGCGCCATCTGCGTAAACATCGCGGCAGCGGCGGCTTCAGGCTCCATCAGGAAGGGCATGGCGAAATCGTTCTTGGCGGTCAGCCGGGTGCGGATAAAGCCCGGATTGGCCAGTTGCACGCGCACCCCGGTGCCCCGCAGGTCGGCATACATCGCCTCGGCCAGCGCCATGACCCCCGCCTTGGCGGCCGAATAGCCGATAGAGCCGGGAAGCCCTCGAAACCCGGACAAAGACCCGGTGATCACCACATGCCCCTGCCCGCGTGCCACCATGCCGGGCACCACCTGCCCAAGCACCCGCGCGCAGCCGGTGAAATTCACATCGCACATCGCGGTGACCTGATCGGCTTGCCAATGCTGGGCCGCCATCGGCCAGTAGATGCCCGCCAGAAAGATCACCCCGTCCACTGCGCCCACCTGCTGCGCGGCTTGCCCCACGCTGGCATCAGAGGCCACATCGCAAGGCACCGCGCGGGCGGGGCCGGGCAGGGTTGCCACCGCCTCGGCCAGCCGTTGGGAATCGCGGGCAGACAGGATCAGATCGGCCCCGGCAGCGGACATTTGCTGCGCCAGCGCAAGCCCCAGACCTTCGCTGGCACCGACCAGCCAATAACGTTTCCCGCGACAAAACGACATCAGGTGACCTCATCGACGGGGGGTTCGGGGCGGGGGCGGTAGGCCGCACCCTTCCACCACAGCTTAAGCGCCTGCCAGTGGATCAGCGCCAACACCCGGCGCGACCCAAACGGGCGGCGCAGGCAGGCACGCAGGATGGCGGCATTGGTCAGCGGGGCCAGCGGCCCGGCCAGAGTGGCGATCACACCACCCTGCCCCGAAGAAAAGTCGATGCGAATGGCGATCTGATCGGGGCGGATGTCAAAGTTGAACGCATAGCCGCCCGACACCGGCTGAAACGGCGAGACGTGAAAGATCTTGCGCGCGGTCACGGTATCGGCGGCGGTCAGGGGGCCACGGTCTTCGCGGTGGCACAGGTAGGAATGGCGGTCGCCAAAGGTGTTCGACACCTCGGCAATCACCACCCGCAGCGCGCCGGACTCATCGCGGCACAGCCAGAACGATACCGGGTTGAAGACATGGCCAAGCACCCGTGGCTGGGCGAGCAGTTGCACATGCGCGCCCCCCGGCAGACCATGCGCCGCCAGCACCTCACGCACCCACACTGCCCCTCGCCCCTGCCCCGGCGCACCGCCGTGGTCGCGGTCCCAAAGTGAGGTCAGATTGCCCCGGTTGCGCGAAAAGAGCGCAGGCGTCCGGGCCTGATCCGGGTCCAGCAGCACATAGTCCACGCGGTAAGTGAAACGGTTTTTCACCTCACCCTTTCGGCTGTGAAAGGTCTGCCCGCGCAGGTGCTGGATGTCTGTCATGCGGCGACCCGAAGGGCCAGTTTGGCGCGCATCGCGTCGACCACATCGACGGCGCTGGCAAAGCCGTCTTCGTGGAAGCCTTGGCGCATCCACGCCCCACAAAACCATGTGTTGTTGGTGCCGTTGCCCGCCCGGATGGCCGACTGCGCGGCCAAAGCGGCGGTATCATAAACCGGATGGCGGAAGGTCACGGTATCGTGGATCAGCTCTTCGCGGATCGGACGGTTGGAATTCAGCGTCACGAACAGCGGGTCATCCATCGGAATGGGCTGCAGCGAATTCATCCAATAGGTCAGGTCGATCCGTTCCGGTTTTTGCCCGGCTGGTTCGGCATAGACCCAACTGGACCAGCACTTTCGCAGGCGCGGCATCAGGCTTTGATCGGCGTGCAGCACCGCTTCATTCGGCTGGTAGCGCACGGCGGACAGATGGGCGCGCTCGGCAGGCGAGGCGTCGGACAGCAGGCGCAGGCTATCGTCGGAATGGGTTGCCATGACCACCTCATCAAAGCCCTCCCACTCGCCCCCTTCGGCGCGCAGAAAGACGCCATTTGCCGCGCGCCGCAGCCCGGCGACAGCGGTGCCCAGCCGCAGATCCACCCCTTGGTGGATCAACTCGGCCTGCAGGCGGCGCACATATTCGACCGACCCGCCTTGGACAGTATACCACTGATGCTGGCCTGAGGTCTGCATCAACGCGTGGTTCTTGAAAAACCTTATCAGTGCGTCGGCCGGGAAATCGAGGATGCCTTGTACCGGGGTGGACCAGATCGCGCCGGACAGCGGAGTGATGTAGTAATCCCGAAAGTAAGGCCCGGTGCCAAGCGCCTCCAGCAGGCTGCCGATGGTTTGGCCCGGATGGGCGGCGGCGACGGCCTCTGCCCGCTTGTTGAAGGTCACGATATCGCGGCACATCCGCAAGAAACCCGGCGAGGCAAGGTTGCGGCGTTGGGCAAACAGGCTGTCGAGGTTGCGCAACGCATATTCCAGCCGCCCCCCGTTGATCGAGGCGCCAAAGCTCATGTCGCTTTCGCAGACCGGAACGTCCAGCCGTTCGAACAGGGCCACCAGATGCGGGTAGTTCACCCGGTTAAAGACGATGAACCCGGTATCCACCGGCTGATCGCCCCGCTTGCCCGCCAGCACCGTGCGCGCATGGCCGCCCAGGCGCGCCTCGGATTCAAACAGCACCACCGCATTGTCGCGCGCCAGAAGATGTGCGGCGGCCATGCCCGAGATGCCGCCCCCGATGACTGCGATGCGCCGCGGGGACTGGCCGAAGGTTTCGAATGGCATGGGCGGCTCCTACTATGTTCATGGGAGGTTACGCAGGAAACCCGCGACCGGATCATTTTCAACAAAATGCACGGCGGGGTGATCCACTGCGCGAATGGCTGCGTAAGAGTGTCATGTTGATGGACACAAGCCTTTCGAATAAAACCCATGCGTTCCGCACGGACGCTGTTTATGCTGCGGTGGCAACACGGGTAAAGCCCGCAGGACCAGGCATGACAGATCAGGCGGAAATTGATTGGGTGGGACTGATGATCGCCGTGCGCGACTATCAGGACAAGGCCGCATTTGCGAAACTCTTTCAACATTTTGCGCCGCGCATCAAAGGGTTCCTGATGAAATCGGGCACGGATGCGGCCTTGGCCGAGGAATGCGCCCAAGATGTGATGGCGACGCTTTGGCAAAAGGCGCATCTCTACGATGCCAGCCGCGCTTCGGTTGCCACATGGGTCTTCACCATCGCGCGCAACCGGCGCATCGACGCCGCGCGCAAGGCCCGCCGGCCCGAGCCGGAAGAGCTTCCCTGGGGCCCCGAGCCAGAGCCGGATCAGGCCGAGGTGATGGAGGCAGCACAGGAAACCCAGCGGCTTGCAGAGGCGCTGGCCGACCTGCCCGAAAAACAACGCGCTCTGATCGAGCGGGCCTATTACGGCGATCTGACCCATAGCGAAATCGCCGCCGAGACGGGGTTGCCACTTGGCACCATCAAGTCGCGGATAAGACTGGCCCTTGATCGGCTACGCCACAAAATGACCTGAGGCAATTATGACCATTCGACACCACCTTTCCGACGCCTTGCTGATCGCCTACACGGCGGGCTCTTTGCCCGAGGCGTTCAGCCTTGTCGTCGCCACCCATGTCTCGCTCTGCGACGAATGCCGCGCCCGTCTGGGCAGCTATGAGGCTTTGGGCGGCGCGATGGTCGAGCGCGAGCCGGAGGTTACCCTGTCCAAGGGCAGCTATGAGGCCTGTCTGGCACGTCTGGACCGGGCGGAGCCTGCCCCACCCCCCGCCCCGCATCGCAGCGGCCCCTTCCCCGGACCTTTGGCGGGCTATGTGGGGGGCGGGTTGGATTCTGTTCGTTGGCGGCCTTTGGGTATGGGGGTGCGTCAAGCGATCCTGCCGACCTCAAAGGGGGCCTCGGCGCGTCTGCTGTATATCCCCGCCGGGCAAGCCGTGCCTGACCACGGCCACCGCGGCACCGAATTGACGCTGGTCTTGCAAGGCGCGTTCCGGGATGCGACCGACCGCTTTGGGCCGGGCGATCTGGAGATCGCCACCGAAGAGTTGGAGCATACGCCCGTGGCCGAGATGGGGATGGATTGCATCTGCCTTGCCGCAACCGATGCGCCGCTGCGCTTTACAGCGTTTTTGCCGCGGCTTTTGCAGCCCCTGTTCCGGATCTGAGGCGTTAGCCGAACAGCCGCACGGCGATAGCATGGCCGTGCAGGTGGAGGGCTGCCTCTGTCAGGATCAGGTCATAGACCCCGACTGCGGCCCCGTTAACCTGCCCTGCCGTCAGCGCAAACAGCGCCAGCGTGGGGCCGGGGGGCAAAACCACCTCACCCCTTATAACCGCGACCTGCGGCAGAGGCAGGCCGCGCGCAGTCATCACGTTGAAATCATCCGAGGGGGCAAAGACCCCCGTCGCGCGGATGGGTTGGTCGCCGGCAAAGGCCACCGGCGCAAAGGGGCGGGCGGGCAGGTGCAGGCCCTGCCCCTCCAGATCAAAGCCCGGACCAGAGATGACGGTCAGGTTCCGCTCAACCCCCGCCAGCACCGAAAAATCACCGTCTTCCGCCACCGAGGCGCGCGACAGCCGCCATTTGAGCGCGCCCGCCTCTTCCACGCGCAGCATTTCAACCGTGGTGCCTTTGCCATTAGCCCAAGGCATCGTGCGGTAATCGGCGGGGGTCAGGTGGCGGATCATTCCGCAGCCGTGGGGCCAACAAGGGCCGCGGGCGTGGCGGGGGGAAGTTCCTCAAAATCGAAGTTATCCAGCCGGGCGGCGCGTTTGCCCGCGCGTTCGGCGGCGGTGGTTATGCCTTCCAGATCGCCGCGCGCCTGATGGAAATGGGTGGAGAGTTTCTCTACCCGCTCAACCACCAGTTCCACATCGCGGTGCAACTGGCGCAAGGTAGACCGGATCGCCCCCGCCTGTTCGCGCATCCGCGCGTCCTTGAGCACGGCGCGCATGGTGTTCAGCGTCGCCATGCAGGTGGTGGGCGACACGATCCAGACGCGGGCGGTAAAGCCATCGCGCACCACTTCGGGAAAGTTGGCGTGCAACTCGGCATAGACCGCCTCAGACGGAAGGAACATCAAAGCACCGTCGGCGGTTTCACCATCGAGGATGTATTTCTCCGAGATCGCCTTGATATGCACGCGGACGGCGGCGCGCAGTTGGGCCTGCGCCTCGGTCACGGCGCGGGGGGTGTCGGCGCGGCGCAGGGCCTCATAGGCCTCCAGCGGGAATTTCGCGTCGATGACGATGGGGCCGGGCGGGTTGGGCAGGTGGATCAGGCAATCGGCCCGCTTGCCGTTCGAAAGCGTGGCCTGCATCGTATAGGCATCTGCGGGTAAAGCCTTTTGCACGATGTCGTTCAACTGGATTTCGCCAAAAGCGCCTCGGGCCTGTTTGTTGGCCAGAATGTCTTGCAGGTTCAGCACGTTGCCGGACAGTTTTTCGATGTTGGCCTGCGCCTTGTCGATGGTGGCCAGCCGCTGCTGCAATTCGCCCAAGGAGTGCGCCGTGCGGGTGGCGGTGCCGTTCAGGCTTTCCCCCATGCTGCGCTGCACCTCGGCCAGACGCTTTTCCATCAGTTGCAGCATGGCGGTCTGGCTGTGGGTCTGGTTTTCGCTGACATGGTGCAAGCCGCCCGCCAGCCGTTCCTGCCCGTCACCCAACGCCTGCACGCGCTGGCCCAGCCAGCCCATTTCGCGCAACAGTGGTTCGGTCGCGCGGGCCGAGCGCCCGGCACTGCGCAGGATCAACAAAAGCGTGCCCAACACGACCGCGATCAGGCCCGCAATGACAAGCACCTCGGGCGCGTTCCACGCATAGCTATAGCCGAACAAGGTGATCATCGTCTGCCGAACAGCCTTTCGATATCGTGGAGTTTCAGTTCCACATAGGTCGGCCGCCCGTGGTTGCATTGGCCGGAATGGGGGGTCGCCTCCATCTCGCGCAGCAGGGCGTTCATCTCTTCGGGGCGCATCTGGCGACCGGAACGGATGGAGCCGTGGCAGGCCATGCGGGACAAGATCGCCTCCATCCGGGCCTGAAGGCTTTGGCTGTGGCCAGACTCGGTCAGCTCATCCAGCACATCGCGGACAAGCGCCGCTGCCGAGACCTGACCCAAGATCGCAGGCGTCTCACGCACGGCAATGGCAGAGCCGCCGAACGGTTCGATGGTCAGCCCAAGCCGGGCAAGGTCGGCGGCGGCGTCCAGCAGGCGGGTGGCATCGCCGGGTGACAGATCGACGATTTCGGGGATCAGCAGGGCTTGGGCGGTGATGCCCGTCTCGGCCATCTGGCGCTTGAGCCGCTCATAAACCAGCCGTTCATGGGCCGCGTGTTGATCGACGATCACCATCCCCGTGGCCGTTTGCGCGATGATGTAGTTTTCGTGGACCTGCGCGCGCGCCGCGCCAAGCGGGTGGTTTTCGTCATCAGCCAGCGGGGAGGCGTCCATGCGGGCATGGGGGGCTTCTGTAAAGCCGGGGGGTGGGGCAAAGCCGGGGGGTGGGGCCGCACCCGGGCTTTGCCACAGGGTCGCGCGGGTCAGGTTGGGCTGCGAGGCGCGGTCCATCTGGTAGATGCGCGGCGCCAGACCGCCCTCCGGGCGCAGGGCGGCAAGGGTGGCATCGCCCACAGTGGAACTCGCCCTGTGGCCCGCCGCCGACAAGGCACTGCGCAGGCCGGTGATGATCAGGCTGCGCGCCGCCTCGGGTTCGCGAAAGCGCACCTCGGATTTCGCGGGGTGCACGTTGACGTCCACACGTTCGGGATCGCAGATCAGGTTCAGCACGGCGGCCGGGTGACGGTCGCGCGACAGAAAGTCGAAATAGGCCACCCGCAACGCGCCCAAAAGCATCCGGTCCAGCACGGGTCGCCCGTTCACGAACACGAACTGCTGCACAGAGGTGCCGCGCGAATAGGTGGGCAGCGCGGCAAAGCCCGTCAGGCGCATGCCGTCGCGTTCCACATCCACCGGCAGGGCGTTTTCAATAAACTCACGCCCAAGGACAGAGCCAAGTCGCCCGTGCAGCGCGGAAAACAGATCGCCCGTCTGCGGATCGGCCCGAAAGATCACGCGGGGGGCCTCGCCCTCGGCCACCTCGGACAGGGTAAAGCCGACCTCCGGTTCGGCCATAGACAGACGGCGGATCACGTCGGTGATCGCCTGTGCCTCGGCCCGGTCCGAGCGCAGGAATTTAAGCCGCGCGGGCGTGGCGTAGAACAGGTCGCGCAGTTCCACCACGGTGCCGCCCGACAGCGCCGCCGGGCGCGGGCCTGCCATGCGCCCACCGGTGACCGTCAGTTGCGCCCCGTCCTGCCCCGCCGCGCGTGAGGTGATCACCAGCCGCCCGACCGCCCCCAAGCTCGCCAGCGCCTCACCGCGAAAGCCAAAGGAGCGGATGTTCAGCAGGTCTGATCCGTCGATCTTGGAGGTCGCATGCCGCGCCACGGCCAGCGGCAGATCCGAGGCGGCCATGCCGCAGCCGTCATCGGTCACGCGGATCAACGCCTTGCCGCCCGACGCAAAATCCACCGAAATGCGCCGCGCGCCTGCGTCCAGCGCGTTTTCCACCAGTTCCTTGACGGCAGAGGCGGGGCGTTCGACCACCTCACCCGCCGCGATGCGGTTGATCGCCGCCTCATCCAAGGGGCGGATCACTGGGGGGGCGGCCAAAGCCGTTATCTTGGGGGCAGGTGCGGTCATGCCCCCATCTGTAGCAGGCGGGCCAGATTCGGGAAAGCAAATGTTCCCGTTTCGGACCAGCGCGCCGGCTTATTCCGTGGCGGTCAGATCCTTGGGTTCACCCACCACTTCGAAGAACAGATGATCCGGTTGCAGCAGCGTGCCCGCAACCCGCTTGACATCGGCCAGCGTCACCGCCTCGACCCGCTGGTTGCGGGTTTTGGGGTAATCGGACGGCAGGCCCATGACCTGCATTCCGACAAGGATAGAGGCGATGGTGTCGTTGCCATCAAAGCGCAGCGGGTAGGCGCCGGTCATGTAGGTCTTGGCCGCGTCAAGTTCAGCCTGCGTCACCCCTTCGGCGGCAACCTTGGCCCATTGGTCCTTGACCACCCCGATGGCCTCGGCGACCTTTTCGTTGGCGGCAGCGAACTGACCCATCAGCACCTGCGCGTGGTCATAGCTGGCAAGCCCGGTGCCGATGCCATAGGTCAGCCCGCGTTTTTCGCGCACCTCTGTCATCAGCCGCGCCGAAAAGCGCCCGCCGCCAAGGATTTCGTTCAGCAAAACCGCCGGAAAGTAGTCCGGATCGTCGAACTTCAGCCCCTTTTGGCCGAACAGCACCACGGTTTGCGGGCCGGGGAAGGTCTGGATATGCAGCCCGCCCTTGTCGTTCAGCACGGCATCGGCGGGCAGGGCCGCCCCCGTGGCGGGCAAGTCACCCAGCACCCGGTCCAGCAGCTTGCCCAGATCTTCGGGCGAGATGTCGCCCGCCGCCGCCACAAAGACGCGGTCGCGCGCCAAGGCCCCCTTATGCGCGGCCAGCATGTCATCGCGGGTCAGCGCGGTCACGCTGTCCATCGTGCCATCACCAGAGCTGCCGTAGGGGTGATCGCCAAAGGCGCGGGCGTTGTAGGCGCGCTGAGCAAGGGTGCCGGGATCTTTTTCGCCCGAGCGCAGGTTGGCCATCACCTGCCCGCGCACCCGGTCCACCGCGTCCTGGTCAAAGCGCGGGTTGATCAGCGCCTCACGCAGCAAGGACACGGCTTGGTCGCGGTTTTCGGTCAGGAACCGGGCCGACACCGACACCCCGTCAAGATCCGAACCGAAGCTGAAAGAGGCCGCCAGCCCATCGCGGGCATTGGCAAAGCCTTGGGCATCCATCGCGCCCGCGCCCTCTTCGATCAGCGCGGTCATCAGGTTGACGGCCCCGCGCTTGTCCGGCGCATCCAGCGAAGTGCCGCCCTGAAAGCGGACGCTGAGTGCGGTGAAGGGGATGCCATGATCCTCAACCAGCCACGCCTTGATGCCACCGGGGGAGGTGACTTGCTGAATGGCAATCTCGGCCTGCGCGGGAAGTGCGAGGCAAAGCAGAAAAAGTGCTGCGCGAAACATCATTCTGCCGCCTCCTCGGGTTGGGTAAGCCAGCCGGTTACGGCGTGTTTCTTGTCCAGCACCTTGACCGCTGCGGCCATGACGTCGGCCTCGGTCACGGCATCCAGCACTTTTGGCCAGTCTTGCACATCCTGCACTGACAGGCCGACCGACAGAGCCTCACCGTAGACGCGGGCAAGGCCGCTGGCGTCGTCGCGGGCGTAGATCTGGGCCGCGCGGATCTGGGTCTTGATGCGGGCAAAGTCTTCGGGGTTCACACCGTCTTTCAGGAAAGTGGCGATCACCTCATCCAACGCGGTTTCGGCATCGGCAAGGCTGACGCCCGGCACGGGGGCGACATAGACGCCAAAGGTCTGCGGATCGACCGTCGTGCCATCGTAGAACGCCGCCGACCAAACCGCGAGTTTGCGGCCAAACTGCAAGTCCCGCGCAAAGACCGAGTTGGTCGGATTGCCGCCCAGCAGCTCGGCCAGAATTGTCAGCGCGGCGGCCTCTTTCTGGTCGCCGGGGTTGCGTTCAGCGGCCAGATAGCTGCGCACGATATAGGGTTCGGACACCCGCTCATCCGCCATCACGATGCGCCGCTCGGCCAGTTGTGGCGGTTCTTGCGGGCGCAGACGCGGTTTCAGATCGGCAGAGGGTTCGACCGGGCCATAGTTCTTTTTGGCCAGCGCCAGCACCTCTTGCGGGTCGACATCGCCCGCAACGATCAGGATGGCGTTGTTGGGGGCATAGTTGGCGCGGTAAAAGGCTAACGCATCGTCACGGGTCAGCCCTTCGATCTCTTGCCGCCAGCCGATCACCGGCACGCCGTAAGGGTGGTTCAGAAACTGTGCCGCCGTCATCTGTTCGTTCAGCAAGGCCGACGGGTCGCTGTCGGTCCGCTCATTCCGTTCGGCCAGAATCACCTCGCGTTCGGTTTCGACGTTCTTGACCGACAGGTCGAGGTTGCGCATCCGGTCAGCTTCCAGACCCATCACCAGATCAAGCCGGTCAGCGGCGATGCGCTGGAAATAGGCCGTGTTGTCCCATGTGGTAAAGGCGTTGCCATCGCCGCCCTGCGCCTCAATCAGGGCCGAGAACTGGCCCGCGCCGAGGGTTTTGGTGCCTTGGAACATCAGGTGTTCAAAGAAATGCGCGATGCCGGAATGGCCGGCGGGTTCGTCGGCTGCGCCGATCCGATACCAGACCATTTGCACAACCACCGGGGCGCGGTGGTCTTCGATCACCACCACATCCAGCCCGTTTGAAAGCTTGAACGTGGTCACATCATCGGCAAGCGAGGTGGTGGCGCTGATCAACAGGCCAGCCAAACCGACGGTCAGTCTGCGTAAGGTGGGGCCGCGCAAGGTGGGGCCGCGCAAGGTGAGGTTGGCAAGACTGCGGCGCATGGGGCATTCCTTTGCAATCGGGTTGGCGCAAGCTAACCGCCCCGGGCAGAGGTGCAACCCCCTCGCGCTGAACGCGCGAGAATGTGAGCGGATTCAGCCTTGTGCGCGCGATCAATCGCCTGCGGCGCGCGGGGGCGCGGATGGCGTGCGGGCCCCGGCCCGGCGCCAACGCTCCAGCTCGGCCTGCTGGTCCAGCGCCATCTTGCGGTAAGCCTTGAAGTAGACGTTCACGTCAAACAGACGTTCCAGCACCCGGCCATTGTGCTTGCGGCGATAGGTAAGGTCTTCGGCCGCGAGGGTTTGGCGAATCCCCGGCGTGACACCTTTGCGCGTGGCGTAGTTGTAAAGCCCGCCGTCGCCCGCAGGAATCGCCCCCGTGGTATTGGGTTTGCCACCCAGCGCCACAATCGCATCCTCATTCGGCTGCGGGTCGGTCCGGTTGGCACCGCCAAGCGTCGGCTCGGGCAGCGCCGTCAAATCTTCGGGCATTTCCAAGGCTTTAGGCGGAAGGATTGAGAATTCGTCCGGCCCGTTGGTTTCGGACCGCACGTTCATCAGGATCGGTTCTTTGCCCGATCCACCGCAGCCCGCCAGCGCCAGCAGCGCCGCACCCGCAAGTGCGAGAACCACCTTCGCTTTGTGCATGCCAGCCTCCAAAACCTGCCTTCTCCGTCGTCTTAGCCTATCAGTTGCGTCACGTCACGGGGTCTTTCGCCGCTTTGATGCCGTCGGGGCGGCGGTTTTGCGCTTTGGCCCGGCGGGTTTATGCGGCCCGGCAAAGGCCACAAGCCCGATTGCCCCGGCAAATATCGCCACATCGGCCACGTTAAAGGCAAACGGGTTCTCGATCCCGCAGCAGGACATGTTCAGAAAATCTGCCACGGCGCCGTAAACAATGCGGTCCAGCACGTTTCCCAGCGCGCCGCCAACCAAAAGCCCCGCCGAAATCTGCATCCAGCGGCGGGGTTGGTCGCGGTGCACCCAAACCACCACCCAGACCGAGATCACCAGCGCCACCGCAATCAGCGCCCAGCGCGTCACATCGCTGTCTTGGGCGAAGAGGCCAAAGTTGACGCCCCGGTTCCACGCCATCCGAAAGTTAAGCAAGGGCGGAATCACGTCGATCTCACCGCGTGAGATCAGGTCAAGCGCCTGCACGACCAGCCATTTTGTCGCCTGATCCAGCGCCAGTGTTGCCGCAGCGGTAAGGGCAAGCAACCGCATCCTAGTGCCGGAAATGCCGTTGGCCGGTAAAGACCATCGCCAGCCCACGGGCATCTGCGGCGGCAATCACCTCATCGTCGCGCATCGAGCCTCCGGGCTGGATAACGGCGGTGGCCCCGGCGGCGGCAGCGGTTTCCAACCCGTCGGCAAAGGGAAAGAACGCATCGGACGCCACGACAGAGCCGATGGTCGGGCTTTGCGGCAGGTCCAGCACCTCGGCCATATCCGCGGCTTTGCGGGCAGCGATGCGGGTGCTGTCAACGCGGCTCATCTGGCCTGCACCCACGCCCACGGTCGCGCCGTCCTTGACGTAGACGATGGCGTTGGACTTGACGTGTTTGGCGACTTTCCAAGCGAACAACAGGTCCGCCAGTTCGGCGGCGGTGGGCGCGCGTTTGGTCACGACCTGCAACTCTGTCTCAACCAGTGCGCCGTTGTCGCGGTCTTGCACCAGAAACCCGCCCGCGACCTGCTTAAAGGCGAGCCCCGGCGATTTCGGGTCTGGCAGGCCCTTGGTGGTCAGCAGACGCAGGTTTTTCTTGCTGGCAAAGATCGCCTTTGCCGCCTCGCTGGCACCGGGGGCGATGACGACTTCGGTGAAGATCTTGACGATCTCTTCCGCCGTTTCGGCATCCAAAGGCTGGTTCAGCGCCACGATCCCGCCAAAGGCCGAGGTCTGATCGCAGACATAGGCGCGCAGGTAGGCTTCTTTCAGCGTGGCGGCCTGCCCGACGCCGCAGGGGTTGGCGTGTTTGATGATCGCGCAGGTCGGGCCCGCCTCGGCAAACTCGGCCACCAGTTCAAAGGCGGCGTCAGTGTCGTTGATGTTGTTGTAGGACAGCTCTTTGCCCTGCCACTGGTGGGCGGTGGACACGCCTTCGCGGTGGCTGCCGTCGGTATAGAATGCGGCGGCCTGATGCGGATTCTCGCCATAGCGCAGACCTTGGGCAAGCTTGCCCGCAAAGGCGCGGTGGCGCGGGCTGCGTTCGCCCAGTTGCGCGGCCATCCAGGTGGAGACGGCCGTGTCATAGGCGGCGGTCATGGCATAAGCGGCCTGCGCCCGCTTTTGGCGGAAGGCAAGGCTGGTGGCCCCACCTTGCGCCTTCATCTGGTCCAGCAGGCAGGTGTAATCGGCCGGATCGGTCACGACGGCGACAAAGCGGTGGTTCTTGGCCGCCGCACGGATCATCGCCGGGCCGCCAATGTCGATATTCTCGATGCAGGTGTCATAATCCGCGCCTTTGGCGACGGTTTCCGAGAACGGGTAAAGATTCACGATCAACAGGTCGATCGGCTCTATCCCATGGGCGGCCATCGCCAGCAGATGCTCGTCATCGTCGCGCAGGGCCAGCAGGCCACCGTGCACATTTGGGTGCAGCGTTTTCACCCGCCCGTCCATCATCTCGGGAAAGCCGGTTACCTCGGCCACATCGCGCACGGACAGCCCTGCGGTGCGCAGCATCATCGCGGTGCCCCCGGTTGAGATCAGTTCGACCCCCTGCGCGGCCAAGCCCCTCGCAAGGTCCAGAATGCCGGATTTATCAGAAACCGAAATCAGCGCGCGGCCGACGGGGACGAGGTTGGTCATGCGGGGTCCCTTCGCAGATGAGAAGTGCTCAACCCGGAACCGGCATGTCATCCCGTCCAAGGTCGCGGATGGCACGCGGAGTATCCTGCGCCTTCGCCAAGGTCCAGCCCACAGCCGTCTCCAGATCCATTGCGCGACCAGAAAGCACGATCTGCTGGCTTGGGCGCGGCTTCAGGCGGGTCTTTTCCAGATAGACCGAAGGGGTAAGCGAAAGCGCTGCCTTGCTATTGTGCCGAAACACCCAGATTTCGCCGCTTTTCAAGGCAAGTGAAATCGCGGTGCCGCCAAGGTCCAGCGCGGCATCCACATCGGGATGCAGATGAAAGCGCAGGGCGAATCTGACTCCTTCAAGCCGGCCTTGGGTCATCAGCTGTTCGAATTGCTGCCGCTGTGCCGGGGTGATTGCGGCCAGCTTGTCCACGCCCGTCAGCCAGCGCCCGTCCTCTGACAAGGTCAGTTCGCGCACATGGGCCAGCCCGTGCGTCGCAGACCAGCCGTTGTGCGACAAGACAAGATGCGCGCCGTCCTCGCTGTTGCCTTGGCGCAGCAGCGTCACCTGCGCGCGGTCGATCAGGTATTCCCCCGCGAGGTCAAGCCGCGACGACGAAAACCCATCCACCGCCACGGTTGAGTGCGAGGCCGTGGCCCGCCCCGCCCGCCACCAATCCGCACCAAACGGCGCGCCAGAGCCACAGGACACGATAAGCGGCCGCCGCCCCGAGGTCAGCTCAAACGCAAGGGTAGAGGCATGGGCCGAGCGCCCCGCCGCGCCGTCGGGCGGGGCGGCGGCATCGACCACCACCGAACTGCGCCCGCCTTGCAACCGGGCAAAGCCCATCGCCAGATCGCCACTGACCGGTTGCGGCTTGACCCCCGACAGCGCCAGCGCCTGATCCAGCCGCCCCTCCATCCCGCGCCCGCCGCCGTGAAACCGCGCCAGACCGCCATCCGAATGGCGCAGCGCCCGCAGGGTCGGTGCAATGCGCTGAAGGGCGGCCACCAACGCGGGCGGCGGGCGCTGCCCGGCCTCTGACAGCGCCCGCTCGGCCCAGGTCAGCAGGGTGAACACCTCCAGCAATTCTGCGGGATTGCGGGTGGGGATGCCGCCTTGGGCGTCAATCTCGCGCGTGCATTCGTCGCCAAGGGCGATGACAGCGGCCTTGGCATGCCGCTCCATCCCCGACAGGGCAAGCGAGGCCGACACCAACCCGGTCAGCGCCTCAAACCGGGGCAGACCGGGGGCGGCATGACGCCAGCGCCGCGCAAGAAACAGTGTGTGGATGGTCAATTGCCGGAAATACGCATCGCTTTCGGCACGGTCCTTGCCCGACAACAAGAACAAGGCGTGGTTGATACAGCGGATCAACCGCCGCCCTGTCAGATCAGGGGTCCAGCCGGGGCCCTGCCCTTGCCCATAGGCCGCAATCCAGCCCCAAACCCATTCCTGCGCCCGGTTGCGCGCCGCGTGATCGCCCAAGGCGGCCAGATCATCCAGCCACAAAAAGCCCTGCGCCTCGGCGGCCAGTTGCGGATGGGCGGCGGCGACCTCCCACAGGCCCAGGTCCGGCTCACGGATCACCAAACCGGCGAATTGGTAATTGCCCGCCACCAACTGCCGCCCACGGGCGAACAGCCCGATGGAACGTGGTTCTGGCTGACCGACAAAGCGGGTCGTGGCCCGCCCGCGCGCCGCGCGCCAGACCGCAAACCGGTTGCCAAGCGTCGCAAAGCGCCGGGGCTTGCCGACGGTCAGCCCGTCAGCAGCAGAACTGGTCTCGCCGCCTTGGGTCATGCCTGTTGTGATCCGCCCTGCTTCACGCTCTGCCTCACTGCTGCGACGGCCCTCTGCGGGGCCTGTCGCGCCTACCCTAGCGAGGCCGCCGCCCTCTGTCACCCGTGCGCGACCCAAGTGTGAACGATGGGCCAGCCTTGAGTCACGCTTGCAGTGGCCGCCCGCGCGCATCACCGGCAAAACTCTGCTAACCGGGTTTCGCGCGCGTGTCGGGTGCGGGGCCTGTGGCAACGCCGTGGGGCGGGGCTCGATGCCCTGCCCCACGGCCCCGCCGTCTGACTGTCAGTCCAGATGTTCGACGCGCTGCAGGTATTGCGACAGCCGGGCCACTTCGGCCAGCCAGCGCGTCACCAGCTTGGGGTCATGCGGGGCCGCGTGCACGCCAACCGGGATTTCGCGGGCCAGCACCGATTCCACCGCCAAAGACACCGGGATCGACACAAGCCGCCCCATCGCCGTGCCGCGCGCATCGCCCCAGGCGTCCATCGCCCATGTCTCATGGAACACAACCCGCCCGTCGCGTTCCGCCTGCAAGGACACGAACAGCACCACGCGGTCCGGCTCTCCGGGCGCGTAAGAGTTCTCCTTCAGCAGCGCGTTGGCGCGGGCGGTCAGGGCGGCGTCGATCTCGGCGGGGGTTGAACCCTCCAGCGCCTCAATCTCGGCAAAGAGCGGCCCCCAAGCCTCGGCCCAGCCGTTCAGGCGAATCGTGCCGCGCACGAAATCGCGCAGCTTCCATTCCGGATCAAAGCGGTAGTCTTCGATGAAAGGATAGCTGTCGCGGTTGGGGTAGACCTCAAAGCTTTCCGGGCTGGGCAGGGGCGCGTCATAGCGGGTGATCGCATCCCAAGGCCGCGCCACGCGCAGTTCCGAAAAGTTCCGCAGCGACCGCGACGGCGAGCGCAGCGCCTTGAGCACCCCTGCGGGGGCCCAGCTGAACTTATAGCGGAACGGGTTCGGGATCTTCGGCACGCCCCCGCAATAGGACGAAAACGACAGCACATTGCTGGCGTCATAGGCCTTGGAGGCCCGGTAGCGCGCAACAAGGTCATGGGCCATCAGGTGGTCGATGCCGGGGTCCAGCCCGACCTCGTTGATGGACACCAGCCCTTTGGCGCGGAACGCCTCATCCAACGCGCGCATCTCGGGTGCAATATAGGACGACGACACGAAATGCGCGCCCGCGTCCAGGCAGGCCTTGGCGATGCCCACGTGCTGATCGCCGGGCAACATGGAGATCGCCAGATCGCCGGGGGCAAGGGCGGCGCTCAGCGCCTCAAGGCTATAGGCGCGGATGTCGGAGGTCAGATCGCCCACCACTTCGCGCGCTTTGTCCACGGTGCGGTTCCACACCACGACCTTGTGGCCGCCCTCAATCAGACGCCGCAACCCCGGCCCCGAAGACAGGCCTGTTCCGCACCAATGAATCGTCATGTGTCTCTCCCTCATCCGCTTGGCGTGCGGCCTTGCGGGCCGCGACGCATTAATTCCTGAACTCTGCGCCCAAGCGCCTAGACCTTTGCGACGTGCTGGCGGAAGTCGGCCTGCGCGCGGCCCCAGACGCCCGTGTCCAACCCGGTCAGCGTCAGCAGCGAGGGCAACAACTGGGCCGCGTAATCCTCACTGCTTTCCACCGGCAGCAGCGAGGGCAGGTTGTCAATTGCGGTCACATCCAGCGGCGGCGCATCATGGACGCGCAGCGCCGGGGCGGCCCAATCCGTTGCCTGATCGTAAACCTTGACCGGTGAGAAATCCGAGGTCGGATCGCAGGCGATATCGCCGATCACCGTCAGCTTGCGCGCATCGGTTTTGGCGCTGGCGGGCACAAAGACCGGGCAGCCGGGACGCGCGAGGATGCAGTTAAGGAAAATCTCATGCTGAAGCACT
Source organism: uncultured Alphaproteobacteria bacterium (assembly GCA_963815355.1). Classification (GTDB taxonomy): domain Bacteria; phylum Pseudomonadota; class Alphaproteobacteria; order Rhodobacterales; family Rhodobacteraceae; genus JAPUEK01. The sequence continues at coordinate 318,598 of CAWFGJ010000006.1, forward strand.
TCGGGGAACGGGCCGCCGCTGGCGGTTTCGGCCATGTCCCATTTGGTCACAGCCACGCCCATCGCGCCGCACAGATCCGCAGCCCCGGTGCCAACCCGGCCCAACGCACCGATGATCAGCGCCGAGGGGCGGCCCAAGCCGTCACAGTCGCGCGCAAGATCGGCCAGCAACGCCTCTTTGCCCGGATAGCGGCCCACCGCCCCGGCAAGCCCGCCGTTTTGTTGCGCCGCCCAGCATTTCAGCGCCAATGCGGCCCCCGCATAGCCCGCCCAGTACCCGAAGGCCGCGACCCGGCGCCCGGAATCGTCCACCAGATATTCCAGATCATAGAGCGTGCCGCCCCCGGCCTTGAACCGCTTGAGCAGCACCTGCCCGGCAGGCTGGCCCTTGAAGGCATGGCCGAACATGATGTGGCGATGGGTCAGGGGGGTGCCGTCTTCGGGCAACTCTTTCAGCCCAAAGATGATCGCATCTGCCGGGGCCTTGGGCCAAAGGTTTTCGGCCACGATCTCGCAACCCGCCGCGCGGTAGCCGTCAATCGGCAAGGCGCGGACCGAGCTTTGCTCGACAGAAACGCGGATGCCTGCCGCGATCAGCGCCGCAGCCCCTTGGGGCGTCAATCCGACGCGTTCTTCGTTCGGGCGCTGTTCGGCGCGTACCCACAGATGTGTCATGTTGGCCTCCTTGCGGTCGGCGCACTGATACCAGATCACGCGCGCTTGGCCAGTGGTTGCCGCGGCGTTTGTGTCACCCACCGGATTGTTGCCCCCCCATCTGCGGCCCACCCGTGCTGCGGCCTGTGGCCAGTTGCGCCCCGCCCGGCTATTCTGGCGCGGCAATCGGTCGGAGCGGTGTGAATGGGCGTGTTTTCGGTGCTGGCAGAGATCTTGTTTGTCGGGCACAGCCTGATCGGCCCGGACCTGCCGCCTTTGGTGCAGGCCGCACTAAAGCAGATGGGAGAGCCGACCGCCGTTGAGGCACAGGTGATCAACGGGGCAACACTGGCCTACAACTGGGACCATTCGTCCGAGGCCGAAGGCGTGGACGCGCGCGCGCGGTTGGCAGCAGGGGCGGCGGATGTGCTGATCCTGACCGAGGCCCAGCCGATCGCCGGGGCGGTGCAATGGGCCGACACCGCCGGGCGGATCGCCGCCTTTGCCAGCCTTGGCGCAGAGGCGCGGCCAGAGCTGCGGGTGTTCTTGCTGGAAACCTGGCCGAGCCTTGCCTCTGGCCCCGGTATGGTGATTGAAGGCGACCCCGACGCGGGCCTGCCCTGGCGTGAGCGTCTGGTCAAAGACCTGCCCCTGTGGGAGGCGGCAGCGGCGCAGGCATCAGAGACGGCGGGGGTGGCGGTAACGCTGATCCCGGCGGGTCAGGCAATGGCCGCGCTGGACGATGCGATTGCCGCGGGTAAGGTGCCGGGGCTTGGCACGCTGCGCGAGGTCTTCGCCGATGACATCCATCTGAACGGCAAGGGGCTGTATTTTCTGGCGCTGGTCAATGCTGCGGCGATCAGCGGCAAAAGCCCGGTGGGGGTGCCCGCCAAGCTGACCCGCGCGTGGCCAAGCCGGGATGCGGTGATCACCGACGCGCAGGCCCGCGCGCTGCAAGACGTCGCCTTTGCGGCGGTGCAGGGCTTTGTGCCCGCCCCGTCCGCCCTGCCCGCCCCGTCCGCCCTGCCCTCTGTAACAGCACCCGACGTGGCCGAGGTTGCAGCGCCGGTTGAGGCGCCCGTCGTCGCCCCCAGCCCTTCGCCCGTTTTTGCACCGATCACCAACCCCAACCTCGCGATGGGGTTGGCGGGGGTGAATGACTGGTCTGTGCAGCAACCCTTTCTGGACCTGATGAAGACCGCCCGGCCTTGGGTTGGCCATTTGCCCGGTCAGTGGGGCGGGTGGAGTTATGACGACCTTGCCGCCAAGGGCTATCTGGATGCCAACGGCTGGCCCAAAGGGATGCCGCCGGAACTGTCGGGCATCGCCACGCTGATCCTGACTGACCTGCCGGAAACGGCGGGCGGCGTGGCGGGGCGCTATCTGCTGACCTATTCGGGCAACGGCACGTTAGAGATCTCAGGCCGCGCCGCTGTGGCCGAGGCGGTGCCGGGGCGGCTGGTGTTCGACTATACCCCCGGCGAGGGCGCGGTGATCCTGACGCTGGCCGCGATTGATCCTGCCGACCCGATCCGCGACATCGTGGTGGTGCGGCAAGACCGGGCCGCCGCCTTGGCTGCGGGCCAGTTGTTCAACCCCGACTGGTTGGCCCGGCTGCGCGGGGTAAAGGCGATCCGGTTCATGGATTGGATGGCCACCAACGACAGCCCGCTGGCCCGCGCCGCCGACCGCCCCAAGCCCGCCGATGTGACTTGGGCGCGCGTCGGCGTGCCGATGGAGGTGATGGTGGCGCTGGCCAATGAGCTGGGCGCGGACCCGTGGTTCACCCTGCCGCATCTGGCCGAGGACGGCTTGGTCCACGATTTGGCGCAGATCGCCCATGACGGGCTTGCACCGGGGCGGATCGCGCTGGTGGAATATTCCAATGAGGTCTGGAACTGGCAATTCGCCCAAGCCCGCTGGGCCGAGGAACAGGGCAAGGCGCGCTGGGGGCAGGATCAAACATGGGTGCAGTTCTATGGGCTGCGCGCCGCCGAGGTGATGGGGATCTGGTCGCAGGTCTTTGCCGATGATCCCGCGCGGCTGGTGCGGATCATGGCCACCCAGACCGGCTGGCAGGGGCTGGAGGCGCAGATCCTCGACGCGCCGCTGGTCGTGGCCGAGGGGCGGGCGGCACCGGGCGACAGCTTTGACGCCTATGCGGTCACCGGCTATTTCAGCGCGCTGCTGGGGGCGGATGGCAAGGCGGCGATGATCCATGACTGGCTGGCGCAATCGCAGGCGGCAGACCCGGCTGCCCCCTATGCGCTGGCCTTTGGGCTGGCGGCGCAAGAGCTGCGCGACGGCTCTGTCTCGGGTGATCCCAGTGACAGTCTGGCGCAGGTTCTGGCCGAGACGCTGCCCTATCACGCCACCGTCGCCGCCAACCGGGGCCTGCGGTTGATGATGTATGAAGGCGGCAGCCATGTGGTGGGATACGGCGCGCAGATGGAGGACACGGAACTGACCGATTTCTTCACCGCGCTGAACTACAGCCCCGAGATGGGCAGGCTTTATGCAGAGTTGCTGGCGGGGTGGGAATTGCTGTCGCCCGAGCCGTTCAACGCCTTTGTCGATGTCTACCGCCCCGGCAAATGGGGGTCTTGGGGCGCGCTGCGCGACCTGTATGACGACAACCCGCGCTGGGACGCTTTGGCCAAAGGCTGCGCCGCATGCTGAGCGTGATCGTCCCTGCGTCGAATGAGGCGGCCTATATCGGCGCCTGTCTGGGCGCGCTGTTCGCCAGCGCCCCGGTGCCGGGCGGGGCCGAGGTGATCGTGGTCGCCAATGGCTGCACCGACGACACGGCGCTGCGGGCGCAGGGCTTTGCGGCCACGGCCACGGCGGCGGGTTGGGGGCTGGTGGTGCTGGAACGGGCGCAGGGCGGCAAGCCCGGCGCGCTGAACGCGGGCGATGCGGTGGCGTCGGGCGGGCTGCGGGCCTATCTGGATGCCGATGTCGTCGTATCCCCCGGCGTTATGGCGGGGCTGGTGGCGGCCTTGTCTGGCGAGGATGCCGCGCTATGCCGCCGCAACGCCGCAGATTCCGCGGGCGCGCAGTGCGGTGACGCGGGCCTATGCGCGGTTCTGGCAGACCCTGCCCTTTGCGCAATCCATTGCCCCCGGCTTTGGGCTGTTTGCGGTGAACGCGGCGGGGCGGGCGCGCTGGGGGGCGTTCCCGACAATCATCTCAGACGACACGTTTGTGCGCTTGCAGTTTGCCCCCGATGAGCGGGAGCAAACGCCCGACACCTATGCTTGGCCGATGATCGAAGGCTTTGCCGCGCTGACCCGTGTGCGCCGCCGCCAAGATGCGGGCGTGGCCGAGATTGACCGCCTGTACCCCGGCCTGCGCGGGCGCGAGGGCAAGGCGCGGCTGGGCCTGCAAGGTTTGGCCGCGCGGGCGTTGCGCGATCCACTGGGCTTTGCCGCCTATGCCGCCGTGTCCTTGGCTGTGCGGGCACGGCGCGGCGCGGGCTGGACGCGCGGGCGCTAGTTACAGATCGAAGGTGGCGAACACCGGGACATGGTCGCTGGGCCCTTCCCAGCCGCGCACGTCGCGCAAGATGCGGCTGCCATGGGCCGAGGCCGCGATATCGCCCGTCGACCAGATATGATCCAGCCGCCGCCCCTTGTCGGCCGCGTTCCAATCTGCCGCGCGGTAGGACCACCAGCTGTACAGTTTGCCCTCGGGGATATTGTTGCGGGTCACGTCTTGCCAGCCGCCCGCCTCCATCACGGTGTTGAAATGCTCCACCTCGATCGGCGTATGGCTGACGATTTTCAGCAGGGCCTTGTGATCCCAGACATCATCTTCGCGCGGTGCGATGTTCAGATCGCCGACCAGAATGGCACGGTCCGGGCGTTCCCAATGGAAGTGGTCGCGCATCTCGGTCAGGTAATCCAACTTTTGGCCGAATTTCTCGTTCTGGGTCCGGTCGGGGATATCGCCGCCTGCGGGCACATAGCAGTTGTGGATCGTCACCCCGTTTTCCATCTGTGCAGCCACATGGCGCGCATGGCCGAGCTTGGCAAAATCCTTGTCGCCCACATCCATCAGCGGCAGCTTCGACAGGATCGCCACGCCGTTATAGCCTTTTTGGCCGCGCGCCACGATGTAGCGGTAGCCCAGCGCCTGAAATTGCTCCAACGGGATTTTCTCAACCGGGCTTTTGCATTCCTGCAGGCAAAGCACATCGGGCGCCTCATCCGCCAGCAACCGGGCCACCAGCCCTTCGCGCAGACGGACCGAGTTGATGTTCCAGGTGGCGAGGGTGAAGGACATGGCGTTTCTCCTGACAGGGAGCGCCACCCTAATCCGCCCTTGCCGCCGCCTCAAGCGGGCAGAAAGAAGCCCGGACCAAGAACGGCACCGGGCTTAAGGTCCAACAGGGAGGTTCGGTATACATAGCACGGTTTGTGCGGCTTCGCGCGGTTGTCCTACAAATTGCCTGGGGTCATGGCTTTTGCGCCACAATCAGGAGGCGAGCACGGCCCGACGAGTGCGCCGAACGCGCCCGCAAACACGCACCAAGACCCCCCTTGACCGGCTGAATCGGCCCGGCCAATCTGCGGCATGTTTGACCTATCCCTTTGGCGCAACCGCAATTTCCGGCTGTTGTTCGCGGCTTCCGGTTTTACCAATCTTGGCGACGGGCTTTTGGCCGTGGCCTTGCCGTGGTTTGCCACGCTGCTGACGCGCGACCCGTTGCTGATCGGGCTTGTCAGCGCGGCGCGGCACTTGCCCTGGCTGCTTGTGTCCTTGCCCGCCGGGGTCATCAGCGACCGGTTCAACCGCCGCAACATCTTGCTGGTCTGCGATGTGACCCGGCTGGCGCTGATGCTGGCTGTGGTGTCTTTGGCGCTGGCCCCGCCCGAGGGGGTCGCGATCTACCTTCTGGCGGGCTTGGCGTTTCTGTTGGGCGCGGCCGAGGTGTTGCGCGACAATACCGCACAGACGATCCTGCCCAATCTGGTCGCCACCGCACAACTGGAGCAAGCCAATGGCCTGATCTGGAGCACCGAACAGTTGGCCGGGCAGTTCTTCGGCCCGCCGCTTGCGGGCTTGCTGATCGGCTTTGCCGTGGCCCTGCCCTTTGGGGCAGAGGCGGCCTTGCTGGCGCTGGGCTTTGGGCTGGTGGCGCAGATCCGGCTGGCTCCGGTCGTGCCGCTACCCCCGCAACGGTTTCTGCCCGCGTTAAAGCAAGGTTTGGGCTGGCTTTGGTCGCACGCCGTGCTGCGCCGTCTGGCGTTGGTGCTGGGGGCGTTCAACTTTCTCGGCGCGATGTTTTACGCGCTTTTGGTGCTTTATGCGCAGGATGTGTTGGGGTTGACGGCCTTTGGCTATGGGCAATTGCTGGCCGTGCAGGCGGTGGGGGGATTTGCGGGCAGCCTGCTTGGCCCGGCGATCTTGCGGGGGATCGGGCCGAACCTTGGGCTGATAGCGGGGCTTGGCGCGTTCACCCTATGCGCCGCAGCGATGGCGCTAAGCGCGAATTTACCCCTGATCGCGGGCCTGCTGTTTGTGGAATCCTTTGGCAACATGCTGTGGAATATCGCCTCTGTCAGCTACCGGCAGCGCACGATCCCGGATGCGCTGCTGGGGCGGGTCAACGCGGCGTTTCGGTTCTTTGGCACGGGGCCAAGCGCGGCAGGATCCCTTGCTGCGGGCGGGATTCTGGTGGCCGCAGCGACGCTTGGCCCGGTGCCCGCGCTGCATCTGCTGTATGCGGTGACGGCCTGCTGTGCCGGGACGTTGTTGGTCTATGCCGCGTTGCGCCTGCGGCTGACCTGATCGGCGCGCATCCGGGCGGCGCACCTTGGCCGCGCGCAAAAAAAGGCCGGGCACACGGCCCGGCCAGGTCCAACAGGGAGGTGCCATGTCATAACCCCGACATGGCGAGGGGAAGCTTTCGCGGCAGAGTGTCGAAACAATCCCGCATGTTCACAGATATGGGCGCTGATTCGGTCAACAATATGGCCGGATCGGCCCGGTTTTCGTTAGGCGACCAGCTTGTAGCCGCCGCTTTCCGTCACCAGCAAACGGGCGTTGGACGGGTCATTCTCTATCTTCTGCCGCAGGCGATAGATGTGGGTCTCCAACGTGTGGGTCGTGACCCCTGCGTTATAACCCCATACCTCATGCAGCAGCACATCGCGCGCCACCACACCGGATTGCGCCCGGTAAAGGAATTTCAGGATGTTGGTTTCCTTTTCCGTCAGACGAATCTTCTTGTCCTTGACGTCGACCAGCATCTTCAGCGCGGGCTTGAACGTATACGGGCCAAGCTGGAACACCGCATCTTCGGACTGTTCATGCTGGCGCAATTGCGCTCGGATACGGGCCAGAAGGACCGGAAACTTGAACGGCTTGGTCACATAGTCATTCGCGCCGGCATCCAGACCCAGAATGGTGTCGGCATCGGAATCATGGCCGGTCAGCATCAGGATCGGGCATTTCACCCCGACCTTGCGCATCCGGCGGCACAGCTCACGCCCATCGGTGTCGGGCAGACCCACATCAAGGATCACCAGATCGTAAAGCCCCGCCTTGGCCTTTTCCATGCCCTCAGCCCCGTTGCGGCCTTCGAACACGTCGAAATCTTCGGTCATCACCAACTGTTCGCTCAGCGCCTCGCGCAGATCGTCGTCGTCGTCCACCAGAAGGATTTTCCGCAGCGTTGCCATGTGGGCCTCCATCGCATTGGGTCATTGTCTTGAGCCAGAGATGCGCCTGCCTCACCGTTCCGACAAGATATGCAACAATCGGCTCACGCGCTCGTGTCGCTGGGCGCAAGTTTGTTTCAATTCCGTCACCCGCCGCCTATGTAAGGCCAAGGAGATCGCCATGAGTTTTGCCCCGAACCTGCCCGAAAAGCTTGCCCGCGCACGCGGCGATCTGCGGATCGGCTTGCCCGTGGTGCTGACGGGTGACGGGGCGTCGATGCTGGCGCTGGCAGTGGAAACGCTGGACCCGGCGCGTCTGGACGAGATGCGCCGCCTTGGCCCGCTGGATCTGGCGCTGACCCAACGCCGCGCCGAGACGTTGAAAGCCCGCGCCTATGACGGCGATCTGGCGCGCATTGCGGTGCCGGAGGCGGCCGACCTGCGCTGGCTGCGCGCGGTGGCCGACCCGGCGGATGACCTGCGCGTGCCGATGAAGGGGCCGCTGACCTCGCGCCGCGACGGGCCGGCGGGGGCGCATCGGGCGGCTCTGGCGCTGGCAAAATCGGCGCAACTGCTGCCCGCGATGCTGCTGGCCCCCCTGCCCGACGGGATCGGCTTTGCCGCCGCACAGGGGCTGACCCTGCTGACCCTGACCGATTGTGAGGGGCTGGCCCGCCTTGCCCCGCTGACCTCGGTGATTTCCGCCCGCCTGCCGATGACCGCCAGCGACGCCGGGCGGGTGCATATCTTTCGCCCCGATGATGGCGGGGCCGAACATTACGCCATTGAGATCGGCCGCCCCGACCGCGCAGCACCCTTGCTGACGCGGCTGCATTCGGCTTGTTTCACCGGGGATGTGCTGGGCAGTTTGAAATGCGACTGCGGCCCGCAACTGCACGCCGCCCTTGCCCAGATGGCCGAGGCGGGTGCGGGCGTGTTGCTTTACCTGAACCAAGAGGGGCGCGGGATCGGGCTTGCCAACAAGATGCGCGCCTATTCCTTGCAGGATCAGGGATTTGACACGGTAGAGGCCAATCACCGCCTTGGGTTTGAAGATGATGAGCGCGATTTCCGCATCGGGGCCGAAATTTTGCGCCGCATGGGGTTTTCTGCAGTCCGGCTGCTGACCAACAACCCGCGCAAGATCGCCATGCTGGAAAGCTGTGGCGTGGCGGTGACCGAGCGGGTGCCGCTGCACGTCGGGCAAACGCCGCAGAACGCCGCCTATCTGGCGACCAAAGCCGCAAAGTCCGGTCACCTGAAATGAGTGCGCGGGATCTGCTGATCACGCCGATGGGCGCGCTGTTTGCGGGTCGTCGGCTGCCCTGCACGCTGGGCCGGACCGGAACCATTCCTGCCGATGCCAAGCGCGAAGGCGACGGGGCAAGCCCGCAAGGCGTGCACCGGATCGTCGGGATGCTGTACCGCGCCGACCGGATGGCCGCGCCCGCCGCCTGGGCCGTGCCGATCGGGCCGCGCGACCTGTGGTCTGACGACAGCCGCGACCCGCTCTATAACCAAAAGGTGCGCGCCCCCCATGCCTTCAGCCATGAGACGCTGCGGCGGGCGGACAGGCTGTATGACCTTGTGCTGCTGACCGATTGGAACACGCCCGACGCCACGCCGGGGCGCGGATCGGCCATCTTTTTGCACCGCTGGCGCGGGCCTTGCCACCCCACGGCGGGCTGCGTGGCCTTTGCCCCCGCCGATTTATTGTGGCTCTGCCGCCGCCTACGCCCTGGCACGCGGTTGATACTGCGGCGCGGATAATTCTTCCCAAAGCGCTTTAGAATGTTTATTCTGCGCGCATCATCCTGACCGGGGGGGGGCATCATGGCCAAGGCACCGAAAGCCGACGATCTGATCTTTGATCTGCGGATGCAGCGGTCTGCCCCTGATCTGTGGCCGATGCTGGACACACTTTATGCCCGCCACCCCGGCTATGCCGCCTTCCGCACCGCATTGGCGGCCATGCTGAAAGCCGCGTGGAAAGAGCGGCCAGCCGACCTTAAGCGATTGGATTTGCAGCGTGATCTGGAACCGGACTGGTTTCAGCGGCCGGAGATGGCGGGCTATGTCTTCTACATAGACCGCTTTGCCGGGCGGCTGCAGGATGTCTTGGACAAGCTGGATTATCTGACCGACCTTGGCATCAATTATGTGCATTTCATGCCCTGCCTGATGCCCCGCCCCGGCGACAGTGACGGCGGCTATTCGGTGATGGACTACGGCGCGATCAACCCGGCCTACGGCACGATGGAGGACTTCAAAGCGGTTGCGGAAGTGCTTCGAAGCCGGGGCATTTCGGTTTGCGTGGATATGGTGCTGAACCACACCGCCAAGGAACATGACTGGGCGATGCGCGCCAAGGCGGGCGATGCGGCCTATCAGGACTACTACCTGATGTTTGACAGCCCCGAACTGCCGCAAGCCTATGAGCGCGGCTTGGTTGAGGTCTTTCCCGACAACGCGCCGGGCAATTTCACCTATTATCCAGAGCTTGGAAAATGGGTCTGGACGACGTTCAACGAACACCAGTGGGATCTGAACTGGGCCAATCCGCAGGTGTTTCTGGAAATCGCGCGGATCATGCTCGCCCTCGCCAACCAAGGTGCCGACGTGCTGCGGCTGGATGCGGTGGCCTTTATGTGGAAGCGGATGGGCACGCGCTGCCAATCCGAACCCGAGGTGCATATGATCCTGCAGGCCTTGCGCGCCTGCTGCCGGATCGCGGCCCCGGCGGTGATCCATCTGGAAGAGGCGATCGTGGCCCCGCAGGAAATGCTGCCCTATCTGGGGCGCGGGCAGCATGATGGCAAAGAGGGCAACCTCGCCTATCACAACTCGCTGATGGTGCAGTTCTGGTCGGCACTGGCCACGCGCGACACGCGGATGATGACGCATGTGCTGGCCAGCCACTTTCCCTCACGGCTGACCAACGCCACCTACGCCACCTATCTGCGCTGCCACGACGATATCGGCTGGGCGGTGACCGACGACGATGCCGGCGCGCTGCACATCTCTGGCCCCGCGCATCGCGGCTTTTTGTCCGAGTTTTATGAGGGCGGCTTTCCCGGCTCTTTCGCGCAGGGCGTGCTGTTTCAGGCCAATCCGGCGACGGGCGACAAGCGGATTTCCGGCAGCCTTGCCTCGTTGGCGGGGTTGGAAAAGGCCAAGGGCGATGCGGTGGCCGAGGATCTGGCCGTGCAGCGGATACTGATGGGCCATGCGCTGATCGCCGCGTTCGGCGGTATCCCCTTGATCTATATGGGGGATGAACTGGCAATGCTGAACGACATGTCCTACTTGCAGGTGCCCGAACACGCCCATGACAGCCGCTGGGTGCATCGCCCGCGCATGGATTGGGCGCAGGCGGCGACGCGGCATGACGGGCAAAGCCCGGCCTCGCGCACCTACCTTGGGCTGCGGCAGATCCTTGCGCGGCGGCGGGCAACGGCGGCGCTGCACGGCGCGGTGCCGACCGAGGTGCTGGACGCGGGCAATGGCGCGGTCTTTGCCTTTCGCCGGGCGGCCCCGGTTGAGGCGCTGATCTGCCTCTTCAACTTTTCGGAAAGCTGGCAGACGGTGCCGGGCGACTGGCTGCGGCGCAAGGGTGCGGCCCGGTTCCACGACGCGCTGTCCGATCAGCCGGTGCACCTGCACGACGACCATCTGGCGTTGCCGCCCTATGGCCGGGTCTGGCTGGCCTAAGCGTAGCTGCGGGCGCCGAAAATGGCGCTGCCAACGCGGATATGGGTGGCGCCCTCGGCGATGGCGGTCTCAAAATCGCTGCTCATCCCCATCGACAGACCCGTCAGCCCATTGCGGGCAGCCATGCCGCGCAGGGCGGCGAAATGGGGTGTGGGCTCTTCGGCTTCGGGCGGGATGCACATCAGGCCGGCAAGGGCCAGATCCATCGCGCGGCACTGGCGGATAAACCCATCCAGATCCTGCGGCAGAACGCCGGCCTTTTGCGGTTCCGCCCCGGTGTTCACCTGCACGAACAGGTGCGGGCAGGTGCCACGGCTTTGCGCCAGCTTGGCCAGCTTGTCGGCCAGTGAGGCGCGGTCGACGGTGTGGATCGCGTCAAACAGCTCTACCGCCAGCTTGGCCTTGTTGGTTTGCAGCGGGCCGATCATGTGCAGTTCGACCCCCGGAAAGCTGGGTTTCAGGGCGGGCCAGCGGCCCTGCGCCTCTTGCACATAGTTTTCGCCAAAGACGCGGTGGCCTTCGGTCAACACGGCGCGAATCCGGTCTTCGGGTTGCACTTTGGAGACGGCGATCAGTTGCACCGAGGACGGGTTGCGTCCGGCGCGGTCACAGGCGGCAGCCATGCGACGGGTGATTTCGGGTAGGGACATCTGGGCCTCCTCGCGTAGCGCATCCGGGTGGCACTTGGCCACAGCCCGCCGGAAATGAAAAGAGCGGGCACAAGGCCCGCTCTTCGCATCAAACCAATCCGTTAGGATTAGAAGGACATCGACACACCGATGTCTGCAACAACGTCAACGCCGTCTTGCTTGGCGATGCCGCCAACAACCGAGGCGCCGCCGCCGAGGTCGTAGGAAGCGCCGAGGCCGTAGGCGCTGAAGAAACCGTCATGGTCAGCGTAGAAAGCGGTGATGGTTGCCGGGCCGGTGACGTAGTCAACCGACAGAGCGTAGCCGAGGTCGGGGGACAAGGACCAGTCCTCGATCACAGCTTTGACAGTCGCAGCACCCATGGTTGCCGAACCGCCGAGGGAGGTTTGGGTGTTGCCGCCGCCAACATCTTCGTAGCCCAGTGCGACCGAGTATGCGTCGGTTGCGTACTTCACGGCGACCGAGTAGTCGTCCGAACCAACTTGGCCCGAGGACAGAGCGAAGGTCACAGCGCCAGCCGAGTAGGTGTAGAGAACGTTGGTGGTCTGGTGACCCAGGAAGCCCAACTCGTTCAGGTCGCCGAGGCCGGTCAAGCCAACGCCGGAAACGTTGCCAACGAGGGTGTTAGCTGCGTTGTCGTTGTCGCCCATCGACAGTTTGCCGAAAGCGCCAGAGATGTACACGGAACCCGAGGACATGTTGGTGTTGCCGCTCTGAGCAGCAGTTGCCTGGTCAGCGCGGAACGAAGCGCCGAATTCCAGGCCGCCATCGGTGGTGCCGGTCATGGTGAACTTAACGCGAGCGCGGCTGGTGAACATTGCGTCGCCAGCGCTGTCGATGATGATACCCATACGGGCGTCGCCCGACAGGGTCACTTCAGCAGCGGCTGCACCAGCGAAGCCAGCCAGGATGCTCGTCGCAAGAAGGATCTTTTTCATGGTTTTTCCTCTTCAGTATTTTATGTCGTGGCCGGCTCGGTCGCCCGCTGTCATCTGATTAGTCCTTGTTTACGTGGCGGTGAAGTCTTTTGCGCCAAAACTACCGACAACGGGCAATAGTGTCGCCGTTTCGCCACAAGTCTTGTCCGGGCCGGGGGCCGCCTGCCCCTAATTGGCGCGATCAGCCCGGATTTCCCCGCCCCATCGCGCGTAACGCGCGTTCAGGCCCCGCGCAGCGCACGTATATATAGTGTGTGCGGTGAAAGCCCTTGGCAGGCCGGGAAGGCTCGGTTAGACAGCAAGAACCTAGGTCTGGGGGATCGGATGAGCTTGCAACGCCTCGCAAATACCGTGCTGATCGCGGGGTTGGTGGTTTCACTGGCGTCCTGTGGTGGCATTTCCAGCGGTGACAGCGGGTTGTTCCGGCGCAAGGCCGCAACGATTCCCACCGAAGGGCAGCTTTCCAGCAAGGAACGCGCCGACGCCCAACGCGCCGCTTTGGCCCGCGCAACGGGCGAAAAACAGGACAAATCGACGGTTTGGGATCTGTTTGGCAACAAGGACAACCCATCAACCACGGTTGAGGTGAACAAATACATCTGGAACGCCTCGCTGGATGTGCTGAATTTCCTGCCCATCGAATCGGTTGACCCGTTCACCGGGGTGATCGTGACCGGATATGGCACGCCTCCGGGTGGTGGACGCGCCTATCGCGCAACGATCTATGTGCAAGACCCGGCACTGGACGCCCGGTCGCTGCGGATCGCCATGCAGACGCGCGGCGGCGGTGCCGTGGCCCCCGAGACGCTGCGCGCGATCGAGGATGCGATTCTGACCCGCGCGCGCCAGTTGCGCGTCGCCGATACCAAGCTTTAAACCGCCCGTCGCGGTGTGTGTTGCAAGGCCGGGCCAGCGCCCGGCCTTTTGCTTTGGCGAATCGGTCAGGCGTGGGGCTTGCCGCAAACGGCGCAATCGGCGCGCGGTTTGGTGTGGATGACCCGGCTTTCGCCATAAAGCCCGTCGTAGATCATCAGCCGCCCGCGCAGGCCTTCGCCCGCGTCGGTCAGGTGTTTGACCGCCTCCAGCGCCATCATCGCGCCAACTACCCCCGGCAAGGGCGCGGCCACCCCCGCCTCGGCACAGGTCGGCACGAGGCCAGCGGCGGGGCGCGTCGGGAAGACACATTCATAACACGGCCCCCCGCGCGCCGGATCATAAAGCGACAACTGCCCTTCCCATTGCGTGATCGCGCCGGAAATCAGCGGTTTGCCCAGCGCCACACAGGTGCGGTTCACCAGATAGCGGGTGTCAAAGTTATCGGTGCCATCAAGGATAAGGTCATAGTCACCGATCAGGCCCGCCGCGATTTCTTCCGTCAGGCGGCGCTGATAGGGGCGAATCTCAATGAACGGGTTCAGCGCCCGCAGCGCGCGTTCGGCCGATTGCACCTTGGCCATGCCGATGCTGTCATCGCGGTGGATGATCTGGCGTTGCAGGTTAGAGCCTTCGACGGTGTCATCGTCGATCACCCCCAGCACCCCCACGCCCGCCCCCGCCAGATACAACAGCGCAGGCGCGCCAAGCCCGCCCGCCCCGATCACCAGCACCTTGGCCCCGCGCAGGCGTTGCTGCCCCGCCCCGCCGATTTCGCGCAGCAGGATATGGCGGGCATACCGCTCGGCTTCGGCCGAGGACATGCGGCTGCGGTCGGGCTGCGGGTCTGACGCCTTGACGCGGCGACGCAGGTGCGCCAGCGCCGCGCGGTAGCCCAGCACCAGCGCAAAGCCACCGCCCAGCACCGCCCAAACCCGCGCATCCCCGCCCGTCGCCTGCCGCAAGGGGTGGCCCTCGGCCAGCGCCAGATGCAGGCCGATCACCGCCAGCCACAAACCGGCGATCATCCCCCAGCGCAGCCGTTTGGGCGCGTTGGTCAAATGGCCCGCGAACCACAGCGCCGCTGCAAGGGCGAAAACGAGGACCACGCCCGCCCCGTCAGCTGCGCCCGGTGGAGCCAAAGCCCCCCGCGCCGCGTTCAGTTTCGCTAAGCTGCTCCGCAACCTCGAATCGGGCCTGCACCACGGGGGCAACGATCAGTTGCGCGATCCGGTCACCGTGGCGGATGGTGTAGGGTTCCGACCCAAGGTTGATCAGCGGCACCCCCACGGGGCCACGGTAATCGCTGTCAATGGTGCCGGGGGTGTTGGGCAGGGTCAGGCCAAAGTTCACCGCAAGGCCCGAGCGGGGGCGCACCTGCACCTCAAACCCGGCGGGAATTTCGATCCGAAAGCCGGTCGGCACCACGGCGCGGTGCATCTGGTCCAGCGAAAAGCCGGTCTCACGGTCTTCGGGGCGCAGATTCGCGCGGATATCGGCACCCGCAGCACCCGCCGTGGCATAGCTTGGCAAGGGGATGTCCTGATCCGCCCAGTCTTCCCAAAGCAGTCGCAGCACCGGGGTCATGCAAGGGCCTCGGCGATGCGGGCGGCCAGTTGACGGGCGACGGCATCCTTGCCCATGCGCGGCCAGACCTCGGCCCCGGCGTCGGTGATCAGCGTGACCGCGTTTTCAGGGCCGCCCATGATCCCCGTCTCGGGCGAGACATCGTTGGCGACGATCCAGTCGCACCCCTTGCGTAGCCGCTTGGCCGTGGCATGGGCGGTGACATCCTGCGTCTCGGCGGCAAAGCCCACCAGCAGCCGGGGCCGCTGCGATGAGCGGGCGATGGTCGCCAGAATGTCGGGGTTTTCAGCAAATTCCAGCGCGGGCGGCTTGCCGGAGCCGTCCTTCTTCATCTTTTGCGTCGCCGCATGGGCAACGCGCCAATCGGCCACCGCCGCCGCCATCACCGCCGCATCGGCGGGCAAGGCGGCCTCGGTTGCGTCCAGCATCTGCCGCGCGGTTTCCACCCGCACCACCCGCACGCCCGCGGGCGGCGGCACCTGTGCCGGCCCGGTCACAAAGGTCACCTGTGCGCCCAGATCGCGCAACGCTGCGGCAAGGGCCGCCCCTTGCGCGCCCGAAGACCGGTTAGCGATATAGCGCACCGGATCAATCGGTTCGTGCGTCGGGCCAGAGGTGACCAGCACATGCCGCCCGGCCAAAGGGCCCGCCCCCAACAGCCCCCGGATCGCGGCGGCAATGGCCTCGGGTTCGGCCATGCGGCCCGGACCGAATTCACCGCAGGCCATCTCACCGTCTTCGGGGCCAACGATCTGCACGCCATCGCCGCGCAACGCGGCCAGATTGCGCTGCGTGGCCGGGTGCAGCCACATCCGCACATTCATCGCCGGGGCCAGCAACACCCGCTTGTCGGTCGCAAGCAACAGGGTCGACGCCAGATCTTCCGCCCGCCCGCTGGCCATTTTGGCCATAAGATCGGCGGTCGCGGGCACCACCACCACCAGATCGGCGGCGCGTGACAGTTGGATATGGCCCATCTCGGCCTCATCCGTCAGGTCGAACAAATCGCGGTAAACCTTGGTGCCCGCCAATGCCGACACGGACAAAGGGGTTACAAACTGCGCGCCCGCCGCCGTCAGAACCGGGGTTACAGTCACCCCTTCGGCTTTCAACAGCCGGATCAGCAGCAACGCCTTATAGGCAGCGATTCCGCCGCCGATGATCAGAAGAACGTGTTTTCCGGCCAGCATATGCGGCTCCGCAGCTTGGGATGGCACAGGTGTAGGCGGCGCGGGGGGCAAACTCAACACCCCCCCGCCGTGCCAGACCCTTTGCGGGTGTTACAGGAACTGGGCCAGCGCCTCACCATGACCGGCCAAAGAGCGGCGCAACTTGGCATGGGCCGCCGCTTCCAGCTGGCGCACGCGCTCTTTGGACAGGCCAAGCTCTTGGCCAAGGCTTTCAAGCGTGCGCCCGTCCTCACGCAGACGCCGCTCTGTGACGATAAAGCGCTCACGTTCCGGCAGGTCGGCCATGGCCTGCGACAGCCAGTTGCGCAAAATGGCGGCGTCCTGGGCGACTTCGACCTGTTCGGCAGCTTGGGGGCCATCGTCTTCCAACAGCTCAATCCATTCGCGCCCCTCTTCGGACTGCGGCAGGTTCAGCGACGAATCAGAACCGGAAAGCCGCCCCTCCATCATCTCAACCTCGGCAAGGGTCACGCCCAACTCTTCGGCCACGCGCACCCGCAAACCCGCCTGGTCCAACACCTCGCCCGCTTCAGAGGCGGCGCGGGTCAACTTGGCCTGCACCCGGCGCAGGTTAAAGAACAACGACTTTTGCCCCGCGGTTGACCCGGTCCGCACCATCGACCAATTCCGCATCACATAGTCCTGCATCGCAGCCTTGATCCACCACACCGCATAGGTGGAAAAGCGCACGCCGCGATCGGGGTCGAATTTCTCGGCGGCTTTCATCAGGCCAAGGGCAGCCTCTTGGGTCAGATCACTCATCTGCGCGCCATAGCGGCGGAACTTGGCCGCGCTTGCGATGGCCAGCCGCATATAAGCGGTGATCAGGCGGTGCAATGCGGCCTCATCGCGGTGGTCGCGCCACGCACGGGCCAAGGCCGCCTCTGTCTCTGCATCCAGCAACTCTGCCGCGCGCGCTTGGCGCGACAGGCTTTGGTCGATATATCCGTCAAGCGCCATGTCGTCCTCCTGACGAAACCGCCGTTTCAGCGCGGGTTCATGATAGATACGAAAGACCACCGTGACCGGATCACCCGCCCCTGCCGATTTCCTGCCCCCGCTTAGCCTTGTTCTGGGGGGCGCGCGGTCGGGCAAGTCGCGGCTGGCGGAGCGGTTGGTGGGGGCCACGGGCCGCCCGCGCTGGTATCTGGCCACCGCCGAGGCATGGGATGCCGAGATGGCCGACCGCATCGCCCGGCACCGCAGCGACCGGGGCGCAGGCTGGACCACGGTGGAATGCCCGCACACATTGGCCGCGGCCTTGGCGACAGTGCCCGAAGGAGCCGTGGTCTTGGTGGATTGCGCCACGCTGTGGCTGACAAACGTGATGCTGGCCAAAGAGGGACCGCCCGATCTGGCGCAGACGGGCGCAGGTTTGGCCGAGGCGGGTTTGCCCGAAGACGGAATCGCGGCAGAGGTTGCCACCCTTCTGGCCGCCCTTGTGGCCTGTGCGGCCCCGGTGGTTGTGGTGTCGAATGAAGTCGGTTGGGGCATCGTGCCCGAAAACGCGTTGGCCCGGCGGTTTCGCGATGAACAGGGGCGGCTGAACCAGCGGCTTGCCGAACAGGCAGGCCTTGTGGTTGGCGTGATGGCAGGGCTGCCGATGGTGCTGAAGGGCGCGTTGCCCAAGGAGATGCAATGACCCGGTTCTGGTGGGTGCGCCACGGCCCGACGCATGAGCGGGCGTTTTGCGGCTGGCGCGATGTGCCTGCCGACCTGTCCGATACCGCGGCGGTGGCGCGACTGGCCGCCTATCTGCCCGGCGGGGCCCCGGTGATATCCTCAGACCTGTTGCGCGCGCGCCAGACGGCTGCGGCCATTGCCGGGCCGCGCGCCCGCCTGCCCGATGACCCCCGCCTGCGCGAGTTTCATTTTGGCGACTGGGACGGGCAGACCTTTGATCAGGTGTCGGCCACCGACCCCGACCTGTCCCGCGCCTACTGGGAAGAACCGGGCGACATCACCCCCCCCGGCGGCGAAAGCTGGAACACCGCCGCCACGCGGGTCAACGCGGCCGTGCTGACCCTGCGGAATACCGCCCCTGACCTGATCCTTGTCGCGCATTTCGGCGTGATCCTGTCGCAACTCGCCCCCGCGCTGAACCAAGACCCAGCCGAGGTTCTGGGCCAGCGGATCGACAACTTGTCCGTGACCTGCCTGCGCCATGACGGCACGCGCTGGCAGGCCGAGGTGATCAATCACATCGCGTGATGAACGCCCGCACAAATGATCACTTTTCGTTGCGCCCGCCGCGTGCTTCTGTGCGGCAAAAAGGAGATGCCCCATGCCCACACCCCCCTATGATCTGGTCATCGGCGACCGCGCCTATTCCTCTTGGTCGCTGCGCGGCTGGTTGTTGTTCGACGCCTTTGGCATTCCGGTGAAAACCCAGCTTGCCCGGCTTTATTGCGACGATTTGCCGAACCTTCTCAAAGACTTCTTCCCCGGCAAGACCGCGCCGACCATGCGCACGCCCGACGGGGTTGTGGTGCCCGAAACCATCGCGATTGCCGAAGAGCTTGCCTCGCGCCACCCCGAGGCCGGGCTTTGGCCTGCCGATCCCAAGGCGCGGGCCATCGCTAGGGTGCTGGCGGCAGAGATGCACGCTGGTTTTGCCACGCTGCGCAATCATTGCCCGATGAACCTGCGCGTCAGCTACACCACCTGTGAGCCCCCCGCCGAAGTGCTGGCGGATCTCGCACGGCTGGAACGGATCTGGGATTGGGCGCGCGACCAGACCGGCAGCACGACATGGCTGTGCGGCGCGTATTCGGCGGCGGATGCGTTCTTTGCCCCGGTTGCGGCGCGGATCGCGGGCTATAACCTGCCAGTTTCGGACCGCGCCCGGGCCTATGTTGACGCACACCTGTCCCACCCCTCGTTCCGGCGCTGGCGGGCGATGGGCATGGTCGATGGCGCGGACCAGCCCTATTACAAGCGTGACTGGCCCCGCCGCCCTTGGCCCGGCCCGCTGCCCCTGCCCGCCCGCGCGGTCGACGGGACCGAGGCCGAAAACACCGCCTGCCCCTACTCTGGCAAACCCGTGACCCATGTTTTGCAGATCTCGGGCCGCCGGATCGGGTTTTGCAACGCCTTTTGCCGGGACAAGACCGTGGCCGACCCAGAGGCTTGGCCGAAGTTCATGAATCTTTACCAATCGTAAATCATTCCCCCCTACCCGTTAACCATTAGACGGGAGTGGGATATGGTAGCGCGCGCCTTTACCGTGGCATTTGAAGGGGTTGAGGCGCGCATCGTTGAAGTGCAATGCGCCCTGTCGGCAGGCATGCCGTCATTCAACCTCGTGGGCCTGCCGGATAAAGCGGTGTCCGAGGCGAAGGAACGGGTGCGCGCGGCGCTGTCTGCACTGTCCATCGCGCTGCCCAGCAAGCGGATCACGATCAACCTGTCGCCTGCCGATCTGCCCAAGGAAGGCTCGCATTTCGATCTGCCCATCGCACTGGCACTGCTGGCCGCGCTGGACATCCTGCCCAAAGACGCCATTGCGCGGGCCTTGGCGATTGGTGAGCTGTCTTTGGACGGGCGCCTGATTCCGGTGCTGGGTGCGCTGCCCGCCGCGATGGCTGCGGCGGAAGAAGATCTGATCCTGTTATGTCCCAAGGCCTGCGGGGCCGAGGCGGCGTGGGTGGGCGCCACGCAAGTGCTTGCCGCCAATGCGCTGGATGAGGTTGTGCGCCACTTCACCGGACAAACGCCGCTGACCCCGGCCGAGGCGGGCGAAGTGCACCTATCCGCCAGCACCCGCGATCTGCGCGAGGTAAAGGGGCAGGAACGGGCCAAACGCGCGCTGGAAATTGCGGCTGCCGGGCGCCACCATCTGCTGATGATCGGACCGCCCGGTTCGGGGAAATCCATGCTGGCGGCGCGATTGCCGGGGATTCTGCCGCCCCTTTCAGCGGCCGAGGCGCTGGAAACCTCCATGATCCATTCGCTCGCCGGGTTGCTGACCGAAGGCGGAATCTCGCGCGAACGCCCGTTTCGCGAACCGCACCACACCGCCTCGATGGCGGCGATTGTCGGCGGTGGCAAAGGGGCGAAACCGGGCGAAATCTCACTGGCCCACAACGGCGTCCTGTTTTTGGATGAGTTCCCGGAATTCGCGCGCCCGGTGCTGGAAACCCTGCGCCAGCCGATTGAAACCGGCGATGTCGTGGTCGCACGGGCCAACGCCCATATCCGCTACCCCTGCCGGTTCTTGCTGGTCGCCGCGGCAAACCCTTGCAAATGCGGCTATATGACCGACCCGGCGCGGTCCTGCGCCAAAGCGCCGGCCTGCGGGGAAGACTACCTTGGCCGCATCTCTGGCCCGCTGATGGACCGGTTTGATCTGCGCGTCGAAGCGCCACCTGTCGCCTATACCGACCTCGATCTGCCCGCCAACGGCGAAAGCTCTGCCGTTGTGGCAGAGCGGGTGCGCGCGGCACGCGCCCGCCAAAGCCACCGCTTCGAGGCCCATTCAGGGCTGCGCGTGAATGCCGATCTGGAAGGCGCGCTGCTAGAGGAACACGCCCGCCCCGACAGCGAAAGCCGCGACCTGCTGGCGCGGGTGGCAGACCGGTTCGGGCTGACAGCGCGCGGCTACCATCGGGTGCTGCGCGTCGCCCGCACCATTGCCGACCTCGACAACAGCGCCGATGTGCGCCTGCCCCATATTGCCGAGGCGGTCAGCTTTCGCATGTCGATCAACACCAAAAGATGACAGCACCACGCAGGCCAGGCGCAGGGCGTCAAAGCCCGCGCTTGGCCTCGATCACCTGCCAGATCCGCTCCGCTGCATTGGTGCCGTCAAACCGCTCCAACTCCTGAATGCCGGTCGGAGACGTCACGTTGATCTCGGTCAGCCAGTCACCAATCACGTCGATGCCGACAAAAACCTGACCCTTTTCTTTCAACAGCGGCCCGATCCTGCTGCAAATCTCCAGATCCCGCGCGGTCAGACCTATGGGCTCGGGACGCCCGCCGACGTGCATGTTCGACCGGGTCTCGCCCGCCTGCGGCACCCGGTTGATCGCGCCCACCGGCTCACCGTCCACAAGAATGATCCGCTTGTCGCCCTTGGCGACGTCGGGCAGGAATTTCTGCACGATCAGGGGTTCCCGGTTGATCCCGGTAAACATCTCATGCAGCGAAGACAGATTGCGGTCGTTGGGGTCCAACCTGAACACACCGGCCCCACCATTCCCGTAAAGCGGCTTTAGAATGATGTCGCCATGATGCGCCTTAAAGGCGCGAATTGTCGCCAGATCCCGCGCGATCGCCGTGGGCGGCGTCAGATCCGGAAACCGCAAAACCAGCAGCTTTTCAGGGAAATTCCGCACCCAGAACGGATCGTTCACCACCAAGGTCTTGGGATGGATCAGATCAAGCAAATGCGTCGACGTGATATAACCCATGTCAAACGGCGGGTCCTGCCGCAGCCAAACCACATCAAAACTGCTCAGATCAACTTCGGCTTCCGGCCCATAGCTGACATGATTCCCAACCTCGCGGCGCAGTTCGATGGGAAAGCCACGCGCGATCACCCGGCCCTCAACAAAGGCCAACTTATCAGGCGTGTAGAAAAACAGCGAATGCCCCCGCGCCTGTGCCTCAAGCGCAATCCGGAACGTGCTGTCCGCATGGATGTTAACCGACCCGATCGGGTCCATCTGCAAAGCGACCTTAAGCGGCATCACGTCCTCCGGCTGTTATCTGCGCCTGTGATGCCGCAAGACGCCGGGGGATGCAATTCACCGGACAGGGATTTGAGGAAACCTGCCCAAGAACAGACCGGGCCAACAGAGGGACAAAGGATCAGGCCGCAAAAGCATTCTCGATAATCTCGATCATTCCGCGCCCATCGACCAAAGCCACATCAAAGCGGACCGGCGTCAATTGACCCGCCGGTTCCCCCCCGATGAATTCCGAAGCGGCCCCGTAGATCCGCCCCATCTGACGTTCGCTCAGATGTTCCGCGGCCAACTGATGCGTGGCACTTTGCTTGACTTCGATGAAGATGACCTCTGCCCCATCGCGGGCAATCAGATCAATTTCCCCCCCGGAACCCCGCCAGCGCCGTGCACAGACCACCCGACCAGAGCGCGTGTAAAACTGCTCAACCGCCGCTTCGGCGGCCAACCCCGCGTGATATGACCGTGCTCCGCTCATGCCGCACCCTATTTGCCCAAGGCCAAAGCCCGTTGATACACATCCCGCCGTGGCAACCCGTAGGCCGCAGCCACCGCCGCCGCCGCATCTTTCATCGTCATGCTTGCCAGCGCCTTGACCAAAGCGGCCTCGACCGTTTCCGCATCTGCCGGAGCCTCAGTAGCCCGGTCGACCAGCACAACAATTTCGCCCTTCACATCGCGTCCTGCAAAGGCGTCGGCCAATTCGCCCAAGGTTCCCCGCGACACTTCTTCGAATCGCTTGGTCAGTTCCCTGCACACCGCAGCCTGTCTGTTTCTGCCCATAATCTGCGCCAAGTCATCTAACATACCATTAATGCGTTTCGGCGATTCATACATCACCAGCGTCGCCTGAATGGGGGCGAGGTCACGCAGAAAGCTTTCCCGGGCGGCTTTGGCGCTGGGGGCAAAGCCTGCGAACAGGAACCGGTCCGACGGCAGGCCAGAGACCGTCAGCGCGCAGAGCACCGCCGACGCCCCCGGAGCGGCCAGCACGGGCAGGCCTGCCGCGATCGCCGCCCGGCCCAGATCAAAACCCGGATCAGAGATCAGCGGTGTTCCTGCTTCCGAGGCATAGGCCACGCTCTTGCCCTCTTCCAAGGCGCGCAGCAGTTTTGGCAGGGCGGCTGCACTGTTATGTTCGTGATAGGCAACCAATGGCCGAGCGGCCAACGGCAGGCCATGGATTTCCATCAGGTGGCGCAGGGTCCGGGTGTCTTCTGCCGCAAGCACATCCGCACCCGCCAGAATATCCAACGCCCGCAAGGTGATATCGCGCGCAGCCCCGATCGGGGTCGACACGAAATGCAGCCCCGGAGCGATGGCCCGCCCTTGCGCGGCGCGATGTTCTGTGGCCGGGCCGCCCGTGGCTGCCGGTTCTGAGCCTGACATGGTAAGTTTCCCCCTCTGTTGATGCTTCCCCCAAGTTTACTTCCCTGGTCGAACCGCTTAGGCTTGCGACAAATCGCCGTGCCTTCTGGGAGTGAGGATTTCCGTATGTTGTCTGTTTTGCACAAGGCCCGCAAGTCGGCCCGTCAGATGCTGTCTAAACTCGGGCTTGGATTGGCGGCCTTGGCGCTGGCCGCCTGTACCCCCGGCGCGGGGCCTGGCCCTTCGGTCGGCAATGGCAGTGGCAAGATTCAGGTGGCTTTGCTGGTTCCCGGCGGCTCCGGGCAGGCAAGTGACGAGTTGCTGGCGCGGTCGTTGCAAAACGCGGCGCGCATGGCGATGTCCGATCTGAACGGCGTGCAGATCGACTTGCGGGTATACAACACCGCAGGCTCGCCTGCGACCGCCGCTGCGATGGCGACCAAGGCCGTGGCCGAGGGCGCGCAGGTGATCCTTGGCCCGCTTTACGCCCAAGAGGCGAACGCTGCGGGTGTGGCCGTGGCCGGCGCGGGTGTGAACGTGCTGTCCTTCTCCAACAACACCGACATCGCGGGCAACAACGTCTTCGTGCTTGGCCCGACCTTTGAGAACACGGCCAGACGGCTGGCCGGGTTCGCCGTCCGTCAGGGCAAGGGCAAGATCATGGTGATCCATGACCGCAACACCGCAGGCGATCTTGGCCGCAAGGCGATCGAGCGGGGTGTGGCGGTTGCAGGTGGGTCGGTGGTGGCCGTGGGCAACTACGAATTCTCGCAAAACGGTGTGGTGCAAGCCGCCCCCGGTCTGGTGGCCCAAGCCCGCTCCAGTGGCGCGCAAGCGGTTTTCCTGACCGCCGATACCGCCGGGGCCTTGCCACTGATCTCGCAGCTTTTGTCCGACAACGGCCTGAGCCCGGCGGCGACGCAATATATCGGCCTGACGCGCTGGGATATCCCGGCTGCAACGCTGGCGCTTCCCGGTGTGCAAGGTGGCTGGTTTGCGCTGCCCAACCCCACCCTTTATACGCAATACCAAACACGCTATCAGGCCGCCTTTGGCGAGCCGCCGCACCCGGTGTCCGGTCTTGCCTATGACGGCATCGCCGCCATTGGCGCGCTTAGCCGGGCGGGCAGTGCCGGGCCGATCGCCAAGTCGGCGCTGACCCAAGGCGCGGGCTTTCGCGGCGTAAACGGCATCTTCCGCCTGCGCGGCGATGGCACGAACGAACGCGGTCTGGCTGTGGCGCAAATCCGCTCGGGTCAAGCCGTGGTCGTCGATGCGGCCCCGGAAAGCTTTTCGGGGGCCGGGTTCTGATCCGCGCCAATAGGGCCTGACCAATGCCGACCAAGGCTGTCGCACTTCCTCCGGCCTTGCCGCCGCCCCTGCTACTGCCTGCGGCCGAGATCATTGATCCCGGCCGCCTGATTGCCGCCATCGCCGCCGAATTGACGCCCGACGACGACGCGCGCTCTGTCCGCGCCATCGCCGTGCGCCACATGGCCGAGGCCAAGGCCACCGCCAGCGCCGCTCTGGCCGCGGCCTTCCTGACCCGCCCCCTTGCCGCGCGTGAGCTGGTGACTGCACAGGCGTTTCTGACCGACGGGCTGGTGATCACAGCCCTTGCCGTGGCCCGTGACCACCTGCACCCGCTGCCCAACCCGACCGAGGCGGAACGGATCGCGGTGCTGGCCGTTGGTGGCTTTGGTCGCCGCGAGATGGCACCGCAATCTGACGTGGACCTGTTGTTCCTGACCCCGTGGAAGATCACCCCTTGGGCGGAAAGTGTCATCGAATCCATGCTTTACATGCTGTGGGATCTAAAGCTGAAGGTCGGCCACGCCAGCCGCACCATCCGCGATTGCCTGCGGCTTGGCCGCGACGACATCACCATCCGCACCGCTCTGCTGGAACACCGCTTCATCGCGGGCTATGCGCCCTTGGCACAGGAACTGGACAACCGGCTGTGGTCGGACCTGTTCCGCACCACCGGGCCCGAATTCATTGAGGCCAAGCTGCTGGAGCGCGCCGAACGGCACAAGCGCCAAGGCGGCCAACGCTACGTGCTGGAGCCGAACGTCAAAGAGGCCAAGGGCGGTCTGCGCGACCTGCAAACCCTGTATTGGATCGGCAAATACCTGCACCGGGTGTCATCGGCCTCGGGACTGATCGGCGCGGGCCTGCTGACCCAGGACGAATACGAAAGCTTTCAGCGCGCCGAAACCTTCCTTTGGGCCGCGCGTTGCCATCTGCACTACATCACCGGGCGGCCCACCGATCAGCTCACCTTTGACCTGCAGGTCGAGGTCGCGGCCCGCATGGGCTACCGTGACAGCGGCGGCCGCCGCGCGGTGGAACATTTCATGCAGGATTACTTCCGCCACGCCACCCGCGTCGGCGAATTGACCCGCGTGTTCCTGACCGAGCTAGAGGCCCGCCACGTCAAACCCGAGGCGCGGCTGCTCGGCCTGCTGACCCGCAAGCGCGTCAAGGCGGGCTACAAGCTGATGCAGGGCCGGATCGACACGGTTGACCCGGCGGTGTTTCTGGCCGACCCCCTGAACATCCTGCGGGTGTTCGAAGAGGCGCTGCGCTCGGGCTACCTCTTGCATCCCAACATCATGCGGCTGATCGCGGCCAACCTGCACCTTATCGACGATACGGTACGCGAAACGCCCGAAGCCCGCCGGATCTTTCTGGATCTGATGCTGAAACACGGCAACCCGGAACGCGCCCTGCGGCGGATGAACGAATTGGGCGTGCTCGCCGCCTTCATCCCCGATTTTGAAAACATCGTCGCGATGATGCAGTTCAACGTCTATCACCACTACACGGTGGACGAGCATATCTTGCAAACCATCTCGGTGCTGGCGCAGATCGAACGTGGCGAACTGGTCGAAGACCTGCCGCTGTCCTCGTCGATCCTCAAGGCCGGGATCAATCGCCGGGTGATCTATGTGGCGCTCTTGCTGCATGACATCGGCAAGGGCCGGCCCGAGGATCATTCGATCATCGGGGCGCAAATGGCCCGCCGCATCGCGCCGCAACTGGGGCTGGAACCCGAGGAATGCGAAACCGTCGAATGGCTGGTGCGCTATCACCTGCTGATGTCCGACATGGCGCAAAAACGCGACATCGGCGATCCGCGCACGGTGCGCGATTTTGCCAAGGCGGTGAAAACCCGCAAACGGCTGGACCTGCTGACCGTGCTGACCGTCTGCGATATCCGCGGCGTCGGGCCGACCACATGGAACAACTGGAAGGCCATGCTGCTGCGCCAACTCTACAGCCAGACCGCCGAGGCGCTGGAAGGCGGGCTGGAATCGGTCAACCGCGACAAACGTGAGAATGAGGCAAAAGCCGCGCTCAAAGCCCGCCTTACCGGGTGGGAGCTAAAGGACATCCGTCAGGAACTCGGCCGCCACTACCCGCCCTACTGGCAAGGCCTGTCAACCGACAGCCAAGAGGTATTTGCCCGCTTGCTGCACGGGCTGGCCGATGACGAAATCCGCATCGACCTGCACCCCGAACCCTCGCACGATGCCACCCGCGCCTGCTTTGCGCTGGCCGATCACCCCGGTATCTTCTCACGGCTCGCCGGGGCTTTGGCGCTGGTCGGGGCGAACGTTGTCGATGCCAAGACCTACACCTCCAAAGACGGCCACGCGACGGCGGTGTTCTGGGTGCAAGACAGCGACGGCCACCCCTATGAGGCCAGCCGCCTGCCCCGCCTGCGCAAGATGATCGAACAGACCCTGAGAGGCGAAGTCGTCGCGCGTGAGGCGCTGGCCGGACGCGACAAGGTCAAGAAACGCGAACGCGAATTCCGCTTTCCCACCCACATCACCTTCGACAACGACGGCTCGGATATCTACACCATCATTGAGGTCGACACCCGCGACCGCCCCGGCCTGCTCTACGATCTGACCCGCACCTTGGCCTCCAACCACATCTACATCGCCTCTGCGGTCATCGCGACCTTTGGCGCGCAAGTGGTGGACAGCTTCTACGTCAAAGACATGTTCGGCCTGAAACTGCACGTGAAAGCCAAACAAGAGGCGCTGGACAAGAAACTGCGCCAAGCCATTGCCGAAGGCGTCGAACGGGCGCAGAACCAGACCTGACCCACCCCCGCCCCCTTGGACCCAGCCGAAACCCTCTGAAAAGCCCGTTCATCTTGGCAAAAATACTCCCCGCGGAGCGACCGACAGCGGGGCAGATCGCCGGGGTTGCAGCACTGGCGCCCGCGCCCCGAAACGAAGAAGCAGACCTGCCATGAAACCGATCAGCCTGATCCGCTCTATCCTGACCGTCGGCAGCTGGACGCTTTTGTCGCGCGGGGCTGGCCTTGCGCGCGATCTGATGATGGCGGCCTATCTGGGCGCAGGCCCGGTGGCCGATGCCTTCAACGTGGCCTTCGCCCTGCCCAACATGTTCCGCCGTTTCTTTGCCGAGGGGGCGTTTTCGCAGGCCTTCGTGCCGATGTTCGCGCGCAAACTGCAAGCCGATCCGGCCGACGCGCAAAACTTCGCGACCGAGGCCTTCAACGGCCTGACTGCCCTGCTGCTTTTGGTCACCCTGATCGGCACGCTGGCGATGCCGTGGCTGGTCTGGCTGATGGCGCCGGGCTTTACCGGCGACAGCCGCTTTGACCTTGCGGTCGGGTTCGGGCGGATCACCTTTGTCTATCTGTGCTTCATCTCGCTGTTTGCGCTGCTCGCCGGGGTGCTGAACGCCTATGGCCGCTTTGCCGAGGCGGGGTTTGTGCCGGTGCTGATGAACCTTGTGTTCATCGCCGCGATGCTGCTGGCCGCATGGCAGGGCTGGGACATGGGGACAACCTTGGCTTGGGCCACGCCGGTGACGGGGATCGCCCAGCTGGGCTTTACATGGGTGGCCGCCCATAAGGTCGGCTTCCGCTTTCGCCCCCGCCTGCCGCGCCTGTCCCCTGATCTGAAGCGCTTGGCGATCATCGCCGGCCCGGCGGTTCTGGCGGGGGGCGTGGTGCAGATCAACCTTGTGGTGGGCCGTCAGGTCGCCAGCCCGATTGAAGGCGCGATTTCATGGCTCAGCTATGCCGACCGGCTGTACCAACTGCCGCTGGGCGTGGTTGCGACCGCCGTGGGAACGGTCCTCTTGCCCGACCTGTCGCGCCGCCTGCGCGCCGGCGATGCCGAGGGCGGGCGGGCCAGCTTTAACCGCGGCACCGAACTTGCCATGGCGCTGACCCTGCCTGCCGCCGTGGCGCTGATGGTCATCGCCCTGCCGCTGACGGCCACGCTCTACCAACGCGGGGCGTTCACTGCGACCGACAGTGCCAACACCGCGCTGGCCTTGGCGATCTATGGCGCGGGCCTGCCCGCTTTTGTGCTGCAAAAGGTGCTGCAACCGCTGTTTTTCGCCCGCGAAGACACCCGCAGCCCGTTTCACTATGCGCTGCTGGCCATGGTGCTGAATGCCGCCATTGCTTATGGCCTGTCGCCGGTCATCGGCTTTTCGGCGGCGGCCCTTGCGACCTCGCTTTCCGCGTGGATCATGGTGGCGCAACTGTGGTGGGGCTCCCGCCGGATGGGTGGCGAGGCGCGGATGGATGACCGCCTGAAATCCCGCCTGCCCCGGATCTTGCTGGCCTGCGCGGTGATGGGGGGCGTGCTTTGGGGGGCGGCACAACTGCTGGCGCCCGCGCTGGCCGCACATGGGGTGCGCTACGGCGCTTTGGCCGGGTTGGTCGGGTTGGGGATGCTCAGCTATTTCGGCACCGGGGCCTTGGTCGGGGCCTTTCGGCTGGCCGACCTCAAGGGCCTGCGCCGTCAGCGCTGACGCAGCCTTGTGCGCAATTCAACCAGCGCGCCGGGGGCCAGCACAAAGGACAGCAGGAACCCGGTGGCAAAGCCTGCCAGATCCGCCACCCATTCAAAGCCGCCGCCAAACAGTACCCCGAACAGCAACTGCGCCAGCAGCAAAAAGCCGATCATCGAAAACGCCCGGTAGCGCCGCGCCCCCTCACCCGCCAGCCGCGACCACAGCAAAAACGTGAACAGCCCGATCATCCCGTAAACCGCCGGATAGCCGCCCAATAGCGTCTGATGGATCGTCGGCACCGCCGTCATCGCCAAAGCGCCCGCGACCGAGGCGGCAAAGAACACCAGCAACATCGCAATCCCGCGAAAGCTTTCGCCCGCGAACTTGCCCAAGGCCAGCAGGATCGCCACCACAAAGACGGTATGGGTCAACTGGCCATGAACGAACGGATAGCTGACCAGCCGCCACATGCCCTCCACCGGATACTGACGGGCCTCGATCATTGCGCGCATGATGTCGGGCGAAAAGGCAAAGTGCTGCACCGCATCCACCCGCCAGCCAAGCCCGGCATTGCCGCCCGCCAGACCGCCCTCGCCTGCGCTGAACAGCACCTCCAGCCCGATCATCGGCAAGGCCATCAGCCAGACCGCCCAAGGCAGCGGGTTCAGCGGCGGGGCGGTATGATCCGAATCGACGTCGACCGCCAGCCGCCCGTTCACCAGACGGGGCCGCTGCGGTGACAGGCTGGGAACGGCGGTGCCGCCGCTGCCTTCGGACTCACCGCTCCAGCGACGCAAGGCGGCCAACCCGCCGATTGCCAGCGCCAGCAACCCGCCATGCAGCGCGGCCTGCTGTGCCGCCGCCGCCGCATCGACGCCCTCGTCGGGCGGCAAGACCATGCCCAGCCCAAAGCCGATCGCCGCATTTACCGCCACCAAAGCCGCAAGGGCAACCACCACCCCAAGCGGCCCCGCGCCGCGCGCCATGATTATCCGCCCCAAGGCAATGGCCGTCACGAAAGTCACAAATGCAGCGATCATCAGCAGATCCATCCTTTGCGCAGGTCGTCATCCGTGTTGACCCGCATGGGGACGAGGGATAAGCCCTCACGACCGCAGTTTCCAGATGGAGAACACCCGTGTCCGAGCCGGTCCAAACGCCTCTGACGGCCAATCCGGGCTTTGCCCCCCGCATCTTCTCGGGCATTCAGCCCTCGGGCGGGCTGACCCTTGGCAATTATCTTGGCGCGCTGAAGCGCTTTGTCGAAAAGCAGGATGAGGGGATCGAGACGATCTATTGCCTTGTCGATCTGCACGCGATCACCGTCTGGCAAGACCCCGAAAAGCTGCGCCAGCAAACGCGCGAAGCGGCAGCAGGCTTTATCGCCGCAGGGATCGACCCCAAGCGGTCGGTGCTGTTCAACCAAAGCCAGGTGTCGGCCCACGCCGAATTGGGCTGGATTTTCAACTGCGTGGCGCGCATGGGCTGGATGAGCCGCATGACCCAGTTCAAGGACAAGGCGGGCAAGAACAGCGAAAACGTCTCGCTGGGCCTGTTCGCCTATCCCTCGCTGATGGCGGCCGACATCCTGACCTACCGCGCAACGATGGTGCCGGTGGGCGAGGACCAGAAGCAACATCTGGAACTGGCCCGCGACATCGCCATCAAGTTCAACAACGACTACGGCGTGAATTTCTTCCCCGTGGTGGAACCGGTGATCGAAGGGGCGGCAACCCGCGTCATGTCGCTGCGTGACGGCACCTCAAAGATGTCGAAATCCGATCCCTCCGACCAAAGCCGCATCAACCTGACCGATGACGCCGACACGATCGCGAAAAAGATCCGCAAGGCCAAGTCTGATTCCGATCCGCTGCCCGATACGGTCGACGCGCTCAAGGACCGGCCCGAGGCACGCAATCTGGTCAACATTTACGCGGCCTTGGCGGGGATGACCCCGGCACAGGTCATCACGCAGTATAGCGGCGCGCAATTTGGCACGTTCAAGCCCGCCTTGGCCGATCTTGCGGTGGCGACCCTGTCGCCCATCACCACCGAAATGAGCCGCCTGATGAAAGACCCTGCCGAGATCGACCGCATCCTTGGCGAAGGCGCGGACCGCGCCGATGCCATCGCCCAGCCGATCCTTGATCAGGTCAAGGACATCACCGGCATGATCCGGTCACGCCCGAGCAAGCGCGGGCTCTGATGCTGCGGGCGCTGGCCCGGCTGACCCTGCTTTTGGTGCTGGCCGGGTCACTGGCCGGCACCGCGATAACGGTGGCCCATATCGCTGCCGATCCCACGCTGGCCCCGTTCCGTCTGGCCGCCGCAGATGAGATCCGCGCCGCCACCGACCGGATGCTGGCCCAAGACGCCACGCCCGAACGGCTGGCCGCGCTGGTGACGGCCCGACTGGTCGAACAACCCCGCAACTGGGTGGCTTTGGACGCGCTGGCCGATCTCGCGGCAGAGCGGCAGATCGCCCTGCCCTCGGCAGTGGCCGACAGCCTGAACACCGCGCGTGAGATTGATTTCAGCTATCTGGCGCAAGCGGCTTCTTGTGCGGCCTGCGCCTATGATCCGGCGGTGTGCTCGCTGTCGCAGGTGTTGCTGTGTCAGGCCCCGGTCGCCCTGACCCCGATTGGCGATGTGACCGGCGTGGCGCGGGCCGGGGTGGATTACGCGACCGGGCAAGAGGTGGACCAGATCGACCTTGCGCTGTCGGTGGTTGGTCTGGGTGCCACGGCAGCGGTGCTGGCCACGGGTGGCGGCTCTGGTCTGGTCAAGGCCGGGGCGGGTCTGGCCAAGTTGGCGCACAAGATGGGTCGCCTGTCGCCCAAGCTGGTCGCAATGGCGGTGGATGCAGCACGGTTCGGCATCAACTGGGGTTCGCTTCCCGGCGTCCGCTCGATGGAAGAGTTGCGCGCCGTTGTGCGGGCCGAGGCCTTTGCCCCCCTGACCAGCACATTGACCGATCTGGACCGGCTGCGCGTGGCCACCAATGCGACGACCGCGCTGCATTTGCTGCCGCTGGTCGATGATGCAGCCGACGCGCGCAGGCTGGCACTGGCCGCCGAGGCGCTTGGGCCAAAGCTGGTGGGCCGGGCCGAGGTTCTGGGCAAAGCCCGGCTGTTCCGCGCCACGCTTCGGGCGACAGACACCGTCTGGGGGCTGTTTTCGGGGATCGCCGGGTTGATCCTGTCGGTGTCGGGCCTGCTGGGCCACACGCTGCATTCCCTGCTTTTGCGCCGTTTGCGCCGGCACGCGGGCTAAAGCCTTCAGCACATTCTCTGGCCATCTGTCACAGAATCGATTCATCCGCGTGCCAGTTTGTGTGGCGAGGGCTGAAACCCCCATGTCCCCGCTTATAGGCCCGCGATATTGGGGCCGCGCCCCTGGACCAGTCCCCGGTCCGGGGGCTTTTTTTCTTGCGGCCCGGCGCTTTGGCAATGACTTGGCCTTTTCGCAGACCTTCTGTGCGCAAGCGCCAATGGCGCGCAGAGGCCGGGCCGCTTATCTTGGCCCTGCAACCCATGCAGGAGTGTCCCATGACCGCCGGTTCCGCCCCCTCAGCCACCCGAATTGGCCACGTGCATCTGAAAGTCTCTGACCTTGAGCGCGCCGTGGCGTTTTATACCGATCTGATCGGCCTGTCCGTGATGCAGCGCTATGGCGCGCAGGCGGCGTTTCTGTCTGCGGGCGGGTATCACCATCACCTTGGGCTGAACACGTGGGAAAGCAAGGGCGGCTCTGCCCCCGCGCGCGGCACGACCGGGCTTTACCACACCGCCTTTGTCTTCCCCGACCGCAAGGCGCTGGCGCAGGTGCTCAAACGGCTGGTCGATGCCAACTGGCCGCTCGAAGGCGCGGCAGATCACGGGGTATCCGAGGCGATCTATCTGTCTGATCCCGATGGCAACGGCGTCGAACTTTACCACGACCGCCCCGAATCCGAATGGCCGCGCGAACCGGATGGCACGCTCAAAATGGTGTCGGATCGCTTTGATCTGGCCAAGCTGCTGACCGAAGCCTGACCGCAAAGCGAACCGGCAGAGAACCGCGCAGCAAAAGCCACAACGGGCGACTTGCCGCGCGGGGGGGCGACGGGGGCCTTTCGCAGGCCCATTCCAGATGCTTAACTCTGCCCGAACAAAGGGAGAGCTTGGCATGGCCATGAGCAAATTCATCCGCACCTTCTGGGAAGGCCGCTGGCATGACGGTGACCTGCCGGTGATGCGGGCGGCGGATCATGGCATCTGGCAAGGCTCTTCGGTGTTTGACGGGGCGCGGCTGTTTGACGGGCTGTGCCCCGATCTTGACCTGCATTGCGCGCGGGTGAACCAGTCTGCCGAG
This sequence comes from uncultured Alphaproteobacteria bacterium, assembly GCA_963815355.1. Classification (GTDB taxonomy): domain Bacteria; phylum Pseudomonadota; class Alphaproteobacteria; order Rhodobacterales; family Rhodobacteraceae; genus JAPUEK01. The sequence goes on from CAWFGJ010000006.1 coordinate 352,072, forward strand.
GCGCTGATGATCACCCCCACCTGCGCGCCCGAAGACATGGCCGCGATCATCCGCGAGGGGCTAGAGGCCTTTGGCCCCGGCCAGGACGCCTACATCCGCCCGATGTATTGGGCTCTGCACGGCTCTGACCTTGGCATATCGCCGCTGCCGGGGGCCACGGGCTTTGCGATCAGCCTTGAGGCGGTGCCGATGCCCCCCGCCGATTTCGCCACGACCGTGACCCGCACCCGCTTTCGCCGCCCGGTGCTGGAGGATGCGGTCTGCAACGCCAAGGCCGGGTGCCTCTATCCCAACAACGCCCGCATGCTGACCGAGGCGAATGCCAAGGGCTTTGGCAATGCGCTGGTGGCCGATGCGCTGGGCAATCTGGCCGAAAGCGCCACGGCCAACGTGTTTCTGGTCAAAGACGGCGTGGTCTATACCCCCATTCCCAATGGCACGTTCCTGTCAGGCATCACCCGCGCGCGCCACATCGCGAATCTGCGTGCCGATGGTGTCGAGGTGGTCGAAAAGGTGCTGACGTTTGAGGATGCCCACGCGGCGGATGAAATCTTTCTGTCCGGCAATTTTGCCAAGGTGACCGCAGTCAAAGCCTTTGACGGCACCGAATACCTGCAGCGCCCGATGACCGAACGGGCACGGTCGCTTTATTGGGATTGGTCGGCGGGGCAGCGGTTGGTGCGATAGCCGCGCGGCCAAAGTCAGGCTGACAGCCACCTTGCCTGAGAACCGGGCCGCGCCTATCGTGCTGCGACAAAACAAGGAGCGCGCAGATGGGCAAAGTCATCGCAGGCATCACGCTGTCGGCAGACGGCTTTGGCGCGGGGCCGGAACAGTCGCTCGACAACCCCTTGGGCGTCGGCGGGCGCGGCCTGCACGGCTGGTTCTACCCCACCAAGACCTTTCAAAGCATGATCGGCAAAAGCGGCGGCACCGAGGGCGCGGACAATGACTTTGGCGCGCGCGGCCTTGCCGGGTTCGGGGCCTATATCATGGGGCGCAATATGTTCGCCCCCATGCGTGGCCCTTGGCCCGACCCGGCATGGAACGGCTGGTGGGGCGAGAACCCACCCTACCACGCCCCGACCTTTGTGCTGACCCACCACCCCCGCGCCGATCTGCCGATGCAAGGCGGCACCACCTTTCATTTCGAAACCGGCGGCATCCACGCGGCACTGGACCGCGCGCACGCGGCGGCCAAGGGCAAGGATGTGCGCATCTCTGGCGGGGTGTCCACGATGCGGCAATACCTTGAGGCCGGGCTGATCGACGAGATTCACCTCGCCTATTCGCCGGTGTTTCTGGGCAAGGGTGAGTCGCTGCTGGCCGGGCTGGATCTGCCCGCCCTTGGCTTTGCCGTGACCGAGCGTGTTTTGACCGAAAACGCCATGCATGTCGTTCTGACCCGCACGCTTTGACCCGCCCTGGCCACCGCTGCGGCACGGACTTGCCTTAGCCCCCCCGAAAGAGGCATGATCGCCGCGAAGAGGAGTTATCATGCGCAAGTTTCTCGTCGTCCTCGACGATACCCGCGAATGTCTGAACGCGATGCGGTTTGCGGCCATGCGTGCGGCCCGGACTGGGGGCGGGGTGCAAATTCTGTCCATCATTCCGCCCGAAGAATACCAGCACTGGATGGGCGTTGCAGACCTGATGCGCGCCGAAGCCCGCGAGCGGATCGAGGCGCATTTTGAGGTTTTTGCCAAATGGATGCGCGACAAGCAGGGCGTGAACCCTGAACTGATCATCCGCGAGGGTGATCCGGTCGCCGAAATTCTGGCGCAGGTCAAGGATGACACCTCGGTCGGCGTGCTGGTGCTGGGGGCGGGCACCGACAAGGCGGGGCCGGGGCCGCTGGTCACCCAGATGACCCGCTCTTCCGGCAACCTGCCGGTGCCGATCACCATCGTTCCGGGCGATATGTCCAAAGAACGGCTGGAGGCGATCACCTGAAACGCAGCGCCCCGGCCTTCGGGGCGCCCGGCACAATCGGTGACCCCGCGTCGCCTCTTTCTGCAGCGCAGAAACCGTGCTAGTCTTCGGCAGGGAGGATGTGAAAGGAGCCAGTCATGGCCAGATATTCACTACCCCTGCCCGTTGCCCTCGCGACAGCGCAGCCCACCCGCACCCCTTCGTTGGTGGTTGCGTCTGCGGATGATCCCAGCGGCCTTGGTTATTTCACCCCTCAGCCGCCCGGCCCCTGCGCGGCCCCGCGCCGGCTTGGCCCGTTGGACCTGCATTTCGGCTATTACACCCCCGAATAGCGGCCCAATTCCGCCCGCCAAAATGCCCTCCGGATTGCCCCTCGGGCAATCTGGAACCGTTCCAATCTTGACAGTCGCGGGGCTGAGGCGCATATCCGAGTGGAATAGTCGGAGAAAGACAATGTTCATCCAGACCGAATCCACCCCGAACCCGGCCACGCTCAAATTCCTGCCGGGCCAGGCCGTGCTAGACCTTGGCACCGCCGATTTCCCCAGCCTTGAGGCGGCCGACAAATCGCCGCTGGCCAAGCGGATTTTCACCGTTGCGGGCGTCAGTGGCGTCTTTTTCGGCACCGATTTCGTGACCGTAACCAAAACCGACGCGGTTGAGTGGCAGCATATCAAGCCCGCGATCCTTGGCGCGATCATGGAACATTACCAATCCGGTGCGGCGGTGATGGAAGGCGAGGGTCAGGCGGCCCACGCGGCACATGACGGCCCGGATGGCGATATAGTCAAGCAGATCAAAGAGTTGCTGGATACACGCGTGCGCCCGGCTGTGGCGCAAGACGGCGGCGACATCACCTTCCACGGCTTTGACCGCGGGATTGTCTACCTGCATATGAAGGGCGCCTGCGCCGGGTGCCCCTCATCGACGCTGACGCTGAAGATGGGCATCGAGAATTTGCTGCGCCATTACATCCCCGAAGTGCTTGAGGTGCGTCCGGTTGCCGCCTGAGATTTTGCTGGCGTTCGATACATCGGCGGCGCATTGCGCCGCCGCTTTGCTATTGCCCGATGGCCGCTGCCTGATCCGCGATGAGGCGATGCAGAAAGGTCAGGCCGAACGTCTGATCCCGCTGCTTGAAGAACTGCTGTCCGAAGCAGGGCTGGCTTGGGCAGACCTTGCCGGATTGGTCGTGGGCACCGGGCCGGGCAATTTCACCGGGGTGCGGATTGCCGTTTCGGCGGCGCGGGGCCTGGCCCTTGGGCTGAACATCCCCGCGATCGGCGTGACCCGGTTGGAGGCTCTGGCCTACGGCTTGCCCCGCCCCATCACCGTCGCCGAAGACGCCCGCCGGGGCGAGGCTTATGTCCAGCGCTTTAGCGCCGAGGGGGCCGAGGCGGCGCAGATTTATTCACTACCCGAAGGGGTTAGCGGCCCACCCCTGGGCCTTGTCGGCCCGCTGACCGGCTCTGCCGCAGGGCCAGACGCCCTGCCCCCCGCCCTGCCCTTGGTTGAGGCGATGGCCCGCATCGCCCTGCCCCGCCTGCATACCCCCCAGCCCCGGCCCGCGCCATTTTACCTGCGCGGCGCGGATGCAGCCCCCCCATCCGACCCGCCGCCGGTGATCCTGCCGTGACCGCGCCCGAGGCTTTGGCGCGGCTCCACGCCGTCTCTTTCACCACGCCCCGCCCGTGGACGGCGGCCGAAATCGCCGGGCTTCTGGACAGCCCCTTCAGCTTTCTGCTGGCCGAACCAGACGGATTCCTTTTGGGGCGCGTGATCGCCGGTGAGGCGGAGATGCTGACGCTGGCCGTGGACCCTGCGGCGCGCAGGCAGGGTTTGGGCGCGCGACTTGTGGCCGGGTTCATCGGCGAATCCCGCGCTCGCGGCGCTGAAACCGCGTTTTTAGAGGTCGCCCGGTCCAACACCGCAGCACGCGCGCTTTATGCGCGGGCAGGCTTTACCGAAACCGGCTGCCGTCCGCGCTATTACGGGCCGCAGGAAGATGCGCTTATTCTGGCCCGCCCGCTATCCGCCTGATTTTAAAACGCACGGGATTATTCTTGATTGAAAGATCAAAACTTTTGCGGGGGTTCACAGATTCCTGTTGACCACCCCGCAGGCATCCGCCCTAAATTGAAAACGATCCGCCCGCGCGTCCCGAATCCGGGGCAATGACAGGGTGGCCAACAAAAACGTAACCGGGAGACTAAGATGACCCTGATGAAACACCTGCTGGGTGCCGCGGCGACGCTGGCGCTTTCCTCTGGCGTTGCGATGGCGGACCCCGCCATCATCTTCGACCTTGGCGGCAAGTTCGACAAATCCTTCAACGAAGCCGCGTTCAACGGCGCGCAGCGTTGGGCCACCGAAACCGGCGGCACGTTCAAGGAACTGGAAATGCAGTCCGAGGCGCAGCGCGAACAGGCGCTCCGCAGCCTTGCCGAAGCGGGCGCAAACCCGATCGTGATGACCGGCTTTGCCTTTGGCGACGTGCTGGGCAAAGTGGCCCCCGATTTCCCGGACACCAAGTTCGGCATCGTGGACATGGTCGTTGATCAGCCGAACGTCAAATCGGTGGTGTTTAATGAGCATGAAGGCTCCTACCTTGTCGGTATGATGGCCGCACTTGCCTCCAAAACCGGCACCGTTGGCTTCATCGGCGGCATGGACATCCCGCTGATCCGCAAGTTCGGCTGTGGCTATGCGCAAGGCGTCAAAGCCGTGAACCCGGATGCGACCATCGTTCTGAACATGACCGGCACCACCCCGGCAGCATGGAATGACCCGGTCAAGGGCGCAGAACTGACCAAGGCGCAGAAGTCGCAAGGCGCAGACGTGATCTATGCGGCCGCTGGCGGCACCGGTGTGGGCGTTCTGCAGACCGCTGCCGACGAAGGCATCCTGTCGATCGGCGTGGACAGCAACCAGAACTACCTGCACCCCGGCAAGGTTCTGACCTCGATGATGAAGCGCGTCGACAACGCGGTTTATGAGGCGTTCAAAGAAGGTGAAAACCTGACCCCCGGCATCAACGTCATGGGTCTGGCCAATGATGGCGTTGGCTATGCGATGGACGAAAACAACGCCGCTCTGGTCACCCCGGAAATGCAGGCCGCAGTCGATGCAGCCGCCGAAAAGATCAAATCGGGTGAGCTGGTCGTGCACGATTACACCTCGGACAACACCTGCCCCGCGGCGACGTTCTGATGGCCGAAACGGCATCTTTGGGGCGGCAGGCAACTGCCGCCCCGACCTCTCCCTTCGCGATTGAGCTGAAAGGCATCTCCAAGGCCTTTGGCCCGGTTCAGGCGAACAGGGACATCAATATTCAGGTGCCGCGCGGCACCATCCACGGCATCATCGGCGAAAACGGGGCGGGGAAATCCACGCTCATGTCGATCCTTTACGGCTTCTACCGCGCCGATGCCGGACAGATTCTGATCAACGGCACCCAGACCGCCATTCCCGACAGCCAGAGCGCCATCCGCGCCGGCATCGGCATGGTGTTCCAGCATTTCAAGCTGGTGCAGAATTTCACGGTGCTGGAAAACGTCATCCTTGGCGCCGAAGACGGTCCGATGCTGAATGCCTCGCTGGCCAAGGCCCGCAAGGTGCTGGAAGGGCTCAGCCGGGATTATGAGCTGGACGTAGACCCCGACGCGCTGGTCGAAGACCTGTCGGTTGGCCACCAGCAACGGGTGGAAATCCTCAAGGCGCTGTATCGTCAGGCCGACATTCTGATTCTGGACGAACCCACCGGGGTTCTAACCCCGGCAGAGGCCGACCATTTGTTCCGCATTCTCAAAGGTTTGCGCGATCAGGGCAAGACGATCATCCTGATCACCCACAAACTGCGCGAGATCATGGAGACGACCGATAATGTGTCGGTCATGCGGCGCGGCACGATGGTGGATACCGTCAAGACCGCCGAAAGCAGCCCGGAATCGCTGGCCGAACTGATGGTGGGCCGCAAGGTTCTGCTGGAGGTGGACAAGGGCGCGCCCAATCCGGGCCGCGTCGTGCTGTCGGTCCAGAACCTGCGGGTCAAAGATGAACATGGGATTGAGCGGCTGAAAGGCGTCTCTTTTGACATCCGCGCCGGCGAGATCCTGGGCATCGCCGGGGTCGCGGGCAATGGCCAGTCCGAACTGCTGGAGGCCTTGGGCGGCATCGCCCGCGCCACGGGCAAGATCACCATGAACGACGCCGAACTGCCGCTGACCGGCGCGCGCGCCAACGGCCAGACCCGGCGCGCGGCCAGCATCGCGCATGTGCCCGAAGACCGCCAGCACCTTGGCCTGATCATGGATTTCACCGCTTGGGAAAACGTGGGCTTTGGCTATCACAACGCCCCGCAATACCAGAAGAACGCGATGTTCATGGACAATCAGGCGCTTAAGGATGACACCGCGCGCAAGATGGCCACCTATGACGTGCGCCCGCCGATCCCCTCGCTGCCCGCCAAAAGCTTTTCCGGCGGCAACCAGCAAAAGATCGTCGTCGCGCGTGAGATGGAACAAAACCCCGACCTGCTGCTGATCGGCCAGCCGACCCGCGGCGTGGACATCGGCGCGATCGAATTCATTCACAAACAGATCGTCGCGCTGCGCGATCAGGGCAAGGCGATCTTGCTTGTCTCGGTTGAGTTGGATGAGATCATGTCCCTGTCAGACCGCATCGCCGTGATGTTTGACGGCAAGCTGATGGGCTTTCGCGATCCGGCGACCACCAATGAACGCGAACTGGGGATGCTGATGGCGGGGATGGACGGCGCGGCCACCACAGGGGGGGCCGCCTGATGGACCGTTTGCCAAAATGGGCCGATGTGGCGCTGGTGCCGCTGGTCAGTCTGCTGCTGGCCGCTTTGGTGGCGGCCTTGGTGTTGCTGGCGATCGGGCAAAGCCCGGTCAATGCGTTCAACGTGATGGTGGATGGTGCGCTCGGCTCGGCCTATGGCTGGGGCTATACGCTGTATTACGCGACCAGCTTTGTGTTCACCGGGCTTGCGGTGACGGTGGCCTTTCACGCGGGCCTGTTCAACATCGGCGGCGAAGGGCAGGCCCAGTTGGGCGGGCTGGGCGTCGCGTTGGTCTGCCTTGCGCTGCCATGGCCGCATTGGACGGTGGCGCTTTTGGCCGCCACTTTTGGCGCGGCTTTGTTCGGCGCGGCCTGGGCGGCGATCCCGGCCTATCTGCAAGCCAAGCGCGGCAGCCATATCGTGATCACCACGATCATGTTCAACTACATTGCCTCGGCTTTTATCGTTTACATGCTGGTTGATGTGCTGCGCCCGGCAGGGCAGATGGACCCGGCCTCGGCCCGCTTCCCCGAAGGGGCAAAGCTGCCAACCCTGAACGAAATGCCCCTTCTGAAAGAGCTGTTTGTGCGCCTGTCCGCGGATGGCACGCCAAAACTCAGCAAGGCCGGTGAGGTAATGTACACCGGCGTGCCCGCCAACGTGACGATGTTCATCGCGATACTGGCCTGCGTGGCGGTCTGGGCGCTGCTGTGGCACACCCGGCTTGGCTATCAGATCCGCGCCTTTGGCAAATCCGAGAAAGCCTCACGCTATGCAGGGATCAACCCGGTGCGGATCACCATGATTGCCATGCTGATTTCGGGCGGGCTGGCCGGGATGATGGCGATCAATAACGTGATGGGCGAAAGCGAACGGCTGCTGCAAAACTCCGCCGAAGGGGCGGGGTTCATCGGCATCGCGGTGGCGCTGATGGGGCGCAACCACCCGATTGGCGTGGCGCTGGCCGCCTTGCTGTTCGGGTTTCTGTATCAGGGCGGTGCGGCTTTGGGGATGAACACCACCATCCCGCTGGAAATGCGGATCGTGCTGCAGGGTCTGGTGATCCTGTTTACCGGGGCGCTGGACCAAATGGTGCGCATGATCCTGACGCGGCTGTTTTCCCTGACCCAGCGGGGGACCGCGTGATGGATTATTCAACGCTTCTGCAAATTCTGGACAGCACCATCCGGCTTGGCACCCCGTTGCTGCTGGCCTGTCTGGCGGGGCTCTTTTCCGAACGCGCCGGGATTTTCGACATCGGGCTGGAAGGCAAGATGCTGATGGCCGCAATGACCTCGGGGGCGGTTGCCGCCCTTAGCGGATCGGTCTGGGTCGGATTGCTGGCGGGGATCGGGTCGTCGATGTTGCTGGCGCTGTTGCATGGAGTGGCCTCAATCACCTTCCGGGGCAACCAGCTGATTTCGGGCGTGGCGCTGAACTTTCTGTCGTCGGGGATCACGGTGCTGATCGCGCAGCGGCTGTTTGGCCAAGGCGGGCGCACCCCGCCTCTGGACGGGGCCGCCCGGTTCAACCCGATTGACCTGCCCTTTGCCGAAAGCCTCAAGGACGTGCCGATCCTTGGCCCGCTATATTATGAGGTGATCTCGGGGCATTCGCTGCTGGTCTATGTGGCGCTGGCGCTGGTGCCGTTGTCGTGGTGGGTGCTGTCGCGCACCCGCTTTGGCTTGCGGCTGCGGGCGGTGGGCGAAAACCCGGCGGCGGTCGATACGGCAGGCGTGTCTGTGGTGCGGATGCGCTTTGCGGCCGTGCTGATCACCGGGGTGCTTTGTGGCATCGCCGGGGCCTATATGGCGACCGCGCTGCAAGCGGGCTTTGGCCGCGAGATGACCGCGGGCCGCGGCTATATCGCCCTTGCCGCACTGATCTTTGCCAAATGGCGCCCGTGGCAGGCGCTGGGTGCCACGATGCTGTTTGGCTTCTTTCAGGCGCTGGCCTTGCGGCCGGATGTGGTGGAGCGTTGGGTCGGCGTCAAGGTGCCGATCTCGGCGCTGGATGCCCTGCCCTATATCTTGACGGTGCTGGTGCTGGCGGGCTTTGTCGGCAAGGCCATTCCCCCGCGCGCGGGGGGAGAGCCTTACGTAAAAGAGCGCTGAACCCCACCGCCTGCCCCTCTCCTTCCCCTGCCGGGCCAACCCGGCGCGTTCCGTCAGGACTTACCCCATGCCGATGCAAGCCGCCCTTGATCTTATCCACGCCCGCGCCGGGACCGAACCGGTCAAATTCGGGCTGATCCTTGGCTCCGGTCTTGGCCATCTGGCCGAGACGGTCAAAGGCGTGGCCATCCGCTACGAAGACCTGCCAGGCTTTCCGCATGTCGGCGTATCGGGCCACAATCCTCATCTGGTGATTGGCGATCTGGAAGGCGTGCGGGTCGCGGTGTTCGGCGCGCGGGAGCATTATTATGAGAACGGCAACCCCGCCGCGATGCGCCCCGCGCTGAGCGTGCTCAAAGCCCTTGGGGCCGAGGCGCTGATCGCCACCAACGCCGCAGGCAGCCTGCGCGCGGATCTGCAACCGGGCGATCTGATGTTGCTGAGCGACCACATCAACTTTTCGGGCCTGAACCCCCTGATCGGCGAGCGGACCGATGCCCGTTTCGTGCCGATGACCGCCGCGCACGACCCCGACATGCGCGCCGCCCTGCGCGCCAGTGCCGAAGCCGTCGGCGTGGCGCTGCCGGAAGGGGTCTATGCGTGGTATTCCGGCCCCTCGTTTGAAACGCCGGCGGAAATCCGGGCAATCCGCACGCTGGGGGCGGATGCGGTAGGCATGTCGACGGTGCCCGAGGTGATCCTTGCGCGGTTCTTTGGCCTGCGGGTGGTGGCGGTTTCCACCATCACCAACATGGCCGCCGGCCTTTCGGAAGAGCAGATCAGCCATGAGCATACCAAGGCCATGGCGCCCCTAGGTGCGGCGAAACTGGAACAGGTGTTGCGGCATTTCCTCCGCAATAGCCAATGACCGCTTGCAGCGTTTGACTTCGCGGCGAAAGCCTTCCATGGCTTAAGAAATCCCTGCTTCGATCGGGCCCCTGCCCATGCAAATCTACCTCCCCATCGCCGAGGTTTCGGTCAATGCCTTCCTGCTTTTGGGGCTTGGTGGGATTGTGGGGTTTTTGTCCGGCATGTTTGGGGTGGGCGGAGGGTTTTTGATCACGCCCCTGTTGCTGTTCATCGGCGTGCCGCCCGGTGTGGCCGTGGCCACCGGTGCCAATCAGGTCGTCGCCTCCTCCATCTCCGGCGTTCTGGCGCAGCTGAAACGCAAGGCCGTCGATTTCCGCATGGGCAGTGTGCTGATGGTGGGCGGGGTCGTGGGCTCGTGGATCGGCGTCAGGGTGTTTTCCTGGATGACGGAACTGGGGCAGGTCGATCTGTTCGTGCAACTGTCCTATGTGCTGTTTCTGGGGCTGATCGGCGGGCTGATGTTCGTGGAATCGGCGCGTGCCTTGCTGCGCGCGCGCCGTCAGGGTGCCGCTGCCCCGATCCGCAGATCGCATGTGCATACCTGGGTGCATGGCCTGCCGCTGAAGATGAAGTTCCGGGCCTCGGGTCTGTATATCTCGGTTCTGCCGCCTTTGGCCGTGGGGGCGCTGGTGGGCTTTCTGGCCGGCATCATGGGCGTGGGCGGCGGGTTCATCCTTGTGCCCGCGATGATTTACATTCTGGGCATGCCGACCAAGGTGGTGATCGGCACCTCGCTGTTCCAGATCATCTTTGTGACCGGCTTTACCACCGTCGTTCATGCCGTAAACTCGCATACCGTTGACATGATGCTGGCCCTGCTGCTGATCGCCGGCGGGGTGATCGGCGCGCAATTCGGCACGCTGGTGGGCGTGAAACTCAAGGCCGAGCAACTGCGCATCCTGCTGGCGCTGATGGTGCTGGTCGTGGCGATCAAGATTGCGCTGGACCTGCTGCTGCAACCCGGTGAGCTGTTCTCCATCACCTCGCTGGTGCTGCCATGAGGCGGGCGGGCCTGCTTTGGGTGCTGGCCGCACTGGCCGTGGCCAGCCCGGTCGCGGGCAATGAAAAGATCGTCTCGGGCCTAAGCCAAAGCCGCGTGGCCATCACCGCGAACTTTGACGGGTCCGAGATCTTGATCTACGGCGCGGTCAAACGCGAAGAGCCCGCCCCCACCGAGGCCCCCTTGCAGGTGATCATCACCGTCGAAGGCCCCGAGGCCCCGCTGGTGATCCGCCGCAAGGAACGGGCGGCCGGCATCTGGATCAACCGCGATTCGGTGCGCATTTCCGCCGCTCCCAGCTTTTACGCCATCGCCACCACCGGCGCGCTGAAGGACATCCTCTCGGCCACCGAGGACCTGCGCTATGATGTCAGCATCCCGCAGGTGATCCGCGCCATTGGCATCAGTGCCGAGGCCGAAAACTCCCGCGATTTCGTCGATGCCCTGATCCGCATCCGGCTGGAGGATGAAAGCTACCGCCTGGCTGAACGCACCGTGTCGTTGATCGACGAGACGCTGTTTCGCACCGACATCGTGCTGCCAGCGAACCTGATCGAGGGCGACTATACCGTGCGGATGTTCCTGACCCGCGGCGGCAAGGTCGTCGATCTGCAAAAGCGCATCATAGGGGTGCGCAAGACAGGTTTAGAGCGGTTCTTGTTCGTCATGGCCCATGACCAGCCGCTGCTTTACGGGCTGATCTCGCTGCTGCTTGCGGCTTTGGCGGGCTGGGCGGCCTCTGCCGGGTTCAAGCTGCTGCGCCGCTAAGCACCTTTGCTTCGATCTGCGGAAAGGCCCGCCACATCGTCAGGCCCCGCGTCGCGTTCAGCACCATCAGCGCGGCCCAAAGCCCGTGGTTGCCCAAAGGCGACAGGGCCACCAGCGCCAGCCCATAGACCGCCACCGACAGCGCCATCGCCCGCAGCATCTGCCGGGTCATCAGCGCACCGATGAAGATGCCGTCAAAGATCCAGCTTGCCACGCCGATCAGTGGCGCAAGGACCAGCCACGGCAGGAACTGCCGCGCCTCGGCCCGCACCTCGGTGGCGGTGGTCATCAGATCAATGATCGGGCCGCCAAGCACCAGAAACGCGGCGGCCATCACCGCCGCCCCGCCAAACCCCCATTGCAGCGAAATCCGGCTGGCGCTGCGGGTCTGGCCCAGCGCACGGGCGCCCACCGCCTGCCCGACAAGCGTTTCGGCCGCGATGGCAAACCCGTCCAGCGCATAGGCGGTGATTTCCAGAAACTGCATCAGCACCTGATTGGCGGCAAGGGTCACATCGCCGTGGCGCGCGCCCAGAAAGACAAAGCTCGTGAAACTTAGCTGCAACAGGATCGTGCGGATCATGATGTCACGGCTGGCCGTGAACATCCGGGCCAGTGCGGCGCGGTCCCACAACCGCGCAAGGGCGGCGGCCAAGACCCCGCGCAGCGCATCCCGCGCCAGCCACAGCCCCAGCAGCAAGCCCGTCGCCTCTGACATCAGCGTGGCCAGCGCCACCCCCGGAACCCCCCAGCCAAGGCCCAGCACGAACCACAGGTCCAAACCGATGTTCAGCCCGTTCTGCCACAGCTGCAACACCAGCACGGCCCGCGTGCGCTCCAGCCCCACCAACCAACCGGTCAGCGCATACAGCGCGATGGTGGCCGGCGCGCCCCAGATGCGGATGCTCAGATACTGGCGGGCCAGCCCCTCAACCTCGGCACTGGCGGGTGAGATGGCAAACGCGCCCGCAAACAGCAACGACTGCGCGCCGATCAGCACCAGCCCCGCGGCCCCCGCCACCATCAGGGCCCGCAGCAACACCGCTGCCCGCTCTGCCGCATCGCCCGCCCCCTGCGCCTGCGCCGCAAGACCCGAGGTCGACATGCGCAAAAAGCCAAAGGCCCAGAACAACGTCGCAAGGATCACCGCACCCAGCCCGACAGCCCCCAAAGGTGCTGCCTGCCCCATCTGCCCGATCACCGACGTATCCACCGCGCCCAAAAGCGGCACCGTCACGTTGGACAGCACGACCGGAAGGGCGATCTTCATCACCCGGCGATGGGTGATTGCGCTCACTCGGCGGCTTCTCCGGGCGCGGGGGGCATCAGCAGATGGACCGAGCCCAGCGCAAAGGGGCGTTCCCGGTTGTCCTGCCACGCCTCGACCTGCACCGAGGCAAACCGGCGGCCAGAGCGGTTGATCCTCGCCCGCGCATAGGCATCGCGTGGCAGGCCCGCGCGCAGATAGTCCACCGTAAAATCGATGGTGCGCGGCAGGCTGGGCAAGGGGCCCGCCTGCAAGATCGCAGGGTCCAGCCGCCCGGCCTCAAACCCGTCCCACAGGATCGACCAGCTTAGCCCGATGATCGCCGTCACCTCCAGAAACGCCGCCGTCACCCCGCCATGCAGCGCGGGCAGCATGGGGTTGCCGATCAGCTTATCGTCAAAGGGCAGCACAGCGGTCAGTTCATCGCCGCGCCGGTCAAAGCGGATGCCAAGGAAACTGGCATAGGGCACCGACCCCGCCAGCCACGCCAACGCCCCATCGCGCCGCGCCTTGATCACCTGCACGGGTTCGGGGCGGATCATGTGCGGTCTCCTGCTGGGCGTTCCAGGGTAAAGGCGCCGGTGCCCATCGCCACGGGGCGCGACTGGTCCTCATCCGTCGCGGTCACGCGGATAAAGGCGACTGACCTGGTGACATGGTGGCATTCGGCCCGCGCGGTGATGGTCTGCCCCGGCGTCGCCGGGCGCATGTAATCAATCCGCAGGTCCAGCGTTACCGTGGCCACGGGCGCTGCCGGGTGGCACATCACCGCCGCCCCGCTTGCGGTGTCCATCAGCGCCGACACCGCCCCGCCATGCAGCACCCCCGTCGCCGGGTCGCCGACAAAGCGCGCGTCATAAGGCATCTCGATGGTCGCCCGCCCATCGCCCAAATGGATCAGCGCCATGCCCAACGCACGGGCATGCGGGATGGCTTCGATGAAACGGCGGGCAGTCGTGGTCAGATCGGTCATCAGCATCTTCCCTGCATCTGCGCCCATGTTGCGGCTCTGGCCCGCCTGCGCAAGGGTGTGCCACCATGTCCACGCGACATTCTTGCACCCCCGCACGCAAGGGCCTACCATTCGTGGACAGGGAGTAACGTCGATGCCGGATACGCGTTTGAACTTCAAAGACATGTGCGCGCGGTTCGATGTAACCCCGCGCACCCTGCGCTATTACGAGTATATCGAACTGCTCTCCCCCGAAAAAGATGGCCGCGCGCGCTTTTACGGCGCACGCGAAGTGGCGCGGATGACCTTGATCCTGCGGGGGCGGCGCTTTGGCTTCAGCCTGGAGGAAATCCGCCAGTGGCTGCTGATCTACAGCCATGAGGGCACAAAGCCCCAGTTAGAGGCGTGGCTGCAAATGGCCGACCGGCAATTGGCCGAGCTGGATCGCCAGAAGGCAGAGCTGGAAATCACCATCTCCGACCTGCAACTGCTGCGCAAAACGGCGGCCGATGAAATCGGCCAGACTGACGCCAAGTAAGGGCGCGCACCCAAGCCAACTCCGGCGTCAAACCTGCCCCAGCGCACGAAAAATCCCTGTTTTACGGGCCAAAAACCCTTGGACTGTGGTCTTTGCCGCGGAAAACAACCGCCCGTTTTGCGTGACATAACGTCATCGGTTTTCTGACGCCACGTAACAGTGACGTTAACGTCAAGCAACCTACTATGCTCAGCGAAAGCCCCCACTTCGGTATGGTGACCTATGCTGGAGAACCTGATGACAGTACGCATTGAAGATACCAAAGACACCCTGACGATCCGCGACATGTGCGAAGTCTATGACGTGACCCCCCGCACTTTGCGTTTCTATGAGGCCAAGGAATTGCTGTTTCCCATTCGTTTGGGGACCCGCCGATTGTTTACCCGCCGCGATCGTGCGCGGCTGACGCTTATCCTGCGCGGCAAGCGGTTTGGTTTCTCGCTGGAGGAAATCCGGCAGTTGCTGGACATGTATGACCGCGAAGGCTCCAACGAAGCGCAACTGCGCTGCACCTACGAGATCGGACAGGCCCGCCTTGTGCAGATGGAAGCACAGCACGCGGAACTGGACGTCGCGATCAAGGAATTGAAAGTTCAACTGGCCGAAGTGACCGCAACGCTGACCGCGTTCCGTCGTTCCGCCGCCGAGTGACGCCGAGGGAGAGAGACTTATGACCAGCTATACCGCCCCGCTGAAAGACATGCAGTTCCTGCTGCATGACGTTCTGAATGTGTCCGGCTCTGATGTTGAGGGCTACGGCGATCTGGATGCCGGGTTCACCTCGGCGGTTCTGGAAGAAGCGGGCAAGCTGGCAAGCGATGTGTTGCACCCCTTGAACGCCGTTGGTGATCGGGAAGGCTGCACCCTTGAAAATGGTGTCGTGCGCACGCCAAAGGGCTTCAAAGCGGCGTTTGATGCGCTGCGCGAAGGCGGCTGGACCGCGTTGGATTGCGACCCGGCCTATGGTGGCCAAGGCCTGCCCTATCTGATGGGCACCGCGGTGGGCGAAGTGTTTGTGTCGGCCAACATGGCTTTCAACATGTATCAAGGCCTGACCCACGGCGCCTATTCCGCCATCCACGCCCATGGCAGCGACGCGCAAAAGACCACCTACCTGCCCAAGATGGTCACCTGCGAATGGACCGGCACCATGAACCTGACCGAACCGCATTGCGGCACCGATCTGGGGCTGATGCGCACCAAGGCCGAACCGCAGGCCGATGGCAGCTACAAGATCACCGGCACCAAGATCTTCATCTCGGCAGGTGAGCATGACATGGCCGACAACATCATCCATCTGGTCCTGGCCAAAGCCCCCGGCGGCGGCGAAGGGACCAAGGGGATCTCGCTGTTCATCGTGCCGAAGGTCTTGGTGAACGACGACGGCAGCCTTGGCGCGCGCAATGCGGTTGCGGTCGGCAAGGTCGAAGAGAAAATGGGCATCCACGGCAATGCGACCTGCGTGATGAACTATGACGGGGCCACCGGCTGGCTGCTGGGCGATCTGCACAAAGGCATGCGCGCCATGTTCACCATGATGAACGAGGCACGTCTGGGCGTCGGCCTGCAAGGCTACGCCGTGGCCGAAGTGGCCTACCAGAACGCCGTGGCCTATGCCCGCGACCGCCTGCAAGGCCGTGCGGTCACCGGGGTGGAAAATCCCCAAGGCCCGGCGGATCCGCTGATCGTCCACCCTGACATCCGCCGCAACCTGATGGAGCAGAAAAGCTTTGTCGAAGGCGCGCGCGCCCTGACCTTTTGGGCTGCCAGCCTGATCGACCGCCACCACCGCGCAGGCGATGCCGCCGCCGACGGGCTGGTCAGCCTGATGATCCCGGTGATCAAAGGCTTCCAGACCGACAAGGGCTTTGAGATGGCTGTTCAAGCCCAGCAAATCTGGGGTGGCCACGGCTACATCGAAGAACAAGGGATGAGCCAGTTCGTCCGTGACGCCCGCATCGCCCAGATCTATGAAGGCGCCAATGGCGTGCAGGCGCTGGACCTCGTGGGTCGCAAACTGGCCCAGGATGGCGGCAAGCACGTCATGGCCTTCTTCGAGATGGTCAAGGCCGAATGCAAAGCCCATGACGGTGACCCCGCCATGACTGCCTTTGTCGAACCGCTGAAAGCCGCGTCCAAACAGATGCAACAGGCGGGCATGTTCTTCATGCAGGCCGGGCTGAAAAACCCCAACGCCGCGCTCTCGGGGTCGTATGATTTCATGCACCTGATGGGCCATGTCTGCCTCGGCCTGATGTGGACCCGCATGGCCAAGGCGGCCCAGACCGCGCTTGCAGCCGGAACCGGCGACCTCGCCTTCTATGAGACGAAAATCGCCACCGGCCGCTTCTACATGTCCCGCCAACTGCCCGCCTGCGCCGCCCATCTCGCGCGGATCGAGAGCGGCGCAGAACCGGTTATGGCGCTGGCGGCAGAGGCGTTCTAATCTGCGGGCAAACGCCGGCCCCCCGGCGTTTGCCCAAACCAAAGCGGAGCCCGCCATGCCCAAACGTTTTCGCCTGACCCGCCGTTTTCCCGTCGCCATGACCGAAGACGGCTACCGCAGACTGAAACGATTTGCCGCAGAGTCGGGGCTCGACGAAGGTGAAGCGCTGTCCTTCCTCTTCGAACATTTCGACAGCGTGACCGACAAAGACAACCTGACCCACCGGATCAGACTGTTCAATTCAGAACTCGAAGGGCGCAAACGCTAAGCCACACGGCAAAACCTGCGACACAAAAAGACGCCTCCGGCGGGAGTATTTGGGCCAAGATGAAAACCCAAAGGCACCCTGCCCCAAGGTTCCGGCTTGGTTGTCCGGCGTGTCAGGGCAGAGCTTCACCTCGGGCGGTCATCGGCTCTCCAGCCTGTACCGCACCACAAAAGCTGAGCGGGAATGGTTAAGAAACCGTTCTTCATCTCGGCAAAAATACTCCACGGGGGTCCGGGGGTGTGAAACCCCCGGCCTTGGTACCGAAAACGACGAGGGATGGATGAGATGACCGCAAAACTCTACTGCTTTGGCGAAAGCGGCAACGCCTACAAGGTTGCCTTGGCCCTAAGCGTGACGGAAACCCCGTGGGAGCCGATTTTCGTTGATTTCTTCAAGGGCGAGGCGCGCAGCCCCGCCTTTCAGGAGATCAATGAGATGGGCGAAGTCCCCGTCCTGCTGATGGATGGCGCGACCTATACCCAGTCGGGCGTCATGCTGACCAAGATCGCCGAAAAGACCGGCCAGCTTGGCGGCACCTCGGACGCGCAGCGGGATGAGATCCTGCGCTGGCTGTTCTGGGACAATCACAAGCTGTCCGGGCAGGCCGGAACCACCCGGTTCCTGATGAACTTCCTGCCCGTTGATAAACGCCCCGAAGGCGTGATCGCGTTTCTGCAAGGCCGCCTCAAGGCAGCTTATACCGTTCTCAACCGCCATCTGGACGGGCGCGACTGGGTCGTCGGCGATGCGGCGAGCGTCGCCGATCTGTCCTGCTGCGGCTATCTTTTCTACCCCGAACCCTTCGGCTTTTCCCGCGCGGATTGGCCCCATATCGACCGCTGGCTGGACCGCATCGCGGCCCTTCCCGGCTGGAAGCCCCCCTATGACATGATGCCCGGCAACCCGTCTGACCGGGCGTGAGGAGACAACCATGACCGAAGCTTATATCTATGACGCCGTCCGCTCTCCGCGTGGCAAGGGCCGTCCCGATGGCAGCCTGCATGAGCTGACCTCGGTGGCTCTGTCCGCGAAAATCCTGAACGCCGTCAAAGACCGCAACGGCCTGGAAGGCCACGCGGTTGAGGATGTGATCTGGGGCAATGTCACCCAGGTGGGCGAGCAGGGCGGCTGTCTGGCGCGCTCAGCGGTGCTGTTGTCGGATCTCGACGAGCGCATCCCCGGCCTTGCCATCAACCGCTTTTGCGCCAGCGGCATGGAGGCGGTGAACCTTGCCGCCAACCAGATCAAGGGCGGCGCGGGTCAGGCCTATATCGCTGGCGGGGTCGAAATGATGGGCCGCGTGGCCATGGGCAGCGACGGCGCGGCCATTGCCGTGGACCCCAGCCTTGCGATGAAGACCTATTTCGTCCCGCAGGGCATCAGCGCAGACATCATCGCCACCGAATACGGCTTTACCCGCGACATGGCCGACGCCTTGGCGATGGAAAGTCAGGCCCGTGCCGTGGCCGCGTGGAAGGACAACCGCTTTGCCCGCTCCATCGTCGAGATCAAGGATCAGAACGGCCTGACCATTCTGGGCCATGATGAATACATCCGTCCGGGCACCGACATGCAGGCGCTTGGCGCGCTTAAGCCCGCGTTCAAGGACATGGGCGAGACGATGCCCGGCTTCGACAAGATCGCGATGATGAAATACCCGCATCTGGAGCGGATCAACCATATCCACCACGCCGGCAACTCGTCGGGCATCGTGGACGGGGCGGCGGCGGTTCTGATCGGCAACGCCGAGTTTGGCCGCGCCCATGGGCTCAAACCCCGCGCCCGCATCCGCGCCACCGCGAAAATCGGCACCGATCCCACCATCATGCTGACCGGCCCGGTCCCGGTCACCGAAAAGATCCTGCGCGATGCCGGCATGTCGATCAGCGATATCGACCTGTTTGAGGTGAACGAGGCCTTTGCCTCGGTCGTGCTGCGCTTCATGCAGGCCTTCGACGTCGACCCGGCCAAGGTCAACCCCAACGGCGGCTCCATCGCCATGGGTCACCCCTTGGGCGCGACCGGCGCCATCATCATCGGCACCTTGCTGGACGAGTTGGAGCGGACGGGCAAAGGCACCGGCCTTGCCACGCTGTGCATCGCCTCGGGCATGGGGGCCGCCACCATCATCGAGAGGCTGTGATGCCCAAGCTTGACCTGACCAAAGTGCCGGTCAAATCCGGCTCTATCTATCCAGAGCCCTATGCGTCGATGATGCAGGGGCGGACCTCGCTGCGCTTGGGCGAGGCGGCGGGCCTGACCCAGTTCGGCGTCAATCTGGTGATGCTGGAACCGGGGGCGATGTCGTCCCTGCGCCACTGGCATCTGGCCGAGGATGAATTCGTCATGATCACCGAAGGCGAATGCGTTATGGTGCAGGACGAAGGCGAAACCCTGATGCGTCCGGGCGATTGCGCGGGCTTTCCGGCGGGGTCCACCAACGGCCACCATTTCTGGAACCGCACGGACCGGGTCGCCAAGTTCCTGGTCATCGGCTCCAAAGCCAAGCGTGAGGTGGCCACCTATTCCGACGTCGACCTGAAGGTTGAGCTAGAGTCCGGCAAGGCCCGCTTTACCTACAAGGACGGCACCGACTGGGCAGGCGTGAAATGATCGTCCTGCCGCAAAGCGCGCCGGTGAACCGGTCTGACAGCGGGGCCGAAACGGTTCTTTTGTCAGACGCGGGCGGCTTGCGGCAGTTCGGCGCCTATCTGGAAACGCTGCTCCCCGGCGGGTGGTCTTCGGATCGCCACTGGCACAGCGCGGAGGATGAGTTTCTGTTCGTCCTTGGCGGTGAGGCCACGGTGATCGAGAACGAAGGCCCGCTGACCTTGGCGGCGGGTGACAGCATTGCGTGGCCGCATGGCAACCCCAATGGCCATCAGGTCAGGAACCTTGGCACCGAACCGCTGCGCTATCTGATCGTCGGCACCCGCGTCGCCGAAGACATCTGCACCTATCCCGACAGCGGGCGGCGGCAGGTGAACGGTCTGGCCGATTGGGCGATACTGGCCGCCGATGGCACAACGCTGCGCCACGGCCCGCTGCCCGATACGCTGTTGAACCTGCCCCCGGTCTGGGGTGCTGCGTTTGATCCGGCCACACCGCTGGCCCGCGTGCAGCGCGCGGCAGGCCGCGTCTGGACCAGCGAAGACTCCTACACGCATCCCGTTCTGGGTGCCGGCCTTGGCCCTTACCGCCACGCAATCCTTGGCGATCCGGGCGGGCTTAGCCAGTTCGGCGTGCATCTGGAAGAACTGCCCCCCGGCGGGGCGTCGTCCTTCCGTCACTGGCATATGGCCGAGGACGAGATGGTCCTGATGCTGGAAGGCGCGGCCACCCTGATCGAGTTTCAGGAAACCCCGCTGTTGCCCGGGCAGGCCGCCTGCTGGCCCGCCGGGCTTGCCATTGGCCATTGCATGGAAAACCGCGGCACCCAGCCTGCGGTCTATCTGACCATCGGCACCCGTTTGCCGACCGACACCATTCACTATCCCGATCACGATCTGATCACCCACAAAGACGGCACCGCCCGGCGCTATACCCACGCCGACGGCTCGCCACGCAGCCAGGGAGAGACCCCATGACCGACGCAATCACCCGCGATTTCACCATGACCACCGACGCCGACGGTGTTGCCACCATCGTGTGGGACGTGCCGAACAAGTCGATGAACGTCATGTCCACGGCAGCCTTTACCCTGCTCAGCGATCTGGTCGATCAGGCACTGGCCGACGCGGCGGTAAAGGGGATCATCATCACCTCGGGCAAAAAGGATTTCGCCGGGGGAATGGACCTGAACGTCATCGCCCAGATGCGCGCGGGCGGCGTGCAGACGATCTTTGACGGCGTGATGGCCATGCATGGCGTGCTGCGCAAGATTGAACGCGCAGGCATGGACCCCAAGACGCTGAAGGGGGGCAAACCGATTGTCGCGGCCCTGCCGGGCACGGCCCTTGGCATCGGGCTGGAGGTGCCGCTGTCGTGCCACCGCATCATTGCCGCCGATAACCCCAAGGCCAAGATCGGCCTGCCGGAAATCATGGTCGGCATCTTTCCGGGCGCAGGCGGCACCACCCGTCTGGTCCGCAAACTGGGCGCGATGATGGCCGCGCCCTACCTGCTGGAAGGCAAACTGTCAGACCCGAAGTCGGCCAAGGCGGGCGGCATCATCGACGAGGTGGTCGCCCCCCAAGACCTGCTGACCCGCGCCAAGGAATGGGTTCTGTCGGCCAAGGACGCCGATCTGGTCAAGCCCTGGGATGCCAAAGGCTACAAGATGCCCGGCGGCGCCCCCTATCATCCCGCGGGTTTCATGACCTTTGTCGGCGCCAATGCGATGGTTCTGGGCAAGACCATGGGCGTCTATCCCGCCGCCAAGGCCTTGCTGGGCGCGGTCTATGAAGGCGCACTGGTGCCCTTTGACACCGCGCTCAAGATTGAGGCACGTCAGTTCACCTCGGTGCTGATGAACCCGTCGTCTTCGGCGATGATCCGCAGCCTTTTCATCAACAAAGAGGCGCTGGAGAAAGGCGCCAACCGTCCCGCTGTGCCGGATCAGACCGTGCGCAAGGTGGGGATCATCGGGGCCGGCATGATGGGGGCGGGGATCGCCTATGTCAGCGCCAATGCCGGGATCGAAGTCGTGCTGATCGACGCAGCCCAAGACTCCGCCGACCGGGGCAAGGCCTATTCCGAGACCTTGCTGGACAAGGGCATCGCCCGCCGCAAGGTGACACCCGAAAAGAAGGCCGAGGTTCTGGCCCGCATCACCGCCACCACCGATTATGCCGCCCTTGCCGGGGCCGATCTGATCGTCGAAGCGGTGTTCGAGGACATGAAGGTCAAGGCCGAGGTCACCGCCAAGGTCGAAGCTGCCGTCGGTGCCGATTGCGTCTTTGCCACCAACACCTCAACCCTGCCAATCTCGGACCTTGCCCGCGCCAGCCAGCGGCCGGATCAGTTCATCGGCATCCACTTCTTCTCGCCCGTCGACAAGATGATGCTGGTGGAAATCATCCGGGGCAAAAAGACCGGGGATCGCGCCGTGGCCAAGGCGCTGGATTTCGTGCGCCAGATCCGCAAGACCCCGATCGTGGTGAATGACGCGCGGTTCTTCTACGCCAACCGCTGCATCATCCCCTACATCAACGAAGGCATCCGCATGGTGGCCGAAGGGGTGGAACCGGCGCTGATCGAAAACGCCGCCAAACTGGTCGGCATGCCGCTTGGGCCGCTGCAACTGGTTGACGAAACCTCAATCGACCTCGGCGTGAAAATCGCCAAGGCGACCAAAGCCGCGATGGGCGATGCCTATCCCGATGGCGCGGTGGATGAGGTGCTGTTCTGGATGGCGGATCAGGGCCGCATGGGCAAAAAGGCCAACGCGGGCTTTTACGCCTATGACGCGGCGGGCAAGCGCGAGGGGCTTTGGGACGGGCTGGCCGCCCAGTTCCCGGTGACCGACGCGCAACCGGAGCTTACCCATGTGCAGCACCGCCTGCTGATGGCCCAAGTGCTGGAGGCGGTGCGCGCGCTGGAGGACGGCGTGCTGACCGACATCCGCGAAGGCGATGTGGGCGCGATCCTTGGCTGGGGCTTTGCGCCGTGGTCGGGCGGTCCGTTCTCGTGGCTGGATATGCTGGGCGCGGGTCGCGCGGTGGAAATCTGCGATGGCCTGACTGCCTCGGAAGGCGCGCGCTTTGCCACGCCCGCCCTGCTGCGCGACATGGCTGCCAAGGGTGACACCTTCTATGGCCGCTTCGGCGGCGCACAAAAGGCGGCCTGAACGGGTTTCGGCGGGGCGGCCTTTCGGGGCCGCCCTGCGCTTTTGCAGGCCCTAGACCGGGTTCGGCAGGGCACGTCCTTCGGCCCAGGCAATCAGGTTGTCCAACGCCATCTGGCCCATGCTTTCGCGCACTTCCAGCGCCGCCGTGCCCAGATGGGGCAACAGCACCACCTGTTCCAGCGCCCGCAACGGCTCTGGCACGGCTGGCTCAAACTCATACACGTCCAGCCCGGCCCCGGCGATCTGCCCGGACTGCAGTGCCGCCACCAGCGCCGCCTCGTCCACCACATCCCCGCGCGAGATGTTGACGAAAATCCCCGTCGGGCGCATCGCCGCCAAAGCCTGCGCGTTGATCAGATGATGCGTCGCAGGCCCCCCCGGCACGGCGACCACAACGAAATCGGCCGCCATCGCCTCGGCAAGCGGCACCTGGCGCGCGGGCAGACCCGCCTCGGTGACCGAGCGGTTGTAGAACACCACCTCCATCCCAAAGCCGTAATGGCAGCGCCGCGCAATCGCCTTGCCGATCCGCCCCATGCCGATCACTCCCAGCCTGCGCCCGGTCACGTGCTGGCCCAGCATTTGCGTCGGATGCCAGCCCGCCCAAGCGCCCGCGCGGACCAACCGCTCGCCCTCGCCCGCGCGCCGGGCCGCCATCAGGATCAGCGTCAGCGCGATATCGGCGGTTGCATCGGTCACAGCGCCGGGGGTGTTGGACACCACCAACCCCGCCGCTCGCGCCGCGCCCACGTCGATATGGTTATAGCCCACCCCGAAATTCGCCAAAATCCGCGCGCGCGGTTTCGGCACATCGGCGAACACATCGGCCTGAAACCGGTCGCCCAGAGTCGGCAACACGGCATCAAAGTCGCGCAGGGCCGCGCGCAATTCCGCGGGCTGCAGGGGGCTCGTGTCATCGCGCAGGGTCACGTCAAAGCGGGCGCGGGCGGCGGCCAGCACGGTTTCGGGCAGGCGACGGGTGATCAGGACTTTGGTCATCAGAACAGCTTTCCGCCCAACGGCACCTCTTGCCCCGGACCGATCAGCACCACCTCGCCATCGGCATCGGGCAGGCCCAGCACCAGCACCTCGGACAACACCTTGCCGATCTGGCGCGGCGGAAAGTTCACCACGGCCAGCACCTGCCGCCCGATCAACCCTTCGGGCGTGTAATGCGCGGTGATCTGTGCCGAAGACCGTTTTTCGCCCAAATCCCCCCCGAAATCGACCCATAGCTTGTAGGCAGGCTTGCGCGCCTCGGGGAACGGTTCGGCGCGGGTGATGCGGCCCACGCGAATATCCACCCGCTCAAAATCGGCATAGGTGATGGTCATGCGCCCAACTCCCGCCCACGATCCGCCGCCGCCTTGATGGCGCGGGTCAACAGGTCGGGAAAGCCGGTTTCGGCATCCATCAGCACGGCCAGCGCCGCCGCCGTGGTGCCCCCCGGCGAGGTGACGTTGATCCGCAACTGTGCGGCGGTGTCGGCAGACTGATAGGCCAGCTCCCCCGCGCCGCAGACGGTGGCACGCGCCAATTGCATCGCCACATCAGGCGACAGGCCCTGCGCGACGCCGCCTGCGGCCATCGCCTCGATCAGATGGAACACATAGGCCGGGCCGGAACCGGAAACCCCGGTCACCGCGTCGATCTGATGCTCACCGTCCAGCACCACCACCTCCCCCACGGCCTGCATCAGGCTGTTGGCCAGCGCCAGTCCCTCGGCCCCGGCAAAGCGGTTGGCGCAGATGCCGGTGATACCGCGCCCGACCATCGCCGGGGTGTTGGGCATGGTGCGCACGATCGGGGTGCGCGCGCCCAACGCGGCCTCAAAGGTGGCAATCGAGGTGCCGGCGGCGATGGACACAAACAGCGTCTTGCCGTTGCCCAAGGCCTGCAACGCGGGCAAGGCCGCGCCCATCATCTGCGGCTTGACCGCCAGAAGCGCCACGGCGGGGGCAGGCGGAATACCGTCGTTCAGATGCACCCCGCTGCCGCGCAGCCAATCGCGTGGGGTTGGGTTCAATCACCCAGACCGCGTCGGGCGGCACCCCCGCCGCCAACCATCCGGTCAGCAGCGCCGTCCCCATCTTGCCACAGCCCAAAAGCACCAACCCGTCACGGGCAACCGTCTCTAGCGTCATTCCAGCCTCCGATTTCGGGGCAGGTTAGGCGCGGCGCGCGGTGGCTTCAATGGGGGAAAGGGTCGGGGGGGAGGAAAGGCCCCGTGTTCGAAAGGGGCGGCTCAGGCCCGACCGTAGGCCTCGGCAATGGCGACTTTCATCGCATCCACCGGGGTTTTGTCGGCCCAGGAGACAAGCTGGAACGCCGGATAGAACCGCTCTGCCGCCATCACCGCCGAAGATATAAGCCGGTCAATCTGTTCCGGCCCCGCCATCTGTCCGCCCGCAAGGCACAGTCCATAGCGCCAGACCATCAGCTTCTGGTCGGCCCAATAGGTGAAAGCCCCGGTCCAGACCATGTCATTGCAGCGGTTCAGCACATCGTAAAGCGCGCCCATCCGGGCAATCGGCG
This sequence comes from uncultured Alphaproteobacteria bacterium, assembly GCA_963815355.1. GTDB lineage: Bacteria > Pseudomonadota > Alphaproteobacteria > Rhodobacterales > Rhodobacteraceae > JAPUEK01. The sequence goes on from CAWFGJ010000006.1 coordinate 377,351, forward strand.
GCTCCATCTCGAAGGTGCAGATCAGCCGTAGCGTTTCATCCTGCGCCGACCACGCCAGCGTCAGCGAATAGGTGCGCCACTGCCCCTCGACCGCCATGGCGATCTGGTCATCGGTCACCCGGTCAAATTCCCATTCATGCAGCGCCGCAAGATTTTCGACGATGTCGATGGGGTGCAGATCATCGCCGGATAGGTAGTCTTCGGATAGCGACATGGCCCTGCCTCACTATAAAGCCGCAAAGGGGTTGAAATCCCCTACTGGCTGAGCGCCCAGCAAGTTACTGCGGATGCCTTACGCGCTCTTACTAAATATAGTGTTCCTGCGAGGGAAGTCTGTAAAGTGAATTCTTGGGAAATCTTCTGTGGACAAGTGTTGATTGTGGCCGCGCCAAGCGCTTGGCACAACGCAGAGTTGTCAAGGCAGCGAGATGCGCCTGCGCCACGCCCCCCTCAGGGGATCACTTCAAAGCGGTCCACGTCCACCATGCCAAAATCGGTGATTTTCAGATGCGGGATCACCGGCAGCGCAAGAAAGGCAAGTTGCAGGAACGGCTCTTCCAGCACAACGCCCAGCGACCGTGCGGCAGCGCGCAGGGCGATCAGGTCGCGATGCACCACCTCAAACGGCTCAAGGCTCATCAACCCGGCCAGCGGCAGGGCGAGTTCTGCCAGCACCTTGCCGCCCTCCACCACCACAAAGCCGCCCTCGATCTCGCCCAGACGGTTGGCGGCCAATGCCATATCAGCATAATCCACCCCCACCACCGCGATGTTGTGGTGATCGTGGCACACGGTTGACGCGATGGCGCCGCGCTGCAACCCGAACCCCTGCACAAACCCGGTCGCCCGGTTGCCGTTCACCCCGTGCCGTTCGATCACCGCAATCTTGATCAGATCGCGGCTTAGGTCCGGGCGCTTGTCGCCGTCTTCAGGGGCGATATCAAAGGTCAGATGCGGGGTGATGATCTTGCCCGGCACAATCCCGATCACCGGCGTTTCCACCTTGTTGCCGCTGGTGCGGAAATGCGCGGCCAGAACCGGCTGCGCCTTGACCGAGTGGCGCGCGACGGGGGGGATCGTCGCCCGTGCGGCGAACGCCTCTGGCGTGGCCTCAACCCCGCCGGCAAAGACCCGCGACACGACGCAGGCCGCCAAATCGTCAATCACCGCAATATCGGCCCGCTTGCCGGGGGCGATCAGCCCGCGATCCTTCAGGCCAAAGGCCTCCGCCGCCGACAGGCTGGCGGCGCGATAGGTGGCAAGTGGTGACGCGCCAAGGGCAATGGCCGTGCGGATCAGGTAATCCAGATGCCCATGTTCCGCGATGTCCAGCGGGTTGCGGTCATCGGTGCACAGGCACAAATACGGCGCGTGGCGTTCGGTCAGCAACGGGGCCAGCGCGTGCAAGTCCTTGGAAACCGACCCTTCGCGGATCAGCACCCGCATCCCCTTGCGCAGCTTTTCCAGCCCCTCTTCGGCGGTCGTCGCCTCATGTTCGGTGCGGATGCCAGCCGCGATATAGCCGTTCAGGTCATTGCCGCGCAGCAAGGGCGCGTGCCCGTCGATGTGGCGCCCGGCAAAAGCCTCCAGCTTGGCCATGCAGCCCGGATCGCGGTGCAGCACGCCGGGATAGTTCATGAATTCGGCCAGCCCGATCACGCGCGGATGATCCATCAGCGGCGCGATATCCGCCGCCTCCAGCCGCGCGCCGGTGGTTTCCATATGGGTGGACGGCACGCAGGACGACAGCTGCACCCGGATATCCATCAAGGTCAGGGCCGAGGCCTCCAGAAAGTAATGAATCCCCGTCAGCCCACACACATTGGCAATCTCATGCGGATCACAGATCGCCGTGGTCACCCCATGCGGCGTGACACAGCGGTCAAACTCAAACGGCGTCACAAGGCTGGATTCGATGTGCAAATGCGTGTCGATAAACCCCGGCACAAGGATTTTCCCTGACAGGTCAATCTCTTGCCGTCCGGTATACTGCCCGAAGACCCCCACGATCACATCACCGCAGATCGCCACATCGGTTTCCACCAGATCGCCGGTGATCAGATCAAACACCCGCGCGCCCTTCAGCACCAGATCGGCAGGCACAAGTCCGCGACCTTGGTCGATGCGATCTGCAAGGGCGGCGCGCGGGGCCGCGTGGGGGGCTTGGGACATGGCAGGCTCCTTCATTCGCCCTAGGGAAGCGCAGCGGCGCCGCCGCGTCCAGCGGGAAAACGCGCGGCCCAAATCACATTGCCCTCTTGTGAACCGCCGCGAAGAGTGGAAGACCGGGCCCATGCGACCCTTACGCGGCATCCTGCTCAAACTCGTCTCGGTGATGATCTTCATCGTGATGGCGGCGCTGATCAAAACGACGGCGCAGCACGTCCCTTCGGGCGAGGTGGTGTTTTTCCGCTCGTTCTTTGCCATTCCCGTCATTGTTGTCTGGCTGATCTATCAGCGCGAATTTCCCGGAGGCCTGAAATCGGCCAACCCGCTGGGCCATGTGTGGCGCGGCATGATGGGAACCTTGGCGATGGGGCTTGGCTTTGCGGGGCTGGCCTACCTGCCCCTGCCCGAAGTGACCGCCATTGGCTATGCCGCCCCGCTGCTGACGGTCGTCTTTGCTGCGATGTTTCTGGGCGAAACGGTGCGCCTGTTCCGCATTACGGCGGTGGGTCTGGGGCTGATCGGCGTGTTGATCGTCCTTGGCCCCCGCCTGACCACCTTTTCCGGCGAGGTCAGCGACCACCGTCAGGCCTTTGGCGCGATGCTGGTGCTGGGGGGCGCTGTCTTTGCCGCCTTGGCACAGGTCTTTGTCCGCAAACTGATCCTGACCGAGAAGACCCCCGCCATCGTTTTCTGGTTTTCGCTGACAGCCTCGGTCCTGTCGCTGATCACGCTGCCCTTCGGTTGGGTCATCCCCACGCCGACAGAGACGGTAACCTTGGTCGCGGCGGGCATTCTGGGCGGGTTTGGCCAGATTTTCCTGACATCCAGCTACCGTGAGGCGGATGCTTCGGTCGTGGCGCCCTTTGACTATGCGTCAATGCTGTTCGCGCTGGCGATCGGCTATTACGTGTTTGATGAGGTGCCAACCCTGCAAATGCTGGGCGGCGCGTCGCTGGTCGTGGCGGCGGGCATCCTGATCATCTGGCGCGAACGCAAACTGGGGCTGGAGCGGGCCAAGGCGCGCAAGTCGATGACCCCGCAGGGCTAGGTCCGCGCCCAAGGCGTGATCCGGAACTCCGCCGGGCGCGACCCGGCCAGCACACGGCGGACATTGGGCATATCGTTGCCGTCGATCCAGTCGCGCGCCTCTTGCGGGGTTTTGCCAAACTGCGCCCAACGGTCCAGCAAGCGGCGCTCCAACTCAGCCTCGGCCACGTCAATCGCCACGGTCACGTCATAGCGGGCATCGGTCCAAGGCGCCTCATCCAGCAACAGGTAGTTGCCCTCAACCACCAAAATCCGGTCAGCCGGGCCGATGATTTCGGCCCCAGCGCGCGCGATTTCCAGCGCCCGGTCAAAGGTCGGTATCGCCACCTCCTCCTCAGACCGCAGACGGGCCAGCAGATGCAGGAACCCGGCGACATCGTAGGTTTCCGGCGCGCCTTTGCGGTCGCGCAGGCCACGGGCGATCAGCACCGCGTCGTCATAGTGGAACCCGTCCATCGGCACGGCCCGCGCGCCGACGCCCAGCGCGGCCACCAGATCGGCGGCCAGCGTTGATTTTCCCGAACCGGGCGGGCCGACAAGGGCGACCAGAAGCCGCCCTTGCGTTTGCTGCGCCCGCCGGTGAAGGATTTTGGCAAGCTCAGTCGGGGTCATACCTGCTCTTCAACACCTTCGGGAACCTTCGCACCGGTCATGAAGGCCACCGCGTCAGACATGGTATAATCCTGCGGGCGGATCTCGCAAAGCCGTTTGCCAAGGCGGTGGATGTGAATCCGGTCAGCCACTTCGAACACATGCGGCATGTTGTGGCTGATCAGCACGATCGGAATGCCCCGGCCGCGCACGTCGCGGATCAGTTCCAACACCCGGCGGCTTTCCTTGACGCCCAGCGCCGCCGTCGGCTCGTCAAGGATCACCACCTTGGACCCGAACGCCGCCGCCCGTGCCACCGCCACCCCTTGCCGCTGCCCGCCCGACAGCGATTCAACGGCCTGATTGATGTTCTGAATGGTCATCAGCCCAAGTTCAGACAGCTTTTCGCGGGCGAAGGCTTCCATCCGCGGGCGGTCCATCTGGCGCAGCACGTTGCCCATGAACCCCGGCTTGCGCCACTCGCGGCCCAGAAACATGTTGTCGGCAATCGACAGCGCCGGCGACAGGGCAAGGTTCTGATACACCGTCTCGATCCCGGCGTTTCTGGCGTCTTGCGGCCCGTGGAAATGCACGGCCTTGCCGTCCAGCTGGATCTCGCCGTGGTCGGGGATCACCGCGCCCGACAGCGCCTTGATCAGCGTCGATTTTCCCGCCCCGTTGTCGCCGATTACGGCCGTGATCTCGCCGGGATACAGGTCGAAATCCGCGCCGTTCATGGCCACAACCGTGCCATAGCGCTTCATCAGACCGCGCGCGGTCAGAATGGGTTGCACGTTCATTGCGAAGCCCTCCGCAGCCATTGATCCAAAGCCACGGCGACAATCACAAGGATCCCTGCCGCGAACATCTGCCAGTAGTCATCAACCCCGGCCAAAGCCAGACCGGTGTTGAACACGCCCACGATGATGGCCCCCAGAACCGATCCCGCGATCGACCCGCGCCCCCCGAACAGCGAGGTGCCACCGATCACGACAGCGGTGATCGACCCAAGGTTCACCGTCTCGAACCCGATGGGAGAGATAGAGCCGACACGCCCCACCGCCACCCAAGCGCCAAAGGCACAGATCACCCCGGCCAGCGCATAGACCGAAATCAGCGTGCGGTTGGTGCGGATACCCGACAGCATCGCCGCATCCGGATCATCGCCAATCGCATGGACATGCCGGCCCCATGCGGTCTGATGCAGCAAATACCAGATCGCCGCCGCCAGCAGAATCAAAGCGATGCCGCCAAAGGTAAAGGTGGCGGTGCCCAGCTTGATCCCCTGCCCGAACCAAAGCAGGAACGGCGCCTTTTCCTCAATATCCACGGCGCGGATCGATTCCGAATGGGAATACCACAGCTTCAGCGAGGTAAAGATGCTCAACGTGCCCAGCGTCACGATAAAGGGCGGCAGCTTGACGATGGTGACCAGCACCCCGTTCAGCGCCCCCATAAGCCCGCCGAAGAAGAACCCGACCAGCACGGCAATCGCCGGGGGCAGGCCAAGGTTCACCGCAAGGTTACCCATGATCAGCGAGGACAGCACAAGGATCGCCCCCACCGACAGGTCAATACCCGCGGTCAGGATCACCAGTGTCTGCGCGATGGCGACGATGCCGGTTACGGTCACTTGTTGCAGCACCAAAGACATGGTGCCCGCGGTCATGAACCGCGGTGCGATGGTGCCAAAGGCGATGACGCTGACAATCAGCACCAAAGCGGGAATAGAGGTCGGATAGCGCCGCAGGAAATTGCGCAGCACATGAATGACGGACCGGTCGTCCTTGGCAAAACTGACCACGGCTTTGTCGGCCTGATCCAGCTTCGCTTCAAAATCCGAGATGGTTTTTGTGGGTGTGTGTTGATCGCTCATTGCGTCTGGGCTCCCCCATAATGAGTTCCGGGCCCTTGCGAGCAGCCCGGCAAGAAAAAAGGGCGGCGGAACACGCCGCCCTTTCAATCAACGCTCAGGCCCCGACGATGGTCGGGCCTGGTTCGGGCTTAGCCCCAGCACAGCTCCGTGCCTTTGGTGCTGTCGATCGACTCCACACCTTCGGCGGGCTTGTCGGTGACAAGGTTCACGCCGGTGTTGAAGAAGGTCAGACCGTCGCTTGCGCCCGGCTTGGTGCCGTCCTTGGCGAAGGCCGCGATGGCTTCCACGCCTTTGGAGGCCATCAACAGCGGGTATTGCTGCGAGGTGGCACCGATCACGCCCGCTTTGACGTTGGCAACGCCGGGGCAGCCGCCGTCAACCGAAACGATCAGAACGCCTTCCTTGCCAGCCTTCTTCAACGCTTGGAAAGCGCCTTCGGCAGCCGGCTCGTTGATGGTGTAGACCACGTTGATATCGGGGTCTTTTGCCAGCAGGTTTTCCATCGCGGTCACGCCGCCTTCAACCGAGGCCTGCGAGGTCTCGTGGCCGATGACGCGCGCATCAGATTCCGAACCCATCACCGTCAGGTCGGGCACTTCGATGCCAAAGCCCTGAAGGAAGCCGGTGTCGCGCTGAACGTCGACCGAGATGTTGTCCTTGTTGATGTCCAGCATGCCGATCTTGGCGGTTGCAGCGGCATCCCCCAGCGTCGCCTTGGCCCACTGGCCGATCAGCAGACCCGCCTGAAAGTTGTCGGTCGCAAAGGTCATGTCCTGCGCATCAGCATCGGCCAAGGGCGTATCCAGCGCGATGACCAGCAAGCCAGCCTCACGCGCTTTCTTCAGCGCCGGCCCGACAGAGTCGTTGGACGGGGTGATCAGGATACCTTTGGCGCCAGCGGCAACGCAGTTTTCGATCGCGGTGATCTGCGGGGCAGCGTCGCCGTCGGTCACGCCTGCGAATGCCTGGAAGTCCATGCCCATCTCAGTCGCTTTGGCTTCTGCGCCTTCCTTCATCTTCACGAAGAACGGGTTGGTGTTGTTCTTGGTGATCAGGCAGGTCAGGTCAGCGGCCGAGGCTGCGCCAGAGAAAAGGGCAAGCGCTGCCGCGCCCAAAAGGGCGGTGGTTTTCAGTTTCATAGTAAGTCCTCCCAAGGATAGGGCTGCTGCCCCAGAATTTTTGATCGTCCCGCGCAAGGCTCCCGACCTTCGCGATAAGGGGAAGATGCACCGATTCCAAACCATGCGTCAAGATAAATAAATCACTCTGATTTATTATTGACAGCCGACCATTTCCTCCGCAGTCTGACCGGCAATCCCCGCGCCTCTTGCAAAGGGTCACACCCTCGTGACAGGTTAAAATATGTTGATTGGCCTTCCTTCATTGCTTGGTCCAGATCTGCTCTTCACGCTGCGCTCAATGGGGCATGGCGATGAGATCGCTTTGGTCGATGGCAACTATCCCGCACAGGAACACGGCCGCCGTCTGGTGCGCGCCGATGGGCATGGCGTGCTGGCTGTGCTGGAGGCCGTGCTGACCGTCTTGCCGCTGGACTGTTCTGTGCCCCACGCGGTCTTTCGCGCCGCCCTGAACAACAACCCGGCGGAATCCGGGCCGATCCACCGGGCGATCGACGCCCTTTGCGCCCGCAAGGTGCCCGACTTTGCGGTCGTGCCCCTGTCTGGCGATCAGCTTTATCCGCGTATTCTGGCCGCCCACACTGTGGTCGCCACGTCAGAACCGCAACTTTTTGGCAATGTGATCTTGCGCAAGGGTGTGATTCTGCCGCCCCTTGAAAGCTGACTCACAGGAAAACCCATGCAAGACGTTGTGTTAGACCGATCCACTGCCGAGGGCGCACTGCGCGGGTCTAACCAATCGGGGATGCGGGCGCACAACGAACGGCTGGTGCTGTCCTTGGTGCGGACCCACGGGGCGCTGTCAAAGTCGGATATCGCCCGGTCGACCGGCCTTTCAGCGCAAACCATTTCCGTGATCATGCGCGCCTTGGAACAAGACGGCCTGTTGCAACGCGGAGAGCCTGTGCGCGGCAAGATCGGCCAACCCTCGGTGCCGATGTCGCTGGCGGCGGATGGGGCGTTCTTTCTGGGGCTGAAGATCGGGCGCCGGTCGGCTGACCTTGTGCTGGTTGATTTTCTGGGGGCGGTGCGCGCGACCCATCGGCGCTTTTACCGCTATCCTACCCCCGATGCGGTGATGGAATTCGTGACCGCCTCGCTGCCCGGCATCCTGACCCAGATCGCGCCCGACCTGCGGGATCGGGTCAGCGGCATGGGCGTGGCGATGCCGTTTCAGCTTTGGAACTGGGTGGCTGCCCTGGGCGCGCCGCAGGCCGAGATGGACGCTTGGCGCACCCGCGACATTCAGGCGGAACTGGCGGCACTGTCGGGGATGGCGGTCTATGTCCAGAACGATGCGACCTCGGCCTGCGGGGCCGAACTGGTGTTCGGGCGCGGGGAAAAGCCAAAGGATTTCCTGTATTTCTACTTTGGCACCTTCATCGGCGGGGGGCTGGTTCTGAACGGGCAGTTGTTCCTTGGCCGCTCGGGCAACGCGGCGGGCATCGGGCCTATGCCCATCCCCGGCCCCAGTGGTCACATGCAGCGGTTGCTGGATGTGGCCTCCATGTCCATCCTTGCCGCGACGATGGAGGCGGCGGGCGAGAACGCCGACCCGCTCTGGGAAACCCCGACCACATGGCACGTCAGCGCGCCGATCCTGTCGGCATGGATCACGCAAGCCACCGAAGGCCTTGCAGCGGCGATCCTGTCCGCCTCGGCACTTCTGGAACTGGAGGCGGTGATCATTGACGGCTGGATGCCCGTTGAGGTTCGCGCCGAAATCACCCGGCGCACGCGTGAGGCGCTTTTGCGGCTGGATCTGGCCGGAATTGACCTGCCCGATGTGCGCGAAGGCACCGTTGGCGCGCAGGCAAGATCGCTGGGCGCTGCGGCCATTCCGCTGTCGCAACGCTACCTTCTGGACCAGAACGCCGCCCAACGTCAGGGCTGAAACGCGGGGTCATTGCCCCAACACGGGCGGTTTTTCCTTGAAACCCGGCGGTTTGTGACCCATTTCTGAACCAGCCCCAACCGGCCCTGCTGGCTGGGTTGTTCTTTTTACTGCGTAAAGGAAAGCTGAATTTGTCGCTTGCCCTGCTTGCCGCCCTTCCCTTTCTGGGGGCCATTCTTGCCGCTCTTGCCGGGCGTGGTGCGCGCAGCGGTGCCGCCTTGGCGGCGGGTCTTGTGGCCCTTGTGGCCTTTGGCGGGCTGATGTCCCACGCCCCAGCCGTGCTGTCGGGCACAGTGCTGACCGAGGGGTTTGACTGGCTTCCGCAACTGGGCCTGAATGTGCATTTCCGGCTGGACGGGCTCGGCTTGCTGTTCGCCGGGCTGATCCTTGGGATCGGGGTTCTTATCCTGCTTTACGCCAAGTTCTATCTGGACAAAGGCGAGAATGACGCCCGCTTTTACTGCTATCTGATGCTGTTCCAAGGCGCGATGCTGGGCATCGTTCTATCCGACAACATCCTGCTTTTGCTGATTTTCTGGGAACTGACCTCGCTATCGTCCTTTCTGCTGATCGGCTGGTGGTCGCATCTGTCGGAAAGCCGTCAGGGCGCGCGCATGGCGCTGGCAATCACCGGCGGCGGCGGGCTGGCGATGATTGCGGGGATGCTTATTCTGGGGCGCATCGCGGGCAGCTATGACCTGTCGGTGATCCTGACCCAAGGCGAGGCGATCCGCGCGTCAGAGTGGTATTTGCCCGCCTTGGTGCTGATCCTGCTCGGCTGCTTTGCCAAATCGGCGCAGTTCCCGTTCCAGTTCTGGCTACCCCATGCGATGGCCGCGCCGACGCCGGTGTCGGCCTACCTGCACTCGGCCACGATGGTAAAGGCCGGGATTTTCCTGATGGCGCGCCTGTGGCCGGTGCTGTCAGGCACCGATGCGTGGTTCTACATCGTGGCGACCACCGGCATGGTGACCATGCTGCTGGGGGCCAAAACGGCGCTGTTCAAAGATGACCTGAAATCCATTCTCGCCTATTCGACCGTCAGCCATCTGGGGCTGATCACCTTTCTTCTGGGCCTTGGCTCCAAGGCTGCTGCCGTCGCCGCGATGGTGCATATTCTGGCGCATGCCAGCTTTAAGGCCGCGCTGTTCATGGTGGTCGGCATTGTGGACCATTCGGTGGGCACGCGGGATTTGCGGTTGCTGGGCGGCTTGCGCCGGACCATGCCAGTGACCTTTGGCATAGCGCTGCTCGCGGGGCTGTCGATGGCCGGGATTCCGCCGCTCAACGGCTTTTTGTCCAAAGAGCTGATGTTGGAAGAGGCCGCGCATACGGTCTGGGCGGGCCTCTATTGGCTGGTGCCGTTCCTTGCCGTGTCGGGGGCGCTGCTGTCGGTGGCCTATACGTTCCGCATGTTCGGCCGCACCTTCCTTGGGCAAGAGCGTGACGAATACCCCTACCCGCCCCATGATCCGGCGCTTGGGATGTTGCTGTCTCCGCTGGTGCTGGTGGCCTTTGTGGTGGCCTCGGGCCTGTTGCCGTCGCTGCTGCTGTCGCCCTTGGCGCAGGCGGCGGCGGGGGCAGTAACCGGCACCCCGGTCGCGGTGTATCTGGCCCTGTGGCATGGGCTGGAACCCCCGGCCCTGTGGATGTCCCTGGGTGCCATCGGCGGGGCCGTGCTGGCCTTGGGCCTGTATCCGCAGATGCGCGCCCTGTGGGACAACTTCCCCAAGCCCGACGGCAAGACCCTGTTTGAGGCGGGGATCGCGGGCCTGCGCCGCTTTGCGCGCGGGGTGACACGCTTTACCGATTCCGGCTCCATCAGTCAGGCGATGGCAATGGCGGCGGCGGTGATTGTGGCGGCGGCCCTTTGGGCCTTTACCGGGGGCGCGCATAGCGCGGGCACCCGCGTGGCGACGCCGATGGAAACCGCCCCGCTGATCGGCTGGCTGCTGCTGGTGGTCTTTGCGGTGGCGGCGGTGGTTCTGCACCGCAACCGGGTGGTGTCGCTGCTGATGATGGGCGGGGCGGGGCTGGTGATCTCTGTCGCCTTTGCCTATCTCTCCGCGCCCGATCTGGCGCTGACCCAGATCACGGTTGAGGTGGTGACGGTGATGCTTTTGCTGCTGGCCCTGAACTTTCTGCCCAAAGAGACGCCGCGCGAAAGCCTAGGGCTGCGGCGCGGGCGTGACGGCGTGCTGGCGGTGGCGGCAGGTCTGGGGGCGGCGGGTCTGGCCTATGCGCTGATGATGCGCAACGCGGCGTTTGAACCGATCTCGGCCTTCCACCTTGCCCAGTCCAAGCCCGGCGCAGGCGGCACCAACGCCGTCAACACGATCATCGTCGATTTCCGGGGCTTTGACACCTATGGCGAGATCATCGTTTTGGGCATCGCAGCGCTGATCCTTTGCGCGCTGGCCGAGGCCCTGCTGGGCCCCGGCCCCGCCAATGACCGGCTGGTGGCGCGCGGGCTGGACCCGGCGCGTGCCGGCGACCGCCACCCGATGATGCTGGTGGTGGCCACGCGGTTCCTGCTGCCGATTGCGATGATGGTCGGCACCTTTATCTACCTGCGGGGCCATAACCAGCCGGGCGGCGGCTTTGTGGCCGGGCTGGTCTTTGCGATCGCCTTCTTGCTGCAATACCTTGCCTCGGGCCACGGCTGGGCTGAACAGCGCCAGCGTGTGCAGTATCACGTGCTGATCGGCGCGGGCGTGCTGATCGCCTCGGCCTGCGGGATCGGGTCGTTCTTTGCCGGGCGGCCGTTCCTGACCTCCAGCTTTGGCTATGTCGAAATCTGGCCATTGGAAAAGTTTGAACTGGCGACAGCGGCGATCTTTGACCTTGGGGTGTTCCTTTGCGTCCTGGGTGCGGTGATGCTGGCGCTGCATTCGCTGTCACGGCTGGCGCAAAGGGGGGGCGAGCGCGTGGCCAAAGCGGCCTTTGACGTGCAGCCCCCGCCCGCCCCCCCAAAGGCCCGGACCGAGGAGCAAACCTGATGGAAATTCTCGTCGCTTCGGCCATTGGCGTGCTGACAGCCGGGGGCATCTACCTGATGCTGCGCCAGCGGACCTTTCCGGTGATCGTGGGGCTGTCGCTGCTGTCTTATGCGGTCAACATCTTTCTGTTTGCGGCGGGCCGTCTGGCCCCCAATCTGCCGCCGATCATCCGCGCGGGGGCGCCGGGCTATACCGACCCCTTGCCGCAGGCCTTGGTGCTGACGGCCATCGTGATTTCCTTTGGCATGACGGCGGTGATCCTGTTGATGGCTTTGGGGTCATGGCTGTCGGCAGGCGATGACTTTGTGGACGGCGGCGGCACCGAAAGTGCCGACGACGCAGAAGGTGAGCCATCATGATGGGCGACTGGATCATTGCGCCCATCCTTATCCCGGCCGTTCTGGCCGGGGGGATCGTGCTGTTCGCCCGCAAGTCGCTGAACCTGCAGCGCGCGGTGGCGCTGGGCGGGGTGTTGGCGCTGTGCGCGGTGGCGGTGGCGCTGCTGGCTGCAAGTGCGGCCGGGACCGAAGTTTACCACCTTGGCAACTGGCCTGCGCCCTTTGGCATCATGCTGGCGCTCGACCGGCTTTCGGCGCTGATGCTGGGGCTGGTGGCGGTGCTGTCGCTGGTGGTGCTGATCTACGCAATCGCCACCGGCTGGGATGCACGCGGAAGGCACTTTCATGCGCTGTATCTCTTTCAGCTGATGGGCCTGAACGGCGCGTTTCTGACCGGAGACGCCTTCAACCTGTTCGTGTTCTTTGAAGTGCTGCTGATCGCCTCTTACGGGTTGATGATCCATGGCAGCGGCGCCGCGCGGTTGCGCGCGGGTGTGCAGTATGTGGCGTTCAACCTTGTCGGCTCCACCCTGTTCCTCTTTGCGCTGGGCACGCTTTATGCAGTGACGGGCACGCTGAACATGGCCGATCTGGCGGTGAAATTGCCCGCGCTGCCGCAGGGCGATCAGGCGCTGTTGCGGGTCGCGGCGGTGCTGTTGCTGCTGGTCTTTGCGATCAAGGGCGCGCTGGTGCCGCTGCAATTCTGGCTGCCCGGCACCTATGCCAACGCCCCCGGCCCGGTGGCAGCCCTGTTCGCGGTGATGACCAAAGTCGGCGCCTATGCGGCGATCCGTTTTGGCACACTGGTGTTTCCGGCCGATCTGGCCGCGACCGGTGCGCTGTGGGAAACGCTGCTGTTCCCGGCGGCCTTGGCCACGATGGTGGTGGGCGCGCTGGGGGTTCTGGGCGCGCGCAGCCTGGCGCGGATGGCGGCCTTTGCGGCCATCGGATCAATGGGAATGGTGTTTCTGGCGGTGTCGGGCGGGACCAGCCAATCCTTGACCGCAGGGCTGTATTACATGGTGCATTCGACCCTTGCCGGGGCGGCGCTGTTTCTGGTGACGGATCTGATCCTGACCCGGCGCGGCACGGCGCAGGGGCGCTTTGCGCAGGACGGGATGCTGTCCGCACTCTATATGGCGGTGGCGGTGGCGGCGGCGGGCATGCCGCCCCTGTCAGGCTTTGTGGGCAAGCTGTTGATCCTGCAAAGCTTTGAGGGGCGCGAGGCGCTTGTGTGGAGCGTGGTCCTTCTCAGTTCGCTGGGCACGATCATCGGCTTTGCCCGGCAAGGCTCGGTCCTGTTCTGGACGCCGTCCTCAGACGCCGCCCCGGCGCCGGGCCCGGCACAACCCGCGGCTTTTGCGGCGGTTGCACTGTTGCTTGTGGCATTGGCGGGGCTGACCCTCGGGGCCGGGCCTGCGGTGGCGTGGCTGACGACAACGGCAGAGGTTCTGTATGCCCCCGCGGCGCATATCCTTGCCCATGATCTGCCGGGGGGAATGTGATGCTGCGAAAACTTTTCCCTCATCCCCTGCTGTCGGCCACCCTGGTGCTGATCTGGATGATGCTGACGAACAGTCTGGCCTATGGGTCGTTCGTGATGGCCTGCATCCTTGGCACCGGAATACCGTTGCTGACCGCCGCCTACTGGCCGGACCGCCCGCGCATCCGCAGGCCCCTCTCGTTGATGGCCTATGTCGTGCTGGTGGTGTGGGACGTGATCGTCGCCAATGTTCAGGTCGCCTGGATCATCCTGTTCCTGCCCAGCGACAAGATCCGCTCGGCCTGGATCGTGGTTCCGGTAGAGCTGACCAGCCCCGAGGCGATCTCGCTTCTGGCCGGAACCATCACCATGACGCCCGGCACGCTGACCGCGGATATGTCGTCGGATGGCAAGGTTTTGCTGATCCACGCCCTGCACGCCCCCGATCCCGCATCGGTCTGTGCCGACATCAAGTCCCGCTATGAGGCCCGGTTGAAAAGGATCTTCGCCTGATGCTGACCCTTGCCCTAAGCTTTGCCATCAGCTGCTTTGGCCTTGCCCTGTTGTTCAGCCTGTGGCGGCTGGCGATTGGCCCAACCCTGCCCGACCGCATTCTGGCGCTGGACACCATGGTTGTGAACATGATCGCGCTGATCGTGCTGTACGGGATCAAGACCGCCTCTGGCCTGAACTTTGAGGCAGCGATTCTGCTGGCCATGACCGGCTTTGTGTCCACCGTTTCCTTCTGCAAGTTTCTGCTGCGCGGCAGCATCATCGAATGAGGCCAACATGAGCCACCTTCTCGACATTGCCATCACCGCCCTTCTGGTGATCGCGGGATCTTTCGGCCTGATCGGCAGCTTTGGTTTGGTCAAACTGCGCGGCGCCATGCAGCGTCTGCACGCGCCCACCAAGGCCAGCACGGTTGGGGTCGGGGCGGCGCTCATGGCCTCGGTTCTGGCGTTCGTTCAGGCGGGCGGCGGGCTTAGCTGGAATGAATGGCTGGTGACAGGGTTTCTGTTCCTGACCGCGCCGCTGACCGCGCTCTATCTTGCCAAGACCCAGTTGCACCGCAACGTGCCGCGCGCCGACCTGCCACCCACGGGCACCGGCGCGGAATGGGCCAGCTTTGACCAAGGGCTGGATCACCGCTAAGCCGCGCCCCGCCCGAAGCCCGCAGCCCGCAGCCGGATCGGCCTGACGGCAGGTTCTTTTGACTATACGGTAAAATCCTTGCGGCGCTGGCTGGACAGAGGCGCGGCGGTCATGCGAACCTGCCCGTTCCTGACCGGCGCGAGGCCCCCCATTGCAAACCCTGACCGACACCCCCAGCACGCTCTTGCCGCAACTGACCCATGCCCGAAATCCGGGAATGGCGTTGGATCTGGATTGGGTCGCCTCCGTGCAGGCCAATACGTCGGCGATTGAACGGCGGGCGGCAACGCTGGGCGGCAGACGCTCGGTCAAGAAGGAATTTCAGGCGGCGTGGCTGCTCAAGGCGATCTCGTTGATCGACCTGACCACCCTGTCGGGCGATGATACCGAAGGCCGGGTCAAGCGGCTTTGCGCCAAGGCCCGCCAGCCCGTCTCCGAACCGATGCTGGAACGGCTGGGCATGACCGGCCTGACCACCGGCGCGGTCTGCGTTTACCATGAGATGGTCGAAACCGCCGTCCGCGCGCTGGAGGGCACCAACATCCCCGTCGCCGCAGTCTCAACCGGCTTTCCGGCGGGGCTGTCACCGTTTCGGCTGCGCATTGCGGAAATCGGCGAAAGCGTGCGGGCGGGGGCGCGGGAAATCGACATCGTGATCTCGCGCCGGCATGTGCTGACCCAAAACTGGCAGGCGCTTTATGATGAGATGCGCGAGATGCGCGCCGCCTGCGGCGAGGCCCATGTCAAAGCCATCCTTGCCACGGGCGAACTTGGCACCTTGCGCAATGTCGCCCGCGCCAGCCTGATCTGCATGATGGCCGGGGCCGATTTCATCAAGACCTCGACCGGCAAAGAGGGCGTGAACGCCACGCTGCCCGTCACGCTGACCATGATCCGCGCCATCCGCGACTATCAGACCCGCACCGACATCAAAGTCGGCTACAAACCGGCGGGCGGCATCGCCAAGGCCAAGGATGCGCTGCTGTATCTGGCGCTGATGAAAGACGAACTGGGCCACCCTTGGCTGCAACCCGACCTGTTCCGCTTTGGCGCCTCCAGCCTGCTTGGCGATATCGAGCGGCAACTGGAACATTACCTGACCGGCCAGTATTCGGCCGCCAACCGCCATGCGATGGGATGAAGAATGACCAAGGTGCGTGAGATTTTCGACAGTATGGCCTATGGCCCTGCGCCCGAAAGCAATGCCGAGGTGCTGGCATGGATCGCCGGGCACAAGGGCCGCTTTGGCCATTGGATCGACGGCAGCTTTACCGCGCCAGCCGACACCTTCGCCACCCGCAACCCCGCCACCGGCGCGGATCTGGCCGAGGTCAGCCAAGGCAGCGCGGCAGACATCGCCACAGCCGTCAAAGCCGCCCGCCGCGCCCAGCCGAAATGGGCGCGCCTGCCCGGCCATGCGCGGGCCAAATACCTTTATGCGCTGGCCCGTCTGGTGCAAAAGCACAGCCGCCTGCTGGCCGTGCTGGAAACGATGGACAACGGCAAACCGATCCGCGAGTCGCGCGACATCGACCTGCCCTTGGTCGCCCGGCACTTTTCGTATCACGCGGGGCTGGCGCAACTGCTGGACGCCGAACTGCCCGGCCAAACCGCCCTCGGGGTCTGCGGCGCGGTGATCCCGTGGAACTTCCCGCTGTTGATGCTGGCCTGGAAAGTCGCGCCTGCCTTGGCGGCCGGCAATACGGTGGTGCTGAAACCGGCCGAATACACCCCGCTGACGGCGCTGCTGTTTGCCGAACTCAGCCGCGAGGCGGGCTTGCCCAAGGGCGTGCTGAACATCGTCACCGGCGATGGGGCCACCGGGGCCGCGCTGGTCGATCATCCCGACGTGAACAAGATTGCCTTCACCGGATCAACCGCCGTTGGCCGCCGCATCCGTGAGGCGACGGCGGGCAGCGGCAAGGCGCTGACGTTGGAACTGGGCGGCAAATCCCCCTACATCGTGTTTGATGACGCCGATCTCGACAGCGCAATCGAAGGGCTGGTCGACGCGATCTGGTTCAACCAGGGCCAGGTTTGTTGCGCGGGCTCTCGGCTCTTGGTGCAGGAAGGCGTGGCCGACCGCTTTCACGCCAAACTAAAGCGCCGGATGGATGGGCTGCGCCTTGGCGATCCCTTGGACAAATGCATTGACGTCGGCGCCATTGTGGACCCGGTGCAACTGGCCACGATCACCGATCTTGTCGCGGCCTGCACCGAGGGTGAGGTCTATCACGCCGCCTGTGCGGTGCCTGCGGGCTGCTACTACCCGCCCACCCTGATCACCGGGCTGTCGGCGGCCTCCACCCTGATGCAAGAAGAAATCTTCGGCCCGGTTCTGGTCTCCATGACCTTCCGCACCCCGGAAGAGGCGGTGGCCCTTGCCAACAACACCCGCTACGGCCTTGCCGCAACGATCTGGACCGAGAACGTCAACCTCGCCCTTGATATCGCCCCCAAGGTCAAGGCCGGGGTGGTCTGGGTCAACGCCACCAACCTGTTCGATGCCGCCGCTGGCTTTGGCGGGGTCCGCGAAAGCGGCTTTGGCCGTGAGGGCGGATGGGAGGGCCTGCTGGCCTACCTCAAACCCGCCACCAAGACCAAACCGCTGCCTGTGGCAACCGCCACCCCCGCCCCGGCGCAGGCGCTGGTCGAAGGGCTGGACCGCACCGCCAAGCTCTATGTGGGCGGCAAACAGGCACGCCCCGACAGCGGCTATTCACAAGCGGTCTGGTCGGCCAAGGGCAAGCTTTTGGGCCACGTCGGCCTTGGCAACCGCAAAGACATCCGCAACGCGGTTGAGGCCGCCCACGCCGCCAAAGGCTGGGCCAAGGCCACCGCCTACAACCGCGCGCAGGTGCTGTATTACATCGCCGAAAACCTGTCCGCCCGTGCAGCCGAATTTGCCGACCGCCTCCGTGATCTCACCGGAAAATCCGGCGCGGCAGAGGTAGAGGCCGCAATCGCCCGCCTGTTCACCTATGCCGCCTGGGCTGACAAATTCGACGGCGCGGTCAAATCCGTGCCGCTGCGTGGCGTGGCTTTGGCGATGAACGAACCCTGCGGCGTCATCGGCGCGCTCTGCCCGGATGAGGCGCCCTTGCTGGGCCTGATCTCGGTCATGGCCCCGGCGATTGCGATGGGCAACACCTGCGTGCTGGTCCCATCCGAGGTGGCCCCCCTCGCCGCGACCGATCTTTATCAGGTGCTCGACACCTCGGATCTGCCCGGCGGCGTCGTCAACATCGTCACCGGCTCTCACGCCGAACTGGCCAAACCCTTGGCCGGGCACCGCGATGTGGATGCAGTCTGGTCCTTTTCGTCCAAGCCGCTGTCGGCACAGATCGAGGCCGACTCCGCCGGCAATATCAAGCGCACATGGGTCAACCACGGCCTTGCCCGCGACTGGTTTGCCCCCGAAGCTGAGGGCCGGGCCTTCTTGCGACACGCCACCCAAGTAAAGACAATCTGGGTGCCCTACGGCGAATAACCCACCCAATTACGCCGGATTTGCCCCAAAACGCGGGTAAATCCGGTGCAATTGGCGGAATTGTTCATTTGCCCTGAAAATTCCCCTGAAATGCAGGGGCAAGCTGTGACATGATTCCCCTGTCTCGCAGAAGACTGGCGCATGTGCGTCGTAACGGCAGAAACAGACAAGGGAACGAAAACCATGATTCAAGAATTCAAAGCCTTCATCATGAAGGGCAATGTGATGGACCTCGCCGTAGGTATCATCATCGGTGCGGCCTTCACGGCGATCGTCAACAGCCTTGTGGGCGACCTGATCAACCCTGTGATCGGTCTGATCCTTGGCGGTGTCAATTTCTCTGACATGTTCCTCGACCTGTCCGGCACCAACCCGGCCTCGCTTGCCGCGGCTAAGGACTCGGGCGCGGCCGTCTTTGCTTATGGCGCGTTCATCACCGCCCTGATCAACTTCCTGATCATCGCGTTTGTGGTGTTCATGCTGGTCAAAACCATGAACCGCATCATGCCGAAAAAGGCCGAAGCGCCCGCCGCCCCGGCTGGCCCGTCCGAATTGGACGTGCTCAAAGACATTCTGGCCGCTCTGAAGAAGTAAGACCGAAAAGAAGATCAAAAGAAGATCGAAAGAAGAAAGGCCCCCGGCATCCCCGGGGGCCTTTTAACACTCAGGCCGTTGCCGCGTGACCGGGCCGTGGGCGCAGATAAACCCACCACAGCCGATACAGTGTCAGCGCCGCCAAAGGCGCGAAATTCACCGCAGGCGCGACCCACCCGTTCCAGTTATGCAAGCTGGCCCAGTGCAACAGCGTCAGCACCGCCGCCGCGTAGGTCCAGCGTTGCAGCGGCTTCCACCATGTCCCCATCTTGCGGACAGCATAGTCCATCGAGGTCGCCGCCAGCGGGATAAACACCGCAAAGGCCAGCCAGCCGGTGGCCAGATCAAACTTGGTCGCCTCGGCCAAAACCCGCGCCAGCGTGCCCTCACCGATCACATAGGCCAGCGTGTGCAAGGCCGCATAAGCAAAAGCCGCCACACCGAAATACCGCCGATTGGCGCGCAACCAGCGGGCAAAACGGCTGCCCTTGGTCAGCATCATCAACGGCGTGGCCATCATGGAAATAATCATAAATCGGGCAGAAAACTCACCTGAACCATGCAGAACACCGCGCAAAGCGCCGGTATTTTCGTCAAAGAACGGGGAAATCATGCCAAAGGCTGGCAGGGCAAGAACGACCCAAAGCCAATAGGGAGAGATGCGCGCGAACATCGGAAATCCTCATGTAAACCAAGAGAATAACGTTTGTCCGCGCGCTTTCCGTCGCTTCGATCAGCCCATTTTAGATGTTCAGCGCCTCTGCCGCAGAAATCACTGGCAGGCCAAGTGCTGCACCAACCGCTGCATAGGTCAGCTTGCCCGCATGGGTGTTCAAACCGGCCAGCAGGTGCTTGTCTTCCGCGCAGGCGCGCTTCCAGCCTTTGTCCGCCAAGGCGAGCAGGAACGGCATCGTCGCGTTGCCCAGCGCCTGCGTCGAGGTCCGCGCCACAGCCCCCGGCATGTTGGCCACACAGTAATGCATGATGCCGTCGACCTCATAGATCGGGTCTTGGTGCGTGGTTGCGCGCGAGGTCTCAAAGCAACCGCCCTGATCAATCGCGACATCAACCAAAGCCGCGCCGGGCTTCAGTTCCGACAGTTGCGCCCGGCTGATCAGCTTGGGGGCCGCAGCACCGGGGATCAGAACCGCACCGATGATAAGATCGGCCTGACGCGCCAAATCCATCGTGGTCGCGGCATCGGCATAGGCGTTCTTGAACTGCCCGCCGAACACGTCATCCAGATAACGCAACCGGTTGATCGAGCGGTCCAGCACGGTCACATCCGCGCCCATCCCGGCGCTGATCTTGGCCGCATGGGTGCCCACGACCCCGCCGCCAATGACCAGAACCTTGGCCGGAAGCACGCCCGGCACGCCGCCCATCAACACGCCGCGCCCACCATTGGCCTTTTGCAGCGTCCAAGCCCCAACCTGTGGTGCCAACCGCCCCGCAACCTCCGACATCGGCGCCAGCAACGGCAAGCCACCGCGATCATCGGTGACCGTCTCATAGGCAATGGCCGTGACACCGGATTTCAGCAGGTCATGGGTTTGATCCGGATCTGGGGCGAGGTGCAGGTAGGTAAACAGCACCTGCCCCTCGCGCAGGCGGGCACGCTCTGCCGGTTGCGGCTCTTTGACCTTTACGATCATGTCTGCGGCGGCAAAAACCTCTTCCGCCGTGCCAAGGATCTTGGCCCCGGCAGCGATATAGTCCGCATCGGTAAAGCCAGAGCCAAGCCCGGCCTTGGTTTCAACAACAACGCTGTGGCCGTGCACCACCGCCTCACGCACGGCGTTTGGGGTCATGCCGACGCGGAATTCCTGCGGCTTGATCTCTTTCGGGCAACCGATTTTCATAGTCTCTCTCCCTTTGCGCGCCAAGTTGACCTTGGCCGCTATAGGCCAAGCGTCGCGCAATTTTGGTGCAGATGCTTTGAAATCTCCATGGCCAGGGGGCGCATCCATGATAGATTATGCGAAGTAATGCCCATTTAATCGAAGAAAACACCATGGCCCTTGATCTTGACGCAACCGACCGCCGCATCCTTGGGGTGCTGCAAAAGGATGGTCGCATCACCAATGCCGAACTGTCGGAACGGGTGAACCTGTCGCCCTCGGCCTGTCATCGCCGCGTCCAGCGGCTTGAGGAAGACGGCTTTATTGCAAGCTACGTCGCGCTGCTCGACAGTCGGAAAATGGGTCGCCCGACCACGGTGTTTGTCGAAATCACCCTGCAAAGCCAAGCCGACGAACTGCTCGATGCCTTTGAGCGCGAGGTGGCCCGCGTCCCGGACATTCTGGAATGTCATCTTATGGCCGGAACGGCGGATTACCTGCTTAAGATCATTACCGAAGATACCGAAGATTTCGCCCGCATCCACCGACAACACCTTAGCCGCTTGCCGGGGGTGCGGCAGATGCAATCGTCTTTCTCGCTGCGCACGGTCGTAAAGACCACAGCACTGGCCGTCTAGGAACCGACCGCCAACGCGCCGCACTTGGCCGACCCGCACCGGCCAAAGAAAAACCCCCGGCCTAACGGACGGGGGCTCATCGAGTTGGGCGCCAATCTTGCGATTACTACCCCAGTGTCGCTAACGTCTTTCAGTCCAACGGCAAAGCCGCGGAAATCCTAGAGACCGCCTTCGCGCTGTGCCTTCTTGCGCGCGAGCTTGCGCGCACGGCGAACGGCTTCGGCTTGCTCACGGGCTTTCTTGACGGAGGGTTTCTCGAAATGTTGCTTGAGCTTCATTTCGCGGAACACGCCTTCGCGCTGGAGCTTTTTCTTGAGGGCCCGAAGGGCTTGCTCGACGTTATTGTCGCGGACGCTGACCTGCATGTGGTTGTCACCACCTTCCTAAGTTAGAGTTGCACTGAATGTGCAGGCTCGGCGCGCATAGCAAAGGTGCAGGGCTTTGTCCACAACGGCGGAGGGATAAGCGTGATGGAACAGGAAAACAGCATGGAAGCGGCGGCAGATCGCCTTCTGGACGTTGCTTTGCCGCATGTGGCCTTTGATGGCTGGTCCGAAAGCACCCTGAAAGCGGCCATCGCTGATTCGGGCATTGCCGAGGGTTTGGCCCGCGCCCTGTTCCCGCGGGGGGGGATTGATCTGGCCGTCGCCTATCACCGGCGCGGCGATCTGGCCATGCGCACCGCTCTTGCGGCGGAAGATCTGGGCGCGCTGCGCTTTCGCGACCGGATCGCGCGCGCGGTCCATCTGCGCCTGACCCAGTCAGAGCGCGAACTGGTGCGGCGCGGCTCAACGCTTTTCGCACTGCCGCAACATGCGGTCGAAGGGGCTGGGCTGATCTGGGGCACCGCTGACGCGATCTGGTCTGCGCTGGGGGATACGTCACGCGATCTCAATTGGTATAGCAAACGCGCCAGCCTGTCGGCCGTTTACGGTTCAGTCGTGCTTTTCTGGTTGGGTGACACCGGGGACGGCACCGAGACTCTGGCCTTTCTGGACCGGCGGATTGAAAATGTGATGGCCTTCGAAAAGGCCAAAGCCAGTTTTCGTGAAAATCCGCTGGGCAAGGCGCTGGCCGGCCCGCTTGAGCGCGTGTTCTCTGCGGTGCGCGCGCCAGCAACGGTTGAAGATCTGCCCGGCCAGCCGGGAAAGTAAGGGGATACCATGACACTCTCATCTTCCATGCTCGCGATGGAAATTTCGGCACCGGGCGCGCCTGATGTGCTGAAACCAGTCTCAATGCCCGTCCCGGTGCCGGGCCACGGCCAGATCATCCTGCGGCTGGCCTATGCAGGGGTGAACCGCCCGGATGCGCTGCAACGGGCCGGGGCCTACGCGCCGCCGCCCTCTGCCTCACCACTGCCGGGGCTCGAAGGGGCGGGCACCGTCGTCGCCACCGGGCCGGGCGTGACCCGCTGGCAGATCGGCGACAAGGTCTGCGCGCTGCTGCCGGGTGGCGGCTATGCCGAATACGCTGCCTGCGCAGAATCGCACGCCCTGCCCGTTCCTGACGGCCTTTCCCTGCGCGAGGCCGCCTGCCTGCCGGAAACCTGCTTTACTGTCTGGTCCAACATGGTGATGCGCGGCGGGCTCAAAGCCGGTGAGCGGTTTTTGGTCCACGGTGGCTCATCGGGCATTGGCGTCACTGCGGTCCAGATCGCCCGCGCCTTGGGCGCCCGGGTCTTTGCCACCGCGGGCACCGATGACAAATGCCGCGCGGTCGAGGCGCTGGGGGCAGAGCGCTGCTTCAACTACCGCACCACCGATTTCGTCGAAGAGATGAAGGCCGTCGGCGGCGCGAACCTGATTCTCGACATGGTCGGCGGCCCCTACCTGCCGCGCAACGTAAAGACTTTGGCCGATGATGGCCGGCTGGTGCAAATCGCCTTCCTTCAGGGCCCAAAGATTGAACTCAATTTCGCGGAACTGATGATGCGCCGCCTGACCATCACCGGCTCCACCCTGCGCCCGCAAAGCGATCAGGCCAAGGCCCGGATCGCGGCAGAACTGGAACGCCACGTTTGGCCGATGATCGTGCGCGGCGCGCTGCGCGTGGTGATCGACAGCGAATTTCCCCTCGATCAGGCCGCCGCCGCCCATTGGCGTCTGGAAAGCTCGGGCCATATCGGCAAAATCGTAATGCAGGTCGAAAATCTGGGGGTGTAACCGCCCCCCCCATTTTCTGTCTCTAAATATCCCCGCCGGAGGCTCCGCCCGAAGCCAAGGGTGCCACGGCCCAAATCCGGCGCAAACCGCCCGCCCCGCAGCAGCCCTTGCCCCGCTGGGTGCAATCGTTAGAATAGCAATGCAATCGCCAGCCACAGGACCAACCATGAGCATCGCAGCGCCCGAGACCCAGACCGTCACCACATGGAAAGTGGCCTGCGACGGGGGCGAAGGGGCCTTGGGCCACCCGCGTGTCTGGCTGACCATCCCGCAGGACAGCGGCTTTGTCGAATGCGGCTATTGCGACAAGCGCTACGTCATCGACCGCGACCACGCACACGACGACCACTGAACCTTGCCGCGCCGGTTGATCCGGGCGCTCACGGCTCTGGTGGCGCTGCCGCTGGTCTTTTTCTGCCTCGGCTTGCTGGGCGCTTTGGTGCCCGGCGCGCATGGCACGTTTCCCCCCGAAGGCCAGCACCGCGTTGGGCTGGCGCGGGGGCCGATCCATTTTGACCTCCTGCTGCCCCTGACACCCGACAGCCGCCGGCGTTTTGGCTTTGCTGCCGATCAGGGCGTTGCGATCTTTCATCCCGAAGCCCAATGGTTGATCGTGGGTTGGGGGGCCGAGGATTTCTACACCAGCACAGCAAACCTTGCCGATATGTCCCCCGCACCGGTCCTGCGCGCCCTCACCGGGGATTCGGCGGTCCTACGGCTGGATGTGGCCGGACCGCTGGGAGAAAACCCTTGGCTGCACTGGGTTTTCCTGTCGGATGCGCAACTCGAAGCCCTCTTCACCGCGATTGAAACCGCGCTGCTGCGCGACACGACAGGTCAGCCTGTGCCCCTGCCCGTCCCCGGCCTGACCGGACGCGACGCCTTTTACCGGGCCAAGGGGCGGTTCAACATCGCGCATACCTGCAACCAATGGATCGGCGAAACCCTGCGCGCCGCAGGTCTGCCTTTTGGCATCTGGACGCCCACACCGCAGGCCGTCAGCTTGTCGCTATGGTGGAACGGGCTTTAGCGGGGCCGGCGCACCAGCGCCCAAACCGCCCCGACAACACAGCCCACCACCGCGCCCAACGGCATCAGCGTAAAGACCACCCCCATCGCATAGGCCCCCTCCCGTTGTGAAATCCCAAACACCGGGATCGCGACCATCGCCAACCCCAACGCCACGAACGGACCGGCGATCAACCCAGCCAACGCCCAAAGGACCACCCGCTTCATGCCAACCGCTCCCGCCCTAACCTAGCGTCATCCTAACAGAACCCGCGCAAATCCACACCACCGGCGTCCGTCAGGCCGCGCGCCGCTCGGCCCGGCTCTGGCCCCCCGCGCGCCTTCGTGCGACACTCCCCCCAAGCCGCCCGTCACAGCCCCGGCAGGGCAAACGGTGCGGCCAAGCAAGACCACAACGACACGGCATCAGCGGCAAAGGCGGAGAAGATCATGGCATTCGGCAAGGGGCATCACCTTCACCTCATCGACGGCTCTGCCTTCATCTTCCGCGCCTACCACGCCCTCCCCCCCCTGACCCGCAAATCGGATGGCATGCCGGTGGGGGCGGTGGCCGGATTCTGCAACCTGCTGTGGGGTGAGCTGACCACCACCCGAAACCAAGCCGCCCCGACCCACCTTGCCGTGATCTTCGATGCGGGCTCCAAAACCTTCCGCAACGACATCTACCCCGCCTACAAGGCCAACCGCCCCGACCTGCCCGAAGACCTGCGCCCGCAATTCGCCTTCACCCGTGAGGCAACCCGCGCCTTCAACGTCCCCTGCATCGAGGTCGAAGGCTATGAGGCCGACGACATCATCGCCACCCTCGCCCGCCGCGCCCGCGAAGCAGGCGGCACCGCCACGATCATCTCTTCCGACAAGGACCTGATGCAACTGATCGGCGACGGCGTCGACATGCACGACCCGATGAAGAACAAGCGCCTCGGTCTGGAGGAGGTGATGGAAAAATTCGGCGTCGCCCCCAACCGCGTCGTCGATGTGCAGGCATTGGCGGGCGATTCGGTCGACAACGTGCCGGGCGCGCCGGGCATCGGGCTCAAGACCGCGGCCCTGCTCATTCAGGAATACGGCGATCTGGAAACCCTGCTTGCCCGCGCGGGCGAGATAAAACAGCCCAAGCGCCGCGAATCCCTGCTTGAAAACGCCGAACTGATCCGCACCTCCAAACGCCTCGTGCAACTGGATGCCGACATGCCGCTGGACCTGCCGCTGGACGGGCTGGAACTGAAAGCCCCCGACCCCACGGCGATCATGGGCTTTCTGTCCACGATGGAGTTCCGCACCCTTGCCCAAAGGGTGGCGCAAAAGCTCAAGGTCGAAGCCCCCGCACTGGCCGAGGACAAGGGCTATCACGTCGAAGGCGCCCATGACGACGCAACCCCCGCCCCCGACCGTCTGCCCTTTGATCCCGCCAGCTACGAATGTATCCGCGATGCCGCAGCACTGGATCGCTGGATCACCCTGATCCGCGAGCGCGGCTACGTCGCCGTCGATACCGAAACCACCTCGCTGGACGAAATGCGCGCCGAACTGGTGGGGATATCGCTCTGCGTCCTGCCCGGTCAGGCCGCCTATCTGCCGCTCGGCCACAAGCAGGGCGGCGGCGATCTTTTCGGCAGCAGCGCCCTTTCCGAAGGCCAGATGCCGATGGATGCGGCCCTCGCAGCCCTGAAACCGGTGCTGGAGGATGACTCCATCCTCAAGATCGGCCAGAACATGAAATATGATTGGAAGATCTTCGCCCGCCACGGCATCCGCGTCGCCCCCTTCGACGACACCATGCTGATGAGCTACGCCATGCAAGCGGGCCTCAACACCCACGGCATGGACGCCTTGTCCGAAAAATACCTCGGCCACAGCCCGATCCCGATCAAATCCCTGCTGGGCTCCGGCAAATCCCAGATCACCTTCGACCGTGTCCCCGTGGATGAGGCGGTGAAATACGCCGCCGAAGACGCCGACGTCACCCTGCGCCTGTGGGAACTGTTCAAACCGCAACTGCACCGCGCCCGCGTCACAACGGTCTATGAGACGCTGGAACGCCCGCTGGTCACCGTGCTGGCCGAGATGGAAATGACCGGCATTCAGGTGGACCGCGACACGCTCTCACGCATGTCCAACGCCTTTGCACAAAAGATGGCCGGGTTGGAATCCGAGATTCAGGACCTCGCCGGCCAACCCTTCAACGTCGGCTCCCCCAAACAACTGGGCGAGATCCTGTTCGACAAGATGGGCCTGCCGGGCGGCGAAAAGGGCAAGACCGGGGCCTATGCCACCGGCGCCGACGTTCTGGAAGACCTCGCCACCGAACACGAGCTGCCCGGCAAGGTGCTGGACTGGCGGCAATTGTCCAAACTGAAATCCACCTACACCGACGCGCTGCAAGACCACATCAACCCCGAAACCGGCCGCGTGCACACCTCCTATTCCATCGCGGGCGCCAGCACCGGGCGTCTGGCCTCGACCGATCCCAACCTGCAAAACATCCCCATCCGGACCGAAGAGGGCCGCCGCATCCGCGAGGCCTTCGTGGCCCCCGAAGGCAAGGTGCTGGTCAGCCTCGACTACTCGCAGATCGAACTGCGAATCCTCGCCCATGTCGCCGATATCCCCGCCCTGCAACAATCCTTCCGCGACGGCCACGACATCCACGCCATGACCGCGTCAGAGATGTTCAACGTGCCGCTGGACCAGATGACCTCCGACATCCGCCGCCGCGCCAAGGCGATCAACTTCGGCGTCATCTACGGCATTTCCGGCTTCGGCCTCGCCCGCAACCTGCGCATCCCGCGGGCCGAGGCACAGGGCTTCATCGACCGCTATTTCGAACGCTTCCCCGGCATCAAGGAATACATGACCGACACGGTCAAATTCGCCCAGACCCACGGCTATGTGCAAACCCTGTTCGGTCGCAAGATCCACACGCCGGAAATCAACGCCAAGGGCCCCGGTGCCGGCTTTGCCAAACGCGCGGCCATCAACGCCCCGATCCAAGGCACCGCCGCCGACGTGATCCGCCGCGCCATGATCCGCATGCCCGCCGCCATCGCCGATCTGCCCGCCCGCATGCTGCTGCAAGTCCATGACGAACTGCTGTTCGAGGTTGAGGAAAGCGCCGCCGACGCCCTCATCACCGCCGCAAAAGCGGTCATGGAAGGCGCCAACCTCCCCGCTGTGGCCCTCGCTGTCCCCCTCACAGTTGAGGCAGGCAGAGGCAAGAACTGGGCCGAAGCGCACTAACCCCGCCCTTTTCTGTCGTAAAATATCCCCGCCGGAGGCACCCGAGCCTCCGCGCGCAGCGCGGCGGCGAGACAAAAGCCGTGCGGCGCAGCCGCGCTACTGGGTTCCGGCCAAAGGCATGCGCCGCATCAACCGTGCGCTGGCTCCACCAAACGGCCAAGCACGCGCCCACCCAGAATATGCAGGTGATAATGCGGCACTTCCTGCATCCCGTGGGCCCCGGCATTGGTGATGGCGCGATATCCCTGCCCCGGTGCGACGCCCACCAAGGCGCACACCTGTGCGGCCGTCCGGTGGAAATCAACGATCTCTTCCGCAGTCGCCTCAGCGGCGAAATGGTCGAACGTCACATAGGCCCCTTTCGGGATCACCAGAACATGCACCGGCGCCTGCGGGTGGATGTCGTGAAACGCCAGCGTGTGTGCCGTCTCTAACACTGTCTTGTTGGGGATTTCGCCGCGCAACACACGGGCAAAGATGTTCTGCGGGTCATAGTCATAGGCCATTGGTTCAATCCACATAGAGGTATTCGGTCGAGGCGATCTCGCGCGCCTTGTCCATCGGAATATCAAGGAATTCCGCCAGTGCCACCGTGTTTTCATCCGCCCGCGCGCTTTGGCGGATTCGGTAGAACCCGGCAAAGCCCGCATCGCGGATCCGGTCGCTTTCAAAGCGCACGTCATAGCGGATCGTCGGCAGCAAACGGTCGATCGTGTCTTGCGGGGTCTGCTCGCCCGCAAGCCCGACGCGCATGGCATGGCCGATCAGATACTCATCGGTGAAATCGCAATCGATCTCCAGCAAGCGCACCTTGGCCTTATCGTTGTAAAAGTCCTGCATCAGATCGACGTTCGCGGGGTCAATGCAAAAAACCAGCCGATCCGTTTGCCAATAGTCAAACAGCATCCGCACCAAAGCCCGCCGGTGCCGCGTGCGTTTCTCCAGGGTGGATTGAATCCCCCCCAGATCAGGCAACGGCGTAGAGGCCTCGTTGAACAGATAATCCAGCGCGGGCAGGTTCGTCACCTGACGCACCCGCTCTACCAGACGCTTGGCCACATGCCACTTCTTGCAGGTAACCATCATCAAAGTCCGCTCGCGCCCCAGACTGCTTTCCGTCTCCCAGAAGCGGGGAGCAAAGCGGCGACCGATCCGGCCCCGGCCCGTCAGAAACTTGAACAGGCTCCGCCCTTCATTGGAAATCCCGAACCGCACCCCTTGGGCGGCATAGAGTTTACCCAGCCGCTCTTTCAGCTCCTTGGCGTCGCCGCTGATCTTGCGGGCGAACAGGTAATCCTGCGACAAAAGCAGATCATAATTGTCGTTATAGAATGTAACCGGCATCCCATAGTCGGTGAACATCAAGAACGTCAGCGTGCGCGGGCGAATTTCGTGCTCGGGCACCAGATGCCGGACCAGCGTTTGGAAAAACGTCTCATCCGGGATCCAGGTTGTGCGGAAGAACCGCATCACGTCCCGTCGTTTTTTCACAAAATCCAGCACCCATTCAATGGTGCGGCGGCGCAGACACCACCATTGGCTGCCGATCTGCATGGCAATGTCGGCAGGCACTTTACGCGCCAAACCCAACTTTTGCTGCCATTTCATCGAGGCATAGAACAAGGCCTTGCTGTTGCGCTCATTGAACCAGTGGCGATAGATCAGCCGCTCTTCCTTGATGCCGGTCTTGATCCAGTCCGAATTGAAATAGTCGAAACTCTCGATGTAATCGACTTCGTCGCGGTCCAGAAAATCATGCGCGAATTCCGCCGATTTGATCGGCATGCAATCGCCCGACAGCATGTAAAAGTGGGTTGCCCGCGGAAAAGTCTCAACAGCGGCTTCGACCGCCAGCAAGGTGGCTTCGACCAGGCTCCACTCGCCCCAGCCGCATTTCTGGCGCCGCTTGGCAAAGGTGACCGACGCATTGGCCGACAATTCGCTGCGGATCTTGTCGAAATCCGACGGCTTCGCGCGCCCGTCGAAATGGATCGACACATAATCCCCGGCCGCCGTCAGGCGCTGAGCCTGGGCGATAATCCCTTCGGGATCCTTGTGGCAGAGAAGGATGTAGGCGATTCTGGCCATTTCAGAAACATTACACACGCTTAGAGGTCACTGTTGCCTTAATTAGCGCGAACAGACATTGAAAAGACAGAGTTTGTTTGCTTTTTTGTGGCGCAGTAGGTCTGCCCCCGAAATCACGGGTGCAGATGGAAGGAGAGGGTCGATGGGTTTCCCCGGAACGTGGATGACGGAAAGCGAAAGTGTGGTCTACCGCGTGGTGCCCAAATGCGCCTGCTCGACCATCGGACAGATCATGTATTTTTCCGACCACGGCGCATTCTTTGACGGCGATATCCATGATGCCACCGCCGGCATGCACAAATGGGCGATGGAGGCGAGCCAGCCGCTGATCGAGACCAATGTCAAAACCCATAAATCCTTTGCGTTCACCTGTGTTCGCAATCCTTATACCCGCATCCTGTCTTCTTTCTTCGACAAGATCTGCGGCATTCAACGCAATGGCAAACGCTACCGGGGCAACCTTGTCCCGCTCTTGATCCAGAAATATGGGGTCGAGGTGGGCGGCGATGATGGCAAACAAGAGTTCGACCAGATCGCCAGCTTCCGCCGTTTCTTACTGTTCGCCCGCGACACCATCCGTTTCCGCAAGCCGATGGAGCCTGACATCCACTGGTCGGCCATGGCCGGTCACGTGTCGACGTTCATTGTGAATGGCGGGCGCTATGACCAGATCTTCTTCACCGAAAAGTTCGATGAGGGCATGGCCAAGGTGCTCAAGAAGATCAAAACAAGACACAAGGTAGATCTTAAGAAGATCCCGAAATTCAACGAAAGTGAAGGCCACGGACCAAAACGGCTGCACCCGGTCGAGGATTATTTCGACGATCTGTCGATGCATCTGGTCTGGGAAATCTACAAACGCGATTTCCAGCTGTTCAAGTACGACTTTGAAAACCCCGGCAACAAGATGCCGAAGTCCGAGGTTGATCTGGACGAGGTCCACAAGAAGCTTGGGGACTGACACCGCAGCGCTTGCGGCCCCCGGCGGAGCCTCCGGCGGGAGTATTTGGGCCAAGCTGAAGAGCTTTGCGCCGGTTCGTTCGGGCGGGCGTGCACTTGTGTGCTGGTTTTAGGCGGTGCTCACGCGCCGATCAGGCGGGAGCGGGACTTGAGGACCGTGAGCCAGCCCAGCCCATGAACCGTGGCGCGCGAGGGGCGGTATTCGGCGGCAATCCAGCCCTGATACCCCATCGCATCCACCGCAGCGCAAAGGCCCGGCAGGTCGAAGCCACCGCCACCCGGCTCAGCGCGTGAGGGAAAGCCTGCGATCTGGATATGGTTGACGCGGTCTTTGTGCTGCGCCCAGACCATCTCTGCATTGCCGTGAATGCGGGCAGCGTGCCAGAGGTCGAATTGCAGCCCGACCGTCGGGAGGCCCAAATCATCCAAAATCCGCCCGGCTTGATCGAAATCGTTCAGGAAATAGCCCGGCATGTCGTCTGAATTCAGCGGCTCCAGGGTCAGTTGCAGCCCCGGCGCCTGTTCGACCGCCCAAGCAAGATTGCTGGTGTAGGTTTGCTCTGCCAAGGGACCGCGTGCGACACCCGCCATGACGTGCACATGGCTGACCTTGAGGCGGCTTGCCATCTCGGCCGCGCGCAGGAAACTGTCGCGGAAGCGGGATTCCTCGCCCGGAACGGCAGCAAAGCCCCGATCGCCTGTGGCCCAATCCCCCGGTGGGGTATTGATCAGCGAAAGCGGCAGACCAGCGAGCGCGGCCTCCCAATCTTTGGCGGGGTGATCGTAGGGAAACAGAATTTCGGCCCCGTCAAATCCGGCCTGCGCGGCCAGACCCGGCCGGTCAAGCGGCGGGACTTCGGTGAACAGCATCGTCAGGTTCGCGGCGAAACGGGGCATTAGGGCAATTCTTTTGAGGGGATCACCGGAAAGAACGCGCCCGAGGACCAAAGGCCGAACCAGCTTTCCCCGTCCTGAGGTTCATGGCAACCCAATTCGACAAGGCGGTAAAAGGATTTACGGTCGATCAACGCCTCCAGCCCGGCGCGAACATGGATATAGGGGGCGGGTTCATCGGTTTGCGGGTCGCGCGCGACTCGGATGGCGTGATCTTTATCGGCTGTCACCCGGTCTTCGGTCTTGGTCACAAAATGCAGGCATTGGTCGCGCCCTTGCCCTTCGGCTTCAAAATCCACCGCCAGCAACGGGGCGTCATCCACCCGGATGCGGACCTTTTCTACCGGGGTTACAAGGAAATACTCTTCCCCCTCGCGTTTGAGGATCGACGAGAACAGTTTGACCAGCGGCGCCCGCCCGATCGGTGTGCCAAGGTAGAACCATGTGCCATCCCGCGCGATGCGGATGTCGATGTCGCCGCAGAACGGCGGGTTCCACAGATGCACGGGTGGCGGCCCCTTACGGGACGCGCCGCTGACAGCGGCAGCGATGCCATCTGCTGAAGGTTTCACGATCATTTGTGTCTTGTCGCCTTTTGGCATTTGTAGCCGCCGGAAAGTTTCGGTCTAATGTCATCATATACCTCGCCCCGGAGAATTGTCATGGCCGAACCTGTCCAACTTGTTGCCGAGATTGAGTCGCTGGGGGCGCGACTGCATGAAGCGCGCGCTTCGGTCGCCCAACGCTTCATCGGCCAAGAGAAGGTGGTCGATCAGGTTCTGGCGGCGCTTTTGTGTGGTGGGCACGCTTTGCTGGTCGGATTGCCGGGTTTGGGCAAGACCATGTTGGTCGACACTCTGTCCACCGTCATGGGCCTGCAATCAAGCCGGATTCAGTTTACGCCGGATCTGATGCCCGCTGACATTCTTGGATCTGAGGTGCTGGATACCGCTGCCGATGGCACGCGCGCGTTTCGGTTCATCGAAGGGCCGGTGTTTTGTCAGTTGTTGATGGCAGATGAGATCAACCGTGCCAGCCCCCGCACCCAGTCAGCACTGCTGCAAGCCATGCAGGAGCGCGAGGTGACCATCGCCGGGCAGCATCGTCCGCTGGGTCGCCCTTTCCACGTTCTGGCCACCCAGAACCCGATCGAACAGGAAGGGACCTATCCCCTGCCCGAGGCGCAGCTGGATCGGTTCCTGCTGCAGGTAGATGTGGATTACCCCGCCCGCGCGGCAGAGCGGGATATCCTGCTGGCAACCACAGGGGCCAGTGAAAGCCAAGCAACGGCGGTCTTTGACGCCGATGGCCTTTTGGCCGCGCAGTCGGTGATCCGGCGGATGCCGGTGGGCGACGCGGTGGTTGACGCGATCCTTGATCTTGTGCGGTCTTGCCGCCCCGGTGAGCCAGAAGGGCGTGACCTTGCCGGATCCTTGGCTTGGGGACCGGGGCCGCGTGCGGCGCAGGCGCTGATGCTGACAGTCCGCGCCCGCGCGCTGCTGGACGGGCGCTTGGTGCCGTCGATTGCCGATGTGGCCGCTATGGCGCGCCCGGTGCTGATCCACAGGATGTCTTTGTCCTTTGCCGCCCGCGCACGGGGTGAGACGCTTTCCGGTCTGATCGACCGTGCCGTCACCCGCAGCTTGTCGTTAGAGGCGGCGGCTTGAGCCTTTCCCCCGATCTTCGCAGCGCCGACCTCCGCTCGCGCGCAGAGGTGCTGGGTCAGGCCCTGCCGCCGCTTTTGGCGGAGGCAGAGCATTTGGCCCAGACCGTCATGCTGGGCGAGCACGGGCGGCGGCGGCCAGGACAGGGCGACGAGTTTTGGCAGTATCGCCCCGCTCATGCCGGAGACGGCGCACGCAGCATCGACTGGCGCCGTTCGGCACGCTCTGACGCGCATTTCATCCGTGAGCGGGAATGGCAGGCCGCGCAATCGGTGTCGATCTGGGTCGATACCAGCCGGTCGATGGGTTTTTCCGGTTCCAAAGACCGCCCCGCCAAAGCCGAACGCGCCCGGCTGATCGGTCTGGCGCTGGCAATCTTGCTGTTGCGCTCCGGCGAACGGGTGGGTTTGGCCGGCAAACCGCCACGCCCCGGCCGCGCACAGGTCGTGGAAATGGCCGCAGCGCTTGAGGCAGGATCTGCCGACGACTATGGCTCGGCAGAGGTTTCCGGGCTGATCTCGCATGGCCGCGCCGTGTTCCTGTCGGATTTCCTTGGCCCGCTGGAGTCGCTGGAAACGGCCTTGGCAATGGCCTCGGACCGGGGGGTGCGAGGCGTCATGATGCAAGTGCTTGACCCCGCCGAAGAAGACTTCCCCTTTGGCGGGCGGACGATCTTTGACTCGATGGGTGGAACGCTGACCCATGAAACCCAAAGCGCGGGCGACCTGCGCCTGCGCTATCTGGACCGCCTGGCCGAACGCAAGGACCGCCTGCAGGCGCTGGCCCGGGCTGTCGGTTGGCACTTTTCAGGCCATCACACCGGTGACAGCGCGCAAGCGGGGCTTTTGTGGGCCTACCGCGCGCTGGAGGGCGGGCGTTGATGCTGGGCCCCATCGCTTTCACCGCACCTTGGTTGCTGGTTGGCCTGATCGCCCTGCCGATCCTATGGCTGTTGCTGCGGGCCATACCGCCTGCTCCGATCCGCCGCCGTTTTCCCGGCGTGGCGCTCTTGCTGGGGCTCGACGATTCTCAACGACAGGCCGATAAAACGCCTTGGTGGCTGCTGTTGCTGCGCGCTTTGGCGGTTGCGGCGGCGATCATCGGCTTTGCGGGGCCAGTGGTGAACCCAGAGCAACGCCAACCCGGCGCGGGCCCCCTGCTGATCTTGCTTGACGGTGGCTGGGCCGATGCCCGTGACTGGTCTCGTCGCGCCGCGCGGGCAGGCGAACTGATCGCCGAGGCCGGGCGCACTGGCCGCCCGGTTGCCGTGTTGCGCCTGACAGACAGCCCCGAAAAACCCACCTTTCAAGCCGCACCCGCGTGGTCTGG
The DNA here is from genome assembly GCA_963815355.1 of uncultured Alphaproteobacteria bacterium. Classification (GTDB taxonomy): domain Bacteria; phylum Pseudomonadota; class Alphaproteobacteria; order Rhodobacterales; family Rhodobacteraceae; genus JAPUEK01. Next base: position 411,974 of record CAWFGJ010000006.1, read on the forward strand.
CAAACTCGCGGCCATGGCACCGCAAGCCTGGCTGCCCAGCGCGCAGGCCGATTGGGCCAAAGCCCTGCCCGATGGCGATTTTGAAAGCTACTGGCTGGCGGACGGCTTGGACCATCCCGGTCGCGCCGCGCTGACCAGCGCGCTCGAAGCCCGCGGGTCCGTTACCGTTTTCCTCTCGCCCCGCCCGGTCTTTGCGTTGCATCCAACTCGGTTTGCCGATGGGGCACTGCAAATTGGCGCCAGCCGCCTGCCCACCTCCGACGCGGCACAGGTTGAGGTGGTTGCCCGTGGCCCCGATCCATCGGGGATCGAACGCGAACTGGCCCGCCTGCCGCTGGGCTTTGCCGCCGGGGCCAGCCGGGCCGAAGGCGCGCTCGATTTGCCGCCCGAACTTCGCAACCGGATCACCCGGTTTGAGATTTTGGGCCAGCGGACCGCCGGGGCCGTCAGCCTGACCGATGACAGCCTGAAACGCCGCAAGATCGCGATTCTGGGCGGCAGTGCGGACCGCGAGGGGCTGCAACTGCTGTCCTCGACCCATTACCTGCATCAGGCGCTGTCACCGGTGGCCGATCTGCTGGAAGGCTCGCTGACCGACATCCTGCCAGCCAACCCGGATGTGGTCATCCTGGCCGACGTCGCCCGGTTGACCCAGGTTGAGACAGATGCCGTGCTGGACTGGCTGGACAAGGGCGGGCTGTTGCTGCGCTTTGCCGGGCCCCGCCTTGCCGCGAGTGACCTGAGCCGCAGCGCCGAAGACCCGCTGATGCCCGTGCGCCTGCGTGAAGGCGGGCGTTCGGTCGGCGGCTCGATGAGCTGGGGCGAACCCAAAACCCTTGCCCCCTTCCCCGAAGACAGCCCCTTTCACGGCCTGACCGTCCCAACCGATGTGACCGTCACCGAACAGGTGCTGGCGCAGCCCGACCCCGATCTGACCCAACGCACCATCGCCGCTTTGGCCGACGGCACGCCACTGGTCACTCGCAAGCCGGTGGGTCAGGGCCAAGTCGTGCTGATCCATGTCACCGCGAATGCGGAATGGTCGAACCTGCCCCTGTCAGGCCTTTTCATGCAGATGCTAGAGCGTCTGGCCGTATCTGCCCGCACCGTAGAGCCGGGGGCCGAAGCGCTTGCTGGCCAGATCTGGGTGCCCCAGACCGTGCTGGACGCCTACGGTCAGCAAGCCGACGCGGGTGAGGTTGCCGGGGTTCCGGGCGCAGATCTGGCCCGTGCGATGGTCGCGGGGCCGGGGCCGGGCTTTCCTCCGGGTCTCTATGCCGGGCCCGAACAGCGGATCGCCCTGAACGTCATTGGGGCCGAGACGGAACTGACGGCGGCAAACTGGCCAATCGGGGTGAAGGTGGAAGGGATGGAGGTTCTGCGCGAACAGGCGCTGAAGGGCGGCTTGCTGGCGCTGGCTTTGGTCTTGCTGGCGCTGGACATTCTGGCGGCGCTTTGGCTTTCGGGTCGGTTGGGCGGCCTGCTCCGCCGGGGCGGCTCTGCGGCCGTTCTGCTGGCCGCGATGGCGTTGACCGCCCTGCCCCACGGCGCCGCGCGGGCTGATGAGGCCTCTGACCTCAAGGCGTTTGAGGCAACCAGTGGCGTCGTGCTGGCCCATGTGCTGACCGGCAACGCGCAGGTTGACCGCGTGGCCCAAGCCGGGCTTTTGGGTCTCGGCTACCGTCTTTTCGATCGCACCTCGGTCGAGCCGGAAATGCCGGTCGGCGTTGATCTTGAAACCGATGAGCTGGCGTTTTTCCCGTTCCTCTACTGGCCGGTAACGGCGGATCAACCCCTGCCTTCGCCTGCGGCCTATCAAAAGCTGAACCGGTTTTTGCGGACCGGCGGCATGATCCTGTTTGACACCCGTGACGGTGATGTCGCCGGGCTTGGCACGTCGCCAGAGGCTCAGGCCCTTCAACTGCTTGCCGCCGGGCTGGATATCCCGCCTTTGGAGCAAATCTCCAAAGACCATGTGCTGACCCGCAGTTTCTACCTTCTGCAAGACTTTCCCGGTCGCTACACCTCGCCCGAGCTTTGGGTCGAGGCAGCCCCGCCGGACGCCGTGCAAGAAGAAGGCATGCCCTTTCGTAATCTTAACGATGGCGTGACGCCGGTGATCATCGGCGCGAATGACTGGGCCGGGGCTTGGGCGGTTGATGACAACGACGCCCCGATGTTCCCGGTGGGCCGGGGCTATGCGGGCGAACAACAGCGCGAGATAGCGTACCGCTTTGGAATAAACGTGGTGATGCATGTGCTGACCGGAAACTACAAATCCGACCAGGTCCATGTGCCGGCGCTTTTGGAAAGACTGGGCCAATGAACCGCACCGTGGCCTTTGACCCGCTTTTGCCGCTGCCGATCCTTTGGGCCTTGGCCGCGCTTTTGGTGGCGCTGTTGTGCCTTGCTCTGTGGCGGGGCCTGCGCGGTTGGCCCTTGCGCCTGCTTGCGGCCCTGTCGCTCGGGGTGGCTTTGCTGAACCCCTCGCTTCAGGAAGAGGACCGCAAGCCCCTGTCCGATATCGTGCTGCTGATCGTCGATGACAGTGCCAGCCAAAAGCTTTCCGACCGCCCCGCCCAGACAGAGGCCGCCGTGGCGCGGATCACCGCCCAAGTCGCGGCACTGGATAATACCGAACTGAAAATCCTGCGCTTTGGCGACGGCCCTGAAGACGCGGGCTCACTGGCAATGACCGCGCTGGCCGAAGCCATTGCCGCCGAACCACGCGCGCGGATTGCCGGGGCGATCCTGCTAAGCGACGGGCAGGTGCATGACCTGCCGCTCGCCCCGTCGCTGCCTGCGCCGCTGCATGTGCTGCTGACCGGCCACGCCACCGACTGGGACCGCAAACTGACCATCACAGATGCCCCTGCCTTTGCTATAATCGGCGAGGAATCGACGCTTAAACTGCGGATCGACGACGAGGGCGCGGTGCCGTCCGAACTGGGCTCTGAGGCCGAACTGACCATCGCCGTCGATGGCGAAGACCCGATCCGCTTTACCGTCCCTGTCAACACCGATCTGGAACTGCCTGTGACGGTGCCGCATGGCGGAATGAACGTGCTGCAGTTTTCGGTGGCCCCGGTGACAGGCGAGATGACGGACCGCAACAACGCGGCCGTGGTGCAGATCAACGGGGTGCGCGATCGGTTGCGGGTGCTGCTGGTGTCCGGCGAACCCCACGCAGGTGAACGTGTCTGGCGCAACCTGCTGAAATCCGACCCCTCGGTCGATCTGGTGCACTTCACCATCCTGCGCCCACCCGAAAAGCAAGATGGCGTTCCGGTGGATGAACTGTCCCTGATCGCCTTTCCAACGCGGGAGTTGTTCATCGAAAAGATCAAGGAATTCGACCTGATCATCTTTGACCGCTACCGGATGCGGGGCATCCTGCCGATGGAATACATCGAAAACGTCGTCCGCTATGTGAAAGAGGGCGGCACGGTTCTGGTTGCCGCCGGGCCAGAGTTTGGCGCGGTGGACAGCCTCTGGCGCTCTCCCTTGGCCGAGGTATTGCCAGTCGAGCCAACCGCCCGCGTGATCAAGGAAGGTTTTCGCCCCGCCCTGACCGAACTTGGCCGCCGCCACCCTGTCACCGAGGGGCTAGAGGCTTTGGCCCCCAAAGGCGGCTGGGGCCGTTGGTTCCGGCTGATCGAGGTCAAACAGATCGCTGGGCAAGTGGTGATGTCTGGCCCCGGCGACCGCCCGTTGTTGGTGCTCAACCGGGTGGAAAAGGGCCGCGTGGCGGTGCTTGCCTCAGATCAGGCCTGGCTTTGGGGTCGCGGCTATGAGGGGGGCGGCCCACAACTGGAACTGCTCCGCCGTCTTGCCCATTGGATGCTGAAAGAGCCGGAACTGGAAGAAGAGGCGCTGACCGCGACCGCCAAGGGCGATGTGCTGTCTATTCAACGCCGTTCGGTCGCCGATGCGCCGCCGGGCGATCTGACGATCACAGCCCCCGATGGGGCCCAAGTGGTGCTGCCCACGCCAGAACTATCGCCGGGGCGCTACGGGCTGGATTGGAAAGCCCCCATGCTGGGGCTCTATCGCTTGCAACAGGGCGATCTGTTGCGGGTGGTGGCCGTCGGTCCCTCTGCCCCGCGTGAGTTTGTCAGCACGCTGGCCACGGCGACGGTCCTCGCACCCGTGGTGGCCAGCCTGCAAGGCGGGGCCATGGCGCTGGAGGACGGCGCGCCAAGCCTGCGTCTGGTGCGTGAGGGCCGCCCTGCCGCCGGGCGCGGCTGGATCGGTCTTACCCCGCGTGGCGCCTATGAGACCGAAGACCTGCGCATCTCGGCGCTGCTGCCGGGCTGGCTGTTGCTGTTGCTGGCCGCTGGGCTGATGCTGGCGGCATGGCTGTCGGAAGGGCGGCGGCGGCCCCCGACGGCCTCTACCTGACATGGAAAAGCGCCCGCGAGGGCGCTTTTAGATCGCAATTATCGCCACGTTTATGTCTTCAGGCGGCCGCTTGCGGTGTTCGCGCTTCGGTCAGGATTGCATACAGCTTTGACGGATCGGTATTCGCCCGCAGCTTGGCGCAGATACCTGCATCCCGCATCGTGCGGCTGACCAGGGCAAGCGCCTTAAGATGATCCACCCCGGAATCCTTCGGGGCAAGCAAACAAAAGGCCAGATCCACCGGCTGGCGATCCACGGAATCATACTCCAGCGGCTTTTCCATCCGCAGGAAGATCCCGGTGATCTTTTGCAGGCCCACAAGCCGGGCATGCGGCAAGGCAATGCCATTGCCGACACCCGTCGGCCCAAGGCTTTCGCGTTCCTGCAAACCGTCAATAGCGGTTGCCGCGCTCAGCCCGTAGGCCTGCGCGGCAATTTCGCCCAACTCCTGAAAGAGCCGCTTTTTGCTTGTCATCTGGCCGACGACGCGTACCGCCGTAGGTATCAGAAGGCTGGATAGGTCCATTCGCGGTTCCCGTTCAAGCAAGCCCCAACCGGGACCGCATTATTTGCTATTGCGCGGGTCAATCCAGCCAATGTTCCCGTCATCTCGACGATACACCACATTCACACCGCTATGTGCTTCGTTACGGAAAACCAGAAAATGCTGCCCGCCCAGTTCCAGCTGCATAACCGCCTCGCCGACAGTGATCGAAGGAATCTTCGTCTCCATCTCCGCAATTACAATCGGCTGAAGGGCGCCCGCACTATCATCCTCAGGCTCTTCCGATGGGGCGAGGATATAAGCGGAACCAGAGCCGAACTCAACGGGTTCCAGACGATCGCGGTGATGGTTCCGCAGGCGACGCTTATAACGGCGCAATTGCTTGTCCATCTTTTCGCGGCACGACTCGAAAGCCGCATAGATTTCGGACGAATGGCCCTTGGCTTGGGCCGTCAGGCCGGTCGCCAGATGGATCGTTGTTTCACAAACATGTTCATGGGCCACACGCGAAAACACGACAACGGCCTCGGTGGGGCGTTGGGCGTATTTTTCCACCACCTCGCCAAGTTCGGCCTTCACATGGGTCTGCAGAGCCTCCCCGATATCGATTTGTTTTCCGCTGATTTGGTAGCGCATGATGCCTCCTTCGCGCAAAAGGTCAGGGACTTCCGCGGATTGCGGAAGTGTCATTCAGTATGTGTTTAGATAAGGTTAGCGGCGAACAATCCCGTCTTGGGCGGGGCCGTGTGACGGCCGCTTCGGTCGGAATTATCTGGGCGCGGTTCGCTCGCATCCTGTATATTTGAGGACGCCGGGGGACCATTGTCAACAAGCCTGTGGCCTGTCGGCTAAATGATGCGGAAGTTCTCACCAAGATAAACGCGCCGCACCATCTCGTCTGCGACGACCTCTTCCGTGGTGCCGGATTTCAAAACGACGCCGTCGTGCAAGATGTAAGCGCGGTCCACGATCTCAAGCGTTTCGCGCACGTTGTGGTCGGTGATCAGCACACCGATTCCGCGGCTTTTCAGGTCATGCACCAAATGGCGAATCTCGGCCACGGCGATGGGGTCCACCCCCGCGAAAGGTTCGTCCAAAAGCAGATATTTCGGGTCTGCGGCAAGGCAGCGCGCGATTTCCACCCGGCGCCGCTCGCCCCCCGACAGCGCCAGCGCAGGTGCGCGACGAAGGTGGGTCATGGAAAATTCCGACAGCAGTTCTTCCAGTCTTTCCCGGCGCTTGTGGCGATCGGCTTCGTGGATTTCGAGAACGGCGAGAATGTTGTCCTCCACCGTCAGGCCCCGGAAGATAGAGACTTCTTGCGGCAGATACCCGATACCCAACCGTGCCCGTCGATACATCGGCAAGGCCGTCACGTCGCGCCCGTCAATCAGAACCTGACCGCTCTCTGGCGTCACAAGCCCGGCGATGGCGTAAAAGCAGGTGGTCTTGCCACAGCCGTTCGGACCCAAAAGGGCGACGACCTCACCCTGCTTCAGCGTGATGGAAACATCGCGGATCACCGTGCGGCGCTTGTAGCTTTTGCGCAGATGGCGGATCTGCAGACCCGCATCGGCCTCAGGCACGCTCAAATCAGGCTCGGACATCAGTTTTTGCCCGGCAGAAAGGTTGTCGTGACGCCACCCGCCATTTTCCCGGTGCCCGACTTCAGGTCGATCACAAGCGTTTGCCCGCGGATCGCGGCCTGCCCTTGGGTCAACAAGACGTCCCCGGTCATGACAACCTCACCGCTGTCGATCGTGTAAACCGCTTCTTCCGCCTCGGCGGCGTCGGTGGCATTGACGATCATCACCTTGCCCGTGGCATAGAGTTTGGAAATCTTCTGACCATCCGCCGCATATTCCACGCGGATCTTGGCCGCCGAAAGCCGCATCGCCCCTTGGACAACCAGCACATTGCCTTCAAAGATCGCCTGACCGCTGGCCTGATCTACTGACAGGCTGTCGGCGGTCACTTCGACCGGCAAGGTCGTGTCGGCCTTCAGCCCGCCAAAAGCCACCCCCGTGCCTTCGGCAAAGGCCGGGCCGGAAAATCCGAGTGCGACAAGCAAGAAAAGCAGTTTCAAACGATCAAACATGGAAATTCCTTCACTTTACGGGCTGGTATAGCAGCCGCACTCTATCCTTGAAAACCAGAAGATAGGGCGAGCCCACCTCTCCCTGACGTTCCAGCCGCAATGACCCCGCCGAGATCTGCCCCCCCGGCCCGCTGCCCTCAACCGGCCCGGTGCTTTGCAGATAGGTCCGGTCCAGCGCAACATCGAAACCATCCGCCCCCAAAATGTAGCCGGTGGAAGAGTTCAGCTCTACCCCGCCCGTCAGTTTCAACACCTTTGCAACGGAATCGAGCGTTGCCGCGAACGCCGCGATATCGGTGCGCGCGCCGTCGGGGGTCTGCAATGTGCCGCGCAATTCGCGCGCCGTGCCGCCCGTTTCACTCGGGGCCGCCTCTGCCGCGGTCAAGGTCAGCGCCGATCCATCCTCGGTCACACCAGAATACCCTGCCGCCGTCATCCGCGGTTCGCGCAACCGGTCAGCGATGTCGGTGTCGGCATAGGGGATGGCGTCTTCGGGGTCGATGGCGCGCGAGAACAAGAACAACGTCGACAAGATCGCAAGCGCCAACAGCGGCAAGGTCAGCTTCAGAATAGCAACCAACCGGGAATGCAGATTGTCACGCACCAGACGGGCCATGTCAGATCACCCCCGCGCGCAGGCAATCATGGATGTGCAAGATGCCAAGCGCTTTTCCCGGCCCCTCATCGGCCATCACGAACAGACAGGTGATCTTGCAATCATTCATCACCGCCAAAGCCTGCCCGGCCAGCGCGCCGGGGGCAATGGTTCGGGGGCCACGCGTCATCACCTGCCCTGCGCTCAGCGACATCAGCCGCTCCATGTTCCGCCGCAGGTCGCCATCGGTAATGATCCCCGCCAGATCACCGGCGGCATCCGTCACGCCCACAACGCCAAACCCCGAACGGCTGATTTCCAGCAGCGCTTCGGACATCGGGCGATCTTGCGCGATCAACGGCAGACGATCATGCATCAGGTCACTGACCTTCAGCAGCATCGCCCCCAGCTTGCCACCGGGATGGAACAGACGGAAGTGGTCCGGCGTAAAGGCCCGGTGCTCCATCAACGCAATGGCCAAAGCGTCACCCAAAGCCAGCATCATGGTGGTCGAGGTGGTTGGCACGATCCCCGTCTCGCAGGCTTCTGGCGCATCGGGCAGCACCAGTGCCACATCCGCCTGCCGCAGCAGGGTGGATTGCGCCCGCGAGGCCACGCCGATCAGCGGGATCGAAAAGCGTTTGGTATGGGCGATCAGATCGGCCAGCTCAGACGTCTCGCCTGAATTGGACAACACCAGCGCCACATCGCCCTGCATCAACATGCCCAGATCGCCGTGGCTTGCCTCGGCAGGGTGCACGAAATGCGCAGGCGTTCCGGTTGAAGCCAGCGTTCCTGCCACCTTGCGGGCCACATGCCCCGACTTGCCCATGCCCGACACGATGACTCGGCCCTTGGCGGCCAAGATCACCTCAACCGCGCGGGCAAAGCCGCCGTCCAATGCTCCGGCCAACATCGCCAGCGCCTCGGCTTCGCGCACAATCACGCGCCGCCCGGTGGCCAGAAAAGCGGCTGGGTCAGTGGTGGAAGAGGTCATTCGGCTCCTCCCAGCCCATCAGGTCCAACTCGGCCCGTGTCGGCAGGAAATCAAAGCAGCGCTGCGCGAGATCCGTCCGGCCTTCGCGCTGCAAGATCGCCTCCAGCGCGTCTTTCAGCTTGTGCAGATACAGCACATCCGAGGCCGCATAGTCCCGCTGCGCGTCGGTCAGCGCGGCCGAGCCCCAGTCCGAGGTCTGCTGCGCCTTGGACACATCGACGCCGACATATTCGGCCAGCAGGTATTTAAGCCCATGCCGGTCGGTGTAGGTGCGGATCAGTTTGGACGCGATCTTGGTGCACCAGACCGGCGCGGTCAGCACACCAAAGGCCCGTTTCAGCGCAGCAACATCAAAGCGCCCGAAATGGAACAGTTTCAGCACATCAGGATTGGTCAAAAGCCGCTCAAGATTGGGGGCAGAGGTTTGGCCACGGGCAATCTGCACCAGATGGGCATCCCCGTTGCCACCGGACAATTGCACCACGCACAGCCGGTCACGGCGCGGGTCAAGTCCCATGGTTTCGGTATCAATCGCCACGATCGGCCCGAAGGTCAGCCCGTCTGGCAGGTCGTTCTTGTACAGATGAATGGTCAAAGGAGGCGCTTTCCGCAAAAGGGTCTGGCCATTCGATACAGGGGCAAAGGGGCAAGGGTCAACCTCGGCCCCTGTCGCGCCCCACCGGGCAGCCCCCTTATCGGCGACTCTCCCCGATTTGGGGCAGTCGGGCGCGGCTAGAGCGTGCCTTGGACCATCAACCGCTCTGCCGCCAGCGGCACCTTGCGCGAGGTCACACCCACCATCGTAAAATCACGCTTGGCCGGGTTGTTGCGCCCAAGGCTCAGCGTTTCATCGACATCCGCGCTGTTCCATTTGATTTCCACCTCAAACATTTTAGACATACGGTAGCTTCCCACCAGCTTCGCGTTGATCGGCGGGGCGGTCAGCGACTTTGGCTCGTCCGACGAACAGTAAACCTGATTATGGGTGGCAAAATAGTAATACCAGGTTTCATACGAACCCTCCTCGACCGACCACCAGCCCCCCAGCCAATAGGGCGCGCGCTGGCCAGCGCCTAAAAGCGCGCTCATGCTGACCCACCCCTGCAAAGAAGACGGTTTCCAGACGCGCGTCTTCCGGGCGATGAAATCGTATCCCTTGCTTGGCCCGGCCTGCCCCGCCTCGACCGTGTACCACTCACTGCCATCCACCATCAGTGAAATACCCATGTGGTTCAGGGACATACCGTTGTGATCGGCAGTCGCCTCGTACAAACGGAAGGGGTCCCCGTATTCTGGCGTGGCCCCACTGCTGGCCGGAACCCAGCAAAAGCCTTTCCCATTCCGCGTCAGATAATCCGCAATGTCGAAACGGCCGACACCGTCGTTTTTGTCTTCTGACTTATAGCCCATCGCCCCGGCGCAGCGCCCGACGAATTCGTTGCAAGTGGTGGTGCGATTGGCAGGGTCCACCCATTTGGTTAGCAAACCGCGCTGGCTATAGCCCGTATAGCGTTGAAAATCGGCGTTGGTGCCATCGGCGGCCAATGCGGCCACATCGGCCGCCGTGAATGGAGGTTTCAGCTTGGCAGCATCCAGCGACGTAGACGGCACCTCAACGCCCGCCATGCTGATCGCGGCGATAAACTTCTCCAGCGCTTGCTGGTAGGGTGCGGTAATCTTGAAATCTGGCATTGCGGCACCTTGGGCTGGGGAACACGGGCTGCAGAAAATGAGACATACGCTTTATATCGTAGCACACTGCGCCTAAGCCGCTTGCCGAGCAAGCATCCCGGTGCCCATCGCAGGGTCAGGAAAAGCCGACCATAAAAGCCCGCCCCAAGGCCCGCAAACACCAGAAACGAAGACCCATACAACGCCACCTTGCCGGGGCAGCCCAACCGGCAGGCTTGCGCGATCCGACCAACCGCGGCCCCAACGGCCTGAAAGAGCGTGCCGCCCAAAAGGCGCAGGGGCGGCAAACAACCTGCGGAACAGGTGGAACGGCCCCACCCCCGCCTCGTCACGGACCACAGCCACAAAGCTGTCGATCAGGCCAAGGATTGTTGGGGCAGCCAGGATCAGCCCGGCCGCCCGGATGTTTCGGTTGCGCTACGTTTGGTTAAGCCTGCGCATCCATTGCGGTCAGGACCTCATCCAACGACCGAATGGCACCATGTTGCAGGTATTCCATCGCCGTGAGGGACGCCGTATGCGCGGCAAGACTTGACCCGGCGACGCAATCCTCGATCACCCGGCAGAAATAGTCGCCCTGATGCGCGTCGACAAAGGTGTAATGCACGCAAACATCGGTCAAGCCGCCGACAAGGATCAGCGTATCCGCGCGCAACCCCCGCAACAAAATCTCAAGATCCGTGCCGTAGAACGCGGAATAGCGGCGCTTGGATATCCGATAGTCATCGGGGCGAATGCCCAACTCTTCCTCGGCAAAGGCGGTCAACGGGTTGCTGTCCAGGCAGTGCACATCCTCATCCCCATCGGTCTCGCGCCCCATGTCGATCAGGTTGGCGCGGTGGATTTCCTGAATGAAAACCACGGGAATCCCCACCGCCCGCGCCCTGTCGATGGCCAGTTTTGCGCGCGCCATCCGTTCGGCATATTCAGGCATATGGGCAATAGAGCGTTTATGCGCCGGAATTGGCGCAAAGGTCGACTTTTGGATGTCGATCACGATCAACGCCGCGCGGCCTTCAATCAATGCGCGCCGTCGGGAGCCAGATTTTGTCATCGTGGGGCCTCTCTTAAGGGGGATCTGGTGGACGCGTCAGTGCGTCGTTGGGGAGTTGTCAGGGGCAGGCCCGCGCGGCCGCAGGTGCTTCAGAAAGCGTTTTCGGCCAGGCGGAAGGCGATCGTGATTGCGAAGACGATGGCCATGTAGAACACCATCGCGGTCAGAAAGCCCTCGTAAGCAAGGTAATAGCGCCCGTTCAGCCAGCGACCCACGCCCAGCAGATCCTGCAAAGTGACGGTGCTGGCGATGACAGAACCGTGCAGCGTAAAGATGACCTCGTTCGAATAGGCCGGCAGCGCGCGGCGAAAGGCACTCGGCAGGGTCACAAGACGCAACCGGGCGATCTGTGACATGCCGCTGGCCTTTGCGGCTTCAACTTCTCCGTGGGGCGTTGCCTCTATTGCTCCCCGAAGAAACTCGGTGGTGTAGGCGGTGGTGTTCAAGGTGAAGGCGATGATCACGCACCACCAAGGGCTGCTCAGGATGGGCTGCCACAAGAAACTGTCTTGCACGGCTTTGAACTGTCCAAGGCCAAAGTAGAACAGATAGACCTGCACCAATAACGGTGTCCCGCAAAAGGCATAGGTAAACACCCGGATCGCGGGGCTAAAGAAAGGCATGCGATCGGCCCGCGCGATGGCAAGCGGAATGGCCATCAGGCCGCCGACCAACAGCGCCAGAAAGGTCAGTTGCAAGGTGACAAGCGCCCCCTCAAAAAAGCGCCCGAGGTTGTCGTAAATCAGGACAAAGTCGATCGGCGACGCCGTTTCGCTGAAGGTGCGTAGATAGTCGACAAAGCTGCGCCCGGGTTCCATCCGTTCAAACCCTTCTGACGCCGACAGAGTATCTGCGGTCAACCCAGCGAAGGATCAGGTCAGAAACAGCCGTTATCGCGAGATAGATCACCAACACCGCGATCATGAAGCTAAAGACCTTATGGGTGGATCTGCCCGCCGAAAAAGCGTTCCACACCAGATCGTGCAACCCGATCACAGAGACCAGCGCGGTTGATTTCACCAGGACCAGCCAGTTGTTGGTAAAACTCGGCAAAGCAAAACGCACCATTTGCGGCCATGTCACGATGCGGAAAACCTGCGTTGGCGTCATGCCGACCGAGATCGCGGCTTCGATCTGGCCACGGGGAATGGCCAGAATGGCCCCACGAAACGTCTCGGCCATATAGGCGCCGAAGATAAAGCCGAGCGTCGCCACGCCAGCCGCGAATTGGTTGACCTCCACATAGCCCCACAAGCCAGTGACGCGGCCCAGCGTGCTGACCAGAACCTGCCCGCCAAAAAAGATCAGCATCATCAGCACAAGGTCCGGCACGCTGCGCACAAAGGTTGTGTAGAAATTGCCGCAGCGACGCAGGGCCATGGAGGGCGACAGTTTGGCAAGTGCGCCAAGCAAACCCAAGGCGACAGACAGCAGCAAAGACAACACGGCAAGGCTGATTGTGACGCCCGTCCCCTCAATCAGAATCTGTCTGTATTGGTAAATCAGATCCATGCGCCCCGGTCCGTCCCTATGAAGTCTGCAAGCGACCGGGGGCGTCATGCACCCCCGGTCGCGATTGATTGCGGGCGACTACTTGCCGTAGATGTCGAGATCGAAATATTTGTCGTTGATCGCCTTGTAGGTGCCATCCGCACGGATCGCCGCAATTGCGGTGCTCAGTTCAGCTGCCAGCTGGTCGCCTTTGCGCACGGCAATCCCGGTGCCTGCGCCGAGGCAGGCTACATCATCCAAATCTTCGCCAAGAAAGGCAAAACCCTTGCCCTGATCGGTTTTCAGGAACCCGTCTATGGCCTGCAAGGTGTTGTTCAGTTGCATATCGAGGCGCCCGGCAACCAGATCGGCGAACACATCCTCTTGGGTGTTGTAAAGCCGCAGATCCGCCTCCGGGAAATGCTTCTCGACAAAGCACTGCAAGGTCGTGCCGCGCAGAACACCGATCTTAAGCCCCTTGGTCCCCTCTGGCGTCAGTGCAAACGTGGCCCCTTCCCGGGCGATAAAGCGCGAGGGGGTATCATAGTATTTTGCGGTGAAATCGACCTGCTTTTTGCGGTCCTCGGTGATCGACATTGAGGCGACGATAGCGTAGTATTTGTTGGCGATCAGGGCGGGGATCATGCCATCCCACTCTTGTTCAACCAACTGGCATTCCCGGTTCAACTGCTTGCAAAGCGCGTTCGCAATGTCGATGTCAAAACCCGACAGCGTGCCGTCGGCTTCCTTCTTTGAAAAGGGCGGATAGGCCCCCTCGACACCGATGCGCAGCACGTCGGCCTGCGCGACTTGGCCTGACAGAAGTGTCATCGCCCCGAGTACCGAGGCAAGGATGGCTTTCTTGATGTTCATTGCTGTTCTCCCTTGTTGGGCAAGATGAAGGCCGCGCGGGCACGGCCGCCTAATGTCGTGTATTCGACAGGAATTCCTGCAAGCGGGTGGATTTCGGCTTGGTAAACATCTGCACCGGGTTCCCCTGCTCTTCGATCCGGCCTTGGTGCAGAAAGATCACCTCGGAAGAAACGTCTCGGGCAAAGGCCATTTCATGGGTCACCACGATCATGGTGCGACCCTCCTCCGCCAATGAGCGGATGACTTTCAAAACCTCTCCCACAAGCTCGGGGTCCAGCGCCGAGGTCGGCTCGTCAAACAGCATGACCTCTGGTTCCATCGCAAGCGCGCGGGCGATTGCGGTGCGCTGTTGTTGCCCCCCCGATATGTGTGCCGGGTAGTAGTCGCGACGGTCATACATGCCGACGCGCTCCAGGACCGCTTTGGCCTTCTCAATGGCAACCGCGCGTGGCTGTTTCAGGACATGGATCGGGCCAGCGATCACATTCTCCAGAACGGTCATGTGCGACCAAAGATTGAAGGACTGAAAGACCATCGCCAACCGTGCGCGAATACGCTCAACCTGCCTTGCATCCGAGGGCTTGGTCACTCCGTGGCGGTCCTTGGCCATCTTGATCTCTTCGCCGTGGACGCTGATCACGCCGAAATTGGGAATTTCCAAGAGGTTGATGCAACGAAGAAAGGTGCTTTTGCCCGAACCTGACGACCCCAACATCGAGATTACATCGCCGTCACAGGCCTTGAGCGAAACCCCTTTAAGCACCTCATGTGCACCAAAAGACTTACGCAGATCGGTGACCACAAGCGATGCGTTGGCGTCCTTGGGTTCGCGACGTGAAGCCATTTTTGCATCCGATACTGTGCGGGGTTTCTGTGAAGCTACCCGTCAGAAAGGCTGCGGAAAAACAGGTTAAACTTGCCCTCAGCGAAGGTTTTACCTATGCTGAGCCGATGGACACCAGCCTCCGCCATCTGAATGCGCTTCGTGTGTTCGAGGTCGCCGCGCGGCATAGCAGTTTTGCCAAGGCGGGTGCGGAACTGAATGTCAGCCATAGTGTCGTCAGCCAGCACATAAGAAATCTTGAACTGTGGTTTGGCACTGATCTGTTCATCCGGCATGGCAATCGAGTTGAACTGACCGAAGACGGCCGCCGCTTGCAGCCACAACTTTCAAGCGGATTTCAGGTGCTTAAGGATGCCTGCGAAAGCTTGCTTCGCGTGTCGCAACACGCAACGCTCACAATCAGCGCCGAACCTGCGCTGGCTTCGCTCTGGTTGCGCAAGCGAATTACGGAGTTCTGCACGCTCTACCCTCGGATCGACATCGAGCTGCGCCCGGCATGGCAGCCCCCTCAACTCGGCGATGGCCACGCCGACATGATCATTCATTTCGAGACGCGCTTGCCAAACAAGGCGGCCAAGCTGATCCGCTTGTTTCCAATCGATGGCTTTCCGGCCTGCGCGCCTGACCTTAAGTCCCGCATGACCAAGGACGGCGACGCGCTGGGCTGGATGTCGTCTTCGCTGGTTCACGACAACGGGCGCGAAATTTGGCACCAATGGTTCTCGGCCCATCAGCCAGACATGGCGATCTGGCAAAAGGGCCGGGTCTATTCGGATCTGTCGTTAGCCATTGACGCAGCCGTGGACGGCGAGGGCATCATCCTTGCCGACGACATCCTGTGCCGCAAAGAACTTGAAACTGGGGCCTTGGTGAAATGTGATCAGCGGCAAATTCGCTGCGTCTGGTATTCACTTGCCGTGTCAAAGCGCATGACCGGGAACTCGGCCTTGGGGGTGTTTACCGCATGGCTACTGGAAGCCGCGCGGATGGAGGGCGCGCCCCTTTGACCCCCGCCGCCGCATAACAGCAGGCAAGCAGTGCTTTGGCAGGGTGCGGAAAGGCAAATTCTCACGGCAAGGGCGAAAAGCTGGCGCAAGAAAGACAAAAGCCGCGCAACTTGTTAAAGTTGCGCGGCTTTTTGCGGTATTTGGTGCCCAGAAGAGGACTCGAACCTCCACGTCTTGCAACACTGGTACCTGAAACCAGCGCGTCTACCAATTCCGCCATCTGGGCAGATGTCGTGAGCGGCGATGTAGCGAAGCTCAAGGGGGGTGTCAACGGGGCTTTGAAGCCTTGACGCGAATTTTCGTCACAGGCTTGCACGTAGATGCCAAGGTCTTAGCCCTTGCCCGCTGCCGGGTGGGAGGCTATTCAGGCCTCAAGAGATACGGTCCCGCCATGGGGCAAAAAAGGGGTGTGCGATGAGCAAACTTGTCACGATCTACGGCGGTTCGGGCTTTGTCGGGCGGTACATCGCGCGTCGGATGGCAAAAGAGGGCTGGCGCGTCCGCGTCGCAGTCCGCCGCCCGAATGAGGCGCTTTTCGTCAAACCCTACGGTGTCGTGGGTCAGGTTGAGCCGGTTTTGTGCAACATTCGCAACGACGACTCAGTGCGCGCGCTGATGCAAGGTGCAGATGCGGTCGTCAACTGCGTCGGCACCTTTGACCGCGGTGGCAAGAACAACTTTGACGCCGTGCAGAATGAAGGTGCGGCCCGCATCGCGCGGATCGCTGCCGAAGAAGGCATCGGCGCGCTCGTGCACCTGTCAGCCATTGGCGCAGACGTTGAGGGCGCCAGCCTCTATGCGCAATCCAAAGGGGCTGGCGAAGCGGCCATCCTCGCGGCCTTCCCCAACGCGGTTATCCTGCGCCCATCGGTGATCTTCGGCAACGAAGACGGCTTCTTCAACCGCTTCGCCGGGATGGCGCGGCTTGGGCCGATCCTGCCGCTGGTCGGCGGCAAGACCAAATTCCAGCCGGTTTATGTCGATGACGTGGCCCAAGCCGCGGTTATGGGCGTCACCGGCAAGGCTGCGGCCGGGATTTATGAGCTTGGCGGCCCCGAAGTTGACAGCCTGCGCGGCTTCATCGGCAAGATGCTTTTGGTCATTCGCCGCCGCCGCATGGTGATCAATCTGCCGTTCTTCGCAGGATCTATCATCGGGTCGCTGGCGGATTTTGGCTCGGCGCTGACGCTGGGGCTGATCCCGAACAAGATCCTGACCCGCGATCAGGTGACCAGCCTGCGCAGTGACAATGTGGTGTCGCCGGGGGCCAAAGGTCTGGACGATCTGGGCATCGCGGCGACAGACATCGACTCTGTCATCGCAGAATACCTGTGGTGCTACCGCCCTTCTGGCCAATATGCGGCCATCAAAGAATCGGCCAAGAACCTCAAGAAGGCTTAAGCTTTGGACCATACCCTGATTGCGGCGCTGTTGGGTCTGCTCGAGGGGTTGACCGAATTTATCCCCGTGTCCTCCACCGGGCACCTGCTTTTGGCAGAACATTTTCTGGGGGTTGATGCCGAGGCTTGGAAGGCCTTCGCGGTCGTGATCCAGTTGGGCGCAGTTCTGGCGATCCTGACGGTGTACTTCCACAAGCTGGTCACCGTGTTTGGCACCGCCCACCGCGACCCGGAGGCCTTTCGGTTTATCGTGTCGGTTACTCTGGCTTTTCTGCCCGCGGTGGTGATCGGGGTGCTTGCCCATGATTTCATCAAGGCGGTTCTGTTCGAATCCCCCCGGCTGATTTCCGTCATGCTGATCATCGGCGGCGTCGTTTTGCTGGTCGTGGACCGTGTCGCACCGACGCCGACGGTTGAAAGTGCCGATGCCGTGCCCTTCCGCAAGGCCGTGGCCATTGGCTTTATCCAATGCCTCGCGATGATCCCTGGCGTCTCCCGGTCCGGGGCAACGATCGTGGGAGCGCTGATGTTGGGCGTGTCCAAGCGCGCAGCGGCGGAGTTTTCATTCTTTCTGTCGTTGCCGACCATGGCTGGGGCTGTCGGCTACGACCTTTATAAGTCCCACGCTGTGCTGGATTTTTCTGCGTGGTCCGACATTGCGGTCGGCTTTGTCGTGGCCTTTGTCAGCGCCGTTCTGGTGGTTCGGGGCTTGCTCAGCTTTGTGTCCCGCAAGGGTTACGCGGTGTTTGGCTGGTGGCGAATCATCGTGGGTGTGGTGGCTTTGGGGCTGCTTTCCATGGGCGGTTAAGCCGATAGGGAAACCAAGCTGACCTAAAATCCAGAAAATAGGACAGCAAAACTGAACTATCCCTAAAAAAATCGACAAATAGGTCAGTCATGCTGACTTTTATTTACTTCCGCCCCAAAGTATCCCTTCGCAGCAAGAAATTCCTGTCGAAGGGGCGCAGCCATGGCCACGCAAAAAATGCTCAAATTCGTCACGCTGGGCAAAGAGATGCCGACCAAGCGCGACGCATCCCTGCGCGCCGAAGATTTCCACGAAATCTACCGCGAATTCGCGGCAACGAAGGCGGCAGAGCAGGCAAGCCGCTGCAGCCAGTGCGGCGTTCCCTATTGCCAGACCCATTGCCCCCTGCACAACAACATCCCCGACTGGCTGCGCCTGACCGCCGAAGGCCGGCTGGAAGAAGCGTATGAACTGTCGCAATCCACCAACACCTTTCCCGAAATTTGCGGTCGCATCTGCCCGCAGGATCGGCTGTGCGAAGGCAACTGCGTGATCGAACAATCGGGCCACGGCACGGTGACCATCGGAGCGGTCGAGAAATACCTGACCGATCTGGCTTGGGAAAACGGCTGGGTCAAACCGATCGTGCCGCGAGCCGACCGGGTGGAATCCGTCGGCATCATCGGCGCGGGTCCGGGCGGGCTGGCGGCGGCGGATGTGCTGCGGCGCGCGGGCGTGCAGGTCACGGTCTATGACCGCTATGACCGCGCGGGCGGGCTGCTGACCTACGGCATCCCCGGCTTCAAGCTGGAAAAGCCCGTCGTGATGCAGCGGATCGCCCAGCTGGAGGCCGCGGGCGTCCAGTTCGTGCTGAACTGCCGTGTGGGTGAGGATCTGTCGTTTGACGCGATCCGTGGCCAGCATGATGCGGTGCTGATTGCCACCGGCGTCTACAAATCGCGCGACATCGAAGCGCCGGGCGTCGGGGCCGCGGGCGTGGTCAAGGCGCTGGACTACCTGACCGCCTCGAACCGCAAGAGCTTTGGGGACGAGGTGGAAGAGTTCGACAATGGCGAGCTGAACGCCTCGGGCAAACGCGTGGTGGTGATCGGCGGCGGTGACACGGCGATGGACTGCGTGCGCACGGCGATCCGGCAGGGCGCGGTGTCGGTGAAATGTCTTTATCGCCGCGACAAGGCCAACATGCCGGGCAGCCAGCGCGAAGTGCAGAACGCCGAAGAGGAAGGCGTGGACTTTGTCTGGCTTTCGGCCCCCAAAGGCTTTACCGGCGGCGCGGTCGTGGACGGTGTGATGGTGCAGAAAATGCGTCTGGGCGCGCCGGATTCCACCGGTCGTCAGGTGCCGGAACTGATCGAAGGCGCGGATTACATCGAGCCGGCCGATCTGGTCGTGCAGGCCCTTGGCTTTGAGCCGGAGGCGATCCCGACCCTGTGGGGCGTGCCAGAGTTGGCCGTGACCCGCTGGGGCACGATCAAGGCCGATTTCCGCAGCCATTCCACCAGCTTACCGGGCGTTTATGCGGCCGGGGATATTGTGCGGGGGGCCTCTTTGGTGGTCTGGGCGATCCGCGACGGGCGCGAAGCGGCGGACGCTATTCTGGCCTATCTGGCGCAACCCGCCAGTGTCGCCGCCGAATGATGAACGTAAAGTTCATGTGTGGCTTGGGTCTTGGGGGTGTAGTTTTTCCACAGCTACAACCGTAGCGACAGAAAAATCGGGGCGGCTTTAAAGGAAAACCCTTTGAAAGCATCCCCTTAAATCAGGTGTTGAGATGAAATCTTCGGTGCTCCTTCCACTTCTGATGCTTGCGTCCCCCGGCTTTGCGGGCAGCTTTACGCCACCCGAAGGCTGCACGGCCTATCTGACGGTGCAGTCACGGGGCTGCTATGTGGCGAATTACTACACCTGTGAGGCGGACCCGGCGGGCCATCAATGGCGCGCTGATTTCGACCAAGAAGGTATCTTCTTCATGTCTCGGATTGATGAAGAAACCCAGTGGATCGAAAGCGTCGATCTGAACCCCACGGTCATCCAGACCTTGGACCCAAACCCGCAGGACCCTGCCAGCTTTACCGACCTGACCACCACCGGGCGCGACGACTTTATCTTTTCACTCAGCAAGGACAACGGCGAGCATTCGAACGTGCGCGGCTATGACCGGCTGACCGGCAAGACCTTTACCATCGACGGCGTCACGCTGGACGAGACAGAGTTTGAATATACCGAAACCGACAACAGCGGTGCGGTGCTGCGCCGGTCCAAGGGCAATGAATACATCAGCCGCGAATGGCGGATGTTCTTTTCGGGCCACTCGGAATGGGATCAGGGCGATGGCACCTATCTGCCGCTCGAAGCAAGCCCGGTCAGCTTTTCCAAACCCGGAGATCCGGGTTTTGGCGCGACCCAACCGCTGTTTGATTGTGATGCGATGATGTCGCAACTGGATGCCCCTTTGGCGGCCGTGCCGCAGCTCAAAGGTTAGGACTGACAAAACCGTTGCCCGGCCCCGCCCGCGGCAACCCGACAACAAGCCGGCCCCGTGGCCGCAACACGAGCCCCCGCCCCTGCGGACCCGGTTCGGGATGGAAATGACTGCGCGAAGGAGACCGCCATGACCAAATATGATGACGCATGGGTTGCCGCCGAAGAGGCCAAGCGTGCCTGGATGGACGAAAACGGTCTCTATAAGACCGAGGATGAGCATTCCTCTTGTGGGGTTGGTCTCGTCGTGGCCATTTCGGGCAAACCCAGCCGCAAGGTGGTGGAAAACGGCATCGCCGCGCTGAAGGCGATCTGGCACCGCGGCGCGGTGGATGCCGATGGCAAGACCGGCGACGGCGCGGGCATTCATGTGCAGATCCCGGTGCGGTTCTTTTATGATCAGGTGCGCCGCACGGGCCATGAGCCGGACACCAAAAAGCTGATCGCGGTCGGTCAGGTGTTCTTGCCGCGCACCGATTTCGGCGCGCAGGAACGCTGCCGCACGATCGTGGAAACCGAAGTGCTGCGCATGGGCCACTACATCTATGGCTGGCGGCATGTGCCGGTGGATGTGTCGGTTCTGGGCGACAAGGCCAACGCCACCCGTCCCGAGATCGAACAGATCCTGATCCGCTGCGAAAAGGACATTGATCAGGAACAGTTCGAGCGCGAGCTGTACATCATCCGCCGCCGCATCGAGAAAGCCGCGCTGGCCGCCCATATTCAGGGCATGTATCTGTGCAGCCTGTCCTGCCGCAGCATCATCTACAAGGGCATGATGTTGGCCGAGCAGGTCGCCGTCTTCTACCCCGACCTGATGGACGACCGATTCGAATCCGCTTTTGCGATCTATCACCAGCGCTATTCCACCAACACCTTCCCGCAGTGGTGGCTGGCCCAGCCCTTCCGCATGTTGGCCCATAACGGCGAGATCAACACGCTGAAGGGCAACGTCAACTGGATGAAGTCCCACGAAATCCGCATGGCCTCTAACAACTTCGGCGATGCGGCCGAGGATATCAAACCGATCATCCCGGCAGGCACCTCGGACAGCGGCGCGCTGGATGCGGTGTTTGAAGCGCTGGTGCGGTCGGGCCGCAACGCGCCCTTGGCCAAGACCATGCTTGTGCCCGAGGCGTGGTCCAAAGCCACGACCGATATGAAGCCCGCATGGGCCGACATGTATGCCTATTGCAACTCGGTGATTGAGCCCTGGGACGGCCCCGCGGCCCTGGCGATGACCGATGGCCGCTGGGTTTGCGGCGGCCTTGACCGCAACGGCCTGCGCCCGATGCGCTATGTCGTCACCGGCGATGGCCTGCTGATCGCGGGTTCTGAGGCAGGGATGGTTCCTGTCGACGAATCCACCGTGCGCGAAAAGGGCGCTTTGGGGCCGGGGCAGATGATTGCCGTCGATATGGCCGAAGGCAAGCTCTACCACGACGTTGAAATGAAAGACAAACTCGCCTCCAGCCAGCCCTATGGCCAGTGGATCGAGAAAATCGTCGATCTGAACGTGCTGCTGCGCGAAGTGCCGGAAATGCCGCTGTTTGACGGGGCCGAGCTGCGCCGCCGCCAGATCGCGGCAGGCTATACGCTGGAAGAGCTGGAGCAGGTTCTGGCGCCGATGGCCGAAGACGGCAAGGAAATGATCGCCTCGATGGGCGATGATACGCCCGCCGCGGTGCTCTCCAACATCTACCGCCCGCTGTCGCATTTCTTCCGCCAGAACTTCAGTCAGGTCACCAACCCACCGATTGACAGCCTGCGCGAAGGCCGGGTGATGAGCCTGAAAACCCGCTTTGGCAACCTGCGCAACGTGCTGGACGAATCCAACGCGCAGTCGGAAATTCTGGTGCTGGAAAGCCCGTTCCTTGCCAACTCGGAATTTGAGGTGGTGGTCAAGCGCTTTGGCGCGCAGGTCGCCTTTATCGACTGCACCTTCCCGCGGGCGGCCGGGCCGGATGCGCTGCGCCAAGGACTGGAACGTATCCGCGCCGAGGCCGAAGATGCCGTGCGTTCAGGTGCCGGGCAGTTGGTGCTGACCGATCAGCATCAGGGGCCCGAAAAGGTCGCCATGCCGATGATCCTTGCCACCAGCGCGGTGCACTCGTGGCTGACCCGCAAAGGGCTGCGGACCTTCTGCTCGATCAACGTGCGCTCTGCTGAATGCATCGACCCGCATTACTTCGCGGTGCTGATCGGGTCGGGGGCCACCACGGTCAACGCCTATCTGGCGCAAGACAGCATTGCTGACCGGATCCGCCGCGGGCTGATCGAAGGCACGCTGTTGGACGCGATGCGCCGCTATGGCAACGCGGTGGACGCGGGGCTGCTAAAGATCATGTCCAAGATGGGGATCTCGGTGATCTCGTCCTATCGGGGTGGCCTGAACTTTGAGGCGGTCGGCCTGTCGCGGGCAATGGTCGCGGAATATTTCCCCGGCATGCACAGCCGCATTTCCGGAATCGGCCTGCAAGGCCTGCAGATCAAGGTCGAAGAGGTTCACGCCAAAGGCTGGATGGGCGGCACGGATGTGCTGCCGATTGGCGGCTTTTACAAAGCGCGCCGCTCGGGCGAAAAGCACGCTTGGGAAGCGCAGACGATGCACATGCTGCAATCGGCCTGTGACCGGGCATCCTATGACCTGTGGAAGCAGTATTCGGCCGCGATGCGGTCCAATCCGCCGATCCACATCCGCGATCTGCTGGACATAAAATCGCTGGGCAAGCCGGTGCCGATCGAAGAGGTGGAAAGCATCACCTCGATCCGCAAGCGGTTCGTCACCCCGGGGATGAGCCTTGGGGCGCTTGGGCCAGAGGCGCACAAGACGCTGAACGTCGCCATGAACCGCATCGGGGCGAAATCAGACAGCGGCGAAGGCGGCGAAGATCCGGCGCATTTCCTGCCCGAAGCCAATGGCGACAACCCGTCGGCCAAGATCAAGCAGGTGGCCTCGGGGCGCTTTGGCGTGACCGCGGAATATCTGAACGCCTGCGAAGAGCTGGAAATCAAGGTCGCCCAAGGCGCCAAGCCCGGCGAGGGCGGACAACTTCCGGGGATGAAGGTCACGGCGCTGATCGCGCGCCTGCGCCATTCGACGCCCGGCGTGACGCTGATCTCGCCGCCGCCGCACCATGACATCTATTCCATCGAAGACCTCGCACAGCTGATCTATGACCTGAAGCAGATCAACCCGCGCGCCAAGGTGACGGTGAAACTGGTGTCTTCGTCCGGGGTCGGCACGATTGCGGCGGGCGTGGCCAAGGCCAAGGCCGATATCATCCTGATCTCGGGCCATAACGGCGGCACCGGGGCCAGCCCGGGCACCTCGATCAAATACGCGGGCCTGCCGTGGGAAATGGGCCTGACCGAGGCGCATCAGGTTCTGTCGATGAACAACCTGCGCGAACGGGTGACCCTGCGCACCGATGGTGGTTTGCGCACGGGCCGCGATGTGGTGATGGCGGCGATGATGGGGGCCGAGGAATTCGGCATCGGCACCGCCGCTCTGATCGCCATGGGCTGCATCATGGTGCGCCAGTGCCAGTCCAACACCTGCCCGGTCGGTGTCTGCACCCAGAACCCGGATCTGCGCGCCAAGTTCACCGGCACGGCGGACAAGGTGGTCAACCTGATCACCTTCTACGCGCAGGAAGTGCGCGAGATTCTGGCGCAGATCGGCGCGCGGTCTTTGGATGAGATCATCGGCCGCGCCGATCTTCTCAGCCAGGTCAGCCGTGGGTCCGCCCATCTGGATGATCTTGACCTGAACCCGCTGCTGATCACCGTCGATGGGTCGCAAAAAATCACCTACGACCGCTCCAAGCCGCGCAACGCGGTGCCCGACACGCTGGACGCGGAAATCGTCAAAGACGGCGCGCGGTTCTTTGAAGACGGCGAGAAGATGCAACTGTCCTATGCCGTGCGCAACACGCTGCGCACCATCGGCACCCGCGCTTCCAGCCACATCGTCAAGAAATTCGGGATGCGTAACCAGTTGCAGCCCGACCATCTGACGGTGAAACTGTCTGGCTCTTGCGGGCAGTCGCTGGGGGCATTTGCCGTCAACGGCCTGAAGCTGGAGGTGCAGGGCGATGCCAATGACTATGTGGGCAAGGGCCTTTCGGGCGGCACCATCGTGGTGCGCCCGCAAATGAACTCGCCGCTGCGGGCCGAGGAAAACACCATCATCGGCAACACCGTGCTGTATGGGGCGACCGATGGCTATCTGTTCGCTGCGGGCCGCGCGGGCGAACGCTTTGCGGTGCGAAACTCGGGCGCCAAGGTGGTGGTTGAGGGCTGCGGGTCCAATGGGTGCGAATACATGACCGGCGGCGTGGCGGTGATCCTTGGGCGGATCGGCGGCAACTTTGGCGCGGGCATGACCGGGGGCATGGCCTATGTCTACGACCCCAAGGGCGTAGCCGAAGACTTCATGAACCCGGAAAGCCTTGTGACCTGTGCTGTCAGCCACCCGCATTGGGAGGCGCAACTGAAGGCGCTGGTGGAACGGCACGCGGCGGAAACCGGGTCGCATCTGGCCCAGCGCATCTTGGCCAACTGGGCCGCCGAGCGGGCGAACTTCCTGCAAATCTGCCCGCAGGAAATGCTGCCCCATCTGGCGTATCCCCTGTCGGAAGAAGCTGCGAAAATGCCGGCGGAATAACGCGAAGGCCCCCGCAAGGGGGCCTTTTGCGATGCGGGACAGCAAGGGGCAAATGGGTGCACCGGATGAAAGCCTTGATCATCATCGACATGCAGCAAGACATGCAGGACCGAATCGACGCCGGTCTTGACTGCGTTCACCCCGACGCGCCCGCGCAGATCATCGCGCTGGCAAAAGCGTTCCGGCAAAACGGCTTGCCTGTCCTGCACGTGCGCCACCACGACGACCATCCGGCCTCGCCCCTGCACAAGGATGCGCCGGGCTTTGCGCCGCTGCCCTGCGA
The DNA here is from genome assembly GCA_963815355.1 of uncultured Alphaproteobacteria bacterium. GTDB lineage: Bacteria > Pseudomonadota > Alphaproteobacteria > Rhodobacterales > Rhodobacteraceae > JAPUEK01. The sequence goes on from CAWFGJ010000006.1 coordinate 437,133, forward strand.
CGCGGCCCTGCCGGAAGAGGCGGTCTTTCTGAAATCCACCTCGTCGGCTTTTGCCTCCACCGATCTTGCGGCCCATCTGCAACGCAATGGCACGACGGATCTTGTCGTCACCGGGGCGGTCGCCGGGTTCTGCGTTAATTCAACGGTGCGGGCGGGCGCGGACCTTGGGTTTCGGATGACTGTGGTGCGCGATGCTGTCCTTGGATTCGGCATGCCCCATGCCAATCTGTCGGCCCGCACGATCTTTGACGTGACGATGGCCTATCTGGAGGCTGATTTTGCCAACGGGGTTTCGACTGCAGCCGTTTTGGCCGAACTGGACGGGCAGTCCGCCTGATGCGGCCCCGCCCTTGACCAAGACCAGCCATCGGGCCTAACTGCCGCATGGCCGCGAAACCCAAAAAGAAACCCGCCGCTGAGGCCGCCAAGCGCGAACCATGGCTGCGCCGCACCCGCCGCTGGGTCGGGCGCGGGCTTGCAGGCGTTGCCGCGTTCTACGGGCTGCTGATCGTGCTGTTCAGCTTTGTTCCGCCGCCGATCAACCTCTACCAGTTGGGCGAAAGCCTGCGACTGGGCGCGATTTCCAAAGATTGGGTCAGCTGGGACGAGATCGCCCCCGCCATGGGCCGCTCTGCTGTCGCGGCAGAAGATGCCAATTTCTGCCTGCACTGGGGTTTTGATATGGCCGCGATCCGGCTGGCGGTGGAAGAGGGCAGCAATCGCGGTGCCTCGACCCTCTCGCAACAGGTGGTCAAGAACGTGTTCCTCTGGCAGGGGCGCAGTTGGCTGCGCAAAGCGATGGAAGCCGCCATGACCCCGCTGGTGGAACTCATCTGGTCCAAGCAGCGGATTCTAGAGGTTTATCTGAACGTCGCCGAATTTTCAGAGGGCGTCTTTGGCGTGCAGGCCGCCGCCCAGCACTACTTTGGCGTCGATGCCCGCGACTTGTCCGACGCGCAGGCCGCGCGACTGGCCGCTGTGCTGCCCGACCCAAAGGGCCGCGATGCCGCCAAGCCCTCGGCCTTCGTCAAGAAACGTGCGCGCGCCATTCAATCCGGTGCCGAAACGATTGCCGCCGATGGCCGCGCAGCCTGTTTCGACGCGCGCGACTGATCTGCGCCCAATCCGGCCCCGATCTGCCTTTCTGCGACGCTTTCCCCGCCTTCCCGGTTGAATTCCCACCGATTGCGGGGCATGGAGGGGAAGTCCCCAAATAGAAGCAGACCGATGATCCGTCTCTATCATTACCCCTTGTCTCCCTTCTGCCGGAAAGTGCGCCTGACGCTTGCCGAGAAGAAGCTGGAGGTGGAACTGATCGAAGAGCGGTATTGGGAACCCTCGCCGGATTTCCTGCGACGCAACCCGGCTGCCAAAGTGCCCGTGCTGCGCATGGACAGCAAAATAATGAGCGAAAGCCAAGCCATCTGCGAATATCTGGAAGAGTCAGTGCCCACGCCCGCGCTGATGCCCCGCGACCCCGACGCCCGCTTTGAGGTCCGCCGCCTGTGCGCATGGTTTGACGACAAATTCCACAGCGAAGTTACCTCCAAACTGCTGTATGAACGCGTGAACAAAAAGATCATGGCGCAGGGCAACCCGGATTTAAAGAACGTGAAATCCGGTGCCGGGCGCATCAAGTATCACATCGACTATATGGGCTGGCTGCTGGACCAGCGGCGCTGGTTGGCGGGCGATGTGATGACACTGGCCGATCTGACGGCTGCGGCACATTTCTCCAGCCTCGACTACATTTCGGACGTGGACTGGCACCGCAACGCCAGCGTCAAGGACTGGTACGCCAAGATCAAATCGCGCCCCTCGTTCCGCACGCTCTTGGCTGATCAGGTGCCGGGCTTTCCGCAGCCCGCCCATTACGCCAATCTGGATTTCTGAACCGCCTTCCCCGCCGCACAGGATATCGCGCCCCGCATGACCGTTCTTACGCGCAAGGATCTAGAGGCGCGCGCCCTGGCCGAGGGGTTCTCGGCCCTTGGCATCTGCGCGCCCGACGCCACACCAGATACGGCGGCGCGGCTGGAAACCTATGTCGCCGCTGGGCGGCATGGGCAGATGGGCTGGATGGCCGAACGGATGGGCTGGCGCGGCTCTGCCGCCGCCCTTTGGCCCCAGGCCCGCTCGATCATCATGTTGGCCGAGGTCTACACCCCGCAGACCAACCCCCTCGCCGTGCTGGATCACCCCGACCGCGCGGCCATATCCGTCTATGCCCAAGGCAAGGATTACCATGATCTGGTCAAGCGGCGGCTGAAACGGCTGGGCCGTTGGATGGTCGACAGGACTGGGGCCGAGATCAAAGTCTTTGTCGACACCGCCCCGGTTATGGAAAAGCCGCTGGCCCAAGCGGCGGGTCTGGGCTGGCAAGGCAAACACACCAACCTGCTGAGCCGCGACTTGGGCAGCTGGTTCTTCCTTGGCGCGATTTTCACCACGCTGGACCTGCCCAAAGACGCGGCAGAGATCAGCCATTGCGGCAGCTGCGCGGCCTGCCTCGACATCTGCCCGACCGCTGCCTTTCCCGCCCCCTACCAGTTGGACGCGCGCCGCTGCATTTCTTACCTTACGATTGAACACAAAGGCCCGGTTGACCCCGATCTGCGGGCGCTGATGGGCAACCGGATCTACGGCTGCGATGATTGCCTTGCCGTTTGCCCGTGGAACAAGTTCGCCCAAGCCGCCACCGAGATCGGCTACCAGCCGCGCGTGGGCGCGCCTCAGTTGGCCGAACTGGCCGCGCTGGATGACACCGCGTTTCGCGCCCGCTTTGCTGGCAGCCCGATCAAACGCATCGGCCGCGACAGGTTCGTGCGTAATGTGCTTTATGCGATCGGCAATTCGGGGCTGGCGGCCCTTTCCCCTGCCGCCGCCGCGCGGCTGGAGGACGCCGACCCGGTGGTGGCCGAAGCCGCCGCTTGGGCCTTGGCGCGGCTTACTCCGGGCACAGACGGTCGCGCAGCGCCGTAACCTCATCGCGCAAGGCGGTGGCTTCTTGCACGCTCATCCCGGTGCTTTCCAGAAAACACCCCGGCACCGGAGCGGCCTGCTCTGCCAGCGCCCGGCCCTTGGCGGTCAGCCGCACCGCCACCTGCCGCTCATCCTTGGCAGAGCGCTGACGGCTTAACAGACCCTGCGCCTCCATCCGTTTCAGCAGCGGCGTCAGTGTGTTGGATTCCAGATGCAGCAACTTGCCGATCTGCCCCACGGTCAACCCCTCCGCCCCCTGCGCCCAAAGCGCGGAAAGTGTCAGATATTGCGGATAGGTCAGCCCCAGTTTTTCCAGCAACGGCGCATAGCGGCGCTGCATGGCGTGCGCGGCGGAATAGAGCGCAAAGCACAGCATATCCGGCACGGGCAAAAGGCCGGGTTCCGGCAAAAGGCGGGACGTGCGCACGCTATCGTCTGAGGAGGGCATCTTCGGGCCTCTGCAAGGATTGCAGGGCAAGATTAAATCGCGTGCGACCGGATAGCAAGGGATTGACAGAGGGCCGAAAACTCCCGTAATATATCGTACACGATTAAATCGGATAGGAGATATATTATGGCAGTCGTCTATACCGCCAATGCCACCGCTTCGGGCGGCGGCCGCAATGGCAAATCGGCAACCGATGACGGGGCCCTGTCGGTCACCCTCGCTGTGCCAAAGGAAATGGGCGGCACGGGCGAAGGCAACAACCCTGAACAGTTGTTCGCCGTGGGCTATGCCGGGTGCTATCTGGGTGCGATGCGCTTTGTCGCTGGCGCGGAAAAGCTGGGCACCGTCCCGGCAGACGCCTCGGTCACCGCCAGCGTTGGCATCGGTGGCCGCCCCGAAGGCGGCTTTGGCCTGACCGTCAGCCTGCACGTCCGCATGCCCGGCCTTGACTGCGCCGTTGCCGAAAAAATCGCCGAACGCGGCCATTTCATCTGCCCTTACTCGCACGCCACACGCGGCGGCCTCGACGTCACCACGACGGTCGAAGTCTGATCAAACCGGCGGGGCGCCCCAGCGGTGCTCCGCCGCTTTCCCGGCCATTGCCACCGTGCTTTCGGCGGAAACTCGCGCCCCCACGGGACGGAAAGTTAGGCAATCACGCGATTCTGCCGTAGCCTGATCCCAGGACAACGCAGGAGGCTGATATGTCGAAACATCTCGCAGACCACAGAAAGTCCTCAACTGGGGCCCGACTGGCGCAATTCATGCGTCTGGCGCGTGATCGGTCCGAATCGGCTTGGCGCGGCCTTTGGCAGCGCACCCCCACCCGGGGCGAGCACAACCGCCGCACCGTAGAATATATCCGGATTGAGCGCGGCCGCAAAACCTGACCGCACCGCCAAACCCGGCGGGGATGCTCTGCACCGCAAGCCCATTTTCTGTCTCTAAATATCCCCGCCGGAGGCTCCGCGGCCCGCGCCCACCAACCCCGTCTCAAGGTTGGCGTCGGGTGCGTGCCCGCACGCACCCTGCCACATCTCAGGCGCGCACCAGCGCCTCATAGGCAAGCGCCACCTTCTTGGTCAGATCCCCGACCTCGAAATGATAGTCCCCGATCTGCCCCACGGGCGTGACTTCGGCAGCTGTGCCCGTCAGCCAGCATTGCTCAAACCCGGCCAACTCTTCGGGCAGAATATGCCGCTCATGCACCTTGATCTGCATGTCGCGAAGCATACCGATCACGGTTTGCCGCGTGATGCCGTTCAGGAATGCGTCAGCCAACGGCGTGTGCACCTCGCCATCCTTGACGAAAAAGATATTCGCGCCGGTCGCTTCGGCCACATAGCCGCGGTAGTCGTACATCATGGCGTCGGAACAACCCTTGGCCATCGCTGCATGCTTGGACATCGTGCAGATCATATACAGACCCGAGGCTTTGGCCGCCGAGGGGATCGTTTCGGGCGAGGGGCGCTTCCACTTGGAAATGTCCAGCTTGGCTCCCTTGAACTTGGCGTCGCCGTAATAGGCACCCCATGTCCAGCACGCCACCGCCAGCCGCACCGGGTTGCCCAGCGAGGCCACGCCCATCTCTTCACCCGCTCCGCGAAAGGCCAGCGCGCGCACATAGGCATCCGTCAGCCCGTTGGCCTTCAGAACCGCCTCTTTGGCCGCGTTGATCTCTTCGACCGAATAGGGGATCGGCATATCCAGCAATTCGCCCGACTTGCGCAGCCGCTCGGAATGCTCGCTCGACTTGAAAATCTTGCCGTTATAGCAGCGCTCGCCTTCGAACACGGACGAGGCATAGTGCAGCGCATGTGTCAGGATATGCACCTTGGCATCGCGCCATTCTACAAGCTTGCCATCCATCCAGATGAAACCGTCCCGATCGTCATATCCAGCCATATCACCCTCCATTATTCCGAAAGTTGCGCGCGATGGGTCCGCTTCGGACATAATCTTGCGCTAAATCGGCATCGGGCTACTGGTTACGACTTGGAATGTCAACAAGGCTGACGTAAATTCCCCCGAAGGGAGGAGCATCATGGCAGACCCATCTTCAAGCGGCGAAAGCCTGCTGTTTCTGACGGATGAGCAGTTGCGCAAGGGCATCGAGGCGATGTTCTTTGCCTATCGCGGCTTTACCGCCGATCCAGACCGTATTCTGGAGGGCATGGATTATGGCCGCGCCCATCACCGCGCCATCCACTTCATCCACCGCAGCCCCGGCACCACCGTGGGCAATCTTCTGGCCATTCTGGGGGTGACCAAACAATCCCTGAACCGGGTGCTGCGCACGCTGTTCGACGATGGTCTGGTCGAGGCGCGGGTCGGGCGGCGGGACAAACGCGAGCGCAACCTGTACCTGACCGACAAGGGGGCGGAACTGGAGCGCACCTTGTCCGACGCCCAGCGTGCCCGGATGCGGGCCGCCTACCGCGCCGCAGGGCCGCAGGCCGTCCAAGGCTTTCGCACCGTGCTGGAGGCAATGATGGACCCGGAAATGCGCCGGCAGTATCAAGGCATGAAGGAGGGCGGCGCATGACCGAGACACGATGCCCATCTTCTGGTCGTTGATGATGACGAACGCATCCGCGGGCTTTTGCAGAAATTCCTGATCCGCAACGGGTTTCTCGTCACGGTCGCGCGGGACGCCGCACAGGCCCGCCGGCTTTTGGGCGGGCTGGAATTCGACATGCTGATCCTTGATGTGATGATGCCGGGCGAAGACGGCATCGCCCTGACCCGTTTTCTACGCCAGACGCTGTCCCTGCCGATCCTGCTGCTGACCGCGCGCGGAGAGACGGTCAACCGGATTGAAGGGCTGGAGGCGGGCGCGGATGACTACCTCGTCAAACCGTTTGAGCCGAAAGAGTTGCTGCTGCGCATCAACGCCATTCTGCGGCGCGTGCCGCAGGTCAAGCCGGGTGGCGCGACGGTGCCCAAGGTGCTGCATCTGGGGGCTGTGCGCTATGACATGGACCGGGGTGAGCTGTGGCGCGGCACGGACCCCGTCCGCCTGACCTCGACCGAGGCGCAACTGATGCGGATTTTTGCGGCCCAGCCCGGCGTCGCCCTGCCCCGCGACAAGCTAGCCGGAGACATGTCGCGCGAAGCGGGGGGCAGCGACGGGGGCGGGCAGGAACGCGCCGTCGACGTGCAGATCACCCGCCTGCGCCGCAAGATCGAAGATGACCCCAAGGCCCCGCGCTATCTGCAAACCGTGCGGGGCGAAGGCTATATGCTGCAACCCGATTGACCCCGCGGCAACTTTGCCGCCAAACCTGCCAATTTACACTTAAAACGGGTGCAGATTCCCTTTCTGGCAAACGGAAAAGGGTGCTAGCAACGGCGGGTCAATCAGATGGAGCATGACATGAATTTCAAGACCCTTGGCCTTGGCCTTGCCGCTGTTTTTTGCGCGGGCGCCGTTATGGCTCAGGACCTCGTTCCCTATAGCGAAGCGGGTGGCTGGGACGTGGTCGTCGACACCACCTTGGGCAACGGTTGTTTTCTGACCTCCGATTTCGAAGACGGCTCCAGCGTGCGCATCGGCTTTGATCGCAACGCGGGCAACGGTTATGTCGCGGCGTTCAACGAAGGTTGGGGCGAGATTGAGGATAACACCACCTATCCCGTCTCTTTCTTGCTGGACGAAGAAAAGTATGACGGCGATGCCCGTGGCATGCACCTGTCCGACGTGCCCGGCGTGGTCATCACCTTTGACAGCGTTGATTTCCTGACCGACCTTGCCACCCGCAATGTCATGGTCTTGCAGCATGACGGCGCGGACGTCATGTCGATCGACCTGTCCGGTTCGGATGAGGCGATCACCGAAACCATCGCTTGCCAAGACGAGCAAGGCTGAGCCCTTGACGACAGCCCTTTATTCCCACCCGGAGTTTGGGGCGCATCTTACGCCACCGGGCCATCCTGAACAGGTGGCCCGGTTGCAGGCGGTCGCATCCGGGCTTGCAGGCCTGCCGCTGGATCGCCGCCTGGCACCCCTGGCGGATGAGGCCGAGGTGCTGCGCTGCCATCCCGCGCGCTATCTGGCACGGGTCAAGGCGGCAGTTCCGGCGACGGGCTGGGCGCAACTTGACGCCGACACCTACCTTTCCCCCGGCAGCCTTGAGGCCGCTTTGCGCGCCGTGGGCGGGGCCTGTGCGGCGGTGGATGCGGTGCTGGCGGGCGACGTGAAAAACGCTTTCATTGCCTGCCGCCCGCCCGGCCATCACGCTGAAACCGAAACGGCGATGGGCTTTTGCCTGTTCGGCACCGTGGCCATCGCGGCCAAGCGGGCGCTGGATCATCACGGCCTGTCGCGCGTGGCGGTGGTGGATTTTGACGTGCACCACGGCAACGGCACGCAGGATCTTTTGTGGGACGAAGGCCGCTGCCTGTTCGCCTCCTCTCACCAGATGCCGCTTTATCCGGGCAGCGGGCGCGTGACGGAAACCGGGGCGCAGGGCCAGATCGTCAACCTGCCGCTGCGCGAAGGCTCGGGCGGCGGGGCGATGCGCGCGGGCTATGAGGCGCGGATCTTCCCCGCCCTTGCCGCGTGGAAGCCCGAGTTGATCCTGATCTCCGCCGGCTTTGATGCCCATGCCGATGACCCTTTGGCCGGGCTTGACTGGCAGGTCGACGATTTCCGCTGGCTGACCGAGCGGATTTGCGATCTGGCGGCGGAACATGCAGGCGGGCGGGTGGTATCCTGTCTGGAGGGCGGCTATGATCTGCCCGCGCTTGCGGCATCTGTCGCAGCACATGTGGGCGTGTTGGAGGAGCGGGGCCGATGAGCGAAAAACCTGTCGCCGAAATGAGCTTTGAAGAGGCGATGGCGGCTTTGGAAGCCGTGGTCAGCCAGTTGGAACGCGGCGAGGTGGCGTTGGAGCAATCCATCGCCCTTTACGAACGCGGCGCGGCACTTAAGGCGCATTGCGCGGGCAAGCTGAAAGAGGCCGAGGAAAAGGTCGAACTGATCCGCGCCCAAGAAGGCCGCGCCACGGGCACCACCCCGGTGGAGGGGATGTGAGCTTTCCCCTTCGTCTGGCCGCCGATGCCGCGCTGATCCAGCAGCGGCTGGATCTGGCCTTGGCCGACCGCCCCGACCAACCGGTGATCCATGCGATGCGCTATGCCTTGCAGGGCGGAAAACGTCTGCGCGGATTTCTGGTGCTGGAAAGCGCGCGACTGCACGGCCTGACCGAGGCGCAGGCAATTTCCGCCGCCGCCGCGGTTGAGGCGCTGCACGCCTACAGCCTTGTCCACGATGACCTGCCCTGCATGGATGACGACGATCTGCGCCGTGGCCAACCCACCGTCCATGTGAAATGGGATGAGGCGACGGCGGTGCTGGCGGGCGACGCCTTGCAAACGCTGGCGTTTGAATTGCTGTGCGACCCCGCTCTTGGCCCCGCCGACCGCCGGCTGGCGCTGGTTCTTGGGCTGGCGCGGGCCTCGGGGGCCGAAGGCATGGTGCTGGGCCAAGCGCTGGATATCGCCGCCGAAACGGCCGCCCAACCGCTGACGCTGGTGGAAATCACCGCCCTGCAAGCGGGGAAGACCGGGGCGCTGATCAGCTTTTCCGCACAGGCTGGCGCGCTTTTGGCGGGGGCCGATCCTGCCCCCCTGCGCGCTTATGCGGCGGCCCTTGGCCTTGCCTTTCAGATCGCCGATGACATTCTGGACGTGACGGGTGATATCACCAAAACCGGCAAGGCCGTGGGCAAGGACGCCACTGCGGGCAAGGCGACCTTCGTCTCGCTCTTGGGGCTGGAGGGCGCGAAAGCCCGCGCATCGGCATTGGTAGGGGAAGCCGAGGCGCATCTTTCCCCCTATGCTGCAGCAGCAACGAACTTGATTGACGCGGCGCGTTTCGTTATCTCCCGCGAAAGCTGAACGGAGCGGACATGGCTGAACTTCCCCAAACCCCGATGCTGGACCGGGTGAAGCTGCCTTCCGACATGAAGGCGCTGACCGACCGTGAGCTGCACCAGCTGGCCGATGAGCTGCGCGCCGAAACGATTTCGGCGGTGTCTGTGACGGGCGGGCATCTGGGCGCCGGTCTGGGCGTGGTGGAACTGACCGTCGCGCTGCACGCGGTCTTTGACACGCCCCGCGACAAGCTGATCTGGGACGTGGGCCACCAGTGCTATCCCCACAAGATCCTGACCGGGCGGCGCGACCGTATCCGCACCTTGCGTACCGAAGGCGGGCTGTCGGGCTTTACCAAACGCTCGGAAAGCCCCTATGACCCGTTCGGCGCGGCCCATAGCTCTACCTCGATCTCGGCGGCGTTGGGCTTTGCCATGGCCGCGGAACTGGGCGGCGATCCGGGCGATGCGATTGCGGTGATCGGTGACGGCTCCATGTCGGCCGGCATGGCGTTTGAGGCGATGAACAACGCGGGCCATCTGAAGAAACGCCTGTTCGTCATCCTGAACGACAATGAGATGTCGATTGCCCCCCCGGTTGGCGCGCTGTCGGCCTATCTCAGCCGGCTGTATGCCGGCGCGCCGTTTCAGGATCTGAAGACCGCCGCCAAGGGCGTGGTGTCGATGCTGCCCGAACCCTTTCAGGAAGGCGCGCGCCGGGCCAAGGAAATGCTCAAGGGCATGGCCGTCGGCGGCACCTTGTTCGAAGAGCTGGGCTTTTCCTATGTCGGCCCGATTGACGGCCACGATCTGGACCAGTTGCTGCCCGTGCTGCGCACCGCCAAGGCACGGGCCACCGGGCCGATGCTGATCCATGTGCTGACCAAAAAGGGCAAGGGCTATGCCCCGGCCGAAAACGCCGCCGACCGGGGCCATGCCCGCGCCAAGTTCGACGTGCTGACGGGCGAGCAGAAGAAATCCCCCTCCAACGCCCCCTCCTACACCCGCGTCTTCGCCGAAAGCCTGATCGCCGAGGCGGAACGCGATGACAAGATCGTCGCCGTCACCGCCGCAATGCCCGATGGCACCGGGCTGGACCTGTTCGGCAAACGCTTTCCGCGTCGGACCTTCGATGTGGGGATCGCCGAACAACACGGCGTGACCTTTGCGGCGGGTCTGGCGGCGGGCGGGATGAAACCCTTCTGCGCGATCTATTCGACCTTCCTGCAACGCGGCTATGATCAGGTCGTGCATGACGTGGCGATCCAGCGCCTTCCCGTGCGCTTTGCCATCGACCGCGCCGGGCTGGTCGGGGCCGACGGCGCCACCCATGCGGGCAGCTTTGACGTGGCCTTTCTGTCCAACCTGCCCGGCATCGTGGTGATGGCCGCTGCGGATGAGGCGGAACTGGTGCATATGGTCGCGACTGCGGCGGCGCATGACGACGGCCCGATCGCCTTCCGCTACCCGCGCGGCGAAGGCTCGGGGGTTGAGATGCCGGCGCGCGGCCTGCCGCTGGAAATCGGCAAGGGCCGGATGATCCGCGAAGGCGGGCGCGTGGCGATCCTGTCCTTTGGCACCCGCCTGCCCGAGGTGATGAAAGCCGCCGAGGCGCTGGCCGCCCGTGGCCTGCCCCCGACCGTGGCCGACGCCCGCTTTGCCAAACCGCTGGACCGCGACCTGATCCTGAACCTCGCCCGCCACCATGAGGCCCTGATCACCATCGAAGAAGGCGCCATCGGCGGCTTTGGCAGCCATGTGGCCCAGCTTCTGGCCGAAGAAGGCGTGTTCGACACCGGCCTGAAATACCGCTCGATGGTCCTGCCCGACACCTTCATCGACCACGCCAGCCCCGAGGCGATGTATCGCAGCGCCGGCATGGACGCCCCCCAGATCGAGGCAAAGGTGCTGGAGGTTCTGGGCATCGCCACCGTCAGCCGCCGCGCCTGACCCAAAACACCGCAGGCAGGCCGGGGCGGCTTAACGCCGCCCCTTCCCCCCACAGCCGACGCACGACCGCCCAGCCCATCATCTTGGCCCAAATACTCCCGCCGGAGGCTCCCCCGCGGCCCAAGCAGACCGTCAGCGCAATTCCATCCCCTCTGGCCAGCGGATCAGACTGTTTAGCGTCACCACCTGCTCGGCCCCCGGCGCCAGATCGAACCGCCAGCCCAACACTCCGCGCTTGGCATCCAGATCGGTCTCGGTCGGGGCCGGATCGGCACTAAAGGTGATCTCCAGATCCTCTTGCTCGGAATAGGGCACCTGATCGACCACATGCACCGGCCAGGTCTCATCGGTCAGGTTTTCGACCTTCAACAGTGCGGTCTCCTCGATCTGGGTGGAACTGGTCAGGATGCCCCGGTCCCCTTGCGAGTGTACGGGCATGTCGCGGGTCAGGCGCAGCCCGTCGATGGCCCCAAAGCCGATCTCTGCCTTGCCCCCCGGTGCCAGCGTGTCGATAAAGACCGACCCCACCAGCGTGCCTTCACGGGTCAGGAACACCTCGCCCGGCAGCAGGATTTCGCCGGTGTCATTGGTCAGCCGGGCCAGCACAAAGGCGGTGCGATCGGCGCGCGGCACGGCGCGGGCCTCAACCTCTACCGGCAAGACCTTTTCGTCCAGCGCCAGACGCAGGTCTTCGACGCCCGAGGCGACATCGACCGTGCCAGGATAGACATAGACCACGACATCGCCCTGCACCGCCGCTTGTGCGGTCTCAACCACCATCGGCTCGGCCATCGCGACACTGCCGGCCATCATGGCGTCTTCGCTGCGCGCCTCGGCCATCGGCGGGGCCGGAGGCTCTATCCGGCGCAGTTCCGGCCAAAGGTCTGTCGGTGCCGCCTGCCGCGACGGTTGCGCTGTAGACAGGGTCAGCGCCACATCCGACCAATCCTCGCCGGAAAACTGGCTGACCAGCACGCCGCGCCCGACGGTCAGGCGCGTGCCCTCCTTGCGGGTCAGATGCATGTCATAGACCGGGCGCCAACTGGCATCGGCGACGAAATGGCGCAGTGTCAGGTGCGTCTCACCGTCAGCGGCCAGCGTCACCGCCACCGACAGGGCGGCGTAATCCTCATCCCGCTGCGAGAGCGCATCACGGGCGGCTTCGGCCTTGGCCAGCGCCTCTTGCGCCTCGGTCACGGCCTTGTCTGCGGGGGGCAGATCGCCCTTGGCCGCAAGGGCGGCTTGGCGGGCGGCCAGCACTTCGGCACCGATGGTCGTGGACAGCGATTGCAGCGCCTCGGCTGTCAAAAGCCCCTCGGGGGTGGTGCGGCCCAGAAAGGCGATCTGGGCCTCGGCTGCCTCCATCCGGGCGGTGATCGCGGCCACCGCCGCCTCGGCCCCGCGCAAGCTGGCCTGCGCAGCCTCAACCCCGGCTTTGGCGGCGATCAGGTCGCTGTCTTGCGCCGGATCGCGCGGGGGCAAACGGTCGGTTCGCAGCGCCCAGGCCCCAAGGCCAAGCCCCGCATCGCCCGCCAAACGGATCAACGACGGCTCGGTATCGGCGGGCAGATCGGTGACCAACAGATCATGCGCCCCGGCAGCGGCCGAAAAGGCCACGTCGCGGGTGATCTCCGCCCCCTCGGGATAGACCGTCACGGCGGTGATCCGGCTAGAGGCGCGCACTGTATCGGCCAGCATCGGGGCCGGGCCAAACGCCAGCAAGGCAAGGGTCAGATGGGGAAACGGAAACCGGGCAATAGAGCGCATGGGATAATCCTTTTTAGCGATGCTCAAGGTTACGCAGCCGCCCCCGCACCGCGCAAGTGGCAGGCTCTTGCCGCGGCGGAACCGCGCTGCCATGCTCTGCCAACCGAAAAAGGAAGCCGAACATGACCGCCCGCGCCGCCAACCTGCAAGCCACCACGGCCCTGCCCAAAGTCGTCTGGGCCAAGGGGGCCTACCTGCGCGATGCGGCGGGCAAAACCTATATCGACGGCTCTGGCGGGCCAGCGGTCTATTGTCTGGGCCACGCGCAGGAAGAGGTGAACGCGGCGGTGATCGCGCAGCTGGAACGCTTTGCGCATGGCTACCGCTATAACTTTACCACCGACGCGCTGGAGCAGCTGACCGATATCCTCCGCGCCCGCTGTGGCGGCACGCTGACCGAGATGGTCTTTGTCACAGGCGGGTCCGAGGCGGTGGAAAGCTGCCTGAAGATGGCGCTGCAATACCACGCTGCGCGCGGCGACATGGGGCGGCGGCGCTTCATCTCGCGGCAGCGGTCGTGGCATGGCAACACCTTGGGCGCGCTGGGTCTTTCGGGCTTTGCGGAACGGACGGCGGCCTATGAGGGGGCGTTCATCCCCTCGATCAAGCTGTCCCCCGTGAACGCCTATCGCCCCATCGCCGGGGCCACGCCGGACACGCTGGCCGAAGTGGCGGCGGCAGAACTGGAGGCGGCCATCCTGCGCGCCGGGCCAGAGACCATCGCGGCCTTTGTGTTTGAGCCAGTCGTCGGCGCGGCAGGCGGCTGCGTGCCCTCACCCCAAGGCTACGCCCGCCGCGTGCGCGAGGTCTGCGATCGCTACGGCGTGCTGATGATCGCGGATGAGGTGATGTGTGGGGCGGGGCGCTGCGGCACGTGGCGCGCGCTGGAATTCGACGGGGTAGAGCCGGATATCCTGTCCATCGCCAAGGGGCTGGCGGCGGGCTACCAGCCGCTCGGTGCCGCGATCTGCACAACCCATGTGTCGGATGTCATCCACGCGGCCTACGGCGCGTTTGGCACCGGCCACACCTTCACCGGCCACACCGCTGCCTGCGCCGCCGGGGTGGCCGTGCAGACCATCATCGCGCGCGAGGGCCTTGTCGCGCGCGTCGCGGCGAATGAGGCGCGGCTTAAGGGCTGGCTGGCCGAGTCCCTGACGGGCGTGGACGCGGTGGGCGACATTCGCGGGCGCGGCCATTTCATCGGGCTGGAACTGGTTGCCGACCCCATCAGCAAAGACCCCTTCCCCGCCGCCCGCAAACTGTTCCAGAAAATCCGGGCGCAGGCGATGGAGAACGGGCTGATCTGTTATCCGGTCGGTGGCAATGTGGATGGGGTGAACGGCGACATCGTTATCCTCGCCCCGCCCTATAATTGCACCGACGCCGAATTGCAGGAGATCGTCGAGAAAACGGCACGCTCCATCCGCCAAGTGCTTACCGCCGAGCGGCTTTTGTAACCACGGCCCTCAATTTGCCCCTTTCGGCGGCGATTGTCTGTTCACGCAGGCTTGACCATCCGCCCGGACGGAATCGCGCTAGGCTTGCGTTTATCGTGGCGATGCCAATGGGGGCCTGAACATGCCGCATATCCTTTCTCTTCTGATCGTTGCCCTGTTCGGGCTGCTGTCGATGGTCACGGGGCCTGCCTTGGCCGAAGGTTCGTCCGATGAAAGCAGCGACACCGTCGCAGGCGCGCCCGCCTATGCCGAGGCGCAGGCCGCCATTGCCGCCGAGAATTACGCCGCCGCCCTGCCGATCCTGACCCGGCTGACCGCAGACGAGCCGCAGAACGCCGATGCGTGGAACCTGCTGGGCTTTTCCAACCGCAAGCTGGGCGATCTGGCCGCGGCGGGCAAAGCCTATGCCAAGGCGCTGGAAATCAACCCCGGCCATCTGGGCGCGCTGGAATATCAGGGCGAGATGTACCTTGAACTGGGCCAGACCGATCAGGCGCAGGCCAATCTGGCGCGGCTGCAATCACTCTGCGGCACCTGCGAAGAGGCCGAAGACCTGCAAGACGCCATCGACGGCTAAGCGGCGCGCATGAAAAAACCCCGCTCGAGAGCGGGGTTTCAATGTCTTTCCGAAATTCATCCGAAATGGGGCTTTCCCGACAGCGGGATCAGCCCTTTTTCAGCACGCGGTTGCCCAGCACTTCGGCAATCTGCACCGCGTTCAGGGCGGCACCCTTGCGCAGGTTGTCGGACACGCACCACAGGTTTATGCCGTTCTCAATCGTGCTGTCCTGACGGATGCGGCTGATATAGGTGGCATAATCGCCCACACATTCGATGGGTGTGATGTAGCCGCCGTTTTCGCGCTTATCGATGACCATGACACCGGGCGCTTCGCGCAGGATGTCACGGGCCTCGTCTTCGTCCAGAAACTCTTCGAACTCGATGTTGATCGATTCCGAATGGCCGACGAACACCGGCACGCGCACGCAGGTCGCGGTGACCTTGATCGACTTGTCGAGGATCTTCTTGGTCTCGGCCACCATCTTCCACTCTTCCTTGGTCGAACCATCGTCAAGGAAGACGTCGATGTGCGGGATCACGTTAAAGGCGATCTGCTTGGTGAATTTGCTGGGCGCAACTTCCTGACCGGGGACGTAGATGCCCTTGGTCTGGTTCCACAGCTCATCAATGCCTTCCTTGCCCGCGCCGGAAACCGACTGGTAGGTCGACACAACCACCCGCTTGATGCGCGCGCGGTCATGCAGCGGCTTCAGCGCCACGACCATTTGTGCGGTCGAGCAGTTGGGGTTGGCGATGATGTTCTTGTTCTTGTAGCCCATGATCGCATCGGCGTTCACTTCCGGCACGATCAGCGGCACCGCTGGATCATAGCGATACAGCGACGAGTTATCGATCACGATGCAACCGGCAGCCGCCGCACGGGGTGCGTAGATCTTGGTCGCCTCGGACCCCACGGCAAACAGGGCAATATCCCAGCCGGTGAAATCAAAAGTCTCAAGATCCTTAGTCTTGACGGTCTTATCGCCAAAGCTGATTTCAGTGCCAAGGGACTTGCGCGACGCCAGTGCGGCAATCTCGTCCACCGGGAACTCGCGCTCGGCGAGGATATTCAGCATTTCGCGGCCCACGTTACCCGTGGCACCCGCGACGACGACCTTATAGCCCATCGGGGTTCTCCTATGATGTCCCTGACCGTCAAGGACGTGGCCTGTTAGCGCATGGCGCGACGGGGGGAAAGGGAAGAAAGTGGCGCGGCGTCAGTCTGTACGATCTTGTGACATCAGATAGACCAAAAGCCCCACACCCGTCAGCGCGGCATAGAACAGAAACAGCGCCGCAAAGGGTGCTGCCGGCGGCTCGGGCGGGATGGCCGCGTAGATCCGCCCGGTGATCATCTGCATCACCCCTGCCGTGCCGATGCCGAACAGGTTGATCAGCGTCACGCCCCGCCCGGTCAGATGCGCGGGCAGAAACGCGCGCCCATGCGCCATGACCATCGGAAAAGACGCGCCAAAGAACCCCACCCCCGCCAGCAGCAGCACCGGGGTCCAGCCCTCGGCCGCAGGTGCCGAGGCCAGCGCCAGCAGGCACAGCACCATCAGGCCATTGCCGCCAAACACCACCCATTTTCGCGTGCCCAGCATCCGGTCCAGCGGCCCATAGGCAAAGTTGCCCGCCACCATCGCCAACCCCATCACCAGCGTGACATGGCCGATTTCCACAGCACTTGCCCCGTGGACCGCAGCGAACCACGGCCCTGCCCAAAGCCCGCGCAACCCCGCCGCGGGCGCATAGCACGCCGCCATCATCACCAGCACGGGCCACAGCGCCGGCATCGCCAGCAGGTCAAGCACCGACCCCCGCTGCCCGCCTGCCGCGCGGGGTGGATCGCGCAGAAACACCAGCACCGACAGCGCGGTCAGCAGCGTCAGCGCCGCCAGCCCCCACATGGTGCCCCGCCAGCCGATCGCCTCAACCGCCGCCGTCAACGGCACCGAAGCCGCAAGGTTGCCCAAAGACCCGATGCCGATCACGATCCCCGCCATCGTCCCGAAAGACGCCGGGGGAAACAGCCGCGCGAACAGGAAATACGACGCCATCAGCACCGGCGCACAGCCCGCGCCAATCAGCGCCATCGCCAGATTGATCGCCCCGGCCCCCTGCGCCGTAGCCATCACCGCCGCGCCCACCGCGCCCACCGCCATCAGCCCTGCCGTGGTCATCCGTGGCCCCACCCGGTCCAGCGCCCAGCCCACCGGCAGTTGCATCGCGGCAAAGGTCAGGAACCACCAGCCCGAGGCCGAGGCCAGCGCCTCCGGCGTCGCCCCCAGATCAACCGCCAGCACCGGCGCCAGCACCGCCAGAAAGGCGCGGTAAAACTGGCTCAACACATAGCCGACAATCAGGCTCACAAGTCCTGCGCGCATGGCTCCCCCCCTTGGATTCTGCTGACGGGCCGGCTTAGACCAGTTGGCCCTGCACGGGCCGCTCGCGCACCGGCAGGTGGATGATCGCCGAAAACGCGCCGACCCCCACACCGATCCACCAGACCATCGTGTAATTCCCGGTGATGTCGAACATCTTGCCGCCCAGCCAGACCCCAAGGAACCCACCGATCTGGTGGCTTAGAAACACAAAGCCATAGAGCGTGCCCATATAGCGGATGCCGTAGATGTGCGCGACCAGACCCGAGGTCAGCGGCACCGTCGCCAACCACAGCGACCCCATCACCGCCGAGAACAACAGCACCGACCCCGGCGTGATCGGCATCAGGATGAACACCGCCGCCGCAATCGTCCGCCCGGTATAGATCCCCGCCAGCAGGTATTTCTTGGAATAGCGCTTGCCCAGCCAGCCCGCCGACAAGGTGCCCACGATGTTGAACAACCCAATCACCGATATCGACACCGCCCCCAGCGCCGACGTGGTCTTGATCCCCATCCCCGCCAGCATCCCGTTCGGGTCAATCGCGCCGCAGAAATCGGTGATCAACGCCGGAAAATGCGCGGTGATAAAGGCCAACTGATACCCGCAGGAGAAAAAGCCAAGGAAGATCAGCGTATAGGTCGGGTCCTTGAACGCCCGCACCAGAACCGTGCCAAGGCTTTCCTCCAGCTCAGCCCGCGTCGCCAACCGGGGTGAACGCAGGAACGGCAGCGCCGCCAGCGTGGCCAAAATAACGGCGGCGAAAATGATGAAAACCGTAGGCCAATGATAGAACTGCAGCAGGAACTCGGCCGTCGGCGCCCCAAACACCTGCCCGGCAGACCCTGCGGCGGTGGCAATACCCAACACCATCGACCGGTTCTCCGGGTTGGCCGCACGGCCCACGATGGCAAGGATCACGCCAAAACCGGTGCCCGCGATACCAAAGCCCACAAGGATCGCCAGCAACTGATGTTGGCCCGGCGTCACCGCATAGGCCGACAGCACCAAGCCCAACGCATACAGAACCGCCCCGCCAATGATCGCCTTGCGGTCGCCGAACCGTTCCGCCAAGGCGCCGAATATCGGCTGCCCGATGCCCCATGCAAGGTTCTGAATGGCAATCGCCAACGAAAACTCCGAACGCGCCCAGCTGAATTCGGCCGCGACCGGGATCTGGAACACGCCAAAACTGGCCCGGACGGCAAAGCTGATCATCAAGATGACACAGCCGGCGATAAGGACGGGGGTGAAGAGCGATGGTTTGGTCATGGCGATCTCCTGCAGGCCGCCAATTAGCGACGCGCCCGCGGCAAGGTCAAATCCATTCTTGTGCCCATACAACTCGGCGCGCGGCGCATTGGCAGCGCGGCCCGAACCGTGCATGTTAGCGGCAACAGTAGAGGAGGTGCGTATGGAATGGTGGCGTGGTGCCGTGACCTATCAGGTCTACCCCCGGTCTTTTCAGGACGATAACGGTGACGGGGTCGGCGATCTGCAAGGCATCACCCGCAGGCTCGACCATATCGCGGGCCTTGGTTGCGATGCGGTCTGGCTGTCGCCGTTCTTCACCTCACCCATGCGGGACATGGGCTATGACGTGTCCGATTACCGCAATGTCGATCCGGTCTTTGGCACCTTGCAGGATTTCGACGACCTGCTGGCCCGCGCCCATGCGCTGGGGCTCAAGGTGATCATTGACCAGGTGCTGAACCATTCCTCGGACAAACACCCGTTCTTTCAGGAAAGCCGCGCCTCTCGCGACAACCCGAAAGCCGATTGGTATGTCTGGGCCGATCCCAACCCCGATGGCACCCCACCCAACAACTGGCTGTCGGTCTTCGGCGGCTCGGCCTGGACATGGGACGCGCGGCGCAAGCAATACTACCTGCACAATTTTCTGGCCGAACAGCCCGACTTCAACTTCCATAACCCCGATGTGGTGGACTGGCACGAAGAAACCCTGCGCTTCTGGCTGGACCGGGGCGTGGACGGGTTCCGCTTTGATACGGTGAACTACTTCTACCACGACCCCCTGCTGCGCAACGATGCCGCCGACTACCGCGTAAAGGCCCAGCCCGAGGGCAATCCCTACGGCATGCAATACCACCTGTTTTCCAAGAACCAGCCCGAGAATCTGGCCTGGATGGAACGCATCCGCCGGATCATGGACGAATACCCCAACCGCGCCACCGTGGGCGAGATGGGCGAAAGCCACCACGCGATCCGTATGATGGGCGACTACACCGCCCCCGGCCGTCTGCACCAATGTTACAGCTTTGAGTTGATGGGCTATGACTATAGCGCCGCCTTCTTCCGCAGCCGGATTTCTGAATTCTTCACCGATGCGCCAAACGGCTGGCCGATGTGGGCGTTTTCCAACCATGACGTGGTGCGTCAGGCCTCACGCTGGGCCAAGCACGGCGCCAGTCAGGAGGCGCTATCACGGCAGGCGGGGGTGCTGTTGCTGTCGTTTCAGGGCTCCATCTGCCTGTGGCAGGGCGAGGAACTGGGCCAGACCGACACCGAACTGGCGTTTGAGGAACTGACCGACCCGCAAGGCATCGCGTTCTGGCCCGAACCAATCGGCCGCGACAACACCCGCACGCCGATGGTCTGGGATGGCTCGGCCAATGGCGGCTTCACCACCGGCACGCCGTGGCTGCCGGTCAAAGCCCCGCAACTGGCGCGCAATGTGGCGCATCAGGCGGGGGTGGCGGGGTCCGTTCTGGAAACCTACCGCGCGATGCTGGCCTATCGCCGCGTCAGCACCGCGCTGCGCGAAGGGGCAACGGTGTTTCTGGACCTGCCCGAACCCCTCCTTGCCTTCACCCGCGGCACCGGGACCGACGGGATCACCTGCGTCTTCAACCTGTCGCCCGACACCCACGGCCTGACCGCCAGCGGCTTGGGCATGCCGACCGGACCCGCACAAGGCGTGATTCTGGACGGCCAGCACCTGACGCTGGGCCCCAATGCCTACGGGTTCTTTACCGGAACAGAGGCGAAGCTGGTCTAAAGGCCAAAGCCGATCGACTGCACCCGCGAGGTGGCCGTCAGCCCCTTGATGCAAATGTCGGAACCGCCCTCGGCGGTTTCGCATTTGTCAGGGTTGTTGACCAGAATGCGGGTCACGGCCTCACATTTCATGTCGGGCAGGTCGAACTGCACCACGCGGGTTTTGCCCAGCGGCAATTCCCCGAATTCAAAGATCACGCTCATGGCGTAGACGTCATCCTTGCCGAACAAGGCCATCTCATAAGAGGTCTGCGTCAGCGCCACGCTGGTATTGTTGGTGGCCACAAAGGTCAGGCGACACACCTCTGCCGCATCGGCAGCAGTGTTCAACTCCAGCTCAAAGGTGCCAGTCTGCGCTGCCGCCATGCCGCCGAACGCGATCATTCCGACAGCAACCACAGGGCGCAACCCTGCGATCAGTCGCCGCCAACTGGGGGAAACAAAAGCTCCAGACACAGCATAATCCTCTTCGCTTAAATCGCCAAAAACCTGCCGACAGGTTGCGCGCAGCGCAGCTTGCCTGTCAACAGGCGCTTGCACCGAAGCAAGGGGAAGTCACCGCCGGGCGGTAACTTGAGCTGATTACTGGAACACACCGATCTGCCACGGCATCCGGACGATGCGGCGGGTAGAGCGGTTTTGCGCGCCCGTTGCACTGCGGGTCGCCGGCGCAACGGTGGTCAGCGCGGCATGTGCGGTCGCGTTCGCCCGCGGGGTCATGCAAGCGGCCTGACGGCTGCGGGCCTCGGCACTCAGATCGTCGCAAGAAACGGACACAAGCACGACGTCGTTTCCGTCAAACCCGCCCTGCTTGCCACGCGTGTCTGCATGCGCGGCCAATGGGACCAAACCGATCCCGAGTAGAATGATAGCCAGACTTCTTTTCACTGTCTTATCCTTTCTGCCCGCCTCCGATGCGGAATTCCCCTGCCCATATTGGGGGTATAACATCCAAATAGGGCAAAAAACAGGCGTTCGACCAGCATCAGCGTGGCTTTGCCGGTCAGAACTCCATACCCGGCCGGTTTGGGATGACCATTGCGCGACGCGCCCAAGGGCTTATGGTGTGCTCATGACCCTTGCGCACCCCCGCACGATCCGCCTTGCCCTGCTGGGTTTGCTATGCCTTCCCGGCGTGGCCCGCGCCGAATTTGCCGTCTGCAATCAATCCTATGACGTGGTCAACGTGGCCGTGGCGCAGGACGTTGACGGCGATTTTCAAACCGAAGGCTGGTGGACGGTCGGCCCCAACCAATGCGCCAACGTGATCAAGGACGAACTCGTCAGCCGCTACATTTATCTTTATGCGCAAGACGTCTTTGGACAGCCGGTTTTGACCGGAACCACCCAACTTTGCATTGATCCGCGCAAATTTGTGATTCGCGGCCAAAAGGATTGCTGGGTGATGGGGCACATCGCCGCCGGTTTTATCGAAGTGGATACGGTCAAGACCCAACGGTGGACGCTGTTTCTTGCCGCCTCGCCGTAAAGGGCAGGTTGCGGACTAGCCAGACCGAAACTTCTGCGCTACAATTTTTGAATTACGCTTGAACAGGATTTTTCAATGAACATCGTGCCGGGTCGGCAGATATGGGCGAAAGGGATGGTGCGCGCAGGCGTCGCTGTCTTGTCGCTTGCCCTGACCGCCCCGCTGGCTTGGGCCGAACGCATGGCTCTGGTTCTTGGAAACGGCGACTATAGCATCGCCCCTGATCTGGCCAACTCGGTCAACGACGCCAAATCCATCGCCAGCGCGCTCAAGAAACTGGATTTCAACGTCACGCTGATCACCGATGCCAACTCGGCCGATCTCAAATCCCAGTTGGATAGCTTTGTCGCTGCCGCCGAAACCGCTGACAGCGTGGTGTTCTACTATTCCGGCCATGCCTTTCAGATGAGCGGTGTGAACTACCTTGTGCCGGTGGATGCCAAGCTGGAAAGCCGTGACGGCGTAAAGCAGGAAAGCTGGAGCCTTGATAACATCGTGGCCAGCCTGCAAAGCCGCAGCCACCAGACCCTGATCTTCCTTGACGCCTGCCGCAATGACCCGCTGCCCGCTTCGGTGCGCGGGTCCGGCGCGGCGGCGGATGGTCTGGCGCGGGTGCAAACCGGTGTTGGCACCTTTGTGGCCTTTGCGACCGAACCGGGCGGCGTCACCGCCGATGGCGTGCAGGGGGCCACCAACAGCCCCTTCACCACCGCCTTGCTGAAATACGTCGATCAGCCCGGCAAATCCATTTCCGACATGATGATCCAAGTCCGCAACGATGTGGAAAACGCCACCCTGCGCAAGCAGGTGCCGTGGGATCAGTCGTCGCTGCGCGAGCAGTTCTATTTCGTCCCCCCCACCAGCAGCGGCAAGCAGGTGTTGAGCGAGGCCGATTATGAACTTCTTGCCGAACTCAGCCCCGCAGATCGCAAGCAGTTTCTGGATCTTCTCGCGCAGTCCGGTTTTGACGAAGGCTCGCTGAAAGCGGCGGAGGCCGAGATTTCGCTGGCCGAAGCCAATCTGGAACAGGTCGCCGGCGAAACCACCATCATCGGCGCCGCAGAATCTGAAATCGGCGCGCCCGCCGATCCCGAACCCGCGGTTGAGATCGCCGCCGTTGAGCCCGCCCCGCTGGGCCTTGAT
The DNA here is from genome assembly GCA_963815355.1 of uncultured Alphaproteobacteria bacterium. GTDB lineage: Bacteria > Pseudomonadota > Alphaproteobacteria > Rhodobacterales > Rhodobacteraceae > JAPUEK01. Next base: position 460,212 of record CAWFGJ010000006.1, read on the forward strand.
GACCTTGCCGTCGTCGATGAAAACGTCGCCATCGGTGAGGCCCCGGCCGAGCTTGATCTGGCCGAGATCGACCCCGCGCTCGAACCCAAAAACCCCGGCATTGGCGAAGAGGCCCCAATTCGTCTGGCCGCTCTTGATTGGGATAACCGCGAAATCGGTCTGGCTGACACCAACAAGAACGGCCTGCGCCTGATCGGCAAGCCCGTGTCGGGCGACACAGATGAGGGCCGCGCAATTCTTGCCGCCATCGACCCGCGCCTTCTGGAAACGGATACGGCCCCCGCGATTGATGAGGCCGATCTGGCCAAGGCTGTACAAGCCGAACTAAAGCGCGTCGGCTGCTACCAGATCACTGTGGACGGCGACTGGGGCAAAGGCTCGCGCACCGCGCTGACCAGCTACTTCCTTGCCAAGAAAATCGTGCCCACCACGCTTGAGCCGACCGCCGCACTGTTTGGCCAGCTCTCCGCAGAATCCACCGTCGTCTGCCAGGCCCGCGTCGCCAAGTCGGCTGTCCGCACCGGCAACCGGGCCGCTGTGGAAACCGCGCAAGCGGCACCGACCGGCACCGCAACCCGCGTGCAGCGCCTGAACACCAAAACCGGCGTCAAGCAGCAAACGGGCAAGACCCGCATCACCAACTCCACTTTGGGCGCTGGCAACTTCTAAGGCCGCCGGGGGCGCTTGATGGAAATCGACCCCCGATTCAAAGCCGCTCGTAATCGCGCGCAAATCCGCAAACGCAACACATGGCTGAAGCCAACCCTGATCTGGGGTGGGCTTTCGCTGTGCCTGATGGGCGCTGTGGCCGGGCTTTTGCTGTCGGGCGTGCTGACAATCGGCGACCCGGGGATTGAGACGACCGACGATCTGGCGATCACCGAAACCGAAATGCTGGACAACGCCGCCGCCTACTCCAGCGCCTTTGCCGATCTGGCCGGCGATCCGATGACACTGCGCTTTGACAACGGCGGCGGGGTGGATAAATCCCGCAAGATGATCCGCCCGTTTGGGATCGCCTCAAACCGCGCGGGCAATGAGCTGGTGCTGCTGGCCGATGACATGATCACCACGCAGGAACGCCTGATCACGACCCTGCCCTCCAGCCGCGAAGACTTCGCCTTCTTTCAGGCCCAGCGCAAAACGCCGATGGCCATGCAGCCCAAAACCGTCGTGGCTGTCGCGCCCGAAGAAAACCCGGCCCCTGTCGAGACCGTCGTCGTGGATGAAGGCGACGGCAGTTGGGGCGACAACATCGAAGGCGTCAGCGAAAACACCGCGACCGAAACCTACACCAAGACCAAGATCCAAGACACCACCAGCCTTGCCTTTCTTCAGCCCGAAAAGCTGCGCGTCTCACCCTATCAAGATACGTTCTTGCGGCTGAAAGAGTCGGTCGATCTGGTCAAACTGATGGTCGGCAAGGGCATGGACGAGGCTTCCGTCAAACGCTTTGTCGAGGCGGGAACGCTGTTGATCCCCGAACTTGCGACCCTTGGCTCTGGCAATATCCTTGCCGTCCGCGCGGCCAAACGGGGCAATCTGACAATCCCGGTGCAACTGTCGCTTTACACCCGCGACAGCTACGGCGGCACGCTGGCGATCAATGACATGGGTGAGGTGATGCTGGCCGCGGACCCCTGGGTGGAGGAAGATCTGTTTTCCTACGCGGGCGACGATCTTGCCCAAGAGGCCGACATCGGGCGCAAGTACCGCCTGCTGGATGCGTTCTATTCTGCCGCCATCCGCAACCGCGTGCCTTCGGCAGTGGTGGCCGAGGCGATCGTTCTGCTCAGCCAAGCCTATGATATGGAAAGCTTTGCCGCGCCGGGCGACAAGATGACCTTGCTGTATTCCCCCGATCCCGGCACCGATGGCGCCGGGCCGGGGCAGGTGCTGTATGCGGCGATCAAGGGCGACGGGCGCGATCTGCAATGCGCCGTGTTCAAGCCCAACGGCAAAGAGGAATACAGCTGTTTTGGCAAGGGCACGACCGGCGGCGGCGGAGGGGGCGGCGGCATGCTGCGCTCTGGTCTGGTGACACCGACGCAAGGGGTGATGACCTCGCGCTTTGGCCCCCGGATGCACCCGATCCTCAAGGTCGCCAAATTGCACAAGGGCACCGACTGGGCCGCACCTGTGGGCACGCCGGTGGTTGCGGCCTTTGCCGGAACGATCCTGCTGGCAGGCGATGGTGGCACCTACGGCAATCTGGTCAAGATCAGCCACCCCGGCAATCTGGAAACCCGCTATGCGCACCTCAACGCCTTTGCCGAGGGCCTGAAGGCCGGGCAAGAGGTCAAGGCGGGCGATCTTATCGGCTATATCGGCACCACCGGGCAATCGACCGGCCCCCACCTGCACTTTGAGCTTTACGAAAACAACGTCGCAGTCGACCCGCTGGCAGGTGGCACCACGGCCGTGGCCGACAGCGGCGACGGCTCGGCGGTAGAGGTGCTGGTGGATCAGATCATCCGCGTGGAATCGGGCGGCAACGCCAGTGCGGCCAACCCGCTGTCCACCGCCGTGGGTCTGGGCCAGTTCATCCAAAGCACGTGGCTGCGGATGATGAAGCAATACCGCCCTGACCTTGCCAACTCCATGTCCAAAGAAGACCTGTTGGCCCTGCGCACCGATCCCACCCTTAGCCGCGAGATGGTCACCGCGCTTGCCCGCGAGGGTGAGGCCTATCTGCGCGCGCGCGGCCATCAGATCACCGCGGGGCGGCTGTATCTGTGTCACTTCCTTGGGGCCGAGGGCGCCAATGTCGCCCTGTCTTCGCCAGATGAGGCGTTGGTGATTGACGCGATGGGCGCTGGGGTGGTGGGGGCCAACCCGTTCCTGAAGGGCAAGACCATCGCAGACCTCAAGCAATGGGCAGAAAACAAGATGAACCACAAGGGCGGCGCTGCGATGCCCGCGGCCGCCGTGTTGCCGCCCGAAGTGCAGGCCTACCAAAAGGTGGTCGATACCCTGATCGCCGATGCAGCACCCGTGCCAGCCCTGACGCCCCCCACTGCACAACCTGCCGCCGCAGATCCCGCCCAAACCGCGCCCGAACCCCAGCCCGACCCCGCCGCCGAACCTGTCACCGAGGGGGATTGACCCCCCGATAGGGCGCGCGCTCTGCCGTGGCCCCGCCGCCGAAAAGATCGGCGATGGATTCCCCCATCTCGACGAACAGCGACATCGGCGTGCCGCGCAGCCGTTCGACCAGAGCATCCATCCCGCGGATATCGGCTTGGCCCGAACTGTAAGCCGTCAGGGCCGACTGAAACACCGACACCGTGATATCGACCGCCGCCTTGCCCGCGCCAATCGGGTTGATGGCATTCAGCAACCGGAAGAAATAGGTGATCACCGGACGCCCCTGCAGACCGGGCGCATAGGCATAGGCCACCCCCTGCACCCCGTCGACAAAGCCCGCCCAAGGCACGCCGATCTGCATGACCGTGCCGTAAATCTCGGCCAGCGCGGGACCGAAGCGGCGGTTGTTGACGTGGTTCACCACCTCGACCGCGCAAAGTACCACCGCCGCCACGTTCATCACCGATCCCAGACGCGACAACCGCGCGACCGATGCGCCAAGACTGGGGCTGGACCGCAGCGTGTCGATCAGCTTGCCCAACCCCGCCCCGCGATTGGACTTGGCGGCATCGACAAAGATCATCGTGATCTCGGTGCTGCTCATCCCCAGCGCGCGCAACTGACGCACGGCGTTGCCGAACTCTCCGGCCCATTGCCCGCTGCCCACCGTGTTCAGCGCGTTCTTGAAATGGCCGTAGTTGCGCGTCTCCAGCAGCCGGTTCAACTCGGTCAACCCACTTGGCCCCATCGCCGCCGTGGCCCCCGCCGCGATCCGGTCCAACAGCACGCGCTCGGACGGTGTCACCCCCGGCGGATAGGCCAAGGCGGGGCCAGAGGCGGTGCCGCGGTTCTCGCCCCAGCGCCGGGCAGAGCCGGGATCGTTCAGCGCCATCAGCGCCGGACCGCGCGGCTCGATCACGCCCGAAGGCGGGGTCTGCCCCAGCACCGCGGTCTGAAATTCCACAATCGCCTGAGCGGTTTCCGGGTTCATGCGCCCGGTGACCTGCAAACGCGGTCGCGGGATCGGGATCATTTCATTCAACCGCCCCTGCACCGCGCGGACATCCGCCTCGGCATTGCCACCCCCGGTTCCGACACTGCCCGTCAAATGCAGCGAAGATGTGATCGGCATTTTCCCCCCTACAGTCACCAGATATAAAAAAACGGCGCGCAAGGCCTGCGCGCCGTTTCGGTTTACGTTTGATGGATCAGGTCCTCAGGCGAAATCGTAGCCGATCTTGCCTTCTTTCATCACCACATCGACCTTGGTCATCGGGGTCTGGGCCACCATCCGGACTTAGCACCTCACGCGACAGGTCGGGCAGGATGGTGTTGGTGATGATGTTGTCCACCATGCGGCCACCCGAATCCGGGTCTTTGCACTGATCGACGATATAAGCTCATCACCTCGGGCGAGACGGTCATGACCGCCCCGTGGTTTTCCTTCATCCGGTCGACGATGGCCCGCAGCTTCAGCTTGACGATGCCCGCCAGAACCTCGGTCGACAGCGGGAAGTAGGGGATCGTCACGATGCGGCCCAGCAGGGCCGGCGGGAAGACGCGGGTCAGGTAGGGCTTCATCGCCTCGGACAGATCTTCGACCTCGGGCTTGGTTTCGCCCTTTTCGGCCATGTCCATGATCACTTCGGTGCCGACGTTGGAGGTCAGCAGGATCAGCGTGTTCTTGAAGTTGATCTGACGGCCCGAGCCATCCTCCATGATGCCCTTGTCGAACACCTGGAAGAACAGCTCATGCACGTCCGAATGCGCCTTTTCCACCTCATCCAGCAGCACCACCGAATGCGGCTTGCGACGCACCGCTTCGGTCAGCCGCCCGCCCTCGCCATAGCCCACATAGCCGGGAGGCGCGCCTTTCAGCAGGCAGACGGTATGCGCCTCTTGGAATTCGGACATGTTGATGGTGATGATGTTCTGCTCGCCGCCATAAACCGCCTCGGCCAAGGCCAGCGCGGTTTCGGTCTTGCCCACGCCCGAAGGCCCGCACAGCATGAACACGCCGATCGGCTTGTTCGGGTTGGACAGCTTGGCGCTGGCCGTTTCGATCCGCTTGGCGATCATCTCCAGCCCGTGATCCTGCCCGATGACCCGCTCTTTCAGACGGTCGGCCAGGGTCAGGATCGCCTGCAACTCATCCGAGACCATCCGGCCCGCCGGAATCCCCGTCCAGTCCGAGATGACCGAGGCCACGGCCTGCGCGTCGACATGGGCATAGATCTTGCGGCTGTCGGCATCGCGCGCCTGCAACCGCTTGACCGATTCCATCGCCTGCGGGCGCAGCGTATCGATCTCGGCGGCCACATCGGCGGCCAGCACGGCATCCGCGGCTTCGCCGTCTGGGGGCGTCTTGGCATGGGCCTCACCGATCTTGGTCCACAGACCCAGCAACTGATCGACCATCGCCTTTTCTTCGGCGAACTCGGCCTCCAGTCCGGCAAGCTTGTCACGCTCGGCCACCAGCGCCTCGTGGATCTCGGACACGCGGACCTCGTTCACCTTCGCCCAGATCGCCTGCGCTCTTTCGCGGCCAGTTCGGTTTCCAGCCCGGCAATCCTCGCCTTGCTGTCCTGAATGGCGGCTGGCGTCGTGGATTGGCTGATCGCCACCCGCGCGCAGGCGGTATCCAGCAGCGACACCGCCTTGTCCGGCAGTTGACGCGACGGGATATAGCGCGCCGACAGGTTCACCGCCGCCACCACCGCCTCATCGGAAATCCGCACGCCGTGGTGCTTTTCCATCGGCGCCAGGATGCCGCGCAGCATGTAGCAGGCGCGGTCGATCGACAGGCTCGTCGATGTTGATCGGCTGGAAGCGCCGGGTCATCGCCGGGTCTTTTTCGAAATACTTGGCGTATTCCATCCAGGTCGTCGCCCCCACGGTGCGCAACGTGCCCCGCGCCAAGGCCGGTTTCAGCAGGTTCGCGGCATCGCCCGTGCCCGCCGCCCCGCCTGCGCCCATCAGCGTGTGGATCTCGTCGATGAACAGGATGATCGGCACGGGAGATGCCCTGCACCTCGTCAATCACGCTGCGCAGGCGCTGCTCAAACTCGCCCTTCATGCTGGCCCCGGCCTGCATCAGACCCAGATCCAGCATGAACAGCTTGGTGCCCTTGCAGCTTTCGGCGGCACCTCATTCGCGGCCAGCCGTTGGGCAAAGCCTTCGACCACGGCGGTTTTGCCCACCCCGGCCTCACCGGTCAGGATCGGGTTGTTCTGGCGACGCCGCAGCAGGATGTCGATGATCTGGCGGATTTCTTCATCCCGGCCGACGATCGGGTCCATCTTGCCCGAGGCGGCCACCTCGGTCATGTCCACCGCAAAGCGCCCCAGCGCGGTCGAGGCCTGCCCCGCAGGCCCGCCTGCCGCCGCGCCCGCCCGCCGCCCGGCCAATGCCGGTGCCGTCCATCGGGCGCATGTCTTCTTCGTCGCTGTCCTTCCAGGCCGACCGCGCCTCGTCCACAAGGGCCTCGACGTTGATCTCACCGAACACCTTCGACATCTGCACCAGATCGCGCTTCAGGCTGGCATTCTTCAGTGCCGCCACCAGCACATGCCCGGTGCGGATCTGCGCCTCGGCGAACAACAGCGTGGCATAGTGCCAGCCGCGATCCAGCACATCGGTCAACTGATTCCGAAATCGCCGGCATTTCGGTTGCGTTCTTGCGCAGGCCGTCAATCAGCCCCGCCAGATCCTTCAGCAACTTGGCGCGGTCCAGCTTGAAATGGCTTAAGCGTCATCGAAATATCGGATTTCTGGTTGGCAACGATGTGGAACATCCAATGCGACAATTCCACGTTCCGGTTGCCTTCATTCTTGGCGTGGCGCAGTGACTGGAGGAAAGCGTCATACCCGACGCGGTTCAGCTTACCGGCAACTGTCTCAAGACTGATATCGGCCATTATTCCTATCCCTTATTGGTCTTTTTGCTCTTAATCTCCGCGAAGCTCGGCCGAAAATACGGCGTCGCTCCGATAACTCCCCGGTTCGGCTTTGGGCGGGCTGATCCAGCCCGTCCACCCCAGTGCGCCGCCCTTGCCAAGCACCATCGGCTTGACCTGATCGGCTGGTAACGAGGGGGCAATCTCCACCTCGGTCTCATGGCCAAGATACCAGAAGAGCAGCTCAGTCAGGCGCTTGAAATTGCGCCCGCCGGGCAGAAAACTCTGATATTCGGCCAAAGTTTCGGTCTGAACCGACACCCTGATCTTTTCGTTCACGCTTTGCACCCGGCTGCCGATGCGGCAGTCCCGGCCAAGCGTCGCACCAGACATGCCGACTCGGCTGCGGTCAGAGGGTTCGAACACCAGCCACGACGGGATGTTCTCTTCAACCGTGACCGACACACCGCACAGCTTTTCCAGAATCTGCCGCAGCCGCACCGGGCTTTTGATGCGGCTCAGGGCCAGCCCCGAGACCTGCAGCAGCGCCATATCCGGCACCGTATTGCGGTTGCGCAGCGACGGCGACGCAAGCCCGATCGGCGCGCCCACATAGGCCTGAAAACGGTCATCATCCGCATGGTCATATTGCGTGATGCCGCGTGCATCCGACCAGGCCCGGAAGAACAACTGTTGAAACCGGTTGGTGAACAGATCGGCAAAGCGCACAAACGCCTCATCCCGGCGCAGATACCATTGCTGCACCTCGGCAGTAATGTTCAGCGGCAGCGCCCCCTGCGGCCCGAAATATCCCAGAAAGTTCGCACGAACCCGCAGCCGGCCCTTTTCGTCCTGTTGTGCCTGCGTGACGTTTGACGCGGGAAAGGCCTGAAACGGTTCCTGCCCCAAGCGCACGACCTCTTCGCGCATCACCTTGTTGCGGCCGATGCGCGGCAAATCGGGGCGGGCACGCTCCAGATCCCGCAGCAAGGACAAGAACCCGAATTGGGTCGGATCAGCAAGCAGCGCCTTGCGGCGGGAACTGCGGGGCTTTTCCGGTTCCTTGGTCACAAAAGCGGCCCCTGCCCGGTGCGCGGTGGCCAGGTCTTTACCAAGCCGCGTTGGTCAGACCGGATCACCACCTGCGTAAAGCTGTTGATTGACGCATACTCCGCCAAGAACCGTTCCAGCACCGCGCCGATCAGAAAGATGCCCGAACCTTCATAGGCCCGCTCATCGAAGCGCAGGGTAATCTCGGTGCCACGCGCGGCGTGAAAGCCGCCCGCCCGCTGAATCGTCCGCGTTACCGGCCGGGCCGCAACACTTTTGATCCCCTGCAACTGCCGCTCGGTGATCTGGCTGGAGACATCGACGAACAGCGACAGCAACTCGCGCAGGGCGGCCGCCTCATCCCGGCTGCCCCGGTTGTCCAACCCCAGCGCGCTGAGCGACAGAAAGCTTAACAAGCGCCAATGCACAGGGCCCGCCGTCGCCCGGTGCGGGGCGTTCTTTTCCAACTCGGCCACGCTTTCACGCGGCTGCGTCGGCCCCGCGATGCAGCGCAGCGGCAAGCTGATATCGTCGTTCATCCGGAAATCCGCGCCGCCCTGCGCGATAGGCAGATATTGCGGCAGATGCCGGTTCGAACACAACAGCTTGACCTGCAAACGTCGAACCCGGTCTTCGGTATCCAGATGCCCCGGCTCATAAAGTGAGATGAACGTCTCCGTCCCCGAATAGCCCTGCACCTGCCCAAAGCGCCGCTCTTTGGCGGTCAACCGGCGCGGCACCTGCTTGGCGGTGTAATAGAACGCCTCGCGCGGCTGCATCATGTCGGCGGGCAAACCATAGAGCGGATGCACCGGAATCTTGGTCTTCACATCGTTGAAATAGGCGAAAACCTCGCGGATGCGGTGCACCTCGTAATGCGAGGCCGGGCTGGAATCTGCCTGCACCAGATACTCGTGGTGCAGCGTGTCCATTTTGACCTGACTGCAGTTTTCCTCAAACAGGTTGATCGCGGGCACGGCATAAAGCCGGAAATGGTCGGCGTTGACCTTGGGGATCAGATTGGGCCGCACACTGTTCATCTCGATCAGCACGTCAAACGCGGTGGCCTGAATGCGCGGCAAAACCGCCGCCAGACCTTTCAGACGGAACCCAAGGAACCGCTGCGGAAACAAGAAGAACTCACGCAGCAGCGAAAAGCCCTGAAACACCCGCGTATCTTCGGGGAACAAGGTTTCATCAGCGCCAAAACCGATCTGCTCCAGACAGTCCGGGCCAAGCCGGTGGAACACCGGATCGCCGCGCTTATCCAGATAGCGGATGGTCACACGCGTGGCGTGGCTGAACAGGTCTTCATAGATCGCGATGCACTCGGCCAACTCGCCCGAAATGTGGATCGGTAAGCTATCCAGCTTTAGCGTCGACAGCGGCTTGCCGGGCTTGTCCAGCGCCTGCTTGGACAGCGGGCGGTGAAAGCCAAGGATCATCCCACCCGCCGTACCCTGCTCAACATCCAGCCCCAGCGCCTGAAACGCCGTCGGCCCGCTGACCGCCCGCGCAGCCTGCAGGCGCAACGGCCACAGCGTCAGCGGCGCAGACAGCCGGAACCGGCATGAGATGCGTTCATCCCGGTCCACATAGCGGGCGTCCATATAGGCGCCTGCGGGGTGAACCTTGCCCTTTTCCAACACCTCATCGGCATAGTTCGGCTCGGCCTGCACCAAAAGCGTGGCGGGCGTCGGGGCCATGAAATTTGGCAAAAGCTGGTCCAGCATTTCGCCGGTAAAGGTCTCAAACTCACTGTCGAGCTTTAGCTGCACCCGCGCGGCCATAAAGGCCGCCCCTTCCAGCAAACCCGCCACAGCCGGATCAAGGTTGTCTTGCGTCAACCCACCCAGACGTTCGGCAATACCGGGGAAATCTTCGGAAAACTCTTTGGCCCCTTCGTAAAGCAGGGCCAGTTCTCGGTTATACGCCTCCAGAAACGCCCGATTCATCCGCGCACCACCAGATTGGACAGCGCGACCTTGCCCGCGCCGGTGTCGATCTCGGCCACAAACTCCATCGGAACGTCGACCGGCTTGGCCGACATCTCGGCGGTGATGTCAAAGGCGATGTGCTGGGTCTTGGAATTCGTGCCACCGGAGCGCAATTTGACCACAAGCGTCTCGGCCACCAAGCGCGGTTCATGCGCCAGCAACGTGCGTTTCAGGTCCCCGGCAAGGCGGTGCTTGCGCGAGTCATCGTCGGAATAGCGGGTCAAATCTGTCATGCCATAGTTGAGGATGGATTTCTGAACATAGTCCAGCCCTTCCATCTCTTCGACCGATTCCATGTTGATGGTGCCCATCAGGCTGGCCAGATCGACCGCCAGATGCTCACGCAGGGTGCCTTGGCTGGCCCCCTCGCGCCGTTCGATGCTGCGACTGGACAAAACCCGCCCCTCGCCATCTTCCACAGTGGTATCGACCTTCTTCGCGTCCCGCTCCCGTGCGGCCTGACGGAAGACGTTCATCAGCGAAATCTGAAAATAGCCGTCGTTTCGCTCTTTCATTACGGGCTCGCGTTCATTGATTGACGCCAATCCCCACCACGCGCCGGGCCGTGGGCGAAGTCACGGAGATGCCGGGCGCATTGCGGCGCCCGGCATAAGGGATTGTGGGTTCGCTTACGCGTCGGCCGGGCCGGCTGCGATGTCGTAGGAAACCGGGATCTTGGACTTGGCCGCGCCGTTGACGTCCTGCACAGTGTAGGTCATCTTGAAGCGCGCAAAGTTCAGGGTCATGTGCTCTGTGATCCGGTCATCGCCACCGGTCGAGGTGCCGCTCTGGTAGGAAGAGATCATGACCTCTTCCATTTCGATCACAAGGTAATCCAGCGGCTTGCCGCCACCGACTTTGCGAACGCTCAGGATGCCCTTGTCAAAGTGCTTACCCGTAAGCAGCTTTTCGAACATCGGCGGGGTCGCGCTGTCCATGTACTTCGCGATGCCCAAATCCTGCACGTTTGCCTGACCCGAACCACCACCGGTGCCGAACTGACGCGTGCCGGACTGGCTTGCGCCCCAGCTGTAGCTCAGAATTTCAATCTCACCGGCATGGCCGGTCTTGAGCGTTTCACCGGCAATGTCATCAAGTTTAAGGAAGATTTCCGTGGCCATATTCATACTCCTTTGTTAATTAATTCATCCGAGCGTCTTGCTGGACCGTGTTTCAACTCATTTCGCGCCGGGCAATTTGGATACGAGAGACATGCCGATATCCATTCCTTCCAGCTGAAAATGCGGACGGAGGAAGAACCGACCGACATAATAGCCGGGGTTCTCTTCATCCGCGATCACCTCTACCTTGGCTGCCGCCAAAGGCAGAAGAGCCTTGTCGCGCTCAGTCGCATTCTGAGGCGCGCCGTGAACATACCCACTGATCCAGGTCTGCAGTTCACGCTGAAGCTGTTCGCGTTCTTTGTTCGAACCGATCATGTCCCGAACCATACACTTGAGGTAATGGCTGAACCGGGACACGGCGAAGATATAGGGCAGCCGGGCCGACACGTTATCCGAAGCGGTTGCCTGCTCGTCCTGATACTTTTTCGGACGATACAACGTCTGCGCCCCGATAAAGGCAGCGCGGTCGGTGTTCTTGCGGTGCACAAGGCTGATCAGACCAGACTTGGACAATTCGCCTTCCCGACGGTCGCTGATCGCGAATTCGGTCGGGCATTTCATATCGGTCGCGCCATCGCCGGTGTCAAAGTTGTGAACCGGCAGGCCCGCCACTTCACCACCCGATTGCACGCCGCGGATCTGCACGGTCCAGCCGTATTCCTTGTGGGCGCGGTTGATGTTCACAGCCATCGCATGCGCGGCGTTCATCCAGGCGTAGTGCTTGCCCTCATGCCCGTCGGTTGCTTCTTCAAAGTTGAACTCTTCAACCGGCTCACCGTTTTGCCCATAAGGCGAACGCGACAGAACGCGGGGCATGGTGATCGCCAGATAGCGCGAGTTTTCACTGTCACGCAGCGAATTCCAGCCCGCATAGTCCGGGGTGTCGAACACGGTCGACAGATCGCGCGGGTTGCCAAGCTCATTCCAGCTGTCCATGCCCAGCAGCGCTGGTGCTGCGGAGGAGATGAACGGTGCATGGGCCGCCGCAGCAATCTTGCCAAGGTCGCGCAGCAACCGCACGTCCGAGGACGAGTGGTCAAAGTAGAAGTCACCCACCAGCGCGCCGAAAGGCTGACCGCCAAGCTGGCCGAATTCCTGTTCATAGATCTGCTTGAACAGCGGGCTCTGGTCCCATTTGGCGCCGGGGAACATCCGCAACTCGCGGTCCAGTTCCTGCTTGGAAATGTTCATCACCTGAACCTTCAGGGACGCATCCGTTTCCGAGTTGTTGACCGTATAGGCCAACCCGCGCCAAGAGCTTTCCAGCTTTTGGTATTCAGCGTTGTGAAGGATCTCGTTCACCTGGACGGACAGCTTTTCGTCCAGCTTTGCGATCATCGCGTCGATGGTGTCGAGGATGTCATCCGCGATCACGCTTCCATCCGAAAGCGCCTCCCGGACCAGCGTTCCCACGGCACTTTCGACTTCCTTTGCAGCACTGTCGCTGCGCGGTTTGAAGTTCTGCTTCAGGATCGAGGAAAACTCGTCCAGTTCGCTAAGAGCCCCTGCGCCCGCTCCGGCGTCTTTTTCAAATTCCGTTGCCATATTGATTTCCCGAGTCTCTTTTTCCGAAGGCCCGGCCAGCGCCCCCTGCGCCAGCCCCGGCCCGCTTGTATCGCGTTATTCGCTCTTGTCGCCGTCTTTGCCCTTGCGGTCGGCAAGCGCTGCCATCAGCGCCGGGTCGGCCAACAATTGCTTCAACTGGTCCTGAGCGGCGGACTTGCCGTTCATGTAGCGCTGCAGGTTCGCCAGTTGCTGACGGGCCTCCAGAAGCTGCGCCAAGGCAGGAACCTGACGGGCAATCTCGCCGGGGCTAAGATCGGCCATCTTCTTGAAATTCAAGTTGACGGAAAGCTTGCCGCCCTGCTCGGGGTCAAGCTTGTTATCGACGTTGATCGCAAGGCCGGGCGCGATGCTGGCCATGTAATCATCAAGGTTATCCTGGCTGACCAACGTGAAATCACGATCGGCAACCGGTGCTTTTTCCACCTTGGAAGCGTTGCCAGACAGATCGGACAGCACCCCCATGACGAAGGGAAGCTCAACCGTTTTGTTGGATTCAATCGGGTCGGCGTAGGAAATCTGAACGCGTGGTGGGCGGTTACGTTTAATGAAACCGGTGGCAGAATCTGCGGTAGCCATAACAATCTCCCCAGTTATATTTTTCATTGAGAAAGCCGTAATAGGCGGAACAAGTCAACATATTTACACGTTCGAGGGAGGGCTGGAATTCTGACCAGCCCGCTTTTAGCTTGGCGGAAGGAGCTCCCGCACCAGCGCATGAAAGTCCTTCGACAACAGATTCCGCGCCTTGAAAAGCAGAATTGGGATCGGACTTGCAGGCTCGCGCTGGCGGTAGAATTCCTCAACCTGCTTGATCACAAGGCCAGCGTGATCGCGGGACACGATCTCTGGCGTTTCCGGGTCGCCTTCTTGTGGGGCGACCAGTTCATCAGCGGTGGGAATGTTGGCGCTCATCGACAACTCGCGCATGCGGGCCATCGGAATGGTAAAACCGTGCTCGGTGCCAAAGGTAATGGTCGCATAGCTGGCCGAGTTTTCAATCAACGCGTCCAGCGCTTCCACAAGCGGTCGCCCGATCAACAGCTTGGATTGCGTGGTCAGCAACAGCGCCAGTGACGCAGGCTCGGTCTGTGCAAAATACCGTTCTACCGCGGTCAAAAGCCGGTAAGCGGCCCGGTGGTCGGGTACGTCCGCATTGGCCGCGTTCAGCGTGATCGTCGTGGCCCCCGCCGAAACCGCGCGCGGGGCCGCATCTGTGCCGGGAGCGTCGGCCTCTTCCGGGGCCGCGTCGCCCGCCGACTCAGCCGTCTCACCAGCCAGATCGGAACGCGCCGACAGCACCATGTCGCGCATGTCGCGCAGCTTTTCCTCCAGCCGCGTAAAGCGCGGCATGAACGGATCAGAGGCGCGCTGGCACGCTTTGCTCATCGTCTGCAATGCGGTCTGCAAATCGGTCAGCGTGGCAAACAACGTGTCCACCGCCGCCTGATTCTCCGAGGAGCTAAGCGCCGTCAGCGTCGCCCCCGACTCACCCGCCGTCTCGCCGGACCGCAGGTCCACCTTGCCCATCGCCGTCGCATAGGGCCGGAAAATCACATCCCCTGCCCGGCGGTCGGTTATCAGCACGGCATAGTCCAGCGGCGCCACCACCGTAGACAGTGCGGCCAGTTCCTCGACCGCATTGCGCCGGTCAATCGAATCGCGCGGGTTCACTTCATCGGTATAGGTGTCCAGCAGCGCGGCCATGCCCAAAACCGCCTCGGCAAAGGCCTTGAACCGCCCGGCAAGGATCTGAAACTTGGCCTCAATGGCCAACAGCCGCAGATCGCGGCTGCGCTTAAGCAGGCTTTCGATCTGGGCGCTCTCGCCCTTCCAATCCACCGACCGGGCCTCAAACAGGGTGCCCGAGACCATGTTGAAATAGCTGGCCGGAAGCCGGTCTTCGACGTTGAAGTAGTAATCGACAAAATCCGGATCATCGACGGCCAGCAGATCTTCGCCGCAAGGCTCATCCGGCGAAATCGGCTTTAGAAGGTCCTCGACCTTCATGCTGGATCAACGCTTGACGCGCAGCAAGACAGGCTGCGGCTGCCGACGGGTTGCCCGCCAAAATGCAAAAAGGGTCGCCACGGAAACCGCCACAAACGCCAAAGTCATGGACCACCTCAGATAAAATGTGGGGGGATGGTAGCCGCGGCCCCCCGCGCGGTCAATCGTCGCCGCAGTGCGGCAGCACTAGCCCCCGGTCTTTTTCACCGCATCATCATAGGCATCGGCAAAATAGGCCAAAAATACATCCAACATACCGTTTTCATAGGGATGGGTCTTGGCATCCCACCGCTCGACATAGGTTTCCCATGCCCGAGCCTTTTTCGACGACATGATCCCACCCGTTGCGCGTTCCTCAATCGATTCCGGCGACAGGTCTTCCAACAACCGCGCAAGGGCGGGCTGCATCGCAGCGTAGACCGCCGTCTGGTGGCGCTTGATGTCGCCAAAGGCCTGCTCAAAGCTGGCGGTGGAACTCAGGTAGCTGTCGGACCGCTGCGCGAACATGGTCGACAGCGCCTCAGCCGCGTTGGGTTTGAACTTTAGCGGGCTGTTGTTCATCCCGCCGATCATCGTGCGGCTGGCACTTTTGACGAATTGCTTGGCCGCAGCGCGCGCACCCAGCAACGCCATCATCTCTTCGGTGGCAATCCGCAGGCAGCGGCCGATCTCTTCGCCCAATTGCTGCGGGTCCACCTTGGAAAGGGTGCCCGCGGGCAACCCGGCACCTTTGCAGATCGCATCCAGCAGCGACAATTCCCCCGCCACGGGCGTCCGGGCCGGGCCGGGGGTCGGGGCCGCTGGAGCCGCCGGGGCAGGCCGGGCCGCAAAGGGGGCCGCAGCGGGCATCTGCATCGCTGCGGCTCCGCCCATGCCCGAAGGCGCGGCAGGCGGCGGCGACGGGGCCGGAAACGTCGGCGGCGCAAAAGATTGCGGCGTGGGGCCGGGGGCCGGGGGCGGCGCAGCCATCGGCGGCATCGCCATCGGTGGAGGCGACGCGGCCTCGGGCGGCGTCATCGAGACGGGCGGACTGGTCTGCATCACACCCGGCGCGGGCTCAACCGGGCGGGTCAGCGGGAACGGCGCTTGCGGCGTGGTGTCCATGAAACTGTCGCCGAACTGCCCGGCCAGCGGCACTTGCGGGCGGTTCGGGGCGGGCATCGGCGTTGGCATCGGCGCGGGGTGCGGCGTCAGGCTCCACGGGTCGGCCGCAGGGGCAGCGGGTGCGCCAAACGCCCCCCCGCCATATTGATCGCCACCATATTGCGGTGCGGCGGGTGCCCCAGCGCCAAAGCCCGGTTGCGGAGCCGGGGCCTGCGCCACCGGATCGCTGATCAGCACGCGCACGATGTAGTGGCCCACTTGCAGCCGGTCATTATGGGTCAGCAGATGCGGCGACGACACGCGCAGCGTCTGCCCGTAAACATAGGTCCCGTTTGAGGACATGTCGTTCAGAAAGAACTGCCGGTCCCGAAACGTCACCTCAAAATGCCGCGATGAGATGCGGCGATTGGGGTCGGGCAAGGTCCAGTCCATCTCTTGACCACGGCCCACCTCAAATCCGCGGTCATTGACCGTAAACTCCATCGGCCCGCCGTCCGGCAGGCTGTCGTAATTCTCGATTTTCAGGGTCAGCTTCATAAGTCAGGCACTATCCGCAGGTCCAGCCAAGCCGCAACTATGGCAGGCCATTGCGGAACACACCATAGCGCCGGATGATTCTGTGCAAGGGGCAACCGCACCTCAACCGGGCGAAATCACGCAGATTTTGCCAAGACCTCGGCCATGCCGACATAGTGGTCCAACATTCGGCGGCGTTTGTCCTGCGGAACACGCGCCAAGGCCGAATGCACACCGGCGTTCAACGCCTGCCCCATCGCGCTGACGGGCGGCGCCACCGGGGGCAGCCCCCGCGCCGACATTGACCCGCCCGACCAGCCCGCCCCAAGCGCCAGCCAGACGCCCGGCCCGTGCTCATCCACGCGCAGGCCCGCATCCATCGCGGCATAGCGCGAATCGTCGTTCTGCTCCGCCACCCAGGCCGCAATCAGGCCCAGCATGTGCTTGTCCTGATCGGTCAGCAACTCAGGCGTCGCCTTCAGACATTCATGCCCCCACCACACCGCAGGGCGCGGCAACAGCGCAAAGGCCATGAAGGTCACCGCCTCTTCCGGCGTCTCGCCCAGCCGGAGGGTGCGCAGAAAGTCGAGGCAATGCTGCTCAGACATCGGGCGGGCGGTCATCAGCGTCGTCAGCCCCTCATACCCGGCGAACAGCTCAGCAGCGACCTGCCGCCGTAACCCAGGCGCGGGTTCGATGGTCTTGGGCGCGTGGGTGTCTGTACGTGTGCTCATGATCAGGAATTGATGCGAACCATTGCCGAGGTGATGGCCAGATCAGCCGTGGCCCCATGCGCCGCCTTCAACGCCGCCGTCGTCAGCGACGCAACCGCCGAAACGGTGATGTCCATGGACGTGATCTTGATCGAGGTCGGCGTCATGGTGATCTTGGACTGGCCGCAAACCAATTCAATCTGCGTGTCCGAGGTAAGGGTCATATTATTGTGCGACGTGACCTTCATCGTTTCGGTCACTTCGGTGGTAGAGGTCTTCTTGATCGTCAGCTTTTCGTCACCGACGACCTCGGTGGTCATGTTATTGTTCACATTGGTCGTCATGTCGTGTTCGACCGTTGTGTTCATGTCGTATTGCGCGTGGATGACGATCTTTTCGGCCCCTGCCTTATCGTCAATGGAAATCTCGTTATAGCCACTGCCTGACATCGTGGCGGATTTCATCCCGCTGATGGACTTGTCACCGGGCAGCGTCCACGGTGCCCTGTTTGTGCTGTTGTAAACGCAGCCGGTCACCATCGGGCGATCCGGATCGCCGTCGATGAACACCACCACCACTTCCATCCCGACGCGCGGGATGAAATGCGTCCCCCAGCCAGACCCGGCCCAAGGCTGCGCCACCCGGCACGGCATCGACTCGCCCGCACGGTCCCAGTGAAAGCTGACCTTGATCCGGTTGTCGCTGTCTTCCGAACCATCGGCGCCATCGACCACCACCGCCGTCGTCGGCCCTGCCATTCGGGGCCGGGCGGTGATGCGCTGCGGCGCGACCGGGTTGGAAAACCCGATGAGAACGTAATCGCCGCGATAGGTGTCCGCGCCCTTGTTCGGGCCGGTGCGATAGCTGTTGGCGCTGTAGTGATGGTTGGCCTCCAGCACCACATACTTGCCGTTCAGCGTCGAATCCGGATGGCCCGTGACATTGATCGTGGTGCCGGCGGCCAGCGATAACGCCTGCCCCGCCGCCCGTGCCAGCAGGTCCGGCAACCGGATCCCGTCAATGCGCCGCTGCGCCAGTTTGGCGCCGTCGCCGTTCACGGTATAGCGACCGGGGTATTCAAAGATCTCTTTGCCCGAACCGGTGTAATTCCGCTGGATCTGCGAGGTCGATTCCATCGAGGCGGTCGCGGTCTGAAAGTTATAGTCGATCATCCGCACGCTGCCCGAGGTGATATTGCGCTGCTCGGACAGTGTCGACAGGAACTCTCCCCCAGTGATCAGGGTGGATTCGTTTGAACTGTATTTGATGTCTGCCGTCACACCGGCTTTGAAATCCGAATTCTTGTCGGTCAACACCACATCATGCCCGCCGCCGCGCATCTCAATGTGATAGTTGATGCCGAATTCTTCCATAAGCCGCAGCATGAAATCCAGATCGGATTCCATGTATTGAACGGTGTATTCCAGTTCCGGGTAGTCGCCCTTCAGATGGCTGACAAGCTGACCACCGGTCGCATATTCGTTGAACATCTGCGTCAGGATTTCGGGCGCTTTCAACTTGCTGAAAATGCGGGCATTCACCCGCTTGCTCGCAAGCCAGATCCAAGGCTGCAATTCCAGCTCATACATCAAGCCGGTCTCAAACTCGCCGGCGAACCGGCCCGACACCACCATCAGGTTGATCTTGCGCAACCGGTCGCCCGACAGCGCAATTTCGACATCTACGGCCTTACCAATCACCTTGGTCAGGTCTACCGCCGTATCTGCGACACCGCGCAGATAAAACTTGCTAAGCTTGTTGACGCCTTCAGAACCCGAAATGTCGACGAAACGCATCGGGGTGGCGCCCGCCGGCAAAGTCAACTTGCTCTTATGCTTTGAGTTGGAATCCGGTCCGGCCATTCGATTACCGCTTTCGACTAGACAAGGTTAAAAGAGATGTAGCGGACAAAATCCCGCCCTCAATACCTGTCACGTTACATGTGCGGTCCCCTCCATGCAACAAACCGATGCCCGATTTGGCGCACAGGGGGGGTCTGAATTCTGACCTTTTACCAACCATTCCGTCACTCTTCCAACTGGAAGAAGCCCAGCCCAACGGCCGGAACCTCACCGGATGCGTCGATCTGCTTGTCCAGATAGTTGAACAACCCCGCAGCGTTAGAACCAGATTTCAGCTTTTCCAGCGCCTTTGGCAGCGCCTCACCGCCCACCAGCGCCACCAGCATTTGCGGCGCAGGCGAGGGCCCTTTGGACAGGGTCAGCGAAAAGCGGAACTGCATGGTGCCGTCTTCACCGGGCAGCAACCAGTCCTTCATGTTGGTCGCACCACCGCTTGGGCTGATATACAGCAGCACAAAATCGCGCCCGTTCAGCCCGTCGATAACCCCTTCGATCGTCTTGCCGCTTTTCACCAAAGCGCCATCGCCGGTCATCGTGATGGTCAACCGTTCCGCCGCAGTATGGCGGGTGGCAAAATCCAGCACCGAACATTGCGGCTCATTCACCAGACGCACGGCGATATCAGGCTCTGTTCCGGTCTGGGCTTTCCAATCGGCATCCAGCGCTTCCAGCGCCTTGGTGTCCAGACCATAGCCCGCCAAGGCAAAGCCTTCGGGCTTTGGCTCAACCAATTGCACCGCGGTGCAGGCGGGGGGGACATAGGCCGCAAGGTACGCCGTTTGCCGGGCGACCGGATCGGCGTTGGCCGCTGCGCTGGCCGCCTCTTCTTCGGCCTTGCGTGCGGCTTCGGCCTCGGCCTGCTTTGCCGCGTCGGCGTCAGTCTTCAGCTTGGCCGCGGCGGAGGCCACAGCCACCGCATTGTCCGCAGCCGCCGCCGCCGTGGCCGCTGCCGTCGCATCGGCATCGGCCTTGTCGCGCAACGCGTCCAGCCCCTCAACCGGGGCAGCGGCGCGCTTGGCCGTCTCAACCGCGCTGGCGGTGACCACAAGCCCGGCGGTTGCAGCATCCGCCGCCGCACGCGCCTTGCGTGCCGCAGCGATGGCTGCATCGGCCAAGGCCTGCGCGCCTGCGCCGTCCATTGCCTCTATCCCGGCATCTGCTGCTGCCTTTTCCGCCTCGGCCAAGGCACCCTCTGCCATGTTCCGCGCCGCTTCCACGGCTTCGGCCTGCGAGGTGGCCTCTTTGGCCGCCGCTGCCGCGTCCGCCTCTAGCTTGGCCGCGCGTTCCTTTTCCGACAGCGCCGCCTCGGCAGCCGCCTGCGCCGCGTCGGCTTTGACCTTGGCCGAAGCCGCCGCCGCATCTGCCGCAGCCTTGGCCGCAGTTGAGGCTTCGCTTGCCGCCTTTACATCCGCCTCGGCCTGCCCGCGCAGGGCGTCCAGCCCGTCAATCACAACGCCCGTCGCCTTGGCCGCATCGACAGAACTGACCACCATGGCCAGATTGGCCGTTGCCGCCTCAGCCGCAGCGCGGCCCTTTTCAGCTGCAATCGCCGCCGCATCGGCCAGCGCCTTGGCACCCGGCGCGTCAAGCGTTTCCACGGCGGCATCGGCGGCGGCCTTTTCGGCATCGGCCTTGGCCGATTGCGCCAGACCCAACGCCGCGCGGATACCGTCGGTTTGCGCCTTGGCATCCGCCGCACTCGCCGCTGCCGCGTCCGCAGCGGCCTTGTCTGCCGCCGCCTTGTCTGCCGCCGCTGTGTCCGCCGCTGCCGTGTCTGCCGCCGCTTTGTCTGCGGCTGCTTTGTCTGCGGCTGCTTTGTCTGCGGCTGCCTGATCAGTGGCCGCCGTATCCACAGCCGGATCGGGGGTTGCCACGGGTTCGGTGGCGGCTACCGCCTCCGTCCCCGGGGTTGCGGGTGGTTTCGGGCCCAGGAAGCCGCCGTAATAGGCACCCGCCCCACCGCCCGCGACGGCGAGCAAGGCCAGAACGGCCACCATGCCACCCTTGCCCTTTTTCGGCGCCGCAACCGGGCCTGCCGAAGCAGAGGCATTCGGCAAAGGTTTATAGGCCGCGCCGGGCGCGCCGAAGGGGCTGGCGTCTTCCGGCTCCTCGGCTGGCATCGCGGCGGGCGGAGTTGTCTGCATCGGCGGCGTGGTCTGCACGACCTGCGGCGTGGGCGGAAAGGTGGGCAACGGCTCGATCACCGTGCGGTTCGGGTCGGGCGCGGGCGGCTCGGGCGCTTTGGCCTGCGGGATCAGCGACGGGTCTTCCAGCGCGGCAATCACCTTGGCCATGCTTTCGGTCCGCAAACCCGGATCGGGCTGCAACATCCAACTCAGCAACGGCACCAGCGCCGGGTCCACCCCGGTCAGATCGGGCACCGAAGACCGTTTGCCCACCGCGTCAACGATAGAGGCCCCCATCTCCAGCACTTTGCCACGGCTTGCCCCGGCAGTGATCAGCGCCAGCGAATAGATGTCCGAGCGCCCGTCCACATGGCCGCCAAACGCGCCAAGCTGTTCCGGCGAAACCCAGTTGAACTTGCCCGCGAACTGGCCCTGCAACAGCGTGCCCGCACCGATATTGGTCGATTTGGCGATACCAAAGTCGATCAGCTTGGCATGGGCGACATCGCCGCCTTCCAGAATGACGTTGTCGGGCGACAGGTCACGGTGCACCACCCCGGCCTTGTGCGCCTTGTCCAGACCAGAGGCGACGCGGCTAAGCATCACCTTCACATCGTCGAGCGACATCGGCCCCTGCTCAATCCGGTCCGACAAAGCAGTGCCGGACACGAACTCCATCACCATGCACGGGCGGCCGATCGTCGGGTCATTGGTGAACACGTGATAGCGCACGATCGCCTCGTGGCTCAACCGTGACAGAACCGTCGATTCCTTTTGGAAAAGCGCGACGATCTTGGTGTCATGGGCAAGGCTTGGCAGCACGATCTTGATCGCTACCGGCTCATCATTGTGGATGTTGCGGCCGCGATACACCTCGCCCATGCCGCCCGAGTTGATGATCTTTTCAATCTCATAGGTGCCCATGATCAGCGTGCCCGCTGTCACAGTGGTGGCGACCTTCTTGGGTCCCTCAACCGGAGGCGCGCCCGGGCTGGTTTTGGGTGGCTCATCCGTCATCGCTTACACATCCAAATGCCATTCATCGCGGCCATCTGCGGCCCGGTTACCCTGCGGCGCTGCCGTTTGTTGCGTTGCCTGCCGGTCGCGGCATCGCACCACCACAACCGTCACATTGTCTTTGGCCCCGCGGGAAAGGGTCAGCTGCACCAACTCATCACAGGCGCTTTGCGGATCAAGGCGGCTGATCGCCTCGGCCATTTCATGATCTTCGACATGCTCGGTCAACCCGTCCGAGCACAAAAGGAACGTGTCACCATGCACCAAAGCCCCGGCGCGTTCGTCGGTCATCGGGCGATCATGAACGCCGATGGCCCTCGTGATCACGTTGCGACGCGGCCAGCTGGCGGCCTGCTCTTCGGTGATCGCCCCGGTCCGCAGCAACTCATTCACTTCGGTGTGGTCAATCGTCACCTGTTGATACTGTCCGCCGCGCATCAGATAGATACGGCTGTCACCAGACCAGATGCAGGCGAAATGCCGGTCATAGGTCAACAGCGCCACCAGCGTGGCCCCCACCGTCGCACCATTCAACTGGCGCGACTGGTCTTGAATAATCATATGGGCCCGCAAAACCCGGTCCATGAACCGCGCCTGCAGATCAGGGGCCGAGGCCGGTCGCCCGACCGAAGCCACGCTTTCCACAATGCTGCGGCTGGCGAAGTCCCCCGCGTGGTGACCGCCCATACCATCCGCCACCACCCAAACACCGGAATCCGGCTGGGTCAGGTAGCTGTCTTCATTATGATTGCGCACGCGCCCTGTGTCAGAAGCCGCGCCGGTCTCAAATGTGAAGGGAGCCTCGATCATCCAACCTCCCGAGGAAATAACTTTCCATGTAGCTTAGGCGTAAAGAAGGGGGTCTGCCTAGCCATTGCCCACATGCCCCCTGAAAAACCATGCAAGCACCGCGCCTGAGGGCAAACCCTCACCCGCCCAGACCTGCGACCACAACGGCGCGCGCAGTGCTGGCCCGCGCGGAGGCGGCGGTGCATCTGGCGCGGGTGCCGCAGCCACGCTGGCCTGCGGCGCCGCAGCCTCAGGTGCCGCAAACAGCCGAAACCCCATCGCAGGCGCGTCAAAGGGCGAACTGTCATCCTCTGGCACATCCGGCAGAACCAGCCCCCAAGGGTCCGCCATCGGCCCGTCGTCGGCCACGGCGAAAACATCGTCCTCCGTGTCGCTGTCCGGCTGGGTCTGCGGATCGGCCACCTCGGGCACGGGATCGGGCGCATCCTCGGCTGGCGGATCGCCCGGCGGTGCCACGGGGTCTGGCAAATCGGGGTCCGTCGGCTTGGGGGATGCCGGCTCTGGGTCTGCGGGTTCCGGGTCCGCGGGGTCCGGCTCAACCGGCTCCGGCTCAACCGCATCGGGCCAGGGCGCTGCGGCCTCTGGCTCGCCCGCGACCCACCAATAGCTGCGCCCCGCCGCCGCGCGGCGATGATCGGTAACGGCCACGTCCGACCACAGCGCCTCAAGACTATCTCCGGGTCGCACGGCCCAGAAATCGCCCGGCCCCGGTTGATCCGCGCTGCCCGCAACGGGCGCACCGTCCAGCAACCGCGCGTTGCTGGCGAAATCGCCCAAGGCCAAAAGCCGCGCCAGATGCGCCACACCCGCGTCATGCCAAGGTTGCGCGGGGTCCACCACCGGCGGCGGCGGCGCATCGGTTCCGCTGGCCAACAGCACCAAGGGGAACCGCCGCCCCACCTTGTCCCGGCTGGCGACCATCACCCCGGCCACAGGCCCGCCCCAAACGCCTTCGCCCAGCCAGAACCGCAGCACCGGCGCGCGCGACCAGATCGCCTCCCACTCGCCGCCCAACACCTCACGCGCTTCGCCCAAGGCTGTGTCCAGCCACGCCTCCACCTGCTTCAGCAACGGCGCAGGCACCCCGAAATCAAGGAAATCGCCCTTCGCCGGATGTTTGCCATAGATGCCCAGTGGCATAGCTTACAGCCCGGTCGGGCAGCGGAATTCCCGCAGCTCGGCCATGTTGAACGGGTTGATCAACGCGTTCACCCGGATCTCATAGGTGATATTGCGCCCGCCCACGATATGGGTGACCTGCAACACGTCGCCCACCTGACGCGGGCTGCCCTCTTGAATGAACTGCAAGAACGCCCACGGCCCCTGCCAGACCTTCTGGCTTTCGCGGTTGCCGATCTCGGGCAGCAATTGCAACGCGGTGTTGCCGCCGCCGCCGGGCCAGGTGATCGTCACCGGGGTGTTGCCCTTCTGGCGCATCTGCACGGGCTGGTCATCGACCACCAGCACCGACTGGCGCACCCGGTCATGCGCTGCCGTCTGCAAGATCGTCACGTCCAGCTTGACCGTCGGGCTACGGCCCGGAAAGAACGCATCCCGGATCGCCGCCGCGCGCTGGAACTGGCGCAGCGTCTGCAAGGACAGCTTGGCCGCAAGCGGGCTGTCGGGGTTCCACGTCCAATCCCCGGCCCCCATATTGGCATGCACCGCCAGATGGGTGTTAAAGAACCGGTCCAGCACGCCGTCGGGCGCAAAAACCTGCGCAAATTCCGACAAAGGCACCTGCCGCGACGGACTTTTTGAGAACGGATACCGGCCGTCGACCACCGAGGTGCAAACCGCCGCCACCTGACTGGTCAGCTCCTGATTGATCTGCGCGATGGTGCTGGAGGCGGCATTGCCCTCAAAATCCTCAATCGCGGCATTGACCATCCGGCTTAGCTCGGGCGGCAACTTGGAAACCGACGACTTCAACTGCCCGATCAGCATCGGCATCTGCGCCGCCGCCTGCGCCTGATTGAACTCAGACGAGATGATCAGCCCCTGCAACACGTCGCCAAAGCTTTTCAGCATCGCATCAATCGGCCGCTGACCCGGAGTGCCCTCCAGCAGCAGCGCGTAATCGGTAAAGTTCGCCTCAATGTCGGCACCGGGCACAAAAGCCGCGGCGGCCGCACCGCCCGCCGTCCCCGCCCGCCGCGGCGATTTCGCCGTGCCAAGCGCCAGCTCCAGACCGATCCGCGACAGACCGGTGGTGCGTGACAGGATCTGGTTTTCAATCGCCGACTGCGCCTTGGTCAGCGCCGCCCCCGATCCCGCGATTGCATCGGTCACATCGCCAACCGGATCGGCACTGGCCGTGTCGGGCGCGCGTTGCTGGGTCAGCCCGGTCTCATAGACCACCGCCTCCACCAGCTTAAGCAGGGGCGAGGTTGCCGGAGATGAGGCCGCCGACAGCGCCTGATAAGCCGGCTTGTCCGCCGCCATCGGGGCCAGCCGGATGTTCTGCAACATCCCCTCCCACGCGGCGAGGAAATCCTCGCGGTAGCGCCGCAGCAGTTGCGGGCCAAGCTGAGAGAGTTGCGCGTTGATATCGGCCTCTTCCGCCTGCTTGCCCATGACCCATTGCTCCGTCTCAATCTTCTTGGCCACCTCGGCCAATTGATCCAGAAAGAAGCCGTTGAATCCGTCATAGGTATAGAGTGCCGGAATGGTCATCGCGCCCAGATCGGTGCCATCCACCGTCTCGAACACCAGACGCGCATCCGCGCCGGAACTTTCCAGCAGGCTGAAATCCGGAAAGCCGGAATAGGGCGCGGTCGCCTTGATCAGCGAATAGGCCTGATCGACCACGCTCATCCGGCCCAGAATAACCTCGGCCTTGCTGACCAGATCGGCGTTCAGCGTGACCTGCGGCGTTACCGTATCATCCAACTCCATCATCGCGGCCAGATGGGCGCCGAGCATGGCGCGGGCGGATTCGTTGTTGATACCGGGGTAAGAGACCTGCTCCCAATCCTGCGTGAACCAAGTCTGCACGAATTCGTCCTGCGGCGTGGGGGCAGCGCCACCAAGGGCTTTGTAAACCTTCAACGCCTCATAGATCGCAAGCGTCTCATTGCCCGCGACAAAGGCCTGCAACTGCTCTTCCACGCGCAGAACCAGACGCGGGCGGAACAGCCGCTCCAGCCCTTGGGCATAGCTGTCGCGCGACGCCTGACGCAACGCGCCCTGCTGCGACAGACCAAAGCCGCGGGTCCAGTCGCCATCGTCGATCTCGGGGGATTCGTAGCCCGCGGGCATGGTCCGCAACAGCTGCAGGTGATTGCCCACCCGCAACAGATCGGTGTCCTTGACCTCGGTCGCCTGCAAATCCTCGGTCGCAGCCAGCTCATAATCCGCCATCGCCGCTTGGGCCGAGGCCACAAGCTGCCGGTTGTTGAAATAGCTGTAGGCCCAAGCCGACAGGATCGCCGCCGAGGCCAGCAGCATCGACGTGGTCACCGCAATGCGGAACACCGACGACCGCCGCACAGCCTTTTTGTCATAGCTGACCCAGCCCTGTTCGCCAAAGATCACCTGAGTCATCAGGTCATGCAGGAAGAAACTTTTCCCCTTGCCCGACATCAGCGAGGCGGAATTCTGCCCGCCAAAGCTGCGCCCCATCGCACCCAGCACCTGATCAATCGGCGTGCCTTCTTGCGTGCCAGAGGTGAAATAGAACCCCCGCAGAATGGCCGAGGTCTTATACCGCGTCGGCTCAAACACCTGCTTCAGGAAGGCGGCAATTTCGTCCTTCATCTCGGCCAACTGACCCGGCAGGCCGAAAATCGCGATGCGGTTCACACCGTCCGCTTCTTCGCTCAACCGGTCGATGACCTCATCAGACAAGCGCCCGACCAAGGCGTCATATTCGGCCTCCACCCGGTTCACGGTCTGCTCGCGGCGGCTGTCGGTCTGGAAGGTTGCGCCCCAGACCTTCTTGCGCCGGCTGGCCGAGAACGAGGCAAAGAATTCCCGGAACCCTGCGATCAAATCGGCCTTGGTGAACATCACATAGACCGGGAAATCGACCTTCAGCGTCTCATGGATTTCCGCCAGACGGGCGCGCACGGTTGCGGCATGGGCGGTGATCTTTTCGGGGTCGGCGCGCATCAGGTCTTCGACCGAAAACGCCAGAATGACGCCGTTGATCGGCTGCTTGGGCCGGTTGCGCTTCAGCAGGTTCAGGAACGCCGTCCATGAGGCGCTGTCGGCCCCCTTGTCACTGTCTTGCGTCGTATAGCGCCCCGCGGTGTCGATCAGGATCGCATCCTCGGCAAACCACCAGTCGCAATAGCGGGTGCCGCCAAAGCCCTGCAACCCACCCTGCGCCTGCCCGGCCAGCGGAAACTTGATCTCGGAATTGACCAGCGCCGTGGTCTTGCCCGACCCCGGCGGCCCGATGATCACATACCACGGCAGATCATACAGATAGCTCTTCGACCCCCCGGTCTTTTTCAGCGTCACCAGCGCGGACTGCATCCGCTGGGCCAGTTCCTGCCCGTCGCCCAAAGGCCCATCATCGGCGACCAGCGCTTTTTCCAGCGCCCGCTGCCCGCTGCGCCGACGCCAAAGCTTGATCCCGCCCCAGACCAGCAGGATCGCCAGCAGCGTCCCGATGATCAGCAACCGCACCCAAACCGGTTCAAACGGACGAGACTCGCCAAATCCGATCAGTTCCCCGGCAAACCACACGACCGACGAGAACGCCAGAAACCCGACGATGACCAGAGCAAGCTTAACCCACTTCATACCGCTTCCCCGCCCTAGCCTTCTTGACCCAGCGTCTCTTGACGCCTGATCATGATCTCCACCCGACGGTTCAGGGCCTTGCCCTCCGCCGTTGCATTGTCGCCGATCGGATCGGCTTCGCCCTTGCCTTCCACGACGACCCGCGTCGGGTCGGTCATGTCCTTGATCAGCACATCGCGCACCGCTTCGGCACGCGCGAGGCTCAGATCATGGTTGTTCTTGTATTTGCCGCGCCCGTTCATCGGCACGTTGTCGGTATAGCCGTCGATCAACACCGGCCCCGGTTCAGCATTCAGCGCAAGCGTGATCCGCCCGGCCAATTCGTTGAATTCCGGCTTGGTCACAGCCTTGCCCGAGGCGAACAGCGCCGCGTTGCTGACCCGCACAAAGATATAATCGCCCTTGACGTCCACCGTCACCAGACCGCCCTCGATGTCCTTGGCCATCGCGGCGCGCAGCCTGTCCAACTGGGCCGGATCGGGCATCATCTCGGCCTGATCCACCACCATCGGCGTAAAGGCCGCCGTGCGCACCAGATCAATCGGCGTCGTCGGGTTCATCGTCAGCAGGCGCTGCGATACCTCGTTGCCCTCGCCCGAAATCAGCATCGACAGGCCGAAATAGGCCCCCATCAACACCGTCCCCAGAACCGAGCCGATCACCCACAACGGCGTGCCGCCAAAACGCCGCCGCCCGCCCAGAACCACCGGCTGCCAGCGCGGCGAGATGTCGTCATCCGGGCGCTGCTGCACCCGGCGCAGGCTTTCGTAGATCATGCTGCGGATGCGCGCCAATTCCACCGCCCCATTGGGCGCGGTGCGGTATTGGCCCTCAAACCCCAAGGACAGACAGGTCATCGCCAGCTCCAGCAGTTGGAACCGCTGCGCGGGCGCCTGCAGCGCCTTTTCCACCTCTTGAAAGAACCCCACGCCCGAGGTGCGGCGGTTAAAGAACCGCACCGTCATGGCGTATTGAATCCACACATGCCGGTCAGTCCCCGACGGGATGTTCTGCACAATGTCATCGGCGGTCGAGCACAGCAGGTATTTCGCAACCTGCGTCTCATGCGCGTCCACCCCGCCCTCAAGGCAGTTCCTCTCGAACCCCTCGATTTCGCGGGTGACATATTCCATCAAGGGCACGGCTTCCATTTCCACCATCTGCGTGCGCAAACGGCCGAACAGGATCAGCAGATTGGCCGCCGCGGCCAGCATCGGGCTTTTCGGCCCGCCCGCGCCAAGCCCCTTGGCCTGCAAGGCCACGCGCAGGTCAATCTTGGGGCCGGCGTGGTCGTAATTCGTGGGTTGCGCCGTGCTGGCATCGGGAAAAAAGCTTTCCTCGGTCGCGCCGAATGCACTGGGCATCGCCGGGCGATGCTGGGGCTGGCCTTGCCCGAAAGGCTGGTTGCCGAATGAGCCGCCCTGCCCGCCATACTGCCCCGGGGCCGGGGCTGGCGTGCCATAATTGCCGCCGCCGCCACCGGGGTTCCAGGCGTCGCCGCCATCCCCGCCGCCGCCGCCAAAACCACCGCCACCGCCAAAACCACCGGGCTGCGGCGCGCCAAAGCCCCCGCCACCGCCAAAGCCGCCGGAAGACCCCGCCCCCGGCAAAGGCCCGCCAATGACCGTCGACTGGTTCGGTGCCGCCTGACGCTTGCCGCTGGGCATGGGGGCCATGCCACCGGGCAGCGGGCCGCCAATCACCGTCTTGTCCTTGTCGCCCCCGCCGCTCATGTCTTGCTCCTCATCCCTTCAGCCTCATGACCGATTTTCTACGATCGCCCAGAGTTCCATCTTCAGATCCGGCCAGTCGCCGGCAAAGTGCATCCCGATGGCCGGCGCGTTAGAGAACTCACGCCACAGGGGGGAGTTCTTTTCGATCACAAAATAGACGTTGCGCGACACCGCCCGGATCTGGCGCGGCGGGGTCGGCAAATGCACAAGGTCGATGCCCGGCAAGTTGTTGTTGACGATCTCGGCCATGCGCGTGTTCGGGCCAACCTTGCACAGGAGCGGAAACTGTTGCTGCACGATGGTCAGGCTGCGACTGCTTTCCACCTCGACCACAAAGGTCGCGTCGCGGAACAGGTTCCGGTCCGGCACTTGGGCAAGGTAGGAATTCTGCCGCACCTGCACCAGTTCCAGCCGCGTCGCGCGCCCGACATCCCGGCTGAGCAACCGCTGAATATCGCGCACGACCGGCTCGATCGAACCTTTCAGATCGGCGTGGTCATAGGCGTCGTAAACCGGGGCAAGGCGCTTGTCCTGATCAAAGGTCCACAGCTCACCCGAGAAGCGCAGCAATTCCTCGAACAACCGTTCAGGATGCACATAACGGCTGTTGCGCAGGTGGCGCAGAACGTTGATTTCCCGGTTCAGCGCCAGCAGCATGAAGTAATCCGTGGCCTGCAAGCCGCCCGCCGCCGACGGGTCCGCCGCATAGCGTGCAAGGCTTTCCAGCTTGGTTTCCACCCAGCCGATCACCCGGTCCAGCCAGCCCAACGCCACCGAATGGCCGGTGATGGTCAGCAAAGGCGGCGGAAAGGCGTCATCCAGAATCACCACGCTGTCGCGCACTTCGATGATCCGCCCGATCTTCAGGCACTGATAGCCCGGCTTGGCCGTGGCGCGGATGTCCAGCTCCAACCGGGGCGAGGCGATCTCGATCTGCTGCTCCAGCCGCAGGGCCGAGGCGCTGTCAGCCACGGTTTCGGCCCCCAACAGATAGCGCGTCGCCGCCTCTGCCTCAGACTCCATCGCCACTTCGCGCCCGTTCATCACCTGATCCGGCAAGGTCAGCCAAATCGCCAGCCCGTCAGAGCCTTCGGGCACCTCAATGGCGCGCGGCAAAGGCGACACAGAGGGCGCGTCAAACGGTGTGCCGTCGGGGAAAATCCCTGCGACAAGCGCCAACTCAATCCGGCCCTGTTGCAGCCGGTCACGGTTGACGCGCATCTCTTCGATTCCCCAAGGATAGGGGGAAACATGGCGCGTCCGCGCTTCCAGCAGCTTTTCGACGTAGCGGTCGTTCTGTTGAAGGTGATGGGGTTGCAAGAACAACCCTTCCTTCCACGCGACCTTGCTGAACCAAGACATCTCGCCCTCAATCGCTCTTTGCCGTCAACCGGCCCACAATCACCAAACTACACCGCAAAGTCAGCCTTGCGGCATAAAAAAATATATAGACCATCCTGCGTCCTCTGCCGTTGAGGATCAAGCACGGTTTTGCCAACCACTCAACATAGACCCGCCAACTTAGCCAGCACAAACGCAAAACGCCGGCGCGATGGTTTGCGCCGGCGTCTTGATGTTTCTGCTTTGGCCTTAGAACGTCAGACGAACCTGCGCGGTAAGGCTGTAGGCGTCCGACACGCTTTCACCGATCCGCGCATCTGCCCGCACACTGGCGTTCAACTGCTTGGCACCGGCCGGGCCATTCTCAAGGATCTTCACATAGTTCACACCAATCGAGGCTTCGGCAAAGCCGCCGATGCTGTCGATGCCGATATCCACCGGCGCTTGCACGCCCGCACCATCGGGATCGAACACGGCCGACCGTTCACCGCCAAAGTCGCGGTAGTAGTTGGCCGACACGAAGGTGGTCATTGCCGAGGTGCCATCCGGGTGGATCTTGGTCTGCGCCAAGGTGCCGCCAAGGAAGCCGACCGTGGTGTTGAACGCCGCGATTTCCAGCGTCTCACCACTGGACAGAACCAGCGTATCCCCGGTGGTGTGCGATGAGTTGAACCCGATTGTGGGGACAAAGTTGATCCCCTTCTCGGCATTCACATCCACCCGGTAGCTCAGACGCGAACCGACCGTGCTGGTCTCGGTCTGGAAGCTGACCCCGTCAAGACCAACCAGATACTCCGGCCCTTCCAGCGCCAGTTCGCTCAGATCGAACTGGGTGCTTTCATAGCGCAGTTGCAGGTCGGTCGATATCCGGTCCTTGCTGCCCGCCAGGTACAGACCCAGATAGCTTTGCGAGAAGTCGGTGTTGACCTGCGAGGTCCGCAGCGTGCGGTCCACCGGGTCCGAGAAGATGCCCTGCTGCGTGCTGCCGGCGTTATAGCCCAACATCACCCCGGCAGTGCCATCCCAGCCGTTGAAGAACCGGCCATCATAGCAACCCACGTCATAGCCACCCTGAAGCCCCGCGAAGCTGGAACTGATCGAGGTCGGGTTGATGTTGCTTGCCGTCCGCGTGGTGCCGTCGATGCTGGCCACGCCGCCGGTAAAGCGCGCATAGCCCCCGTGTGAGCAGCTCTCGCCTTCGGCCAGACCGCTCAGGAATGGGCTGGTCGGACGGTTCACCACCGACCCGATCAGCGATTGGGTCAGCGCCGCCCCTGCCGCAACCCCTGCAAAGCCGGGGTTCACGTCGCTCAGGACTTGCAGGTCACCGGCGCCGTCACGGGCGACGGTGTACAGGATACCGCCACCAACCGGCAGACCGGTCTGGGTAAAGACCGCGCCCGCATCAACACCCGACATCACCGTCACCGGCGAGATCACCACGCCACCACCCGATGTCAGGAACTGCAGGTTCACCGTGCCAATCACAGTGCCATTGCCGTTCACCCGGTCGGTCGCGCCGGTGGAAAGGTTCAGGTCAAGCTGGTAAATCCCCGTGCCCGATGTGATCCCCGAGATGTTCACCACATCCCCGGTCGTACCGTCCTGCAGGTCAAGTGTGCCGGTGTTGCCGAAGCTGCCGTTGATCGCCGAGGTACCCGACGCCGACACAAGCCCGCGGTTCACAAAGGCGCCAGAGATGGTGCCGCTGGTCAGGATTATCGTCGCGCCGCTTTCGTTGACGATGGCATTGCTGACCGCCGTCGCACCCAGCGTGCGGCCCGACCCGATGTTGACGGTGCCGGCATCGTTGCCAAAGCTCAGCAACCCGGTGAGGCTGCCGTTGATGATGTCGAAGATGCCGCCAGCGTCATCGTTGGTATAGACGTCGGTTGCGCCGGTGGTGATGTCGCCGGTGACGGTGAACTGATCCTTGTTGGTGACATTGCCAAGGATCGTGCCCTCGGCCTCAACAGTGCCGTCCGTGTTGGTCAGGCCACCGGTAAAGGTGCCGCCCGCGATGTCGATGGTGCCGCCGTTGTTTTCGGTCGCACCGTCTACCGTGCCTGCGTTCACCACCATTTCGCCGCCGGTGACATTGGCATCGCCGCCCACATTGCCCGTCAGGGTCAAGGTGCCCGAGGCAACATTCGTGTCCCCGGTGTTGGTGTTCGCCACGCCCGAGATCGTCACATCGCCGCCGTCAACCGTCAGCGTGCCCGCGCCCGAGATCACACCCGACAAGGTCGAGGTCCCCGAAGTCAGCGTCAACGATCCGGTGTTCAGCGCCACCGCGCCCGAACCCGACACCGAAGCAACCGTTTCCAGCCCGCCGGTGATCGTGAACGACCCGCCATTGCTCATCACGGTGCCCAAAGCAAGGGCGCCGCCATCGGTGCTCAGCGCGCCGGTGCCAGAGGTCGCCACATCCGTGGTGCCCAATGCGCCCGACCCCGTCAGGTTCAAGGTGCCGCCGCTGACATTGGCCTGACCGGTAAAGGTCTGCGCCGCCGTCAGGTTGGTGATGCCGCCTGCCACTTGCAGACCGCCCTGGCCCGAGATCACCCCGGTAAAGTCCGACGTGCCGCTGTTCAGCGTCAGAACCGACCCCGACGACAAGACCGCCGTGCCCGCCCCGTCCATCTCAGAGATGGTCTCATCGCCGCCGCCAGTCAGCTCCAGTTCGCCGTTGTTGGTGATCGGCATGGTGTTCACGAAGGCACCGCCATCGGTGGACACTTTGGTCGCGGCGTTGATGGTGACAGAGGCCGTCGCCAGCGAGCCAGAGCCCGTCAGCGAAAGAACCCCGCCGGAAACCGTCGTCGCCCCGGTATAGGTGTTGGCCGCCGACAACGTCAGCGTGCCCGCGCCGTCTTTGGTCAGCGTGCCCGTGCCCGTGGTGATCGCGCTCGAGATGATCGTGTTCGCCGCACCGCCAACCGTCAGGCCCGTGTTCGTGCCCGTCACGCCGCCCGAAAGCGTCAACTGCCCGGCATCCGTGTTGATCCGCGTGGCCCCGGCCAAGGTGATCGCCCCCGACACCGCGTTGGTGCCCGAGATGTTACGCAGCGCGCCCGCGTTGGAAACGCCCGTGCCGGTCAGCGACAGCGCCTCCGCCGTGGTGATCCCGCCCTGCAGCTCCAGCGCCGCGCCCGAAGCAACCGTCGTCGACCCCGCCGTGGTGCCCAAAGCCGCCGCGTTCTGGATGTTCAACACGCCCGCGTTGACCGAGGTGGCCCCCGCATAAGTATTGGCCCCCGACAGAGTCATCGTGCCGGTGCCCTCTTTCGTCAAAGCACCCGCGCCCGAAATCACACCCGACACCGTGGTCGACGTGTCGTTGCCGCCCGTCGTCAGCGCCGCGTTCAGCGTCACACCACCCGAACCCGCCAAAGACCCGATGGTCTCAGCCGCATCGACCTGCAAGGTGCCCGGCGAGGTCACAACCACCGCCCCGCTGTTCGCAATCGCCGCGCCGCCCGACAGCGCCAGAATTCCGGCATTCACGGAGGTCTGCCCGGTGTAAGTGTTGGTCCCGCTCAACGTCAGCGTGCCCGTGCCGTCTTTGGTCAGCGTGCCCGTGCCCGTGGTGATCGCGCTCGAGATGTTCGTGTTCGCCGCACCGCCAACCGTCAGGCCGGTGTTCGTGCCCGTCACGCCGCCCGAAAGCGTCAACTGCCCGGCATCCGTGTTGATCCGCGTGGCCCCGGCCAAGGTGATCGCCCCCGACACCGCGTTGGTGCCCGAGATGTTACGCAGCGCGCCCGCGTTGGAAACGCCCGTGCCGGTCAGCGACAGCGCCTCCGCCGTGGTGATCCCGCCCTGCAGTTCCAGCGCCGCACCCGAAGCAACCGTGGTCGACCCCGCCGTGGTGCCCAAAGCCGTCGCGTTCTGGATGTTCAACACGCCCGCGTTAACCGAGGTTGCCCCCGCATAGGTGTTGGCCCCCGACAGCGTCATCGTGCCGGTGCCTTCTTTCGTCAGCGCGCCGGCGCCAGTGATCACACCCGACACCGTCGTCGACGTGTCATTGCCGCCCGTGGTCAGCGCTGCGTTCAGCGTCACACCACCCGAACCCGCCAAAGACCCGATGGTCTCAGCCGCATCGACCTGCAAGGTGCCCGGCGAGGTCACAACCACCGCCCCGGTGTTCGCAATCGCCGCGCCGCCCGACAGCGCCAGAATCCCCGCATTCACAGAGGTCTGCCCAGTGTAGGTGTTGGCCCCGCTCAACGTCAGCGTGCCCGTGCCGTCTTTGGTCAGCGTGCCTGTGCCCGTGGTGATCGCGCTCGAGATGATCGTGTTCGCCGCGCCGCCAACCGTCAGGCCGGTGTTCGTGCCCGTCACGCCGCCCGAAAGCGTCAGCTGCCCGGCATCCGTGTTGATCCGCGTGGCCCCGGCCAAGGTGATCGCCCCCGACACCGCGTTGGTGCCCGAGATGTTGCGCAGCGCGCCGGCGTTGCCAACGCCCGTGCCGGTCAGCGACAGCGCCTCCGCCGTGGTGATCCCGCCCTGCAGCTCCAGCGCCGCGCCCGAAGCAACCGTGGTCGACCCCGCCGTGGTGCCCAAAGCCGCTGCGTTCTGGATGTTCAACACGCCCGCGTTGACCGAGGTGGCCCCCGCGTAAGTATTGGCGCCCGACAGCGTCATCGTGCCGGTGCCTTCTTTCGTCAGCGCGCCTGCGCCCGAAATCACACCCGACACCGTGGTCGACGTGTCGTTGCCGCCCGTCGTCAGCGCCGCGTTCAGCGTCACACCGCCCGAACCCGCCAAAGACCCGATGGTCTCTGCCGTGTCGACTTCCAGCACACCCGGAGAGGTCACAACCACCGCCCCGGCATTGGCAAGCGCCGACCCGCCCGACAGTTCCAGAATACCGCCGTTGATCGTAGTGCCTCCGCTATAGGTATTGGCCCCCGACAGCGTCATCGTGCCGGTGCCTTCTTTCGTCAAAGCACCCGCGCCCGAAATCACACCCGAAACCGTCGTCGTCCCGTTGTTCCCGCCCGTGGTCAGCGCCGCGTTCAGCGTGACACCACCCGAACCCGCCAAAGACCCGATGGTCTCAGCCGCATCGACCTGCAAGGTGCCGGGCGAGGTCACAACCACCGTCCCGGTGTTCGCAATCGCCGCGCCACCCGACAGCGCCAGAATCCCCGCATTCACGGAGGTCTGCCCGGTATAGGTGTTGGCCCCGCTCAACGTCAGCGTGCCCGTGCCGTCTTTGGTCAGCGTGCCCGTGCCCGTGGTGATCGCGCTCGAGATGATCGTGTTCGCCGCACCGCCAACCGTCAGGCCAGTGTTCGTGCCCGTCACACCGCCCGAAAGCGTCAGCTGCCCGGCGTCCGTGTTGATCCGCGTCGCCCCGGCCAAGGTGATCGCCCCCGACACCGCGTTGGTGCCCGAGATGCTGCGCAGCGCGCCGGCGTTGCCAACACCCGTCCCGGTCAGCGACAGCGCCTCCGCCGTGGTGATCCCGCCCTGCAGTTCCAGCGCCGCACCCGAAGCAACCGTGGTCGACCCCGCCGTGGTGCCCAAAGCCGCCGCGTTCTGGATGTTCAACACGCCCGCGTTGACCGAGGTTGCCCCCGCATAGGTATTGGCCCCCGACAGCGTCATCGTGCCGGTGCCTTCTTTCGTCAAAGCACCCGCGCCCGAAATCACACCCGACACCGTGGTCGACGTGTCATTGCCGCCCGTGGTCAGCGCCGCGTTCAGCGTCACACCACCCGAACCCGCCAAAGACCCGATGGTCTCAGCCGTATCAACCCGCAACACACCCGGAGAGGTCACAACCACCGCCCCGGTGTCCGCAATCGCCGCGCCGCCCGACAGCGCCAGAGTGCCTGCCGAAACCGTCGTCGCCCCGGTATAGGTGTTGGCCCCCGACAGGGTCAGCGTGCCCGTGCCGATCTTCTCCAGCGGACGCGCCCCGCCCAATTCGCTGATCACGCCCGACTGCGTTGCCACGTCGGCCGCCAGAACCTCCAGCTGCGTGCTGTTGGAATTGAGGATGATCGCCGAGCCTTCATTCACAAGATCGGCATAGCTGATCACTGACCCGGTGGTGGTGATGCTGCCCGAAATCGCATTGCTGTTGGCAATCCGCAACTTGCCGTCCAACGCCACCGTGACGTTGCCGTTGATGGTGCCGCTGACCGTCGTGGTCCCGGTCTGGATCGTGGTGGCACCCGCGCCGCCCAAGGTGCCGGCAATCGTGCCACCCGACAGGGTCTTGGTCCCGCCGACATTAACCGTGACACCCGACGCGATCTCGCCGACGTTCTGGCTCAGGTTGCCCGTCACCGTCAGAACCGAATCTCCACCCACCGTGCCGCCGGTCTGGGTCAGCGTGGTGATGGTGTCGTCATCGCGGACATCAAGCAGACCGGTCCCCGACACAGCGACAACCGAACCCGCCGCAAAGCCGCCATTCTCCGTGGCCAGAGTGCCGCCCGAAACCGCAAGCTGAGTTGATGCGATGCCCACGCCAACCACCAACGCGCCCGACTGCACCGTTGTGGTGCCGGTATAGGTCTTGGCCGCAGTGGTCAGCGTCGCCGTCGCACCGTTCACCAGCAGGTTGCCCCCGCCGGAAATATCACCCGACAGGTCATAGGTGGCCGAACCCGCCAAAGTCAGCGTCGCGCCCGTTGCAATGTCGGTATCGCCCGTGAAGCCGGTCAGGTTCTCAACCGTCTCGTTGCCGGTCACATTGAGCTGCCCGGCGCCATCAATGGCATTCGTCCCGGCCAAGGCACCGCCATCCGCCTCAAGCGTGCCCGACGCGCCAATATGGATCGCGCTTGATGACACAATCCCCGACCCGGTCACCGCAAGAGTGCCGTCGTTGACCGTGGTCGCACCAGAGAAGGTGTTCAACCCCGTCAACGTCAGCTTGCCGGTGCCTTCCTTGGTCAGACTGCCCACGCCGGCGCCGTCATAAAACACACCCGAATAGGTGCTGTCAGAGTTGTCGGCACCGGCGGTAAGCGTGCTGGCCACATAGGCAGCAATCGAACCCGAACCGGCCAAAGAGCCGATCGTTTCTGAGTCTAGCAACCCGAGAAAAGTCCCGCTGTTCAATGTCAGGCGCGCGTTATCAGAAAGCGCATCCCCATTTTCGACAAACAAGTTGCCGCCTTCGACCGTCGTCGCCCCAAAGCTATTGGTCCCTGCCAGAGAAACATCGCCCGAACCAACTTTGGTCACGGTGCCCGCGCCAAGGCTGACGGTGTTGGAAAGATACACAACCCCCGCGCCGCCAAGGGTCAGGTTGGTATTCGTTCCGGTCACCCCCCCGGTGAGGTCAATTTGGCCTGAATCCGACGCGATTTTCGTGGCACCGGTCAGGGTGATCGCACCTTGCAGAACGTTGTTGCCTGAAATGTTCCGAACAGCGCCGCCCGAGGCAACGCCCGTTCCCCCGATCGTCAGGGTTTCGGCAGAAACAATGCCGCCTTGCACTTCAAGCGCCGCACCTGAAACGACGGTCGTGCCCGCCGCCGTCGTGCCCAAAGCGCTGCTGTTCTGGATGTTCAACACGCCCGCCGAAACCGTGGTGGCCCCCGCGTAGGTGTTGGCCCCCGTCAGCTTCAACGTGCCATCACCGATCTTCTCAACCGTCTGCGCCACGGTCGCGTCACTGATCACCCCCGCCTGGGTCGCAGTTGCCCCGGCCGTGATCGAAAGCTTTGTGGTATCCGTCAGGCTGACTGCACCAGCGGCATTGTCGCCATTCGCGTAGGTGATCGTGACATCCGCAAAGGCCGGCACCGCCACAATGCTGAGCGCCGCCAACAGTGCCGTTGTGGTTAACAGCCGCGCCCGGTGGTGGCCGCGGCCAGAATTAAGTGCCGAACGGTCAGAATTACGGATCATGGTCATAATGGGACACCCCTGTCAGAACGCAGGTTAAAGCGGAATTTTTCCGATCCTAGTCGCCAGCCAGCCTCTTAAGCAACCGTCAATGCCGACTTTACGACTGACCCAAGGTCAATTTAGGCATAACAGCAACAGAAACCGGGCTTTCCCAAGGCCGCTGCGAAAAGTATACAGCCGTATGCCGGATACACTGACCCAGATCTACGAAGCCCGTGTCGCCGCAGGGGAACTGCGCGCCGATCCCGCCCAGCACGCGGTCCTGCCGCTGCTGGAAGACCTGCGCCTGTGGCTCGAAACCAATGCCGACCGCCGCATCGGGCTGTTCGCCGGGCTCTTCGCCAAACCGGTCGCACCACCCAAAGGGCTTTACCTCTGGGGCGGTGTGGGCCGCGGCAAGTCGATGCTGATGGACCTGTTCTGCGATGCCGTCGACACGCCGCGCAAGCGCCGGGTGCACTTCCACGCCTTCATGCAAGAAATCCATCACGCCATCCACGAAGCCCGCAAAACCGGTGTCGACGACCCGATCGTGCCCGTGGCCGAAGCCGTCAGCCGCGACCTGCGCCTGCTGGCCTTTGATGAAATGCAGATCAACGACATCACAGATGCAATGATCGTCGGGCGGCTGTTTGAAAAGCTGCTGGCTGCCGGGGTGGTGATCGTCACCACCTCCAACCGCCCGCCCGAGGATCTGTACAAGGACGGGCTGAACCGCGCGCTGTTCCTGCCCTTCATCCAGATGCTCAACGACGGGTTGCACGTGGTGGCGCTGGAAAGCCCGACCGATTACCGCCAACACCGGCTGGCCGGGGCGCAGGTCTATTTCCACCCCGCAGGCCGCGCCAGTGCCAAGATCGCGGCCATCTGGGCCGACCTGACAGGCGGCGCCGCCGGTGTGCCCCTGATCCTGACGGTGAATGGCCGCAAAGTGGAGCTGCCGCGCTTTGCCAATGGCGTCGGCTGGGCCGATTTCTGGCAACTCTGCGCCAAGCCACTGGGGCCGGCCGACTACCTCGCCATCGCCGGGGCGGTGCGCGTGCTGATCCTTGAAGACGTCCCGCAATTGTCGTCCAGCAACTACAACGAGGCAAAACGCTTCGTCACCCTGATCGACGCGCTCTATGAGGCCAAGGTCAAACTCATCTGCTCCGCCGCCGAAACCCCCGAACGGCTCTACATCGAAGGCACCGGCTCGTTCGAATTCGAACGCACCGCCTCGCGCCTGCATGAGATGCAAGCGGCCGACTGGGGCAAAGACTAGCCCGCCGCGCGCCGCCGCAAGACGCCTCCGGCGGGAGTATTTAAGCCAAGATGAAAGCCCATTTTCTGTCCTTAAATATCCCCCGCGGAGCGTCCGACCCTTGCGCCGGGCGATCCCGTTTGAAGGCCCGAACCGCCAAAATCGCCAAACAGCCCAGTCAGCCTACGTCTTCGTCCAAGGAAGACAAAAAGAAGATCGCTGGAAGAGCGGATGACGGCCGCAGACCCTGCCGGAAATCCCGCCCCCAATCCAGCGCGCTCACCCACTTATGCCCACCCGCGCCAGGGCGGCATCAAGGGCGGTCCAGTCGGCAATCTGCAGCCTGACCGGCAGGGTCAGCACCGCCATCCGGTAGGCGGGCGGCAAGCGGACCGCGTCCTTTTCCGTCGTGACAAGCTGCGCGCCAAGCGCTGTCGCCTCGGCCTGCATCCGGCGCAGCAAGGGTTCGGTCAGGGGTTGGTGATCTTCCAGCGCCACAGCCCGCACCACCTCGGCGCCCTCGGCGCGCAGCGTGGCAAAGAACTTCTCGGGCCGGCCAATCCCGGCAAAGGCGATCACCCGCTCCCCTCGCCAGCCCATGCCCATCGCCAAAGGCGCAAGCGTGCCGGTCATCAAGGGCACGCCCGCCGCCTGCAACTGCGGCGCCGCACGCGCGGCAAAGCGGGCTTGCGCGGTGTCCGGGCCGATCGCCAGAACCAGATCGGCCCGCGCCAGCCCGGCCTTGACCGGTTCACGCAGCGGGCCTGCGGGCAGGCAAAACCCATTGCCGAACCCGACTTCGGCATCCACGACCACAAGGCTGATATCCTTGACAACAAAGGGGTTTTGGAACCCGTCGTCCAACAGGATCACCTCGGCGCCAGCTTGTTCAGCGGCTCGCACCCCCGCCGCGCGATCCCGCGCCACAAAGGTTGGCGCGAAGGCGGCCAGCAGCAGCGGTTCATCCCCCACATCGGCCGCCGCATGGGTCAGCGGCTCTACCAGCAACGGCCCACTCAGCCGCCCGCCATAGCCGCGGCTGACCACCATGACCGCGACCCCGCGCGCCGATAACCGCTCAACCAAAGCGATGGCCGTGGGGGTCTTGCCTGTGCCCCCCGCGTTCAGATTGCCGATGCAGATTACCGGAACCCCGGCGCGGTAGCCCGGCCGCCGAAGGCGCCGCGCTGTCATCGTTGCGTAAATCCAGCCCAGCGGTGCCAGAACCCAAGCGGCCAGTCCCGGCTTGCCAGCCCAAAACGCAGGCGTGCGCATCAGCGTTTCCCCTTACTTGGGGCCGCATCGGTTACCCTGCGGATCAGGGCCATGACCTGTTCTGTCACCTC
The DNA here is from genome assembly GCA_963815355.1 of uncultured Alphaproteobacteria bacterium. Taxonomy (GTDB): domain Bacteria; phylum Pseudomonadota; class Alphaproteobacteria; order Rhodobacterales; family Rhodobacteraceae; genus JAPUEK01. The sequence goes on from CAWFGJ010000006.1 coordinate 501,384, forward strand.
TGCCCCTTCTGAGGCCACGGCCCAAGCCGCCCCCGCGAGCCGCGCCGCCCGGTCCGGCGACAGCAGCTCATCCAAAGCCACGGCCAGATCCGCCGGTGCCGCAACCGCGCGCGTTGCCCGCGCCGCCCCCAGCCGCCCGAAGGCCAGCCCAAAATCCCCCGTCCGCGGCCCGTGCAAGATGGCCGAACCGAGTGCCGCCGCCTCCATCGGGTTGCGATTGGCACCCTCGCCCGACAGCGATCCGCCCAGATAAGTCACCGGGGCCAGCCGATACCAAAGCCCGTATTCCTGTGCGCTGTCAGGCACATAGACTTCAACATCCACCTCTGGCTCTTGCTCCAGACGGCGTTGGCCGACCATCCAGCCTTCGACATCTTCCATATGTTGCGCCAAGGCTTCGGCGCGCTCGGCGTGCTGGGGAACAAGGATAAGCAGCAACCGGTGGGTTGAGCCGACCGCCGCCCGATGCGCCGCGATCACCGCCGCTTCTTCGCTTTCGGGCACTGCCGCCGCCAGCCATACCGGGCGTGAGGCCAAAAGACCGGCCAGCGAGGCCCGCTCTGCCTCTTGGCACGGCAAGGCCGCACTGGGCTCTTCCAGCCGCCCCGCGCGCTCAACGGAGGCAACGCCCGCCTTGCGCCACGCCCGTGCTGCGGTCTCATCAAGGGCAAAGACCGTGTGCAACGCGCGCGCCGCTTCGCGCAACAGGCCCGGATACCAGCCGTCGCGGCCCCGCATCAACGTCGGCTCGCGCGCCTCGACAAGGGCCACGGCGATGCCGCGCGCCTCCAATTCATGCAAAAGCGTGGGACGCAGCTCGCCGCCGCTCATCAGCAGAAATTCCGGTTGCCAATGGTCCAGAAAATCCCGCACTTCGGCGATGTTTTCGCCGGGCGCGGATATCGGGGCCCCCGCGGCACCTGTCCGCAACACCTCAAAGCCGTCTTCTTCGATCAGTCGGTTTGACAGCGCGTCCAGCCCCGGCATGGACGCCGGCTGTGCGCCGTCCAGCCAGATCAAGCGCCCCGCCGGGCGCTTTGGCCAATCCACCTCGCCCGGCGCATCGCGTCGGCCGGTAAGGTTATAAAGCCTGCGACCGAGCGAGATCGCCATGGGTCAGCCCGTCACAGCCCCAGCTCTTCCGCGCCCGCAGCCGGTGCGGCTTCGTCGCGCAGACGGTGAAGATGGGCGATGAAATAGCGCATATGGGCATTGTCTACGGTGCGCTGCGCTTCTGCCTTCCATGCAGAAAAGGCGGTTGCGTAATCGGGATACATTCCGACGATATGGATCTTGCTGACGTCCTTGAAGACGTTTTTCTGCGGGGAAACCAGTTCGCCACCAAAGACAAGATGCAGGCGTTGGGTCATGGGTAAAGCTCCGGGGCTAACGACAAGGGGGCCTTGAACGGGCCATAACTTCAAGCGGGCAAGGTCCGCACGCCTCGGCGCAATGCCGGGTCTTGCCGCCCGGCGCAAGGTATCTTCTGGCATCACAGGGTCAAGTGGCGTCACGGGGGTCAAGTGGCCTCACCGGGTCAAGGCCCGGCCTTGCCCCCCGCGCCGCCCCCGGCTAGCCTGCACCGCAACGGGTGATCTTCCACCCACTGTCTTGCCAAAAGGGAACAGCCATGTCCGCCACCGGAACCTCGATCGAAACCCGCCTTGCCGAACTGGGCGTTACCCTGCCAGACGCCCCGGCTCCGGCAGCGAACTATGTGCCGTATGTGGTGGTCGGAAACCTTGTCCACATCTCGGGGCAGATCAGCCAGAACGCAGGCGGCCTGATCAAAGGCAAGGTCGGCACCGATCTGGATATCGCCGCCGGGGCCGAGGCCGCCAAGACCTGTGCCATCTCATTGCTGGCGCAACTGAAAAAGGCCTGCGGCGGGGATCTGTCGCGGGTCGTGCGGGCGGTCAAACTGGTGGGCTTCGTGAACTCTGCCGCCGATTTCGTCGACCAACCCAAGGTCATCAACGGCGCGTCCGATTTCCTCGTGGCCGCGCTGGGTGAGGCAGGCCGTCACGCCCGCTCCGCCGTCTCTGCGGCCTCGCTGCCGCTGGGCGTCGCGGTCGAGATCGAAGGCCTGTTCGAGATCCGCTGATGCGCGCGCCCCTGCCTGCCGCCTTTCTGAACACCCCGCTTGCCCATCGGGCCTATCACAACCGCGCCGACCGCCGCCCGGAGAATTCTCCGGGCGCGGTTCGGGCGGCGCTGGCGGCGGGCTATGGCATAGAGATCGACCTGCAACTGTCCAAAGACGGCGTGGCGATGGTCTTTCATGATGAGTGGATGGAACGGCTGACCGACGCCACCGGCTTTGTCAAAGATTACACCGCCGCCGAACTGGGCCAGATTGCCCTGCGCGATTGCCCCGACACCATCCCCACGCTGGACGCGATCCTTGCACTGGTCGCGGGCAAGGTGCCGCTGCTGATCGAACTCAAGGACCAGACCGACACCATGTCTGAGACCGACGGTCGGCTAGAGGCGGCAACCGCCACCGCCCTTGCCGCCTACCAAGGCCCCGTCGCGGTGATGAGCTTCAATCCCCACGCCATTGCCCATATGGCCCGGCTTGCCCCGGCCATTCCGCGGGGGCTGACCACCTCGGCCTATGTTCCGGCGGAATGGGCACCGCTTGCACCCGCCACCTGCGATCATTTGCGCCTGATCCCGGATTATGACCGCACGCTTTCCAGCTTTATCAGCCATGAGGCCGCCGACCTGTCGCGCCCCCGTGTGGCCGCGCTGAAGGCCCAAGGGGCCGCGATCCTGTGTTGGACCATCCGCTCCCCCAAGGCCGAGGCTGAGGCGCGCAAGGTGGCACAAAACATCACCTTCGAATCCTATCCCGCGCCATTCCCTGCTTGACCTTTTGCCGCCCTGACACACCTTTCAACGCCTGAACGATCCCCGTCTTGAACACCCCGATTGAACGAACCGCAGGGCTTTGGCGGCGCAACGCGCCCGAATGTCCCCAAAACCAAGGCGCGTGATGCAGGCAGACCTTCTCAACGGCATGGCAGACATTCCCGCAGCAGACTGGGATGCGCTGGCCTGCCCAGAGGCCAGCCCCGGCCCCCCCACCAACCGCCCGATCGACCCGTTCACCACCCACCGGTTTCTGACCGCCCTTGATGCCTCCGGCTCCACGGGCAAGGGCACCGGATGGCAGACCCGCCCGCTGGTGCTGCGCGAGGCATCGGTCGTGGCCGCCTTGCCGCTCTACGTCAAATCCCACTCCCAAGGGGAATACATCTTTGACCACGGCTGGGCCGAGGCTTTGGACCGGGCGGGGGGCCGCTACTACCCGAAACTTCAAGCCGCCGTGCCCTTCACCCCGGCCACCGGCAAACGGTTTCTCTGCGCCCCCGCCTTGCGCGCGCCCTTGGTGGATACCGCCATCGGCCTAGCCGATCAGAACGGCCTGTCCTCACTGCACATCACCTTTTGCACACAGGAAGAGGCCGAGGCGCTGGCAGGCCACAACGGCCTTCTGCACCGTGTTACCCAACAATTCCATTGGCTGAACCGCGGCTACGCCAGCTTTGACGCCTTCCTTGGTGATCTATCCTCGCGCAAGCGCAAGATGATCCGCAAAGAGCGCGACACCGCGCGCGCCGCGGGTCTGACCATCCGCGCCCTGACCGGCGACGCAATAGAGCCAGCCCATTGGCAGGCGTTCTGGGGCTTTTACCAAGACACAGGGGCGCGCAAATGGGGCACGCCCTACCTGACGCGGCAGTTCTTTAACGAACTGCACCGCACCATGCGCGATGACATCCTGCTGGTGCTTGCCTTTGACGGGGACCGCGCCGTTGCCGGGGCCTTGAACTTTATCGGGCGCGACACGCTTTTCGGCCGATACTGGGGCTGTAGCGAAGATCACCCCTGCCTGCACTTTGAACTGTGCTACTATAAGGCCATTGATTGGGCCATCGCCCACGGCCTTGCACGGGTCGAGGCGGGGGCGCAGGGCGAACACAAACTTGCGCGGGGCTATCTGCCCACCCCGGTTCATTCGCTGCATTACATTGCAGAGCCGTCCTTTCGCAGCGCCGTCGCCCGCTATCTGGATCAAGAACGCCGCGCCGTGGATCAGGAAATTGAAATTCTGACCAGCTACGGCCCTTTCCGCCATGTTTCCTCCGAGGACTGACAGATGATCTTCTACACCAATCCCCAAAGCCGCGGCCGCATCGCCCATTGGATGCTCGAAGAAATCGGCCAACCGTATGAAACGCGCGTGTTGGACTATGCCACCAGCATGAAAGCCCCCGACTATCTGGCGATCAACCCGATGGGCAAGGTGCCCGCCTTGGTCCACAACGGCCAGATCGTCACCGAAGGGGCGGCGATCATCACCTATCTGGCCGATGCCTTCCCCGAGGCCGGACTGATGCCCGCCAACCGTGGCGCCTTCTACCGCTGGATGTTTTTCGGCGCAGGCCCAGTCGAAGCCGCTGTGACCAACAAAGCCCTCGGCGTCGAGGTGCCCGCCGAACGGCAAGGCATGGTCGGATACGGCTCCATGGAGCGTGTGCTTGACACGCTGGCCGGGCAGTTGGCAGCCTCACCCTACCTGTGCGGCGACAGCTTTTCCGCTGCTGACCTGTATATCGGCAGCCAGATCGGCTTTGGCATGCGGTTCAAGACCATCGCACCCCGGCCCGTCTTTGCCGACTACTGGGCACGGCTCAGCGACAGACCCGCACTTCAACGTTCGACCGCGCTGAATGATGCGCTGCTTCCGAAAGGCTGACCCCATGGCTGACCGCCTCTCTGCCGACGACCGCACCACGCAACTGCCGCCTTTGGGTGAAACGGGCTGGGGGGCGGTGCCGGGCCGCGACGCCATCCGCAAAATCTGGAAGTTCAGGAATTTTTCTGAGGCCTGGGGCTTTATGACCCGCGCGGCACTGGCCGCGGAAAAGCTGAACCACCACCCGGAATGGTCCAACAAATACAACGTCGTGGATGTGACGCTGATCACCCATGATTGTGACGGGCTGTCATCGCTGGATATCAGCCTTGCCCGGCAGATGGACAAATCCGCTGGCGACGCCGCAGTGGTCCGCGACCATTCAGAGCCGATTTCCTGCCTGTGTGAAACACGGGCCTCAGGCCGGGGCATCGCCTAGACGGCCCCGACCTGCCCACCGCACGCCTTACAGCGCGTCCAGCATCGCTTCGCCGCCTGAAATCTCGCAGGCGCTGGTTTCTTCGCCGTGGTGAAGAACCGTGACCACGCCGTTTTCCGCACACAACGCATAGCGCTTTGATCGGTCATAAAAACCGGCCGCTGCTGCGGTAAACGCCATGTCGATCGCCTTGGTGAACTCACTTCCCGGATCGCCAAGGAAGGTAATCCCGGCTTCCCCGGCCCCCGTCGCATCGCTCCAGGCCTTCATCACTTGCGCATCGTTCACCGACACGCAGATCACTTCTTCGACGCCCTTGTTCAGCAGTTTTTCCCGCACCCGCATGAAACTCGGTACATGCGCCGTGCTGCAGGTGCTGGTAAATGCGCCCGGCAAACCAAAGATCACAACCTTGCGACCCATCACCAAAGACGACAGCGAAACCCCCTCGGCTCCCTCTGCGCCCATGCGCAGCAACCGCGCCTCTGGCAGTGTATCTCCGACAGAAATCGTCATTATTCGTCCCTCGCTCGTTGTACTTTCAACACACGGAGTTATAGGCTCCGCGACGAAGAAGACCAGAGCAGGGGGCAAGAATGACACATGTAGTTGTGGTGGGCGCAGGGCAGGCAGGGGCATCTTTGGTTGCAAAACTGCGCGCACTTGGCCATTCCGGGCCGATCACCCTGATCGGCGATGAACCCGCTCTGCCCTATCAGCGCCCGCCGCTTTCCAAGGCCTATCTGCTTGGAGAGATGGAAGAAGATCGGCTCTTGCTCCGCCCCGCCGACTTCTACCGCGATCAGCAGATCGAGGTGATCACCGGAACCAAGGTCGCAGCGATTGATCCTGCGAACCGCCGCCTGACCTTCACCGATCCGGCCCGGCCAGCCCTTGGCTACGATGAACTGGCCCTGACCACCGGCTCCATCCCCCGGCGCCTTCCTGCGGCGATCGGCGGTGATCTGGCGGGCGTCTACACTGTCCGCACCCTTGCCGATGTCGACGCGATGAAGGCCGAATTTGTCGCGGGTCGCAAACTCGTCATCATCGGTGGCGGCTATATCGGCCTTGAGGCCGCCGCCGTCGCCTCCAAACTCGGCCTTGATGTGACCGTGGTGGAAATGGCGCAGCGCATTCTGCAACGCGTGGCCGCACCGGAAACCTCTGACTACTTCCGCGCGCTGCACCAGTCCCACGGCGTCAAAATCCTTGAATCCACCGGGCTGGAGCGGATCTTGGGCGAAACCCGCGTCGCCGGTGTCCGCCTTGCCAATGGCACCGAACTGCCCGCTGATTTCGTGATCAAGGGCGTGGGCATCTTGCCTGGCACCGCCTTGGCCGAAGCGGCGGGCCTCACCCTCGACAACGGCATCGCGACAGATGCCTTTGGCCACACCTCCGATCCGCACATCTGGTCGGCGGGCGATTGCGCCAGCTTTCCCCACAAGGGCGGCCGCCTGCGCCTTGAATCGGTCGGCAATGCCATCGACCAGGCCGAAACCGTGGCCGAAAATATCCTCGGTGCTGCCAAACCCTATGAGGCAAAGCCGTGGTTCTGGTCGGATCAATACGACTGCAAACTGCAAATCGCCGGCTTGAACACCGGCTATGACTCCATCGTCACCCGCGGCCCCGAGGCCGAGGCGGTCAGCTTCTGGTATTTCAAGGGCGAAACCCTGCTCGCCGTGGACGCCATGAACGACCCACGCGCGTACATGGTCGGCAAGCGGCTGATAGAGATGGGGAAATCTCCCGCCAAATCCGCCATCCAAGACCCCGCCACCGCCCTGAAAGACCTGCTGAAAGCATGAGGATCATTGGCGGCACCTCACGCGGCCTGCATCTTTCTCCAGTGGGGGAAGGCGACGCCAAGGCCCATCTGCGCCCCACCTCCGACAGGGTGCGCGAATCGATCTTCAACCTGCTGATCAACGGCGGCTACGGCAATCCCGTGGCCGGTGCCACCGTGCTCGACGTCTTTGCCGGCACCGGCGCGTTGGGGCTGGAGGCCCTGTCCCGCGGCGGCGACCATGCGTGCTTTGTCGAAAACGGTGCCGCCGCCAGCGCGATCCTGAAACGCAACATCGCCCTGATGCGGGCCGAAGACCGCACCACCCACCTGCGCCGCGATGCCACCAAACCGGGGCAGCCACCCGGCACTCCCTTCACGCTGGTCTTCCTCGACCCGCCCTATGGCAAGGCGATGGGTGAAGCCGCCCTGACCGCGCTGGCCCCCTGGCTCGCGCCGGGCGCCCTCATCGTGTGGGAGGAAAACACAGCCCCCACCCCGCCGACCGGCTTCACCCCGGTTGATCAACGCAAATATGGCGACACGCTGGTCACACTCCTGCGCGCGCCGGAACCGGACCAGCCATGACACCGAAAGCCGTGCTCTTCGATTGCGACGGGGTGGTGGTCGACAGCGAACCGCTCGCCTTTCAGATCCTGTCCAAAGACCTCGCCGCCCATGGCCTGCCCGTCAGCGACGCCGACATGTCCCGGCTGTTTCTGGGCGGCACGATCCCCGGCCTGTTTCACACCGCCCGCAGACTTGGCGCGACGCTGCCCGACGGCTGGGTCGACGATTTCTACCAGCGCCTCTACAGCAAACTCGCCCAGCACACCCCGCTCATCCCCGGCATCCTGCAGGTGCTGGACGCGCTGGACGCCAAAGCCATCCCCTACGCCATCGGCTCCAATGGCTCAGACAAGAAAATGCAGATCACGCTCGGCCAATACCCCGGCCTGATCGCCCGCTTCAAAGGCCATCTCTATTCCGGCCAAACCCTCGGCAAACCCAAACCCGCGCCCGATCTCTACCTGCACGCCGCCCGCGCACTTGGCGTGGCACCCGCCGACTGCGTGGTGATCGAAGACAGTCCAACCGGCGCACGCGCCGCCAAGGCCGCTGGCATCCGCTGCTACGGCTACGCGCCCCACCCCAACCCCGCATTGCAAGCCGAAGGCGCCCAGCTTTTCACCGCAATGAAAGACCTCCCCCCTCTCCTGAACCTCTGACATTTTCTGTCTGAAAATATCCTCGGGGGGCAGGAGGCCGCAGGCCGACGCGTGGGGCAGACAGCCCCCCGTTCTTTTCACAGCCTGCCGCTTGCGATCCCGCCGCCTGGCTTCAGGTCGTCGGCGTGCCCGTAGGGTGGAACCGTCCCGCGGGCGAGGACGTGAAAATCTCACACCCCGTCGCCGTCACCCCGACAGAATGCTCAAACTGCGCGGACAAGGATTTGTCGCGGGTCACCGCCGTCCAGTCATCGGCCAAAACCTTGGTTTCCGGCCGGCCAAGGTTCACCATCGGCTCGATGGTAAAGAACATGCCCTCTTCCAGCACGGCCCCGGCACCGGCCCGGCCATAGTGCAGCACATTCGGCGGCGCATGGAACACGCGCCCCAGCCCGTGCCCACAAAAGTCGCGCACCACCGACATCCGGTTGGCCTCGACAAAGGACTGAATGGCGAAACCAATATCGCCAAACGTGTTGCCCGGCTTGACCGCCGCAATCCCCCGCATCAGCGCCTCATGCGTCACATCAATAAGACGCTCCGCCTTGCGCGACGCATGCCCGGCCACATACATGCGGCTGGTGTCGCCGAACCAGCCATCCGCAATCACCGTCACATCAATGTTCAGGATATCGCCGTCCATCAGGATCTTGCCACCGGGGATGCCGTGGCACACCACATGATTGACCGAAATACACGAGGCGTGCTGATACCCCTTGTAGCCGATCGTCGCGGAAACAACGCCGCGCCGGGTGATCTCTTCGCGGATGAAATCATCGATAGCGCCCGTGCTGACCCCCGGCTTCACCAACTCCGCAGCCTGATCAAGGATGCCGGCGGCGATCTGCCCGGCGCGGCGCATGCCATCAAAATCCGCGTCTTCATAGATGCGGATGCCGTCTCTGGTTATGCGGCCTCGGGTATCGTCCACGTTTCAGCTCCGCCTGAATGCTTAGGTTGCCCCCTTAAATAGGCGATGAAGCACGGTTTTGCCAGAGCCGGCGGGCAGAACTGGAAACGCCCGTCAACGCGCCCTATACCATCCCTGTGACCGGACCGCCCGGCAACCCGCGAAAGGAACGCCCCATGCCCAACCCAACCGCCGCCATGCTGGTCATCGGGGATGAGATCCTGTCAGGCCGCACACGCGATTCGAACATGCACTTTCTTGCCGCAGAGCTGACACGCCTTGGCATCCGTCTGGCCGAGGTCCGCGTCGTGGCCGACGAACCTGCCGCCATCATTGGCGCCGTCAATGCCCTGCGCGCCACCCATGACCATGTCTTCACCTCGGGCGGCATCGGCCCGACCCATGATGACATCACCGCCGATGCCATCGCCGCCGCCTTTGGCGTGCCCATCGACCGCCGCGCGGATGCGATGGCCCTGCTGCAAGCCCATTACGACCGCGCCGGATTGCCCTTTAACGAGGCCCGGCAGCGCATGGCCCGCATCCCCGAGGGGGCCACGCTGATCGACAACCCGGTGTCGATCGCGCCCGGCTTCAGCCTTGGCAATGTGCATGTCATGGCCGGGGTGCCGAATATCTTTCAGGCGATGGTCGCCTCTTTGGCCCCCAGCCTTACGGGCGGTGCGCCCCTGCTCAGCCAAACCCTCCGCGTGCACCGGGGCGAAGGCGACATCGCCACCGCCTTCGGTGCGCTTGCGGCGGCCTATCCGGATCTGTCGATGGGCTCTTACCCCTTTATGCTCAACGGCGCGCATGGCACCAACCTTGTGATCCGCGGCACCGATCCCGCCCGGCTGGATGAGGCGATGACCAAACTCGCCGGGCTGTTTCCCGCATGACCATGCCGCCGCTGACCCCTGCCCAACTCGCCGCCGTGATGGAGGCCAGCTGGCCCGCTGCCGCCAACCACCGCCAAGGCCCCTTCCTGATCCGTGACGGCAAGGGCGGCGGCAAACGCGTGTCCGCCGCGACCGCCGAGGCCCCGTGGACCCCCGCCGATCTTTCCATGGCCGAAAGCGCCATGGCCGCGCTCGATCAGCCAGCGCTGTTCCTGATCCGCCACGGGGATGAGGCGTTGGATGCCGCCCTCGCCGCACAGGGCTACCGGGTGATCGACCCGGTCGTGGCTTATGCAGCCCCCGTGACCACCCTTGTTCCCGGCCCGGAACCGATGACAACCTTCCCGCATTGGCCGCCGATGTCGGTCGCCGCTGAACTCTGGGCCGAAGGCGGCATTGGCCCGGCCCGCCTTGCCGTGATGGACCGCGCCAGCGGCCCCAAAACCTGCATTCTGTCGCGCGCCCGCGACCGCGCTGCGGGCGTCGCCTATGTCGGCCTGCACGGCGACACCGCCATGCTGCACGCGCTGGAGGTGACGCCCAGCCAACGTCGGCAAGGTTCCGCGCACAATATCTTGCGGGCCGCGGCCCAATGGGCGCAGCAGAACGGGGCTGCTATACTGTCTCTTGTTGTGACAGAGGCGAACGCCCCGGCACGCAGGCTCTATGCTTCCCTCGGCATGTCAGTTGTGGGACACTATCACTATCGGCAGAAATGAGCCCTCAAGAGGCCAGACCATTTGACTCGTACCGCTCCCCTGAATGCTTGGGCCCTGAACCCGTTGCGGGTCCGCGCCGTATCCCTTTCCGGGATCTTCGGCCCCCGCTTTGGTGCGCGCCTTGGGCTGGGTCTGGGCCTTTGCCTTGGCATCACGCAGACCAGCCTTGCCGCGCCGCTTGATCTGACCTTTCCCGCGCCCGCCCATTCCACGGCGGAACGGGTGGAACCGATGACCACGTTCCGCCTGCCGATCGGCCCCTTCCAGAATGGCGAGATGCAGACCCGCCTGGCCGAAGGTGCGCTGGATCAGCAAGCCTTTCGGCTGGACACCCCGGACCTGTCGACGTTGGAACTGATTCAGACCCTGCGCGGCCAACTCGCCTCGGCCGGGTTTGAGATGCTGTATGAATGTGAAACCGCCGCCTGCGGGGGCTTTGACTTTCGCTATGGCACCGATGTGTTGCCCGAACCGGACATGCACGTCGATCTTGGTGATTTCCGCTATCTCGCGGCGTCACGGGCAACACCCGCAGGGCCAGAGTTCCTAAGCCTTGTCGTCAGCCGCTCGCGGCTTGACAGCTTTGTGCAAGTCACACGTGTTGGCGGGCGCGCGGCCCTTCCCAAACTGTCCACCTCCACCAAATCGCCGCAGATCACCAAACCGAACAGCGATCAGGCCGCGTTTTCCCTGATCGCCCCGCCCCCCTCTGGCGGCTCGGGTACAACGGCGCTGAATGCGACGGACATCGGCAAACGTCTGGAACTGGGCACCTCTGAGGTGCTCGAAGGGCTGGCCTTTGCCTCTGGCTCGTCCGATCTGGAACCGGGGGATTACCCGACATTGGGCCAACTCGCTGCGTGGCTGAAAGCCGATCCGTCCCGGCGCGTCACTTTGGTGGGCCATACCGACGCGTCCGGCAGCCTTGGCGGGAACATTGGCCTGTCCAAGGCACGCGCCGCCAGCGTGCGCCAGTATCTGATCACCACGTTGGGTGTTCCTGCCGGACAGATGGATGCCGAAGGCGTGGGCTACCTTGCCCCGCGCGATTCCAACCAGACCGAAGAGGGCCGCCAGAATAACAGAAGGGTCGAAGTCATGGCGACTTCGACCCAATTGCTCGCTCCGTAGGGATTGCGTCAGCCAGTGGCGCTCACCAGTTGTCAGGGCCCTTGTCGATATAGCGCCGTGCCAGAAAGTCGATGAAGGCGCGCACTTTGGGCTGAGTGAACCGTCCCGGCGGGTAGACCGCATAGATGCCCAGAACCTCGGTCGGCAGCCCCGAAATCGCCTCTTCCACCTGCCCCTGCTTCATCGCATCGGCGTAGAGGAAGCTTGGCAGATAGGCGATCCCAAGGCCCGAGATGGCCGCGTTCAGCAAAGACTGCCCGTCGTTCACCGTCAACCAGCCCGCCGTGCGGACCTGACGCTTTTCACCCGAAGGGGCGGTGACCTTCCAGACGTTGCCGTTGGCTTGGTTGGAATAATGCAGCAGCTTGTGATCGTTCAGATCGTCGATCTTCATCGGGCGTCCGTATTTCTGGAAATACGACGGCGAAGCGATCATCCGCTTGGTTGTCTCGGTCAGTTTGCGGGCGCGCAGGCTGCTGTCTTCCAGATCCCCCACCCGAATCGCAAGGTCAAACCCCTCGCTGATCAACTCGACATAGCGGTTGTTCAGCACCATGTTGACGGTGATGTCCGGGTATTCCAGCAGGAAATCCCCAAGGATCGGTGACAACAGGTTCACCCCAAAATCCGTCGCCACCGAAATCCGCAACAAGCCCGAAGGGGCCGATTGCATCGAGGTGACAAGCGCGTCCGCCTCTCCGGCATCGTTCAGAACACGGCGGGCCCGGTCGTAATAGGCAAGTCCGATCTCTGTCGGTGAGACGCGGCGTGTCGTGCGGTTCAAAAGCCGCGCACCAAGGCGGGCTTCCAGTGCAGAGACGTGCTTCGAAACGGCAGATTTCGAAATCCCCATCTTTTTCGCAGCGTCGGTAAAGCCGCCTTGGTCTACGACCGTGGCAAAGGCTTCCATTTCAGTCAATCGGTCCATTGTTTTCCCCAAGCGAGCAGAGTGGGTTGATCTGACCGTATTGAAGACCAAATCAGGCAGGATCGGGGCGGAGGCGCGTCCTATCCGGGGTATTATCTCGGATCGTTCAAGGCGCGGAAACAGCGGGCCGGGGGCAACTACCACCCGCTTGCCCTGCAATCCCACCTTGCCGTGCCCTTCCGGCCCCTTTATTCCCTTGGCCAAGCCAATCTGAAGGAGCCGCCATGAAGAACGTGCGTTTCGACAAATCCAAGCTTCCCAGCCGCCATGTGACCGAGGGCCCGTCGCGCGCCCCGCACCGCAGCTACTTCTACGCGATGGGGATTTCCGAAGAAGAAATCCACCAGCCTTGGGTTGGCGTCGCCACGTGCTGGAATGAGGCGGCCCCCTGCAACATCTCGCTGAACCGTCAGGCGCAGTCGGTCAAGATGGGTGTCAAAAAGGCGGGCGGCACCCCGCGCGAATTCACCACCATCACCGTCACCGACGGCATCGCGATGGGGCATGAAGGCATGCGGTCCTCGCTCGCCTCGCGGGATGCGATCACCGACACGGTGGAACTGACCATGCGCGGGCATTGCTATGACGCGCTGGTGGGCCTTGCGGGCTGCGACAAATCGCTGCCGGGGATGATGATGGCGATGGTGCGCCTGAACGTGCCCAGCGTGTTCGTCTACGGTGGCTCGATCCTGCCGGGCAGGCTGAACGGCAAGGATGTCGTGGTGCAAGATGTGTTCGAGGCCGTCGGCAAACATGCCGCGGGCACCATGTCGGACGCCGAACTGGAAATTCTGGAACGGATCGCCTGCCCTTCGGCCGGGGCCTGTGGTGGCCAGTATACCGCCAACACCATGGCCTGCGTGTCCGAGGCCATCGGCCTTGCCTTGCTGAATTCCTCCGGCGCGCCCGCACCTTACGAAAGCCGCGACCAATACAGCGACTTCTCCGGTCAGGCCGTGATGAACCTGATCGAAAAGAACATCCGCGCGCGGGACGTTGTGACGCGCAAGGCGTTGGAAAACGCGGCGCGCGTGGTCGCTTGCACCGGTGGCTCCACCAATGCCGGCCTGCACCTTCCGGCCATCGCGCATGAGGCAGGGATCGACTTTGACCTGTTCGACGTCTGCGACATCTTCCGCGACACCCCCTATTTCGTAAACCTGCGTCCGGGCGGCGAATATGTCGCCAAGGACCTGTTCGAAGCAGGCGGCGTTCCTGTCGTGATGAAGGAACTGGCCCGCGCGGGTCTGCTGCACCTTGATTGCATGACCGCTTCAGGCGAAGAGCTGGGCGAGACGCTGGGCCGCATCACCCACGAACCCGATGGCAAAGTCATCCACTTCATCGACGCGCCGATCACCAAAACCGGCGGCGTTGTCGGCCTGAAGGGCAACCTTGCCCCCGAAGGCGCGATCGTGAAAGTCGCCGGGATGAGCCCTGCCGAGCAAGTCTTTGTCGGCCCGGCCCGCGTGTTCGAATGTGAAGAAGACGCGTTTGAGGCCGTCCAGAACCGTGGCTACAAAGAAGGCGAGGTCATCGTGATCCGCAACGAAGGCCCCGCTGGCGGGCCGGGCATGCGGGAAATGCTGTCCACAACCGCAGCCCTTTCCGGCCAAGGCATGGGCAAAAAGGTGGCGCTGATCACCGATGGCCGCTTCTCGGGCGCGACCCGTGGCTTCTGCGTGGGCCACGTCGGCCCCGAAGCCGCCCACGGTGGGCCGATTGCCCTGCTGGAAAACGGCGACATGATCACGCTCAACGCTGTCACCGGGGAATTGTCGGTCGCACTGACCGATGACGAACTCGCTGCGCGAAAAGCCAAATGGAAAGGCCCGCGTGAGACGCAGTATGCCTCGGGCGCGCTCTACAAATACGCGCGCCTTGTGGGCGGCGCGCGTTACGGCGCGGTCACGCATCCCGGTGCGAAGGCCGAAAAGCATGTCTACATGGACCAATAACGCTGCCGCCCTTGCGTTGACGCTGGCCACCCTTGTGGCCTGCGTCGCGCCGGGCAGCTTTACCTCGACGCGCAGCGCCCCGGTCTTGAACGGGGCGCTGAACGTTGGCGTGCCTGCGGGCTACTGCGTGGATCGCCGCGCCAGCCGCGAAAGCCGCGACACGGCGGTGATCCTGATGGGGCGCTGTGCCGACAACCTGTCTGCCGCCGCGGCGGTGATCACCGTTTCCGTCGGGCAACCGGCCTCAGGTGGCGTGATGACGGCGGGCGGCCCTGCGCTTGCCGCCTTCTTCCGCTCGTCCCAAGGCCGCGCCACGCTGTCGCGCGATGGCCGCGCGGGGGACGTGCAACTGCTGCAAGTCGTTGGTCTGGGCAACGCGATGATGCTGCTGATCCGCGACCGCCGCCAAGGGGATTACTGGCGCGCGGTTGTCGCGGTCAAAGGCCGCCTCGTCACCCTGTCCGCGACTGGCACTGATCGCGCCCCTCTGCCCCCTGCCGAGGGCCGCAAACTGCTGGATCGCAGCCTTGCTGCGCTGGAACAGGCCAACCAACCCTGATCCGGTCCGTTTTTGCGTGGACCGCCATGGGCAGAGTCTTTAACCCTTTCAAGCAATAAACGAATCGTTTCCACATTAAGAACAATGTGGCGCAGGCAAGGACGGGCAAAACGCCAATGGCGGGACTAATGTCAGGGTTTATCGACAAACTGCTGCACCGGCGCATGCTGCGTCGTTGGGGGCAAGCAGGCGATCAGGCCGCTGTGACCGATCTGGAAAACCTGCGCGGGTTGCGCAACCGCGCCCGCGCGCTGCGCCGCAACCTTGACCGGGTGATCCACCAGGCCGAGCATCGGCTGGCCCTGCCGGTCATCGGCTCCAACGTGATCCGCAAACCCATCGGCACCGATTGGGCGTGGCGGCCCGAACTGTGGAAGGGACCGCTGCCGGTTCCGGGCTATTCTTCGGTTCCCGGCAAGTCCGAGGTGTTCCCCGGCACCACCATTTTCCACGATTGCCGCCGCTCAGAACTGACCGTCCGCCAGATCCGCAACAGCCGTGAGGCTGACATCGCCCCCTTTGGCTACCGGATGGACGTGTTCCGCTTTGACGGCTCGTTTCTGTCGCTTGTGCTCGACCTGCCGGATGAGGCGGCGCTGGGGCTGAAGCAAAAGCACCTGATCCGCATGGACGTGATCGTCGAGATGGAAAAGCCGCTGGAAATCTTTGCCCGTCTGAACATCAAACACGGCCCGAACGTGGAACAGATCGTAAGGGAACTGCCGTTGAACGAAGAAGAGGTGATGGTCGAATTCGATCTCGCCTACTCCAAGATGAACGAAAAGCGCGTGGAACGGCTTTGGGTGGACCTGATCTTTGAAGGGCCCGAGATGAACCAGATCATCTTGCGCGACGTCACCTTCAGCCGCCGCCCTCGGGCGGAACTTTGACCCGGAAAGGACCGCGGCCATGGCCGAAGTGACATTGACCAAGACACGTATCCGGGCAGGCGTCTGGGAAGGCGTGCTGAGCACAAGCGGCACACCGCCCGTGATTGAAGCGGTGCATCTGGAACACGCCCTGCCCGGCCTCACCCAGACCGCCGTGCCCGACCGCCCCGGAGAATGGCTGGTGCGGGTGCCGGTGCCTGCTGATGTGCTAAGCGAGGGCGTACAGACCTTCCTGCTGCGCAATACAGAGACCGGCGATACCCTGACCCATTTCACCATCATCACCGGCGTGGCGATGGAAGATGACCTGCGCGCCGAAGTGGATCTTCTGCGCGCGGAACTCGACATGCTCAAGCGCGCCTTCCGCCGCCATTGCATTGAGACGATGGGCTAACCTTATCACGCATGCCCGGTGCGACTTGGGCTAATTCGACTCGGGCCAGTGCAACTTGGCCCGGTCCGACACGCCTCCACACGCGGCTCCGCCATTCCCGATCAAAACAATCGGGTTTGACTATCCTGATCATTTTTGTATGATACTGGAAACCCGCCCAGCCATCCAATAACGGACAGCCCGGCTCCCCCACTCAGGAGACCCCAATGTTCCGCTTTGCCTTGCAGTGGCCGCCCCGCCCCTTTGCCCCAGATCTGCTGCGATCTGCCGGGCCGTTAAGTTCGCTGTGTGATGAAAGCCCGCGCAATGCCGCCCTTCTGGGTCGCCTTCTCGACGGGGTTGAGTGCCGCCCATGACCGCGCTTTCCCAGATCATCGCGGCCCATACCGCGCAAGACACCACACCCGTGCATCTGGCCACCGATCTGACGGCCGGCGGCACCCAAGCCCGCATCGTGCTGTCGGGTCAGATCTACACCCTGCGTGTCACGCGTGCGGGCAAGTTGATCCTGACCAAATGAGCCCGCATTTCCGCCCTGCCCCAACTGACCATTCCGAAAGGAAGACCATGCGCCGCCGTCTCCCGTTTGCCGTCACGACCTTTGCCCTCGCCCTGCCGCTGCCCGCCCTCGCACTGGAAAAGGCTGAGGTGATCACCACCTACGCCAATATCGCTTCCGCCACCTTTGGCGACAGCCTGACCACCGCCAAAGCGTTACAGGACGCCGTGGCCACATTGATCGCCTCCCCGTCGGAAGACACGCTGAATGCCGCCCGCACCGCCTATATCGCCGCCCGCGTGCCCTATATGCAGACCGAGGCGTTCCGCTTTGGCAACGCCATCGTTGACGACTGGGAGGGCAAGGTAAACGCTTGGCCGCTGGACGAAGGGCTGATTGACTATGTGGACCCCGGCTATGGCGGCGCCACGGATGAAAACGAATATGCCACGCTGAACGTCATCGCCACGCCGAACTTCGCGATAGCCGGGCAAGCGGTGGACGCCACCACCCTGACCCCCGACCTGCTGTCGGGCACGCTGCAAGAGGCCGACGCGGTTGAGACGAACGTCGCCACCGGCTATCACGCGATCGAATTTCTGCTCTGGGGCCAAGACCTGAACGGCACCAACGCGGGTGCAGGCAACCGCCCCTGGACCGACTATGCCCAGGACGCCACCTGCACCAATGGCAACTGCGACCGCCGCGCTGCCTATCTGACCGCCGCCACGGCGCTTTTGGTCAGCGATCTGGAGTGGATGACCGCCCAATGGCAGCCCGAAGGCGCGGCCCGCGCCACGCTCATGGCCGATGAACCCGCCGCCCTTCGCGCGATCCTGACCGGGATGGGCAGCCTGTCTTATGGCGAAATGGCCGGCCAGCGGATCAAGCTTGGCCTGATGCTCAACGACCCGGAAGAAGAGCATGACTGCTTTTCCGACACCACAACCGCCAGCCATTTCTATGACGTGACGGGCATCCGCAACGTCTATGTGGGCCGCTATACTGCCGCCAATGGCACGGTCACCTCTGGCCCCTCGCTGGCCGATCTTGTTGCCGCCGCTGACCCCGCCGTCGACACCGCCCTGCGTGCCGATCTGGATGCAACCGTGGCCAGCGCGCAAAAGCTGGTCGATGCGGCGGCGGGCGGCATGGCCTATGACATGATGCTTGCCCCCGGCAATACCGAGGGCGAGGCACTGATCATGGGGCTTGTGGAAGCGCTGGTCACCCAAACCAAATCAGTTGAACGCGCGGTGGGCGTGCTTGGGCTGGACGCGGTGGCCTTTGAGGGCTCTGACAGCCTCGACAACCCCGAGGCCGTGTTCCAATAACCCCAGATCGCCCGCCCATCGCCTCTGCGCGTTGGGCGGGTTTTTGCCAAGTACCCACGCCTTCAGGGAAATCACGATGACCGCCCCCCGTCCCTTTGCCCCCCGTCCTTCTGTCGCCCGCCTTTCCGTCGCCTGCCTCTCCGTCGCCGCGGCCCTCGCCCTTGCGGCGCTCAGCCCCGCGACCGCGCAAGACCTTGGCAATCCCCACCTGTCGCTGATTCCCCGCACCCCTGCCGAGACGGCCCGCATCGCCGCCGTCGTCGCCCCCACCACCGATTTCACAAAACCCGAAGCGTTTGAGGACAAGCCCGCCGGGGCCGCCACCGTCCGCGCGCGCGCCACGACCGACGCCTTCTCGATGCCGTCTGGCAACCTCAGCTATCAGGAAGTGGCGGATTTCAACCTTGGCAACGGCCTGTTCACCAAACTTTGGGTGTCGGCACCGGCCTCAACCTTGGCCTCTGACGGGCTGGGCCCGTTGTTCAACGCCCGCTCGTGCCAGAACTGCCACCTGAAAGACGGGCGCGGCCACCCGCCTGCCGATCCCGGCGAACGATCCGTTTCCATGTTCCTGCGCATCTCCTTACCGGGAACCGAGGCGGACAACATCGCCGCGATCAAAGACTACCTCGCCACCCAGCCCGACCCGGTCTACGGCGGCCAGTTGCAAGAGTTTGGCATCGCGGGCCACGCCGCCGAATACCGCCTTGGCATCACCTACACCGAAACCCCGGTGACCCTTGCAGGGGGCGAGGTCGCAAGCCTGCGCGCGCCCACCTATACCGCCGAAGACCTCGGCTACGGCCCCTTGGCCGCGGGCGCGATGCTGTCGCCCCGCGTGGCCCCGCAGATGATCGGCCTTGGCCTGCTAGAGGCGATCCCTGCCGAAGACATCCTCGCCCAGGCCGATCCCGATGATGCCGACGGCGATGGCATCTCGGGGCGCGCCAACATCGTGATGTCGGCGGAATTCGGGGTTCCGATGCTGGGCCGCTTTGGCCTCAAAGCCGGGCAACCGACGATCAAGGAACAATCCGCCGGCGCGTTTTCCGGCGATATGGGCCTGTCCACCTCGCTGCACCCGGACCCGTGGGGCGATTGCACCGCCGCGCAGGTCGCCTGCCGCACGGCACCCGATGGCCGCAGCGGTGCCGATGACGGGCTGGAGGTTTCCGCCGAAGGGTTGAACCTTGTCACCTTCTACGCGCGCAACCTTGGCGTCCCCGCCCGCCGCGACCCCGCCGGACCCGAGGTGCTGCGGGGCAAAGAGGTGTTCTACACCACCGGCTGCACCTCTTGCCACACGCCGAAATTCGTGACCGCCCGGCTGGACGGTAAGGCCGCGCAAAGCTTTCAACTGATCTGGCCCTACACGGACCTCTTGCTGCACGACATGGGCGAGGGCCTTGCCGATCACCGCCCCGAGGCCCGCGCGACTGGCACCGAATGGCGCACCCCACCCTTGTGGGGCATCGGGCTGACCCCGATCGTCAACGGCCACAGCCTCTATCTTCATGATGGCCGGGCGCGTAACCTGCTGGAAGCCGTGCTTTGGCATGGTGGTGAGGCACAGGCCGCGCGCGATGCGGTCGTGGCCCTGCCCCCCGCCGACCGCGCTGCCCTGCTTCACTATCTGGAAAGCCTCTGATGCGCCTCAGACCCACACTTGCCCTGCTTGTGGCCCTGCTGCCCGGCCATGCGCTCGCGGAATCCGTCACCATCTCGGCGGTGTTGAATACCGCGATCCTGCCCGGCTTTGCCCAGCTTGAATCCGCGACCAAAGCGCTTGATGCCGCCGCCGAGGCCGATTGCCTCGCGACCAACCCTGCATTGCGCGCCGCCTATAACACGGCCTTTGATGCGTGGCTCGCGGTAGAGCCCTACCGTGCCGGACCGCTGGAGGAACAGGGCCGGGGCTTGGCGATTGCCTTCTGGCCCGACCTCAAGGGCGCCACTCCAAAACAACTGACCGCCCTGCTGGCCGCCCCTATTCCCGATGCCGAAGCCTTCGCCAAAACCTCGGTCGCCGCGCGCGGCCTCTTCGCGCTGGAGGCCATGCTCTACGACCCCGCCTTCAACGGCTACACCGCGACAGACCCCGGCTGCGCGCTGACCCGCGCGATCACCGCCGATCTTGCCACCACCGCCGCTTCGGTCAAGGCCGATTGGCAAACCGTCTACGGCCCGCAGATGCTTACCGCGGGCAAGGCGGGAAACGCCCGGTTTCTCGCGCCGGATGAGGTGATCCGCATTCTGTTCACCGCCACCCTGACGGAAATGGAATACATCGCCGACACCCGTATCGGCCGCCCCCTTGGCACCGCCGACCGCCCCCGCCCCAACCGGGCCGAGGCGCGCCTGTCCGCCCGATCGCTGCGCAACGTCACCGAGTCGGTGCAGGCGGTGCGCAAACTGGTGGAAACCCTCTCGGGCCAAACCAGCGGCGAAAGCTTTGACCGGCTGGACTATGTGCTTTACGCCGCCGGCAAGATCACCGACCCGACCTTTGCCGATGTCGCCACCGACTCGGGCCGCTTCCGCCTGCAGGAACTGCACGACGCCGTGACGACCGCAATGCAGGCGGTCAACGATGACCTGTCGACCCGGCTTAGCGTCGGCGCGGGCTTTAACGCATTGGACGGCGACTGACATGGCCTCGCGTCGCAGTTTTCTCGCCACCCTTTTGGCCGCCACCGCCGCCCCCGCCCTAAGCTGGGCCGATGCAGGCAGCCCGGCCTTTCTGGCCGCCGCAAAGGAAACCGACGGCAGCTTTGCCCTGTACGGTCTGCGCGCCGATGGGCTGGATGCCTTTCGCGTGCCACTTCCCGCGCGGGGCCATGCCGGAGCCGCCCACCCGACCCGTCCCGAGGCCGTGGCCTTTGCCCGCCGCCCCGGCGCCTTTGCCCTTGTGATCGACTGCCTTGACGGTCGCCTGCTTGCCACCCTTACCCCGCCAGAGGGCCAGTATTTCAACGGCCACGGCACCTATTCCGCCGATGGCACCGTGCTCTACACCGTGGAAAATATCGCCGCGACCAGCGAAGGCGTGCTCGGCCTGTGGTCGCGCGCCGATGATTGGCAGCGCATCGGTCAGGTGCCGACCGGCGGCATCGGGCCGCACGATCTGCTGCGGCTGGCGGACGGCACGGGCCTTGTGGTGGCCAATGGCGGGCTGATCACCGACCCGCAAACCGGGGATGAGACGGGCAACCTTGCCACCATGCGCCCCTCGCTCAGCTATGTGTCCAATGACGGCAGCCTGCTGGATCAGCTGACGCTGCCCGACCTCGCGCATAACTCCATCCGCCATCTGGCCCAGCGCCCGGATGGCCTGGTGGCCTTCGCGATGCAGTGGCAGGGGGAACCCAACCCCGAGGCCCCGCTTTTGGGCCTGCACCAGCGCGGCGCGGCAGCGGTGCTGCTGTCTGCCCCGAGCACCGAACAAGCCTTGATGAAAGGCTACGCCGCCTCTGTCGCCCTTGATCCCACGGGCAACCGGGTGGCGATATCCTCGTCCAAGGGCGGGCGGCTGCACCTGTTCACCGTCGCGGAACGGGCCGAAGACTCCGCCTTTCGCGCCGCCCTGCCGCGCGGCGATGTGTCGGGCTTGGCGGCCTCGGCGGCGGGGATGATTGCCACCGATGGCTTTGGCGGCGTGCTGGCGTTGACGGACGACCAGCTTACCCCGCTGGCCCGTGCGCCCCGCGCCTGGGACAACCACATCGTGGCGCTCTGACCCCTAGCGGGTCAGCGGCACGAACACGAAATCCCCGCCCTCATGGCCCGACTTGGCGATCGGTCGGTATTGTGGCTCTTGTTCCGCGCGACCAATGACGATGGGGTAGACGTAATCGTCAAACACTTCTTGCGCGGCCATTGGCCCCTTGGCCTCTTCCAACCCGGTCAGCAGCGCCCGCGCAAAGATCGAATGCCCCTCGCCGCCGCCATCGGCTACCGGCTCATTCGCGCCCGATGATATCAACACCCGGCTGCGCTTTTCGGCCAGATGCGCCAACACCCGCGCGCGGTCCGCCTCGGTCAGCGCGGCAAAATCCTCTGCCGTCTCGGCCCCGCGCATCAGCGCACCCGAATAGCAACTGTCGGAAATCACGATCACCGACCCCGCCTGCAACCGCAGCAACGCCTCCGATATCCCCGAGGCCGACAAATAGCTGGGCGGCACCCCCGCCACCGCGTCCGAGGGCACCCAGAACGCCGTGCCCGTCACCTGCTCAAACACCCCGTGCCCGCCGTAATAGATCAACACCTGATCCGCCGCCCCCGCGATCTGGCTTAGCTGGAACAGGGCCGTCTCGATCTGCCCCCGTGTCGCATCCTTCAACACCAAAGGCAGCACACCCCCCTTCGGCAAAGCCGCCTCGGTCACAAACCCATAACGGCGGGTCAGCACCTCGGCCAAAGCGTCTACATCGGCAATCGGCGTGGCCAAGGGGGGCATCCCCGTCGCCCCGCCATAGGTCTGGTTGCCGATCAGCAGGGCATAGCGCTTGCCCTGCCCCTCAAGGCTGGACGGATCGCCCGAATAGGTGATCTCGACCACCTTGCTGTGCTGGCGGTTGTCGCGGGTCAGCGCCACCACTTCGATCCGGTTGACCCCTTCTTTCAAGGTCACCTCTTGCTGAAACTGCCCGTCCCCCCGCGCCAGGGCCTGCTCTTTGCCGACCAGCACGATCAGCGTCTCTTCCGGCCATTCGACCCGCCCCTTGATGGTCACCACCGGCTCGTCCAGCGCGGTCGCAGACCGGGTCAGCACCGGCGCGGTGATCTGGATCACCTCCGGCCCTGCGCCAATGACCGCTGACGCATCGGCCAGCAATGGCGCGGGCGCTGCGGCCAGCTCGGCCAGAATGGGCAGGCTTGGGTCGGTCGTCTCGAACACGTGGTTCTGGTAGTGCCGATACTCGGGCGCCAGATTCAGCCCCGAAATCTGCCGCCCGATCGACGGCAAGGTCAGCGCCGAATCCGCCCGCAACGCCGCCGCCAACTTGAACTCAAACAAACCGTAGACCGCCGCATCGGGCCGGTCTTCCGGCAGACGCATCTCTGCCGACATCGAACTGCGATCCGCAGAATACAGCACCGAAAACGCCCCCGCCCGCGTTGACAAGGGGGTGGCCGTCACTGCCGCCGGTGCCGCCTGCCCCGGCACCGCTTCTGACAGGTTCTGCCGCCACATCAGCCGCCCATCCGCCGCCATCTGCCGAGCCGATATGTCAAAACCCGCCGCATAGGTCGTATCCAGCACCAGGGTCACATGCGCCGCCCGGTTGCGCAGCAAGGTGATCGCTTCGGACAGGGCCGAGGCCGACAGGATCTCCACCTGTGCTGCATCCGAATCGTTGCTCAGCAAGAACGGCCCCGCCTCGACAATCGCGCGCATCAGCGGATCGGACCCCGCCGAGGTGGTGATCCAATCCTCCTCCGACCAGCCCCCGGTCATCAACCCGGCCACGTCTTGGGTATTGGCCGACACCGCGTTGACGAAAAACACCAGCGAATCGACACAGGCCATCCGGCCCAGCAACCCCTCAACCGCACTGGTCAAACCGCCGCGCGTCGCCTGCGGCCCGGTCAGGGTGATCACATTGGCCTCTGGCACGCCGCGCGCGGTCAGCACTTCGGCCAGCAAAGCCACCGAATTGGCCGAACCCGCCAGCTTCACCTCGGTCTGCGGCCCGAAACTGTCGGCCCCGAACAACAGCGCATAGCTTTGGCCGCGCTGCGTCAGATCGCAGGCCACCGCTGGCGGCTCCACCACTGGCAAGGGCGCGGTCAACGACGCAAACGCGCCCACGGCCAAAGCCTGCATCTGCGGATAGGTCACCTCTGCCTCTTGCGCGCGCAGCGGCCCCCCGGCCAACAAGGCGGCGATCACGGCGACAAGGCGCGCAAAATACATCCGGAATTTCCAATCAGGGCGGGGTCAGAACCGTCAGCCCATCTTCGGGAAAACCCGGCGGCCTGTCCAGACAAAGCCGAACAGGCCCCCCCGGCCTAAGGCCGAGCCGAACCGGCCCGCATCAAACAGGCTCACGCAGAATCCGCGGCACCTTGAACTCAATGTTCTCTTGCGCCGTCTCGACCAATTCCACCGTGGTGCGATACCGCGCCGCAAAGGCGTCCATCACCTCATTGACCAAAACCTCTGGTGCCGAGGCGCCAGCCGTGACCCCCACGGCCTTCGCCCCTTCCAGCGCGCGCCAGTCAATCTCGCTGGCCCGCTGGATCAGTTGCGCATAGGCACAGCCCGCGGCGGATCCCACCTCGACCAACCGCCGAGAGTTGGACGAATTCGGTGCCCCGATCACCAGCAGCGCATCAATCCGCCCCGCAATGCTTTTCACCGCCGCCTGACGGTTGGTCGTCGCATAGCAGATGTCTTCCTTGTGCGGCCCGACAATGCCAACAAACCGGGCCTGCAACGCGGCAACAATCGCGGCGGTATCATCGACGGACAGCGTCGTTTGGGTGATAAACGCCAGCCGCTGCGGGTCGCGCACCTCAAGGCGCGCCACATCCGCAACCGTTTCCACAAGCAACACCTCACCGGGCGGCAATTGCCCCATGGTTCCAATGGTTTCCGGGTGACCAGCGTGGCCGATCATCACCATCTGCAACCCCGCCAGATGATGCCGCTCTGCCTCGCTATGCACCTTGGTCACCAAGGGGCAGGTCGCATCCACGGCAATCATCTGCCGCGCAGCCGCCGCAGCGGGCACCGATTTCGGCACACCGTGGGCCGAAAAGATCACCGGGCGGTCAACCGGGCAATCCTCCAGTTCTTCGACAAACACCGCCCCTTTGGCGCGCAACCCATCCACGACGTATTTGTTATGCACGATCTCATGGCGCACATAGACGGGCGCGCCCCATTTCTCGATCGCCAATTCCACAATCTTGATCGCACGGTCCACGCCTGCGCAAAACCCGCGCGGCGCGGCCAGATACAGCGTCAGCGGCGGCAAAGTGCTTTGGTCGGTCGGGTGGTCGGTCATGGTCAGCCTCGTCGCAAAGGGCGCCTTTGAGGTAAGATGCCCGCGCCCGCAGGTCCACCCCAAAGCGTCACTATGGTGCGGCCTCAGCGCTCAGGCGGTCCCAACTTGCGGCAAAATCCGCCATTGCCGCCCGATCTCCGCCAAAAGCCGCCAAAGGCACGATGATGACCCCACCCAGATCGTCGATAAAGACATGGCCCGGCAGCGTCACCACCTGCCGCGTGGCCTCTGGCCACACGTCTCGCACCGCACCCGCCGTTTGCAACCCTAGGTGGTTCGACCAAACGTCAAGCACACAATCGGCGGGATAAGGAATCATCTGCCGCGCTTTACGCCGCGTCCACAGATTATGCCCCAGAATCCAAATACCCTGCATTCCGATCACCAGCAGAATAACAGCGACAATCGACGGTAATTGCGCAAACCCATCCGGCAATTGGCCTTCGAACAGGGCAAAACCGATCCCTCCAGCCACAAGAAATCCGAGATATAGGGCTTTGCCGCGCGGCCGCATTTCGCGTGGCAACTGCAACCAGATCAACGCATCGCGATGATCAATCTGGTAGCACCAGTTTGCGCCGGCTTGCGGCATGCAAAAGGCCGGGGATTTCTCCACCGGCCCCTTGCTTTGGCTGTCAGACGCCATCGAACCCATAACAGGCGGCAACGCTTCCGACACTTTACTTTACATCAACCGAAATCTCTTCCCGCTCCAGCGGGCGCGGATCACGCGGCGGGCGACCGATCACGTCGCGCAGCTCGTCCAGCTCGATGAAGTTATCGCACTGGCGGCGCAATTCATCGGCAATCATCGGCGGCTGGCTGCGGATCGTCGAGACGACCGAAACCCGAACCCCTTGCCGTTGCAGGCTTTCTACCAGCGGACGGAAGTCACCGTCGCCCGAGAACAGCACCACATGATCCACCCGCGGTGCCAGCTCCATCGCATCGACCGTAAGCTCGATATCCATGTTGCCCTTGACCTTACGGCGGCCTTGGCTGTCGGTGTATTCCTTGGCCGGTTTGGTGACCATGGTGAAGCCGTTATAATGCAACCAATCCACCAAAGGGCGAATCGGAGAATACTCGTCATTTTCAAGAAGCGCGGTGTAGTAAAATGCGCGAAGCAATTTACCGCGACGCATGAATTCCTGCCGCAACAGCTTGTAGTCGATGTCGAACCCAAGGGCCTTTGCAGCCGCATAGAGGTTTGATCCATCAATAAACAGCGCAAGCCGTTCGTCCTTGTAAAACATTGCCGTGTCCCCTCGAAAAATTTATTCGCCAATCAGCTTCCTTAAATGTCTTACATATTGTAGACAGAACGACGGTGAACGGGGCTGATATGCGATTTGCCGCATATCTGTGCAAGACCGTCTTTAAGACAGAGAATAGCATTGACGTCGCGTCAAGAAAAGCACGCCCTGGTTGCATTTGGGGGCAACCAGTCGCTGCGCGATCACCCCCCAGAGGCACTAATTCCTGCGGCAATTGGCATACTTGCAGGAAAAGTGCTGCGGCTTGAAGCCCAAAGCGCTTTGTATAAAACGCCCTGCTTTCCCGCCGGGGCGGGTCCGGACTATGTAAACGCGGCCGTTCTTGTGACGTTGCGTCACGACATGGAAGCCACCGCATTTCTTGACACATTGCATGAGATCGAATCGCAATTCGGGCGGCTGCGGTCAAAACGCTGGGGCGCACGCACGCTGGATATCGACCTGATTGCATTGGACGATTTGGTTTTCCCCGACCCCGCCACCCAGACCCGGTGGCGCAATCTTTCGCCGCAGGCACAGGCCGAGGCCACGCCCGACACGCTGATCCTGCCCCACCCCCGGCTGCAGGATCGCGCCTTTGTGCTGGTGCCCTTGGCCGAAGTGGCGCCGGACTGGGTCCATCCGCTGCTGCATCTGACCGTCGTTCAGATGCGCGATGCACTGCCACCAGAGGCGCTGGCAGAGGTTGTTGCCCTGTAACTCTGTGCATCCCTCTGATTATGCGCTTGTCAAGCCCCGGGATCACGCCTAAATAGGCCCTTCCCTGACCCCTGCCTTACTGGAGCGTCCCATGGCCCGCGTGACGGTTGAAGATTGCGTTGACAAGGTCCCGAACCGGTTCGAACTGGTAATGCTGGCCTCCCACCGTGCGCGGGAGATCCAGTCTGGTTCTTTGCCGACGGTTGATCGCGACAATGACAAGAATCCGGTCGTTGCCTTGCGTGAAATCGCCGAGGAAACACAGATCGCCTCTGCTCTGCGTGAGCGGATGATCGAAAGCCATCAGACTCAGATTGAGGTTGATGAGCCGGAAGACGATCAGATGGCTTTGCTTATGTCGGGTGAAATTGACCGCCCGATGACGGACGACATGTCCGAGGAAAAGCTGCTGCGCGCCCTCATGGAAGCGCAAGGCGAACTCTGACCCCGAAAGGGCGCGTGGGGCGGTGATGATCGACGTTGAAGACCTCATCGCCCTGGTTCGCAATTACAATCCGCGCAGCAATGCTGACCTGATCCGTCGGGCCTATTCCTATGGCCTGCAGATGCATGAGGGCCAGATGCGCAAATCGGGTGAGCCGTATTTCACCCACCCCGTCGCGGTCGCAGCGATTCTGACCGAACAGCAGCTGGATGATGCCACCATCATCACCGCCCTGTTGCACGACACCATCGAAGATACCAAATCCACCTACACCGAAATCCAGCGCCTGTTTGGCGATGAGGTTGCCGAACTGGTGGATGGGGTCACAAAGCTGACCAACCTGCAACTTGGCTCCACCGAAAGCCAGCAGGCCGAAAACTTCCGCAAGCTGTTCATGGCCATGTCCAAGGACCTGCGGGTTATTCTGGTCAAGCTGGGCGACCGTCTGCACAATATGCGCACCATCCGGTCTATGAAGCCGGAAAAACAGGCCCAGAAGGCCCGCGAGACCATGGAAATCTATGCGCCGCTTGCGGGCCGCATGGGTATGCAGTGGATGCGCGAAGAACTGGAAGACCTGTCCTTCAAGGTGATGAACCCCGAGGCGCGCAATTCCATCATCCGCCGCTTCCTGACCCTGCAGCGCGAAGCGGGCGATGTCGTTCACAAGATCACCAACGACATCCGCACCGAACTGGAAAAGGTCCAGATAGAGGCGGACGTCTATGGCCGCGCGAAAAAGCCCTATTCGATCTGGCGCAAGATGCAGGAAAAGGATCTCGCCTTTTCCCGCCTGTCCGACATCTACGGCTTTCGGGTCATCTGCGGCTCTGTCGCCGATTGCTACCGGATTCTGGGTGTGATCCACCAACGCTGGCGCGCGGTGCCGGGGCGGTTCAAAGACTACATCAGCCAGCCGAAAACCAACGGCTACCGCTCGATACACACAACTGTGTCAGGCCGTGACGGCAAGCGGGTCGAGGTGCAGATCCGCACCCGTGAGATGCACGAAGTGGCCGAGGCCGGGGTCGCCGCCCATTGGTCCTACCGCGAAGGCGTGCGCGCCAAAAACCCCTTCGCCGTCGATCCCGCCAAGTGGATCGCGGGCCTGACCGAACGGCTCGACGAAGGCGATCACGGCGAGTTTCTGGAAAACGTCAAGCTTGAGATGTATTCCGATCAGGTCTTTTGCTTCACGCCCAAGGGCGATGTCATCCAGTTGCCGCGCGGCGCCACGCCGCTGGATTACGCCTATGCCATCCACACCCGCATCGGCAATTCCTGCGTCTCGGCAAAGGTGGACGGCATCCGCGTGCCGCTGTGGACCCGCCTGAAAAACGGCCAGTCGGTGGAAATCATCACCGCCGAGGGCCAGCGCCCGCAGGCAAGCTGGATCGACATCGTCACCACGGGCCGGGCAAAAGCCGCCATCCGCCGCTCATTGCGCGAAGAGGATCGCGGCCGTTTCGTGCGGCTTGGTCAGGAACTTGCCCGCTCGGCTTTTGAACATGTCGGCAAGAAATGCACGGACAAGGCGCTGCGCACCGCCGCCAAAATGCTGGGCGTGCCGGATGAGAACGAATTGCTGGCGCAGCTTGGCTCGGCCGAGATCACCGCGCGCAAGGTGGTGGAAACCCTCTATCCCGAACTGGCCGTGGCTGGCACGGAAGAGGTGGACTCCGCCCGCCCCGTCGCGGGCCTGACCGCCGATCAAAGCTTCCGTCGCGCGCCCTGCTGCCAGCCCCTGCCGGGTGAGCGAATCGTCGGCATCACCTATCGCGGTCAGGGCGTCGTGATCCACGCCATCGACTGCCCCGCCCTTGTTGAGTTTGAAGAACAACCCAACCGCTGGGTGGACCTGCATTGGCACGCCGGGCGTCACAAGGCGGTGAACTCGGTTGCGCTGGAATTGACCATATCGAACGATGCGGGCGTGCTTGGGCGGATATGCACCTTGATCGGTGAGCAGAAGGCCAATATCTCGGACCTGCGGTTCACCGAGCGCAAACCGGACTTCTATCGGTTGATCGTGGATGTCGAACTGCGCAACGTCGAACACCTGCACATGGTCATGACCGCGCTTGAGGCGGAAACGGATGTGGCGCAGGTGTCCCGTCATCGGGATGTAACGCGGAAACCTCAGAGTAACGGGGCAGCAAAGGAATAGGCGAAGGTGGTCTTTAAAAGACGCGAACCTCTGGGCTGGCTCGCGTGGATGCGCGAAATGGTCTACCCCAAGGGCGGCTTTCGTCGCGCGACGCGCTATGTCATCCACCGGATGAGCCGCTTGCCGGATGAGCCGCACCGAATCGCACGCGGCATTTTCGCCGGGTCGCTGATCGGCTTTCTGCCTCTGCCGGGTCTGCAATTCGTCGCCGCTTGGGCTGCGGCCCGTCTGATGCGCGGCAATGTGCTGGCAGCCCTTCTGGGCACCTTCAACACCAACCCGCTGACCACCCCATTCTTTGCCGTGTTTGCGATGACCCTTGGCCACTGGCTTTTGGGCGTGCAGATGCCGCTGACCGCCGATGGCATCGGTCGCGCCTTTGGCTATGCCGGGCGCGATTTGTGGCGCAATTTCATGGCGATTTTTACCGAAGACACCATGCACTGGGGTGGGCTGCTGCGCTTTTGGCACGACATCTACCTGCCCTATTTCATCGGCGCGCTGCTGCCCGGTATTTTCCTGTCGCTGATCGGCTACTACATCACCATTCCGATCGTGCAGGCCTACCAGAAATCCCGTGCCGCCAAGGCAGATGAACGGCGCGAACGGCGCGGCAGCCTGCGCAAGACGATCTCGGATGCCAAAGCGCGGATCAAGGCGCGCAAAGATCACCACGGCGGGGATGACGACGGCTCTGCCGCGCCCTAAGCTGCGCCAAGCAACAAGGACGACGCAGATGACGACACCCACCTTTTCTTCCGCCCGCCAACGCCTTGGCGTGAACATCGACCACGTGGCCACCGTCCGCAACGCCCGCGGCTCGGTCTGGCCCGATCCCCTGCGCGCCGCCCTGTTGGCCGAAGCAGCCGGGGCCGACGGCATCACCGCCCACCTGCGCGAAGACCGCCGCCACATCCGCGACGCCGATATAGAGGCGCTGGTGGCAGGCATCGGCATTCCGCTGAACTTCGAATGCGCCGCCACCGCCGAGATGCAGGCCCTTGCCCTGCGGCTTGTGCCCCATGCCGTCTGCCTCGTGCCCGAAAAGCGCGAGGAACGCACCACCGAGGGCGGTCTGGACGTGGCGGGCGATGAGGCGCGGCTGGCCGACTACATCGCCCCCCTGCGCGATGCGGGCTGCCGGGTGTCCATGTTCATCAGCCACGATCCCCGCCAGATAGAGGCCTCAGCCCGCATCGGCGCCGCCGTGGTGGAACTGCACACCGGGCTTTATTCCGAACTCCACGCCGAAGGGCTGATCTCGCAGGCCGATGCGGAACTCTGGGCGCTGCGCAAGGGCGCGGCACTGGCCCATTCGTTGGGCCTAGAGGTGCACGCCGGGCACGGGCTGACCTATGACAACGTCGCCCCCGTGGCCGCCATGCCCGAGGTGCGGGAACTGAACATCGGGCATTTCCTGATCGGTGAGGCGATCTATCTTGGCCTCGGCCCCGCGATAGAGGAAATGCGCCGCCGCATGGATAACGCAAGGATATCTCCATGACCGCAAGAACCGGTGTTCTGGCCACTACGCTGTTGCCCGCCCTGCTGTTGCTTGCGGGCTCCGCCGCGGCTCAATCCTTGCCGGCCGCCAGCCTTGCCCCCTGTGACGACTGGCGCAGCTCGGTGCAGGCCATTGCCGAACCTTGGGAGGACAACACCCGCCTTTTCGCGGATGGAGAGGTCCGCCTGACGGTCATCGACACGGGGGAACCGGCGGCAGGCTCGTTCTTTCTGCTGATCCTTTCGCCGCCCTATGACGAAGAGGCGGGCGGGCGTCAGTGCCGCGTTCTGTCGCTGGATGAGACGATGGGCTTTGCCGGCCTGACGCTCAAATCCGCGACGGCGCAGTATGATCCGGCCAGCGGCCTTACGGTAACCATCCCCGCAACGCGCTGGCTGCCCGAGACTGACAGCTACACCGACGCCACGCTTTCGGTCACACTGAACCAGTCCGATGGGGCGATTCAGGCCAAGCTGGATTGACCGCATGATCCTCGGCATCGGCAGCGACCTGTGCAACATCGAACGGATCGAGGCGACGCTGGCCCGCTTTGGCGACCGGTTCCTCAACCGGGTGTTCACCGAACGCGAACAGCGCAAGGCCCAAAGCCGCCCGCGCGCCGTTGCTGCCACCTATGCCAAACGCTGGGCCGCCAAAGAGGCCTGCTCCAAGGCGCTGGGCACCGGTCTGCGGATGGGCATCTCGTGGAAGGACATGGCGGTGACCAACCTGCGCACCGGCCAACCCGTCATGCAATTGACCGGCTGGGCGGCTGAACGGCTGGCCAGCCTGACCCCCCCCGGCCATGAGGCGGTGATCCATGTCACCCTGACCGATGACCACCCTTGGGCGCAGGCCTTTGTGGTGATCGAAGCCCGCCCTATTCCGCCGCAGCAAACCAGCTGAACTTGACTCCGACCCGACCCGCGCGCATGAAGCGCCCGATCCATCAAAAGGCGTTACCCATGGCCAGCAAGGCAAAAACCGAAAGCGGCATCGTCGAGACCATCAAAACCGTGGTCTGGGCCTTGGTGATTGCGGGTGTCTTCCGCACCCTGTTTTTCCAACCGTTCTGGATTCCGTCGGAATCGATGAAATCCACCCTGCTGATCGGTGACTTCGTTTTCGTCAACAAGATGGCCTATGGCTATTCCAAATTCTCCTGCCCCTTCGGCCTCTGCCCGATCACGGGCCGCATCCTGTTCTCCGAACCCGAGCGTGGTGACGTGATCGTGTTCCGCCACCCCGTCAACGGGTCGGATTTCGTGAAACGGCTGATCGGCCTGCCGGGCGACACGGTGCAGGTCAAGAACGGCATCCTGTTCCTGAACGGCGCCGAAGTGCCGCAAACCCCCGATGGCATCTTCACCGAGGTCAAGGAACCGCAGGGCCCGATGGGCAACCAGCCGCGCTGCGCCAATGACCCCGTGGGCCTTGGTGCCATTTGCGAGCGCCCCCGCGCCATTGAAACCCTGCCGGGCGGTCGCCAGCACAGCGTGCTTAACATCGAAGATGATGGCTTTGCCGACAACACCGATGTCTTCACCGTGCCGCCGGGCCAATACTTCTTCATGGGCGACAACCGCGACAACAGCCAGGACAGCCGCTTTTCGCAAGCCGTCGGCGGCGTGGGCTTTGTTCCGGCGGAAAATCTTATCGGTCGTGCGGACCGGGTGATTTTCTCTTCTGCGGGCAGCTCGATGCTGTATTTCTGGACGTGGCGGATGGACCGCTTCTTTGAGGCTGTGAAATGAGCGAGGGCGCGTGAGGCTGTCGGCCGAAACCAAAGCATTCGAGGCCCGCATCGGGCACATGTTTCGTCAGCCCGCGCTGCTTGCGCGGGCTGTCACGCATTCGTCGATCTCGTCCACCACCCGGCCTGACAACCAGCGGATGGAGTTTCTGGGCGACCGCGTGCTGGGTCTGGTCATGGCCGAGGCCCTGCTCAGCGCTGATGGCAAAGCCAGCGAGGGCCAGCTTGCCCCGCGCTTTAACGCGCTTGTCCGCAAGGAAACCTGCGCCGAAGTCGCGCGTGAGATCAATCTGGGTGAGGTGCTGAAACTCGGTCGGTCTGAGATGATGTCAGGCGGGCGCCGCAAAGAGGCCCTGCTCGGTGACGCGCTGGAGGCGATCATTGCCGCCGTCTATCTCGACAGCGGTTTTGATGCCGCCCGCGCCCTGATACTGCGCCTTTGGGGCGACCGCATCAGTGCCGTCGAAGAAGACGCACGCGACCCCAAGACCAGCCTGCAGGAATGGGCCCAAGCCCGCTCCATGCCGCCCCCCACCTACACCGAAACCGGGCGCGAAGGCCCGGATCACCAGCCGTTCTTTACGGTTGAGGTCAAAATTGCCAGCGGCGAGGCCGAAACCGCCCGCGCCGGATCGAAACGCGCCGCCGAACAAATGGCGGCCCGGGCCTTGCTGGCCCGGCTGGAGAATTCCCATGACTGACACACCCGAAACCACCCCGAC
Organism: uncultured Alphaproteobacteria bacterium; assembly: GCA_963815355.1. GTDB lineage: Bacteria > Pseudomonadota > Alphaproteobacteria > Rhodobacterales > Rhodobacteraceae > JAPUEK01. The sequence continues at coordinate 535,353 of CAWFGJ010000006.1, forward strand.
CCGCGACACCAGCGCCCCGACCCGCGCCGGATTTGTTGCCCTCATCGGTGAACCCAATGCCGGCAAATCGACGTTGCTGAACCGGATGGTTGGGGCCAAGGTCTCTATCGTCACGCATAAGGTGCAGACCACCCGGACCCGTATCCGCGGCATCTGCATGGAAGGCAACGCCCAGACGGCGACGCGGGCGAAACAGGCCGGGCGTGTCGACAAAGACGATCTGGGCGTTGCCTTCCATGCAGATGCCGCGGATACGGGTCCGGGTGGTCTGCACCTTATGCGTGACGATAGAGACCTTGGCCCCAACCATCCGGTTCAGCAACGTCGATTTGCCGGCATTGGGTTCACCGATGAGGGCAACAAATCCGGCGCGGGTCGGGGCGCTGGTGTCGCGGGTCGGGGTGGTTTCGGGTGTGTCAGTCATGGGAATTCTCCAGCCGGGCCAGCAAGGCCCGGGCCGCCATTTGTTCGGCGGCGCGTTTCGATCCGGCGCGGGCGGTTTCGGCCTCGCCGCTGGCAATTTTGACCTCAACCGTAAAGAACGGCTGGTGATCCGGGCCTTCGCGCCCGGTTTCGGTGTAGGTGGGGGGCGGCATGGAGCGGGCTTGGGCCCATTCCTGCAGGCTGGTCTTGGGGTCGCGTGCGTCTTCTTCGACGGCACTGATGCGGTCGCCCCAAAGGCGCAGTATCAGGGCGCGGGCGGCATCAAAACCGCTGTCGAGATAGACGGCGGCAATGATCGCCTCCAGCGCGTCACCGAGCAGGGCCTCTTTGCGGCGCCCGCCTGACATCATCTCAGACCGACCGAGTTTCAGCACCTCACCCAGATTGATCTCACGCGCGACTTCGGCGCAGGTTTCCTTGCGGACAAGCGCGTTAAAGCGCGGGGCAAGCTGGCCCTCGCTGGCTTTGCCATCAGCGCTGAGCAGGGCCTCGGCCATGACCAGACCCAGCACGCGGTCGCCCAGAAACTCCATCCGCTGGTTGTCAGGCCGGGTGGTGGACGAGATCGACGAATGCGTGACAGCCCGCGCAAGCAGCGCGGGCTGACGAAACATGTGCCCGATGCGGGCCTCGAATGCTTTGGTTTCGGCCGACAGCCTCACGCGCCCTCGCTCATTTCACAGCCTCAAAGAAGCGGTCCATCCGCCACGTCCAGAAATACAGCATCGAGCTGCCCGCAGAAGAGAAAATCACCCGGTCCGCACGACCGATAAGATTTTCCGCCGGAACAAAGCCCACGCCGCCGACGGCTTGCGAAAAGCGGCTGTCCTGGCTGTTGTCGCGGTTGTCGCCCATGAAGAAGTATTGGCCCGGCGGCACGGTGAAGACATCGGTGTTGTCGGCAAAGCCATCATCTTCGATGTTAAGCACGCTGTGCTGGCGACCGCCCGGCAGGGTTTCAATGGCGCGGGGGCGCTCGCAAATGGCACCAAGGCCCACGGGGTCATTGGCGCAGCGCGGCTGGTTGCCCATCGGGCCCTGCGGTTCCTTGACCTCGGTGAAGATGCCATCGGGGGTTTGCGGCACTTCGGCGCCGTTCAGGAACAGGATGCCGTTCTTGACCTGCACCGTGTCGCCCGGCAGGCCGATCAGCCGTTTCACGAAATCCGACCCGTTGACGGGGTGGCGGAACACGATCACGTCACCACGTTCGGGTTCGGAGAACAGGATGCGGCCCGTGATCGGGCAGAGGCCGAAGGGGCAGGAGAATTTGGAATAGCCATAGGCCATCTTGTTGACGAAAACGAAGTCACCGATCAGCAGGGTGGATTTCATCGATTCCGACGGAATCCAGAACGGTTGGAAAAACAGGGTGCGGAAGACACCCGCAATCACCAAGGCCCAGACCACGGTTTTGATGGTCTCGACGATGCCGCTTTCGGTTTTTGCCTTGCTGGCCATGGGTAACGCCTTTTGATGGATCGGGCGCTTCATGCGCGCGGGTCGGGTCGGAGTCAAGTTCAGCTGGTTTGCTGCGGCGGAATAGGGCGGGCTTCGATCACCACAAAGGCCTGCGCCCAAGGGTGGTCATCGGTCAGGGTGACATGGATCACCGCCTCATGGCCGGGGGGGTCAGGCTGGCCAGCCGTTCAGCCGCCCAGCCGGTCAATTGCATGACGGGTTGGCCGGTGCGCAGGTTGGTCACCGCCATGTCCTTCCACGAGATGCCCATCCGCAGACCGGTGCCCAGCGCCTTGGAGCAGGCCTCTTTGGCGGCCCAGCGTTTGGCATAGGTGGCAGCAACGGCGCGCGGGCGGCTTTGGGCCTTGCGCTGTTCGCGTTCGGTGAACACCCGGTTGAGGAACCGGTCGCCAAAGCGGGCCAGCGTCGCCTCGATCCGTTCGATGTTGCACAGGTCGCTGCCGATGCCGAGGATCATGCGGTCAATCCAGCTTGGCCTGAATTGCCCCATCGGACTGGTTCAGTGTGACCGAAAGCGTGGCGTCGGTGTAGCTGTCAGTCTCGGGCAGCCAGCGCGTTGCGGGGATGGTTACCGTAAGGCCGCTGGCCGGATCATACTGCGCCGTCGCGGATTTGAGCGTCAGGCCGGCAAAGCCCATCGTCTCATCCAGCGACAGAACGCGGCACTGACGCCCGCCCGCCTCTTCGTCATAGGGCGGCGAAAGGATCAGCAGAAAGAACGAGCCTGCCGCCGGTTCCCCCGTGTCGATGACCGTCAGGCGGACCTCTCCATCCGCGAAAAGGCGGGTGTTGTCCTCCCAAGGTTCGGCAATGGCCTGCACCGAGCTGCGCCAGTCGTCACAGGGGGCAAGGCTGGCGGCCGGCAAGGATTGAGCCGCGGCGGAGCCCGCAAGCAACAGCAGGCGGGCAACAGCGTAGTGGCCAGACACCGGTTCTTGCGGTCATGGAGATATCCTTGCGTTATCCATGCGGCGGCGCATTTCCTCTATCGCGGGGCCGAGGCCAAGATAGATCGCCTCACCGATCAGGAAATGCCCGATGTTCAGTTCCCGCACCTCGGGCATGGCGGCGACGGGGGCGACGTTGTCATAGGTCAGCCCGTGCCCGGCGTGCACCTCTAGGCCCAACGAATGGGCCAGTGCCGCGCCCTTGCGCAGCGCCCAGAGTTCCGCATCGGCCTGCGAGATCAGCCCTTCGGCGTGGAGTTCGGAATAAAGCCCGGTGTGCAGTTCCACCACGGCGGCGCCGATGCGGCTGAGGCCTCTATCTGGCGGGGATCGTGGCTGATGAACATGGACATCCGGCAGCCCGCATCGCGCAGGGGGGGCGATGTAGTCGGCCAGCCGCGCCTCATCGCCCGCCACGTCCAGACCGCCCTCGGTGGTGCGTTCCTCGCGCTTTTCGGGCACGAGGCAGACGGCATGGGGCACAAGCCGCAGGGCAAGGGCCTGCATCTCGGCGGTGGTGGCGCATTGCGAAGTTCAGCGGAATGCCGATGCCTGCGACCAGCGCCTCTATATCGGCGTCGCGGATGTGGCGGCGGTCTTCGCGCAGGTGGGCGGTGATGCCGTCGGCCCCGCTGCTTCGGCCGACAGGGCGGCGCGCAGGGGATCGGGCCAGGGCACCGAGCCGCGGGCGTTGCGGACACTGGATCGTGGTGTGAAAGGTCATGATGAATTGACTGTAGAGTTGATTTTACGAAAGGTCGAATTTTAACGCATAATCAGGGCATGAAACGAATACTGATTGTTGGCTCCGGGGATGTTGCGCTGCGCACCATCCCTTTATTGATTAAGCGCTATCGCGTGTATGCGCTGGTGCGCAACGCCGCCTATTGTGAAAAATTGCGCAAACTGGGCGTCACGCCTGTCATGGGCGATCTGGATGATCGCACCAGTTTGCGAAGGCTCGCGGGTCTGGCCGACACGGTCTTGCACTTTGCGCCGCCGCCGACCAGTGGCGCAACTGATAGCCGGACGCGTAATTTGCTCAGCGCCTTGTCACAAAAAGCCTGCCCTGAACGTCTGGTGTATATCAGCACCAGTGGTGTATATGGTGATTGCGGCGGGGCGTGGGTGAGCGAGACCGCGCCACTGAATGCAAAATCTCCCCGTGCCGCGCGGCGGGTGGACGCCGAACGGCAAGTGCGTGACTGGGCGATACGCAACCGGGTGTGTGCCAGCATCCTGCGCGTGCCGGGCATCTACGCCGCCGAACGTCTGCCGCTGGAGCGGCTGCAAGCTGGTTCTCCCGCAATGATTGCCGCCGAGGACAGCTACAGCAACCACATCCACGCAGACGATCTGGCGCGCATCAGCGTGGCGGCGATGCGACGCGGCAAGCCGTGCCGCGTCTATCACGCGACGGATGACGACGAGATGAAAATGGGCGATTACTTTGATGCCGTGGCAGATGCCTATCAATTTCCGCGCCCGCCACGTGTCAGCCGTGCGCAGGCGCAAAGCAGCGTGTCGGCTATGATGTGGTCGTTC